>NZ_JAQQEF010000003.1:0-585425 GCF_046027605.1 Paraburkholderia fungorum
GCACTTGCACTTGCACTTGCACTTGCACTTGCACTTGCACTTGCACTTGCACTTGCACTTGCAGCCACAGCCACAGCCACACCAGCACTCGCAGCCGCAGCCGCAGCCGCAGCCGCAGCCAGATTCCGACCTAGAGCCAAAGCCAAAGTCCGAGCCAGAGCCAGCGGTGGCGGTGGCGGTGGCGTGGCGTCAAAGTCGAGTCGGAGCGACTGTGATAATGGGAGCGGCGGTGGTAATGCAATGACGGGGGGACAGTATTGTGCAGAACGCGAGAGTTAAAACGTAGCGAGCGGTTGTATGAAGTGCTCTTCGGCGCGCGCAGCGCCGCCGGAAGAATGACTGCCTTGTCACACGCGCCGAATGTGCGAGAACACAGATTCCAGATGCACCACTACTGCGACTGTGCGGGGGACCCATTTATGAGCTGGCGGGGTGAGCCGCTTTCTTTGCTTATCTTTCTTTGCGGCGGCAAAGAAAGTAAGTGCCGCCCCGCACAGGGGCAACGCTAATAGACCAATAACAATTCAAGGAAAGGCCAAAACAATAAGCACACAACCGAACCCGACGCCGTAGGCAAACACCCAACCCCACCGCCGCAGGCAGCCAACCAACAAGCGCCGAGCAGGCAAAAAACCCACCCGCGCCACGCGCAAAAAAACACCGATCAATAAACCCCTGCCTCCCCCACCGGCCGATTCTTAAACCTCTTATGCACCCAATAATATTGATCAGGAATCCGTCTTACCTGCGTCTCAAGAAACTCAGTAATCCGCCGAGCATCAACAGAAACATCATCCGAAGGAAAATCACTCAGCGCATCAAAAATAGTCAGCTTATAACCCCGATAGTCCGGTAAGACCTCAGTCACAAACGGCACAACACGAGCATTCCCCGCGCGCGCCATCCGCGAAACCGAAGTCAGCGTGCAAGCCGGCACGCCAAAAAACGGTACAAACACCGAATCCCGCAACCCAAAGTCCATATCAGCAGCCAGCATCACCGGCTTACCCTCACGCAAAACACGCAAAGCCCGCCGCACGCTATCGCTGCGCGGAATCATCTCCGTGCCGAAGCGCCCGCGCTGCCGCTTCGCCATCCCGTCGAGCAAAAGGTTCGACATCGGCGTGTACAGCGACGCAACCGGGTGCCGCGTCGAATACATCATGCAGCCCGCCTCGATACCGACAAAATGGAAGCCGACAAAAATCGTCGGCTTGCCCTCCATGTCGGTGAGATCAATCGCGCTTTCCACCTCGACAAGACGCGCCAGCGCCTGCGCATTGCCGAACCATTGCGGCCCGCGCTCGACATAACTGCGGATCACATGACAGAAATGCGCGCGTGCAAGGCGTTCGCGCGCCTCATCGCTCATGTCGGGAAAACACAGCTTCAGATTGGTATGCACGACGCGCCGGCGGCCGCTCGGAATCCGGTACAGCAACGCCCCGATGCCGGTGCCGATGCGAGCGACGACGCCATATGGCAAAAAAGCAAACGCGCGTAGCAAACCTGTCATCAGACAGATGAGTATTCGACTTTTCACGAGTTCTGGAGACCCTGGTGGATGCTGGGTGTGTAACACCACGGCCGGAGCAACATCGCGTTGCTGATGGCCGAGGTGGCATTCGCGCGCGTCAAAGGGGTCTCGCGCGGCGCGGGGTGCGAAGGTGGACGTGTCGCTCGCGGCGAAACGCAGCGGTGCCGGAGACCGAAACCGCTTAGGAATCGAGCGTCCGTATGGGACCCAATATTGAGACAACGCAGGCGTGATTAAAACACACTGCGGAAGGTGGGCACAAAATCTGCTGAATCGGCGCCCAGATAACATCACGAAATCTGTGAAAGGGCGGCGATTTCCCTGTCCTTTCAACAACGTAAGTGTGCAGCCGAAGCCGCCCGCACACGCTCACTGCGCCCCCAGTCGAGCCCTTCTACGCAGCCTCCCGGAAGGAAGGACCGGGCGGCATCAAGGCTTGTTCGACTCGAACAGATCCATGATCTGTTTCTTTTCATTCGACGACACGCTCGGCGGCGGCACCGCCGGCGGCGTCATACCCGCCGGTCCGACACCGCCAACCGCGTCGCTCGCGCCGGCCGTCGGATTCGCCGAATCGAGACCGATACTGGCCACGAAACCATTACCCGGCGTCACGTCGGTATAGAACAATTCGCCGTCGACCGCGGTCACGCCGTCCGGCTGCGCCGGCTCGCCTTGCGGCACGCCGCGCAGCGCGCGCTGCATGTACTCGACCCAGATCGGCAGCGCGAGCTGCGCACCGAATTCGCGGCTGCCGAGGCTCTTCGGCTGGTCGTAACCCATCCACGCCACCGCCACCAGCGATTGCTGATAACCGGCGAACCAGCCGTCCTTCGCGTCGTTGGTCGTACCCGTCTTGCCCTGCAAGTCCGAACGATGCAGCACATTGGTGCCCGCGCCCGTACCCGCGGTGGCAACCGAATGCAGCAGGCTGTTCATGATGTAGGCGTTACGCGGTTCGAGCGTGCGCGGTGCATCGCGGCCGGCCGTCAGCGGTTGCGCTTTCGAGAGCGGCTGGCCGCGCGCGTCGGTGACTTCGTTGATCAAATACGGATTGATCCGGTAACCGCCATTCGCAAACACCGAGTAAGCACCCGCCGATTGCAGCGGCGTGACCAGTCCCGCGCCGAGCGCCAGCGGCAGATACGGCGGGGTCTTGTCGGCGTCGAAACCAAAGCGCTGCGTGACAAAATCCTGCGCATACTTGGTACCGATGAACGACAGAATGCGGATCGATACCAGGTTCTTCGACTTCTCCAGCGCGAGGCGCATGGGCATCGGACCATCCGGCTGGTCGTCGTCCTTCGGCTCCCATGCGTCGCCGCCTGGCGTGCTCGGCGGGAAGTACAGCGGTGCGTCGTTGATGATCGTGGCAGGTCCAATGCCCTTGTCGAGCGCCGCCGAATAGATGAACGGCTTGAAGCTCGAACCCGGCTGGCGCCACGCCTGCGTGACGTGGTTGAACTTGTTCTTGTTGAAATCGAAGCCGCCCACCAGCGCGCGAATCGCGCCGTCCTGCGGCGTCAGCGAAACCAGTGCGCCTTCCACCTGCGGAAGCTGCGTGATCTGCCAGTTGCCTTTGTCGTCCGCAACCAGGCGCACGATCGAGCCCGGCTTGATCTTCGTGGCCGCCGTCGCCCGCGCGCTCAGGCCGCCGGCCACGAAGCGCAGGCCGTCGCCGGTGATCGTCACTTCGGTGCCGTCGACCAGTTGCGCCTTCACCTGCTTCGGATTCGCGTCCGTCACCACGCCGGCGATGATCTCGCCATTGTCGGGGTGATCGGTGAGCGCGTCGTCGATGGTCTGATCGCGGTCGTCGCTCGGCGCGGGCAGTTGCACGAAGCCCTCCGGTCCGCGATAGCCGTGGCGCCGCTCGTAATCCATCACGCCCTTGCGCACCGCGCGATAAGCGGCGTCCTGGTCGGCGGAATCGATCGTGGTGGTAACGTTCAGGCCGCGCGTATAGGTTTCGTCCTTGTACTGCGCGTACATCATCTGGCGAACCATTTCAGCGATGTATTCAGCATGCACGCTGTACTCGTTGCCCGGGTTCTTGGTGTGGATCTCTTCCTTCACTGCCTGGTCGTACTGGTCCTGGCTGATGTATTTCAGCTCGAACATGCGCTTCAGAATGTATTCCTGACGGATCTTCGCGCGCTTCGGATTGACCACCGGGTTGTACGCGGACGGCGCCTTCGGCAAGCCGGCCAGCATCGCGGCTTCAGCCAGCGTGATGTCTTTCAGATCCTTGCCGAAATACACGCGCGCCGCGGCGGCAAAACCGTACGAGCGCTCGCCCAGATAAATCTGGTTCATGTAGACCTCGAGGATCTGGTCCTTGGTCAGCGCGCGCTCGATCTTGTACGCCAGCAACATTTCGTAAATCTTGCGCGTGTAGGTCTTCTCGCTCGAGAGGAAGAAGTTGCGCGCCACCTGCATGGTGATCGTGCTCGCGCCCTGCGAGGCGCCGCCGTGCGTGATATCCGAAACGCCCGCACGCAGAATGCCGACGAAGTCGACGCCGCCATGCTCGTAGAAGCGATAGTCTTCGATCGCGAGCACAGCCTTCTTCATCTGGTCCGGAATGTCCTGGAAGCGCACGATGCTGCGTCGCTCTTCGCCGAACTCGCCGATCAGCACGTGATCCGCGGTGTAGACACGCAGCGGCACTTTCGGGCGATAGTCGGTCAGCGCCTCGAGCGACGGCAGTTGCGGCCCCATCACCACGAGCGCGTAACCGACGATCAGCGCACCCACCACGGCGAGGGTCGCCAGCAAACTGGCAATCCAGATGACGATGGTCACGCCGATCGAACGGCGGCCCGCCTCCGCGTCGCGCGACGCAGCGTTACGTCCAGGAGTGCGGTGGTAGGCGTCCCGGTCTTCACCAGCCGGAGAATTTGAAGAATGCGGTCGTTTGATGATTGGCATGACTGGAATAGTGGGCGCGTAACTGAACGCCTTTCTGCATACGCTCCTGGCGCGTGCATGGATCGTGGTCGAGCATCGTAGCTTGAGGCGCTAAACACCGCGCGGCCCTATTTCCCCGGGCAGCCACACGGCACGCCCGAGACATCGTCCGGCGCAACGTAACAGCGCATTTTAAAGAAATCAAGCGACGTCCAAGACAGTTTTTTTGTAAGAATTCCCTTCGCGCCGCGCCGTGACGGTAGGCCGCGGCAGACTTGCAAGCGCCCGGCGACGCTTGCCAGGGTTATCAACAGAAAATGTTCATAGGCCTGTGGACAAGGCCGCCGGAAACGCTACAACTCCTTGATGTCACGGGATTTTCATGTTGCGCCCGTTCCGCATCGGTGCAACTCGTCATATGATGGACTCGGCGCGCGAGTCAGCACCCACGCGCGCGACGGCGTACGCCAGATAAACGCCTTGAACCGCCCATGCCAACAAGTATGCGAGCCGACCATGAACAAGCCCAGCGAACGCATCGTCGTATTCGTCACGACCGCGCAGAAACGCGCGATCGCCGCCACCGCCGAGAACCTGGGCATTAGCGTCAGCGAACTGATGCGGCGCGCGGTATTGAGCTTTGGCGCAACCAGTGAGCAGGTGAAAGCGGCCAGCATCGTCGACCGGTTACGTGCGCCACGCGCGCCGGACGCGCTCGACGCGGCGCTGCAGCGGGTCGCCCGCGGCACGCGGCACGCACGGGCGGCGCTTCCGCCGGCCTTGCAAACTCACAAGGACAACGCATCCGCGGCGCCGGAGGACGGTACATCGGCCAGGCACGCGGATGAATTGTTAGGCACACCCGCAGGTTCAAGCCCGGCACCCTTGCTGCCGGCCGGCGTGATGGCCGCCCTCACCGCTACCGCCGAGGAGCAGGAAGCCGCCGCGGCGGCCGAAGCCGTAGGCCGCGTCGCCGCGGCCAAGGCGGCGTCCATCGCGGACCCGGCGCAGGAATCGGGCGACCTGGAAGCGCAATTGCGCAACGTGCTCAAACGCCCACGCGTCGACGCGGCGCCGCGAGATGAAGACGATCCGCAAAGCGATCCAAGCACGGAGGGCGGCCGCTTCGCATGAACGGGAAGCGGTGGGGGCCAGCGCCGCCTTCGATTCACACCTTCGATTCAATGTCGCAAACGCAGCGGTTCGACAGGGATCGCGCACACAGAAGCAGCGGGACGGCTAAAGCGACCTCACGCCATGCTCACTCCCCCGCGACAACCCGCCGCACAGATGGGTTTGGCGATTGCGCCATCGCGCCCTTTAAGTCGGTTTTAAGAGAAGGCGTGGTGTAATATCCCCGAGCAGCTGAATGACTAGCCGCGCGTTTTAACCACTGGGATTGTTTGCAAGCCGGTTTCAAAAACGTAAATTTACAGCGCCGCTATTGCAATCGGCGCGTGCGCCCCGAACTCCGGTCCGAACGTTGCGCAGCTTCCCGCGCGGCGGCGTAAAGTAGCATTTGAAAGCAGTTAAAGCGCGTGGGAATTACTCAGCGCCGATTTCATTCCTTGGAGGTTTTCATGTCGCTTTTTGACAGCATTTCGCGCACGCTTAAAGGTCTCCTGAACGACGCAGCGGATTCCGTGCAAGACCCGTCGCGCGATTCGCGCCAGATCGTGCGCGAGCTCGACGAGAGCATTGCCAAAGCCGAGAACTCGCTGATCGAGATTCAGGCACAAGTCGCCACGCAGCAAAGCAAGCGCGATGTCGCCGCCGACAAGGCGAAGAAGTACGAAGACGGCGCGAAACGCGCGCTGCAATCGGGCGACGAAGCGCTCGCCCGCGAAGCCCTCGGCGCGCAAGCCACGGCCGAAGCCGAGCGCGATGCGCTGGCCAAGGAACTGGTTACGCTGGAGCCGTCGGTCGCGCAGCTGAAGAGCCAGATCGACGACATGCGTGGCCGTCGTAACGACCTGAACGCGCGCTCGAACATTCTGCAAGCCAAGCAGCAGATCGCTCAGGCTAAAGACGTTGCGGCTACTGCGCTGGGCGGCATCGGCGGCAAGAACCTGTCCGAAGATTTCCAGAAACTGGAAGACAAGGTGGCGTTGTCGAATGCCCGCTCCGATGCGCGTCTGAACTCGGCCGACGTGAAGAGCGGCAAGGCACTCGACGACAAGCTCGCGGATCTGAACCGTGGCCCGTCCGTCGAAGATCGTCTCGAAGCGTTGAAGAAGCAGATCAACACGCCGGCCCAGTAATTGCGTTGACGGTGAACCGGTTGCCATCATGATGTGCGCAACCGGAACGCCGGCCGCCGGAATGCCGGCCACCGGATCGCCGGCCGCCGGATCGCCGGCCGCCGGAATCGCTGAAGGAGACGGGCGCATCGCGCCCGGTCCGTAAATGAAAAAATTTCTCGCAAGCGCATTCGCCTCACTGCTGTTCGTGTCGGCTGCGGCGTTCGCCGTACCGACAGTCCAGCAGATCGAATCCGCCATGTCGCAAGGCAACTGGCAGCAGGCCGACGCCGGCTTGAGCGAGGTGCTGCAGGCGCATCCGAACAACGCACGCGCGCACTACCTGTACAGCCAGGTGCTCGATCGCGAAGGCCGTTATGCCGACGCCCTCGCCCAGGTGCAACAAGCCAAGACGCTCGACCCGCAGATCCGCTTCACCGACCCGAGCCGGTTCGCGCAAACCGAAGCCCGTATCCGTAAAGACGCGGAACGTGCCGGCGGTGCCGCCGGCAACACCACCAGCCGCGCGGCCAATCCATTCGTGCAGCAGAATTCGCCGGCGGTGCAGCAGCAGTCGGCCATGGTGCCGCAAGCGCCGCAGCGGCATGGTCCTGGCGTCGGCATGTGGGTCGGCATCATTCTGCTGATCGGCGTGATTGCGCTCGTGCTGCGCTGGACCTTGCGCCGCGCCCGCTCGCAAGACGATTCGCGTGCCGACGACGATCGTCGCGTGCAGCTCAAGCGCGCGACCGAGATGCTCAACGCCGTGCGCTCGTTGAAGCTCGACGTGAAGCTCTCCACCGCACCAGGTCATGAGGCGCTGGAGAAGGAAGTCGAAGCGACCGAGGAACAGTTGCGTGGCCTCCTCGAAACGCTGTCGAACAGCAAGAATCCGGTGCCCCCGTATCAACTCGACGAACTCGAGCAGCGTATCGGCAGCATGCGCGCCCGTGCCGATGGGCGGCCCGATCCGTATGCCGCGTCGGCCGCCGGCACGCAGCAGTCGCCGTATGCGCAGGAAGCCGAACGTTTCGGCAACCCGCCGCAAGCGCCGTATCCCCAGCAAGGACCGTATCAGCAGCAACCGCCGGTTATCGTGCAACAGGGCGGCGGTGGTTTCGGCGGCGGCATGGGCGGTCTGCTGACCGGCGTGCTGCTCGGCGAGGCGCTGAATTCCGGGCGTGATCGGGTTGTCGAGCGCGACGTGATTGTCGATGACGAAGCGCGTCGCCGAGGCGGTGACGGCGGCAATGGCGGCGGCCTCGACTTCGGCCAGGGCTCGAACGACTGGAACGACAACAGCGGCGGTGGCGTCGACATGGGCAGCAACGACGACTCCGGCGGCTGGAACGATACCTGACACGCAGCACTGCTTGAGACGCAGCCGATCAAACGCTAGTCGATCAAGCTGCAATGAAAACAGGCTCCTGTGCGGAGCCTGTTTTTTATGTCCATCCCTTTTATGCGTCACTGACGCGGCGCGCTCGCCGGTTCATGCTGCGCCAGCAGGATCGAACCCGCGAACAGCCGGACGATGAAACGCTCCGCATACGCGACCAGCGCCTCCCGGCGCGCGGCATCCGCGTCGATATACTCCGCCGACAGATGAAACAGTTGCAGCACGATCTGCGTGCAGACTTCGTCGACGGTTGCGCGAGCGAGCGTCGGCATCAACTCCAGTTGCACGACGTCGTCCGCCATTTCCGCTGACACCTCGTTGAGGTTCTCCCGCACCGCCTCGCGAAGCGCCGGCGAAGTGCCGTGATACTCGGCCAGCGCGCTCAGAAACGCCTCGCGGTTCTCCAATGCGAACGTAAAAAACGCCACGCACGCGCGACGTGGCACGCTCTGCGGCTCGTCGTGCGCGGCCAGCCAGCGCTCGCGCCGCAGCATCGGCCGCAAGCGCCGGCTCACCGATTCGACCGCCTCGCGCGCCAGGTCGTCGAGCGTGTGGAAATGGCGGTAGAACGTGTTCGGATTCAGTCCTGCCTCGCGCGCCAGTTCGCGCAGGCCGAGGCTGGCAAAGCTGCGGCCGCCCGCGGTCAGACGCAACGCGGCTTCGATCAGTTTGCGCTTGCCGGGCGCCGGGTCCTGCGCGGCAAGCGCACCAAGGTCCGCGGGGGGCGCCGCTTCGGGGACGTGTTTCATGAGCTTCAGTCGGAGTGCGGCCCGTGTGTTTGATAGTCGTACTCTAAACGATCTTGACGCGAAGTGTACAGTTGTCTACCCTGCGCGTTATGCCGATGTAGACATGTGTAGACACCCGACATATGTAGCCACCGAGATTCCGCCCACCTCTCTGGAGACCCGCTGTGACGTCAGCCACATCCGCCCCACCCGCCGCGCCGCGCATTGCCATTGTCGGAAGCGGTTTCGCGGGCATCGGCATGGCAATCCGCCTTCAGCAGATGGGCATCACGTCGTTCACGGTTTACGAGGCGGCTGGCGATATCGGTGGCACGTGGCGCGACAACACCTATCCCGGCGCGGCTTGCGATGTGCCGTCGCATCTGTATTCGTTTTCGTTCGAGCCGAATCCGGCATGGTCGCGTGCGTTCGGCGGCCAGGCGGAGATCCTCGCTTACCTCAAGCATTGCGCGCGCAAATACGGCGTAGATCGTTACGTGCGTTGCAATGCGCGCGTGGCCTCGGCCCGTTTCGACGAAGCACGGCAGACGTGGCAAGTCGAGATCGATTCGAACGGCGCACGCGAAAGCATCGAGGCCGATGTGGTGATCGCGGCGAGCGGTCCGCTGTCGCGGCCGGCCATGCCGCGGATCGCCGGGCTTGACCGGTTCGAAGGCAAGCTGTTCCACTCGGCGCGCTGGGATCATGACTATCCGCTCGAAGGCAAGCGCGTCGCGGTCATCGGCACCGGCGCCAGCGCGATCCAGTTCGTACCGCAGATCCAGCCGCGCGTTGCGCAACTCGAACTGTTCCAGCGCACCGCGCCGTGGATCATGCCGAAGCCGAACAAGCCGATCGGCCCGCGCGCGCATTGGCTGTTCCACCATCTGCCGTTCACGCAGCGCTTCGTGCGCAATGCGATCTACTGGCAACTCGAATCGCGCGCCATTGCATTCGTCGTCAATCCGAAGCTGATGAAGTTGCCGATGAAATTCGGCCTGAGCTACCTCGAACGGCGCGTGAAGGACCCCGCATTGCGCGCCAGGTTGACGCCGAACTACCGGCTCGGTTGCAAGCGCGTGCTGCTGTCGAGCGATTACTATCCGGCGCTCAGCCAGCCGAACGTCGACGTGGTGACGACCGGCATCCGCGAAATCGTCACCGACGGCATCGTCACCGAAGACGGCACGCATCACCCGGCCGACACGATCATTTGCGGCACGGGCTTCCAGGTCAACGACGTGGGTGCGCCGTTCGATGTCACCGGCATCGACGGTGCCGATCTTGGCGCGATGTGGTTGCGCGATGGACCGGAGGCCTATCTTGGCACCAGCGTCGCCAACTTCCCGAACTTCTTCATGATCGTCGGCCCGAATACCGGCCTGGGTCACAACTCGATGATCTACATGATCGAGTCGCAAGTGCAGTACATCGCCGATTGCCTGCGCGTTTTGCGCCGCCGCAAGGCACGCACGATGAACCTGCGGCACGACGTCCAGCGCGATTTTAATGAGCGTTTGCAAAAGGAGATGCAGCACTCCGTGTGGGTCAGTGGCTGCCAGAGCTGGTATCAGACGAAGAGCGGCAAGGTCACGGCGCTGTGGCCGGGCTTCACGTTCAGTTTTCGCAAACGCACGAGGCGTGTGCGGCCGCATGACTATCGATTCGCGCCTTAAGGCAGGATGCGGCGGCTGAGCGGCACGCGCGCGACGGAGCAGCCGATCGCGTGGCTCAGGCGGTGCGGAGACGGAAGAGGCAACGCGGAGGCGGAGGCGGAGGCGGAGGCGGAGGCGGAGGCGGAGGCCGAAGCAGATGCAGATGCAGATGCAGATGCAGATGCAGATGCTGGCACAGAGACGATCTAATTCGAACCAAAAGGGGGATAACAACCATGGCAAGCATCGAATCCGCGGCGCCCACCTCAACCGCTCCACTGCCGCCGCGCTCGCTCGCCGCACGCCTCGGCATCACTAGTGTGCCGCGCACCGAATTGCAGCGGCGCTACACGCAAAGCGGTTCGAAGTTCGTCAAGATCATGGGCGCCGACGTGCATTACGTCGATGAAGGCAGCGGCGATACGATCGTGATGATTCACGGTTTCGCGTCTTCGTTGCATACGTGGAATCGCGTCGCCGATGAACTCAAGCGCGAGCATCGCGTCATCCGCCTCGATCTGCCGCCGTTCGGCGTGACCGGGCCACTGCGCTCGAACTCCGGCGCAATCGAAACGATGAACCTGCCAACCTACCGGCGTTTCATCGACACGTTCATGCAGGCGCTCGGCATCTCGCGCGCGACGCTGATCGGCAACTCGCTCGGCGGCCTGATTTCGTGGGATTACGCCGCGCGCCATCGCGAGGCCGTCGACAAGCTGGTATTGATCGACTCAGCCGGTTTTCCGATGAAGCTACCGATTTACATCGGCCTCTTCAACAGCGCGCTGGTGCGAGTCAGTTCGCCGTGGTGGCTGCCCGAGGTCATCATCAAGAGCGCGGTGCGCAACGTATATGGCGATCCGCGCACGATCGATCCGGTGACGCTACGGCGCTACGTCGAATTCTTCCACGGCGAAGGCACGCGCACGGCGATCGGCAAGATGGTGCCGACGCTGGATTTCAAGGACGTCGACACCGACGTGCTGAAGACGCTGAATGTGCCGTCCCTGGTGCTGTGGGGAGCGAAGGATCGCTGGATTCCGACGGCGCATGCGGCCGAATTCGCGAGCCGCATTCCGGGAGCGAAATCGGTGATGTATCCGGGGCTAGGTCACATTCCCATGGAAGAAGCGCCCGAGCGCGTGATGGTTGATTTGCGCGAGTTTCTCGGCTCACATTCGGAGGCTGCTCCGATGTCGGAAAGCATGCGCAGTACACCGGTCTGACCTTTTGTAACGCAAAGCGCGAGGGTCGTGTCGCGGGTTCGCGGGTTCGCGGTGTCATGATGTCGCGGCGTGCCTGTGTGCCTGTGTGCCTGTGTGCCTGTGTGCCTGTGTGCCTGTGTGCCTGTGTGCCTGTGTAGCCGTGTCCCCGGCAACTCAGGCCCGGCGCGCCCCCTTCAACCGCCGCCCAGCAACCGCAACAACCCCCAGAGAAACTTGCAGAGCATCACGATCAGTTCCCACAGGTGATGGAGCTGTTGCCAGCCCGAAACGCGCGCGAAAGAGTCGATCATGGATTACCGATAAAAGAAAAAATGGCTGCGGACTTGCAAGCCTAGCGCCCCATGATACCGATTGACTGCGGGATACCCCGTATCAAGTCCTTTGCAAGCTTGCCGTAAACGCGTCGAGAAGACGCGACATCCGCACTGGATGAACGCGCTCATTGACTGCGCCAGGCGCACCATCAGGAGACCAGCATGACGCGTTTCAGCTTTCGCCGGGCCGGCCGTTCGCAAGCGGTCGTTGGCGATATTGCCGCGCAAGCCGGCAAACTGGGGATCGAAATCTGCGACGTATCGGGCCACGTCGAGGAAGTCGCAGCGCGCGTGCAGCGCCAGGCGCAGGTATGCCGTGCGCTGCGCGAATCCGCTGCACAGACGCTGGCCGGCAATCATCGCATTGCCATTGCCGCACGGCAAATGCGCAGCGTCTCGGCCGAAGCCGCGACCGGCGTGCAGGAATCGCAGCAGACGCTGGAGGCATCGTTGGCCGACATCCACGGGCTGGTGGAAGGCGTGACGGTCATCGAGAGCCAGATCGGTGCGCTGCGCAGCGCGTTGGCGCATGTGAGCCGTGTCTCGGAGGAGATTTCGCTGATCGCTCGCCAGACGCATCTACTGGCGCTCAATGCCGCGATCGAAGCCGCGCGCGCCGGCGACTCCGGCAAGAGTTTCGCGGTGGTCGCAGCCGAGGTGAAGAACCTGTCGGCCAAGACCGCGGAGGCGACCGGCCAGATCGAGACAACGCTGGCGCAACTCACTCAGCAGACCGAGCAATTGATCAACGAGGGCTCGGTGAACACGGCGCGCGCGCATCGGGTCCGCGAAGGCACCCGCAAGATCGGCGACGTCGTACACGCGACGGGCGACGCCATTACACAGCTCAATGAGGAAGCTGGGCAGATTGCCGCGCTGACCGGTGATATAGAAACGCAATGCAATGGGCTTGAGGCGCAGGTGCTGGAAATGGCGAGCGGCGTCGAGGATTCGAGCGAGAACTTTGTGCAGGCGAAGGACCGGCTGGGGAATTTGCTCGGCGTGTCCGAGACGTTGATCGAGCTCACCGCGGCGACGGGGGTTGAAACTGGGGACACGCGCTTTATCGAGGCGGTACAGCACGCTGCGGCGACGGTGAGCAAACTGTTTGAGGCCGCCGTGGCTCGCGGCGAGATATCGATTGATGATCTGTTCGATCGGAACTATGTACCCGTGAACGGGAGCAATCCTGCTCAATTCATGACGCGGTTTACTGCCTTCACCGACCGCGTGTTGCCTGCGATTCAGGAGCCTTTGCTTGGGCTTGATCCACGCGTGGCGTTTTGTGCTGCTGTTGATGTGCGCGGTTATTTGCCGACTCACAACCTCAAATTTTCTTTGCCGCAGCGCGATGATGCGGTGTGGAATATGGCAAATTGCCGGAATCGGCGAATGTTCGATGATCGTACGGGGATTGCGGCTGCTTCGCATGTTAAGAAATTTTTGCTGCAGACGTATCGGCGCGATATGGGCGGTGGGCAGTTTGTTTTGATGAAAGATGCGTCGGCGCCCGTGGTTGTTGCCGGGCGGCATTGGGGTGGGGTTCGGATTGGGTATAAGGTTTGATTTTTTTGCCTGCGGCGCTTGTTGGGCTGTGCTTTTATGGCGTTGGCCTTTCCTTGATTTTTTATTGGATTATTAGCGTTGCCCCTGTGCGGGGCGGCACCTACTTTTCTTTGCCTGCCGCAAAGAAAAGATAGGCAAAAGAAAGCGGCTCACACCGCCAGCTCATAAGCGGGTCCCCCGCACAGTCGCGGTAGTGGTGCATCTGGAATCTGTGTCCTCGCACATTCAGCCGTGGTGACAAAGCACTCATACTTCCCGCCTCGCACTGCGCGCTCGCCGGAAAGGTTCATCAAAATGCAGCGGGCTTTGTTTGGCGCGGGGTCATCGATTTCGCCTCCGGTGCGGGGGCCTTAGGCTTCGCCTCAGCGATGTGCCTTGGCGACGACGAGCCGACGCGCTGTGCCACCGCGCCGAATGAAGCGTGAGTACGAAAACGGAGTGGTCGGCTCTATGATGCCAGTCAGCGCGCGCCGGCGGAAGCACGCCTGCCTATAGAAGAGAAGCCAATAATTCACCCGAGTCCCGAACAAAATCGCCGTTCTTCCCGATGTCCCGCTCCGGCGAGCACGCAGTGCGACGCGGCAAGTAAGACTGCCTAGCGCCCCCGAGCCCACGAGTTTACTTAACGGCCCCTTCCGACGAGCGCAGTGCGACGCGAGAAGTAAGACTGCCTACTGTCGCCACCGCGCTCAAACGCAGCCACGAGTTTACTTGACGGCCCTTCCGGCGAGCGCGCAGTGCGAGGCGGGAAGTATGAGTGCTTTGTCACCACGGCTGAATGCGCGAGGACACAGATTCCAGATGCACCACTACCGTGACTGTGCGGGGGACCCGCTTATGCGCTGGCGGGGTGAGCGGCTTTCTTTGCTTATCTTTCTTTGCCGCGGCAAAGAAAGTAAGTGCCGCCCCGCACAGGGGCAACACTAATAGACCAATAACAAATCAAGGAAAGGCCAACACCGTAGGCACACAACCAAGCGCCGCGCAGGCAAAAAAAAAAACTACACCGCCATCACACCCCTCTTCCTCTCCGCCCGCTGCATAAAATAATTAGCAACCACAACCCCAACAGTAACAACAGCAATAAACAGCGTAGCAAGCGCATTCATCTCAGGATTCAACCCAAGCCGAACCCGCGAAAAAACAACCAGCGGCAGCGTCGTCGACCCAGGCCCGGACAGAAACGCCGACAACACCAGATCGTCGATAGACAAAGTGAACGACAACAACCACCCGGAAACCAGAGCCTGCGAAATCAACGGCAACGTGATAAAGAAAAACACCTTAAGCGGCGTAGCCCCAAGATCAAGCGCGGCCTCCTCAAGAGAAGGATTCAACTCCTTCACCCGCGACTGCACGATGATCGCCACATAAGAAATACACAACATCACATGCCCGATCCAGATCGTGAAAACGCCACGCCCGGCAGGCCATCCCAACCACTTGGCCATTTCGATGAACAACAGCAGCAGCGAGATCCCCTGAATCACCTCGGGAATCACCAACGGCGCATTGATCATCCCGGTATAAAGCGTAAACCCCCGAAACCGCCCCATCCGGGCCAAAACAAACCCCGCCCACGTGCCGATAATCACCGAAGCAAACGCCGTCAACAAAGCCACCCGCAGCGACAACCACGCAGCCGCGATCAACTCATCGTCCTGCAATAGCGCCGCATACCAGCGCGTGGAAAACCGCGTCCACACCGTGACCAGTTGCGATTCGTTAAACGAATACACAACCAGACTCACGATCGGAATGTAGAGAAACAGAAACCCGATCCCCAACGCGATGAACTGCAAAATCCGGTTTGGTTTCATTTGCGCCTTTCCTCCATCGCCTTCGCCTGCGCGTACTGGAAAAACGCCATCGGCACCAATAACAACAACACCATCGCGCACGTCACGGCAGACGCCATCGGCCAATCGGCATTGTCGAAGAACTCATTCCACATCACGCGGCCAATCATCAGCGTGTTCGCGCCACCCAGCAATTCCGGAATCACGTACTCACCCACAGCCGGAATGAACACCAGCAGGCAACCGGCAATAATGCCGTTCTTCGACAGCGGCAAGGTGATCTGCCAGAACGCTCGCCACGGCTTCGCGCCGAGGTCGTAGGCGGCTTCCAGCAACGTCATGTCCATCTTCACCAGGTGCGCGTACAGCGGCATCACGAGAAACGGCAGATACGAATACACCATGCCGATATAGACCGCGGTATTCGTGTGATACAACTCGATCGGCGTATGGATCAGCCCGATCGACATCAGAAAGTTGTTCAGCAAACCGTTGTTCTTCAGAATCCCGATCCACGCATACACGCGAATCAGAAACGACGTCCAGAACGGCAACATCACGGCCATCATCAGCAGATTGCGGCTCGCCGGATTCGATCGCGCAATGTAGTACGCCATCGGGTAACCAATCAGCAAACACAGCAACGTGGAGATCGCCGCGACCACCACGGAATTCACATAGGTCGCGAAGTACAGACTGTCAGTCAGCAGAAATGCGTAATGCGACAGGTCCAGCGCGACGTGAATCACGCCATCCGTGAATGTGGTGAGTTCCGTATACGGCGGAATGCCAAGCCGCAAATCCGCGAAGCTGATCTTCACGACCAGCAGGAACGGCACGAGGAAAAACAGCAGCAGCCAGATGAACGGGCCGGCTACCACCACGGTGCGGCCGGTCAGATTGAAACGGCGCACCGGCCACGATGCGAGGGAACTGATCGAGCGCTTCATGACGTCAGCACCACGCCGGCCGATGCGCTCCAGCGCACATAGACTTCGTCGCCCCAGGTGGGCGAATCGATCTCCGTCAAGGCGAGGCTCGTCACGTTGGCGATCACCGTCTTGCCGGCGCCGAGCTTTACGTGATACAGCGAATAGCCGCCCATGTACGCGATATTCGTGACGACGCCCTTGCCCCAGTTGTACGCGCCTTCGGGCGGCTTGCGGGTGAGCGCGATGCGCTCGGGCCGCACCGAAATCGTCACCGGCATGCCGAGCGGCCCGGTAATGCCGTGATTCACGTAGAGGCGAACCGGCAGGTCGGGCGTATCAATGAATACGTGATCGGGCTCGTCTTCGACGGTATGGCCTTCGAACAGATTGGTCGAGCCGATGAACTCGGCCGAAAAACGGCTGTTCGGATATTCGTACACTTCGTGCGGCGTGCCGAGCTGGATGATCTCGCCTTCGCTCATCACGGCAAGGCGGTCCGCCATGGTCATGGCCTCTTCCTGGTCGTGCGTCACCATCATGCAGGTCACGCCGACCTTGTCGAGAATGTTGACCAGTTCGATCTGCGTGCGCTGACGGATCTGCTTGTCGAGCGCGGACATCGGTTCGTCGAGCAACAACAGCTTCGGCCGCTTGACGAGCGAACGCGCGAGCGCCACACGCTGC
Source organism: Paraburkholderia fungorum (assembly GCF_046027605.1). GTDB lineage: Bacteria > Pseudomonadota > Gammaproteobacteria > Burkholderiales > Burkholderiaceae > Paraburkholderia > Paraburkholderia fungorum_F. The sequence goes on from NZ_JAQQEF010000003.1 coordinate 16,991, forward strand.
TGCTGGCCGCCAGAAAGCTGATGCGGCTTGCGCTTCGCAAAGCGCCCCATCTGCACGAGATCGAGCGCGGTCTGCACGCGGTCTTTCAGTTCAGACTTCGGCACGCCTTCCTGCTTCAGGCCGAAGGCGACGTTGGCCTCGACCGTCATGTGCGGAAACAGGGCGTACGACTGGAACATCATGTTGACCGGCCGACGATAAGGCGGCAATTGCGCGAGGTCCTCGCCGTCGATCAGAATCTTGCCCGACGTGATCGATTCGAGCCCGGCCAGCATGCGCAACAAGGTCGATTTGCCGCAGCCGGAACTGCCGAGCAGCGCGAACAACTCGCCCTTTTTCACCGACAGGTTGACCCCTTTGACCGCCACGGTCTCGCCGAACTTCTTCACGACGTCGACGATCTGGACGAAATTCTCTGCTGCATCGCCCGCTTCGGCGTTCAGGCGCGGGATCGGCGCGGCGGTCCCTGCCAGCGCGCCCGACTGGTCACTACTCATCACAATGCATTACTCCGGCGTTTGACGAACAAAGCCCCCGGTGGACACCGAGGGCTTCATGATGATGCTTACCCGTTCACTCTGGCCGCGCTTCAGCGGCCGGACTTGAATTCAGTCCACAGGCGCGTTTGCAGCCGCTGGATTTCCGGCGGCAGCGGCTTCAACAGGAACAGCGTCTTGATGACGTCGGGCGGGGGGTACACCGCCGGGTCGCTCGCCACGTCCTTGTCCACATACTTGCGCGCTTCGAGATTGGCGCTCGGATAGTAGACGGCGTTGGTGATCGCGGCGTGAACCTGCGGCGTTTCGATGTAGTTGATCCACTCGAGCGCGGCTTCCTTGTTTTTCGCGTCTTTCGGAATCGCCATCACGTCGAACCACACCGGCGCACCGCCCTTCGGAATGTAGTACTCCACCTTGAACGGCTTCTTCGCTTCGAGCGCGCGATGCTTGGCGATCACGACGTCGCCCGACCAGCCGTAGGCGAAGCATACGTCGCCGCCGACCAGGTCATTGATGTAGCCCGACGAGTTGAACTGCGTGATGTACGGCCGGATCTTCTTCATCATCTCGAGCGCGGCGCGATAGTCGGCCGGGTTCGTGCTCGCCGGATCCTTGCCGATGTAATGCAGCGCGGCGGCGAACATCTGGTCCGGCGCGTCGAGCACGGACACGCCGCAGGCCTTCAGCTTCGAAATGTTTTCCGGCTTGAAGAGAACGTCCCAGCTATCGAGCGGCACGTTCTTGCCAAGGATCTGCTGCGCCTTGGTGACGTTGTAGCCGAGCCCGGTCGTGCCGTATGCCCAGGGCACCGTGTACTTGTTGCCCGGATCGGCGCCGGCCACGAGGGCCATCAACGAGGGATCGAGGTACTTCAGATTCGGCAGCTTCGATTTGTCGAGCGGCGCGAAGATGCCGGCGGCGATCTGCTTGCCGGCGTAATTGCTGGTCGGCACGACGATGTCGTAGCCGGAATTGCCGGTGAGGAGCTTGGCTTGCAGCGTGTCGTCGCTGTCGTAGTTGTCGTATTTGACCTGGACGCCCGTCTGTTTGGTGAAGTTCGGAATGGTGTCCTTGGCGATGTAATCGGACCAGTTATACACGTTCAACTGCGTATCTTTCGCAGCGGCCGTCAACCACGGCGTCGCACACAAGACCAGCGCCGCCACCTGCCCCACTACCCGTCTTTTCATTCCGTTCTCCGATCCTGACCGGCTCGAGCCAGCCATTCCTCACTCACGCCGCGGCATCCCGCACGCGGCTCCCCTGAAAAAAACGAAAACTACCATTAATTATTGCGCGCACCAAAAAAAATGCCGAGATGTCGCGCAAACGGTACAGCGTAAGCCGCGCCGCTACAAAATGGGCGCAATTTTAGCGGGTTATCGGCGCGTGTCTACCCAAAAAAAACACCCGTGGCGGCTCTGTGTTAGCTGGCTGTCAAGTTGCGGCGGCGGCGCCGCACCTGATTCGCATCGGGGTGGCAGCCAGCGGCGCGTTCCGCCAATCCTATGCCTTACGATTAAGCTCAGGCTCACCTCGACGCGAGTCAAGCCACCGGTCGCGCTACGGTGCACAATAGCCCCGAGAGACTTGTAAACAGGACCGTGAGAATCACGCTAGCGTACCCTCGCCTTACTGCGTCGTGTGCCGGTTCGCCGCGGGCATGTCACTTGCGAGCGGGTGCAGTCTCAAACCTCCCAGGCACCGATGAACACGAATCCGTCCGCGTTACGACCGAACCGCCGTCGGCGTCTGCCGGGAGACGGCCCTGCCCGTCCGGCGCACTGGTTTTCGTTCGTCGGCGCGGGTGCGCTGATCGCGGTCGGCTATATCGATCCGGGCAACTGGGCGACCGCGCTCGGCGCCGGCGCGGGGTACGGCTACCGGCTGTTGAGCATGGTGCTGCTGGCAAGCCTGATGGCGATGCTGCTGCAGTGGCTGTCGTCGCGGCTGGGTGTGGTCACCGGGCGCGATCTCGCGCAGATCTGCCGCGAACGCTCGAGCCGCCGCGTCACGCTCTTCCTTTGGTTGACGAGCGAGGTTGCGATCATCGCCTGCGACGTGGCCGAAGTGGTCGGCAGCGCCGTTGCGTTGCAATTGCTACTCGGCGTTTCGCTGACGGTGGGTGTGCTGATGTCGGCGGTCTGCACCTTCGCGCTGCTGGCCCTCCAGCAGAAAGGCGGCCGCAAGCTCGAAGCCGTGATCGCGTCGCTGATCGGTTTTGTCGGGCTGTGCTTCGTGATCGAGCTGGCGCTGGCGCGGCCCGACTGGCACGCCGCGCTCGCCGGCAGCGCGCCGAGCCTCGATCTGCTGCGCAATGCGGGCATGGTGTGGCTTGCGGCCGGCATCGTCGGCGCGACGGTGATGCCGCACAACCTGTATCTGCACTCCGCGCTCGTCAAGCATCACGCGCCGGAAGGCAGCGACGTGCAGATCAAAGCGGCGCTGCAGGTCGTGAATCTGGATACGTTCGGCTCCCTGTCATTTGCTTTCGTGATCAACGCGGCGCTGCTGATTGTCGCGGCGGCGGTGTTCTACGCGAGCGGCCATCGCGACGTCACCGATCTCGCTGACGCCCATCGGCTCCTTGCGCCGCTCGTCGGGACGCATTGGGCGGCCATCCTGTTCGCGGCGGCGCTGCTCGCCTGTGGCCTGAGCGCGACCGTCACAGGCACCCTGGCAGGTCAGGCGGTGATGGAAGGCTTTCTGCGCCTGCGCCTGCCGCGCTGGAAGCGTGCCCTGCTCACCCGTGCGCTTGCAATCGGCCCGGCGCTTCTGGCGGTCGCGCTATTCGGCCAGCACGGTTCCAATCAGCTGCTGGTGGCAAGCCAGGTGGTGCTGAGTCTTCAATTGCCGCTCGCGGTCGTGCCGTTGATCCGCTATACGTCGGACGCCGGCCTGATGCGCGGCTGGCACGTGCGCGGCGTGCCGCTCGTGCTGGCCTGGCTGTCGGCGGCGTTCATCATCATGCTGAATATCGCGCTGCTATGGCAGTTGGCATTCGGCGGATGAAGTGGTGTGCCGGCCACTCCCTGCATTGTGTTTGCGAATGAAGCCGGTTTGTAAGTATTCTCTTAGAATTTCCTGATGTCCTGCGATGCCGCCGTCTTGCCGCGGTGTCGCCTCGCCGTCTTGCCGCCTCGCTCACACCCCCTGCTCTCTGGACGACAGCCCATGCGCTTTTACGCTTCGCTTGCCCGCCTCGCCCTCGATACGTCACTTCAAAGTCAGCGCGCCGTCCGGCGCAATTCACGCACTGCCCTGCTGTCCATCCTTGTCACCATCGTCACCATCGGCGCCTTCTCCGGCGAGGCCCGCGCGACCGTCGCGATGCTGCAGCCGGCGCGCGTCGCCGCCGCCAACGAGCCATTGCAGATCACGCTGCTCTATTCCGCCGACGACGCCCGCGCCCTCACCGTCACCGTCCCGCCGACGATCCGCGTCACCTTGACCGGTGCCGAAGCGTCGCCGCAGCCGCTCGACTTGCAGCGCGAATCCGGCGTGCCCGACACGCTACATCTGCGGCCCGGTCAATTCCGCAAAGTGCGTTTCTCGGCGCCCTGGCCGCAGTCGGCACGCGGCGAAGTGCGCATCGATCCAGTGGGCTTCGACGCGTCGCCGGCGCTCGTCGCGATCAATCGCGGCCCGCAGCAGGACGCCATCGCCCAGGCAGAACGCACGGAAAGCCAGGCGAGCACGCCTGCCGAGGCCGCCGAAACGGCCGCCGCCGTGGGCGGCCCGACAGGCGACGCGATGTCGCCGCCCGGCGACTCGCTCTCCACCACCGGGCGCGGTGTGCTCGCGCACGTTTCCTACTACGAGCCGATGTACATCGCCTTCGGCCACAATGGCGACACGAACGCCCGGCTGCAGCTGAGCTTCAAATACCGCATCCTGATGCCCGACGATCTGCGCTCCAAGGCATTCCTCGACAACCTGTACTTCGCCTATACGCAGACCTCGATCTGGGATCTGTCCGCCGACTCGCGGCCGTTCCGCGACACGACCTACTCCCCGCAGTTGTTCTACTACGTGCCGGACACCGGTTGGCATAGCCCGTTTTTCACGCGCATGGGTTTTGCGGCGGGTATCTCGCATGAATCGAACGGCAAGGCGGGCACCGACTCGCGCAGCATCAACATGCCCTTCATCCGGCCGACATGGGAATTCGGCGATCTGACCGGCAACCATCTGACCGTCTCGCCAAAAATCTATTACTACGTTGGGACGAGCAACAACCCCGATATCGCCGACTATCGCGGCTACGTCGACCTGCTGGTCAAATACGGCAGCCCGGACGGCTGGCAACTCGCAACCACACTGCGCAAAGGCACCAAGCACTGGTACGGCAGCGTCGATTCGCAATTCACCTATCCGCTCGCCAAACTGCTCGGCAGCAAGTGGGGCGGGTATATCTGGGTCGGATACTTCAACGGTTACGGCGAGGATCTGCTTGATTACAACAATCGGCAGCACTGGATAGCGCGGGTCGGGTACAGCATCGCGCGCTGAGGAAGGTTGCGGGCTGGGCGTTGATGGTTTTGAAGCTGCCGGGTTCAGGCCAAAGCACCGCCGGATGCTGCCAATCGTGCGAGGTTCCTGGCCATCGTGTTTGCCGCGTCGGGGCGTGGCCACGGCATCGGTTAACATAGCGGAACTCCGCTTCCCCGCCCCAAGGTTTCCGATGGCTTCGAATCTCCACGATCTTCCCGACAGCCCGTGTATCGGCGTCTGTTCCACGCTGTTCGACGAAGTCTGCAAAGGCTGCGGCCGCACCGCCACCGAGGTATCCAACTGGGTGTTCCTGAGCGACGAGGAAAAGCGCGCCGTGTGGGTACGCATCGAGCAGGACGGCACGGCCATGCGATTCAGGAACGACAAGCTATAGCCCCATCGCGCTGCGGGACGCGCCTGGACGCGACCGCCGGCGAGCGCGTCTCCCGATTGGAATGGCCATAAAAAAACGCCGGAAATTCCGGCGTTTTTGCGTCATGCGCAACGTTGCTCGCGCGCGTCAATCAGAACCGCATACCGACACCCAAACCGACCACCACCGGATCGATATTCAGACGGCCCAGTGGCTGGCCGCCAAGCGAGGCGTCGGTGTGCATCCAGATTTTCTTGATGTCCGCGTTGACGAACAGCGACCTGGTCACCTGCACGTCCACACCTGCCTGCAAGGCGGGGCCAAAGCTGTGGTTGGTGATCGAGATCGGCTGACCGCCTGCGTTCAGACCATTGTTATAGAACAACGTGTAGTTCAAACCCGCACCGACATACGGACGGATACGCCCCGCGTGGTTGAAGTGATATTGCAGCAACAGCGTGGGCGGCAACACGTTCACGCCGCCGAGATTGCCGAGGCTCGAACTCAGTTGATGGCGCGACGTGCCGAGAATCAGCTCGACGCCGAGGGAGTCGCGGATCATGTAGGTCAGATCCAGCTCCGGCACGATGGCGTTGTTGACGCCCACGTTGAGCGCCGACAGCGACTGATTGGTTCGCACGTCCGGCATGATGCTGATTGCGCGCAAGCGCACCAGTATGTCGCCGGCGTGGATGCCGTTCATCTGGTCGTTGCCGGCAGCCTGAGCGTGCGCCGCCAGCGGCACGCCTGCGCTTAGCAGGCACGACGCGACCGCAGCGGCCTTGATTCTGTTCCTGAGCGAGTGCTTCATATGCTTCCCCGAGTGTTTGTTTGCGTGCGGGGATTGTCGAAGTTCTCGCGAGGCTTCACGTTGACCCGCATCAACCGGGCGAGAACGCGCAGCGCCCTGCGACAGCCGGTCGCGTCACACCGGTCAGGAGCAGTTCGATCAGGTCGTGGACGCTGCGGATCGCGGTACCGAACGGCAACGCCTCGCGGCCGCGAAAGAACAAACCATTGGCCAGGTCGCCGCGCAATGCCGCGGCGAGCCGCGTGTCGATGCAGAAGTGACCGAACTTCTCGACACCGTCGCGCCAGCCGCAGACGCTCAGACATTCGAGCGCGGTCGGACATACGTGTTTGAGCGCGCCGATCTTCTCGCGGATTTTCGTTTCGTGGCGCAGATAGCGCATCAGCCACGGTGTCTTCACGGCGCGCGCGGGCAGCCCCGTCACGCTGACAAATTCGACGATGTCGTCGGGCGTCGCGTCGGCCAGCACGCGCTTGAAGTTCGGATGCGCGTCGCCTTCTTCGGTGACGGCAAACGGTGTGCCGAGCTGCACACCGCTGGCGCCCGCCGTCAGTAACTCGCGCACTGCTTCGTGACTATTGATGCCGCCCGCGACGATCAAGGGCACGTCCTGGCGACTCAAACCGAGTGAAACGAATACCGCATCGAGCTCCTCGAGGACACGCAGGAAATCGAAGCGCGGGTCGTGCAGATCGGCGAGGTTAGTCACGCCGAGGTGGCCCCCTGCGTGGGCCGGATGTTCGATCACGACGGCGTCGGGCAAACGGCCCTTCTTCAGCCACTTCTTCAGCACCAGTGCGACGCCGCGGCTATCCGACAGGATCGGGATCAGCGCGATGTCGTGACCTTGGGTCAGGTCCGGCAAATCGAGCGGCAGGCCCGCGCCCATGACGATTGCGTCGGCGCCGTTTTCGCAGGCGACGCGCACGTAATCTGCGTGCGCATTGACTGCTTTCATCACGTTGACGGCGATCATGCCGCGGCCATCGCTGAGCGCTTTGGCAGCGTGGATTTCGCGGGCCAGCGCGGTCAGGTTCGCCTGTTCGAGGGTAGCCCGATCAGGCGATTGCCGGCAGAGCTCGCTCAGATCGCGATGATGATGACGCAAGTCGATGCTGGCGATGGTGCCGAGTGCGCCCTCGCAGGCGACGCTGCCGGCCAGCCGGTGTGCCGAGATACCGACGCCCATGCCGCCTTGTACGACCGGCAGCAGCGAGTGGCCGCGGATAACGAGCGGAGGGAATGAGTGAAAGGTGTGCATTGACGAGCCGAGGATGAACGATCGAAGCGGTGATAATCGGTCGTTGGGCGCGGCTTGCGTTGCGTTGGGTCAATGAGGCTGTTTGCCGGTTGGTTTTCGAACCGGGTGGGTTGATGCGGGTCATGAAAAAAGCCCGCTTCGAAGAAGCGGGCTTTGCCTGACGCTGCGCTGTGAAGCGAGGAGCGCTTACTGCACGCCCTGGCTCAGCAGGAAGTCTTCGTAGTTGCCGCCGAAGTCGTTCAGCGTGCCGTTGGTCTTCACTTCGATGACCCGGTTCGCGAGGCCGCTCACGAACTCACGGTCGTGCGATACGAAAATCAGCGTGCCTTCGAACTTGTCGAGCGCGATCTGCAGCGACTCGATCGATTCCATGTCCATGTGGTTGGTCGGCTCGTCCATCAGCAGCACGTTGTGGCGGCCCAGCATCAGCTTGCCCCAGATCATGCGGCCCTTCTCACCACCGGAAAGCACTTTCACGGACTTGCGGATGTCGTCGGCATTGAACAGAAGACGGCCTAGCGTGCCGCGCACCATCTGCTCGTCGTCGCCTTCCTGGCGATAGCCGTCGATCCAGTCCATCAGCGTGATGTCGTCAGGAAATTCTTCGTACGTATCCTGCGGCATGTAACCGACGTTGGCGTTTTCCGCCCACTTCACCGTGCCGTGATCCAGCGTGAGCCTGCCGAGCAGCGAGCGCAACAGCGTGGTCTTGCCCGCACCGTTCTCGCCGATGATCGCGATCCGCTCGCCTGGCTGCACGCTGATGCTGAAGTCGTTGAAGATCGAGCGCTCGTACTTCTTCGAGATCTTCTCGGCCACCACCGCAATGTTGTGCAGCTTCTTTTCATACTCGAAGCGGATGAACGGGTTTTGCCGCGACGACGGCTTGAATTCCTCGATCTTGATCTTGTCGATCATCTTCAGACGGCTGGTAGCCTGACGTGCCTTCGACTTGTTCGCCGAGAAGCGGCGCACGAAGTCCTGCAGGTCGGCGACGCGTTCCTTCGCCTTGGCGTTGGCGTTCTGCTGACGCTCGCGCGCCTGCGTGCTGGCCAGCATGTAGTCGTCGTAATTGCCCGGATAGACCTTCAGCGTGCCGAAGTCCATGTCGGCCATGTGCGTGCACACCTGGTTCAGAAAGTGGCGATCGTGCGAGATGATGATCATCGTCGAGTTGTACTGGTTGAGCACGTCTTCCAGCCAACGGATCGAGTTGATGTCCAGGTTGTTGGTCGGCTCGTCAAGCAGCAACACGTCCGGCTTCGAGAACAGCGCTTGCGCGAGCAGCACGCGCAGTTTCCAGCCAGGCGCCACATTGCTCATCGGGCCGTTGTGGTCTTCAATCGCGATGCCGATGCCGAGCAGCAGCTCGCCGGCACGCGCTTCGGCGGTGTAGCCGTCGTACTCGGCGAATTTCGCTTCGAGTTCGGCGGCGTGCATGTAGTCGTCGTCGGTGGCGTCCGGGTTCGCGTAGATCGCGTCGCGCTCGGTCATGGCGGCCCACATTTCGGCGTGGCCCATCATCACGACGTCGAGCACGCGCACGTCTTCGTACGCGAACTGGTCCTGGCGCAGCTTGCCCAGACGGATATTCGGTTCGAGCATCACGTTGCCGGAGCTCGGTTCCAGATCGCTACCCAGGATCTTCATGAAGGTGGACTTACCGCAGCCGTTCGCACCAATCAGGCCATAGCGGTTCCCTCCCCCGAACTTGACCGAGATGTTCTCGAAGAGGGGCTTTGGCCCGAATTGCATGGTGATATTGGCGGTAGACAGCACGGCGCGTCCTTTGAAGGTGATATCGGCGAACAACCCAACATTTTAGCAGGTTATCGCGAATTCAACCCCCGCGCGCGCCGTGCCCGCGCGTTTTGACGCCGCGTTCGAGCTTCGAGCAGGCTTCATTCACGCCTGCTTCGCGCCTCCTGCCTGACTTCCAGCCACTGCGCGGCGTCCTCGGATCCTCATGACGGCGTCGCCTCGCCGAGGCATACCGGGCACGCGATGTGCGGCATGACTCACTCGCAGAGAGAACATCAGAAGGCGTCGGCCGCGATCCATTGCCTATACTTTTTGCACACCAACGAAGATCAAAGGAGGAAGTTCATGTCAGAACACGTCTACAAACAAATCGAACTGACCGGCTCATCGACCAAATCGATCGACGACGCCATCAGCACCGCGATCGCCAAAGCGTCGAAGACGCTGCGTAATTTGCACTGGTTCGAAGTGACGGAAACGCGGGGTCAGATCGAAAACGACAAGGTCGCCTACTGGCAGGTGACCATCAAGGTGGGCCTGCGCATCGACTAGCGCTTCACCTGAAATATTTTCGACCATCATCCAAAGCGAAAAAAAAGCTGCGTCCGTATTGGACGCAGCGTCTTAATGCAGCGATTGCTGAAACCGCGTGCTGGCCAATAGCGGCCTTCAATTAGTTGTCGCTCAGCCAGTCGTTGCCGGCTCGATCGCGACCTGCCCTACAGTGCCACGATCGGCTCGCAATGACCGCGAAACCCGGATTACTTCGGCAGCGAACCGTCCACCCCTTCCACGTACCAGTTCAGACGTTGCAGCTCGGGATCGGTCAGGGTTTTACCTGCCGGCACCTTTACCGCGCCGGACTGATCCTTGATCGGGCCAGTGAACACATCCCACTTGCCGCCTGCCAGTTCTTCGCGCTTGGCCGCGACCTGCTTCTGCGCGTCGGCTGAAATCGCCGACGTATTCAGGTCCTCGAGATTGACGGCCTTCTGCGGAATGCCCCACCACACGGGATCGTTTTTCCACTTGCCGTCCAGCACCTGCTGGATCGCCGCGTTGTAATACACGCCCCAGTGCGCGACCACCGAACCCAGGTGCGCGTCAGGACCGAACTTCTTCATGTCCGAATCCCAGCCGAATGCATGCACGTGCTTTTCCGATGCGGTCGCGAGCGTCGCGCTCGAATCGGTGTTTTGCAGCAGCACATCGGCGCCCTGGCCGATCAGCGTTTCAGCGGCCTGCTTTTCCTTGCCCGGATCGAACCAGCTGTTGATCCAGATGACCTTGGTGTGAATCTTCGGATTCACCGAGCGCGCGCCGAGCGTGTACGCGTTGATGTTGCGGACCACCTCGGGAATCGGCACCGACGCGACAAAGCCGAGCGTGTTGGTCTTCGTCACATAGCCCGCGGCCACGCCTGCCAGGTACGCGCCCTGGTACATGCGCACGTCATAGGTGCCGAAGTTCGGCGCCTTCTTGTAGCCGGTTGCGTGCAGGAACACCGTGTCCGGGAAGTCCTTCGCGACCTTCAGTTCGAAATCCTGATACCCGAAGCTCGAACCGATGATGATCTTGTTGCCCTTGTTCGCCAGATCGCGGAACACGCGCTCCGAGTCGGCCGATTCCGGCACGTTCTCGATGCGGGTGATCTTGATCTTGTTGCCGAACTTCGCTTCCACTTCCTTCGAGCCCTGATCGTGCGCGAAGGTCCAGCCGGCGTCGCCCGGATTGCCGAGGTAGACGAATGCGACGCCCGGTGCGTCAGCCGCCTGCGCGCTTTGCGCGAGCGGCGCGGCGAGCGCCAGCGAGGCCGCGCCCCATGCGAATGCGGTCAGCAGATTTCTTCTCTTCATGTTTTCTCCTGTCGTGTTTGTCGATTGATTTGAAACGTGTGGTCGGTCACGTGCGAATACGCTAGCGAACCCATCCCCATCAGCCCGCCGAGAAAAACGGCTTGCCGAGCGATGCGGGTGCATTCAGACGAATCGTGTTCGGGTTGCGGGAAATCAGCACCAGCACGACGACGGTCGCGACGTACGGCAGCATCGCGAGGAACTGCGTCGGCACCGGCACGCCGATGGCCTGCGCGTAAAACTGCAGCCCGGTCACGGCGCCGAACAGCAGCGCGCCGATCAGCAGGCGCCCCGGGCGCCACGTCGCGAACACCACCAGCGCGAGCGCGATCCAGCCGCGGCCGGAGGTCAGCTGTTCCTGCCACAAATGCAGATTGACGATCGAGTAGTACCCGCCTGCGAGCCCGGCCATGCCGCCGCCGAAGGCCACCGCGCCGTAACGCACGCCGACCACCGGAAAGCCGACCGAGTGCGCCACTTGCGGCGATTCGCCGACCGAGCGCAGCACGAGGCCCGCCCGCGTGCGATACAGGAACCACCAGATCACCGCGAACATCAGGAACGCGAGGTAATCGAGCGGCGTGAGGCTGAAGAGCGCGGGTCCAAGCACCGGAATCTTCGAGAGACCCGGAATGGTCCACGTGTCGATCGTGGCGCGCACCGCTGCCGACGTGTACGGTTTGCCGACATAAGCCGACAAACCAATGCCGAAGATCGTCAGCGACAAGCCCGTGGCGACCTGATTGGCGAGCATGGTGAGCGTGAGGAACGCGAACAGCAGCGACATCGCGAGGCCCGCACCGATCGCGGCGACCACCCCGAGCCACGGGCTGCCGGTAATGGCGGTGACCGCATAGCCGGTCACGGCGCCCATCAGCATCATGCCTTCGACGCCGAGGTTGAGCACCCCCGACTTCTCAGTGACGAGTTCGCCCGCGCCCGCGAACATCAGCGGGATCGCGGCGGTGACGGCGCTCGAGGTGAGCGCGCTGGCTTGTTGAATATCCATGGAAATCCGGCGGGAAAATCAGTGGCGAATGAGTGGACTTACGCGGCGACGGAACGCCGGCGCACGCGATAGTTCACGAACAGGTCAGCACCCAGCAGGCAAAACAGCAACAGCCCCTGGAACACGCCGGAGAGCGCCTGCGGCAATTGCATCGAGGTCTGCACCGCTTCGCCGCCCAGATACAGCAGCGCCATCAGGAGACTCGCGAGCACGATGCCGACCGGATGCAGCCGCCCCACGAACACGACGATGATCGCGGTGAAGCCGTAGCCCGGCGACCAGGTGGCCTGCAACTGGCCGATCGGACCCGCGATCTCGCCCATGCCGGCGAGACCCGCCAGGCCGCCGCTGATCAGCAGCGACGTCCAGATGGTTTTCTTGTCGGAGAAACCGGCGTAGCGCGCGGCGAGCGGCGCGAGACCGCCGACATTCATCCGGTAGCCCGCAAAGCTCTTGCGCATGAACAGCCACACGCACGGAATCGCGATCAGCGTGACGAACACGGAGGCGTTCAAACGCGTGCCGCGCAGCCATTTCCAGTGCCAGTCGCCGGAGAACGTTGGATAGAGTGCGTCGCCGCTGAACATTTCGGAGAGCGGAAAATTCATCCCCTGCGGATCGCGCCATGGGCCGCTCACCAGATAGATCAGCAACTGCGTGGCCACATACGTGAGCATCAGGCTGACCAGAATCTCGTTGGTGTTGAAGCGGCTTTTCAGGAGCGCGGGGATCGCCGCCCACGCCATGCCGCCGAGCACGCCGGCGATCATCATGGTCGGCAGAATCCACCAGCCGGTGGCCTGATCGAAATAGATCGCGACGCCACTCGCGGCGATCCCGCCGAGCAGCATCTGCCCTTCAGCGCCGATATTCCAGACGTTCGCGCGATAGCCGATCGCGAGACCGAGGCCGATCAGGCACAACGGCGAGGCCTTCAGCAGCAGTTCGGACCAGCCGTTCACGCTGGCAAGCGGTTCGATAAAAAACGCGTGCATGGCTTCGAGCGGATCACGGCCGACCAGGCTGAAGATCAGGAAGCCGATCGCGAGCGTGAGCAACGCGGCGATCAGCGGCACGGCAAGCTGCATCGTGCGCGAGGGCGTCGTGCGTGCTTCGAGTCGATACGGAAGAATCATGGGAGCGTGTGGTTAGAGCGGGTTCTTGTGTTTAGCGTCGCTGCAAAGCGGTCGATGCAAGCGGTCGATCCGGCTTCGGCTCAGGCATGCGCCGGCTGTTCCGCCGAAGGCGCCGCGCCCTCGCGGTCGCCGAACAGGCCTGCCATCCAGCGGCCGATTTCCTCGGCGTTGGTCGCCCCCGTGGCACGCACCGGCGAAAGTCTGCCACCGGCGAGCACCGCGATGCGATCGCAGATGTCGAACAACTCTTCCAGCTCCTCGGAAATCACCAGAATCGCCACACCGCGCGCCGACAAGTCGAGCAATTGCTGACGAATGAAAGCGGCCGCGCCGACGTCGACGCCCCAGGTCGGCTGCGCGACCACCAGCACCTTGGGCGCCTGCAGAATCTCGCGCCCCATGATGTATTTCTGCAGGTTACCGCCAGAGAGACTTTGCGCCAGCGCTTCGGAGCCGCCGCAACGCACGTCGAAGGCTTCGATGCAACGCCTCGCGAAGGCGCGCATCGCGCCGGCCTTGATCCAGCCGGAATTCACCATCTGCTGACGATGCGCCGTGAGCAGCGCATTTTCCGACAGCGTCATCGCCGGCACAGCGCCGCGGCCCAGACGCTCTTCCGGTACAAAACCGAAGCCGAGCGCGCGCCGCCCGCCTGCGCCAAGGCGCCCTGCCTGTTTGCCGCAGATCGTGACCGCGTCGGCGCGCGCGCCGCGTTTTTCACCGGAGAGGGCCGACAGCAATTCGGCCTGCCCATTGCCCGACACGCCGGCGATACCGAAAATCTCGCCGGCATGCACGCCGAACGAGACGTTATCGAGCGAGGTGCCGAACGGATCGTCGCTTTCCACCGACAACTGCTTCACGTCGAGCAGCACCGCACCGGGGGTGTGTTCACGCCGCGTGTAATCCGGCAGCGAGTGGCCGACCATCAGCTGCGCGAGCGATGCATGGGTTTCTTGTTTCGGCGTCACGTGACCGGTCACGCGGCCGCCGCGCATCACCGTGGCGGTGTCGCACAGTTCCTGGATTTCGTCGAGCTTGTGGCTGATGTAGAGAATGCTGCAGCCCTCCGCAGCGAGACGCCGCAGCGTCGCGAAAAGCTTGCGGACCGCTTGCGGCGTCAGCACCGAAGTCGGTTCGTCCATGATCAGCAGGCGCGGATTCTGCAGCAGACAGCGCACGATCTCCACGCGTTGCCGCTCGCCCACGGTCAGGCTATGCACGTGACGCTGCGGGTCGATATCGAGGCCGTAATCGGCAGAGACTTCGCGGATACGTTTGGAAAGCGTCTTCAGGTCGAACGGTTCGTCGAGCGCGAGCGCGATGTTCTCGCCGACCGTGAGCGTCTCGAACAGCGAAAAATGCTGGAACACCATGCCGATGCCGAGCTTGCGCGCCGCCGCCGGGCTGGCGATCTCGACCGGCTGGCCTTCCCAGCGGATCTCACCGGCGTCCGGGCGCACCGCGCCGTAGATGATTTTCATCAGCGTGCTTTTGCCGGCGCCATTTTCGCCGAGCACGGCATGGATTTCACCCGGCGCGACGATCAACGTGACGTCGTCGTTGGCCCGCACGGCCGGATATTGTTTGGTGATGCCGTGAAGCATCAACCGGGGTGCCGCCTGTTCCGGCCTGCTTGCCGGCTGCGCGGCGGCGCCGTCGCTATAAGAAGAGTCGCTCATGTGATTCCGTAGTACGTCGGAGACTACCGCCGCGGCGCGTTCGCCCACCCTGTCAGCAAGCGATCCGTCACCACAACCGGATGACAATACCTAATTCGACCCAGTGAGTCGAGCCGCCAAAATTCCCCGCAAACCCGCGCCGCAGCGTGCTCTGCGGGTATCCCACTCTTGACTCGGATTTGTGTTCATATTAAAAGTCATATACACCCACGCCCGTTCGATCAGCCAGAACATATATTTCGGAGAAGTCATGAGTCAGCAACGCGAGGCGATCGATACGTACCTGTTACGCGTCTTGCACACCCTTCTGATGGAGCGCAGCGTTACGCGCGCAGCCGTCAAACTGAATCAATCGCAACCTGCTATCAGCGCGGCACTGCGCCGTTTGCGCGACATCACCGGCGACCCGCTGCTGGTGCGCGGCAAGTCCGGCATGGTGCCGACCGAGTACGGTCTGCGCCTGCTCGAACCGGTGCAGAACGCGCTGCGCGAGATCGAACGCATCAAGTTCCAGCAGCACAACTTCGATCCGGCCACCTCGATCCGTTGCTACCGGATCGGCTGCCCCGACTACCTGAACGTGCTGTTCGTGCCGACGGTGGTCGAACGTTTTCGTCAGGCCGCGCCGAACGCGACGCTCGAATTTCACTCGCTCGGGCCGGCCTTCGACTACGAACTCGCGCTCGAGGACGGCAAGCTCGACATCGTGGTCGGCAACTGGCCGGAGCCGCCGGAACAACTGCACCTGTCGAATCTGTTCGTCGATCAGATCGTCTGTTTGATGAGCAACGCGCATCCGTTCGCCAAACGCGGCGGCTTGACGCTCGACCAGTATCTGAATGCGCCGCATCTTGCGCCTACTCCTTATTCGGTGGGCCAACGCGGCGCGATCGATGTGCATCTCGCGCGCGAGCGGTTAAAACGTCATGTGGTCGTTACGTTGCCGTACTTCAATCTGGCGCCTTACGTGCTGATCAAGTCGGATCTGATCTTCACGACGACGCGCCTGTTTGCCGATTACTACGCCAAGTTCCTGCCGCTGACCGTGGTGCCCGCCCCGCTCGATTTCCCGCCGATGCAGTACTACCAGCTGTGGCACGAGCGCGTGCATTATTCCGACGAAGTGCGCTGGCTGCGCAGCCTGGTGGCCGAAGCCACCAAGACCTTGATCGACAAGCCTTGATTCTTGCGCTGGGGCGTATCGGCCCCTGTTCCGGCCACTGTTGTCGGCATCCGCTCTGATGGATGCCGATAACGGGGCCGCTTCCAGTGCGCGATTACTCCGCCCTTTCTCCTTCGTTACGCTGCCGCTTCATACAACGTCTTCGCCAGCCGGTTGTGCCGCTCGATGACCGGTCCGAGTTCCAGCGTCGTCAACTGTCCGTCTTTCACCACCACCTTGCCGCCGATCACGCTGTGGCTCACCTGCGACGGTGCGCAGAACACCAACGCCGCGACCGGATCGTGCAAGGCGCCGGCAAACAACGGCTGACGCAGATCGAACGAGACGAAATCCGCGGCCATGCCCGGCGCCAGCGCGCCAATGTCATCGCGATTGAGCACCTTCGCGCCGCCTAGCGTCGCGATCTCCAGGGCTTCACGCGCGGTCATCGCGTCCGGTCCGAAGCCGACACGCTGCAAAAGCAGCGCCTGACGCACTTCCGCGATCATTTGCGCACCATCGTTCGAGGCCGAACCGTCGACCCCCAGGCCCACCGGCACACCGGCAAGACGCATCCGTTTGACCGGTGCAATTCCCGAGGCGAGCCGCATGTTCGAGCACGGGCAATGTGCGACGCCGGTGCCCGTGCGGGCGAACAGTTCGATGCCCGCGTCGTCGAGTTGCACACAATGCGCGTGCCATACATCGTGACCGACCCAGCCGAGATCTTCCGCATACTCGGCCGGCGTCATGCCGAACTTCTCGCGGCTGTACGCGATGTCGTTGACGTTCTCCGCGAGGTGCGTGTGCAGCGACACGCCGTAATGCCGCGCCATCACCGCCGATTCGCGCATCAGATCGCGGCTCACCGAGAACGGCGAGCACGGCGCCACCACCACGCGCAGCATCGCGTAACGCCCTTCGTCGTTGTACGTTTCGATCAGCCGCTGCGTGTCCTTCAGGATGTCCGCTTCACGCTCGACCACCGAATCCGGCGGTAGACCGCCGTCCTTCTGACCCACGCTCATGCTGCCGCGCGCGGCGTGAAAACGCATGCCGATCCGCTTTGCCGCGACGATGCTGTCGTCGAGGCGGCTGCCGTTCGGGTAGATATACAAATGGTCGCTCGACGTGGTGCAACCGGACAGCAACAGCTCGGCCATCGCCGTCAAGGTCGAGACTTCGATCATCTCCGGTGTGAGGTTCGCCCACACCTTGTAGAGGCTGGTCAGCCAGCCGAACAACTCGGCGTTCTGCGCGGCTGGAATCGCGCGCGTCAGGCTCTGATACATATGGTGGTGCGTGTTCACCAGCCCTGGAATCACCACGTGGCCGCGCATGTCCAGTACTTCGTCGGCCGTTTGTGGCAATTCCGCCGTCGGTCCGACCGCCGTGATGCGGTTGTCCTCGATATACATGCCGCCGTCGCGCAGTTCGCGCCGGGCGCCGTCCATCGTGACGAGCACATCCGCGTGCTTGACCAGCATCGTTTTCTTTGGCTTGTTCGGCTTTTGGGCCGGCTGTTCCATCGTCATTCGTTTCTCCGCTTCATTGCTTCCGTGCAAAGCCGTTCGAACGCGATGTGACGGCACGCCAACCGTGCCGCCGCGTCCCGTTGAACGCCGTTGGCCCGGTTACCCAGCGTGTTATCGCCGTCTTCGGGTGTGCCGCGATGCTGCGGCACAGGCGTTACCTTCGACGGCCAAAATAATGCTGACAACTCGCGCCAATGAGATACCCAAGTTCACGCTGTCGATATAGTGGGCCTTTTTGGCGCGGGTACGATCCGCCAACAGGTTAAATGCACTGCAACAATCGAACCAAACGACGCGTTGCGGCTTTCAATGGGCTGTCTGTCATGCGCCAGCTATTATCTTTCCTATCTCGCGTGCGCTGACATGAACATCCTTTTTACAATGGCTGCCACGGCGCTCGCTTCAACTCGCCGACGGGTATGTAGCCACTGACGTGGAGCCTCGATCCGCCGCAACGTATTCTGGATCGGGCCGCCGCCGAAACCTCGCATTCATATAAGGAAAATTGCGAATGGGAAAGCTCACTACCCATGTGCTCGACACCGCGAACGGCCGTCCTGGCGCGGGCATCAAGGTCGAACTCTTCGCGCTCTCCGGCGACACCCGCCGCGCGCTCAAAACCACCACCACCAATGACGACGGCCGCTGTGACCAGCCGCTGCTCGAAGGCGACGCATTGGTCGCCGGCGAATACGAACTTGTGTTCGGTGCCGGCGATTACTTTGCTTCGATCGGCACGAAGGTGCCCGAGCCGCGTTTTGTCGACCGCGTCGTGCTGCGTTTCGGCGTGGCCGATGCCGGTGCGCACTATCACGTGCCGCTGCTGGTGTCGCCGTGGTCGTACAGCACCTATCGGGGCAGTTAAGCGCACGGCGCGTTTTTCGATAGGCTTTGGAGGAAGACGAGGTTGAAGTCGCATTCTTGAGCGCGCCCGATTGCACTGCGCAGATGCGTGGAGACACACCCGCGAAGCGCAATCGAATGCGAGCGGCTCGACCCCTGGTTCCAATAAAAAATGACGCCGTGCGAACTGAGCGCATCGCGTCTCTCACCCCGCAGTCTGCGCAGCGACACCGTGCATGCCGACGACCCGTCAGCAGGGTCACCGAAGACGTCACCACGGCACAAGCGTCGTTGCGCGTACAACGAATCAGAAGTGGAGGAGTTTCATGGAAGGCTTTATCACCGACTGGCTGAACCTGGCATTGCGCTGGTTCCACGTCATCGTCGCCATCGCGTGGATCGGCGAATCGTTCTATTTCGTCGCGCTCGACAACAGCCTGAAGCCGCCTACGGACCCGAACCAGCGCAAGCGCGGCGTGTTCGGCGAGTTGTGGCACGTGCACGGCGGCGGCTTCTACAACATGCAGAAGTACACCGTCGCGCCGCCGGAAATGCCGGACGACCTGCACTGGTCCAAGTGGCCGTCGTACACCACGTGGCTGTCGGGCGCGAGTCTGTTCACGGTGCTGTATCTGCTCTCGCCGTCCACGTACCTGATCGACAGGAACGTGCTCGACATGGGCCCGGTGGTCGCGGTTGCTTCGGCACTCGGCTTTCTCGCCGCAGGCTGGATCGTCTACGACTCGCTGTGCCGTCTGCTCGGCAACAAAGACAAAGTGCTTGGCATCTGCGTCGGCATTTATGTGGTGATCGCGGCGTACCTCGCGTGCCACATCTTCGCGGGCCGCGCGGCGTACCTGATCATGGGCGCGATGCTGGCAACGATCATGTCGGCGAACGTGTTCTTCGTAATCATCCCGGGTCAGCGCAAGATGGTTGCCTCGATGCTCAAGGGTGAAACGCCGAACCCGATCTACGGCAAGCGCGGCAAGCAACGCTCGGTGCACAACACGTATTTCACGCTGCCGGTGGTGTTCGCGATGCTGTCGAACCACTACGCGATGACCTACACGAATCAGTACAACTGGGTCGTGCTCCTGATGATCATGCTGGCCGGCGCGCTGATTCGCCAGTTCTTCGTGATGCGTCACCGTGGCCAGGTGCTGTGGTATTTGCCGCTGGTGGGTATCGTGCTGATGTTCGCCGCCCTCTTCTCGACGATGCCCAAGCCGGTCGTGCCGCAAGCACAGGCTGCGAATGCACCGGTCGTTCGAGTGACCGATATCGCGCCGGTGCTGCAACAGCGCTGCGTGGCATGCCACTCCGCCCATCCGACGATGATGGGCAGCGCCCCGGCCGGCGTGCTGCTGGATACGCCGGATGAGATCTCGCAGAACGCACAGCGGATCTATCAGCAAGCAGTGACCTTGAAGGCAATGCCGCTGGGCAATGTCACGCACATGACCGACGAGGAGCGCGTGAAGATCGCCGCGTGGTTCGAAGGCGGTGCGGCGAAGTAATGGAAATGGCCGGGCATCGCGCCCGGCTCGCGGATTGGAAAGCGGGCTTTTTCGCGCAAGCGGAGAGCCCGTTTTTTCATTGGTGGCGGACGGGATAGGTCGTTGCGCGGCACCGCCTTGAATTTGTAGCCCAAAGGCCACAATATCCGTCAAATTAGCCGACGGGCGAAAAACCTGGGCGGCCGGAAAAACGCTCGAGCGTTTTTTCAACACGCGCATGGGGATTGCGCCGCGGCAATACGCGCAGATGGTGGAAGCGCTGTGCGATCGAGGCGGCGGGATTTTCCGCAACGGAACCGGCGGAACGCGCGCGCGAAGTCATGGGGCGTTCACCCCTCCTCGGCAAGCGCGCTGAAATACGGCATTGCGGCGGCAACCCGCGTCTGGAAAGCAAAAAGCCCACAGCATGCACCGTGGGCTTTTTGCATCATCGACTTGTTCGACCTGCTACGTCGAAGCGCGAAACCTCAAACAGTCACCGCGCTCAACGCATCTTCAGTGAGCCAGAGCGACTCGGCCAGATCCTGCTCGTTCAGGTTGAGTCCATCGCCGCCACGATCGACGACAATAAAGTCGCTCACGTCGCCCAATGCGATCAGCGGATGGTGCCAAACGCCCTTCGCATAGTTCACACCCTGCCAGCCGCTCGTCACGAACGCGCGAATCTGCTGCGGGTCCAGTTCCCCCGCCGGCGCCACGACCACCAGATACGGTTTGTCGTTCAGCGGCACGAAAGCCTGGCTGCCCAGCGGATGGCGCTCGAGCATCTTCACTTCGAATGGCAGCGTGCGCGGTTGCCCGCGAAACAGATTCACCAGCGTACGGCCGTTTTCGTCGGTCACGTCCACTTTCGCCAGATCGTGAAAGCGGATCGTGGTGCCGAGATTGATCGGAATCTGCTTTGCGCCTTCGAGTTCGATCACGTCGCCGAATGCGGCGAACGCTTCCTTTGTCAACGGTTCGATCGCCAGCGTTTTCATGATGCGAGCGTACCCCACAGACGCAGACGCGACACGCCGCCGTCCGGAATGATGTTGAAACGCACGTGCGTAACCGGACCCAGTGCGGCGATCTCACTTTCGAAATAGTGCTGGTTGTCCATCTTCAGCTTCTGTTCGCCCAGCAGCACCGGCCAGAACATGGCTTGCGTGATCAGCGAGCTGTCCGTGCCACCCGTCACGAACGCGGCCTGGATCGAGCAACGGTCCGGATAGTTGCCCTTGAAGTGAGCCGTGTCGACTTCGATCTTCCTGATCTCGCCCGGCTGTGCCAACGCGACGATCGCCCAGTCATTGCCCGGTTCACGGCGACGGCGTGTTTCCCAGCCGTCGCCCATGTTCACGCCGCGGCCAGGCATCAGGATCGTCGATGCCGCGCCGAAGTGCTGGTTGTTCGCCGCAACCAGATAGGCGCCGTTTTCCATCGCGGCCAGATCGAACTGCTCCGTGCGGCTCGCGCCTGCCCAGTCGACTTGCGGCTGGCCATACACCCGCAGGCGCGCAATCCCCCCGTCCGGGTAGATGTTCACGCGCAGGTGCGTGTAGGCGTTCGCATCGCTGACTTCGTGATAGTGGTGGCTATTGCCTTGCAGCGTGGTCGACGGGACGATTTCGGTCCATTGCGTCGACTGGTTCGGCACGCCGTCGACGACTCGCGCAGCCTCAACCGAAGCTGCCGGCGGGAAGTTGCCCGTGAAGTGGCTGGTGTCGAGGTCGAGACCCTTGATCACGCCCGGACGCGCGAGCTTCACCACGCACCAGTCGTAACCGTTGGCGCGCTTGCGGCGCGTTTCCCAGCCGTCCATCCACTTGCCGTTATCGTCGTACTTGCCCGGAATGAAAACGGCCGGCTCCGGATTTAGCATGCGTTCCTTCGGTGCGAAGAAATCGTCGCTAGCCTCGAGCGCCTGCGCGCCCAGACGCGGGTCCGCCAGATTCACATAGCGGCGCGTGAATTCCGGTGCGTTGGGGTCGAGAATCGGGAGTGCCATCTTTGTCTTCCTTAATGTTTGCTGATGCTGAAAAAGCGCTTTGGGCCGAGGTTCGAAGTTCGCGACGCGTGGCTAAACCTTACGCGTCGATCAGGTCGTCGAGCCGGAAACGTGCGATGCGATAGATTTGATCGAGGCTCGCGCGCAATTCGTCGGCGCGGCTGTTATTCACGCGCGCCTCGAAGTTGGCGATGATGCCGTGGCGGTCGTAACCGCGCACCGCGAGGATGAACGGAAAGCCGAACTTCTCGCGATAGGCGCTGTTTAGCGCCAGCAGCTTGCCGAATTCTGCCTGCGTGCACTGGGCGAGGCCTGCGCCGCTCTGCTCACGCGTCGATTCGGCGGTCAGCTCGCCGCGCACCGCGGCCTTGCCGGCGAGCTCCGGGTGGGCATTGATCAACGCCAGTTGCTTCGCTTCGCCCGCAGTCTCGACGATGCCCGACATCTTGGCATGCAGTTCGTCGATGCTGGCAAACGGCCGTTGCTGCGCGGCGATTTCCGCGACCCACGGCGAGTGCTCGAAAATGCCCGACAGCGCCGCGACGAACGCGTCGGTCGAGATGCTGTTGAGTTGGTCCAGAGTGTATTGCATCGCCTTCATGCCGCTGCCCCGCGGTTGTTTTGCTGGTAAGGGTGATGTTCGCGCCAGTGACGCGCGATATCGACGCGCCGCGTCACCCACACGCGATCGTGCTGTTCGATATGGTCGAGAAAACGTTGCAGTGCGCGGAAACGCCCAGGGCGGCCGAGCAAACGACAGTGCATGCCGATCGAGAGCATCTTCGGTGCTTCGTCGCCTTCTTCGTAGAGCACGTCGAACGCGTCGCGCAGGTACGTGAAGAAATGGTCCGCGGTGTTGAAGCCCTGGGGGCTCGCAAAGCGCATATCGTTGGTGTCGAGCGTGTACGGCACGATCAGTTGCGGACTCTTCGCACCGCCAGTTACTTCGACATCCATCCAGAACGGCAGGTCGTCGCCGTAATAATCCGAGTCGTACAGGAAGCCGCCGTGTTCGGCAACCAGACGATGCGTGTTGGGACTATCGCGACCGGTATACCAGCCGAGCGGACGCTGGCCCGTAATGCGCTCGATCGCTTCCATGCCGAGGCGCATGTGCTCCGCCTCTTTTTCCGGCGACACGTCCTGGTAGTGGATCCAGCGATAGCCGTGGCAAGCGATCTCATGACCGAGTTCGACGAAGGCGCGCCCGAGATCGGGATGCCGTTCGATCGCCATGCCGACACCGAACACCGTAAGCGGCAGCCCGCGCTTTTCGAATTCGCGCAGGATGCGCCACACGCCCGCGCGCGAGCCGTATTCGTAAATCGACTCCATGCTCATGTGACGCGCCGGATAAGCCGCCGCGCCCACGATTTCCGACAGAAACTGCTCCGAACCCGGATCGCCGTGCAGCACGCAGTTTTCACCGCCTTCTTCGTAGTTCAGGACGAATTGCACTGCGACACGCGCTCCACCGGGCCAGTTGGCCTGCACCGGGTAGCGGCCGTAGCCGATCAGATCGCGTGGATAGTTCGAGTCGAGTGGCATGGTTTGACGAAAAGCGTGGTGACGGTACGTAAAATTCGCGTGAAACTCAGGTGACATGCACGTGGAGTCCGTTTGCGCGTGTTTGCAGGTTACTCACGCCGGCGCGGGGAAAACAGCCCTCAATAGTGGCGCCAGAAGCAGCAGCAAAATAACGTTCTGGCACCAGCGCCGAGTGGGATCAGTGTAGCGAAAACACCCGGGTGCGCCCATACACCCGGGCAGATAGTGCGTGTCAGACCGGAAGTATGTGCGAAGCCGGCCCCGCCGGACGTTCCGTGGTGTTTACCCGCAGTAAGCCGCCTGGATTTGTGCTTTCCGCGGCGCTTGCGGCCGAATCGCGGGGCGGCTGCGGATTGGGGTCCGCATCGCCCGGACTGAAGGCTTCCAATGCGCCGTCGTAACGCTTGGCCAGTGGCCGCGCATAGTCGCCGCGCTTGGCCGTGTAGAGCCGCAGTGCGACCAGCGCCTCGGTCCATTTGAGCGCGGCCGTCACGCCCTCGATCACCGGCGCGCCCAATGCATCTTCGATCTCCGCGCACAACTCGACCATGCCGGCGCAACCGAGCACAATCGCGTCCGACCCATCCTCCTCCAGCGCGCGCCGGCATTCGTCGAGGATGATGCGGCGCGCCGCTGAGCCGGGCTTGTCCAGATCGAGCACGGCGACATCGGTGGCGCGCACGTTGCGGCAAAAACGCTTCATACCGTAACGCTCGGCGAGATGCCACGCCATGCCGCAGGTGCGCGCCAAGGTGGTCACCACCGAAAACCCCGGCGCCAGCACGCTTGCCGCATGCATCGCGGCTTCGGCGATACCGATCACCGGACCGCGCGCCAGCTCACGTGCCGCGTACAGACCGGGGTCGCCGAAGCAGGCGATCACGTAACCATCGCAGCCCTCACGTTCGCCGGCAATGATCTCGGCGAGCAAGCCGGGCGTCGCCAGCGCTTCGTCGTAATAGCCTTCAATCGACGGCGGCCCCATCGTCGGATTCACCGCAATCACTTCGGTGCCCGGCGCGGCGACCTCGCGCGCACAGCGGCCCATCGCGTCCGTCATACGTTGTGTCGTATTGGGATTAATCAGTTTGATGCGCATGTCGACTCCTGTTGCGACTCCAAAACCCAGCTTGCCAATTAGCGTGCAAGTACGCGATAGAACAGCGCGGCCAGGCCGGCGCCGATGAACCAGGAGAAGTTCGCAAGTCCATCGAGCGTCGGCACCATCACGCAGATCACCGCAATCAACGCGGCCGGCAGCAAGGCAGCCACCGCGCGGTAGTTGACGCCGTTGCGGTACCAGTACGAGCCGCTCGGGGACACCGAGTAGAGATCATCGAGCACGATCTTCTGACGCTTGACGAGGAAGTAATCGACGATCAGGACGCCATACAAAGGGCCGATGAAACTGCCGAGCACGTCGAGCGTGTAGTGAATCACCGCCGGATTGTTGAACAGGTTCCACGGCGTGATGAAGATCGACGCCACCGCCGCGAGCATGCCGCCCGCGCGCCAGCTGATCAGACGCGGCGCGACATTCGAGAAGTCGAAGGCCGGCGACACGAAGTTGGCGACGATGTTGATGCCGATCGTCGCAATCGTGAAGGTCAGTGCACCGAGAATCACCGCAGTCGGATAGTCGATACGGCCCACCGTTTCAACCGGGTCCGTGATCAGTTGGCCAAATACCGGCAGCGTCGCCGCAGTGGTGATCACCGTCACCAGCGAGAAGGCGAGGAAGTTGACCGGCAAGCCCCAGAAGTTACCGCGCTGAACGCTGCGAAAGCTCTTACCGTAGCGGGAAAAGTCGCCGAAATTCAGCATCGGCCCGGAGAAGTACGAGACCACCAGCGAGGTTGCCGTGATCATCACCGGCACCACTTCCATGCCGTGATATTTGACGCCGCCGAGATTGATGCCGATGTTTCGCCATCCTGCGCGATACACCATGTAGCCCGCGAGAATGAACATCACCACGTAGACAGCCGGACCGGCAAAGTCGATGAACTTCTTGATGGTCTCCATGCCGTGCCAGAACACGAGCGCCTGCAAGACCCACAACAACATGAAGCCGGCCCAGCCCAGGGTGGACAGCCCCATGAAGCCATGGTGATGCACATCCGCATAGGGCAGCAGTTGCGGAACGAACTTCAGCACCACGATCACCAGCGCGCTCGAAGCCAGATAGGTTTGAATGCCGTACCACGCAACCGCGATCAAACCACGAATCACGGCGGGGATATTCGCGCCGAGCACGCCAAACGTTGCGCGGCAGGCCACCGGATAGGGCACGCCGTTCGCCTGACTCGGCTTCGCAATCAGGTTGCAGAGGACGTTGACAATGGCAATGCCGACCAGCAGCGCGATCAACACCTGCCAGCTTGTCAGCCCGAGCGCGAACAGACTACCCGCGAACACATAGCCGCCAACACTGTGCACGTCCGACATCCAGAATGCGAAGATGTTATAGGCACCCCAGGTTTGATGGCGCAGCGGCGCCAGGTCTTCGTTGTACAGCCTCTCGCTGTAGCCTGCGGGTATCGACGGATCGCTGGGCGCGCCGCCGTCTGCATAGGTCGGAATTGCGGGACTGCCGGACGCTGCACTGAACTGAGCCATGACTCCTCCTTGGAATAGGGACCGTCGATTGCGAATCGAAGGACGTTGCATCGGCCATGCCAGTCGCGCCCTCCTCCTCCCGCTCGGGAAACCGAAGGTTCAAGCCGGCTGATAGACCGCGCCGCGGGTGTCTCCGTACTTGATGTACTTGTGGTTATCGCACCGCCGGTAACCGCGAATCCCGGCGATGCGTTACGACTTCAAGGCGGCCATTCGATAACGGCCACGCGTGCGCAAGCCGGCAGCGCTCACGCCGAGCCGCCTTGCAACGCTTGATTCGGTTCAGTTCAATTCAGTGCAGCGCGCACCAGCAAGCAGCGCGCACCGGCCGCCTGCCTCAGTCTGGCGCGGACTTGCCTTTGGATGAAACCCTGGACGCACCGTTAAGTGCGCCGAACACCTCATGCAGATCCGCCGCGCCGCGTGCGGGGCGGTCCAGCATCTTCAACTCGACGCTTTGCAAATGGCGCGCCATGAGCGCCGCTGCCTCTTTTGCATCGCCGGCGTCGAGCGCGGCGAGAATTGCTTCGTGGTCTTCGAACGAGCAAGGGCTGCGTCCGAGCGACTCATACAGTGCCGAAATCAGCGTGGAGCGCGCCACCAGTCCGTTCAGGCAGTCACACAGCACGGTGTTGCCGGTGAGCCCGGCCAACTCGGTATGGAACTCGCCCGACAGGCGAATCCACGCCGGAAAATCACGTGTTTCGAACGCTTTGCGTTCACGGCCGATCATGCTGCCGATACTCTTCAAACGGCGCATCCCATGACCGCCGCAAATCTTTTCAACCACGGCCAGTTCGATGATCCGGCGCATTTCAAACACTTCATGCACTTCCTGCAACGACGGGCTGGCAACGAAGGCACCACGATTCGGCTCGAGGTCGACGAGATGGTCGGTCGCCAGTTGCGCGAGCGCCTGGCGGATCGGTCCTCGCTTCACGCCAAATACTTCGCATAACTGTGCTTCTGTCAGCTTGGCGCCAGGGGCGAGCCGATGCTCGAGGATCGCGGCGCGGATGCGCTCGGCGATCGCTTCGGGTTTCGAACCATTCGAGCTGGCGGAATCTGTGTCGGACATGATGTTCGTCTCGGTATGTTGGTCATCATAGGATGGACATAAAAATTGTCAACAATTTTTGATTTGAATTTTGACAATGTTGGTAGCGCCATTGGGTTGGGGACCTAATGGAGCGGTGTGTGATCCTTGCGGGGCTTCAGTACCAGTTTAATTAAGGAGCTCCGCAACCGTCTACTGGTGGAGATTTTTGTCAACAAAATAGATGGACCATCACTGGCACGTCTGCTGGTGGTCGGGGTTAATAATAGACCGTTAGTTGCGTTAGCAATTCAAAAAGAAAGCAGGCAAACGCCCGCTTCCCAGCTCCCTGCCCCTTCGGCGCTCAGGCGAGAGACGGATAGCCCGATAACGTCAATTTGAACCCGTGTGCGCCGGCGACGAGGTGTGCGTCCGCACCGACCGGCAGCGTCAGCATATTAGGAACATGGCCGAATTGCAGACCGGTGATCACCGGAATCCCGACCACCGACCTTACCTGCTCGACCATCGCGTGCACGTCGTAGCCGTTGTCGTAATCGTAGGGTTTGCCGCCGGAGAAATCGCCGAGCACCAGCGCCTGCTGCTGCGCGAGAATGCCCGACAGGTGCAACTGATAAAGCATTCGCTCGAGCCGAAACGGCTGTTCGTTGACATCTTCGACGAACAGAATGCCGCCCTGCACCGGGGGCATGTACTGCGTGCCGATCAGCGATGTCAGCACCGCCAGATTGCCGCCCCACAACGTGCCGCTCACATCGGCGGTCTGTGCTTGTGGCGCGTTGCTCGTCACCGTCATGGTCGGCTGGGTCAGCGCGGACCAGAAGTGCTGCATGGTGAATTCGCTCAGATCTTCCGCGCCGAAGTCGCTCATCAACATCGGGCCGCCGAACGTTTTCAGTCCCGCGCGCGCCAGCAACGCCAGTTGAACCGCGGTGAAATCGCTATGGCCCACCAGCGCGACCGGTTGATCGGTCAGCCGACGTTGCAGCCCATCGTAGTCGAGTCCGTGCAGAATGCGCACCGCGCCGTAGCCACCACGCACGGCCAGCACGATGTCGGGCAATTCACGCGAAGGGTCGGCCAGCCGGTTCAGATCAGCGGCACGCTCGCCGTCAGTGCCGGCGAAGCGTTGGTATCGGCGTTTGGTCGCCTCGACACCGTTGACGCGATGCCCCTGGGCATGCAAGCGGCGCAACGCGCGATGCAGCACTTCGGAGTCGTGCGGATACCCGGACGGCGCGATCAGATCAATGGTGCGATGGACGGTCATTGGCAAGACCTGTTGGACGTTGTTGTGTTGTTTAGAGCGGCTCGGCCGGCCCCAGTTCGGTATGCGCTTCACCGCGCGCCGCCGCGCGTGCTTCACGGCTTGCGCGACGCCGCTCCGCAAAGAACGATCTGAGCGCGGCGCCGCATTCGGTTTCCAGCACGCCGCCCGTCACCGTGGCGTGGTGATTCAACTGCGGATTCGCAAACGCATCGACGACACTGCCGCACGCTCCCGTCTTCGGATCGCGCGCCCCGAACACGACGCGGGCGATGCGTGCGTGCATGATCGCGCCGGCGCACATCAGGCAAGGCTCGAGCGTGACATAGAGTTCGCAGCCCGGCAGCCGGTAGTTCCCGACGGCTTGCGCGGCTGCCCGCAACGCTACCATTTCCGCGTGCGCGGATGGGTCGTGCGCACCGATCGGATGGTTGAACCCTGTGGCGATGACTTCGTCGCCGCGCACGAGTACCGCGCCGACCGGCACTTCGCCGGCTGCGCGGGCCTGTTCGGCGGCGGCCTGGGCGAGCACCATGAAGCGGCGATCGCGCTCCGACACCGGAGGTGCGGGCAATTCGTCTGGCGGAGGATCGGTGTGGAACGACGCAGTGGCGGCAACTGTTTGAGCCGAATCGCTCGCCGGCACCGTAATGCCGGAACCAGCGGATTCAGGCTGGGCAGCCGGCAACTTCGCCGTCCCGGCCAATTCATCACACTCCGCGGGCTCGACCGGCTCCGGGCCTGACTCGACACAGCGGGCAAGCGGCTCGCTCACTGCGAACCCGCTTCAGCCGCATTGAGGTTGCCAACGCGTTCCGACAGTCGCTCGGCAATGCGCCGGCAGTATTCGCGCGGCAGGACCAGCGGACCGCCGCGCAGCGATTCAAGTGCCATGTCGAGCGCCAGCATGCGCGCCTGGAGACGGCAGCGGGAAGCCTCGTCACTCACGGCATTCAGCTCCGCTTGGAGGTCGCGCAACGCGCGCAGCTGCTCGACAGCTGGCGGCACGAAACCCGCATTTTTCAAAATCCGGTTGGCGACGCGCACCTCCTCGGGGACCAGTGCATCGTCCTCCAGAAGCAGCGGCGCGCCCGCGCCCGGCAAATCATCGAACTCACCGCGCGCGGCTGCGGCGGCAATACGCTGTTCGACTAACGCATCAAGCAATTTCATCTGCGGTCCACTACGTTGCGGCCCAAGCATTCTATCAGGGAGCACGCGGCGGTTCTGACTGTCTGACCGACGAATCTACCTGGTTTTCAGATTTTGCGCATTCGAAGAATGCATGTCGTGGATTAGGGTAGAGGGTTGTCGGCGCCGCCGCTTCGCCCCCAAAAAACTTACAAACATCTTTCGTCCGGCGACACAAAACAGCCGCCTTCAGCCGCCCTACTCATGGAGCCCATTTACGCCATGCAATCCGGATTCAACAATCACCGCGCCCACCCCGCACTTCCCGCTAGTGCCGCTTATGCCACACATGCCGCACGCTTCGATCCACGCCTGAGCGCACCGCTCGCGCAACTCCGCAAGCACGCTTTCAAGCGATACCTACGCGTGACCGTGATGGCCGTTGCCATCTCCGCCGCGTTATCAGGCTGCGGTGTGTTCTGCGGAGGCGCTGGCGGAAGCGGTGGTGGCTTTGCCGGCGGTTGCGCAACCGGTGTGCGGTTCTAGTCCGGCGCGCCTCAACGCATTAGTTCATAACGGCCCACACGAGCCAGTATCGTCACCCAGCCGCCAACGGCCAGCGCGCCAGAACGACATGCCGGGTTCGCCCGAGCAGGCTGTGCACCAAAGCAAACTCGCGCACGTTCCAACTGACGGCTTCAACAGGACGTGGCGCGATCCAGGGCATGCCGTAAGCGAGGGTCACGTGCGGCGTGAACGGTGTATTGGCCGAGTCCGTGCGATCTCCGAATCCAGCGCTCTGCAATGCCGGCCCCAGCGCGTCGTGAAGCGCGTGAAGTCCGGCGACACCCTCGCCTCCGCCCAACACCAGTGGCCCCGGCCGCGGCTTCAGCGCAAAACTGCGCGCGCTGTCGAACTCGACGCCAAAAGGCTCCATTTTGATGGTCGCGGCCGCGCTCATCGCTGCTTCCACGCGTGCCGGCGGCAAACCACCCGCGAAATTCCCGAGGTGCAGCAATGTGACGTGCAAACGGTTGGCCGCGAGAGGTTTGCTCTTCGAGCGCGTCTCCCCGCAGAGCTGGTGCGCCAGCTTCGAGATGCTCGCCGCCGTATGCGTATCTGGAAAGACGGCGAAGAACAGGCCATCGGTCGGCACAGGTGGCGCCTCGAGTCCGGGTAGCCAGAATTGCTCAGGCATAGCGCGCCTGAATGGGTGACGCAGACATTTCGAAGAATCTCCTCGCATCGTTGCGGGCTTGCCCACGCATCTGAAAATTTTCACGACTCGACGGGGCGAGGCGAGGCGAGGTTTAGCACATCCCCCGTATCCCGTGCCCGTTCACGCCCAATGAACTTGCACTCACTGGCCGTCCACGCACGATACTGTACATTCATACAGTATCGATGACAACGTGGAATCGCTCAAAACGCAGGAAGTACTTGCCGACGCAGTGAAATGCCCGGGATCTTGGGCACGCCCGGCACACGAAAAAGGGCGCCGCAGCGCCCTCTTCCGTGCCTTCAAATCATCTCCGACGCCGCCCCCCGGGAACAAGACCGGGAACAAAGCCGGCGCCGGCAAAGCGCGCCTGTCCGCGCCCGTCGCGCGAGCCCCGCAGGGCGGCCGCGACTAAAACATCCGCCCGCTAGAACCGGTATCCCAGTCCAACAAAGACGATCACCGGATCCGCCGTGATGCGCGTCTTGTTGGACAACACCGTCTGACCGTTGGCAGCCACGGCATTGACCGTCGCATTTGTCTTGAGAGACAGATAGGTCACCGACGCAGTCGCGTACCAGTTCTTGCTGATGTTGTAAGACGCGCCCGCAACGAAGGCGGGGTTCCATGACGGACTGAGCGATGCCGTCACCTGTCCGCCCGGCCCTGCAATCTGCTGCAACGCGCCACTGAATGTCGAATTGAGATTGGTATGCGAGAACCAGGTGTAGTTCACACCGACACCGACGAACGGACGCAGCTTCGCCTGCGCGTCGAAGAAGAAATACTTCAGGAACAGAATGGGTGACCACGACCGGGTGGTAGCGAGCGGCTGCAGATTTCCCAGATTGAGCGATGGCCCGCCAGCACCGAATGGTTTGGCGTTGCCCTGCGCAAACAGCTGGAGCTTGGGCGGTATGCCCGCTGCCAGGTCGACGGCGATATTGTCCGTGAAGAAATACGTGTTCGAGAGCTCCAGGGTGAACGTGTTATGTATCTGACCACCCGTGCCCGTTGACGTGAATGTGCCCAAAGCCGAACTGCTCTGCAACGAGGTTGCGGAAGACGGGGCAAAGTCGAGCCAGACACCTCCCACGCTGGTGATGAGACTGCCGGCGCTCTGTGCCATCGCGCTGCTGGACCATATCGCGCCGGATATTAACGCAAGGCATGCAAGTTTTTTAAACATATCCCCTCCACTTTATTTCGTATTACATATCAATAGTTTTGTATCGACGCCGGTTCTTCCAGTGCCGTTCAGAACTGCTCGATTGGGAGGCTCGACCCGCCCGACGCCCCGCTGCGGATCGCTTGCAGAAGCCCGTTCGCCCTGGGCAAGATCTTGTCGGCGTAGAAGCGCGCAGTGGCGAGCTTGGTGCGATGAAAGTCCGGGTCCTCATTCGCGGCGCTTTTTGCTGCCGCAACGAGCGCTGCGCGCCCCATCTGCCAGCCGCCGCACACGTAGCCGGTGAGCATCAGGTAGTCGACGGAACTGGCAAGCGCTGCATCGGGCTGAGTCGCCAATGCTTGCAGCATCCAGGCGGTGGCATCTTCCAGCGCCTGCACACCGGCCGCGAGCGCCGTGCCCACGGAGGCCACTTGCGTATCCGTGCTGCGTCCCAGCGCCAGCGCGGCCTCACGTATCTCCGCGACAAGCTCAGCCATCCCCGCGCCTTGGTCTGACGCGAGCTTGCGACCGGCAAGGTCAGCCGCCTGAATGCCCGTGGTGCCCTCGTAGATCGGCGCGATCCGTGCATCGCGCAGAAACTGGCATGCGCCCGTCTCTTCGATGTAACCCATCCCGCCGTGCACCTGCACGCCCGTCGACGCGATCTCGACGCCCAACTCCGTGCACCACGCCTTCAACACAGGGATCAGAAGATCGACACGCAGCTGGCGACGTGCGCGCTCAGCGGCGTCTGGGTCACGGTGCGCGCGGTCCATGTCCGCCGCCATCACATACGCGAAGGCGCGCATCGCTTCGATCTGGGACTTCATCGTCATCAACATGCGCCGCACGTCCGGGTGATGAATGATGGCCACGGCGCCACCTGATTTGCCGGACGCGAGCCGTCCCTGAACGCGTTCCTTCGCGTATTCACGGGCCTGCTGATAAGCGCGTTCCGCGATCGCGAGTCCCTGGATACCCACCTTCTGGCGCGCTTCGTTCATCATCGTGAACATATGCGCGAGCCCCTTGTTCTCCTGCCCGATGAGATAGCCGATCGCGCCGCCCTGGTCGCCGAAGCTCATCACACAGGTCGGACTCGCGTGAATGCCGAGTTTGTGTTCGAGCGATACGCAGTGCACGTCGTTGCGCGCGCCTCTAGAACCATCGGCGTTGAGCAGGAACTTCGGTACGAGGAACAGCGAGATGCCGCGCACGCCTTCGGGCGCATCGGGCGTGCGGGCCAGCACGAGGTGAATCACGTTATCCGTCATGTCGTGATCGCCCCACGTGATGAAGATCTTCTGGCCGGAGAGGCGATAGTGATCCCCGTCCGGCACGGCCCTGGTGCGCACGGCGGCCAGGTCCGAACCGGCTTGCGGCTCGGTCAGGTTCATCGTGCCGGTCCACTCGCCGCTGACCATCTTCGGCAGATAGCGTGCCTTCAACTCGTCCGAACCATGCTGGCGCAACGCCTCGGTGGCGCCGGCCGTCAACAGCGGACACAGCGCGAACGCCATGTTGGACGAGTTCCACATTTCCACGGTCGCTGCCTGCAGGAGTTCGGGCAAGCCCTGGCCACCGAACTCGGGGTCGCCGCTCAGGCCGCTCCAACCTCCCGCGACGAACTGCCCGTAGGCAGCCGGGAAACCGTCGGCGGCCACCACGCCATCAGGCGTCAGCCGCGCGCCCTGTTCGTCGCCGGACTTGTTGAGGGGCGCCAGGACTTCAGTCGCGAGCCTTGCGGCCTCCTCGAGTACCGCCTCGGCGAGTTCCGGAGTCGCCTCCTCGTAGCCCGGCAGCGAAGACAGCTCGCCGAGCTCCGCCAGTTCCGTCATCACGAAACGCATGTCGCGCAACGGCGCAATGTAAGTAGTCATTCTGTGCTCCTGTCTCAACCCTGTTGCAGCTTGTCGAGTTCGCCGGACAAAGCCGGCAATACCTTGAAGAGGTCACCGACGATCCAGTAGTCGGCGACCTGGAAAATCGGCGCCTCCTCGTCTTTATTGATGGCGACGATCACCTTCGAGTCCTTCATCCCGGCCAGATGCTGGATCGCGCCGGAGATGCCTACCGCGATATAAAGCTGCGGGGCAATCACCTTGCCGGTCTGGCCCACCTGATAATCGTTGGGCGCGAAGCCGGCATCGACCGCGGCCCGTGACGCGCCGACCGCCGCGCCGAGCTTGTCGGCGATGTCGTCGAGCAGTGAGAAGTTTTCGCCGGCCCCCATGCCCCGGCCGCCGGAGATCACGCGTTGCGCGGCCGTCAGCTCGGGGCGCTCGGAGCGGGTAAGCTGCTGGCTCACGAAGCGCGAGCCAGCAACTTCGGCGGCGCACTCCAGCGCTTCGATCGCGGCGCTGCCTCCTTCAGCGGATGCCGCGGCGAAGGCCGTCGTTCGAACGGTCACGACCTTGACAGGGTCGGCGCTTCGCACCGTCGCCAGCACATTGCCCGCGTAGATGGGGCGCACGAACGTATCGGCGGATTCGACGGCAACGATGTCGGAGATTTGCGCCACGTCGAGCAGCGCGGCCACCCGCGGCATCACGTTCTTCGCGGTAGTGGTGGCCGGTGCGATCACGTGGCTGTAATCGGCGGCGATCTTCACGATGAGCGCCGCCAGATTCTCGGCCAGCGCGTGGCCGTAGTGCGCGGCAGCGGCGAGACGAACCCGCGTGACACCGGCAATGCGGGCCGCCTGTTCGGCGACCGCAGCGTTTTGCGCGCCGGCCACGAGGACATGAATGTCGTCGCCCAGTTGGGCGGCAGCGGTCACGGCATTCAGGGTCGCTGTCTTGAGCGTCTGATTGTCGTGCTCAGCAATTACGAGTACGGGCATTTCTCTCCCCTTGCGTGTTAGATGACGTGTGCGACGTTGCGCAGTTTGTCGACCAGTTCGGCTGCGTCGGCGACGCGAATGCCTGCCTCGCGTTTGGCCGGCTCCGCGAGCCCGAGCGTCGTGAGCCGCGGCTTGACGTCGACCCCGAGCGCGTCCGGCGTCAGGACATCGAGCGGCTTTTTCTTCGCCTTCATGATGTTGGGCAGCGTGGCGTAGCGCGGCGTGTTGAGCCGCAGATCGGCGGTAATCACCGCCGGCAGATCGACTTCGATCGTTTCGAGCCCGCCGTCGATCTCGCGCGTGACCGTGGCCTTTCCCGCTTCGATGGCAATCTTCGAGGCGAACGTCGCCTGCGGCCAGCCGAGCAGCGCCGCGAGCATCTGGCCGACCTGGTTCGAGTCGTCGTCGATGGCCTGCTTGCCGAGCAGCACCAGTTGCGCTTGCTCCTTATCCACGAGCGCCTTCAGCAGCTTCGCGACCGCGAGCGGTTGCAACTCCACGTCCGTGTCGACGAGGATGCCGCGGTCGGCCCCCGTCGCCATCGCGGTGCGCAGCGTTTCCTGACAGGCCTGTACGCCACACGACACCGCGATCACCTCGCTCACCGTGCCGGCTTCCTTCAGGCGCACGGCTTCTTCAACACTGATTTCGTCGAAGGGGTTCATCGACAGCTTCACGTTGGCGATATCGACAGCGCTGCCGTCGGCCTTCACGCGGACCCTCACATTCGCGTCGACGACGCGTTTGACAGGAACAAGTACTTTCATTGCCTACTCCGTTTTGAAAATTCGTATGTTTCAGTGCGCCGTCTCACGGCGTTTCTGTGAATACGCCGTCACGCTGTTCGTCGAACATGGCTATCAGGTAGCGCTCAAGCGGCTTTTCCGATGCTGTCTTCGGGATCTCCGGCACCACCTGCAGCCAGGCGATTACCGAACTCGCTTCGAGCTTCGCGCGGCACGCGCGGAATATCTGCTGCGGGTCGAAACGGACCGCGTCCTTGGGCACCACCGCCGCGACCACGTCCTTCTCGCCGGGCGCGCCTGAGGCGGCCTTCACGCCGTAGACGTAGACGTCCTCGACCAGACCCGATTCGGCGATCACTTTCTCGATCGGCGCCGGATTGATGAACTCGCCGTTGTGGCGAATGCCGCCGCCTTTGCGGTAGTCGAAGAAGAGCCAGCCGTTCTCGTCCGCGTGCACGACGTCCCCCATGTACAGCCAGCCGTCCCTGCACTTCTTCGCCGAGGCGTCCGGATTACCGAAGTATTCGACCTTGAACGGCGAGCCGTCCGCCGGACGGAACAGCAGCTCGCCGGGCACGCCAGGCGCGCAGTCGTTGCCGTCGTCGTCGACGATGCGGTGCCTGAGAATCGGCGCGGGCTTGCCGATACTGCCGACCGGACCGGTCCCGAGCGGCTTGATCGTGATCCCGCCTTCCGCCGCGCCGTAGAACTCGACGATCTGCACGCCGAAGCGCTGCTCGAATGCCTGCCAGATCGCCGCCGGCATCCCTGCCGAGATCACGAAGCGCACGGGGTTGTCCGCGTCGCCGGCCTGGTTCGGCTGGCTATAGACCGCCGTGGTCATCCCGCCGAGCAGCGTGAACGTCGTGCAGCGGTACCTGCGGGTGATGTCCCACAGACGCGACTTCGTGAAGCGGCGCGACAGCACGGCGCGCATGCCGGCAGTGAGCGATGCGCCCAGCGTCACGATCTGCGCGTTGGCATGCGTGAGCGACAGTCCCGAATACGGCCGGTCCTCAGGCACGTAGCCAAACAGTGCCGACACCGCCGCCGACGTCGCGCAATAGCGGCGGTGCGTCATGACAATGCCCTTCGGCTCGCCGGTGGTGCCGGACGTGAAAATCAACTGCATTGCGCTGTCGGGATCGCGGCCCACGATCTGCAACTCGGGCACCCGTTCGGGCAGCAACGCGCGGTACGACGACACGCCGGCAAAAGCGCCGGGCGGCTTCGCGCCCTCGTCCGTTTCGAGCCCGATCACCCACGACAGCTGGGAGAGCGAAGCGCGCACCGCAAAGAGGTTGTCGAGCGCGTAGTCCGCCGCGATGACGCCGCGACAGCGCGCGTTGTCGAGCATGAAGGCGAGCTTCTCGCCCTTCGCGCGCGGATCGATCGGCACGAACACCGTGCCCGAAATCGACGCCGCGACCATCGCGTCGACGAACTCCGCGTGATTGGCCATCAGCAGCCCGAAATGCTCGCCGGGTTGCAGGCCCTGATCGATCAGTACCTGTGCGAGCCGTTGACCGTTCTCCCACAGTTGCCGGTAAGTGCGCACCTCATCGGGCCGCACGCCGGCGCCTTCGACGGTCAGCACGTCGAGATCCGGCATGCTCTCGACGCGATTGGCGAGCAACGCCGCCAAGGTGGTTTCAGGTGTCGTGCTCATGGCGCCCTCTCTCCTTGCAGATGCGATTGGGTCTTGCGCGTGCGCAGAATCTGTCGCGGGGTCACGGTTCGCCTCAGCGTCCGAGAATCGTGATGCTGGCGACGGCCTCTTCCACGCCGCACAACCCGCCGCCGTTCTCCGCGATCGCGATGCGCGCGCCTTCGACCTGGCGGGCGCCCGCCTCACCGCGTAACTGCGTCACCAGTTCGTAGAGCTGACCCAGTCCTGTTGCGCCGATCGGATGGCCCTTCGATTCGAGGCCGCCCGACGGATTGATCGGAATCCGCCCGCCTAGCGTCGTCTCGCCACGTTCCGCGGCCACGCCCCCCAGGCCCGGCTCGCACAACCCGAGCACTTCGGACTGGATGATTTCGCCGATCGCCGTCGCGTCGTGCACCTCGGCGACCGAAACATCCCCCGGCGCGACGCCCGCCTGCTCATAAGCGCTCAACGAGCCCAGCCGGACCAGATGCCGGTCGAGCGCGGTGGCTGGCCGTTCGCTTCCCGTTTGCAGCACCGAGGCCAATACACGAATCGCGCGCGCGCGCCGCCCCTGCAATAGCTCGAGGCCGGCCTCGCTGCACACGATCGCCGCGGCCGCGCCATCGCTGACGGGCGAACACATCGGCAGCGTGAGCGGATAAGTGATCGGCGGTGCGCCGAGAATCTCTTCGATCGAGTAAGCCTGCCGGTACTGGGCGAGCGGATTGTGGACCGAGTGTCCGTGGTTCTTGGCGGACACGGCGGCAAACTGGCGCTGGGTGGTGCCGAATTCGCGCATGTGCATGCGGCCCATCGAGGCGTAGATATCCATGAACACGCTGTACGGTTTCGGCGAGATGCTGCCTGCCGGCGGCTCGATGCCGTCGCCCATGTCGAGCAGCCGGCGCTTGCCGTTTTCCGTGTCATGCACGTCCCACGCGCCATCGAAGGCGCTGAAGGTGCGCGCCTTGTCCGTCGAGAACATCTTCTCCGCGCCCACCGCGAGGACGATATCGGCAGCACCGGCTTTCACGTAGTTCACCGCGAGGTGAAACGCGGTGCTGGCGCTCGCGCAAGCGTTCTCGACGTTGATCACCGCAACTTTCTCGATACCCATCGCCCGCAGTGCGAGCTGGCCGCGAATCATGTGCTGGCCTTCCATGTGCCCCTGGGTGGAGTTGCCGAAAAACGCGCCCTGCAACTGCGCCTTGTCACAGCCTGCGTCGGCGAGCGCGTCTTCCACTGCCGCGCGCGTGAGCTGCTTCACGCTGGTGTCGAGATGCTTGCCGAAGGGCGTCATGCCGACGCCCGCGATATACACTTCGTTGCCCATATCAATCTCCAATGCCGGCCGGCACGCGCCGCGAACCGCCGGCGCGAACCGTTCGATTCGTTGTCAAACGCGCTTGACCTCGTAGGCGAGATAACCTTCCTCGGCTTGCGCGGCGATCAGATTGCGCGCGCCGAACGCCTGCGCCGGCGACACGAAGCCGGTCGCGTGCAATTGCCCGCGCAGCACGCGGCGCGCCGCTTCCGCCCCGAGCACGCCGGTCTGCGCATAGGGCGAATTGCCACGCAGAATCACGCTGACGGAATTCGTATTGCCCCGTCCCCGAACCGACAGCGTGCAGCGATTCACATCCGGGTTTTCGCGCGCGGGCTCGGTCTGGGTCACCGCCTTGCCCCACTCATTGGTGACGTCTTCCTGTTTGGCGGGGTCGAGATGCCGGCACTCTTCCTCGAACTTCCTCAGCAGGCCGACCACCGCGAGAAAGCGCTCCTGATTCCTGAACGACACCAGCGTCTGGCAATTACGCACACGCGGATCGTCCTGGTACCAGACCGGCTCGCCGCCGCCGCTCCATGGCAACGCGTTCAGCAGCATGTGCTCACCCGGCACATGAACCTGATACGGGGTGGCCCACGGCCATTGCACCAGTTGCTTGTTGCGCAGATAAAACTGCGGCTGCGTGCACATCCGCAGAAACGACATCGTCGAGGCGACGCTGACTTCCGAGTCCCCGAGATAGAGCACGTCGAGCGTGTCGATGCCCGGGGTCTCCAGCGCGATCTCCGCCGCCAGATTGCCTTCGGCCCACATGTATGAATTGCCGGGGCACAGCGCCAGATTCCTGGCAGCGAAAGCCTCTCCATACGTGCGCTTGAGCAGCGACATCCAGTCGGTTTCGCCGGTGGTGTCGAAGTAGTTGCAACCGGCCGCGAGACTCGCCTCGACGACCGGGCGCCCGAGCTGCATGAACGGTCCGACGATATTGATCACCACCTTCTTGCCCTTGAAGAATTCGGTGAGCGCGCCTGTTTCGTGTTGAACCGCTACGCACTGGTAGTCATGTCCGGCCAGCTCGGGCACCTTCGCGAGCTCTTCTTCCAGCCGCTCCTTGCTGCGCCCGGCGGCAATGAACGGAATGCCGCGCTCGGCGAGCTTCCATGCCGTGAGCTTGCCCGTATAGCCACTTGCTCCATAGAGGACCACTTCGTAGGTCGTTGCCATTTCGTCGTCTCCTTCAGGTTTTCATCGGATTGCACGACCGTGCCGGGCCGTTCAAAGCAGCTCGGGATCGATCAGGTAGTAGCCGCCCTTGATCGCAAGGACTTCGTTGCAGCCGTCCTCGATCAGCGAAGCGCGGGCGTCGCGCCAGATCTTTTCGATCGGATACTCGCGGGTGAGCCCGTTGCCGCAGAAGATCTGCAGCGCGTCGTTGGCGACTTCGAAAGCGGTCTGGGTCGCGGTGATCTTCGCTGTCATGGCCGCGTGCAGCGACGGCTGCGCCGCCGTGAAGTTGTAATGCACGACACGCTGCGCGAGCGCGCGGGAGGCCTCCACCTTGCGGAACATGTGGAAGAGCCGTGCCGCGACCGACTGATGGCGGATGATCGGCAAGCCACCCTGCTTGCGTTCATGCGCGTAGGCGAGCGCGAGCTCGAACGCGGCGCGCGCGGTGCCGGTGAACACAGTGGCCATGATCGCGTTGGCGAATGTGTGGATCGCGTAGACGGCGTCGACATACTGGTCGGGACCGGCAAGGAGGTGCTCCTTCGACAACCTGACGTTCTCGAAGAACAGTTCGCCCTGGTTGAGCGCGCGCTGACCAACCTTGTCGAGCGGCTTGCCACGCGAGACGCCTTTGGCGTCGAGCGGCACGATCACCACCACGCCGCGTTTCGTGTCGGCGCCGCTGCCGCTGTCCGCCGCGCAATAGAGAATGCATACGTCGGCGACAATGCCGTTCGACACCCAGGCCGACTTCTGCCCGTTGATGATCACCTCGTCGCCGCGCAGCGTCGCCACGCAGTTGGGCCGGCCATAGGTGCCTTGCGGATTGAAGATCATGCCGTTCACGTCGAGCATGTCGGAGCCGTGATCGGGCTCCGTGATGGCCCAGCAGCCGAGCTTCGCATCCGGTGCGAGTGCGCGGCAAAACGAATTGCCGGACACCGCGCTCATCAGCGCGGGCAGCAAGCCGGCGCCGTACGACACCGCGAGTCCCGCATCGCCCCAGCCGAGCTCCTCGAACAGGATGCTCATCGTCGTTGCCCGTTCGGCCGGTTCGAGCTCGAGCAGCCCGTCGACGCCGAAACCGAGCCCGACAAACTTGTCGCGTGCTTCCCAATACGGCGAGCCCGGTGCGATCGCCTCTTCGGGCGTCATGCGATCGAGCTTGACGCCGATCGGGCGCAGCACTTCTTCCGCGTAACGGTGCACGCTCTGCTGAACCATCTGACTCATCTCCGAGGGCGCGGGCTGTGCACCGAGCGGACCGAGTTTGTGCGCTGCAAGGTGATTCGATGCGGTTGACATGTCTCCTCCTTCGAGGTGGTTGGGCGTATCATTTCGTGAGCGACGCACCGGTCACGGCCGGCCCCGGCAAGTGGTCCAGCGGTGTGGCCAGCGGGGTGCGTTTCACCGTTGTCCGGCTGACTGAACTTCGATCTCCTGCATGGAATCCATGGTGTCCCGGCGCGGCGCCATGCAACATCCCCCGTACAGGGGAGCGCGATTGCGTGGACGGGGGATGGCAGCCAGGGTCAACCCGAATGCCCGGAGCAGCTGATGCATGTCATTGAAGCGATGCCGCAACAGAAGCCGCCTTTCCTTCTCACCACGAAGGTCTTTCCACCACGGCTGCCCCCCGGTCTGATCGACCGTCCGCGGCTGAATGGTCTTGCCGAGCAGGCCGAGAGCAAACGGCTCACGGTGATCAAGGCGCCCGCCGGCTTCGGCAAGACTTCGCTCGCGCTCACCTGGCTCGCGCGGCTGCGCGCGGGCGGCGCACACCTCGCGTGGCTGTCTCTCGATACTGAGGATGACGAACCTGCGCGCTTTCTCCATCACGTGGCGCAGGCGTTGCGGCATGCCTGCGGCAACGTCGGCGCTTCCGCGATCGGCTTGACGGCCGAGGCCTCGCTGGTTCCCGCGCATGCCGTCGTGTCGACCCTCATCAACGAACTCGTCGACGTCGACGAAGAGGTCTATCTCTTCCTCGACGACTATCACCTGATCAGCCTTCCGGCGATTCACGACGCTATGTCGTTTTTCGTTGCGAACGCACCGTCACATGTGCATGTGGTGCTCTGCACCCGCACGGATCCCGCGCTGCCGCTCGCCCGGCTGCGAGCCCGCAACGATCTGCTGGAAATCGACGCAGCGGCGCTGCGCTTCAACTTCGACGAAACACGCTGCTTCGTCGAACACGAATGCCCCGGCAAACTGCGCGCTGCCGGCGTCAGATCGCTGTTCGCAGGCACCGAAGGCTGGGCCGCGGCGCTGCGCATTTCCACCTCGGTGCTCTCGCGCGAGCAGGTCAGGCCGGGTTGGGAATTGACCGCGCCTTCCGGCTCTTCCCGGCCGTTCGCCGCTTATCTGGAAGACATGCTGAGGCGCTTGCCCGTCGAGATGGTCGAGTTCATGCTGCGCACGTCGATCCTCGACCGGCTGACGGCGCCGCTGTGCGAGGCGGTCACCGGCATCGAGGCGAGCCAAAGCCTGCTCGAGGCAATCGCCGCACGCCAGTTGCTGCTCGAACCGATGGACGTGGAAGGACACTGGTTCCGCTATCACCACCTGATGGGCGAGTACCTGCGCCTGCGGCTGGAGACGCAGTATCGCGACGACGTGCCGGGTTTGCATCTGCGTGCATGCCAGTGGTACGCCGGGCAGGAGCGCTGGACCGACGCCGTCAGGCACGCCATCGCCGCCGGCGCCACGGAAGACGCCGTCTCCTTGATGGGCCGTTGCGCGATGGCGCTCGTCACCAGAGGCGACCTGCTGACGCTGCTAGGCTGGCAACGCCAGTTCCCGGCCCACCTGATGCGGGCGCAAGTGACCGTCACGCTGGCAATCGCCTGGGGAATGGCGCTGGCGATGCGCTTTCACGACGCGCTCGCCATGCTGGATGCAATCGAACGCGACACGTCCGCCACGAGCGCCGGCGCTGAAGCCATCCGTTGGGAATCCCAGGCGATCCGTTCGGTCGTGGCAGCGCTGCAGGACGATCCGCAACGGGCGCTCGTGCTGGCCCAGGCCTGCCTCGATCAGCCGTCGACCGATATCTGGACCACCAACGTGGTCTCCAATGTCGTGCGCTTTGCGCATTGGAAAGCGGGCGACCTGCAGGCGCTGTACGCAACGCCCTGGATTCCCTATTCGATCGAGGAAGACAAGCGCAACGTGTTTTCGTCTGTTTACCGGCTATGTCTGCTGGGCCACGCGGAAATGCAGCAGATGCACTTCGCGCTGGCCGAGCGGTATTTCACGGAGTCGGCGCGGCTCGCCGAACATCATGCCGGCCCGCAGTCCGTCTGTGTCGCGCTGTGCGCGCCGATGATCGGACATATCCGCTACGAACAGGGCCGGCTGGACGAGGCCGAAGCGCTCGTCATCGACCTGATGCCGGTTGTCGACGCCGCAGTCATGCTCGATAGCGTATTGATCGCTTATCGTCTGCTCGTGCGGATCGCGATCGCGCGCGCGGACACCGCCCAGGCCCATGCCCTGCTCGACCAGGCCCAGACCCTGGCTTATGCGCGCCGGTGGGACCGGCTGAGCGCCGCCGC
Organism: Paraburkholderia fungorum; assembly: GCF_046027605.1. Classification (GTDB taxonomy): domain Bacteria; phylum Pseudomonadota; class Gammaproteobacteria; order Burkholderiales; family Burkholderiaceae; genus Paraburkholderia; species Paraburkholderia fungorum_F. Next base: position 60,247 of record NZ_JAQQEF010000003.1, read on the forward strand.
GCTCGTCGAGCGCAGCCGCCTGTATCTGATGGAAGGAAGACTCACGGAGGCCGCCGCGTGTGTCGCGCAACTCGACCGGCTCGCCGCCTCCGTGTGCGGCCCCGCGCAGTCCGTCTCACCCGAGATCGAAACCTACCGCGCGCTGGCGGCGGCCTGTGTGGCAATGGCGCAGAATCGCGCGCGGGATGCCGTCGAGTCGTTGAATGCCGCGCTTCAGAGCGTCGAAAGCCGGCATGGCGATTACCTCGCGTTACGCCTGCGAACCGTGCTCGCACTCGCGTGGCTGGGCGCGCAGGAACGCAGCCGGGCCATCGAGATTTTTCGTGAAGTGCTGAGCGTTGCCGCACCCGCCGGCATCTATCGGTCCATCCTCGATCAGGGAGCGGAAATCGGTCCGTTGCTGCAAGCCGTTCGCGACGACACACGATGCACGGCGCAAACGAAGGACGCGAGCGCGTACATCGATCATCTGCTCGACGGCTGGCGCGCGCTGTACCAGCCCGCCAGCAAGCCCGAGCGCGAATCGCTGAGCCCAAGGGAGCGCAACATCGTCGAGTTGATCGCCGAGGGACAGTCGAACAAGGAAATCGCGCGCGCCCTCGGGATCACGCCTGAAACCGTCAAGTCTCACGTGAAGAGCATCTTCGTGAAGCTGGCGGTCGACAAGCGCGCTCAGGCGGTGGCGCGCGCGCAGGCGTTGGGACTCGTTGGGCAGCTATAGATCGCGCAGCGCCCTGCTCGACGCATGCGCTTCACCGCGCGGCGACCAGCGTGGCCGCGTGGAGCAGAACGCCGATCAGACCGCCGACGAAGGTGCCGTTGATCCGGATGTATTGCAGGTCGCGGCCGATCTCCGCCTCGATCTTCCGGCCGACTTCCGCCGCATCCCAGCTTGTCACGACCTCGGTGATCAGCGCCGACAGCCGGCGCCGGTAGCGCACCGCCAGCGAGCGCGCGAGTTCGAGCCACCACGCGTTCAGCTTGCCTTGAAGGACGGGCTCGCTGCTTACGCTCTTGCCGAGCGAAGCCAGCATACTCGCGGCCACGTCGCGCAGGACCGAATGCTCGCGATCCAGGTCGGCGGCCACGCGCGCGCGGGTGTGATCCAGAATCACGCGATAGTATTCACCGTCCCTAAGGCGCCGGATGCAATCGCGCAGCAACGATCTGCCGAAGCGGCGATGAACGGCCGAGCTCTGCAACTGAACGATCAGATCCTGCACGGCCGCGTCGAACTGGCGGCGCAACTCGTGATCCGGACTCGCGGCGACTTCACGAAGCAGCGCAATGATGCCTTCGACGAACCGGTTGACGATATAGGCGTCGAGCTGTGCGGGCGTGTAGCGCGACGCCGCGCTGAACCTGGCCTTGATCAGATCCACGTTGGCGGTGAGCCACTTCTCCAGCGCGCCCAGTCCGCGATCCAGCAGTGGCTGATGCCGGTCATCTTCCGTCAGGACTTTGAGGATGCCGCCGGCAGCGCGAGACACGTCGAGCGTGCGCAATTGCGGAATCACCACGCGCTCGAAGAAGCGCCCAAGGTCCGCGCCGTCGATGCTGTTCAGCAATCCCGGCAGCGAGTCCGCCACCGCATCGGCTACCGCGCGGCTGTGGGCCGGCTCGGCCAGCCACTGGGCCAGCGCGTGCGCGGCGTTATGGCCGCTGAGCCGGCCGATGATGAGCTCCGGGGTCAGGAAATTGTCTTCGACAAAGTTGCCGAGACTCTCGGCGATGTGCTGCTGGTTGCGTGGAATGATCGCCGTATGCGGGATCGGCAGGCCAAACGGATGCCGGAACAAGGCGACCACCGCATACCAGTCCGCGATCGCACCGACTATGCCGGCCTCGGCGAACGCTCGCGGCCATGCAAGCCACGGATAGCCGGCCTGCCAGGAGACGCACGTGGCCAGCAGCGCGATCATCAGCGCGAGCAGGCACGTCGCGGTTCGCCTCATGCGCTTCAGACGAATCGCCTTGCGGTCTTGCGGTGCATCGGCTGACGCGCGTTGCGAGCTCTCACTGCCGTCACCGTCGCCGTCAGTCAGAAAGCTCAAACCGTCTCCTGCCGAAGAAACTTTCGCACCACGGGCGCCACGTCTTTCGCACGCGTGATCAGAAACAGATGCCCGTCGTCGATCACATAGAGCGTCGCGTCGCGGATACGGGCCGCGAGAATTTTCGCGTTGGTCAAGGGCACGATAGGATCGTCGTTGCCGTGCATGACGAGTGTTTTCTGGCTCAAGCTGCCGAGCCAGGGCAGGCTGCTCCAGCCCGATGCGGCCAGCAGCTGATAGAGATAGCCACGGCCGCGCGGCGCCTGAATGTGGCGGCTATGTTGTTCGAGTAGCGCGGGATCGCGCCGGTAAGCACCGCCATAGATTTCCGCCCCCACCTTCAGAAGATAGGCCGGGTCGGTATAGCGGCGCGGTCCGATCAGCTTCGACAGCACCGAAAGCCGCGCCGGCACCATGATCACGCCTGGCGACGTGGCCGCCAGAATCAGCCGGCGGCAGCGCCCCGGATACAGATGCGCGAATTGCTGCGCGAGCGCGCCGCCCCAGGAGACGCCGAGCACGTCGACGGGTCCGTCATGACCCAGCCGCGACAATAGCCTGTCGCTCAGCACCGACAGCGTCGAGAAGCGATACGGCAGGACCGGCGCAGGCGAGCCGCCGACGCCCGGGATATCGAAGATGATGACGCTCACGTCTTCCAGCGCTGCCACGAACGGTTCCACGAGTTCGAGATTCGCGCCAATGCCGTTGAAGATGAGCAATGGCGGCGAAGCGTCGCTGCCATACCGGGTCGCAACGCGCAGAAGCTGACCGTCCAGATCGACGGTCTGGATCTGCAGGGTGGTGGCCGACTCGGGGCGCATCGTCATTTCTGTCATTTCTCTCATCCGGAAGACCTCATGACACGACACTGCTGCATCGGCAGCAGTGGTGTTTCGCATTGCCGCGCCGCGTTACTTTTTCGGTTGCAGGAGCGCCTTCAATTCCTCGACATGCTCTGCCGCGCGCCGCGTCACCACCGCAAAACTGTCGGACTGGGCACGGTATGCCGTATCAGCGAGTTCCTGCATGTCCACCAGCGCCTTGTGCAACGCCTGCTGAACCACTTCGCCCGTATTCGCCGTGGGCTTGCCGCCTGCCGCGCCGAGCCGCGTGACGAGAGACTGCAACTCAGCCATCGTCGTGCGCAGAATCTCCGACTGCTTGGTAGCGAGCGACTGCATGCCCGAGAGCGCGGCGGTGTTGGCTTGCGCGAGCGCGTCGATGTCCTTGCGGCGCGACTCCAGAAGCGCGGTGACGTCGATGCCCGGCAGCTTGAACTGCCCGATTACTTTTGCGTATTCACCGAAGAGATTGCTGGGATTGATTGATTCCATGATCAAGACTCCATAAAAACTGCGTTGAAAAAATATTGGCTATGACGCCATGACACGGCCACAGGGGTGCGTCATGCTTCCATCACGTAGGTGCCGGGCGCCTGCGCGACCGACGGATACTGCTTGTTGCCCGGCGCTGCCGGCGCGGCCCGGCGTTCACCCGAACGGGCGGCCAGCCAGTCGCGCCAGTTGCTCCACCACGATTCCTTTTCGGCCTGCGCGGCGGCGAGCCACGCGTCGGCATCGGCCGGCAGTTCCGGATTGACGAAGAACTTCGCCTTCGGATTGCCCGGCGGGTTGATCAGGCTCTGGATATGGCCGCTCGAGCTCAGCACGAAGCGTGTATTGCCGCCGAAGGTCCGTGCCGAGTTGTAGACGCCCTTCCACGGCGTGATGTGATCCGTGATGCCGGCCACGACGTACTTGTCACAGGTCACCTCGGACAGATCGATCGGCGTACCCAACACCGTCAGCGCGCGCGGCTTGCTGAAGAGGTTGCCCGTAAAGATGTCGAGCAGTTGTCCATGCAGTTTGGCGGGCAGCCGGGTCGTGTCGTTGTTCCAGTAGAGGATGTCGAAGGCAGGCGGCGTCTTGCCCAACAGATAGTTGTTGACCCAGTAGCTCCACACCAGATCGTTAGGACGCAGCCACGCGAACACGCGGCCCATCTCCTCGCCGGCGAGCACGCCGCGCGCGGTGCTGCTCTGCTTGGCGGCCGCGATCGCTTCCGGCGTCGCGAAGAGGCCGAGCTGCGATTCCGCGCTGCTGTCCAGCACGGCGACCATCAGCGTGGCGGCGTTGACGGTCTTTTCACCACGGCTCGCGAGATGCCCGAGCAGCGCCGAGATCGTCATCGCGCCGGAGCACGCGCCGTGCAGGTTCACGTCGTCGCTGCCGGTGATGTCCCGGACCGCCGCGATCGCTTCCATCAGCGCGGCGACGTAGGTATCCATGTCCCAGTCACGCTGCGCGGCCGTGGGGTTGCGCCAGCTCACGACGAACACCTGGAATTCGTTCTTCACCAGATAGTTGACGATGCTCTTGCCTTCCGACAGGTCGAATACATAGAACTTGTTGATCTGCGGCGGCACGATCAGCTGCGGGCGGCCGTACACCTGCTCCGTGGCCGGTGCGTACTGGATCAGCTCGAGCACCTCGTTGCGAAACACCACCGCGCCCGGTGCCGTCGCGAGATTCTTGCCGACTTCGAACGCGGTGCGGTCCACCTGCTCGGGCATGCCCTGGTTCTTCAGCAGGTCCATCACGAAGTTGCGGAACCCGCCAATCAGGCTCGCGCCGCCGGACTCGACGATCTTCTTGAGCGCCGCCGGATTGCCGAGCAGCGTATTCGTCGGCGCCAACGCATCGGTCAGCAGCGACAGCACAAACTGCGCGCGCTCCTTGCTCCGCTGGTCCAGCGCCGAACGGGCGACGAAGCCGGTGAGCGCGTCGCGCCACGCCAGATAGCCTTGCAGTGTCATGCGGTACCACGGATTGTCCTGCCACGCCGGATCGCCGAAGCGCTTGTCGCCCTGCGGCGGCGAGGATTCCGCGCTGCCGCACAGCACGGCAACCAGCGCCCGGGCGAGTGCCGCTTCCTGTTCCGCGACCAGCGCGGGTTGCTGCAACGCCTGCGCACCGATCTGCTGTGCGGTGGCGAGGATGTCGCAGGGACGCAGCCCGACAAACGGGTTGGGACCGAGCATGCCGTCCGCGGCAGACGCCGCGAGGTCATCGGCCGGCGTGTCTCGCGATTGATTTTCAGTGGTTACCGCCATTTTGCTGCTCCTCAAACGACCGCTTGGTCGTCGTCAATTCGTCTTCGTCAGGCGACCGGCTCACGCCACCAGCATCGCCAGCGTCTCCGCGATCAGGGCCGGCTTGGCCTCGCCCTCGATCTGCAACTCGTTCATCGTCTTGACGATGACGCGGCCGCCGCCCTTTTTCTCCACCGACACCAGGCTCACGCGGTTGCGTACCCGTGCACCGGCCTTGACCGGCGTCATGAAGCGAACCTTGTCGAGTCCGTAGTTCAGGCCGGCCGAGGCGTCCTCGGGAATCAGGCCGATCTCGATCGCGAGTGCGGCCAGCAAGGACAGCGTCAGATAGCCATGGGCGATGGTGCCGCCGTAGGGGCTCTCGCGCTTCGCCCGCTCCACGTCCACGTGAATCCACTGCCGGTCGCCGGTGCATTGCGCGAAGGCATCGATGCGCGCCTGGTCGACGACAACCCACTCCGACAGACCCAGCTCGCGGCCGACGAAGTCGTCGATCGTGGCAAGGCTGTATGCGTTGATACTCATCGTGTCTGCTCCTCGTGACCGGTCAGGCGAACTGCTCGCGCAACCACTTCTTGTTCATCTTGCCGACGCTCGTCTTCTCCAGCGCGTCGACGAACTTGACGATCTGCGGCACCGCATACTTCGAAATCCGCCCCGTCGCGCTGAACGTCAGCACATGCTGTTTGATGTCTTCCTCGGTGGCCGCCATATCGGCCTTCAGCACCACCAGCGCCACGGGCCGTTCGCCCCACTTGTCGTCCTTGATGCCGATCACCGCGACTTCGGCGACACCCGGATGCAACGAAATCAGGCTTTCGATTTCAAGCGACGAGATCCACTCGCCGCCCGACTTGATCACGTCCTTGATCCGGTCCGTGATCTGCACGTTGCCGGTCGGGTCGATATTGGCGATGTCCTGCGTATGCAGATAGCCGCCGGCCCAGAGCTGCACGGACGCCTCGGGATTGTTCAGATAGCCCTGCGTCAGCCACGGCGCGCGCACGACGACTTCACCGAATGCCTTGCCGTCGTGCGCAACGTCCTCCATGCTTTCGTTGACGATGCGCAGGTCGACGAGCGGGACCGGCCTGCCGGTCTTGCAGCGCAAACGCACCTGCTCATCGAGTCCAAGCGCTTCGCTGCCGGGCGGAAGTTGCGCGAGGCTCAACACGGGGCACGTCTCGGACATGCCGTAGCCGGTGAAGACGTCGATGCCCCGCTCGAGCGCCGTGCGGGCAAGGCCGTGCGGCAACGCGCCGCCGCCGATCACGATCTTCCAGTTGCTGAAATCGACCGAGTTCGCCTCGGGGCAACCCAGCAGCATGTGCAGGATCGTGCTCACGCAATGCGAGAACGTGACGCCTTCGTCGCGCACGAGTTGCACCAGCCGTTCCGGCACATAGCGGCCCGGATAAACCTGCTTCACGCCAAGCACCGTAGCGATGTAGGGCATGCCCCACGCGTGCACGTGGAACATCGGCGTGAGCGGCATGTAGACGTCACCGCGGTGAAAGCGCTGGCCCGACATCGGACTGGACAGCGCCGCCATCACCGTGAGGGTGTGCAGCACGAGTTGCCGGTGAGAGAAATAGACGCCCTTGGGCAAGCCGGTGGTGCCCGTCGTGTAGAACGTCGTGGCGCGCGTGTTCTCATCGAAATCCGGGAACGCGTAGCTGGGCTCGCCGGCGGCCAGCATCGCCTCGTACTCGGTCGCGAACGGAATGGTGTGCGCACAGGCGTCGCTGCCCGGCTCGTCGATCCAGACGAAGGTGTGCACCGTTTCCAGTTGATCCTTGATGGCCTCGACCACCGGCAGAAAATCGGTGTGAACCAGCAGTATTTCCGCACCGGCGTGGTTGATCGTATAAGCGATCTCCGCCTGCGAGAGCCGCACGTTGACCGTCTGCAGCACGGCGCCCATCATCGGGACCGCGAAGTAGGACTCGAGATAGCGGTGACTGTCCCAGTCCATCACGGCGACCGTGCTGCCGTGCCGCGCGCCGAGCCGGCTCAGGCCGTTGGCGAGCCGCGCAATCCGTTCGTGCAGCGTGGCATAGGTCATACGAAGCTGACCGCGGTAGACGATTTCCTGGTCCGGGGCCTGAACGAACGGCGTATGCAGCAACTGCTTGATCAGTAGCGGATACGCATGGGCCGTGAGCGTCGGGTCTTGCACGTCGTCCTGCATCTACATCTCCTTGAGTCCGAAATTGGATCGCGGGCTGGCACAGGTTGATCGTCGCGTGGCGCGTTCAGTGCATCCCGAGTGATGCCATGATCGGTGCGATAAGGGTGCCGGACCATCCCCTGAAAGGGGGAGCGGCATGGGTGAGGGGAAAGGGAGCGCGCCCCCCGCGCAAGGCCGGGGCGCCCGTCTGGCGGGCGGCTTGTGCCGCAGCGCGCTCAGCGCGGTTGTGTCGTGGCGGGAGTGCTCAGCGCGGTTTATGCCGTGATGGGAGCACTCAGCGCGGTTTGAGTTCGACGGGCGAATCGGCACGGTAGCCGCCGCCCAGTGCCTTCGCCAGCGCAATTTCCTGACTGAGCCGCTGCCCGTCGAGGTTGACGAGCGCAACCTGCTCGGCAATCAGCGGCTGGCGCGCCTCCAGCGCCGTGACGCGGCTCGCGAGTCCGCGCTGGTACTGTGCCTCGGCGCTGTCTCGCGCGAACGCCACGGCCTGCACCTTGCGCGCCTGCAGTTGCGTTTCGGCATCCAGGTCCTGCAGGCGGCTGCCGGTCGACGCGACATCGCGCACGGCATTGAGTACCGCCTGGTTGTACTGCTCGATCAGCAGATTGCTCGCGGTTCGCGCGCCACCCAGATTCGCATTGAGGCGCCCGCCGTCGAAGATCGGCAGGGTCAGGCCGGGAATCAGATTGATCTGCTGGCTCGCATGCATGAACAGCTCGGCCAGATGCAGCGAGTCGAAACCGAAGAAGGCCTTGATGTCGAAGCTGGGATAGAACGCTGCCTTCGCGGCGTCGATCTGGTCGAACGAAGATTCGACATACCAGCGCATCGCCTGCAGGTCCGGACGCCGCGCCAGCAATTCGTACGACAGGGTGGCCGGCAAGCTGGCCTGGGCGTGTGGCAGCGGCACCGGCTCGATCTCCTTCAGACCGCCCGGCCCGGCACCGGTCAGCGCCCGCAACGACTCGCGGAACTGCTTGAGCTGCCCTTGTGCCGCGACGATCTGCCCTTGCACAGCCAGTTGCTGCGCGCGCGCTTCTTCGACCCGGGTTTGCGGCTCGAGGCCGCGTGCCGCACGCGCCGTGTGCGTTTCCAGCTCGAACGCCGCGACCTGTTGCGACTGCTCCAGCAGATCGATGAGCTGATACGTGGTCTGGATACCGTAATAAAGCTGCGCGACGTCGGTCGAGATTTCGAGTTCGGCCGCCGACGTTTCGGCGAGGCGCGCGTTGTGCACGCCCAGCGACGCCGCCACCTGCGCGCGTTGCTTGCCCCAGATATCGATGTCGAGACTCGCGCCGAGCCCGACCACGCCCTGTGTGTACCAGGGGCCGTCCAGTCCGGCCGCCGGCTCGTTCGACGCGAACGGACCCAGAAAGCCGTGCGCCGAGACGTGCTCGCGATCGATCGAGCCCAACGCAACCACCTGAAGATTCGATCCGGCCTTCACCCGTTCGACATCCGATTTGGCCTGCGCCACCCGGGTGCGGGCGATCACGATGGTCGGTGCGTCCGCGAGCGCGCACTCGATCAGCGCATCGAGCTGTGGATCGCCGTAGCCGGTCCACCAGCGCGCGGACGGCCAGCCGTCGCGCGCCAGATGGATATCGTCGGCGAGACGGATCTGCTCAGGCGGGATCTGGGCGTACGGTGTGCCGTTTTCGTGGATCAGCGCGCAACCCGGCAGCACGAGCGACATCCACGCGACGCATGACAAGCATCGGCGCCATTGCCAGTCCCACCGACCCGAGCGCGCCTTCATGTGCGGATGGCCTGTGATGAGGGCGCCGCGACGGATGCCTCGACGCGCCAGTCCGGCAAGCCAGCGAGCTGGCGCGATAGTTCATCCGCTGCGGCGATGAGCGGCTGATCGATTGGTTGGCTCGGCTGGGCTGGTTCGGCGGCTTGCGCAGGGACCCCGATGCGTCGTGGTGCGCGGGCGGCGGGCGGGCTGGCCGCAAGATCATCCGCGTACCGGTCGAGCTCGACGCAGGCCTGTTGCTGGATCGAGCGCACTGCATCGACCGTTTGTGGGCTCCCCGATCCCGCTTGCGCCATCAGCGCATTGCGCAACGCATTGCCCGCCAGCATGATCTCGCGTCCCTGCGCGAGAACCGTTTGTGCGCGCAGCGTCAGTTCCGCCTGCTCCCCTTCCTGCCAGTTGGGTTCGAGTGCGACACGCGCAAGCGTCGCCTCGCAATCGCCCAACACGGCCCACGCCTGCAACTGGCGCTGGGCATAGGGCAACTCATCTTTCTGCGCGCCTGCCTGCGGTACGCGCAACTGTGCGGCAATCGCGCGCAGCAGGCCGGCGAGCTTCTGCCGCAGCACGTCGCCCTCGCCCTCCCGCCAGAACGACATCTGCACGAAGGTCGCCACGCCTACGCCCAGCACGATGCCCACCATCCGGTCGCGGATTTCAGTGAGGTTCGTGGTGGGCCCGAACTGTTCGAGCACGGCGAGCGCGAAAGTGAACATCACCTGGATGCCGGCATAGGAGATCCGCTCCGAGCCGGCCGTTATCCACGCCCCGAGCGCGATCACCGGCAAGCTCATCAACAGCAGGCTGACAATGTCGTCGACGTGGGGAACCACGAACACGACCATGAACAGCGCCAGCGCGCTGCCGGTGGCCGCCCCGGCAACCCGCAGCAAGGCACGCTGCGTCGAGGCGCCAAGGCTCGGCAGCGCGACGATCAGGCAAGTCAGCATGACCGTGTGGACGCCCTGCCAGTCGGCGGCGTTGTAAAACACGTAGCAGCCGAGAACAGCGAGCAGCGTCTTCAGCGAAAAGCGCGCGTACGCGGGATTCGTCCATGCGTCGGGCGCGACCATCGGCTCGCTCGCGGGCGGCGTGGCCGGCGCGGCGGCGCCGCTTGCGGCAAGATCGGCGTAGCCGCGCAGCGCGCGCTGCAACTCGGCAGCCGCGGGCGTCGTATCGGCGGCCGCGCGCTCTTCAGGTGTCGCCGTGCTTACATAGCGATAGGGCTCGCCGGTCACGACCGATTCGTCGAGCGCGTGGCAGTTCGCGAGCAACTCGCGCAACATCGCGCGCTGTGCGGCCGACGCGTCCCGCCCATTGAGCGGCAGTTCACTCGCGGCGCGATAAAGACGCGACACCGTCGCGATGCACGCAAGCTGCAACGCCTGATGCTCACGATAGCGGGCATCACGCATGGTGGCGAAGCGCAGCAGCTTCTGCAGCGTGACCGCGCCTTGCTGGACGCTCGCCAGCGTGACCGGCGCGGCGCTCGTGGCGCCCTCGATCAGCTGCGCGAGACGCGTATCGAGCGCCGCGAGTTGCCGATGGATTTCCGCCTTGAGCTGCAATTGCGGCTCGGCAGGCAAAAGCAGCGTATTGACCACGAGTGTCAGTGCGATCGGATAGTTGACGGTGATCCACACCCACAACACCGCGCGGATCAACAGGTCGGCCTGATCGGTCTGGTCCACGAAACTCTGCACGTAGATCACGACGATGGCGACGATGAAGAACACCACGCCGACTTTGAGAACGCGCATCAGATACACGCTGACGAAGAACAGCACGCTCGCGGTGACGATGCGCAGCAACGGATAGTCGAATGTAAACTTCAGTACCAGGATCGAGAGGCCAATGGCGAACGTCGAGCCGACGATGAACAGCACGCCGACCAGCCGCGTCACCACCACGTTCGACTGCGTGACGTAGAACACCACCAGCAGCGATAGCGCGAGCGACGGCACCTGCAGCGCCATCGAGGCGACGATCACGATGGCGCTCGTCAGCAGGCAACGCAACATGACGTTGAGGCGCCCCGGGAAAGGCGCCAGCTCGCGCGCGAGGAAAGCGCCCGCGTCGCGCAGTGTGACGGGCAGGAAGTCGGCGGCGGTCATGGGCTCCTCAGGGACGCTCGCTGCCGTTGCCGCGTCCGGGCTCCAGCACGGCCACCGCCGACGTGCCGAGCCGGAACAGTTCCGGATTCGGATTGTCGATCCGGATCTTCACCGGAAAGCGCTGCGATACATGGACCCAGTTAAGGGTGCGTTGAATGTTCGGCAATCCGCCAGGCAATGCAAGGCCTGCTTCATCGGAGGCGACGCCGTAGCTGATCGAATCCACGCTGCCCCGGAAGCGCTGGCCCGTATCGCTCATCAGGTAGACCGTGGCGGGCGTTCCCGCGCCGATGCCCTTGAGTTCCGTCTCGCGAAAGTTCGCGACCACGTACCAGTGCCGCGTGTCGATCAGGGTGAAGACAGGTTTGAGTACCGAGGCGAACTGACCCGTCGATGTTTTCAACGACACGATGCGTCCATCGAACGGGGCGCGCACGGTCGCATATTCGAGGTTCAGTTCGGCACTCGCGATCTCCGCCATAACAACGGCACGTTGCGCGACCAGCGCATCGACACCGCTCACCGCCGCGGCCGCCTGTTGCGCTTGCAGTTGCGCGGCGCTGAGCTCGGCCTGGGTGGAGCGTTGCGCGGTGCGCGCACGGTCGACCTCTTCCGCCGACACATAACCTTTTGCCAGCAGCGGCTCCATGCGATGCAGCGTATCGGCCGCCTGGCTGGCAGCGGCGCGCGCGCGCTCGACAGCCGCACGCACCGACTGCGCGTTGTATTGCTGCGCATTGACCGAGCGCTGAGTCAGTTCGATTTGCCTGTCGAGCGCGACGAGGGTCGCCTTGCCTCGCGTCAGTGCATCCTGATACGGACGCGGATCGATCCGGAACAGCAGATCGCCCTGCTTCACCGCCTGGTTGTCGCGCACGGGCAGTTCGACGATGCGGCCGTTGACCTCGGGCACGACGTCGATCGTATCCGCGTAGACGTAGGCGTCGTCGGTGCGCGGCGTACGGTCAACCAGCCGGATGACGAAAAGCAGCAACAACAACGTCACCACAACCAGCACGATGGCTGGCCATTTTCTCCTTGATGTGCTGCTGGCTGTCGTCGCCATTCATCCACCTGAGCGAGATTCAATGTTGGAACAGCGTCAACCAGGCAGCAAGTGCGAGCAAAGTGACGAGGGTGGGATAGACCACGGCCGCGGGTCCCAGAAGATGATCGGCCTGCAAACGCTTGAGAAGCAGATAGATGACCACCGTGAGTGCCACGCCCGCGACGATACAGAACAGCCAGTCCGGAAAGTACGCGCCGAGCACGCCAATGGAGGGCGAACGCGAGCACCCCGAAATTGGAATCGCGGCAATCGTGGCCATGCCGATTGCACGCTTCGAAGCTCTGCCTCTGGCAAGTGGCATGTGTCGTTTCAAAGTCGTCTCTGTGGTCGAATCAAGGTCACATGTCTGTGCGCGCTAAAGATGTAACGCCAGCTTTACAATGCGTCGGGAAGCGCCAAAGGCGCCGCCATCCAAGGGCTCGTTGAAGAAACCGGTAGCGCCTTGTCGAGCAGCAACCCGCGCTCCGCTCGCCGGGAGCCGCGAGCCTGGAGGCGTATCACGTCGTCACAATAACGCCGAAAAAGGCATTCCGCATTACATGAATATGCAATGCCGCTGCGCGAAACAACTCGGTAGAATCGAGCGATGGACCCGTTGTCGCGCCGTGCCCACTTCGACATTTCAATCGTTCAGGCGATGCTATCCAGCAGGTCCAGCAAAGCGTCCCCGTCTACAGGCTTTCTGAAAAAACCCAATGCGCCTCTTTGCAAATAGTAGCTTTCTGTATGCTCGCCCGGTTTGCCCGTGATAATGATGACCGGCGTGGCCGCGTCCGACTGAACCGTTCTCTCGAGCACCTGAATGCCGTCAATGGGCCGCATTCCCAAATCGGTAATCACGCAAATCAGACCCGAGTAGCCGTCGGAGAAAAAATCCAGTGCGGATTCGTAGGCCCGTGTTTCGTACCCGCCAGAGGCCAGCAAGTTTGCAAGCGAAGTCAGAACGCGTTTGTCATCATCTATCACGGCAACGGTTCGAACCGCAGGCGTGGACATTTTTTTCTCCGGCTCATCGAGTCCAGCAAAGAATGCGCGTGAGTGTCAGGCACCGAACGTGGTCGTCGTCGATGTTTCGAGTTGCAGCTTGCCCGCCAGCCTGACCAGAGCGGCAAATGAATCCGCCTGCATTTTTCTCATGATGTGGCCACGATGCACCTGCACGGTGTATTCGGTAATACCCAGTACCGTCCCCGCCTGCTTGTTGAGCAGGCCGCTCGCGAGTAACGGCAAAAGCTCCTGCTCGCGCGGCGTCAGCGACTCGTAGAGCGCCTGCAGCGCCGCCGTATCTTCCGCCTCCTTGCGAAGAACGTGTGCTCTCGCGAGGGCTGCATCGACCGCGCGCATCAACGCATCTTCGTCGAGAGGCTTGGTGAGGAACTCAACCGCCCCCCCCTTCATGGCAAGAACCGCGGATCGCACATCCGCCATTCCGGTAATGAAAATGACGGGAATCCGTGAAGCCGCGCTGACAAGCTCCTGGACTTTCAGCCCATTCATGCCGGGCATTCTCAAATCCAGCACCAGGCATGACACGCCATCTTCACGCGGCGTGTCCAGAAACTCACCGCCGGAGTCGAATACGTGGACGTCTCTTCCGTTGGCGCGCAGCAGAACAGAAAGTGCGTCTCGCACCCGCCTGTCGTCGTCGACTACATACACCAGTTCGCTTGCAGTTTCCATGGAACCCCTCTTGGATCAGGTCCTGTCAGAGGCAGGGTTTCCAGGCCGTAGTGACTGAGCCGAACAGCTCAAAAGTGCCTGGTTCCTGATGCTAGTTGGCAGGGTGAAGAACGGCTATTACATGAATCTGCAATGAGTCCCGCGAGGCGCGACGGAGCACGGGCAAGGAGACGCCGTCAATCTTGACCTTTACCCTGACCAACCACGTCTAGCCCAGCCCGAAGCGCAGCCACCTGAATAGCATAAACAGCGGTAGCCGTTATCACGCCCGTTATCAACACGCCGAGTAGTCCAAGCGAAACCGCGACGATCCGGCCGAGCGTGGTGGTGGGTATCACGTCACCGTAACCGATGGTCAGCGCCGTGACCGCGCAAAAGTAGAAGGTCTCGCCTGGCGATGAGGGCGTGCGCGTGGCGACATCGACAGCCCCACCGACGTAATACATGGCAACCGACAGAACCAGGAAAAGTATCAGCAGCACTGCCAGAATGGCGCGCAGGTGCCAGAGGATCCGGGCAAACTCGGTCATTGCATGGTGCGGCTGAATTCGCACGCGAACCGCCTCTTTGGCGCCATTATCCATGCCATGACCTCACAGATGTTCCGGACGCTCTGTTTCCGAAGCCTGCATTCGATACCACTACGGGGTCGATCCTGAATGCTTCTCCGGACCAGGAAAGTGCCGGAGAGCGGGCGTGCTTATCGAAAATGTGCGATTGCTGAGTTACGCCGAGTCCTGATCCAGCGTCTGCTGGGTACAGAAAATAGCAACCGGTAGAAAGGGGCCCGGTCAGCGTCAAAGGATTTATCCCGAGGCGAAAAGCCAAAGTTACATCTTCGCAGTGGCGGGTGCCATTACATATTCATGTAGTGCACAACATGGCTGCCCGCGTTTCCGTCCGACGATTCCGCCAGCTATAATTTTTCTGCACCGGCCGCATAAGAGGAACCTTCAGCGAGATTTTCGTGGGCCGTCTGTGCGACGTTAGAGACCTGGACGCTAACGCTCATTCATTGCTGGACTCGACGACCCGGAGAAGACGATGATCACGCCTGCGGTCCGAACCGTTGCCGTGATTGATGATGACCGACGCGTTCGGACATCTCTCGCGAACCTGCTTGCCTCTGGCGGGTATGGAACACGGGCCTACGAATCCGCGCCGGATTTTTTTTGCCGGCGCCTACGCGGGCCTCGTATGCGTTATCACCGACCTGGGAATGCGACCCGTCGCTGGACCTGCTCAATCGTATCGTCTGAATGGCCTGGGTCTAAAGTGCGGGCTGGTCTGGACCGGCAAGACCGAGGTCCCGCACCCGCGCAACGGCTTGAGTGCGTCGATCCACGCCTAGTTTCATGAAGATGCTCTTCACATGGGATTTGACCGTTTCAGCGCCAATTCCAAGCGTATTCGCGATTTCCTTGTTCGACTGTCCTCGTGCAATCAGGTCGACGATTTCGCGCTCCCTTGAGCTCAGTGATCCACGCTCTGTGTCGCGCTCACGGTCGCCGCCCTGTTGATAAAGGATTCGCCAGCCATCGAGCAGATGATCGATGTATGAGATCAGCTCGTTCGCTCGCACCGTGTGTGCTGTGTGCGCCGTGTGTGCTGCGTGCCGCGCGTCTTCGCCAACAACCCGCAGCAACGCGCCGATGTCCGGACCTACATCGAGGATGGACTGGTACACACCCGCGAGCGCGGCGACCTTCAGGACGTCGCGAAACACCTCGATCGCACGGGCGCGTTCGTTCGCCGCCAGCCAGACCAGCGCAAGCATGGTGCGCAAACGTATCGCCAGGAAATCGCCGTGGCGTCGTTCGGCGCTTTGCAGCGCCGCGCTCAGCTCCGCGGCGGCCTCTTCGGTGCGGTGCTGGGCCGCGGCAACAGAGGCCGCCGCGAGTGCACGATAGTTCTCGATCTCGAGTGCGATGGAGCGAGAAGAATGGGAATTGGCTCGCGCCACCTGATCGAGTTGCGTCAGACATGCACCCGCCTCCATCAACCGGCCTTCCGCAACATAGAGCCGAATGCGCTCGGCAAGGGCGGCAGCGGTCAGCCGTTCCCATTGACGTGCGCAACCCAATGCCTGCGCCCGATCGAGCAGCGCGTATGCCTGCCTCATGTCCGAACGCGCGGCTGCGATCCGGATAAGGAGGCGATAGGCAATCAACACGCTATCGAGCAGGACCGCCACGTCGATCACCGGCATCAAACCGGCAACCCGTTTTTCCGCTTCGTCCAGTCGGCCTTGTTCGTACTGGATTTGCCCGATCATCGGCGCGCACAGTGCGACCGAGATCGAGTCGGGACCGGCATGGTGTTCGGCCAGTCGCATCGATTCGGTGAAATACCGCTCGGCAAGCCCGAAGTGCAACTGTTGCATCTCAGCATGTCCCAGCAGGCACTGCCGGTACACCGAAGAATACAGGTTGCGCTGGTGTTCTTCGCTTGAATAGGACATCCACGGCGTTGCGTAAAGCGCTTCGAGTTTGCCGGCTTTCCAGTGCCCGAAGCGCACAACGTTGGACGCCACATTGGTGGTCCAGATATCGGCAGACGGCCGCGCGAGGCACGCTTCAGCGAGAGCGAGCGCCCGTTCGGGATGGTCCTTCAGTCCCGCGACGACCGAGCGGATCGCCTGGGATTCCCAGCGGATATCTTCGGTTTCCTTACCGGTGTGGGACGGCAGATCGTGTTCGAGCGCATCCAGCATCGTGAGCGCCTCGTCGAAATGCATGGCGAGCGCCATGCCCCAGGCGATCGCCAGCGTCACCTTCACCTTCACCTGTGCACCGGCCAGACCCGCCGGAAACCGGCGCTGCAAACCGAGCAGCGTGAGCAGATCGCCTTTCTTGACCAGCGCCATCGCGCACTGCTCCATCAGACGACTCGCGTTATCCGTGTTGCCCGCGGCGATCGCATGCTTGACCGCCTCGGTCCACAGCGCCTGCGCGCCATACCATTCGCACGCGCGGCAATGCAGCTGCGCCACCTCGTCCGGATGCTGCGCCTCGAGCTTCGCGCGCAGGTACTCACTCATCAGATGGTGATAACGGAACCATTGTCCGTCGAAGTCGAGCGCTTGCAACAGCAACCGGCCCCCGGCGATTTCGTCCAGCATGCGCTGGCTCGTGCGCTGCCCCGTTATCGCGTCGCAGAGCGGCGCGCTCAGGCGATCGAGTATCGACGTGCGCAGCATGAACTCCACCATGTCGGCGGGCAATCGCTCGAACATGTGTTCGATATAGGCGGAGAACGGCCGCGACGTACCTGACGGCACAATGCCTTCCTGAGCCGGTTGGTATTCCGTGCGCGACAGCAAGGACATCGAGATGCGCAACGCCGCAGCCCAGCCTTCCGTGTTGGCAAAAAGCGTCTCGACGTGGGAAGCGTTCAGCACGCCGGGCAACGCGTGTTCGACGAAGCGCCTCGTCTCGTCCAGGTCGAAACGCAAGGCCGGTGCATCGACTTCCAGCAGCTCGTCTCCTGCCCTCAGCCTCGCGAGCGGCAGCGATGGATCTGTGCGGCTGCAAACAACCACATGCACATGTGACGGTGCCTTTTCGATAAAGAACGACGTTGTCTGGTGGACTGCTGGAAGGCTGATCAGGTGATAGTCGTCCAGAAACAGCACGACTTCGTCGTCGACTTCGAGAAGTTCGTTGATCAACGTGGTAACGACGGCGCGCGGCGGGACGAATGCGGCGTCGGCAGTCAGGCTGATCGCCGCGGCGCCGACATTGCCGCAGGCATGCCGCAATGCACGCGCCAGACTATTGAGGAAATGCGCGGGTTCGTCGTCTTCCGTGTCGAGCGACAGCCACGCCACCCGTGTACCGTTCGCGCGCAGCCGCTCGAGCCAGACGAGTGCCAGCGAAGTTTTGCCGAATCCGGCGGGCGCTTTGATCACGGTAAGACGCTTGCTCGCGGCGCGCTCGGCCAGATCGAGGAGCCGCGGACGACTGATCAGATCCGCCGGCAGACGCGGCAGAACGACCTTCGTTTCAAGGAAAATGTGCGGCCCGCTCGCGGGCGTTTCTCCAACCACACGCATTTGTCAGTCACACCGTGTTATTGGGGTGGCCGTGCCTGCCGCCGTCCCCTGACTATTCAAGCGCATCCCCTTTCTGGGGGAGGGAGAGCCTCTCCCCTGTACGGGGGATGGCAGGCTGCGCCGCGCCAGGAGATCATTTCTACACGCGACAAGGGCCGCGTGTTTGCCGATCATTGCCGGGCGCCTCACTGGCGCCGCACTGGGAGCGACTCGTTTTTTGCCCATCATACGCCGCATCGAATCGCATTGCAGAGTATCAGGCGGCAACCGCTCCATAGCCGTAAAAGTCGCTGCACGGGCGCTCCTTGTCATTCGAAATCGTGCGCCCGTTACTGATAAACAGATATCCGTGTTAGCCAAAGTTCCAAGAATCAGCAAGCACTTGCGGGAAAACACCGTCTCCCTCGCGGCCGATCTGACGCTTGTCGTCGAACGCACGCTTGCGATCCTGACGCCGCTCGACGGATACAGATTGCTCGCACCGGCAGCGAAACGGGACGTTCGCGAATCCGTCGCGCTGTCGGCCAAAGTCTGGTTCGAGACACTGTTGTCGGGCGAACCCCCATCGGCACAGGACATGGACACCTTCCGGGAAATCAGCCAGAGACGTGAGCATCAACGCGTACCGTTGCAGTGTCTCCTTCAGGCATTGCGTCTGGGGTTGCGAGAAATCTGGAGCACCCACATCGCGCTGGGCGAGCTGGACGAGCGTATCGCCAAAGAGCTTCTGGCCGACGTCTCGGTGTATCTCCTCGACCACTTCGATCTCATTGCGCAGATCATCGTCCGGGCCTATCTGACTGAACACTATCGGCAGCCGCGCTGGGCGGGATTGGCGATCGCCATCGAGGAAGGCGCGCGCCGATCCGAAAACGTGCGGCACCATCTGGTCGCGCTCCTCGAGCAGTTAGCGGAGGAGCCGGACCTGCTGTCGCGGCTCGAACTCGACCACGCTCGCGAGCAACGCGGTACGGAAGCGGCCGGTGCGCAAGTGATGAAGTTCTTCGGCCTCGATGTCGATATCGATGACGGCGCGGAATTCTCGGCGGCCTTGCGCGACGCGCAGGAGAGGCTGGCGCAGGCGTCGAGGCTCGCGGCGGTCGCCGAACTGTCCGCCTCGATTGCCCACGAACTCAACCAGCCGCTCCAGGCCATCGTCGCGCATGGGCGCGCATGCGTGCGATGGCTCTCTGCAACGCCGCCCAGGATCGACGAAGCCAAATACTCGGCGGAGCAGGTGCTGCGCGATGCGAACTCCGCGGCAGACGTGGTAAGCCGCATTCGGGCGCTCTTCCGGCATACGGCTCCCCAAAAGGTCGAACTCGACGTCAACAAACTGATTCTTCAGGTCTGCACGCTGATGGCCGACGACATCCAGCGCAACGCGGTTTCGCTCAAGACGACCCTGGGCGAAGACGTCTCGAAGATCAGCGCGGACGCGGTTCAGATTCAGCAGGTGATCGTGAACCTCGTGCGCAATGCAATCGAAGCATTAGCGGGAACGGCGGAACGACCGAGGCTGCTCGTGATCCGTTCGCACCGCGATGCGGACAACATCGTGGTCGACGTGGAAGATCACGGCACCGGACAGATGGACTTCGAGAAGATCTTCGAGCCGTTCTTCACCACGAAGGAAACCGGGATGGGGATGGGACTGGCAATCTGCCGGTCCATTATCGAAGCACACGCAGGCAGGATCTGGGCCGTGCGCAATGTGCCGCGAGGGGTCACCTTCAGCTTCAGCCTTCCGAGAACGTTGCCGTAGGCAAGGTTTCGAGCCGCAGCTTGCTTGCCTGCCTGACAAGCGTAGCGAAAGAAGCCGCCTGCATTTTTCTCATGATGTGACCGCGATGGACCTGCACGGTGTATTCGGTGATACCCAGTACCCCGGCCGCCTGCTTGTTGAGCAGGCCGCTCGCGAGTAACGGCAAAAGCTCCTGCTCGCGCGGCGTCAGCGACTCGTAGAGCGCCTGAAGCGCCGCCGTATCTTCCGCCTCCTTGCGAAGAACGTGTGCTCTCGCGAGGGCTGCATCGACCGCGCGCATCAACGCATCTTCGTCGACGGGCTTGGTGAGGAAATCAACCGCCCCGCCCTTCATCGCAAGAACCGTGGACGGCACATCGCCCATGCCGGTAATGAAAATGACAGGAATGCGTGAGTCAGTGCCGACGAGCTTCTGGACTTCCAGTCCACTCATGCCGGGCATCCTCAAATCCAGGATCAGGCATGAAACGACATCTTGACGCAATGTGTCCAGAAACTCCCTGCCGGAGTTGAATGCGTGGACGTTTCTTCCGTTTGCACGCAGCAGAACAGAGAGTGCCTCTCGCACCCGCCTGTCGTCGTCGACTACATAGACTATTTCGCTTGCGGATTCCATGGAACCCCTCTGTGGTCAGGCAAAACTTCTCCTAACGCCGGTACAGCAGGTCTCCGATAGACCCGCGGAATGTGCCTCTCGAACGGGGCATTGCCGATGAGAAATTATAGCCATCCGAATCGTTGTCTGGAAGCACGGGGAGTCGCGATATGCATTACATGAATATGTAATGTCGTCGTCGCATATGAAATTGTAGGCTTGTTTTTTCATAGCGGCATTGATTCGAAGTCGCCGATACGGCGCACCCGGAAAAGACGTCAATGCTATCAACCCGATCATGCTGCCCGACGCCGCGCACGGCAAACAGGCACTCAGTCCGGCGGCAGTCGGGTCTTGACGAACTCCGAGGTTGACATGCTTACCGTGCTGATACCTCGCTCGTCCCGGGCTGCTGCCCTTAGCGTCGCCATCGCCGGTGCATCGGGGGTAGCCGCGCTGCTCGAAACCATCACGGGCTGCCTTAGCCTCGTCCTGGTTGTCCTCTTCACGCACTTTTGCGGGCGCAACTTCGGGCGTCTCGCCGCGGGCTTCACCTCGCTCGGGATCGCCGCAACGATGTTGGCCTCCGACCGCCCTTCTCTTACTCCCGGCTCGCTCAGCCGTAGTGGCGTCACAATCGCGGCGGCATGGCTATGTGCCGGGCTGATCTCCCGGCGCAACCGCCAATCCGCCGCAACTGCTTCATTGAAGCCGGCGCAATCTTCTCTTCGAACTGAAGAAGAAACATATCGGCGCATTGTCGACAACGTGCCGGCATGCGTCTGTGTCGGCAGCCCCACCGGCGAACTTCTCTATGTGAATAAAACAGGTGTCGCCGCGCTGGGAAAGCCGATGGAGGAAATCGTCGGTGATGGATGGATGACTTACGTTCACCCCGATGACGCGCAGGCCGCACGGCGGCAATGGAAAGCCTGCATTGCCGCGCGTGAAGCGATCGATATTAGCGTGAGGATGCTGCAGCACGACGGCGTATACCGCTGGCAGCGTCTTCTGGCCGAGCCGTCACGCTCGTCAAGCGGGGACATCGTCAACTGGTACCTCGTCGGAATCGAAATCGAAGAGACCATCAAGGCCCAACAGGCGCTGGCGGCAAGTGAAAGAGAAGCCAGAGAACTGCTCGACCGGTTACCGGGCCGCTTCGCCACTCGCACACCGGATGATTTCGACTTCATCAATCAGCAGATCCTCGAAAAAGCAGGAACAACGCTGGAAGGCATGCAGAATCTCGGCTTCCTGCGATTCATTCACCCCGATGACCGCGAGCGGGTCAAGGAAGGTTATCTCCGCTCGGTTCGGGACAAGAGCGCGTATGACACAACCTACCGATGGGCGGACCACGGTGATGATTACCGATGGCGCCACTCGCGCTCCGTTCCTTATTTCAACGATGACGGGAGTGTCTACAAGTGGTATGCGGTGAACATGGACATCGACGAGCTTTACCGCTCCCAGGAAGTCATCCGTGAACGTGAAGTTCAATTGAACTGGTTAGCGGAGACGCTTCCTGGCCTGCTGTGGTACACGGACTCGCATGGCCGCCTCGAATACATCAACAAGCGCGCGGAAGACTACACCGGACTGCAGCTCAACGATCTGATAGCGGACGGCGGGCTTCACCTGGTGCACCCGGACGACGCCGCGTCGACCATTGCGATCTGGCAAGATTCTCTCGATAACGGCAGACCTTATGACTGCGTCCATCGTCTCCGCTCGGTCGACAACACCTACCGCTGGTTCCAATGCAAAGGCACGCCTCTGCGCGACGCCAACGGCGAAATTGTGAACTGGTTTGGTCTATCGATCGATATCCACGTGCGGTACCTGGCCCAGGAGGCCCTTCGCACGAACGAACTTAATTTGCGAAGACTTGTAGACGCGTTGCCGGCGATGATCTGGAGAGCCACACCGCGAGGCGAAGTCGACAGATGGAGTCAGCAAATGCTGACTTTCATGGGAAAGAGCGGGGAACAATTCGACAAGGAGATGTTGCTCAACCTCATTCCGGAAGCTGACCGTCTGCGAGTCCGCTCGCGCTGGAGACAAGCTGTTCGAGAAGGCACATCCTATCAGGACACGTACCAGGTGACGGGCGCCGATGGAGAACTGCACTGGTACCTTGCTCGCGGCGAACCGTTTCGCGACGAAAGCGGCCAGATCCTGCATTGGTACGGCGTCTGTACGGACATCGACGATCTCAAGCAAACGGAAGCCGTGCTCGAACAGCGGGAGCACCAGCTACGCGAGCTCATCGAGACCATTCCCGCGATGCTCTGGTGCAACAATCCACGCGGCGAGCTCATTTACATCAACCGGAAAACCGCGGAATTTGTCGGCCTGAGGATTTCGCAGCTTGCTGTGCGCCGCTATCAGAGGACCATCCATCCAGACGACCTCGGCAGTCTGAACCAGGCGTGGACGCATTCGATCAGGACCGGCGAGCCGTACAGCCACGTCGCCCGGCTGCGCAGAAAGGACGGGGTTTACCGGTGGTACCAGCATATCGCTGAGGCCATGAGAGACGCCAACGGCAATATTGTCCAATGGTACGGACTGAGCCTGGATATCGACGAACCCAAGCGTGCCGAGGACCGGCTACGACAGACTCAGGCTGAACTTGCCCGGGCGACCCAGATCGCCACGGTCGCGGAACTCTCGGCCTCGATCGCCCACGAGCTCAACCAACCTCTCACGTCCGTTATCGCTAATGCGCAGGCTTGCAAACGGTGGCTCGCAGCGTCGCCACCCAATTTGAGCGAAGCCAGGGTCTCCGTGGAAAGCGTGGTTCGAGATGCCCGTTCCGCCGACGAAACGATGCAAAGCATCCGCGCACTGTTCAAGCGGCAATCGTTTCAGAAGCGCGAACGGAATGTGAAAGACATGGTTCTCGAATCCGTGCGGCTGCTGCGGGAAGACGAAACGAGGCGTAGCGCGGACATCGACTTCGACTTGCCCGACGGCCTGCCCGCGGTGTTCGTCGACCAGATACAGATTCAGCAGGTGCTGCTCAACCTGATGACGAACGCAATAGAGGCCACGGAAAACTCGGGACGCACACCCAGAATTCTCATTACCGCCAAGCCCCTTGGCAACCGCTCCGTTCTGCTCGAAGTCATTGATAACGGGTCGGGCATAGTCGGTGGCGACAGCATATTCGATGCATTCGTCACGACCAAGAGCAAAGGAATGGGCATCGGGCTTGCAGTGTCCCGCTTCATTATCGAAACTCATGATGGCCGTCTTACCGCCACCAATAATGAGGCCTATGGAGCAACCTTCAGCGTCGTGCTGCCGGTCATGAGAGGGAGCGCCGCAAATTCCGACGTCGGGATAAGTGAAGCGAGTGACTAGCCTTCCTCTTCCTGGTCAAACGCGCACGCACTCCACATTCCTGTAATAGCGGTCCGTGGGACTGCTACCTATCATCCAGTCAAGGCCGAGCGTAGCTCAACCCAGGCACGTCGCATAAGACCGTGGGCGCGGGAACGCCTATTTGTCTAACGTGAATCGAGGAACCGCATCATGCAAGCTCCCTTTGATGCAGACCGAGCGTGGCAGTCCATGATGGCGCTCCTCTCCAGCGAGGTCGAAATACGGTTGCCCAATGTGTCCGCCGGCGTGCGCCCGAAGCGTGCCGATTGCGATTTTTCGAAATGCGCCATCCGGGTTCTGGAACGCAATGGACGAACCTCGGCCACGGTTGCGTGGAGCGACGCGACCTCCTGCTGCTACGGCGAGCAGGTATGGCGGCGCCGCACTGCAAGGAAGTCGGGGGTGTGCGCGCTGAGTGGCCAGGCCATTGCAACCGGCGACGCAATCTACCGACCACGGCCTGCCCGGCCGGCACCGCGCAACATCGACGCGATGATTCTGGCCACCGTCATGGAGGCTATCCCTGTGGAGGTTGTTGCGTGAGCGTTCAGGTCACGCTCCTCGCCCCGTCACTTCCTCAATGTGTGAATCCCCTGTGACATAAGCCTCGCCGGACTGATTCCAGTTTCATGTAATAGCCCTCCTTAGTCCCGCCAACTATTCTGATGACCGTCGCATAACGAAACGTTCAATCCGGTCGCTTTGCAGCAATTCTTTAATTTATGGAGATGCGAAATGGCAACGATAGCTGCCGACTACATGGTTGGTGCACTGAAAAATGCCGGCGTGAAGCGTGTGTTCGGTGTGGTGGGGGATTCGCTGAATGGCTTCACGGACTCCCTGCGCCGGGACGGTTCGATTGAATGGCTTCATATGCGGCATGAGGAAAGCGCGGCTTTCGCGGCCGGCGCCGAGGCTCATCTCACTGGAGAACTCGCGGTCTGCTGCGGCAGCTGCGGTCCGGGCAACCTGCACCTCATCAACGGCTTGTTCGACTGCCATCGCAGCGGCGTGCCGGTACTCGCCATCGCCGCGCATGTCCCGAGTTCGGAAATCGGCATCGACTATTTTCAGGCGACTCACCCCGAGGTGCTGTTCAAGGAATGCAGCCACTACGTGGAACTGGTTCACAGTCCCGACCAGCTGCCGCAGATCCTGGGCCGTGCCATCCGCACAGCCGTTGCGCGTAAGGGCGTCGCGGTGGTCGTCATACCTGGCAATGTGGCACTGGGGCCGCTCACAAAACCCGTGCCGAGCTGGAGCGCGCCCGCCGCGCCGGTGATTCGTCCAGCGAACGACCAGATCACGGAACTCGCGCGCCTGCTGAATGGATCGTCGCGCGTGACCATGCTGTGTGGCGCCGGTTGCAAGGATTCCCATGCGGAAGTCGTGGAACTCGCCCGCAAGCTGCAAGCGCCCATCGTGCATTCGCTGCGAGGCAAGGAGTACATCGAATACGACAACCCCTTCGATGTCGGGATGACGGGGCTGGTCGGGTTCTCCTCCGGCTACTCCGCAATGAAGAGTTGCGACATGCTGCTGATGCTCGGCACCGACTTCCCGTATCGACAGTTCTACCCGGAGAAGGTGACCATCGCGCAAATCGATACACGGGCCGAAGCACTCGGCAACCGGTGCCCGATAGAACTCGGCGTATTGGGAACGGTCAAGGATACGCTTGGCGAACTGCTTCCCCTGATCCACGAGAACACGGACAGCAGCTTCCTGAATCGCGCGCTCGACGACTATCGCAAGGCTCGCGAAAGTCTGAATGCGCTGGCCGAACCGGAAGTGGGCAGCAGCACCATTCATCCGCAGTACGTGACCCGGCTCGTCAGCGAACTCGCGGACGAGGACGCGATCTTCTCCTGCGACGTCGGCACCCCCATCGCGTGGACGGCCCGCTATCTGAAGATGAACGGCAAACGGCGCCTGGTCGGCTCATTCAATCACGGCTCGATGGCCAACTCGCTGTTGCACTCGATCGGCGCGCAGGCCACGTTCAGGGACCGGCAGGTCATTTCGATGTCGGGCGACGGCGGCTTCACCATGATGATGGGCGAGTTCCTGACGCTGATTCAAACCGGTTTGCCGGTCAAAGTCGTCGTGCTCAACAACGGAACGCTGGGCTTCGTTGAAATGGAAATGAAGGCCAGTGGGTTCGTCGATACGGGATGCGACCTGAAAAATCCGAACTTCGCGGCCATGGCCAACGCGATCGGCATCAAAGGGATTCGCGTCGAGCACCCCGCGGAGCTGGAAGCCGCGCTCAGCGAAGCATTCGCCCATCCGGGTCCGGCGCTGGTCGACGTGGTAAGCGCACGCCAGGAACTCGTGATGCCGCCTGCGACGACCACCGACCAGGCTTACCACTTTGGGTTGTTCATGCTCCGTGCCGTCATGGACGGTCGCGGCCAGCAGCTCATCGATCTCGCCAAGGTCAATCTGTTCCGCTAGTGCGGTGCGTCTGCGCCGCGCGGTGGCCCGTACCCGGTCGAACAGCAACTCAATGGAACGCTAACCATGTCCAGCAAGGTCGTCAGCACAGGAAACGAGACATCAGGCCGCGAGCAGATACATGTCGGTTTCGTCATCGCCTGGCTCTTTTGTGCCGCGTTCTACTTCATGCAGTACATGCTGCGTTCCGCGCCGGGCGTGATGATCCCGGAGCTGAGTGCGGCGTTCGCGCGCGATGCGCTGGGCGTGGGCGCGCTCGTCGGCCTGTACTACTACACCTACGCGCTGTTCTCGATCGTTTGCGGTGCGTTGCTCGATCGGGTCGGCGGCAAGGCCGTCATTCCGGCCGGCATCGTTCTGGTTGCCGTCGGCGCGGCGCTGTTCGGCCTGGGCAGCGTGGAGGCCGCGCAGTTCGGCCGCCTGCTGCAAGGCGCGGGTTCGGCGTGCGGGTTCATCGGCGCGGTGTATCTCGCCACGCATGGCTTTCCGCCACGTTCGCTCGCCACGGCGGTGGGCTTCACGCAATGCTTCGGCATGCTGGGCGGCTCCGCGGGTCAGTTCGCCGTGGCGCCGCTGATTCATGGCCTCATCACATGGCAGCAGTTCTGGTGGCTGTCCGGCCTCGTCATCTTTCTGATCGCCGCACTGGTGTTCGTCGTCACGCCGGCAGGTCACGACGACAGTCCGGCCAGCCAGGGATCGTGGATGAAGATGTTCGCGCCGTACAAGGAAGTGCTGACCAATCCGCAGTCGTATCTTTGCGGCTTCTGCGCCGGCCTGCTGTTCTTGCCGACGACGATAGGCGACATGATCTGGGGCATTCCCTTCCTGCGCAACGGTCTCGAAGCCAGCTATACGGAGGCCGTCAATCGCGCGAGCATGGTGCCGCTCGGCTGGGTGATCGGCTGCCCGCTGTTAGGCTACCTGTCCGACCGTCTGGGCCGGCGCAAGCCGGTGTTGATGGCCGGCGCGCTGCTGATGCTTCTATCCGGTGCCGGCATTTTCTATCTGCCGGCCGGTGTGGCGCCGCCGTATGTGCTCGGCCTGCTGCTCGGCATTGGCTCAGGCGCCGCCATGCTGCCCTACACGGTGATCAAGGAGGTCAATCCGGACAATGTGAAGGGCAGCGCCAGCGGCGCGATCAATTTCCTCGTGTTCACGTTCAGCGCGTTGCTCACACCGGTGTACGGCAAACTGCTCGCCCATCTGGCGAAAGGCGGCACGATTGATCTGCCGGTGTTCCGCGCGGCCGGTTCGTGGCTGCTCGGCGGTATCGTGCTCGCCATGGTGCTGACCCTATTCATGCGCGAGACCGGACCGCGCGGACGCGCGAACGCGTGAGGCTGACTATCCGGGCCAAGCCCTCCCCGCCTACGCGCTCACCATAAGCAACAACTCAACGGCTCACCGATACCGGTCTGCCGTTGTCCTTCATGACTACGCGCGCTTGAACTCGCCGTCTCGCAACCTCCAGAGTCCAAGCGCGTTGTCGTCATGGAGCGGTTCTGGAAGAAGCGCTGCCGGCAGATCCTGGTAGCAGACCGGCCGCAGAAAGCGCTCGATTGCACTCGTTCCAACCGACGTGCTGCGCGAATCGGAGGTCGCTGGAAACGGACCGCCATGGACCATCGCGTGGGATACCTCGACACCCGTGGGGAACCCATTGGCGAGAATCCGCCCCGCCTTCCTTTCAAGCGTAGGCAAAAGCCGGCGCGCCAGGTCGTAGTCCTGTGGTTCGAGTTGCAAGGTCGCCGTCAACTGTCCTTCGAGGTGCTCCGCAACCTCGATCATTTCGTCAACATCCGCGCACGTAATAACGAGTGACGTCGGTCCAAAGATCTCTTCCTCAAGCTCAGCGCTTTTGAGGAAACCGGCGGCAGTAGTCGCGAACAACACGGGACGCGCCGGGCACGAGACGCCGGTCTCGACACCTTGCGCCAGGTCCTGAACACCGCTTGCTCCGCTGCGCCGCTCGATCGCGGATCGATAGGCGGCCGCAATGCCCGGCGTGAGCATGGTCTGTTCTTCCTTCTTCGCCAGCGCCGCTGACAACGATTCGACGAATCCACGCGCCGATGGACTGTCGAGCAGAATCACGAGGCCCGGATTCGTGCAGAACTGGCCGACGCCGAGTGCGATCGAATCAGCCAGTGCGCTCGCCATCGCATCTGAACGTTTCTCGAGTGCGCCCGGCAGCACGAAGAAAGGATTGATGCTGCTCATCTCGGCGAACACGGGAATGGGCTCGCGACGCTTCGACGCGATATCGACCAGTGCCAACCCGCCACGTCGCGATCCGGTGAAGCCGACAGCCTTGATCGCCGGATGCGCAACGAGCGCCTCGCCGATTTCGTTGCCGCCGCCGAACAGCAGCGAAAACACGCCTTCGGGGAGTCCGTTGTCGCTGGCCGCACGCTGAATCGCCCGTCCAACGAGTTCCGACGTACCGAGGTGCGCACCGTGGGCCTTGACGACCACCGGACACCCTGCCGCGAGCGCCGAGACCGTATCGCCGCCCGCCACCGAAAAGGCCAGCGGGAAGTTGCTTGCGCCAAATACCGCGACCGGTCCCACTGGAATCTTCTGCAGACGAAGATCCGGGCGAGGCAGCGGCTTGCGCTCCGGCAACGGCGAGTCGAGCGTCGCGCTGAGCCAACGCCCCTCCCGCACGAGCGCGGCAAAGAGTCTCAACTGGCCGACGGTCCGGCCGCGCTCGCCTTCGATCCGGGCCTTGGGCAGTCCGGTTTCAACATGAGCACGTTCGATCAGCGCGTCGCCGATCTCGACGATATTGTCCGCAATGGCCTCGAGAAACTTCGCCCGCGCCGCCAGCGCAACGTTCCGGTAGGCGTCGAACGCCTTGCCCGCAAGACTGCAGGCCCGCTCGACATCAGCACGGTCACCGCCGCCGAACGCCGGTTCAATTTCGATTCCGCGAGCAGGATCGAAAGCGCGCAATATCGCCGCGCTGCCACGAACCGCACGCGCACCTATCAGCATCTCGCCAGTAATTTGCATTGAAAAATCTCCATCAGGTTTTGTATGCGCGATCACAATCCGAACACGTCCTACAGCGACGCCTCGAGCATCATTTGATAGTCATTCACGGATGCGATACGCGGATTGGTCTTGTGGCTATGGTCCTGCAGTGCGCCCTTGATGATGTTGGGGAACATCTCGCGCGTCACGCCCACCTCTGCGAGGCCGGTCGGCAATCCCAGGCGGCCGGTGAGGGCTTTGACCGACGAGCCGATCTCCGCCGGATTATCCAGACCTATTGCCTGCGCAATGCGCGCGAGTTTCCCCTCTTCAACCATGCTCGGCGCCTCACGATTAAATTCGATCACTGCCGGCAGGAAAATCGCGTTCAGCGTGCCGTGGTGCAGCCGGGGATCGATGCCGCCCAACGCATGGCTCAGGCTGTGTACGCAACCCAGGCCCTTCTGGAACGCCAGCGCGCCCTCCATCGAGGCGCTCATCATGTTCAGCCGCGCCACGCGGTCGTCCGGGTGCGCAGTGGCACGCTCGATGTGACGCCACGCACGCCATAAACCATCGAGCGCGATGCCGTCGGCCGCGGGATTGAATACCGGCGACATGAACGTTTCGAGGCAGTGAGCGATCGCGTCCATGCCGGTGGCCGCGGTCAGCGCGGGCGGCAGTTTCATCGTCAGTTCCGGGTCGCAGATCGCCGACTTCGGCACGACGAACGGCGAGATGACGCCCACTTTGCGGCCGTCGTCCAGAATCAGAATCGCGCCCCTGCCCACCTCGCTGCCGGTGCCCGCCGTAGTCGGAATCGCGATGACTGGGGCGGTGGCCGACGTGATGCGCGCCGCCCCGCCTTCGATCACGGCGAAGCTTTGCAGTGGGCCGCTATGCGTCGCACAAACGGCGACACCTTTCGCGAGATCGATCGACGAACCGCCGCCGACGGCGATGATGCCGTCGCAGTCATGCTTTCGGAATTCCTCCACCGCGTCACGCACGGCGCCTTCATTGGGATTGGGCGGCGTACGGTCGTAGACAGGAACATTCGGACCACTGCCCAGCGCGTCCAGCACGCGCTCGACAATTCCGGCATGCCGGATGCCCTGGTCGGTCACGATCAAGGGGCGGCGCATGCCAATTCGTTCGCACTCGCTTTTCAACAGGCGAATCGCGCCAAACTCGAACTGAATCTGAGTGACGTAATTGATAAGCGACATGGCAATGACCTGCAGTTATAGTAAGGACGTCCCTCAGCGTCTTGCCCCGGATGCGCCGCGGGTTTACGTTAGCGCGCCTTCTTCATAAATAAGGACTTTATGACGCAGTATAAGCAGCAGACCGTATCTGACAAACTGAGAACATTTGATACCGCTATAACTTTTCCTCAACCCTGAATGACACCTTCGCTTAATTCCATCGTCTCCCGGCTCCATCTCAAGCAGCTGCGGCTGCTCATTGCGCTTGGCGACCAGGGCTCGCTCCTCAATGCCGCCAAACAGGTGGCACTGACCCAACCCGGCGCCAGCAAGGCGTTGCAGGAAATCGAAACCACCTTCGGCACGCCGCTTTTCAATCGCACGAATCGTGGACTCGAGCCGAATGCGGTCGGTAACTGTGTGATCCGCTATGCCCGGCTGATCCATACCGATCTCGCCCACCTGCGCGAAGAGATCGTCGGGATCATGCGTGGGCACGGCGGCAGAGTTGCGGTGGGCGTGATCATGGGCGCGGTTCCACGACTGACCGAAGCGATCAGTGCCTTGATAGCCAAACACCCCGAAATGTCCGTCGAGATCGTCGAGGACACCAGCGCGACGCTCCTCAATCTCATCGACGCGGGGCGCCTCGATCTGGCTGTGTGCCGGACCACGATCAGTCAGACCCCCTATCTGTACGAAAGCACCAAGGTTCAGGACGAGACCCTGGCGGTCATCGCCAACGTGCATCATCCCAGGTGCGGCGAAAAGGAACTCGCACTTAAAGATCTGGCCGACTTCAGGTGGGTCGTTTATCGGGCCAATATGCCCATGCGCATGCTGCTCGAACGCGAATTCCGCGAGGCGGAGATCAGATTTCCTCTGCACCTGCTCGAGACGACTTCCGCGTTCGCGACCCTCTCGTTGCTGCAAAGCAATCCGACTTTCGTCGCGCTGGTCTCGATCGACGTTGCACAGTTCTTTACGCGTCACGGCATCACGCGAATTCTGCCGCTTCGATTGTCTTCACGCAGTGAGCCGTATGAACTCGTGACGCGTAAGGGCGCGCCGCTCACACCAGGCGCGCGCCACCTGATCGAAGAAATCATGGGCCATTGACGTGACGGCTTAGGAGCTGCCTGGCACTTGCGCGAACTCAGGGCTCGTCGCTGAGACTCACCGGGGCTTCGTCTTTCTTCATCAGCTCATACCAGATCTCGCTGACCTTCACGGCGACGTCAATCCGGCTGCACACCTCAACGCTCGATTTCCGTCCCGCGAACCGCGTCGATCAGATAGTCGACGAAGGATCCAATCCGCGACGAAATCGCCGTATTGCGATAGTAGACGGCGTTGATCGGCTGCCGGACGTCCTGCGTCTGACGCGGAAAAAGCTGTACAAGCGTGCCTTCGCGACGATCCCGCGCGGTCATGAAGTCAGACAGGCACACGATGCCGGCGCCCGCCAGCGCAAGCTGCCGCAGCGTCTCGCCGCTCGATGACGAGATAGTGGGCGCGATGCGATAAGGTTCGTTATCCGGACCGAGTATGGGCCAGATGTTGAGCGATTCGGGCTGATTGAATCCCAGCAGCGAACGCTTCGCCAGTTCGTCGACCCGTTTGGGCAGGCCGTGCGATTTCAGATAGTCCGGGCTTGCGAGGATACGCAGACGGCTGCTGCCAATGGGCTTGCCATGCAACGTCGAATCCTTCAACCGGCCGATCCGGATGGCCACGTCGGTGCGCCGCTCCAGCAGGTCGATGATCCCTTCATTGCTATTGAACTCCAGCTCCACGTGCGGGTAGCGTTCCCGGTAGCCCTGCACGAGCGGCACGATCACGTGCAGCATGAACGGCGTGGCCGCGTCGACGCGTAAGCGTCCCGACGGCCGCTCGCGACGCGCGGCCATCTGTTCCTCCGCCCCTTCCACCGAGGCGATGATCGCCCGTGCGTCCTGCAGAAACGCCCGCCCTTCTTCCGTCAATTCCAGACGGCGGGTGGTTCGACGCAACAGCGTGGTTTTGAGCTTGTCCTCGAGCCTTCCCAACGTGCGGCTCACCGCCGAAATGGCCAGATCGAGCTGCTGCGCGGCCGCCGTGATGGATCCCGTGTCGACGACCGTCACGAAGGCCTGCAACTCATCCAGGGTGGTTTTCATTTTTGATTTCAAGTCAAAACGTTTCCCTTTATAGACTGGCCTTTAGTCAAAAGTAAAGGGCGTTGCAACTCAAACCACAACGCGTGCTGCGCACGTAACAAACCCCACCTCAATCCGACATCGAGTCCGTGTGAGCGGCCGGCGTGCTCGCGGTTTTCATCGCCCCTGACCCGTCGAGGTGGTGCTGGATCGCGTAGATCTCGCGATTGTGGGCGATCGTGGCCGCCGACGGCGGATAGTCACTGTTGTTAGTCGGGATCAGTCCTTCGGCCTGGGCCTGTTTCAGTTGCGCCATGACCTCCGCATGCGTCAGTCCTGACGGATTGGATTGCGCGAATGCGGCGGTGCCGAATGACAGGCTGAGGGCGGTAACGGCAATAGCGGTAAGCAGTTTCATGATGATCTCTCCGATGGTGTGCAAACAATGAATGGCCTGAACCACGCTTCCCATTGTTGTCATTTCACCTGTCGGCGCACTGACCCGCGGATTACCGTTCTGTTATCCGCGCGCAAGCGGCAATAAAGCACCAGATAACAGACTTGTAATTTACCGGACCGCAGCCGGTAAGCCCCCGGCCATCACACTCCT
Organism: Paraburkholderia fungorum; assembly: GCF_046027605.1. Taxonomy (GTDB): domain Bacteria; phylum Pseudomonadota; class Gammaproteobacteria; order Burkholderiales; family Burkholderiaceae; genus Paraburkholderia; species Paraburkholderia fungorum_F. Next base: position 93,428 of record NZ_JAQQEF010000003.1, read on the forward strand.
GACTCATGAAGCGCATGCCATGCGCCGTCCGTTGCATTGAAAAGACGGGCGCTTCCATCTGCCTCTTTTCAGGAAACCGTCATGTGGATCGTCAAGCTTGCGCTGCGCCGGCCCTACACATTCGTGGTCCTCGCCGTGCTGATCTTTATCGTCGGCCCGCTGGCGATACTTCGCACGCCGACTGATATCTTTCCGAACATCGACATTCCGGTGGTCAGCATCGTCTGGAGCTATAACGGCTTCTCCGCCCAGGACATGGCGAACCGCATCACGTCGAATTACGAACGCGCGCTGACTTCCGACGTCGACGATATCGAGCACATCGAGTCGCAATCGCTGAACGGCGTGTCGGTGGTGAAGATCTTTTTCCATCAGGGTGCGGACATCAATCGCGCGATCGCCGAGGCCGCGTCCAATTCCGCGTCGATCCTGCGGGTGCTGCCGCCCGGCACGCTGCCGCCGAACATCATCACGTACAACGCGTCGACGGTGCCGATCCTGCAATTGGGACTCTCCAGCGACACCTTGTCCGAACAGCAGCTCTACGACCTCGGCAACAGCCAGATCCGCACGCAACTGGCAACCGTGCAAGGCGCTGCCGTGCCCCTGCCGTTCGGCGGCAAGGTCCGCCAGATCATGGTCGATATCAATCCGCGCGCATTGCAGGCAAAAGGTCTCGCGCCGCTCGACGTGGTCAACGCCGTGAACGCGCAGAATCTGATCCTGCCGGGCGGCACGGCCAAGATCGGCACGAAGGAATACAACGTGCAGATGAACGGCAGCACGGACACGGTCGCCGCACTCAACAATCTGCCGATCAAGACGGTGGCCGGCGGCGTGGTGTATGTGCGCGATGTGGCCCATGTGCGCGACGGTTATGCGCCGCAAACCAATATCGTGCGTAGCGACGGCAAGCGCGCCGCGCTCCTGACCATCGAAAAATCCGGCAGCACGTCGACGCTGACGATCATCCAGCAGGTCAAGGCGATGCTGCCGCATATCGCGGCCGGTTTGCCGAGCGCGCTGCACATCACGGCGCTGGCCGACCAGTCGGTGTTCGTCAAATCCGCGGTGCTCGGCGTCGCGCGCGAAGCGCTGATCGCCGCCTGCCTGACCGCGTTGATGATTCTGTTGTTCCTCGGCAGTTGGCGCGCCACGCTGATCATCGCGGTGTCGATTCCGCTCGCGGTGCTGACGTCGCTGATCGCGCTGGCCGCGCTCGGCCAGACCATCAACATCATGACGCTCGGCGGCCTCGCGCTCGCCGTGGGCATTCTCGTCGACGACGCCACCGTCGCGATCGAAAACATCACGCATCACCTGGAGAACGGCGAGCCGCTGTTTGACGCGATCCTGAACGGTTCGGGAGAAATCGCCGTGCCGACCTTCGTGTCGACGCTGTCGATCTGCATCGTGTTCGTGCCGATGTTCCTGCTTTCCGGTGTCGCGCGCTATCTGTTCGTGCCGCTCGCCGAAGCGGTGGTGTTCGCGATGATCGCCTCGTATTTCTTCTCGCGCACGTTGATCCCGACGCTCGCGCTGTATCTGATGCGCGCGCGTAGCAATGTGCCGGTGACGGGCAACGGTCCGATCGCGCAACTCGTGCGTTTTCAGGCCGGCTTCGAGCACCGTTTTGAATTGCTGCGCGAACGCTACCGCGGCGTGCTCAGCGCGGCGATCGCAAGTCCACGCCGCTTCGTCGCGATCTTCCTGCTGCTGTGCGTCGGCTCGCTCGCGCTCGTGCCATTTGCCGGACGCGATTTCTTCCCCGCCGTCGACACCGGCGAAATCCGCTTGCATCTGCGCGCCCCTACCGGCACACGGATCGAAGATACCGCGAGCCTCACCGATCAGGTCGAAGCCCGCGTGCGTAGTGTGATTCCCAAACAGGAGCTGTCCGCGATGCTCGACAACATCGGCGTGCCGGTGAGCGGCATCAACCTGACCTACGATTCATCGGACCCGATCGGCCCCGAAGACGCCGACGTGATGATCACGCTCGCGCCCAAACACAAGCCGACCGCGGCCTATGTCGCGACCCTGCGCACGACGCTCGCCAAGGATTTCCCGGGCGTGAGCTTCGCCTTCCTGCCGGCCGACATCGTCAGCCAGATTCTGAATTTCGGCCTGCCCGCACCGATCGATATCCAGATCGTCGGCAACAAGCTCGATGCCAACCGCGTGGTGGCGAACCGCCTGCTCGCGCAACTGCGCGGCGTGCGCGGCCTCGTCGACGCGCGGATCCAGCAGCCGGGCGACGAGCCGGCGATCAACGTCAATGTGGACCGCACACGAGCGATCCAGGCGGGCTTGCAGCAACGCGACGTGGCGCAGAATCTGCTGATCGCGCTGTCCGGCAGTTCGCAGACCACGCCGAATTTCTGGCTCGATCCGAAGAACGGCGTCAGCTATCCGCTGATGGCGATGATGCCGCAGTACGACATCGACTCGCTGCAGGCGCTGGCCAATATTCCCGTGGCGCAAAGCGGCAGCGCGGCTTCCGCTGCAAGTACCGCAGCCGCTTTTGCCAATGGCGCCGGCGCTGCCCCGCAGAACCTGCTCGGTGCGCTCGGCACACTGTCGCGCGGCACTCAGCAAGCCGTCGTCTCGCACTACAACGTGCAACCCGTGCTCGACATTTTCGCCTCGGCGCAAGGCCGCGACCTCGGCGGCGTGGCGGCCGACGTGAACCGTCTGGTCGACCAGATCCGGCCGCAATTGCCGCCGGGCGCATCGATCGTCGTACGCGGCCAGGTGCAGGCGATGCACGACTCGTTCGCCGGCCTCGCCAGCGGCATGGTGTTCGCGATCGCTCTCGTCTATCTGCTGATGGTCATCAATTTCCAGTCGTGGCTCGACCCGTTCATCACGATCAGCGGCTTGCCGGGCTCGCTCGCGGGCATCGCGTGGATGCTGTTCAGCACGGGGACCCGGCTGAGCGTGCCGGCGCTCACCGGCACGATTCTGTGTATCGGCATTGCCACGGCCAACAGCATTCTCGTGATCAACACCGCGCGCGAATTGCACCACGGCGGCAAGCCGCCCCTGCAGGCGGCGCTGGAAGCAGGCTTCAGCCGCTTCCGCCCCGTGTTGATGACCGCGTTGGCCATGCTGATCGGCATGCTGCCCATGGCGCTCGGCCTTGGCGACGGCGGTGAACAGAACGCACCGCTCGGCCGCGCGGTGATCGGCGGGCTCGCACTCGGCACGGTCTCCACGCTGCTGTTCGTGCCGGTCCTCTACGGGATGGTGCATGCGTGGCTGGACAAACGCCGCGCCGCCCGGCAGAGCACGCAGGAAGCCGACCTTGCCGCCCGCACCCATTGATTCCGACGAGAGCCTCCCCATGAACGATTCATCTCTTCCGCCCGAGCTCGACGATCGCGCCGGGCAGTCCGCGAACCGTGCTGACCATAATGTGGAAAATGCGGTGGAAAATGCCACAGGAAATGCCGCGAGAAACGCCGCTCAAAGCGCAGCGCAATCGCCCGCCGCCGCCGCGAGATCGACACCGCGCCGACGCCTGTGGCCACTCGCCCTGAGCGGCCTTGCGGCCGCCTTGCTGCTCGCCGGCATCCTGCCGCGTGTCTCCGCGAACGCCGCACTGACGCAACAGACCCAGGCGCAAAGCGCGCTCAGCGTATCGGTGGTCATGCCGCGCGCCGCGCCGTCCTCGAACGAGTTGCTGTTGCCCGGCGCGGTCACGCCGTTCGCGGAAGCATCGATCTATGCGCGCACCAGCGGCTATCTGGCGCACTGGACGAGCGATATCGGCGCCCAGGTCAAAAGCGGCCAGACGCTCGCGACGATCGACGCCCCCGACCTCGACGCGCAACTGCGCCAGGCCCGCGCCGACGAAAGCACTGCGCAGGCCAACTACGACTACGCGAAGACGACCGCGCAACGCTGGCAGGACATGCTGAAAACGCAGTCGGTCGCGCAGCAGGACGCCGACACGAAAACGAGCGACATGGAAGCGCGCCGCGCGATGCTGGCGTCCGCGCAGGCGAATGTCGCGCATCTCGCCGAACTGGTCTCGTACGAAAAAATCACCGCGCCGTTCGACGGCGTGATCACCGCCCGCCACGTCGATATCGGCGCGCTGGTGACGGCGGGCGGCACGCCCGGTACCGCCGGCATGTCGGGTGAGCTGTTTCATATTCAGCAGACCGGTGTGCTGCGGGTCTTCGTCGACGTCCCGCAGAACGACGCGCCGTATGTCACGCCGGACACCAGCGTCTATCTGAGCGCCCAGCAGTTTCCCGGCCGTCACATAGCCGGACGGGTGACGCGCAGCACCGGCTCGATCGATCCGGCGAGCCGCACGTTGCGCGTCGAGGTGGACGTCGACAACCAGGACGGTGCGTTGATGCCGGGCGCCTATGTACAGGTGCATCTGGCGTTGCAATCGTCGACGCCCGCGCTCGATTTGCCGGTCAGCGCACTGCTGTTTCGCCCGAACGGCGTGACGGTCGCGGTGGTCGACGGCAACGGCAAGGTGGCGCTGAAGACCGTGCACCTCGGCCGCGATTTCGGCACCCATGTGGAAATCACCACGGGGCTGGCGGCCACGGATCGCGTGATCGACAACCCGGGCGATTCGCTGACTGCGGGACAAGCCGTCCAGATCGCACCGGCCACGCATAACTGAGCGCCCGTCATCGTAAGGATGTTTGCCATGCCTTTTACTTCTACTTGCCCGTTGCTGCGGCGCACGCTGGTCGTGGCGCTTGTCGGCACGCTTGCCGCCTGCTCGACGCTCCCCGCTTACCAGCGGCCCACTGCCGAGGTGCCCTCGCATTTCGCGGGCGCCACCCCCGGCTGGGCGCAGGCGGCGCCCGCCGACGCCGCGACGCGCGGGCCCTGGTGGACGATCTTCGGCGATCCCGTGCTCGACCAGCTCGAAGCGCGCGTCGACGTCTCGAATCAGAGCGTCCGCAAGGCCGTCGCGCAGGTCCAGCAGGCGCGCTCGATGGTCGACTATCAGCACGCGGGGTTCTTCCCGACCATCACCGCCGGCGCCGCTCAGGAGCGCTTTCGGACCTCGCAGAACATCGTGGGACGCTCGCTCGCGGGCAAGACCATCCCCGACTATTCGGCGGGCGTGTCGGCAAGCTGGGAGCCCGATCTGTTCGGCCGTGTGCGCGACAGCGTCGCGGGTGCGCAAGCCAATGCCGACGCTAGCGCGGCGGACCTCGAAGCGGTGCGTCTGTCGATGAGCGCCGATCTCGCTGTCGACTATTTCGCGCTGCGCTCGCTGGATACGCAGAAGAAGCTGCTCGACGACAGCGTGCATGCGTACGCCGATGCATTGAATCTGCTCCAGCAGCAGTTGAAGAACGGCGCGATCGATGCCTCCGCGGTCGCTCAGGCCACCACGCAGCTCGAAGCGACCCGCACGCAGGACACCGACATCGACGTGACCCGCGCGCAGATGCAGCATGCGATCGCGACCCTGATCGGCGAACCGGCTTCGACCTTTGCCCTGCCGCCGAACGGCTCGGCAGTGGCGCCGCCGGCCATTCCGGTCGGCGTGCCCTCGCAACTGCTCGAACGGCGGCCCGATATCGCCGCTGCCGAACGGCGCGTGGCGGCGGCGAATGCGCAGATCGGTGTGGCGCACGCGGCGTTCTTCCCCGATCTGATGTTGTCGGCGAGTGCGGGGCTGGAAAGCAGCTTCTTCGCGCCATGGCTGAGCGCGCCGAGCCTGTTCTGGTCGCTCGGGTCGCAACTCGTCGGCACGCTGTTCGACGGCGGCCAGCGCAGCGCCACACTGCACGGCGCGAGCGCGCAATACGACGGCACGGTCGCCGATTACCGGCAGTCGGTGCTGGTGGCGTTTCAGCAGGTCGAGGACAACCTCTCCGCGCTGAATTCGCTCGCCGACGAAGCCGCCAGCCAGCAGCGCGCAACCAGCGCCGCCGATCTGTCGCTGCGCCTCACGACCAATCGTTTCAATGCAGGCGCGGTCAGCTATCTCGACGTGGTGACCGCGCAGACGATCGCATTGACGAACGAGCGCACCGCGGATCAGATTGCCGCGCGCCGCCTGACGTCGAGCGTGTTGTTGCTGAAGGCGTTGGGGGGCACGTGGCATGACGCCGGCGCGAGTTCAACGGCGGCTGATGCGGGTGCTTCGGCGGTTGCCGCGAAGCCCGGCGCTGAAGCCGGTATCGACCTGGCTGCAGACAAGCGGGCAATGCGGCCCGCGGTGCAGTCCGAATCCGAAGCGCAGTCTGCTACGCAGTCCGCCGGAACGTGAGAATGAAGCGCGTGCCGTGCCCGTCGCTTTCCGCGCGCACGGATCCGCCATGCAATTCCATGATGGTGCGCACGATCGCAAGACCCAGTCCCGTCGATCCCGTGGAGGCTTGCGACAACTCCGCGGAAGGCAACGTGCTGCGCGACGGATCGATCCGGTAGAAACGGTCGAAGATCCGCTCGAGATGCTCGGCCGCGATCGGCTGCCCCGGGTTCGACACGGTGATGCGCACGTCGCCGGCGGATGCGCCGGCGTCGAGCACGATCTCGCCGCCGCGCGGTGTATAGCGGATCGCGTTGGCGAGCAGGTTGCTGACAGCGCGGCGGAACAGTTCGAGGTCCGCGGTCAGGGACGCCGCGCCGCTCACACGCACTGTGACATGCGCTTCTTCGGCAATGCCTTCGAAGTAGTCGGCGATGTGCGTCAACTCCAGAGCGGCGCCGAACTCGCGCATATGTTTGACGAACTGCGGATGTTCAGCGCGAGCCAGAAACAGGACGTTTTCGATCATCCGCGACAGGCGATCGCACTCCTCCAGGTTTGACGCGAGAAGCGCTTCGTATTCGTCGGCGGAGCGCGGCCGGGCGAGCGCGACTTCCGCCGCGCCCCGCATATTGCTCAGCGGGGTACGCATGTCGTGAGCGAGGTCGGCGGTAAAACGCGACAAACGCTGAAAGCCCAGTTCGACGCGCTCGAACATCGCATTCAATGCGCTCACCAGCGCCTTGAGTTCGCTCGGCACACGCGCGACCTCGATGCGCGTGTGCAAGCGGTTAACCGTCACGAGGCTCGCGCTCGCCGCGATATCGCGCAGCGGCCGCAGCGCGGCGCGGATCAGCACATAGCTCAGCACGATTGCAAGCAGGACACCGGCCACACCGGCCAGGTTGAGTTCGTCACGGTAACGGTCCAGCAAAAGCCAGCGGTCGCTCATGTTGCGCGCCACCAGTACGCTGGCCGTTTCGCCGTTGCGTAACCGTATGTCTGTCAGGATGCCGCGGATCGGCGCGCCATTGCGGCCCGACCACTCGCCGATATCCGCTTCGGTAATGCGTGCCGAAGCCGGAATGCGTTTGAGCGGCGGCAGCGCGGCGATGATCAGGGCGCCGCTTGTCGGGCTTGTGCCGCCTGTTGCACTTGTTGCGCTTGCTGCGCCGGTCCCACTGGTATCACTCGCGCCGCTCGTTACACCTGCCTCACTTGCCATGCGTGGCGCCGCGAAGGTCCCCGCGGCGTTGTGTTCGATCAGCTGGTTGCCGTCCGGGCCAAAGACCTCCATCGACATCGCTTCATTGCCGAGCACGATGCTGGTGAGACGCTCGCTGTGCTCGCGAATGCCCGGCGCGCTATCCAGCTCCTGAGCGAGACGGCGCGCATGGCGAGCGGCGAGCACGATATCGAGGTTGTCCTGTGCCTTGATCTGCCGTTCGAGCGCCAGGTAAAGATAACTGCCGACCAGCACGAAAACCGCCAGCGTGGTGACGCCGAAGGCAATGGCCAGCGTGGCGGCCAGCGAGCGGCCGCGCATCACCCCGCGTCCTTCACTTCGAGCACATAGCCGACGCCGCGCACGGTATGAATCAGCTTGACGGGGAAGTTGTCGTCGATCTTGGTGCGCAGCCGGCGAATCGCCACTTCAACGACGTTGGTGTCGCTATCGAAGTTCATGTCCCACACGTAGGAGGCGATCTGCGTGCGGCTCAGCACTTCGCCCTGACGGCGCGCGAGCAGTTGCAGCAGCGAGAACTCGCGCGGCGTGAGATCGATCCGCTGACCGGCGCGCTTGACGCGCCGGCGATTGACGTCCATTTCCAGATCGCCGACCTTGATCAGTTCGCTTTCGCGCGGCGGCCCGCGACGCGCCAGCGTTCGCACGCGCGCCAGCAATTCCACGAACGCAAAGGGCTTGACCAGATAGTCGTCCGCGCCGAGTTCCAGACCGCGGACGCGATCGTCGACGTCGTCGCGGGCGGTGAGGAACAGCACGGGGGTGGTCCGCGTGCTGCGCAGCGTCTTGACGATGGTCCAGCCGTCCATGCCAGGCAGCATCACGTCGAGCACGATCACGTCGTACTCTTCTTCCTGCGCGAGGATCAGGCCTTGCGGGCCGTCGTTGGCGACGTCGACCGCGTAGCCGGATTCCTCCAGACCTTTTCTCAGGTAGGCCGCTGTTTTCAGCTCGTCCTCGATCACCAGGATTCGCATTTGACGCTCCACGTTGCATTGATCTCTAAATCATACCGGCAAGCGGGATGCGTCGTGATTACGATCCGGTAATGTCAGGCCTGAACCCCAATCTCATGCGTAGCAAGGCCAAAAACCGAAACCCGCAGGCCAGGCGGGTCGGCATTGTTGCGCAGCGAAAGCCCAAGTTGATGCCGCTCGGCAATCCGCGAAACAATGGCAAGCCCGAGGCCGCTCCCTTCGCCCAGCGCGTTTTCCCCACGATAGAACCGGTCGAAAACCCGTTCGATCTCGGCCTCCGGAATCCCGGCCCCGCTATCCACCACGTCGAACCCCACGCGCTCGCCGACGCGCCGCAGGATCACGTCGACCCGGCCGCCGCGAGGCGTATGGCGAATCGCATTGCTAACCAGGTTGCTCACCAGGACACTCATCCCATGCGGCTCGGCGAGCACCGTGTACGCATCGGAAGCGCCGCGCGGCTCTTCGCACACGAGCCCGAGATCGATCTCTCTCGTCTCCGCGAGCAAGGAAAAATCTCCCACCACCTGTTCGCCGATCCGCCGCAAACTCGTCGGCACCATCGACGTCACTGGATGCGCGTCTTCTCGCGCCAGTGTCAACAACTGCTGCACCAGGTGAATGATCCGGTTCACGCGCCCCTCGACGCGCTCCAGCGTCTGGCCTTCGCCCTTCAACGAACCGTCGCGCGAAGCCGCCTGCAATTGCAGCTTCAGTGCCGCGAGCGGTGAACGCAACTCGTGCGCGGCATCGGCGATAAACGTGCGCTGCGCCTGCGACGCCATGCCGAGGCGCTGCAGCAGATCGTTGAGCGCTTCCACCAGCGGCCTGATTTCGACCGGCACAGCGCCGTCCAGCCGCAACGGCTCCAGCGAATCGATCGAGCGTGTCGAGAGTGCGCGAGACAGGCCGCCGATCGGCGCCAGGCCGCGCGCCACCACCAGCAGCACCAGGACGATCGTCACCGGCACCAGCAGGCCGAGCGGCCACAGCGTATGCAGCGCCAGTCGCAACGCGAGGTCCTCGCGCACCGACACCGGCTGCGCGACCTGGATATAGCGTTCGGGCTGTTGCAGCCCAAACGTGCGCCAGTGAAATTCACCGCGCTCCACCGTATTGAAACCGGCCGGCAGGCGCGACAACAGCGGCGCCTGCATCGAGTGATAGACGAGCCGGCCCGAACGGTCCCAGATGTCGATGACGATACGGTCGTCGGCCAGATCGCCGAAGTCGGGGCCATGATGTTCGCCGTCGCCGGCACTCGTGAGATTCGACGGCAACGAGAGTGCGACCGTGCGCAATTCATAGTCGAACAGTTCGCTCGCTTCTCCACGCGCCGTGTGGAAGATCCCGTACGCGGCAACCATCGAGGCCGCCGCCAGGCCAAAAATCAACCAGCCCAGCAGCCAGCGGCGAATCGACGTCATCCGCACCTCTTCAGACGGTAGCCCACCCCGCGCACGGTCACCACCTGCTCCGCGCCGATCTTGCGCCGCAGGCTGTGCACGTGCACTTCGATGGTGTTGCTGCCGACCTCCTCGCCCCAGCCGTACAGTTTCTCTTCGAGTTCCGCCTTGGTGAAGACGCGCGTGGGTTCTTCGATCAGCGCCTGCAACAGCGCGAACTCGCGCGGCACGAGCGGCAGCGGCTCACCGTCTTTGGTGACCTCGTGGGCCGCGGGGTCGAGCGTGAGTTCGCCGTGCGCGTAGACCGGCTGCTTCTGGCCGGTGCGCCGCCGCGCTAAGGCGCGCACGCGCGCGGCCAGTTCGTCGAGATCGAAGGGTTTGATCAGGTAGTCGTCGGCGCCCGCGTCGAGGCCGCGGATCCGCTCATCCACGGCGTCGCGGGCGGTCAGGATGAGCACTGGAGCGGTGCCGCCGTTCTTGCGATAGGCATTGAGCACGCCGATGCCGTCTTTCTTCGGCAGGCCCAGATCGAGTAGCACGAGATCGTAGACGCCGTTGCCCAGCGACAATTCCGCGGCGCGGCCGTCCTCGGCCCAGTCGATGGCGTAGCCCGAACGGCGCATCGCGCCCAGCACGGTCTCCGCGATCATCTCGTCGTCTTCGACCAATAACAGACGCATGGCGTCTCCTCTCTGCAGTTTGCCCGCATTGTCCGGCTTGCCAGCTTAACGCTTCCTTAGGCGCGCCTGACGACACGCTAATGCGCGGCTGAAGGGACGATTAAGGGACGCTGAAGCGGTAGTTAAGCGTTTCCTAAGCATGCCATCCGCAGAATCGGTTCCTGTTGTGCGGCATCCCCTTCGCGGCTGCCGCGTTCTTTCCATTCAGGAGCCGGATTTTGCCCGTTTTCCACGCCGCTGTAGCGGCCCCTCCGGCGATAAGGCGGCGCGCGCTCGTGCCGATGGTCTGCGCGCTGCTGCTGGCCGGCTGCACGTGGTATCACCGCGAGCCGCTCGCGCCAGGCGATACGTCGACCTCCGCCCGTTCGCTCGAACGCGTGAGCATCGATGCGTCGACCATGCCGCTGCCCGAACTGGCCGCGCATCGCTTCGATCCGTCCGACGGACTCGACATCGACGAGGTCGCGATGCTCGCGGTCGCCAACAATCCCGAGCTCAAGCTCGCGCGCGACGACCTCGGCATCGCGCGCGCCCAGGCCTATTCAGCCGGTTTGCTGCCCGACCCGCAATTGAGCGTCTCGAGCGACTATCCTGGCGCCATCGGCACCACCCGTGCGTTCAATTATGGCTTGAGCATGGACGTGATGGCGATCGTTCTGCGCAGCGCGAACCGGCAGTCCGCCGACGCGAGCGTCGCCAGAACGGATCTCGGCCTGCTCTGGCAGGAATGGCAGATCGTCGCGCAGGCGCGGCAGTTGTTCATCAAGACACGCTTCCAGCAGGACACCTTGCCCCTGCTGCAACAGCAACGCGACCTCGCGCGCACTCGCTACGAGCGGATGGCCGAGGCACGCCGCGACGGCAACCTGACCGACGATATCTTGAGCGCCGCGCTCACGTCGTATAGCGACGCGCGCAAGCAATACACCGACGCCGAACGCGCCGCCGAACAGACGCATCACGATCTGAATGCGCTGCTGGGGCTTTCGCCCGCGCTCGAGGTACAACTGCAAGCCGCAGCGCCAGGCGGCAGCAGCGACGAGCCCGGCGAGCTGTCCGACGCCACCCTCGACGCCGCGCTGAGCCATCTCGCGCGACGACGCCCCGACCTGATCGCCTTGCAGGCGGGCTACGAAGCGCAGGAGCAGAAATACCGCGCGGCGATTCTCAGCCAGTTCCCGAGTCTGTCCGTGGGCTTCGTGCGCGCGCGCGATACCTCGAACATCTATACCAGCGGCTTCCAGATCAACCTGAGCCTGCCGATCTTCAACCGCAATCAGGGCAACGTTGCGATTGAAAAGGCGACCCGCCAGCGCCTGCGCGACGAGTACCAGTCACGTCTGAACCAGGCTTACGCGGACGTCGCTCATCTACGCGCGGACAACACGATTCTCACGCGGCAATTGCATCAGACCGAAGCGGCGCTGCCTGACGTCGATGTCGCCGCGCAACACGCGGCCGCCGCCTACGCGGAACACAACCTCACGCTCGGCGCTTACACCGACGCGCAAAGCGCTTCGCTCACCAGACGCATCGACATCGCGACGCTGCGCGAGTCGCTCGCCGAACAACGGGTCGGCTTGCAGGCGCTGCTCGGCAGCGCGATACCCGACGCCTTCTCTTCCGCTCAGACCTACGCCGACACTCATGCGAAATAGCCCCTTTCCCGCGCGGCGGCCGCGCGTCGTCTCGCTGGCGCTCGGCCTTGCCTGTGCCACGCTGATGAGCACCGCCGTCCCTGCCGCCGGCGCGCCCGCCGCGGACGATGCCGCCGCCACGATCGTCGTATCCGTACAAACCGTACGCGCGCAGCGCGCCGTCATTGCGCAGCCGGTGCGGGCCTACGGTATCGTCGCGGCGTCCGCGTCGAACCTCTCCACCGTCAATCTGCCGTATGTCGCCCGTATCGTGCAGATGCGTGTGCAGGCGGGCCAAAGCGTGACGCGCGGCACGCCTCTCTTCGTCGTGCAGGCCGATCCCGCAGCCGTGCTCGCGGCGACCCAGACGCAAAGCGCGGTGACGCTCGCGCAAGGCGAACTGGCACGCACCCAGTCGCTGTACGACAAAGGGCTCGCCACCCAGTCGCAACTCGCGACCGCTAGGAAAGCCGTCGAGGACGCCCGGCAGGCGCTTGCCGCCCAGAACGTGGAAGGCGTGACGCGCGGCAACAAAACCATCGTCGCGCCGCTCGACGGCGTGGTGCTGCAGGTGTCGGCGGCCCAGGGCGATCAGGTGCAGCCGGGCGCCGCGATCTTGCAACTGGCCAGCGGCAGCGGCCGCGATGCCCGCGCGAACGTGATGCTCGGCGTCGAACCGTCGGACGCCGCCGCGATCCATCCCGGCGACACCGTCACGCTGCACGGTCTGTCCGCCTCGCTCGCGAAGGCCGCGGCGCAGGGTCATGTGGTGCTGGTCGGTGCTGCCGTCGACCAGCAAAGCCAATTGGTGAATGTGGGCGCGAATGTGCCGCTCGGACAGAGCGCGTTCATTCCGGGCACGCGCGTGGCCGCCGATATCGCGACACGCAGCGGCACGCATTGGGTGGTGCCCCGTTCAGCGGTGCTGAAGGACGACAAGGGCGCCTATGTGTTTCAGATCACACCGCACAACAAGGCACGTCGCGTGGCGGTCATTACGCAGGTTGAAAACGGCGACCGCTACGGTGTGGATGGACCGCTCGACGGCGCACAAGGTCTCGTGGTCACCGGCAACTACGAGTTGAAGGACGGCATGGCGGTGCAAACTGGCGGAGGCGCGCCGCGATGAATTTCGGTCAATGGATGCAGAAGCACCGGCGCTCGCTGCTGTTCGTGATCGCCTTGCTGGCGATGGCGGGCACACTGACCGCGTTGCGCTTGCCGATCTCGCTGTTCCCGAACGTCGCATTTCCGCGCGCGGTCGTGTCGCTCGACGCGGGCGACCGCCCTGCCGAGCAAATGGCCACGCTCGTGACGATGCCCGTCGAAGAAGCCTTGCGGCGCGTGCCGAATGTGCGCGACGTCGAGTCGAAAACGAGCCGCGGCGCCGCGGAAATCTCACTCAATTTCGACTGGGGCACCGACATGGCGCAAGCCACCTTGCAGGCGCAGTCGGCGATCAGCGAGATTCTCGCGACGCTGCCGCAAGGTACTTCGATGCAGGTGCGGCGCATGGACCCAACCGTGTTTCCGGTGCTCGCCTATAGCCTCACGTCGAAACAGCAGTCGCTAGCGGCACTGCACGATCTCGCGCAATTCCAGATGCGGCCGCTGCTTTCCTCGGTGGAAGGCGTGGCGCGCGTCGACGTGACGGGGGGCGACCAGGACGAGTTCGAAGTCGCGATCGACCCACAACGGCTCGCCGCCTATAAGCTCTCGCTCGCGGATGTCTCGAAAGCGATCGGCGCGAGCAACGTGCTGATGGCGAACGGCCGCATCGAGGATCACGACAAGCTGTACCTCGTGATCGCCAACACCACGATCACGCAGCTGAACGAACTGCGCAACGTCGTGGTGTCCGCCAGCGGCGCGACGCAGATCCGTCTCGGCGATATCGCCACGGTCCGTCAGGGCATCGTGCCGCAATGGATGCGCGTCACCGCCGACGGCCAGGACGCCGTGCTGCTCAACGTCTATCAGCAACCGGGCGCGAACAGCGTGGCGATGGCCAAAGCGATTCGCGCAAAGCTCGCCGACTTCCAGCAGCAGATGCCGGCAGGGGTGCATCTGTCGAACTGGTACGACCAGAGCGAACTGGTCATCGCTTCGGCGACCAGCGTGCGCGACGCGATCATGATCGGCGTGGTGCTGGCCGCGCTGACGCTGTTTGCTTTTCTGCGCAACTGGAAGATCACCGCGATCGCCGTCGCGCTGGTGCCTGTCGTGATGGCGGCGACGATTCTGCTGCTCGACGTGTTCGGCATGGGCTTCAATATCATGACGCTCGGTGGCATGGCAGCCGCGGTCGGCCTCGTGATCGACGATGCCATCGTGATGATCGAACACATCGTGCGACGCATGCGAGAAGGCGGCGCACACGCGTTTCACGGCCGCGTGATGGCCGCCGCGCTCGAATTCACGCGACCGCTCGCGGGGTCGTCGGCGGCGACGCTGATCATCTTCGTGCCGCTCGCGTTCCTGTCGGGCGTGACGGGCGCATTTTTCAAGGCGCTGTCGGTCACCATGGCGAGCGCGTTGTTCATTTCGTTTCTCGTTACGTGGCTCGCCGTGCCGATTCTCTGCGACCGCTGGCTGAAACCGAAAGACGCCGAGGAACACAAGGACACCCGCTTCGCCGCGTGGATGAATCGCCGCTACGCGTATCTCGTCGAGCGTGTCACGGCGCGGCCGATTCTCGTGCTGCTCGGCCTCGTGCCGCTGATCCTGGTGGCGGCGTTCGCCTTCACGAGGGTGGGCAGCGGCTTTATGCCGAGCATGGACGAAGGCGGTTTCGTGCTCGACTACCATACGGAGCCCGGCACTTCCGTGACCGAAACCGACCGGCTGATGAAGCAGATCGAGAGCATCATTCGCGCGAATCCGAACGTCGCGACCTATTCGCGCCGTACCGGCGCAGGGCTCGGCGGCGACCTCAACGAGCCCAACAAGGGCGACTTCTTCATCCGGCTGAAGTCGAGCGGCCGCGAGCCGATCGAAACGGTGATGGAAGAAATCCGCTCGAAGATCGAGACGCAGGTACCGGGCGTGAGCATCGAGCTCGCCCAACTGATGGAGGACCTGATCGGCGACCTCACCGCGGTGCCGCAACCGGTGCAGATCAAGATCTATTCCGACGACCAGAACACCCTCGACACCACCGCGCGCAGAGTCGCCGCGCAGATCGGCAAGATTCAGGGCGTGGTGGATGTCAACGATGGCATCAATCCCGCCGGCGATGCACTCGAACTGCACATCCGCCCCGAAGCCGCGGCCGCCGAAGGCATGGACCCCCAGTCGATTGCACAAGCCGTCACCGACATGGTGGAAGGCAACGTGGCGACGCAATTCCAGAGCGGCCCGAAAACGGTGGGCGTCCGGGTGCGGGTCGCGGGCGCCGCGAAACTGACCGATACGCAACTGGGGCAGTTGCAGATTCGCGCGCCGGACGGGCATCTATTCGCACTGAACCGTGTCGCCGACCAGATGACGGTAACCGGCCAGCCCGAAATCAGCCGTGACAATCTCAAGCGAATGGTGGCCGTGACGGCACGCATCGACGGCCGCGATCTGGGATCGACGATTGCCGACGTGCAGAAGACCATGAGCGACAGGAGCCTGTTGCCTACCGGCGTGTATTACGAATTGGGCGGCTTGTATCAGCAGCAGCAGATTGCGTTCAAGGGACTATTGACCGTGTTCGGCGCCGCGATTGCGCTCGTGTTCGGGCTGCTGCTGTTTCTCTACGAGCGCTTTCGGGTTGCCCTGGCAGTGATGGCGATGCCGTTGCTCGCGGCCGGCGCGGTCTTCATCGGTTTGTGGATCACCGGGATCGAGTTGAACATCTCCGCGATGATGGGGATGACGATGATCATCGGCATCGTGACCGAGGTGGCAATTTTTTACGTGTCCGAGTTGCAGGGACTCATCACGGATGAGGGTGTGCCATTTGCAGAGGCTTTGCTCGCGGCTGGGCGCAATCGCCTGCGGCCGATTGCCATGACGACGATTGCTGCAATTCTGGCTTTGTTGCCATTGGCTTTTGCGCTTGGGCAAGGGTCGGCGATGCAGCAGCCGCTTGCTGTCGCCATCATTTCCGGGTTGATCGTGCAGTTGCCGTTAGTGCTCTTACTGTTGCCTGTGCTGCTCAAACTGCTGATGAGGCGAACCGTTTAAGGCGTCGGCCGATACCGTTAGTGATACCGGCATTCCCACCCGACCTTCACACGAGGCGCCCGCAATTGCGTCCCAACGCCTTGCTGGCGGCCATCGAAACAACGCGGGTGCGCTTGACGGCGGCGCTTCGGCTGCCCGATACCGAACCGCGCCACCTCGCCCGCGTTTGCTGCGCGGAAAATGCGGATACCAGCGACGAAACAGCATCCGGCTGAGAGGAGTGAATCGACGCATTGGACTGCCCCAACATCGGCAATTGCGCGGGTCGAATCTTGAATAGATCCGCCTGCACATTGCCGGTGCCTTCATGGACGGAGGTCAGGTAGGTAACTGGCAACGCTTCTCTCAAGCTTACCGCCGCCGCATCGACGTCGGCTTGCAGTTCACCCACATGCTGGCGCACGGTACGGTCGACCGTGCCCTGCACATCGGTCACTGCCCGCTCGATACCGTCCTTCACCTTGCGCAGTTCGTCGATCCGGATCTGCTGATCCACTTCCGCCCGCACGCTGTTCAGATAACGTTGGGCGCGCCCCAGCAGTGTGCCCGCGGTGCGCGCGACACGGGGAAGTCGCTCCGGACCGAGCACGACCAGCGCAACCGTGCCGATGACGGCCAGTTTCGAAATGTCGACGTCAAACATGGCAGCCGTCCCTCCAGATTGTTGCGAATTCAACTACGTGCATGGGTCATTGCTGCGAACTGGCGCGCGGACCCTGTACCTCGATGTGCGCGGCCGCTGGCGCCGCCTTCGCGCCGGCGTCGGCTGCAACCGGTTCGATTTCCTGCATGCCTTCCTTGAAATCCTTGATCGCTCCGCCCAGGTCCGAGCCGAGATTGCGGATCTTCTTCGTTCCGAAAACTAGCGCAACGATTGCCAGAACGATCAGCCAGTGCGTAATGCTAAGGCTACCCATGATCAAACTCCTTTCATATGTAATGAACTGAACGGCAACCTCTTCCAGGGTCGTGCACTGATCCTAATGGCATTTGCATGGAGCATGTATCAAACGTTCTTATAGTTTCATGAAAAAAATCTTGATTGTTCATTTTGGCCACACGTTTTTAGTATTTGCGGCACGGAGCGCATGGCGATGTCCCGATGCTGCAGTGAGGCGTCCACGTTGAGCGACGTTTAGCGGCAACTAGCGGCTACTAGCGGCAACATCAGTCACGCCGGCTCCAGTCCACACCTGCGTCGTACAGGAGTTCACCCTGACCACGGGTAATTGTTCTAGAGGATTACTGATGAGGAATCAAACATGACTGACCTGAAACGTCGCAGCGTACTCGCCGGAGCAGCAGCTGGAGCCGTGGCTCTCGGCGCATCGGCTGCGGCCAGAGCGGCTGAATTCGGCAACCCGGACCGGCCATTGCAAGGCAGTATCAATTCGACACCCGCTGCGAATTCCGAGCCGGGCCCGCAGAATCCGCAACTGCGCGACGTTCTGCCGTCGTTCAACAATCCGCCGC
This sequence comes from Paraburkholderia fungorum, assembly GCF_046027605.1. GTDB lineage: Bacteria > Pseudomonadota > Gammaproteobacteria > Burkholderiales > Burkholderiaceae > Paraburkholderia > Paraburkholderia fungorum_F. Next base: position 111,264 of record NZ_JAQQEF010000003.1, read on the forward strand.
CGACGGACGTCGGCGGGATGTCGATTCCATGGGCCTCCTTCAATGAGGCGCACAAGCGTATCCAGGCTGGCGGCTGGGCTCGCGAAGTGACCACCAAGGCGTTCCCGATATCGAAGGACATCGCGGGCGTGAATATGCGTCTCGGACCGGGCGGCGTGCGCGAACTACATTGGCACCAGCAGGCTGAGTGGGCCATCATGGTCAGCGGCGACGTTCGTATCACGACGATCGACACCAAAGGCCGCGCGGAAGTGGCGGATGTACAAGCCGGGGACATCTGGTATTTCCCGCCCGGTTTGCCTCACTCGTTGCAAGGCCTGGGTAGCAACGGCGGCGAATTCGTGCTCGCGTTCGACAACGGTGCGGCCGGCGAATTCAACACGCTGATGGTGTCCGACTGGTTGGCGCACACGCCGCCCGACATCCTCGCCCAGAACTTCGGCGTGCCGGCCGAGAAGTTCAAGGAAATCCCGCTCGATCAACTGTGGATCTACCAGGGTGCGAAGGCAGGCCCGCTTGCGGCCGACCAGGCTTACGCAGCATCGCCGGCGGGCCGCCCGGACCATCCGTTCATCTTCCGCATGGGCTCGATGGCGCCGACGCTGTCCCAGCCGGGCGGTGAGGTCCGTATCGTCGACAGCAGCAACTTCCCGGTTTCGAAGACAGTCGCAGCCGCGATGGTGACGCTCCGTCCGGGCGGCTTGCGCGAGATGCACTGGCACCCGGACGCGGACGAATGGCAGTACTTCATTCAGGGTACGGGCCGCATGACGGTGTTCAACACGGGGCCGGCCGCTCAGACGGTCGACTTCAACCCAGGTGACATCGGCTACGTCGAGAAGAATCTGGGCCACTACATCAAGAATACCGGCAACACCGATCTGGTCTTCCTGGAGATATTCAAGTCGGACCACTTCTCCGAAGTGACGCTGGCGCAGTGGCTGGCGAACACGCCCCGGCAACTGGTGCGTGAACACCTGCGTGTCGACGACGCCACGCTCGACGTCATCCACAAGCTGAAAGACCGTCGCGACGTCATCGCGTAAGCAAACACAGTCCTGCAGTAACCGTGGCGCCGCGTGTATCCGGGTTCGTACCTGAACCAGGGGCACGGCGCCCGCTCCGGATTCAATGCGCAAGCACCACGCTTGCGCCGCGCTTGCGCAATCAACGCTGTCAAGCCGTAACGACACCACGCAGCTTTTTGAAGAGGCGCTCCTCATGATCATGGCAATCAAGCGAACGGCCAGGTACGCACTGTCCGGCGTGGCAACGGCGGACACAGTCATGGCGATGCGCGATGCCCTCGACAATAAACGCAGCGGTCTGCGTGCGTTGCTGCCATTCGCGGGCCCCGCGGTGATCGCCTCGGTCGGCTACATGGATCCAGGTAACTTCGCGACCAACATCCAGGCCGGTTCGACCTATGGTTACGAACTGCTTTGGGTCGTGCTGCTGTCGAGCCTCGTCGCCATGCTGTTTCAGGCGATGTCGGCCAAGCTCGGCATCGTGACCAGCCGTAGTCTCGCGGAACTCTGTCGCGACGAGTTTCCACGCCCTCTCGTGATCGGCATGTGGATCGCCTCGGAGATTGCCGCGATGGCGACCGACCTCGCCGAATTCATGGGCGCGGCGATGGGCATCTCGTTGCTGTTTCATCTGGCGATCGGCTGGGGACTTGTGATTACCGGCGTCGTCACTATCGGTATTCTGTCGCTGGAAAAAAAGGGCTTTCGTCCGCTCGAGATCGTCATTGCCGCGCTCATTACCGTCATCGGACTGAGCTATCTATCCGAACTCGTGATCGCACCGCCAGACTGGCACGCCGTCATCTTTCACACATTCGTGCCACATCTGCACGGAAGCGATGCGCTGATGCTCGCGGTAGGTATCGTCGGCGCGACCATCATGCCCCACACGATCTATCTGCACTCCGGCCTGACACAGAACCGCGCACCTACGCGCAATGACTACCAACGCCGCAAGCTGGTGAAATTTTCGAACCTTGAGGTCATAGGTGCGATGGGTTTTGCCGGTGCGGTGAACCTCGCGATGGTGGCCATGTCCGCCTCCGTGTTCAGCAAGAACGCACCTGGCATTTCGGACATCACGGCGGCATACCACACGCTTACTCCGGTTCTCGGCGCGGGCGCCGGCGTACTGTTTCTGATTTCCCTGCTGGCCTCGGGTATCTCCAGCTCGGTGGTGGGAACCATGGCCGGTCAATCCATCATGCAGGGCTTTGTCGGATTCAGAATACCCGTTCTGCTACGACGCCTCATCACCATGGTACCGGCCGTGATTGTCTGTATGACGTGCAACCCGATGAGCGCCATGGTGGACAGCCAGATCGTGCTCAGTCTGATCCTGCCGGTCCCGCTCATTGCGCTAGTCGTGCTGTCGTCGCGCCGCTCAGTGATGGGCCAATTTACCGCGTCCCGAAAGCTGATCGGAACGGCTGTCGTCGCAACCGGCGTGATTCTGGTCCTGAACGTAATGCTCGTCTGGCAAGCGGTCGTTTCTTAACAGCGCGCGAGTGCGACGCGCGACTTCGAGGCTCGCGCCACCGGCAACAATCGTGTTCGTTTCTGGAGCAGCGTGCTCAGGCCGCTGAAGATCGATGCCCGTATGCACACTCTCGATTCCCGTGAGACGTTCAAGCCGCGTGCCGGCCTCGGTGAGAAGAAAATGCCGGAAATCGCGAGCCGCGGGCGGCAAGGGGCGGTCCGCGCGGTGCGCGACACACCATTGGCGCTTAAGCGGAAAGCCTTGCACGTCCAGTACCTTGAGCAAACCGGCGCGCACTTCGGACTGAACCGCTTGCGCCGACAGAAAGCTGATGCCGAGGCCTGCCATGACCGACTGCTTGATTGCTTCCTCGCAACCGAGCTCCATGAAACGCAGTGTCGATTCGAGGCCGCAAAATGTGGCGTCGGCGGCGTTGCGGGTGTCAGTCCCGCTCTCCCGCACGATCACACATTCGAGTGCGATGCGCGCAAACGGAATGCCGGTTTCATCAGCGAGTGGATGCGTCGGCGCGGCCACCAGTACGAATGGATTGGGTGCAAACGGCTCGACTGTCATGGCAGGGTCGTCCGGTGCGTGCACCAGTACGGCGAGGTCGATCTGGTCGTTTCGCAGCAAGGTGATGAGTTGATCGCGACTGCGCACCGTCATGTCGAGATCGATGCCGGTGTTGCCCTGCATGAACGAGTTGATCAAATGCGGAAAGAAGTAGCTGCCCGAGGTAATCAGCCCAACCCGCAGGCGCTGGATGCCACCGGTCATCAGGTTCGCCAGTGATTGCTCGGCGGCCTTCAGATCCGCAAGGATCACCCGGCAGTGATGCAGAATCAGCTCGCCTGCCTCGGTCAACGAGATCCGCTTGCCAATGTGGCGAAACAGCGGCAATCCCGCTTGATCCTCCATCTGCTTGATCTGCATCGATACGGCCGGCTGCGTCAGGTGAAGGTCTTCAGCCGCTCGGGAAAAACTCAAGTTTCGCGCCACACTTTCGAAAGCCTTGAGTTGTCGAATTGTCATATTTTTCATTTGAATCCGCATGCCTGCTCTGTGGAACGTACAAACGCCTACGAAATATCCGGGCTTCCGCCAGCTCTACTGCAGTCACGCATGGACGCCGTGGCGACGCGCTGCAGATCTCTGGCTACGACAGGGAGATGAAGGGTGGCGCGCCTGACCAGCGTGGCGCGTGGAAAGTTAAGGCCAGGTACCGCGGCTCACATCCCCGCGGGCAGAATCGCTGCTAAACCCGAGAAGGTCCAAGATTGTTTCTCAACTGCATTGATTGAATCGCGCTATCGATCCACATGTAGCGACATCTACTCTTGCCATCTGGTTGACAGGCAAAGTTCAAGGTGCCGCGTCGCTTGCCGATCTCGGGTGGTGGAATGAAGTGCCATACATTCTGATTACTTGCAGATGGCTTCTTCTGCGCCCTGAGTTGAGACGAGACAGCCGGCGTGAGGGACGGGTTCTTATGCCCGGACGAAGCCGGCACGGCTGACGGAATGGAAGGCGCCATAACGGCAGATTGCAATTGCTTCAGCGTCGGACTGTGAAGCGGCCTGTGCGAAGGCGACCGACCAACGGCCGCAGCCAGCACGATAACGGATCGAATAGATGAACATGGCAATCTCCTGTGGCATTCAATATCAACACGCCCTGGCGCCCTTCGTCGCTGATCCGGACGGGTTGGTCCCATTCTGGTCACGCGCTGTTGACGCGATCCTGTCCGGCGGATTACATCCTTGTTATCTCGAAGCAGATTGTGTGCGTCGCAGCCATTCGCCGAGTTCTTTCCCACGAGCGCTGAACCCAATACGACTTCGGATATGCTGTCAGCAGAATGGCTCACACCTTACTTAAGCGGTGAGTGCTTTCTCGATGAGAGAAGAATAGGTTTTGCCGGAGGGTGAATCTACTCTACAGTTGGATATGCCAATGCCGCGTTAGCGTTGCCTGTTTATACGAACGTATAACCGCGGTGGGGAGCGCTGGTATTTCGAGCGGCTGCGGGAATGTCTCGTGTCGGTTAAGTATCGGACCGAGTGCGAGACAAGCCGCCTTTAGACAGGGCAACACTACCGATACGCGGGAATCGTAAATTGAAATGTCATTCCCGAATCGATATTGTGGGACGCCCACACCCGCCCTCCGTGAGCGTCGATGATTGAACGACAGATGGAGAGTCCCATGCCCATACCATCCACCTTCGTCGTGTAAAACGCGCTGAAAAGCCGGTCCAGCTCCTCGGGCTCTGTGCCGATGCCGACGTCCTGCACCGCCACGAATACCTGGCCGGATTCCCGCTGTTCGGTTCGGATGGTTAGCACACGCGTGCGACCGGTGACTGCCGCCATGGCCTGGACACCATTGATTGCGAGATTGATGATCACCTGTTGCAACTGGACCCGGTCGCCACGCACCGAGGGCAAATCCGGCGCAAGCCGCTGCTGCACCGTCACCCAATGTCTGAGCGCCTCCGGCTTTACAAGCGCGACCGCCTCGTCGATAACCTCGTTGATGTCCAGTGGAATCATCTCCGGATCCGCCCTCCTCGCAAGATCGCGAACGCTCCGGATCACGTTGCCCGCGCGATCGGCCTGCTCGGCAATGTGACTCACGCAGGCGCATGCCTCGGCTACTTCCGGAACATCGCGGGTCAGCCAGCGCAAGCCGGCTGCGGCGGTCGTGGAGATGGCCGCGAGGGGTTGATTCACCTCATGCGCAATCGAGGCACTCATCTGTCCAAGCGCTGTTACGCGAGCGGCGCGGGCCAGTTCCGCCTGTGCCGTGTGCAATGCCTCTTGCGCTTCCCGGGTGGTCGTGACGTCCATCAGTGCGCCAACGAATTCCTCGCCCGATTCGTATTTCGCGCGATGGGCCAAAACGATCAGGTGTTTGATCGTTCCATCCGGCATCAGAAGACGGTGCTCGTAGTCGTTCGCTGGTTCACCAAGTGCCACGCGATCCATCTCTCGCAGAACAAATTCCCGGTCATCCGGATGAACGCGTTGAAGAACGAGGTCGATCGTCGGCTCGACCGTTTCGTCCACGCCAAATATCCGATATGTCTCTTTCGACCAGACCATGTCGCCGCTGGTTAGCTTCCAGCCAAAGGTCCCCGTATGACTTAACCGTTGAGCCTCGGCCAGATTGGCCTCACTGCGCCGCAACGCGCCTTCCACACCTCTTCGCGCAACGTTCAGCCACACCACGAACAGGCCTGTCACCGCAAGCAGGACGATGCGGGGCAAGTCCGCAGACGCAACCTTGAACGAGTCGACGGGCGGGACAAAGTGATAAGTGAAACACGCGACGGATAGCGCGGTTGCGAGCAAACCCGGCCCGAGGCCACCGAACCAGGCGCTGAACATGATTGCGCATAGAGACAGCGAAACGAACGGACTACTATGCATGTGAGGTTCCAGCAGCAGTGCGGCGACGAACGCCGCTACAACCGACAGAACTGCAACCGCATAGTTAGCAAAAGCGGACCGTCTGGTCCACTGTAGAGGACTAGACCATGACATATCTGCTGCCTCCACGCATCAGCAATGCCTCGCGCAATCTGGCTGCCTGAGGCATTCGGGATCGACATCTTCAGAGCCGCGGCCGTCTGTTCGGGGAAGTTCGCAATGCAGATGCCGTCGACGGCCGCCTCGATCTCCTCGCGCTCGTATGCGAAACCGTACTCGGGTGACGCCGCGGTGACCGGCTACGCGACGGGGGCGACGCGCGCCCCGGCCCGGACCTTGCGTCGCCTGATTGTCGCGCGGGATGCCGGCAATCATACCGCTATCGGGCTGCCGCGGCGGCATTGTCAGGTTGATTATCGACGGTGTAAAACTACAGGAAACAGGTGTTTGCCCGGACGGTCGGCGGATTCTGGATGAGTTCGACGAAGCGACGCCATGCAGCGAAGCCTTGGGCGAGTTGCTTGCGGTAAAGCGAAGCGCACAAAGGGAAAGTCGGACTAGCGCCGATGCATGCCGCCGAATCCCCTGGTTCCACCGAATCCACGCATACCACCGCTGGGGAATGGCCTGCGATGAAAGCCCGTTCCGAATGGCACGAAGTGATTGTGACCAAACTGATGAAAGTGGTCGAAATGGTGAAAGTGATGGAAATGGTCGACAAAGATCAGACTCACGCCGCCGCCGATGAATATCGGCGGCCCCCACCACCACGGGTCGGGATAGGGATAGGCAGCGACCGGGTACCACAGCACGCTGCCATCCTCGCTTTGCACAATCTGCCAGGTCCCATCACTCTGCAGGCACGCACGTCCGACGACCTGCTGGATCGTCCCATCGATGTCCGCCTGCCCGACAACTGCGCGGCAATTCGCGCTATCGGCCGGCGCGGGTTGCTCGTCGTAGGTTTGCGCCAGTGCAGGCGCAGCGAAGCCGAGACACGCGAGCAATGTCCCGATACGAAGCAGTTTGTCCATGATGGTTGGCCACCTGAATCCCCGACGTTTTCGACGCCGAGTCGTCGGCGTCGCCCAGCACATCGGTGTGCTTGCGCAAATTCACGCCGCGGGCTTGCTGCAGCAGGCCTTGACGCTCGAGACATGGTTGCACGATGAGTAAACGATAGTGCACGCCGGCTTATTCCGGCACCGTGCGTGAAACGTGGGTTTTTCAGAGCGCTTCGGCGCGTTCTTTGTCTAACGAATTGCTGAAGCGACCAACACACCAGCTGCCGCAATACGGGCTCGAACCTGTAAAACCCGTTCTCCGGCTTTTTTGAATTCGGTCATCGCAGTGGGCCGTGGCGCGCCGGTGCGGTGCAACTCTCAAGGAATGCGCCGGAGATGGCGCACACGCTGAGCGCATGAAGCAAACTTTCGAACTAGAACAGCGGGTGCTCTTGCGGGTACAGCGCGGTCCTAAGGGCGAGGACACCGAGGACAACGAAGATGATGGCGGCCAGAATGTGGACCGCCCTGGTTGGCAGGCGGTCGGCGAACTTGTGTCCCAGGTAGATGACGGGCACATTTGCCAGCATCATGCCGAGTGTTGTGCCCGCGACGACGCCGAAGAACTCGTGAAAGCGCGCAGCGAGAGCAATGGTGACGATTTGGGTTTTATCGCCCATTTCGGCGAGAAAGAATGTGAGCGCGGTTGTGCCGAACACACCCATCGAGTTTTTGGTCAACACCGCATCAGCGTCGTCCAGCTTGTCCGGAACAAGAATCCACACTGCCATCACCGCGAACGACGCGACTACCGCCCAATTCAGAATGCCCGGACTCAGAACGCTCGCCAGCCACGCGCCGAGTGCGCCGGATGCACCATGGTTGATGAGGGTAGCGGCAAAAACACCCAGGATGATGGGAATGGGCTTGCGATATCGCGCGGCCAATACCAGGGACAGCAGTTGGGTCTTGTCGCCAATTTCGGCAAGGCCGACCACGCTGGTCGAGACAAGGAAGGATTGCATGGGTTGTTGTATCCGGGCCGCGCTGAAAGAACGCGATGACGCGCATTCCGGCGACCCGGTTAGGTCGGAATGCGTGCCATCAGTCTTGCCAGGCGCTTGGCTGCGCACGCCATAGCGGATCTCTCGACTCGCCAAGTATGTTGACGTGCGCCCTCGAACATCGCGTTCGAGGCGGCTACTCCCCAATGAACAGGCGCGATTCTATCGCGCCATGTGTGATAGACGCAAGTTATCGCACGGGAAGCTCGTGGCAAATGGAGACGCTCGCCAGAGCGGGTTATTCAAAGATGTGGCGCCCGGGGGCAACGCCGGGCATCGAAGCCACGGCCATCAATGCACGCCGACTCGACTGCCATAGATCAGGCCACCGCGTGTGAGGTCTGCACTTCAACGGTGACATGTGACAGCCCCTTGAACTGCTCGAGCACCGCGTGATAGAAGCGCGAATCATGCCGGGGCTCACCTGTTGCCACGGACACCACGGCACTCATGTGACCTGGACCCACCCGCCATACATGCAGATCGACGACCTTGTCGCCACGCTCCTCGATAGCGTTGCGCACGTTCTCCGCCATGCGTCGGTCGGAGCTCATGTCGAGCAGGATTGCACCGGTGTCGCGCATCAGCCCATAGGACCAGTTTGCAATCACCAGCGCGCCGATGACACCCGCGAGCGGGTCCATCCAGAGCCAGCCAAATGCGCGTGCCAGTAAGAGGCCGATGATAGCCAGCACGGAGACCGCCGCATCCGCCATCACGTGGATGTAGGCCGAGCGGATGTTATGGTCGCGGGTCGCGTCTTCATGGGCATGCTCGTCGTGAGCATGGTCGTGATTATGGTCGTGACTGTGGCCGTGATCATGGCCGTGTCCGTGGCTATGACCATGACTATGCCCGTAGTCGCCTCCGCTCAGCAGCCACACGCTTGCCAGGTTGACCAGCAGGCCGACCACCGCGATAGGAATCGCTTCGCCAAAATGAATGGGTACCGGCGACAGAAAACGCGACACCGCCCCGTAGCCAATCAGCACTGCAATCATCGCCAGCACGATGGCACTCGTGAAGCCTGCGAGATCGCCAAGTTTGCCGGTACCGAACACGAAACGAGGATCGGTGGCATGCCTGCGCGCATACGTGTAGGCAAGTGCCGCAATCAACATCGCGCCGGCATGCGTCGACATATGCAGACCATCGGCGACAAGCGCAAGCGAGCCGAACATACTGCCGCCGACGATCTCAATCAGCATCATTACGCTGCATAGCGCTATCACGGCCCAGGTCTTGCGCTCGTTCTTTTCATGACCGGCACCGAGAAAGTTGTGGTCATGTCCTGCGCCAAAGGCGGCGCTTTTGAAATCACTCATGTTCCGCTCTACTTGAAATAGCTGTGAACGACCTCGATAAGCTGATCCGTCGCGCTGCCGGCCGGCTCTTCGTTGGTGTCCGCATCGACGAGATGGGTGCGGATATGGTCCTCGAGCACGACAGCCAGGAGGCCATTCATCGCACCGCGGCAACTGGTTATCTGCTGCAGGATGTCAATGCACCCCTGCTCCTCCACGAGCGCCCGCTCGATGGCTTCGACCTGGCCCTTGATGCGCCGGACCCGGTTGAGCAGCTTCTGTTTCTCGCGAATGGTGTGGCTCATCAATGATCTCCCATATACCTAGGGGGAGTATAAGTCGGATAGGGTGGAGGGGTATATTAAATCTGTGTGGGCGAAAGTTGTTCGAAAGTATCCGCCTGGACAACTTTCGAATAGCCGTTTGCCCGGTCGAGCACCGCTGCATGCAATCATTATTACGAAATCCTTTCTGACGTGATATGCTCGCCCCTGTCTTTGGGGAGTAGCCGGCTTCTACCCAGAAGCGCCTGCATCAACATACTCGGTCGAGCAGACCGTGGTGCAGGCAGCCCTTTGGTTGGCAAGACCATCGACACACCACGCGACCGGTCGGGCGCGACGGTGTGTCGCGGTTTTCCGCCCGGCCATGAGCGCTTCCTGTCATGAATCCCGTCACAACCCTCTTCCTCGCTTTTGCCATGTCTACCGACGCCTTTGCGGCTGCGATCGGCAAAGGCGCCACCCTTCATCGTCCTCGCTGGCGCGAAGCCGTCAGGACGGGACTGATCTTCGGAATCATTGAGGCGCTGACGCCTTTAATCGGATGGTTCCTCGGCAAGGCTGCAGCCCAATACGTCTCCGCCTGGGATCACTGGATCGCATTCACGCTGCTGTTCATCCTCGGCGCCCGCATGGTCTTCAATAGCTTTTCCGCCAGGGAAGTCGAAGAAAAGAAGCCGGCCACCCATTCCTTCTGGCTGCTGGCACTGACCGGTTTTGCCACCAGCATCGATGCGATGGCAGTCGGCGCCGGTCTCGCCTTTGTCGACGTGAACATCTATTCGACCGCAGCAGCGATCGGTCTCGCCACCATGGCGATGGTCACGATCGGGGTCATGCTGGGCCGTGTCGTCGGCAACGTTGCGGGCAGGCGTGCGGAACTGGCGGGCGGCATTGTGCTGGTCGCCATTGGCAGCACTATCCTTGTTGAGCACTTGAAGCTCATTGCCTGATCACCTTGTCCTACAGTGGCTCGCTCGCATCGTCGCTGCGAGCGAGTAAACAAAACACTTCCTTCAATTCATTTTTGCAAACGCACCCAAACGGAAAAGCCACGCGGCAAGCCGAGCGCCCATCGCGGACCGATCGACTTTGTCGCGTCGGGGGATGGGAACAGCTCGGGAACACGGGAATAAGTATCGTCAGTCGTACGTTTAGCTCTCGTAGTACGCAATTGACGTGTGAACAATGAGCCGCGCACAGCCGGCGCCGAAAGATGAAAATGGATTAGCCTGGCACTGGCGCGACCTCTGATCAGGAGAGCACAGTCGATGACGTCGATTGCGAACACGAAGGAACGCTTTGGCGCGGTCGCGATGCTGCTCCACTGGTCGATGGCTTTTCTTATCATCGGGCTTGCGGCATTGGGTCTTTACATGGTCACGCTTCCCGATGTCGGCTTCAATACGAAGAAGATCGTGTTGATTCTCTTCCATAAGGAGGTCGGCTTGCTGGTTCTCGTCTTACTCGCGGCGCGATTGGCCTGGCGTTTGACTCATATACTGCCGCAATTGGTTGCACACCTGCCCGATTGGCAACAAATCGCTGCCCGATTCGTTCATCTTTGTTTTTATGCCCTGATGTTCGCGTTGCCGATGACAGGGTGGCTGATGTCTTCCGCCGCTGGCATCCCGGTATCGTTCTTTGGCCTATTCATGCTGCCAGATTTCCTCCCTCATGACGATTATCTGTTTCAACGACTCATCGATATCCACAAGTGGTTCGGTTTCGCGCTCATCCTGTTCATATTCGTTCATGTGGGCGCGGCGCTGATGCATCATTTCGTGCTCAAAGACGACACCTTGCGCAGAATGCTGCCCTAGTTCGCGTTATCGACCACCAACGCGGCCAGTTCCCGCAATAGCGTTACCATCGCCTCATTGGCAGCCACGACGCCCGCGTAGGGGTTCCTCTCCCGCATGGGTTCACTCACTGACAATTCCCTGGTCGCAATGACCTGATTCGTGGCTTCACGGCTCAGATAGAAACGCATCGTGAGTCGCAGCATCGCGGGCTCCGACGTGAAGTCCTGCTTTAAGTTCAGGATTTCGCTGCGAAGCACGAACGTGTGGCGACCGAAATCGGGGGACGGCAGAACTTCGCTGAAATAGTGAGTGTGCCGAAGTGTCTCGACGATTAAAGGCTGAATCATCTGCGACGGTGTCTCTGCCCATTCATTTTGACTGAAGTACGCGATCTGATAAGCCTGCGTCGTATAGACCATCTGCGTGGTGGCATAGAGCGGTTCGGTATCGGGGAAGAGGACCAGCAGGGTCCCGGAGTGAGTCCGCTCGCTGGGCAGATCGAGCGGGATATCGGTCAGCGCATATTGTTTCGTATCTGTCTTGACCGGTGAGAGTAGCGCGCAGCCCGACAGCAGGACGACGCAGAGCACGCTGAAGATCGTCCTGCGCGTATCGACTTTCATTTTCGTTCCCCCGGTCCGAGTGGCCGCGGCGCAGTTCCGCGAATCACGATTGAGGGGTCTCGGTTGACCTTAGTCGCCAGGTCAGTGAAGGAACTGGACAGATTGTCAAGATTGAACAGAGCCTTGTGCGCTTCAGGCAAAATTTGCGTCTGGAGTGCTGTCACGGCGTCATTGCTCGATTGCAGCAACGCGTGCGCTTCAGGCAAGGTCTGCGTTTGAAGCGCTCTCACTGCGCTGTCGCTCGACCGCAGCAAGGGCTCAAAACGACGACTGGCGCGTTCAGTATTGGCAACGATAGCGTTGAGCTTGTTGGTATTTTCCACCAGGACCTGGGTGACCTGCTGCAAATTGTCCGCTGATTGCTTCAATGATGCTACGGTCTTCGTGTCGAGTATTGATTTCAGCAATCCGGTGACGATCTGAAAATTTGCGTTGACCTGATTGATCGTCGTGTCGAGCGTCACGACGTTTGACGGAGCCGTCGGTATGGTCGGATAGGCCTCGCCGGGCCGGGCAGTCAGTGGCCGCGGATTGATGCCGACATCTTCAAGAGCAATGCAAACGTAGCCGGTAAACCCGCGTGTCGCGAGTCCTCGCGAGGTAATCGTCGCTACGGTAATCGAAGTAACCGGCGCAGTCTTGTCGATACTCAGTACGATGCCTACTGAATGCGAATTGACCAGCCTGACGCTTTTTACCTTTCCCACCTCGACGCCGTGAAATTCAACCGGGGCATCGGCAACCAGACCTGAGACCGACTCCTGGGTATAGATCTGATAGGTCGCATACTGGCTTAGGGAAACGGCATACCAGATTGCCACCGCGACAGTCGAAGCAAGCAGGAACGCCACGAACGCGAATCCCGCCTTCGTATTGTTATCGCTTTTCATCCCACACGCCCCACATGTGTCCAGAACACCGTTAGCCAGGCGGCGGACCGGGGCAGGCGTCGCCTGCTCCGGGACGAGCGACTGATCCGACGTTCAACTCATCCGAGCGGAACCTCCCGAACCACGGCTTACCTGACATCTGACTGACGTATTCGCTCGACTTCTGATTGCACGCCGCTTCCGACGCATCAGCAATGGTTAATATCCGCCACTACTGCTGCTGCCACTGCTCGACGTCGCGCCGCCGCCGTGCGAACTCCCGTCTGATGGGCATCCCGTTAAGGCTAGCGAAGCAAGCATGAGGAATGCTAATAACAGCCTGGTAGTTTTCATCGTGACCTCCCGTGTGTACGACCCGCTGCGCTTTGCGAGACTGCGCACGGTAAACGTCTGCCGGAGCCACGATATTCCATTCGGAGCGGTCACCGGTTGGCATTGGGCGGACCGGCCTTGTTTCGCCGCGAAGGGCGTCCCGGTCAGGTCAAGGGCCCGTCGGCATGAGGCCGGTCGCAGATGGTTGACACGAACAAGTCAAGCGACGGCGCGGCGGATGGTTGGGGGCATTGCGTGACTGGTCGCATGTTTTCCTGTGTCCCATCTCGCGCGGCGCCGCCAATCCATTCGCGCCTGCGCTGCATCAATCCATGCACGAAAATGGAATAGACAGCCGGGGCCGACCGTTTATACGACATATCCAAACCCGCGGCAGACTACGACGAGCGCTCGGCGCGCGTTGCGAGTCGGTGTTCAACATACTCAGGGGCCGGTAACGGACAGATAAGCGGCGACCTGCTCGATCTGCGTGTCATTCAGCGTAGCCGCTACTGCTGTCATCGTTCCGGCTTTCGGCGGAGCGGCTTTTGCGCGCGCCTGGAATTCGTGCAGCCGGGCGACGGTAAATGCGGCGGGCTCGCCTGCGATACCGGGGAAGCGCGCGCCGTTGCCCTTGCCGCCCGCGGCGTGGCAACTGAAGCATGCCGCTACGCTCGTGCCCGCTCCCATTTCGGCGAGTTGCTTGCCGGCCGCGACGAGCTCCGGCGCTGGCGGCTGTGAAGCTTTCACAAGCGGCGGATGCTGGTTCGAAAAGAACACCGCGAGAGCACGCATGTCGCTGTCCGACAGGTTCTGAGTGACCGCCTGCATCGGAGGGCTGACACGCGTGCCGGCCTTGAACATCGACAGCGCATGCGCAAGGTACTCCGGATTCTTGCCTGCCAGCCGCGGCACGCCCATTTCACTTCCGGCACCCAACGCACCATGGCACGCTACACACGTCGCAATCGACGGACCCTGTGCAACGTTGCTTGCACTTGTGCTCGCAGCCTGGCTCTGGGCGAAGCATAAGCTGGCGAACCCGGCAAGCGACGCCCCCAATCCTACTTGCGCACAGCGCGAAATGACGTGCCGAAGATATGAAGCCGCCTTCTCGTGCCGCCCATGGTCTGCGCGAGACCTGCTGTCCGAATTGCGTACATTGAATTGCTTGATGATGTTGAGCATCTGATCTTCCACTTGAGGTTTACATTAGTCTGTCGATAGTCAACCGGCGGGTGAAGTTGGTTCTATCGATGACGCTCATTGAAGATCGCTATACAGTCGGGGGGATTGAGCATGCGTAAGGATTTGAGCCTTGATAAAGACGATCGAGGACGATGTCCGATGACGAAAATGTAATCGGACCGCAACGTCACGGTTATCCAGTGGGCCCCCTTCTCACCCGAGAAATCGAGTCGATACTTTCATTTCGCCTCGAGGGACTTCTATCAATGCGTCGCACCGACCTTTCTGAGTGCTTCCATTGCCACCGTATTGCCTTGCGCCTGAACGGTCGCAAGCGCAGTGTTTCCCCGCGCGTCCTCATGATCCGGGTCCGCGCCATGTGCGATCAGATCATTGAACAGGCTAAAACGTCCAAACAGCGCGGCGAAAGCAAGTGCGGTTTCGCCCGCGTTATTGGTTGCGTTAACGTCGCAGTGCGTTTGCAAGAGCGTCCTTGCAATGTCGAGCTGACCTTTGTAAATGACGCCCATCAAAGCCGTATTGCCATTACCGTCTGCTGCGCACGCATTCGCGCCTGCGGCTATCAGCTTGTCGACCGTATCTGGATGATTGTCGTAGGCGGCAAGAATCAGCGCTGTGTAGCCGCTCGAATTGGCGCTTTCGATTGGATAACCCGCCTTGAGCAAGGCATCGAGAATGTCCCATCGTCCTTCTCGTGCAGCGTTAAACCATTCGCGGTCGTATTGATGCGCTTCGACGCGCTGGTTCGCTTGCAGTTGCGGGACAGGCATGACTTCCGATGCGCATCCGGCCAGCAACATGGCACATGCAGCCACGCCGGCGATGGAAGGCCATGCAAAACCAAAGTGTCTACGCTGCTTCATGCGAGGTGTTTCCGTGAGACGAGGCACGCCGGATGAGCGGCGTGCCTCCTGTTACGCAGTGGCGACTCAAGGCGTATCAAGTTCGCCTGAAATCACTCATCGGACAGCTTCGCCGACATCGTCTTCACCTTCGAGCCGTCCGCATTCAGCGCTCGAATCAGGCGAGCACCCAGATCGGGATCGGCCTTGTTGAAGTAAGACAGCATCGTGTACTTGTTGTCTTCGTTCGTGACATGGCTCAGGTCGCCGGACAGCGCGGTGACGAGATCGCCCTTGCCTTGCTCGGTAAGACTTTCGAAATACTGACCCGCTTGCCGGAAGTTCTGCTTCTTGTGAATCGCGATCTGCTGCGTCGTGCCGGACAATGGCGTCTGTACATACTTGTATTTCGGGTCCTGGCTTAGCTCGCTAATCCCCGACGGCTCATAGTTGACGTCGCCGGTACGACCGCTCGCGTTCATTTTCCCGTCCTGATTGTTGTTGTGGACGTCAATCAGCGGGCGGTTGATCGGAAGCGAATTGTAGTTCGCACCCAACCGGTACATTTGCGTATCGGCGTAGGCAAACAAACGGCCCTGGAGCATCCGGTCTTCCGACGGTTCAATGCCGGGAACCAGTCTGGACGGCGCAAACGCGGACTCTTCGGTGGACTCGAAGTAGTTGTCGGGCACGCGGTTCAGCGTCATGGTGCCGATCTTGCGCTCAGGTACGCCGAGCCATTCCTTGGTGTCGTCAAGCGCATCGTAAGAGAACTTGTTCAGATCGGACGGCTTGAGAACCTGGACGTATAGATCCCACTTCGGGAAATCGCCCTTCCGGATTGCGCCGTAGAGATCGTTGGTCATCAGATTCCAGTCCGAGCCGATGGATGCGGCGATTTCACCGGGACGCAAGTCCTTCTTGCCCTGATCGCTGACCCAGTGGAACTTGACGTAGTGCACCTCGCCCTTCGCATTCACGAACTTGAAGGCATGTACTCCAAATCCGTCCATGTGCCTGTACGAATCGGGCATGCCGTCGTCGCCATAAAGATGCGTGAGCATATTCGTCGCTTCAGGCGTATGCGCAAAGAAATCAAACGCCAGATTGGCGTCCTGAACCCCGGTGACCGCGCTGGGTTTGTTAGCGTGGACGAAGTCAGGGAACTTGATCGCGTCGCGAATGAAGAAGATCGGCCAGTTAATGCCGACCATGTCCCAATTGCCTTGCCCGGTGTAGAACTTGATCGCGAAACCGCGGGGATCGCGCGCTTGTTCAGGAGATCCGCGGTAGCCCATCACCGTCGAGAACCGCACGAATACCGGCGTTTTACTGCCCGGCGAGAAGACCTGCGCTGTTGTCAGATCGGATAGATCGGTGCTTGGAACGAATTCGCCGAAGGCGCCCGTGCCTCGCGCATGAACGACACGCTCGGGAATACGCTCACGGTCGAAACGCTGCAGCTTTTCAACCAGATGCGAATCCTGCAATAGCACGGGGCCTTCCGGACCCGCTGTTTCCGAATTCTGATTGTCTCCAACGGGAGAGCCATTGTCGCGGGTCATGTCGGCTGCAAAGACAGGCGGCAACATCGTGGCGCTCAAGACAACGGACAGAAGCGTTCTTTTAAAGAATTTAGTTGCATGTTGCATATTTCGGTTCCTAGGATCAGTTACTACTCAAGACATCGCCCATCGGGTTGAATCCTATGTCGATGCCTCTGACTGGTCCAATCGCAGTTCCTAATGAATGCGATAGTGATGTCTTAGGAATATGAGTACCTGACAAATCTTGCAGATAGTAATGCAGCGGGTGGAGTCAACCTCTCGTTGCAACACCTTTCGTTTCTGATGGTGGACCAGGAGAAAAAGCGAGTGAATCAGAAGAGGAGATGCGGACTATCACCTGCACAAGGAGGTGTTCCTGAACACGCTGGCGAGTGTCAATCGGGCTTCTTCAGTCCGCTCGGATTCTCAGGTCCACCGCGCGTCACCCCTTGATCAGCCGGCGCGCTCGCACCGCGGTTATCAGGTGCTGTCTCGCGTCGTCCGGAGGCCGCCGACGCGGAATGGGGCGCGCGGACTGCGCCAGGTGTGCGTGGTCGATCGCCACTCTGAGACGCCTGGGCAACGCTAGTGCCTCGCATCCCCGCTCCCGAGTGGGCCGCCCCCACACCACTCGCTCCCGCCTCACGGGCCGCATCTGCATTCTGGGCAGATCCGGCCGTCGCAAAGGTCGACATCAACGCTGCAGCCGCGAAGCTTTTGAAGAGGACTTTCATTTTCGTCTCCATCGTCACGCGCACGCACCCATCGATGCGCGTGCGCGTTTGCTCGACAAATCGCTGCTGACAGGCCGAGGGCTGCTTCCCTTCACCCGCAGGTCGCCTCCATTTGGAAATTGCACCTTGATGCGGCCTGCGCGAGTCAGCCCACGCTACGCGTTGTGCATTGGAGGTGTTTTCATGTTAGTTCCACCGAACGACAGGACCAGCATTTTTCGTTACATCCGACGAAATTGTGCTGGAAGCCACAGCACAGCGACGCCGTTGGAACAAGATCAATGGGTAGCCCGTGAGGCCGTCTGAGCCCGCGTTGTGTTACGAAGCGCGCCGCTGGAAGATTCTGCCGGCATCACAGTCCAGCCAATGCCCCGGACGTTGCGGATCAACGATTGCCCATATTTCTTCCGCATCCCATGGATCAATACGTCGACTGCATTGCTATCTACCTCTCTTGCCCAGCCGTATAGCCGTTCTTCGAGCTGCCCTCGCGACAGCACCGAGCCGCGTCGCTCCAGAAAGGCACGCATCAGCACAAACTCACGCGCGGAGAGCGACGACTCGGCACCGTTATAGAAGAACGTGTGCTTGTCCAGATCGAGACTGATCGTCTGGTCGCCGATTCGTGAGGTTGCGTAGCCGGCAGTGCGCCGCAATACCGCACGAATGCGCGCGAGCAGTTCCCGGGTATCGAATGGTTTGAGTACGAAATCATCGGCGCCGGTGTCGAGACCGCGCGCACGCGTTTCAGGATCGTTATTTGCGGAGAGAAGCAGCACCGGGATCGTGATACCTGCAGCACGCGATGCCTTCAGCAGATCGATTCCGCAAACACCTGGAAGCCCGATGTTGATTAAAGCGACGGCGTAACCGGCATTTCCAATCGCGTCTTTTCCAGCCTTGCCATCACGAACCCAATCGACCGTGTAATCCGCCTCCTTCAACGCGCAGGACAGGTTTCGACCTTTATCCAGATCATTTTCAACAAGTAATACTCGCATCGTTTCCTCGTGAAGTGCCGAAAGCGTTCCCTGTGTCCATGGGCCGGACGCTGTCGGTTCAAGTGATCTCCCCGTCTTGTTTCGAACAACGTCTTCGTAGAGTCATCAGACGGTCCTAATGCATGACATAAGCCTTTTCACTGCAGCGCGTCAGGCCAGTTTTTAAAGATTTACAGAATTAGCCCTATCTGGAGCAGAATCGGGCAATCACACAGCCTGCCTTGGCGGCCAATCCTTCTCCAAAATCCGTTGCCCCGAATTGTGCGGGTTCGTTTTTTACGAAACATCCCCATAACTGGTGATAGCGGAGTTATTGTTCTGCTGAAGAGGCGGTTGTGCTCGAGTCGATTATTACAATTTGCCTTCTATATCGTGCTGGCACATCGCTGAACCGCGCCAGGCTGAGGAAATCACGCGAGGTGACTGTATGACGGCATACAGCGCAGACGAACTCGTCGGAGAGATATACGAGGCTGCGATGGGGCAACGGAGCTGGATGGATGTCGGCCGCGGGATTCGAAGGCTGACAGGCGCGCATACGGTGGCGATGTGGGCGCCCGGGCTGGACAATGAAACGAAGTCGAATCTGCTCATGCCGTTCGACGAAATGCAGGCGAAGCATCAGTATTTCTCGCACGGACTCAAGGTCAACCCCTTTCACAATTGGGGCTCCACGACAGCATCGACGGCGGGGACCCGTGCAAGCGTTCCCCTTGTGACGAGTGGCGACGAAATCATCTCCAGGCAGGAACTCGTCAAAAGCGCGTACTACCACGAGTGCATGCGTGAATATGATCTTCAGCACGTGGGCTATGCCCGGCTGACCCACTGCGACGCAATAGGCTTAGGCTTCAGCCGCGACGGCCTATCCGGCCCGTTCGACGCAGAGGAGCTGACGCTGATTGGACGCCTTCGTCCGCATCTGGAGCGGGGACTGCAGTTGCGTCGACAAATGTCGAGCCTTGCCGGCCAGCCCGACTACGGCCGAGCCGCACTGGAGGCGCTGCCCGGATACGCGATGATCGTATCCGCCGACCTGCGGATCCTGTTTGCCAACACGGCAGCGGTCAATAAGGCTGCGTCAGCTTCGTGTGGTTTGCGTGTCGTGAGATCCGGGCCGATGCCTGGCAGTTCTGCGTTTCTCACGGCGGCGCATCGTGACGACAACAAAACGCTGGCAGCGCTGGTGTTAGCCGCGGCGTCGGGGCGATCCGGCGGTGCGATGCGGATTCGTTCGCCGGCGACGGCCTCCTTGGCGACAGGTCTGGCCGTGCTTGTCTCTCCCGTTCCTGATTGCTTTGTCGACCGAACGTGTGCTGACCCGCGAATGCAACTGGCGAAAGGTGTCGCTTTAGTGACGGCGCGGGAAATTTCAGTCAAGCACTCGCCCGCTCATGGGGAGTTGCTGCGAAGCCTGTTCGATTTGTCGAAAGCGGAAACCGACGTGGCGATGACACTGATTGGTGGACGATCCGCCGAAGACGTAGCACGCTCCCGCGACGTTTCTCTGGGCACGATCAGAACGCAAATCAAGGCGGTGCTCAGAAAAATGGACGCGTTGAATTTGCGAGACTTTGAACGAATCGTTGCATCGGTCGAGGCGATGTTACCGGCAGCGACGAGCCCACACGCCCTTAAATCGGATCGATTCGTCTGATCGTGCCGACCACGAAGGCATAACTGGCGACCGCCAGCAGAGCGTGGGCAGCGACGAATATCAGCGCACCGTTGAATGAGTGCATGGTGTGGACCAGATAACCGATAGCAATCGGTGTGGTGATACCCGAGACGCTACTGAACGTATTGAACACCGACGCAGTCAGACCTGACGCGTTCACCGGCGACGTATCGGCGATAACCGCCCACCCGAGTGCGCCGAAACCCTTACCGAAGAAAGCCAGTGCCATGATCGTGACAACGAGCCAGTCTGCGCTCACGTAATTGCACGCCACGATGGTGGAAGCCATCAGCATCCCCACGTATATGGGCACCTTGCGCGCGACGGTGAGTGTCCGGCCTCGTCGCAGAAGCAGGTCAGAAAACATTCCGCCTAGAATTCCGCCGGAAAATCCGCAAATGGCAGGTACGGACGCCAGTATCCCGGCATGCAGCAAGGAGATATGTTTTTCCTGCACCAGATAAACAGGAAACCACATGATAAAGAAGAAGCTCAGCGTGCTGATGCAGTACTGTGCGAAGGAAATTCCCAGCAGCACGCGGTTTTGCAGCAGGCGGCGCAATGTGTCGAAGCGGGCCCGTCGCCGGGGCCGTTTGCCCTGCATTGCGAGCGAACGGCCGTGCTTGCTACCGCCATCCATGTCCAGTGTTCCGCCGCCCGCCTCGATGAACTCGCGCTCCGCTGTAGTCAGCCGAGGGTGATCCAGCGGCCCTTTCAGCCTGAGTCCAAATAGCGCGCCTGCAGCGATGCCGATGGCGCCCATGGCAAAGAAGACCGAGCGCCATCCGAAGTTGGCGGCAAGCAGAGCGAGCGCGGGCGTAAACGCCGCGGCGGCGAAGTACTGCGTGGCGTTGAAGATCGCCGATGCCGTCCCGCGCTCGGTTGCCGGAAACCAGGCTGACACGATCTTGGCGTTGGCGGGATAGCAAGGCGCCGCTGCCATGCCGATCATGAAGATCAACGCGAAGATCAGTACGCTCGCCGCGTGCGGTCCAAAGAGAGGGGCAAGGCCTACGCCCGCCGCGCAAAAAGACCACAGGAAAACGGCGCATGTATAAGTGCGTTTGGCCCCGAACCGATCCAACGTCCAGCCGCCGGCCAACTGGAAGAGTGTGTAGGCCCACGCGAACGACGAGAAAATCCAGCCCAGCTGCAGGTGATTCAAATGCAACTCAGCGGACATCGGCGTGGCCGCAATCGACATCGCTGCGCGATCCGCGAGATTGATCGTCATGACGATGAAGATCAGGCCGATCACTTCGTAGCGAATGTGCCGCGCCGCCAGCTGGCGCAGTCGCGCGAACGGGCTCTTTCCGATGGGATGATCGAAGGTGCGTGTGGGATCGACGTTCATGTGAGAAATCCGGAAATTGCCCTGCGTGACAAGGGACCGGCGGCGTGCCCGCTCAACCCGCTTTCGGTCCGACGATCCCTGCTTCCCGCGCTATCCGCACATGACCCTGGACTGTCGCCCCTTCGCTGGCGCGCTCCACCCGCAAACCAGCCACGCCCAACGCCAGCTCGTAGCGTCTGCACAGGTCGTCATCGCCGATCAATACGACTGGCAGCGTCATATCCGGCGTGTAAGACGCCATTGCACTCGCCACCTCCACGCCGATCAGAATCCCCGACAGGTAGTCCGGCAAGCCGGTCGAAGGCAATTCATCCATCAGACGCGCCGTGCGCGCGGCAAATACGACATGCGTCGCCTGGTTCGGGTGTTTCAGCCCGAGTGATACGCCCGCATGGAACGCGTCGTCGTCGCGCGAACCGAATTCCATCAGTCGCCCGAGAATGCCGTGCTTGGTCAGCAAACCATACAGTTCGCCCGTTATGTAAGTCGCAAAGTGGGTGATCATGGAATCTTGACCGACAGACACCCACTTGCTGTGCGTGCCCGGCAGAACGCAAAGACGTTCAGAGCCGACGGCCGCGCCCCAGATCTGCGTCTCTTCGCCGCGCATCACATCGTGTATCGAATCCCCCCCGCCGCAGCACACGCCAGGAATGATGTGCATGTCGACCTTGTCGGCGATCGGCAGCGTCGTGAATGCCATTGCAGCCGCTGCCGGCGTCGCCGGACAAGCCAGATAAGGCGCCTCGACCCAACCTTGCCGGCTGCCGACCATCCCGCTTGCCACGATCGGGCAACCGTGAATGTCGATCCAGTCCTCACAGATCGCGTTCAACGGTGTATGGAAATCCCGGTCCTTCACGGTCATGACGCCGCCAGGGGCACTTCGGCTCTCGATGATTTCTCCGTCAGCCGAGACCAGCGTCGCTCTCAAACTCGATGTACCCCAATCGAGGCTGATAAAAGATGGATTCATAATACGGTATCCTTAGTTATCAAAGTACGCTCCGGGAATAAGCGTCTGTTGCAGTTATTCCCGATCTGTAGCTATCAGCTTATCGTTTTCTTTCGCACATACTGCCAAACCTCATCGCTCGGCTCGACACCGAGACCGGGGCCCTGCGGTAGTTGAAACGCACCATTCATGCAGCGCATTGCCGTCTTGACATAGCGAAGGTTGCGATCGAATACAGAATGCTGGTACTCGTGCATCGGCAGATTCGGCAGCGCTGCCGCCGCATGCAGGCTGGCCGCCTGAAAAATGCCGATGCCGATGGTCGCGTGCGGGATCACCTTCACGTGAAAGGCGTTCGCCATTCGCGCGATCTGCATGAACTGGCTGATGCCCGTATGTCCCATCTCCGGCTGGATGATCGACATCGAGCGCTTTTCCAGTCGCGGACGGTATTCGTACACCGTGCGCCATTCCTCGCCAAGCGCAAGCGGCACGCGAATCTGTTCGCCGACTCGCGCCTGCCCTTCCATGTCTTCGGGCGCGCAAGGCGCTTCGATGAAATACGGACGCCAGCGCGCCAGCTGATCCGCAAGCTGTATCGCTTCCTGCGCGGTGAACTTCCAATGCAGATCGACCATAAGCTTGACGGTATCGCCGAGCCCTTCGCGCAATGCCCGCATTTCTTCGACAATGCCGTCGAACGAGACGGCCGCGTGGTATTTGAATGCACTGAAGCCTCTGCTCACGAACGAACGCGCCAGTTCCACACGTTCGTCGAGCGTGCGGCCCGGCAGGCCCGACACGTACGCAGGAATCTCTTCCAGACGCTGGCCGCCGATCAGCTTGACGACCGGCTGCCCGACCAGTTTGCCGAACAGATCCCAGATCGCAATATCGACGCCCGCGATGGCATCGACGTAGAACCCGCCGAAGAAGCCGCGCACTCGCATCAGGTCGTACAGATCTTCCTGGATCACCATCGCGTCGCGAGGGTCCCGCCCCACGACGGCGGGTCCGAGTACGTCGTCGATAATCGCCGTCACGGCTTCTGGAGCGACAATGCCGTAGGTTTCGCCCCAACCCACCGTGCCGTCCTCGGCAGTCAGCTTGATCAGCACCGACATGTCCGTGGTCGGATAGATCGTCCTGTTACCTTTGCGGATCAGATACCCGCGATGATTGATCTGCTCGTCTTTGCCGAGTCCGCCAAGATACGGCTCGCCTCGTGGAATCGACACGATGAACGATTCGACGCGGGCTATTCCAGGTACGTGTGTCAGCATGGTTTGCTTCCTCATCTGCAGGGTGCGAGGAGATCCTCGATGTCGTGCAGGAATGCGTCGACGTCGGCGACATCCTCGTTATCGAGCAACGGGCCGGCCGCGCGTTGCAGGCGGCAGCGGATCAGGCCACGACGGTGCAGCACATACTTCGTCAACGACCAGCGAAACACTGCTTGCACGTTCAGGATCGGCAGCATCCGCGTGAATAGTTGTCGCACGCGCTCCGTCTCGCCCGCGCGATGCGCGGCGAACAACGCAACGTGAACTTCCGCCAGCTCGATTGCAGGCATCGTGCCGCACGCGCCGCGCCGCAGTTCGTCGGTGATATAGCGGCCGCCCGCGCCGCCCAGTACGCCGAGCAGCGTGCGCGGCGCTGCCTGCCGTACCGACGTGAGCCGCTGCCCACTCGGCAACGTTTCTTCCTTGACGTAACGGATGCCCGGCACGGCATTCAGGATCGCGACCAGCACGTCGGGGTCGAGTCCCGCGCCCACGGGCGCCGGCACGTTCTGCAAAACGATCGGCGTATCGGGAACGGCCCGCGCAACCGCGGAGAAGAACTCAATCTGCGCCTCTGCCGTCTCGCGATCGGGTGGCACGGCGATCATCAACGCGCTCGCGCCGCGCCCGGCGGCCGCTTGCGCGAGCTGCACCGTCTTCCCGATATCGGTGCTCGATACGCCCGCAACCAGCGGGACGCGGCCGTCGAGTTCGTCGAGCACGATATCCGTCAATGCCAGCCTCTCCTCCGTCGTCAACTGGTTGAACTCGCTCGCGACGCCCGGGTACGTCATGCCGTCGACCCCCACGTCGACCAGATAGCGCACCAGTCTGCGCAAACTGTCGACGTCGGGCTTGCCGTCTTCGTCGAACGGCGTGGGCAAGACCGGGAACACGCCTGAGAGGGTTGCAACGCTGTCGTTCTTGTTCATCTATTAGTCTCCACGGTCAATATGCAGGCTTGGTCGAGAACCATCCGGGGCGTCGCGCATCGAGGTACGCGCCGCGAATGTGATCGACCTTGTAATGGTCCAGTTTGTCGAAATCCGGCTGCATGCCGAGACCGGCGCCGTCGGGCAGTGAGAACACGCCGTCCTTCACGGTGGGCGCCGAACGCACGACATCGTCGGCAAGATAGGCGCGCTCGGAATCGATCGAGATCGACATGTTCGGAATACTGCTCGCAAGATGCACATACGCGGACTGCGAGAAGCCCAGTTCGCCGCCGCTGTGCAGCGTCACGGGAATGCCGTGCGCTTCCGCGATTGCCGCTGCCTTGATGGTTTGCCACAGGCCGCCGATTTCGTGCGGATCGAGCAGAATCACATCGGCCGCCGCATGTCGCACGATATTGCCGACGTCCGCGAGCGTATAGGCCGACTCGTCCAATGCGATCGGAACCGGTTGCGCGCCGCGCAGTTGAGCGTGGCCGTGCAGGTCATCGAGTTCGAGCGGCTGTTCGACATATTGCAGATCGAACGGCCGCAGCAACTCCAGCATGCGTTTTGCGGTACCCGGCGTCCATGCGCTGTTGACATCGGCGCGCAACGGCAAATCACCTGTCACCGACTTCACGGCTTCGACGTTCGAAAGATCGCTCGCAGGTGTCATGCCGATCTTGACCTTGAAGCTTCGATAGCCGTCATCCAGAAAACGCCGCGCGGCGTCTTTCAACTGCGTCGCATCCGTTCCAAACAGATACGCGGATACCTCCACCTGAGAACGATAAGCACCGCCCCACAGGTCCACCAGGGGGCAATCAACGCTGCGCCCTTGCGCGTCCCACATCGCCATCTCGACGGCGGCCATCGCCATCACGACCGCGCGTTTATGATGGTAGTAACCCGCGCCGAACACGTGCCGGGTGAAGCGCTCGACATCACAGGCCCGGTGTTGCCTCGCAATCGGAATGATCGTGCTGGCCAGCACCGGCTCGATGAATTCGAGCAGGCAGATCGTTTCCCCATACCCCTTCACACCATTGGCCAAGGTCAATTCGACGACGAGCCGCGTCGCGGCGGGACGCGCGCCCGAACCCCATTCGAGCGCCTGGCTGAACGGCATCGCCACTTTCCAGTGACGCACTGCGACGATCTGTAATGGATGCTGTGTCATTGTTTCAGGCCTGCAACGCGCGCGGTTCGGCAACGGGAATGCGCAAACCGGCCGAATTGAAGAGATGCGTCTGTTGGGTGGCAATGGACAGGCCAATGTTCTCCCCGGCCCGAACCGGCGAATCGCCTGCCGTCTTGACCAGCACCATCGCCGATTCGACCTGCGCATGCACATAGGTTTCGCCGCCCAGCCGCTCGGCCAGTACGACGCGGCCGCTCAAATGCCCGTTGTGCGGAGCGACCAGTTCGAGATGCTCGGGACGCACGCCGAGCGTGATCGACCTGTCGGCCGGCAAGCGGACATCGCCGGCAAACGACAGCTTGCCGCCGCCGGGCAACGCGACGTCCAGCGCGGCGCCGTGCCCACCCATTGCGCCCACGTCGATAAAATTCATCTTCGGCGAGCCGATGAAACCGGCGACAAAACGATTCGCCGGGCGCGTGTACAACTGGAGCGGCGAACCAACCTGTTCGATCTTGCCGTCGCGCAGCACGACGATCTTGTCGGCGAGCGTCATCGCTTCGATCTGATCGTGTGTCACGTAGATAAACGTGGTGCCGAGTTGCGACTTGATCTTCGACAGTTCGACGCGCATCTCGACGCGCAGCGCGGCATCCAGATTCGACAGCGGCTCATCGAAGAGAAACAGCTTGGGATCGCGCACGATCGCACGTCCGATCGCCACGCGCTGACGCTGGCCGCCCGACAGATCTTTCGGGCGACGGCTCATCAGGTGCTCGATTTTCAGCGTCTGCGCGGCGCGTTCGACAGCCGCGTCGATCTGCGTTTGCGGCACACCCGCCATCCTGAGTCCAAAGCCCATGTTCTGCGCGACGCTCATGTGTGGATACAGCGCATAGGACTGGAACACCATGGCAATACCGCGGCGCGCCGGTTGCGCATTCGTGACGTCGATGCCGCCGATCGAAACCGTCCCTTCGCTGCATTCCTCGAGGCCGGCAATCAGCCTGAGCAGCGTGGACTTGCCGCAGCCCGACGGCCCGACGAACACGCAGAACTCGCCGTCGTCGATTTTCAGATCGACGCCGTGAATCACGGTCGCGGGGCCAAAGGTCTTGCGCACCCCTTTCAGCTCAACTTGAGCCATGTGTAGTCTCCTTCATGAATGTTGTCCTCGATGGATCGCACCGCTGCAATCGCATGCTTCAAGCGTCATGCACCAGGCGTCATGCGTCCGGCAGCACGATCGGCGGACGGCCCCACCAGCCGCGAATCCGCGTCGACAGCAGTGCGCTCGCGGCGAGCGAGGTCAGCCCGCCGTCCACGGCGAGGTCGACGCCTGTGATGAACGATGCTTCGTCCGACGCGAGGAACAGCACCGCGTTGGCGACGTCGTCGGGCTCGCCAACCCGGCCAACTGGGTAACATTCGCGGTTCAGACGCATGTCGTGTTCGCTGACGCCTTTCATCGTGCGTTCGGTCGCAATCAACGCAGGCGACACCGCGTTGCAGCGAATGCCCTGGGTTCCGTATTCGATCGCGATCTGCTTGCTCAGCGCGGCGACGCCGCCTTTGGCCGCGGTGTAGGCGGCAAGCCCCGGATTGGCGACCAGATGATTGATCGAAGCCAGATTCACGATCGAGCCACCGCCGTGGCGAAGCATGTGCGGAATCGCTGCACGGCAAAAACGGAACGTCGAACCGAGTGCCGAATCGATCGTCGCGGCCCAGTCCTCGTCCGTGCAATCGACCACATTGCGCTCCGTGTAGCGCACCGCGTTGTTCACCAGCGCATGCAATCCGCCGAAGCGAGTCAGTGCCTGCTGCACGGCATCGTCCACCGTCGACTGCAAATGGGCGTCGGCACAGATCAGATGCACCTGCTGTTCGGGCAAGCCCTCGATCGACGACTCGCCCGCCTCACGCGACCATTCGACCGCGACCACGCGCGCGCCCTCCTTCACGAATCGCCGCAGCACCGCGCGGCCGATGCCCTGCCCCGTGCCGGTAACGATGGCAACCTTGTCCGCGAGTCTCATGATTTGACTGCTCCTGCCGTGAGCCCTTGAATGAAGAAGCGTTGAAGAAAGGCAAAGCCGATCACCACGGGCAACGAACTGACGATCGAAGCCGCCATCGCGCCGCCCCAATCGCTCTTACCCTCGCCCATGTAGCCGAGCAGCAGGCCCGGACCGACCGTGCGCAACTCAGGCGACGTGATCAGCGTCAGCGAGAACAGCAGGTCGTTCCACGCCCACATGAACGAATACAGTCCCACGGTGACCAGCGCGGGCATCGCCAGCGGCAGCACGATGCGATGCAGGATGTAGAGTTCGCTCGCGCCGTCGGTACGCGCAGCCTCGATGATTTCGTTCGGAATATTGACGAAGTAGCTGTACAACATATATGTGCCGCTCGGCAGCGCCAGCACGATGTACGCAATAACCAGTCCGATTCGAGTATTCAGCAGCCCGAGTGTCTGCAGGATCGGATAGAGGCTGATCAGCAGCATCGCGAACGGAAACATTTGCGCCGAGAGCATCAGCACCATCAGCGCCTTGCGTCCGCGATAACGGAATTTCGCGAAACTGTAGGCCGCGTAAGTGGCCAGCGTCACGGTGAGTAACGCGCCGCCGCCCGCCGTCAACAGGCTGTTGCGCAGATACCCGACCATCTCGCCTTGCGCAAACAGGTCGCGATAGTTTTCAAACGTCGGCGCGTGCGGCCAGAACGACGGAAACTGTATAAAGACTTCGCCTTGCGGCTTGATCGATGTCATCACCATCCAGACGATCGGCAGAAACAGGAACGCCGCGATCGCCACGAATGCCACGACGAACGTCGTTCTGGCAGGTCCAGTTCGAAGGTTGAGCAGCATCAGGCCTCCCGCTTGAATAGCGCACGCAGATAAAACACCGTAGGCACGGCAATCAACACGAACCACAGCACGCCGACCGCGCACGCCATGCCCATGTCCCAGTTCTCGAACGCCTGCTTGTAGACTTCGACGGAGAGCATCGTGGTGGCGCCAACCGGTCCGCCTTGCGTCAACGCATAAATCACGTCGAAGGCCTGCAGATTGCCCATCGTGCCGAGAATCATCACGATGATGAGGGTGGGCGCGAGATGCGGCAGCACCACGTGCCGCAACACGCCGAGGTTCTGACATCCATCGACGCGCGCGGCATCGACCTGGTCCTGCGAAACGCTTTGCAAACCGGCGAGAAAAAACGCCATGAAAAGCGGCACGGAAAGCCATACCTTCGTGATGACGACACAAGCCATCGCGCCATGACGCTCCGCCAGCCAGGTGACCGGCTCGGATATCAGTCCGGTCGAAAGCAGGATTGCGTTGAGCACGCCGTACTGGCCGTTGAAGATCCACGCCGCGAGGAAAGCCGTCACCGTCGAAGGCAGCACCCACGGCAGCAGCGATGCCGCGCGTACCAGCGCCCGCGCCTTGAACGCCTGATTCATCATCAGCGCCCATGCGAGCGAGATCACCATCGTCACGCAGGTCGCGCTGACCACGAACACCAGCGTGTTCAGACAGACATTGACGATGGCCGGATCGCGAAACAGCTTGAAGAAATTTTCGAAGCCGACGAATTGCGGCTCCGGCGTATCGATCGTGTACCTGAACAGCGACAGCTTCAGCGACTTCACGAACGGAATCAGGATGATTACGACGAACGCCGCCAGCGCGGGCAGCGCAAACGCCACACCGACCCTGCGCTCGTGTTGCTTGAGCGTCGACTGGCGACGCGCTTCGTGCGGCGGATCCGCGGACGTGATGGATGAATCACTCATATCAGAACCTCGAAATGCCCGCTGTCTGGTCCTGCAAGCGCTTGCTCATGCTCTCGATCGCCTCCTGCGGCGACTTCTGGGCCAGCACCGCGGCCTGCACTTCTTCGCCGATCACCGTGGTGAGCGAAGCCGAATTGGGCCAGAACGAGGTCTCGTCGCGCGTGGCGCTGCGGGCCGCCTTCGACCAGATCGACACATACGGATCGGACGCCAGCTTGTCGAGCGCGCTGTTCGTCACCGGAAAGAGCCCGATGTCTTTATAGATGCGCAACTGCGATTCGTCATTGAGCGCGAGATACGCGAGCAGCTTCGCTTGCGGCGAGTTCGCATCGATCTTCTGCTTGCCGTCGCTGAAGATGCTGAGCAGATGCCCCCACGCGAGCGAGCGCGGCATGTCGCCCGCGTGCAGCACGGGTGTGGGCATCGCAATGACGAGCGCGTCGAACTTGTCGCCGATGCTCGAATTGCTGCGGGCAAAGCCGCGCGCGAGCGGCGCATCGTTATAGAAGCCCGTCTGGTACTGCGCGAACATGCGGCGCGCGTCCGGCCGGTCGATGTCTTTCGCAGCCAGTCCGTCCTTGACGAGACCGGCCATGAAACTGAGCGCTTTCACGCCTGCCGGGCTGTTCACCGCCACCTTGCCGCTGCTGTCGAACAGGTGGCCGCCGAACGTCCATAGCCATACCTGGAAGTCGGGGCTCAACGCGTTGTTGTTCTTCGTCGCCATTGCATAGGGCACGGCGCCAGGGTTCGCCTTTTTGATCGCCTTGAGTGCGCTCACGAATTCGTCCACCGAGGCAGGCGGCGTCGCAATGCCCGCGTTCTGCAGCACTTTCGCGTTGGCCACCATGCCGATCGAACCGGCCGACCACGGCAGTCCCATCTGCTTGCCGTGGTAATTGCCGAGTTCCAGCACGCCCTTGCTGATGCGGCTGCGCAACTGTGCCGCGCCGAATATCGTGTCGATATCGACGAGCCGGTTCGTGGCCGCGAATTGCGGCACCCAGCGTTCGTTCAGTTGCACGACGTCCATGGGTTGTCCAGAGCGCAACCGCAGCAGCACGTTCTGCTGCATCTGCGCCCACGGATAACCCACCGTGTCGAGCGATACGCCCGCGCTCTGGCGATAGCCATTGAACAGCGCGGCCAGCGTCGGCCTGCTGGCGGCCTCTTCTTGCGACCAGCCCACGTACGTGATCGCGCGGGTTTGCGCCTTCACCCCCGCCGCCGTGAATCCCGATGCGACCGCGACCGCACCGATGAATTGTCTGCGTGATATCAAAATTGCCTCCTGAATATTGATGCGTGGGACGCCGGCAGTGCCGGCTCCCTACGCGCGCTGCACAGCGAGCGCGCGCCGGTCAAAATACCTGCTTCAGTCCCACCGTAAAGCCCGTTCCGCTCGACGATGTGCCGGTCGGCTGCCAGCCGTTGAGGCCTGCCGCGCTGCCGGTGCGGTACGCGTATTTACCGGCATTGGCGTCATAGAGGGCATCCGCGTAAACCGAGGTGCGCTTCGACAGGAAATACACGTAGCCCAGCACGCTGCGGCTCTGGATGGTGTGTCCATAAGCGGTCGTGTGCGAGTACGTGCCGCGGACCATGC
Organism: Paraburkholderia fungorum; assembly: GCF_046027605.1. Taxonomy (GTDB): domain Bacteria; phylum Pseudomonadota; class Gammaproteobacteria; order Burkholderiales; family Burkholderiaceae; genus Paraburkholderia; species Paraburkholderia fungorum_F. The sequence continues at coordinate 142,584 of NZ_JAQQEF010000003.1, forward strand.
CGTACACACCGGTCGGAATCGCGAAGCCCAGCATCTGGTTGTGCATCAGCTGCTGGAACGTGTTCTGGCCGAAGCCGTAGCCCGCATACAGCCGCGCGAGGCCGAAATCGTATTGGCCTGCCGTGTAGGCCCAGTGCGCGTTGTCGCTTTGCGGGCGCAACCACGAGACGCCCAGCTTCAACTTCTTGTCCTCGTAGACCAGCGACGCCGAATACGGAATGTTGCCGTCGCCGCCCTGAATGGCGCTGTCGCGCGCGGCCACCATGGCGCGCAACGTCAGGTTGGCCCACGTGTACACGTAGTTGGCCGAATTATTGGTCCGCACGGTATCGATCTGGCCCGGGCCGCCGTTCGCCTGCGAGATGCCGCCTCGCGCGCCATAACCGGCTGCGACGCCATCCTGGCCAAACGGGTCGGAGCTCGATTCCACGTAGTGGCTCGCGTTCACGTCGCGCCCCACTACGAGGTGGCCGAACCACCCTTCGAGTCCGACTGTCGAGCGGCCACTGAAGAACGAACTGGAGTTGTACAACGTGCCGTCATTCGGATTGAACTGCTGCTCCAGCCAGAAGACCGCGCGATAGCCGCCGCCGAGGTCCTCCGAGCCTTTCAAACCCCAGCGGCTCGTCGCGCCCGTGTTCTCACGGATCGCCGTGCTGCCGTCGTACTTACCTACTTCGAGGTCGACGATGCCGTACATCGTCACACTCGATTGGGCCATTGCGGACGATGCCCCCAACGCTGCTGTCGCCAAGACGAGCAACTGGTGTTTTGCTTTCATTCTGGCTGGTCTCCTCCTGATAGTGTGTTCCATTCATTGGAACAACGTGGAACGCAGTCTACCATTGAATGGGACAAACGGAAGAGGAACGTAGCCAGGGATGTCCCGTACGCATGCCGCGGGAAAAGCTTCAGCGACGCCAACGGAAACCGGGCATCCTCAAGCATGGCGCGGTTCAGCGCGGCTTCGGCAGGACGTGCACCGTAGTGTAGCGATTCAGACTTAGAAGAGATTTAGCGACGAAATTCCCGATCAGTGGAACTCACACGACAAAGCGCGGGAGGCCGACAGCGGAATTTCAAGGGAGAACGAGAATGCCCGATCCGGGCAGCAAGGATTGATGCGCCGGCTCGCGGCGCAATCGGAAGGAAAAGGGAAACTCAGCCCGCGAACATTGCCTCGGGCAATCCCCGGACGCCAGGAATTTCCATCGCGAACAGCGATCCCGACAGGGGCGCCTCGGCCAGCGCCTGTTCGCTCAGGCGCACGGAGGCGCTGGTGACATAGAGCGTCTCAAGATTCGGGCCGCCAAAGCAGCAGCTGGTCGGCCGTGGCACCGGCATGCGAATGCGCTGGATTTCGCGCCCATCCGGCGCGTATCGGACCACATGCCACGCGTCCCACATGGCGATCCAGATGCAACCCTCGTCGTCGACGGTGAGGCCGTCCGCGCGCCCTTCGGTGGGCGCAAATTCAATCAGCGTGCGCCGGTTCGCAATGGCGCCCGACATCAGGTCGAAGTCATATTCGTACAGTGCGCGACGAAAGGTGTCGACAAAGTACATGCGCGAGTCGTCAGGGCTCCAGCCAAGGCCGTTCGGCACCGTAAAGCCGGTGTCCATCTTGCGCCAGGAGCCGTCCGCCTCGACCCGAAACAGACTGCCGCGATTGAGCGCCGTCGCCATATCCATCGACGCGATCCAGAGCCGCCCGCGCCGGTCGCATTTACCGTCGTTGAAACGATTCGCGGGACGTTCCGCCTCGGGATGGCTCAACGGCGTCATGCGCCGCGTAGCCGGATCGAAATTCATCAGGCCGCCTGGCGTCGCGAGCAGCAGGCCGCCGGTGGAGCGGGGAATCGCGACGCTCGCCATCGAGCCCAGCCGCACTTCCGAGGTCGAACCGTCCACGGCATGGTAGGTATGGACGGAAGGCATCAGAATGTCGACCCAGTAAAGCGCGTTGTCGCGCGGCGACCAGATCGGGCCTTCGCCCAGCAGCGCCTGGGCCCGGGTGACACAGCGCACCTCCACGGTGGGCATCTGTTCTGGCTGCTCGCGGGGCGCGATCGACATGGCCGCGCCGGCAGCCGAATGCGAAATGCCGCGTGCCGCGCCGATCAGCGTCGAACTCAAGCCATGCAGACGCTCAGCTTTCAGGCGTGTGACGTCGCCGGTCACCGTGACCGCGCCGATCGGCCGTCCTTCATAGTCGAAGATCGGTGCCGCGACCGACACGCTCTGCGCGCGGCATTCGCCTTCTTCGAGCGCATAGCCTCGGGCGCGCGCCAGATCGAGATCGTCGCGCAGCGCGGCTGTCGTGATCAGCGTCCTGTCGGTGAAGCGCCGCAGGTCGAGCCGTTCGATCAGCCTGGCTGATTGCGCCGGATCGAGATTGGCGACGATCGCTTTGCCCGCCGCCGACGCATGCACCGGCAACGGCATACCCACGCTCGACGTGCGCGCCATGTCGTGACCCGCGTCGGCACTGGCGACGATCACCACTTCGTCGCCATTCAGAACCGCGAGCTGCACGGTCTCGCCCAGCGAGTCGCGCAATGTGACGAGCGTATCCTGAGCGGCCACGCGCAAGTCGAAGTCGCTCCAGACCTTGTGAGCCATTTCCAGCAACCGCAAGCCGAGTTGAAATTTTTTGGTGTACGCGTCGTAGCGCAGCAGCCCCTCGTGGATGAGCGTCTGGGTGAGGCGATGCAGCGTGGATTTCGGCAACGCGGACGCGTGCTGCAGATCGGTAAAGCTCATGGGCGCGCGCTTGGCCGATACGATGTTCAAGAGCGCCAGTGCCTTGTCGAGCACACCCAGGCCGGCGGAACCGGAGGCGTCAGAGGCGGGTTTGTCTTTGATCATGGTCGGGAGCGCTGTGGCGACGGTAGAACACCGGTATTTGCTGGGAGCGGATGCTATCAGACTACTGGGAGCACCGTCATGCGGACGTCGCCCTCCCGTCCGTTAGATGAAACAGCATGATTTTTTTGCGGCCTTATCGCGATCACGACCGACCATCAGTTCCATTCAATAGAACAAACGGTGTGCGAAATCGGCTTTCCGCGTACAATGCCGACGGAGACCTTTCCCATTCGAAGCAGATCCGACAACTTGAACACTGTGAGAGACAAACTGCCGGACGCCCCCCGCTCGACCCCGCAAGCGGCGCCGAAGCGGGCGGATGCCACGGCATCCGCCGTCGTTGTCGCCGAAAAAGGCGCGGGTGGGATCGGCGTCCTCGAAAAGGCCATGGCGCTGCTGAACCTCGTGTCGAAGGCGCCCGCGCCAATGACCTTCACCCAGCTCCTGCACGCGTGCGGCATGCCGCGCGCCACGCTGCACCGCATTCTCGCCACGCTGCAACGGGAAGGACTGCTCCAGCACGACTCGGGCAGCAAGACCTTTCGCCTCGGCCTGCGTTTTCTCGAACTGGCTCACGAGGTATGGAGCGACTTCGACTTGCGGGTTGCCGCCCAGGACGAGCTTCTGCTGCTGCGCGATCAGGTTGGCGAAGCCGTCCATCTGGTTGTGCTTGAAGGTCATAGCGCCGTCGTCATTGCCGGCGAGCAGGCGCGCCAGTCAGCGCGGCTTTCGCCGGGCGTCGGCGAACGCCTGCCGCTGCACGCGAGCGCGGTCGGCAAGGCGGTGATGGCGTGGCTGGACCCGAGCCAGCAGCAACATCTGCTGGAATCGATCGGCCTGCCGGCGCTCGGTCCGCGCACCATCACGTCGGTCGGTGCGCTGAAGAGCGAGCTCGATCTGACCCGCGCGCGCGGCTATGCGCTGGCCATCTGCGAGAGTTCCCCGGATACCGTGGCCTTAGCCGCGCCCATCTTCGATTTCGAAGAGCGCCCCATCGGCGCGCTCGCGATCTCCGGCACGCTGGCGGAACTGGATGAGACGCGCGCGCACAGTCTGTCGGCAGCCGTCATCGGCGCCGCACGCAAGATTTCACACAATGCAGGCGGCCGCTCGATGTCGATCTCCGCCAAGGGACAGCCGGACATGCAGTCGAACGCCGAGGTTCGCTGCGTTAGCCAGATTCCGTCGCTGCTTGGCGAAGGTCCGCTCTGGTCGCCGCGTGACGATGCGCTGTACTGGGTCGACATCCTGACTCCCGCGATTCACCGCTTCGACGTGGCAACGGGCATCGATACCGAAACGAAGCTTGGCTCGATGGTCAGCCTCGCCATTCCAAAGGCCACAGGCGGACTGCTGATCGCGACGCCCAACGGCCTGATGACCATCGACGACAGCGGCAGCCTCACGCGCCTGTCTCACCCGGAGGCCGACCGGCCCGGCAATCGCTACAACGACGGCAAATGCGACCGCATGGGCCGCCTGTGGGTGGGCACCATGGACATGGGCGCGACGCCGAACCGCGGCAACCTGTTCAAGGTCGAACCCGACGGCTCATGGCTCAAGATGGACACCGGCTTCACCGTGGCGAATGGTCTCGGCTGGAGCCCGGACAATACGCGCATGTATTTCACCGATTCACACCGCAAGCTCGTGTTCCAGTACGACTTCGATTTCATCAACGGCACGATCGAGAATCGCCGGCCGCTGATCTCGTTCGACGCGTCGGCGGGTTCGCCCGATGGGCTCACCGTGGATGCCGAAGGCTGCCTGTGGGTCGCGATGTGGGACGAGTGGTGCATCGCCCGTTTCGACCCGCAAGGCCAGGAGATGACGCGAGTCCGGATGCCGGTGCCGCGTCCGACCAGCTGCTGCTTCGGCGGTCCGAACCTCGACATCCTCTATGTGACCAGCGCGCGGGTGCGGCTCGCACAAGACGTGCTCAGGAGCGCCCCGCTTTCGGGCTCGCTCTTTGCCGTTCAGATACCGGGTGTGCGCGGATTGCCCGAGACCATTTTTGCGGGTTGAATCTTCGGCCGCGCCTCCGCGTCGCGACCGATACGACGTTCGGTGGCATACCACCCGCCACCAGATACCCAACCAGCTCGATCGCCGAAAGCGGAGTGAGTTCGGACGGCTTGAGAGCGTTCGTGACGGGACAGGTTACGGCAAACGCGCGCGCCCTCCTTCGCGGTCTGGATCAGCACCTGTGCACCTTCCGGCGGAATGTTCACGACAGTGCCGACTTCGACGCCATCGAAGGGATTGGTGACGGGGATAAAGCCGGGCGACGAGTCAATGGGGAATGCGGAATTCATTTCGCAGCGCCTGCGTCCTTGCTTGAATACGAAAAATGTCAGAAACCAACGCACCAGCCGTTTCAGCGCGTCTCGCGTCCGGTCGGTCTAGAGCGTAAGCGAGCCCTCCACGGATGTGACGCAGGAACCGCCCACGCGCACATTCCCGTTCGCATCCACGCTGACCTGTATTCGTCCATCTCGACCGACGCACCGTCCCTGAGCAGCCACGTAATCTGCTCCGCCGGGCGGCAACAGGCCGCGCTGCCACTGGAAGGCCGCCACGCTGCCGTTGCCGCTTCCGCAGACAGGATCCTCCTCCACCCCACAGGACGGCGCGAAGGTACGCACTTCGATTGCCGCATCGTCTCGATGCTCGCGCGTGCCGAATACGGTCAGGCCGGTGACGCCGAGGCGGCGCTCGAGTGCCGCCAGGCTGGCGAAATCCGGCTGAAGATTGAGTACGGAAGCGGCATTGTTCAGATGCGCCACGATCCAGATGGCGCCGACATTCACGATAGCTGGCGCAGACCTGAGGTCCACTTTGCAGCCGAGGATCAGCTCCAGCTCCGCCACATCTGCCGCGTGCAGCGGCTCCAACTTCGCAGGCGGCAGGTTAAACGTGAGCTGTCGGTCTGCGCCTTGTCCCTCGATCGTCAATTCAACGAGGCCGATGCCGCATTGTTGAATCAATCGGCCGCTTTCGCGCGGTGTGACGCGCCCCGCTTCCACGATGGCGTGAGCACTACCCAGGGTCGGGTGTCCTGCGAAGGGAAGCTCACTACGCGGCGTGAATATCCTCAAAAGATAGTCGGCCCCGGCTGTCGTGGGCGGCAGGACAAAGGTCGTTTCTGAAAGGTTGGTCCAGCGCGCGACAGCTTGCATCGCGTCAGTAGTCAGACCCTCTGCGTCCAACACCACGGCCACCGGATTGCCCAGAAGCGGCCTCGCGGTGAAGACGTCAACCACTTTAAAAGATCGTTTCATGTTCGCCGACGCCCTGCAAGGTGCATCATTGCGCTCACGCTGCGTTCAGACTGCGCTGACGCCGTCGAGCTCCGTCTGTGTGAGCCCATACTTTGCCATGCGGGCACGGTGATCAGCCGAACCGAGGTACTTGCGAAGTTCCAGATTCACCGCCCGCAGAAGGTCAGGATTGCTCTCGCTGAACGAGAACGCGCCCACAGGTGCTCTGCCATCCTTGCTCTTTTCGTGCGCCACCACTTCCAGGTCCTGATTGGCACTGGCAAGGACACGGCTTCCAACCGCCGTGCTCGCGTAGGCGTCGATTGTTCCCGCGAGCAGCGCGTCGATCGCTTCGGTTTGGCCCTTGAACGCCACGATCTGGCTATCGCTCACGCCGGCCGACTTCGCAGAGTCGAGCTGAACCGTCCCGGCGACGATTCCGAGCCGCGCGTCGTTGCGCGCCGCGACGACCCCGTAGCTCGTCAGCGCTTTCGGATTGCCGTGATGCAGCAGGAATCCGTCGCCCAGCGCCCAGACCGGCACGCTGAACGCAACGCGCTCGGCACGCTCAGCGGTCACGAAAATGGGTACGTTCATGTCCCACCGGCCTTCCTGCACGCCAGGCAGCAGTTCTTCGAACGAGGTCAACTGATGTTCGATGGAGGACACACCGATCGCCCGAAGCACCACCTCGGCCAGTTCGATGTCGGCCCCCGTTACCGAATGATCTTCCCCCGTCCAGTAGAACGGCGGTTCCTCGAGATATGCGATTCTTACCTTCATAGCTGTGCTCCACATGTCCAGCAGTCAAGATTCCGGCCGCCTGCCGTTGGGCGGACCAAACCGCACAAGTTTCAGGTGATATTTCCCAGCCATTGCGATACGTCATCCCGTAGCAACGTCCATAACCATTGAAAGAGCAGACAGTGCGGGGCCGAGACGCGCAGGCGGCAGATAGCCAAAGCCCAGCCGGAATACACGGCTGCTTTCGCCAAACCATGCGCCGGATGCCAACTGCAAGTCATGACCCGGCAGCAGGTCCCAGAAACGCGAGACAGCAACTTCGTCGAATGCGTCGGCGCGCAGGCGCAGGCAGCATAACGCGCCGGCATCTGGGCGCACCCACTCGATGCGCTCGTACTCGCTCTCGCACCAAAGCGCCAGTTCCTGGAGGGCAGCGGCGAGCAACCGGCGTCGCGGTGCGAGCACACCTTCCCTGTTGCGCAGAAGCGCTGTAGCGAGCGTCTCGTCAAGTACCGATCCCGAGATCACGGTGTTCATTTTGGCGACGGCCAGACGCTCCCGAAGCTCCGCGTTCGCCACAGTGAGCCACCCCGTGCGCAAGCCCGGCGCGCCGAGCGCCTTCGATACCGATGCGCCGGTGACGATCTGTGGATCGAGTCCCGCGAAACTCTCGAGCACCGCATTGTCGCCGTAGGTGGCCTCCCGATAGGTCTCGTCGATGAAAAGTATCGCGCCCGAAGACCGCCTTTCCATCAAGACAAGGAGCTTCTCGACGTCGGCACGAGACGTCTGGATACCAGCTGGGTTCTGTGGCGAAGCGATACTGACCAGCTTCGTTTTCGGCGACAGACTTGCGTCGATCTGGTCCAGGTCCAGCCGATAGCCATTCTCGAATGACAGCTTGATCTCGCGGACGCTAACGCCGGCTCCAAGCAGGCAATCACGGCTCGGCGGAAAGCATGGTGTCGCGAGGACTGCCTCGTCACCGGATCGGCAAAGCTCGAAAGCGAGAAGAAAGAGACCTAGCGCGGTGCCTTGTGTCGTGATGATCTGCTCAGCCGGAACGTCGCAGCCCTCGGCAATTGCCTCGCGAAGCGCGACCGAACCAGCGGATGTGCCATAGCCGAGTTTCAGATTGCGAATATCCTCGAGGCCAGGCAGACATAGGAGTTCGCCGAGCGTCAGGTCTTGCGACGTGCTCTCCGCCAGGTTGAACGGCCGATTCACGTTGAGAAGTGAAATGATGTCGTTGCGAGGAAATCGCCCGCGCCACGCCAGGGGATTTGATTCGCTGAGGCCAGACTGTTGTCGTTCGTCGACATCCGGTTGAATACTCTGCATGCTTTTGCCTTGCATTCGCTGTGAATTGTTTGTCAGACGATCCGTTGCAAGTAGCCAAACAGGCGTTCCAGCCTGGCCCTGACAGCAGTTATCGCTGTGCGCAGCATCTCGGGTACTTCAGACGCGATCGCAACGCATGCATCGTAGCGCCCACCGGTCGACCATAACAGTCACAATTTTCCGCGAAATGGACCGTCACAATTCCTCTTGGCGAGCCGGGGCGGCGGATCGATAATCGTGGATTACACCGTTATGAGCGCATCCATGGACACGCCCACTCCATACCGCTACGAGCGCCTGGCCGAACTCATTGTCGGCATGATCGACAACGGCGCGCTCGCGGCGGGCACGCGTCTGCCCTCCGTGCGCGCCGTCAGCGAGCAGCACAGCATCAGTATCTCCACGGTGTTACAGGCGTATCGCCTGCTCGAGGATCGCGGCATCCTGGTCGCGCGGCCGCAGTCAGGCTTTTATGTCGCGGGCTCGCGCCGCGGCGCACTCGCATTGCCTTCGGTCTCGCGGCAGCGCGCGAAAGCGTCGACCGTGTCGATCAGCGGAGCCGTCGCGGGACTGCTCGAGCACGTATCGAACCCGGCGCTGGTGCCGCTCGGCTGCGCCGTACCCGACGCGGCGCTGCTGCAATCGAAGCGACTCGACCTCGCGCTCGCGCGTGCCGCACGTCAACACGGCACGCGCTACAACATCTATTGCGCACCGCAAGGCGACCCACGCCTGCGTCGCGAAATCGCGAAACGGGCGATGCACTTCGGACACGCGCTGTCGCCCGATGACCTGCTCGTCACGAACGGCTGCACCGAGGCATTGACGCTCGCGCTTACCGCTGTCGCGAAGCGGGGCGATTCGATTGCGATCGAGTCGCCCACTTACTTTGGTCTCCTCCATACTCTCGAAGTGCTTGGCCTGAAGGCATTCGAGCTGCCCACCGACCCGACGCACGGCATCGAGGTCGACGCGCTCGCCCGCCTGCTCGATACAGAACCGGTGGCTGCCTGCGTGCTGTCGTCGAATTTCAACAACCCGCTAGGCTGCGCGATGGCCGAAGCCGACAAGCGGGCGCTCCTTGCGCTACTCGCGCGGCATGCCGTGCCGCTGATCGAAGACGACGTCTACGGCGACATCCACTTCGGTCGCGAGCGGCCCAAGCCGTTCATCGCGCTCGACGGCGGCGCCAATACGATCTACTGCAGCTCGTTTTCAAAAAGCCTTGCACCTGGGTATCGGGTCGGCTGGATCGTGGCGGGCACCTATGCGCAACAGGTGATGGAGCGCAAGCTGGCGTTCAGCCTCTGCTGTCCTGTCCTGCCACAGGTCGCGCTCGCAGACTTTCTGGAGAGCGGCTCGTACGACGCCCACTTGCGCAGCGTGCGGCGCATCTTCGAAGAGAACCTCGGGAGCATGACACGTACGATCGAGACAAGCTTCCCGACCGACACAAAAGTGAGCCGGCCAGCAGGCGGCTTCATGCTCTGGCTGGAATTGCCGAGGCGCTTCGACTCGCGCTCGCTCTTTGACGAAGCGCTCGAACAGGGCATTTGCTTCGCGCCTGGTGACGTTTTCTCCGCAAGCCGGCGCTTTCGCAATTGCCTTAGGCTCAGCGCCGGGCATGCCTGGAACGACCACATCGAAGACGGCGTCCGCCGACTGGGGCGGCTCGCGCAGGCGCTGCTCGAGGGCTGAGCGCCTTTGGGGCGTGGAACTGAGTGGAGTGGAACTCGTTCGGCCGGAGGCGGCTCTCGCGCTCCGGCCGATCGGTCATTGTTGAGAATGAGTGGTTTGCATGCCCCCCGGCGTCATCGGGAACCTCGGCCACGTCCGGACGCTGGACCAGGCGCCGATCTAATCGGCAGCAGCTTTCAAAGTACAAAGGTCGTAACTGTTTAGGCTCCCCGCTCCGGGTGAAACTCACTCTTTCAGTTGTTCACGATGACAATGCATTTTGTCTCACTTAAATTCGCGTTTAGATTGTTACCGGTACCGCCTGACAGCGCCGCTCGTGTGGGTTGAACTGGCGTGAAGGTCAATGGATATGACCGTTGAAAGGCACCTGTTCGATCAAACATAAAATACAGGAGGCCTTATTACGTGATGACAGAAAATCCGATGATCCTGCAACTCGGAAGGACGCTCACGCCATATTGATAGATCCGCGAAGTGGCATGCGAGGCGACGACGCTACCAGACAGTGAAGCATTTACATCGGAACTGATTATGAAATTAAAGCTTATCTCGCTGGCCGCGCTCGCTGCGGTTTCATCCGTTGCGCACGCTCAAAGTAGTGTTACTTTGTATGGCACGCTCGACACGGCGGTCGCGTATTTTAGTAACCAGAAGGGAGCGCACGCCTCAGGTGGAACGTTTCAGATGGCATCGGGCACGCTTAGCGGCGACCGCTGGGGTTTGAAAGGTACTGAAGACCTGGGTGGCGGCCTGTCGGCCGTGTTCAATCTGCAATCCGGATATAACCTGAACACCGGCGCTGCCGGACAAAGCGACCGCATGTTCGGTCGAACCGCAATGGTTGGCCTCGCTGACAAGAGCTACGGCACCGTCACTGTGGGGCGCCAATATGACCCGCTCGTCGACCTGATCCAACCGCTGACAGAGGACGATACCTATGGGTCGGCCTTTGCAACCCCCGGGGACATCGACAACTATGACAATAGTGCCCGTGTCAACAACTCAATCAAATACACGAGTCCGGCTTATGCCGGTCTTCAGGTGTCAGCCATGTATGCCTTCGGCGGCGAAGCCGGCGAAACTAGCGGCGGACAGACCTACGCAATTGCGGCGCTCTATAGCCATGGCCCCCTCAATCTGGCTGCCGGTTATCTTCGTGCGAACTACGACGGTACGTCCTCGACGTACGATGGCTTTACTTCAACCGGCCTCGACTCGACGGCCATCAACGGTGCGTTTATTTCTGCGACCACGCTGCAAATCATCCGCGCCGCCGGTACCTATGCAATCGGTCCGGTTACGCTGGGCGCTGCCTATAGCAACGTTGACTACGGCAACTATGCCGCTGCCCCAGGCTCGAACAACGGCACCAGGTTCAACACGGCGCAGGCGTTCGTTAACTACCAGTTGAACGCTGCCATCGAGCTCGGGGTCGGCTACAACTACACGAAGGGCAGCGGCAACAACGTCGACGCCAGCTACAACCAGGTCAGTCTTGGCGCGGACTACGCGTTGTCCAAGCGCACTGACTTGTATGCTCTGGCGGCCTATCAAAAGGCCTCCGGCAACACAATTGACGCGGAAACCGGCCAGGTGGTGGCCGCAACGGCGTCTGTTGCCGACTTTGGCAATGATGCAAGCGGCAACAACCAGACAATGGTGATGCTTGGCGTTAGACACCATTTCTGATTCGTCTAACTGAGTCGTATCGACGAGCGACTCCCTTGCGGCCACAACACAAGGGGCCTTGGGGGAGTCGCAACTGTCAACTGGCTTCATATCCCCCTGCGTTGCTCCGCGACGACGCAAAGCCGGAAGCCGCCGGATGGGCATAGGCACGACGCCCGGCTATGGCACGGGCCTGGCGAGGATTGACGCTGCTATTCAGGCCGCTCAGAACCGGGCATCGCCGGACGGCTTCAACCGCGGGAGCGAAGGCCCGGTAAGGCCGATGACGTGACGCCTGTACTCTTGCCTCGCCGGTGTAAGTTTGGAAGTTCGTCGAACCCTACACCAACGGGCACAATCAACTGAGATGAGATCGTGAGATAGGCGCTGAGCAGCTACCAGACTGGAAACTGGTACAGGTGCAGCAATAACCACCGCTGAAATTCGCCTATTTCTCCACGACGCCGAGCAACGCCTGCTTGCCGCCGACGTACTTGTATAGCGAAATCACGCCGTGCCGCAGATCGCCCTTCGAATCGAACTGCGTTTCTCCGAGCACCCCCTGATGATCGGTCGCAGGCATCGCGGCGAGGATTTTTGCTGGCTCGGTTGATTGCGCGCGCTTCATCGCGTCGACGATGACACCCACCGCGTCGTACGCAAACGGTGAGTTCAGCACCGGTGCGTAACCGAAGCGCTTCTTGTAGCGCTCGACGAACGCCGGGCCGCCGCCCATCTTCAGCAGCGGCGCGCCCGCGATCGAGCAAATTACGTTATCGGCCGCATCGCCGGCAAGTTTCGCGAGATCGTCAGCACATAAGCCGTCGCCGGCCAGTACTTTCACCGCGATGCCCAACTGCTTCGCCTGTTTCGCGAACGGACCGCCCGTGCCATCGAGGCCGCCATACATGATCGCGTCCGGCTTTTCACCCTTGATCTTTGTGAGGATTGCTCGGAAATCGACGGCCTTGTCGGTGCTCGCGTCATGCGACAGCACCGTGATGCCGTTGGCTTCCGCCTGCTTTTCGAATTCGACGGCGAGACCCTGGCCGTATGCAGTCGAGTCGTCGACGATAGCGATCGTCTTGACTTTCAGCGATTTCGCGGCATAGTCGGCGAGCGTCGGCCCTTGCTGTGCGTCGGTCGCAACCACGCGATACGCGGTTTTGAAGCCCTGCTGCGTATAGGCCGGATTCGTCGCGGACGGAGATACCTGCGCGATGCCTGCGTCGCTGTAGATCTTCGAGGCCGGAATCGTCGAACCGGACTGCATGTGACCGACCACCGCGACGACCTTGTCATCCACCAGTTTCTGCGCGACCTGGGTGGCCTGACGCGGGTCGCCCGCATCGTCCTGCGCGTCGAAAACCAACGTCACCTTCTTTCCGCCGATCACGAGGCCCGTCTGGTTGATCTCCTCGATCGCGAGTCGGGCGCCGTTCTCGGTGTCCTTGCCGAGATACGAGGCCGGCCCAGTCACGGGCGCGGCTTCACCGATCTTCACCATCTCGTCGGCACGGGCGACGCCCACTGCAGAGGCCGCCAATGTTCCCAGAATTCCGATGGTCGCCACGCCGCGACCCAAGGCTGTGCTTTTGCTCATGTCTTCACCCGAAAGAAGTTGTAATTGGTCGGAACGGACGGCAACGGCCACCCGCCGATCGGAAACACGCGACCGTTTGCGTCAGCAATGTGGACGGTGCGCCTGCCTTCGCCAGATCGTTCGAACCCGCAGTGCGGCGTCGTTCGTTAGCAGGTTTGAATTTATGCAGCCAGAAAGCCCTGGGATTGCATCGATCTGCCGGAAAATAGAAGAATTGCGGCAAAGCCGCCTTGCACCGATTCGCCGTGCGTCGCCGTATAATCTGGGCGCTCCGCCCCCGAGTTCGCACATGCCGACTGCCGACGATTCCACTCAAGTGACCCAGACTGCTCAGGTGGTCGAGCAACTGGACGCGCTACCGCGTACGCTTCAGGCGCGTCCGAGCCGTTCGGGCGCGGAGTTGAGTGTTGGCATCCTGTTGTGGCCGCGCTTTCCGATGCTTTCGCTCGGCGGCCTTTGTGATGCGCTGCGTCACGCAGCAGACCGCGGCGACCAGAGCCGTCAGCTACGCTGCCTGTGGACGATTGTCGGCGCACAGAGCGAATCGGTCGAAGCGAGCTGCGGCATTCCGGTGCAGACGCAGTCTACGTTTCCGGAGGTCGCGCAATTCGACTATCTCGTGGTAATCGGCGGCCTGCTTCCCCATCTCGATCAGGTTGACCGGCGCTACTGGGCCTATCTGAAACAGGCTGCCGATACGGGCATTCCGCTCGTCGGCATGTGCACGGGCAGCTTCGTGCTGGCACGCGCGGGCTTGATGGAAGACCATGTTGCCTGCGTGCACAGCTTTCACCTCGACGATTACCGGCGTATGTTCCCGGCGCTGCGCGTCGTGACCCACGCCGATTATCTGATCGACGGCACGCGCATCACCTGTGCGGGCGGCATTTCCGTGGTGGAGATGGCCGCGCGCCTGATCAGCCTGCACTGCGGACCGGACCGGGCGTCAAAAGTGATCCATCAGATGACGGTAAGCCGCCAGGGCGGCTCGTCGTTCGTCGAGCGGCGCGCGGCGCTCGGCTACCTGTCCGTCGAGGACGCAACCGTGCGCCACGCGGTGCTGCTAATGGAAGAGAACCTCGAAGCGCCGCTGAACATCGCGGTCATCGCGAAGATGATCGGCACCAGCGTGCGCAATCTTGAGCGCGCGTTCATCACCGAGATGAACACATCGCCGAACGAGTTTTACCGGCGGATGCGACTGCGTTACGCGCGCTGGATGCTCGTCAATACGACGCGCAAGATTACCGACATCGCCTATGAATGCGGCTTTGCGGACTCCGCGCATTTCATCCGCGTGTTTCGCGAAGCGTACGGCGTAACGCCTGGCAAGCTGCGCGCGGCGCGGGGCGCGGCCGCCGCCTGATCCGTCCGGGCGGCTGCGCGCCGATCGTTCTCCCTCTCGCGTGCCTGTCGCGATTCTTCTACTTTCCGGCAGATCAATGCAATTCGGCGCATCGATGGCGCCGTACAGTCCGGTCAGAGGGCTGACGACGCACCCGCGGCACACGCCCCCCAGGCAAAATACACGAAAAAGCGAGTGCGGCGGTATGCAGATATTGATCCTCGGTGCGGGCGTCATTGGTTTGTCGAGTGCGTATTACCTGAGCCGCGCCGGCCACGACGTAACGGTCGCGGACCGGCATCCGGAAGTAGCGAGCGAGACCAGTTCTGGCAACGGTGGCCAGCTATCGTACAGCTATGTCGCGCCGCTCGCAGGGCCCGGAGTCGTCTCGAAGCTGCCGCGCTGGCTCACGCGCAAGGATTCACCGGTGCGCTTGCGCCCGAAGCTGAGCACCGAACAGTGGCGCTGGTGCTTCGAATTCCTGTCGGCATGCACGCGCGAACAAAGTGAATTCACAACACGCAAACTGCTGTCGCTGTCGTTCCTGAGCCGGACGCTGATCCATGAACTGATCGCCGCCGAACCGGCGCTCGATTTCGACTTCGTCCGTTCGGGCAAGCTCGTGCTGCATCGTGACGCAAGCGCGATGCAGAGCGCCGTAAAGCTGCTTGAATTTCAGCGCACGCTCGGCTGCGAACAGAAGGCGCTGAGCGCCGACGCGTGCGTCGAACTCGAACCGACGCTCGCGCATCTGTGGCCATTTCTCGTAGGCGGCATCCATACACCGAGCGAAGACACCGCCGATTGCCAACGCTTCTGCAAGAGCCTCGAAGCGTTGCTGCGCGCTCGCGGCGTGCAGTTCATGATGAACACGTCGATCGATTGCCTGAGGCCTGGAGCAAGCGGTAACGTCGAAGCCTGGAGCGACGGTGCGCCGCTCGCGGCGGATCATGTCGTCGTCGCGTTAGGCTCGGCTGCGGCACGGCTACTGAAGCCGGTCGGCATCCGTGTGCCGATCTATCCGCTTAAAGGGTACAGCCTGACGTTCGACCTGCAACCGCAGACGGCCGCGCCCCATGTGAGCATCACCGACTTTAGCCGCAAAGTGGTTTATGCCCGGCTCGGCGAGCGACTGCGCGTCGCGGGCATTGCCGATATCGACGGGTATTCGCTCGAACCCGATCCCACACGTCTTGCGACGCTGCGGGCGGAGATGGCTGCAATGTACCCCGACGTCGCCAGAGCGTCTGCAGGCCGCGAATGGATCGGGTTGCGCCCCGCAACGCCGCGCGGCATGCCGATCGTCGGGCCGACGCGCTACCGCAACCTGTGGCTCAACGTCGGTCACGGCGCGCTCGGCTTCACACTCGCGACGGGTTCGGCCGCGCTGCTGGCGCAGTGGCTTGCAAGCAGCAATGGCCAGGAACTGCGCAGCACATTTGCCCTTTCGCATTGACGCCGCAAGATGATGCACTTCGTGACGCCGCCCACCCTCCCCAACACCAGCGACTTCGCATGACAGAAAAGCCCAACATCGTCGTTATCGGCACAGGCGGCACGATTGCCGGCCAGGGCAAAGCCGCCATCAACACGTCCGCATACATGTGCTCGGTGCTCGGCATCGATGAGATTCTCGGCACGATTCCCCATGCGTGCGCGCTGGCGAATTTGCGCGCGGAGCAGTTGCTGCAAACCGGCTCCGAGAATTTCAACAACGAGCATCTGCTTGCGATCGGTAAGCGCGTCTCGAGACTGCTCGCGCAGGATGACGTTGATGGAGTTGTGATCACGCATGGTACCGACACGATCGAGGAAACTGCGTACTTCCTTCATCTCACACTCAAGAGCGCGAAGCCGGTGGTCGTGGTCGGCTCGATGCGGCCGCCGTCGGCAATGAGTTCCGACGCGGCGCTGAATCTTTACGATGCGATTGCGGTAGCTGCGCACCCATCCTCGCGCGGCATCGGCACGCTGGTCGTCGCCAACGATGAGATCCACACCGCTCGGGACGTCGTAAAGAGCAACAGCTTCAAGCTCGAGGCGTTCCGCTCGCCGTACGGTGCGCTTGGCAATGTGATTGAAGGGCTGCCGCGCTACTACCGTCGCCCATGGCGCGCCCATACGCTCGATACGCCGTGGTCGATCGATACGCTTGGGGCATTGCCCAAAGTGGACATCGTCTATGCGTACGGCGCGCTCGCCGCCGACGCAGTGGACGCAATTGCCGCGCGCGCGCAAGGGCTAATCTATGCGGGCACCGGCAACGGCAACGTCGCGGAGCATCTCATTGAGCCGCTGTGCGACGCTGCCCGACGCGGGGTTCACGTGGTCCGCGCATCGCGCACCGGCGACGGAATCGTGCTACGTAATGGCGCGCAGCCCGACGATGAATACGGCTGGCTCACCGTCGAGGATCAGGTCCCCCAAAAAGCCCGCATCCTTCTGATGCTGGCGCTCACACAAGCCGACGACACGCAAGCGTTGCAAGTTGCCTTTGAGCGCTACTGAAGCGCGCCTTCCTTCCAGGTCACTTGCGTCAAAGTGTAGCCAACTAGCGTCACCCACCTAGCCCGGCCTTCGCCATCATCCCAAGCGCCACGCAGATCAACACGCCCGCGAAACCCACTTGGACATGCAGCGCGGAGAGACGGTGCGAGACCAGCCGCCCGGTCACCATGCCGGCGGCCGTCGCCAGGCTGAACCACAGCGTCGGGTCGAGCGGCAACGGCGCGCCGTGCAGGACCGTCGCGACGACACCGCCGCTGCCGACCAGCGCTATCACCATCAGCGACGTAGCGACGATGCCGTGCATCGACACGTTGGTCAGCTTGCGCAGCATTGGCACGATGATGAAACCGCCTCCCACCCCGAGCAGCCCCGTCATCAGCCCGGTCAACGCGCCGGTTGCCGCAAGTGCGGCCCCAGTGGTCCATGACCAGATCAGCCGCCCGGTGTCGGGATTGATACGGCCGACGCAAAACCGTGAGTCCACGCGATCCGGTCGCCCCCGCCGCAAAGCCTGTGATAACAGCCGTCCAGCCACCCCCAGCATGACGGTGGCAAACAGCGCCAATAGCACGCGTTGTGGTAACGCATGCGCGAGGCGCACACCGAGCAAGGTAAGTGGCACGCCAGCTGCGGCCATGAATAGCGCGGCGCGGTAGCGGACGAGCCGCTGCCGGAATGCTTCAAGCGCGCCGATAGCAGCGCTGCCGGCCACGGCGACCAGCGCGACCGGCGTCGCCTGCTGCATCGGCCAGCCCATGCCGGCCACCAGCGCCGGAACGGCCAGTATGCCGCCACCCGCGCCGGTCAGGCCGAGCACCGCGCCAACGATGGCGCCAAGGATAAGTGAAGTTAGCATGACAAACACACGCTCAGATTGCGTTGAGGGGAATCTTGAGATACAGCACGCCGTTATCTTCCGGATCGGGCATATGTCCCGCGCGCATGTTGACCTGCACTGACGGCAGCATCAGCACCGGCATGTTGAGTGTCGCATCGCGCGCGATACGCATCGCAACGAAGGCGTCCTCCCCGATACCGTCGCGGATATGGACGTTGTGTTCGCGTTCCTCGGCTACCGTGCTGACAAACTGCAAAGGCCTCCCGCCCGGCTGGTAGTCGTGGCACATGTACAGCTTCGTGTCCGCCGGCAGGCTCAACACCTTGTTGATTGACCGGTAAAGCGTACGGGCGTCGCCGCCGGGAAAGTCGCAGCGCGCGGTACCGTAGTCGGGCATGAACAGGGTGTCCCCGACAAAGGCGACGCTCTGCGCGCCGTCGCTGACCACATAGGTCATGCAAGCCGGCGTATGGCCCGGCGTATGGATGGCGCGCGCCTGCAACGCTCCGACGGCGAAACACTCGCCGTCGGAGAGTAGATGATCGAACTGGCTGCCATCGTGCGCGAATAGTGAGCCTGCGTTGAACAGCTTGCCGAACACGTCTTGCACGCGCGTCACCTGCTCGCCGATCGCAATCTTTCCGCCGAGTTTTTCCTTGAGGTAAGGCGCGGCGGACAGATGGTCGGCATGCACGTGGGTTTCGAGAAGCCACTGGACGTTCGCGCCAAGCTCATGGACGCGAGAGACGAGCCTGTCGGCCGTCGTTGTGCCGGTACGACCGGACTTCGGGTCGTAGTCAAGTACGCTGTCGATCAGTGCACAGTCGCGCGTGCGGACATCCAGCAACAGGTAACTAATCGTCGAGGTACCGGGTTCGAAGAAGCCTTCGACCAGCATGGGGCTTGCGGTAGTCAACGTCATCTCCTCAAACATTCCGGGCGATCGATTTCGCGAAGTAACGCCGCGCTGCAGTCATGTCCCGATGAAGCCAGGAAAAGCGCGCGCGGTTAATACGATTTGTACGGCAGGAACTTGCCAGACAGCAGCACCTTGACGCGGTCGCCTTTCGGATCGGCCTCACGCTGGATATCCATCGAAAAATCGATCGCGCTCATGATGCCGTCGCCGAACTCTTCGTGAATCAGTTCCTTGATCGTGGTGCCGTACACGCTGACGATTTCGTACCAGCGGTAGATCAACGGATCGGTCGGCACCGCAGTCTCGAGCGAACCCTTGTACGGGACGATCTGCAACCACGCGACGGCCTCGTCCGGCAGCCCGAAAATCTCGCCGGCGATCTCGGCCTGCTGCTTGCTGAAGGTCATCTGGCCGAGGCACGCGGCCGTCGTCCACTCCTTGCTCTGGCCGATCTTCCCGGCAATCTCACTCCACTTCAGGCCCTTCGCGACCTTGGCGGAAACGATCATCTGCGTTACTTCATTGCGGCTGGAAATCATGGGTGGCTCCTTAGGTAAGAAATCAGGCAATTGCCTTGAGATTGGGTCCGGCAGGCCGCGCGATTGCGGCCGGCGCGGCTGCGCCGTCATCGAGCCCGGGATAAACGAGCCGCGTCGTGGCGGCGGCCACGCCTCCGGTATCGGGTCGGTCGCCGTGGGAGGCGTTCAGTTCTTTCGAACGCCGCACCAGAAAGTCGACCAGATAATTGCGGATCCGGTAAAACTGCGGGTCATGGTGCATGGTCTCGCGCTGACGGTTAGCCGGCAGCGTGTTGACGACGATCTCGGCGATCCGGGCACGCGGTCCGTTGCTCATCAGCATGATCTTGTTCGACAGCAGAATCGCTTCGTCGACATCGTGCGTGATCATGAATACGGTCTGCTGCGTCGCGGTGCAGATTTTCAGCAATTCATCCTGAATCACACCGCGCGTCAACGCGTCGAGGGCGCCGAACGGCTCGTCGAGCAGCAGCATGCGCGGCTCGATCGCAAACGCCCGCGCGATGCCAACGCGCTGCTTCATCCCGCCAGACAACTCCGACGGCTTCTTCTTTTCGGCGCCCTTCAGGCCGACCATCTCGATGAAGCGTTTGCCGTGCCCGGCGATCTGCTCGCGTGTCCAGTCCGGATAGCGCGAGCGCACCGCGAACGCGATGTTGCCTTCCACGGTCATCCACGGCAGCAGCGCATGGTTCTGGAACACCACGCCACGATCGAGCCCCGGTCCGGAAATTTCGCGATTACGCACGATCACGTGCCCCTCGCTGGGCTGCTCGAGACCGGCCAGCACGTTCAGGATGGTGCTTTTGCCGCAGCCGGAATGGCCGATCACGCAAATGAATTCGCCCTGCTCTATCTTGAAGCTGACGTTTTCGAATACCGGCGGCAGATCGTCGCGATAGCGCTTGGTCAATCCTTCGACGCTAACGAAACTCGCCACGCCGGACGTCTGGGCATTGGACTTACTCGACATAGGTCACCTTGCGCTGAAGTTGAGCGAACAGCAGGTCGAGAGTCATGCCGACCAGACCGATGAGCAATACCGAGAACAACACGTTCGCCAGTGACAGGTTGTTCCATTGGTTCCACAGGAAGTAGCCGATGCCGGTGCCGCCGACCAGCATTTCGGCCGCGACGATCACGAGCCACGCGATGCCCATCGAAATCCGCACGCCGGTGACGATGGTGGGCGCCGCCGCGGGCAGCACGACCCACAGCGCGCTGCGCAACGGCGGCACTTCAAGCGTGCGCGCCACGTTGAGCCAGTCACGCCGCACCCCGGCGACGCCGAACGCGGTATTGACGAGCATGGGCCACACCGAGCAGATGAAAATCACGAATACCGCCGAGGCCGACGAACTCTTGATCGTGTACAACGCGATCGGCATCCAGGCGAGCGGCGAAATCGGCTTCAGCACCTGGATGAACGGATTGAAGGCGAGGAACGCAAGCCGTGACATGCCGATCACAAAACCGAGCGGCACCGCAACCAGCAGCGCAATCGCGTAACCAGCCGCGACCCGCACGAGCGAATAGCCGAGCTGGATGCCGACGCCCTTGTCGTTCGGTCCGTTGTCGCGGAACGGATGCGCGAGCTGGCGTGCGGCCTCGTGCGCGAACTCGGCGGGCGATGGGAAGCCGGTGACCTTCATCGAGTCCGCCGCAGCGCCGTCAGCACCTGGATCGGGCGCCTTGCCCATCAGCACTGCATACTCCGCAGCCTCCGCGGCCTCGGCACTCGTGGCTTTCGAAGCCGTCGTCGCAGCTGTCACGGCTGGCGTCTTCGGCAGCGTCGCGGCCTGCCAGATGACCAGCAGCAGCGCGAGCAATACAAGCGAGCATAGCGCCGCCTTGCCTCTCAACGTGAATCGTCGAATTGGAATCATTCAGTTTCCCCTGCGTTCAGGCACGTTTGATGGCAAAGCCATTGAGGTAAGCGTCGGGTCGGTTCGCGTCGAAAGTTCGACCCATCACCGTGATCGGCTGGTAGCCGCCGTTGTCCGCGATATCCGGTGGTGTCTCACCAAGCTGCTTCATCGCGTTGCGCGCGTCGGTCAACAGAAATACCTGCTGCGCAAGTGAACGGTAGTCAACGCCGCCCTTCAGATAACCCCAACGCTTCATCTGCGTCATCATCCAGGTCGCCATCGAATACCACGGCAGCGGCTGGAAATCGATTCGGTCCGCGACGCGGTGCACGTGACCAATGCCGTCCGCATAGGTGCCGGTCAGCACCTGCCGGATCACCAGCTCGGGCTGATTCAGATAGGCAGGCGCCGCAATCATTTTCGACAAGCCGGCGCGATGCGCAGGGTCGCTCGCATAGGCGGACGCGCGCAGATTCGCACGCATCAGCGCGGCGAACGCGTTCGGGTTCTGCCGCACGAATGCGTCGGGCACACTGAACGAGCAGCAGGGGTGCCCCGCCCAGATATCCTTCGACAGAATATGAATGAAACCGACCTCGTCAAATACCGCGCGCTGGTTAAACGGATCGGGTCCCAGAAATCCGTCGATGTTGCCCGCGCGCAGATTGGCGATCATCTCCGCGGGCGGTGTCACACGCAGTTGCACATCGCGATCCGGATCGATGCCATGCTCCGCGAGGTAATAGCGCAGCAGAAAGCTGTGCATCGAATAGTCGAACGGAATCGCGAAGCGGAATCCTTTCCAGTTGCGCGGGTCGCGGTTGTCCTTGTGTTTGAGCGCCAGCACGATGGCCTGGCCGTTCACGTTCTGGATCGTCGCGACGCGCGTCGGCGTGGGCTGCGAACCGACGCCAAGCGAAATCGCGAGCGGCATCGGCGCGAGCATGTGCGATGCGTCGAGTTCGCGATTCAGCATCCGGTCGCGCACCAGCGCCCAGCCGCCCAACTTGTTCAGCGTGACGTTCAGCCCTTCCTCCTTGTAAAAGCCGAGCGGTTCCGCGGCGATCAGCGGCGTGGCGCAGGTGATCGGCAGAAAGCCGACGTTGAGGTCGCGCTTTTCGAGCTGCGTGGCTTTCGTTGCTGCGAAAGCCTGCTGGAGCGACGCGATCGGCAGCACGCTGTACACAGCGGCGATGGCCGTGCTCTTGCCGACCGCACGGATAAAGGCACGCCGCATCGCGTTGCGCGGAAAGAGTGCGCGTACGGCCGCGGCTTCGACGGCGTCGCACCACGCGGCTTCACTGTCCGCGCTACCGCCGTCATGCGCGTCGTGCGCGGCGCCCGTAGTGGCGGCGCGGTGCGCGGCCTGGTCGGCATGGCGGCCGCATGAGCAGCCTCCCAGCGTGCTGCCGGGATCGAACGGTTGATAGCGGTTACTCATGTGGTGTCCGATGCGTGAGGGTGGGTTCAGGTCGCGAGCTCGACGCGCCGGCTGCCGACGGTCAACGACGAAACGATGTCGCCGTCACGGTACTGCGCCATCGCGAGGTGTCCGTCGTCTTCTTCGACGATCTGCCAGTCCAGTTCACGCGAAGGCAGTCCGCGCACGACGATCGGCGTCGAACGCGTCTTCACGCGGATCACGGGCGCCTGGTGGCGATAGCCTGCATGTTCGAAGCCGGTCACCGCGTGCGCGATCGCTTCGGCCTGCGCGGCAATCGGCTCGATGAAGCGGCACGGCTCGCCGGCGAAGCTGATGCAGTCGCCGAGCGCGTAGATATCCGGCACGCTGGTCTGCAACGTGCGGCTGTCCACCACGATGCCGCGCGCGAATTCGAGTCCTGCCATTCTTGCGAGGCGCCCTTCGGTGGCGAGCCCCGCCGCGCACAGCACGAGATCGGCGACAATCCGCTCGCCGTGCTGCGTCGCGATCACCTTTTCGCTTCGCGTGGCGCTGACGTCGGCGATACCACCGCTTGCTGGCGTTGCGTCAGTCGTCCGCTGTGTGACGCATGCGTCGATCCCAGGCCGCTCCTCGATGCTCACGCTGCGGCCGGGCAGAAAGTGGATGCCGAGCTGCGTCCAGTTCGCGAGCAGACGGCGCGAGGCCGGCGCCGGCAATAACGCCGCGAGGGGCCTGTCGCCCACATCCAGCACGGTGACCGCATGTCCCGCCCGTGCCAGATCCTCCGCCAGCTCGCAGCCGATCAGCCCCGCGCCGATCACCGCCACGCGCGCCGGCCCCATCGCCAGCCGGCGCTGCATGCTGCTCCACATCGACAGATCGTTGACGCGCCAGCACAGTTCGCGCGGCAAGCCGGATGGCACCACGGGCCGCGCCCCCTGGGCGAGAACCAGTTGCCGGTAACGGAACGTGCCCGCCGTCGTGCGCAACTGATGCAGCGCCGGCGACAGTCCGATCGCGTAGGTATGGGCGACCAGCCGTACGTCGAGGCGTGTTGCGGCGGCCGGGCCGGTCTCGAATACGAGCCGCTCCGGTGTGCGTTTCTCGCTCAACGAAACCGACAGTTCCGGCTTGCGGTAACGGTCCGCCGAGCAGGCGCTCACCAGCGTGATCGGTATGTCCGGATCCAGCGCCCGGACTGCTTCGACGGCTGCCCAACCCGCCGTGCCGCCGCCGACCACGATTACCCCAGGGGTGCGCGAGGGCGCGCCCTGCGCCGGCGCGTACGCCGCTGTACCGGCCACAACCGGCTCGTAAAGCACGAAATCCGCTTTTGTTACCCCGCATAGCGGGCACTCCCAGTCGACGGGGATCGCGTCGAAGCGTGTGCCGGCCGCAATGCCGCTATCGGGATCCCCCAGTTCTTCGTCATAGATCACGCCGCACGCGCGGCAGATGTATTTCTTCCAGTCGGCAATCAGGACGCTCATGCTGGAAGCTCCTCGGCGGAAAGGCGGGCCATTTCCCAACGCAGATGCTTGATGGCAGGCGTCACGATCGCCACGAAGTGCGACTCGCGAATCCGCCGCTGCGGCGCTGCGCTCATCAAATAGCCGCGCGCGCCCTGATGCAGCAGCGACGCCTGCGCCGCACGCAATGCGAGCTCCGCGCCGCGTGTGCGCAGATCGAGCACTTCCAGCAGGTAGTCGGTGCTGCCGTCGTAGGCGGTGCGCGCAAGCCGCTGCGTCGCGCCCACCGCTTCGTCGAGTTCGGCCGTCAGTTCGTCTGGCCGGTCGTGCAGGAAGCGGTTGACGTGACCGAGTACCGGCTCGACTTCGAGACACGAATCGATCCCGCCTTGTGCGACGCCCAGCGCCATGCCGACCTGCAGCAGGATGAACGCCGCCTTGATCCGCGCGACGAAAGGCCGCGCCGGATCGGCAATCAGATCGGCTTCGCCGACGAAATAGTTGGTGAGCTTGACGCCCCACGTGCTGGTGCCTTCCATGCCGGAAAACACCGGGCAGTGGCGCAACTCGACGCGCTCGTCGCAGCTCAGCAGGAACATCACCTCGTGCGAGACCGAACCATCATCGCGATGCACCGCGGCGATCGCGCCGCAATACTGGCCGAGGCCGATGTGACTGACCCACGGCAGCGTGCCGTTGATCAGATAGCCGCCTGGCGTGGGCGTGGCGCGGAACATCATCGGCTCGATCCCTGAGAACGCTTTCATCGGATTCGACAGCGCGGTGCCACCGAACGTCTGGCCGCGGGCATGCGCGTCGAGCCGCGCGCCGCCTAGAGACGGGTTGCCGGACTGCTCCATGTACAACCCGCACACATCGTGGGCCCACATCAGGAAGCCCGTCGAGCCACACGCGCGGCTCGCTTCCTGCATCGCGGCGAGCGACAGTCCGAAGCGTGCGCCGTACCGGTCGAGGTGAACGCCGAGCGCGCCGGCCGCGCCCAGGTCTCCCATGATGTCGAGCGGGTAGACCCCTTCGCGGTCGATCCGTGGCGCGGCTGCCGCGAGCGGACCGCGAGCGATCGCGGCCACGCGCGCCAGCACCGCTTCGTCACACCAGGTGTCGACGCTGGACGTCTCTGCTACCAATGCGTGTTCCATGTTGGTTTTCCTTCGGGTTCCCGGGGCGGCCGCTACGCGCGGCGCGAACGAGCGAAGCGGCGCTTCAGTCGGCGAGCGCGACAGTCATGGGAATCGGATTGCGCATTGAGTTCGCAACCGGCGAGAAGTAGTTAGCATGACGGACGATCTCATCAAGCTCTTCGCGCGTCGCATCGCCTTCGATCACGATCTTCACGCGGATCGCCTGGAAACCCATCTGCGCGGATTCCATCTGGGCGCCGCCTGCGCCCCATGCAGCCGGATTGCCGATATCCGCCTCGATGAACACTTCGAGCTTCGACAGCTTGACCTGCTTCCACGTGGCGACGGCCGTGATGCCGACCGCGAGGCAGCCGCCGAGACCGGACAGCACGATCTCGCCCGGCGCCGGCGCCGTGTCTTCGCCGAACAGATGCAGCGGTTCATCGACGACGACGGGCGTATGGTTGCCGACATAGCTCAACGAGCGGTACTGACCTTGCATGACCGTGTGCACGTTGTTCTTGCCGCGCGACCCCGGATTGTTGCGCCCCTTTTCGGCGAAGGCCATCAGCCCATCGCGGTCGATCGGCCGCAGGTAGGTGGAAATGGTCGTGGGATTATCGGTGACAGTGTTCAAGTGACGCTCCTGGTGCGTGGATGGTGAAGGCGCGGGCGTCGCATCGAAGGTCGAGCGGCGCCGGCACATCACTCAGTGCAACAGGCGTGCCAGTTTGACGGCATATCGCCGAACCGCTTTCCTGTCGGGGCTTTGGGGCCGACCAAGAAGCGGCGACCGGCTTCGGCGGGAGGCATTTTCAATCAAGCAGCGAACCGACAATGTCGACATTGTCGACATTGTTCACTCCGCGATACGAGGCCTGTCTGGCTTTCAGTCATTCGGCAGGCCAAGCTTTTGCCAGCGATAGCTGAACTGTCGCGCTGTCATGCCCAATTGCTGCGCCGCGCGCGATTTGTTTCCCCCGCACTGTTCGAGCGCGTCGACAAGCGCCTGCGCTGGATGCGAACCGACGCGCCGGTAGGGCCGCATCGGCAGCGATACAGTGTGGGTCACGGGATCATGTGATGAAGCGTCCAGCGCCCCGCCCTGCCGGCGGTCGGCGGTCGCCGACTGTGCCAACGCGGGCGCGACAGCCGGCTCATCCGCCGCGTCTGAAGGCAACAGCCGGTCAATATCGACTGCATCGAGCAGCGGCTTCTCGGCGAGCAACACGATCCGCTCGATGAAATTGGTCAGTTCGCGAATATTGCCAGGCCACGGATACGCTTCGAGCCGATCCAGCGCGGCCGTCGTGAGATTGACGTTGCGCTGGTTGAGTTGATTCGTATGACTGATGAAATGCAGCGCGAGGACGCGAATGTCCTGACGGCGTTCAGCGAGCGACGGCAGGTGGATCGGAATCACGTTGAGCCGGTAGTACAGGTCCTGGCGGAAGGTGCCGTGCGCCACATCGCGTTGCAAATCGCGATTGGTAGCCGCGACGAGCCGCACGTCGACCCGGATCTCCGCCTTGCCGCCGAGACGCGTGATGGTCCCTTCCTGAAGCGTGCGCAGCAGCTTGGTCTGCATCGTCACCGGCAGTTCGCCGATCTCGTCGAGAAACAGCGTTCCTTTGCTGGCCTGCTCGAACCAGCCCGCGCGCATGCTGTTCGCGCCCGTGAATGCGCCGCGTTCGTACCCGAACAGTTCGGACTCGAACAGCGTATCCGGTATCGCCGCGCAGTTGATCTTGATGAAGGCACGGTCGCGCCGCGGACTCGCCAGATGCAAGGCCCGTGCAAACAGCTCCTTGCCGGTGCCTGATTCGCCGAGCAACAGCACGCTCGCGGCGGAATCCGAGACGCGCTCCAGTTCCGAGATCGCGCGCAGCAAAGGCGGCGAGGTGCCGACGATTCCGTAGCGGGCGGCCGCCGATTCGAGGGCTCGCGCGAGCACCGCGTTCTGCAGTTCGAGCGCGCGGGTTTTTTCCTCGAGGCCGGCTTCCAGCTGCAGCAACTGCCCCGCCAGGGTCGCGAGAATCCGCAGCACCGTGATGTCGTCGGCCAGCGCACGCGAGCGGTGGCGAATCCGGTGACACGCAAGAACGCCGACCGCCTTCCGTTCGATGACGATCGGCAGCGCGATGAACGCGACCGGGCCGGCCGGCAACCGTGAGCGCTCAACCGCACGCGCCAGAAAATCCGGCTCGCGGTCGATGTCCTGGATGATCGTCAGTTGGCCGTGCTGCAGCGCGCGCCCGGTGACGCCTTCACCGTACGCATACACACCCCGGCCGATTTCCTCGGGGGTCAGTCCGTAGGCATACCGGATGCGCCCGCTTCGACGCGTTTCGTCCGCGAGCACGATGCGGCCCCGGTTCAGGCCGAGCAGTTCGGACATCAGATGCAGCATCTCGCGCAGCGCAGGCGCGGGGGACAGGCCTTTACCGACAAGCGCCATCACCTGCTGCAATAGCAGCATTTCGTGTTCGCGCCAGTAGCCGGCAGATTCGTTGTCAGCTGAGGCGTCAGATCGTGTTTGCATGGGCGCAGGCCGCCGCGATGGGGAGCGAGGCCTATTATTTCAGAACACAATAAAGCTCGCAGGCGCGCCATCCGATCCAGCATTAACGCTCGACGCCGCGCATCCGATGCACGTTGCGCCACCCTTCGAAGAGACTGTCGTTACCAACTGACGTTGCCCCTGTTTGGCGAATCTCATAGCCA
This sequence comes from Paraburkholderia fungorum, assembly GCF_046027605.1. Lineage (GTDB taxonomy): Bacteria > Pseudomonadota > Gammaproteobacteria > Burkholderiales > Burkholderiaceae > Paraburkholderia > Paraburkholderia fungorum_F. The sequence continues at coordinate 170,523 of NZ_JAQQEF010000003.1, forward strand.
CGCAAATCAGGCGGCTTCGCCTCGAGGGTCACGCTTCCGGAGATCCGTTGAAGTCGACGAAGGCACCGTACAACTTCAATTTTGCTTAATAGACAGCGCACTGCCCGGATCACAGCGGACCATGCCGGAATGTAACCCCATGTTTTAAAATGAAAAACATGGAAAACCGGACCTCCGGGAACGACTTGGGAGTGGCCTAAATCACTCCCACTCGATCGTCGCCGGCGGTTTCCCCGAGATGTCGTAAACCACCCGGTTAATCCCGCGCACTTCATTGATGATCCGGTTCGACACATGCCCCAGCAATTCATGCGGCAGATGCGCCCAATGCGCGGTCATGAAGTCGAGCGTCTGCACAGCGCGCAGCGCGACGACGTACTCATAGGTGCGGCCGTCGCCCATCACGCCGACGCTCTTCACCGGCAGGAACACCGCGAACGCCTGGCTCGTCAGGTCGTACCATGACTTGCCGGTTTCCTTGTCGATGAAGGTGCGCAGCGTCTCGATGAAAATCGCATCCGCGCGACGCAGCAGGTCGGCGAAATCGCGGCGCACTTCGCCGAGAATCCGCACGCCCAGACCCGGGCCCGGGAACGGATGGCGATACACCATGGCCGGCGGCAAACCGAGCTTCACGCCGAGTTCGCGCACTTCGTCCTTGAACAGTTCGCGCAGCGGCTCGAGCAGCTTCAGGTTCAGCGTCTCAGGCAGGCCGCCCACGTTGTGGTGGCTCTTGATGGTCTGCGCGGCCTTCTTGCCCTTGCCGGCCGATTCGATCACGTCCGGATAGATCGTGCCCTGCGCGAGCCACTTCGCGTCGGTCAGCTTGTTGGCTTCGGTCTGGAACACTTCGACGAATTCCGCGCCGATGATCTTGCGCTTCGCTTCCGGATCGGTCACGCCGGCCAGCTTCGACAGGAACACTTCGCTCGCGTCGACGTGAATCACCTTCACGCCGAGGTGATCGGCGAAGGTCGCCATCACCTGCTCGGCTTCGTTCAGGCGCAACAGGCCATGGTCGACGAACACGCAAGTCAGCTGGTCGCCGATCGCGCGATGCAGCAGCGCCGCCGCCACCGACGAATCCACGCCGCCCGACAAGCCCAGGATCACGTGCTCGTTGCCCACCTGCTCGCGAATCTTCGCGACGGCTTCGTCGATGTAATTGCCCATTTCCCAATCGGGCCGGGCGCCGCAGATCTTCAGCACGAAGCGCTCGAGCATCGCGCGGCCTTGCACGGTGTGCGTGACTTCCGGGTGCCATTGCAGACCGTAGAAATGACGCTTTTCGTCGGCCATCGCCGCGATCGGGCACGATTCCGTCGACGCCATCAGCTGGAAGCCCGCAGGCATTTCCAGCACCTTGTCGCCGTGGCTCATCCACACCTTCAACATGCCGTGACCTTCCGGCGTGGTGAAGTCGCTGATGCCTTCGAGCAGGCTCGTATGGTTGCGCGCACGCACTTCGGCATAACCGAACTCGCGCAGGTGGCCGATATCGACCTTGCCGCCGAGCTGCTCGGCCATCGCCTGCATGCCGTAGCAAATGCCCAGCACGGGCACGCCGAGTTCGAACACCGCTTGCGGCACGCGCGGCGTATCCGTTTCGGTGACCGAACTCGGGCCGCCGGAGAGGATCACGCCCTTCGGCGCGAAATCGCGAATGAACGACGCATCGACGTCGTACGGATGAATTTCCGAATACACGTTGGCTTCGCGAACGCGACGTGCAATCAGTTGGGTGACTTGCGAACCGAAGTCGAGGATCAGGATCTTGTCATGCATGGCAGCGGACGGAGTCAAAAGTGAACGGATACGGGATGCCGCGCACGGAGCGCGGCGTTGAATTCAAAGCGGTCCACGTGGGGACGATCGAACATGTTGCGTAACGATGAAGCGCGCTGGACCAGCGGACGCCGCCGGCACTGACCCGCGGCGCGCGCGAACGTAATCCTGTAGCTTCGGCAGGCGTTCCGGCGCTCGGCGCCTCAGCCATGAAACGGTGGCCGGGGCGCACCGGGTGCGTCGGCGGCGGAGTTGCGGGCCTCGTCGCGCGCGGCCGCAGCCTCGGCCCGTGCAGCGCGTTCAGACGCCGTCAGGCCCGGTTCGTCGACCGCTGGATGAAGCGGCGCCGCCGAAACAGGATCCAGGGGCCGTGGGACCGGCATAACGGGCTCGACCACCGGCTCGGCGTGATAGACCGGAAAGCCGGCCGTCACCCGGCCCGCGTCGCGCCGGTTGGCCGCATCTTTCGCGGCGTCTTTGGCAGCCTGCTTTTCAGCACGCTCGGCAGCCGCGGCTTCCACCAGCCGTACCTTTTCGCGCCGCCGCACCGCGCCCGAGAGTCGCACGCCGCCCAGACCGATGACCAGCAATACCACGCCGGTCAGCACCGCGACAATTTGCCCGAAGCCGGTCAGCGCCGGCGTATGCAAGCCGAGCAGCCAGACCAGCATCAGCACGCCGGTCAGCCAGTTCACATGGCCCACGACCTTGGCAACCGTCGACGTAAGCGAACCGTCGAGCGACGCATGCAAAGCCAGCCACGCAAGCCCGATCAGCGCCACACCAAATCCCTGGCCGACCAGAACCGGCTGGGTTTGCACCAGAAGCAGCGCGTTGTACAACGAAGTCCAGGGCGTCAGCAGAAACAGCAGGCCGAACGCAAGCAGCAGCATGGCATCGAGGATGAGTACAGCGCGCAGCAATGGCTTCATTGGCGTTTAGTCCACGTGGTAGTTGGGCGCTTCCTTGGTGATCTGCACATCATGCACATGCGACTCGCGCAAGCCCGCGCCCGTGATCTGCACGAACTCGGCCTTGTCGTTCATCTCCGAGATCGTGCGGCAACCGCAGTAGCCCATGCTGGCACGCACGCCGCCGATCAGCTGGAACAGGATCGCGTTGACCGAGCCCTTGTAGGCAACACGGCCTTCGATGCCTTCCGGTACCAGCTTGTCGATATTCGCGGAGTTGTCCTGGAAGTAGCGGTCTGCCGCGCCGTCTTTCATCGCGCCGACCGAACCCATGCCACGGTACGACTTGTACTGGCGGCCCTGGAACAGGAACACGTCGCCCGGTGCTTCTTCGGTGCCGGCGAACATGCTGCCCATCATCACGGCGTTCGCGCCGGCGGCCAGCGCCTTGCTGACGTCGCCCGAGAAGCGCACGCCACCGTCGGCGATGACCGGCACGCCCGAACCCTTCAGCGCTTCCGACACGTTCGAGATCGCGGTGACCTGCGGCACGCCCACGCCGGCGACGATCCGCGTCGTGCAGATCGAGCCGGGGCCGATACCGACCTTCACACCGTCCGCGCCGTATTCGACGAGCGCCTTGGCCGCCGCGGCGGTGGCGATGTTGCCGCCGATCACTTCGACATGCGGAAACTTCTGCTTGACCCACTTGACGCGCTCGAGCACGCCCTTGCTGTGGCCGTGGGCCGTGTCGACGACGATCACGTCCACACCCGCCTGCACCAGCAGCTCAACGCGTTCTTCGTTGTCTTCGCCCACGCCGACCGCCGCGCCCGCGCGCAGCTTGCCGTGCTCGTCTTTACACGCGTCCGGGTGTTCGGTTTGCTTGGTGATGTCTTTCACCGTCATCAGGCCGCGCAGTTCGAATGCGTCGTTGATGACCAGCACGCGCTCGAGGCGGTGGCTGTGCATCAGCGCCTTGGCTTGCGCGAGCGGCGTGCCTTCCTTGACGGTGACGAGGCGCTCGCGCGGCGTCATGATGTTGCGCACCGGCTCGTCCAGACGTTCTTCGAAACGCAGGTCGCGATTCGTGACGATACCGATCAGTTGCGCGCCTTCGACGACCGGGAAACCCGAAATACCATGCTGGCGCGACAACGCGATCACGTCGCGCACCTTCATTTGCGGCGGCACCGTGATCGGATCGCGCACGACGCCCGATTCGAAGCGCTTGACCTTGGCCACTTCACGCGCCTGCTCGGCCGGCGTGAGGTTCTTGTGGATGATGCCCACGCCACCCATTTGCGCCATGGCGATCGCAAGACGGGCTTCGGTGACGGTGTCCATGGCGGCGGACACGAGCGGCATATTCAGGGAGATGTTGCGGGTCAGCCGGGTCTTGAGGCTGGTGTCGCGCGGCAGAACATCGGAGAAGGCCGGGACGAGGAGCACGTCATCGAACGTGAGTGCTGTTTGGATCAGACGCATGGCAAATCCTATAGGCGCAAAAGCGAATTATACGCGATACCTCCCCGGTTTTCACTGCACTAACAGCAGCTTAGCGAATTTCAGGCGATTTTTTTCGTGACTTCGAGCCCTTCGATTTCGCTTCTACGTTCGCCTCGGGTTCGATCAGGTTTCGTTTGCGCGTTCGGGTGCACGGAGGCGCCAGCTAGCCCGATGGGTAAGAAATTGCGCTCGCACGCGCGCCGCGGAACCGGTGCCCTTGACCTCGATTGCGACTCGGCACGCCAAAAAAACCAGTGGAATGCAGAATCGAACAAGACACCCCGTCCGCCGAACGGCTATTCTGCCGACCATTCGAGTTTTTTCTTGCAGGGGCAATCGATGCAGCGCGGTGTGGCATATGGAGTAATGGCCGGGGCCTTATGGGGCATCGTGTTTCTGGTGCCGCGCGTGCTGCCCGACTTTTCGCCGCTCCTGATGAGCGCCGGCCGCTACACGATGTACGGCATCGTCTCGCTGGCCGCCGCGCTGCCGATGGCGCGCTCGCTCGTCAAACGCCTGACCCGCGAGGATCTCGGGGCGCTCGTCAAGCTGGCGCTGGCCGGCAATTTGCTCTACTACCTGCTGTTGTCCGCGGCGGTCCACATGATCGGCGTCGCACCGACCTCGCTGATCGTCGGCGTGCTGCCTGTCACGGTGACGCTGCTCGGCCGGCGCGATCATGGCGCCGTGCCGCTCGCTCGTCTCGCATGGCCGCTCTCACTGGTCGTCGCGGGCATCGCCTGCATCAACATCGACGTCTTCACGGTGGCGAACAGCACGCCAGTCAGCATCGCGACGAAGCTCGCCGGCCTCGCCTGCGCGGCCGGCGCACTCGTCTGCTGGACCTGGTTCGCGGTCGAAAACGCCCGCTACCTGCAACGCCAGACGCATTTCAGCGGCAACGAGTGGTCGGTGCTATGGGGTGTGGTGACCGGCGCGCTCGGCGCGGGATTGTGGCTGGTGATCGCCGTCATGCCCTCCGGCAGCCTGCAGGGGCCGCTTGGCGACGCGCGCTGGCATACCTTCTGGATGCTGAATCTGGGCCTCGCAGTGGGCGCGTCGTGGCTCGGCAACGGGCTGTGGAACGCCGCGTCGAAACGGTTGCCGCTCACCCTGTCCGGCCAGATGATCGTGTTCGAGACGCTATTCGCGCTGCTCTATGCGTTTATCTACGACCAGCGCCTGCCGCGTCCGCTGGAAACGGCGGCGATCCTGCTGCTGGTGGCAGGGGTGTGCTGGTCGGTGCGCCAGCATGCGGGCGGTGATAGCCCCGGTGCGGCATCGATTGAGGAAAAGGCGCAGCCTTCGGTGCATTGACAGGCGCCACCACAAGACTCACCTAGCGCGAATCCTTGTTCTGCCAGCGGCGCCCTTCGATCGAGCCCGCCTTGCGGGTTTTCTCGACGCGCCGTTGCCGCGACAACTTCGGATCCACCAGCAACGGCCGGTAAATCTCAACGCGATCGTGATCCGCCAGCACCGTATCGAGCGGCTTGAGCTTGCCGAACACGCCGACCTTCTGCGTGCCCAGATCGATCCGCGGATAGCGCTGCAGGATGCCGCTCGCGTCAAGCGCCTGCTGCAACGTGGCGCCGGCCGGCAATTCCACGGCGATCAGCGTCTGCTCACCCGCAAGCGCGTAGCAGACTTCAATCGACAAGCGCGCGCTCATGCCTTACCGTAGCGCTGATCGGCGCGCTTCACGAACGATTCGACGAAGGTATTGGCAATGTGGCTGAACACCGGCCCAATGATCTTCTCGAGAATGATGTTGGTGAATTCGTAGTGCAGCGCGAATTCGATCTTGCAGGCGTCCGCGCGCAATGGCGTGAAACGCCAGAACCCGGTGAATTTGCGAAACGGGCCGTCCGCGAATTCCATATCGATGCGCGTGGGCCGCTCCATGCTATTGCGCGTGGCGAAATGCTGCTTGATGCCCTTGAAGTTGATATCGATCTTCGCCTCCATGCCGGTTTCGTCCTGGCGGCGGATTTCGACTCCCCCGCACCAAGGCAGGAAATTGGGGTAATCGGCGACGTCGGTGACGAGGTCGAACATCTGTTCCGCCGAATGGCGGATCAACACGGTTTTCTGGACATCTGCCATAAATTGAACAGCGCGCGGCAAGGGTGGACAAGCGGGTTGAAAAGCGCCGCGGGCTTTCCTTGCCCCGCTTTGCTAAAATCGTGATTTTAAACGAGTTGGGCACTTTCCATTCATGAGCATCATCGACAACAGAAAAGCCTTCTACGACTACTCGGTCGAAGAACGCTATGAAGCAGGGCTCGTGCTCGAAGGATGGGAGGTCAAGGCGCTGCGCGCCGGGCGCGGCCAGATCAAGGAAGGTTACGTCGTTATCAAGAATAACGAACTGTTCCTGATCGGCACGCACATCAGCCCGCTGCCCGAAGCCTCGACCCACATCCACCCGGACCCGGTGCGCACGCGCAAGCTGCTGCTGCACAGCGAGGAAATCAGCAAACTGATCGGCAAAGTCGAGCAGCGCGGCTACACGCTCGTGCCGCTGAACTTCCATTACAAAGGGGGCCGCGTCAAATGCGAGATTGGGCTCGCCAAGGGCAAGAAGCAGCACGACAAGCGCGAAACCGAAAAGAAGCGCGACTGGGAACGCGAGAAGGCGCGCCTGATGCGATCGCCGTCGTGAGCCTGCGTTTGAGCTTCAGTTTGAGCCTCAAACAAAAATGGCCCGCTCTGTCAGCGGGCCATTTTCTTTAGGGCAGCGACCAATAAAGTAGCCTCAGCGCATGTCGGTCGCGCCCTTGCCCTTATTCACGATCGTCAGCGCCGACGCGATCATCGAACTCATATCCGCCAGGTTGCCCGGCACGATCAGCGTGGTGCCCTGCTTCGCCAGATTGCCGAACGCATTGACGTATTGTTCGGCCACCTTCAGATTCACCGCCTCCATCCCGCCATTCGACTGGATCGCCGCGGCGATCTTCTGAATCGCCTGCGAGTTCGCTTCGGCCACCGCCAGAATTGCCGACGCCTGCCCCTGCGCCTGGTTGATCGCCGCCTGCCGCTCGCCTTCGGACTTCTGGATCGCCGCCTCGCGCCCACCCGAAGCGATATTGATCTGCTCCTGCTTGCGCCCTTCGGATGCCGCGATCAGCGCGCGCTTCTCGCGCTCAGCGGTGATCTGCGCCTGCATCGCGTGAAGAATTTCCTTGGGCGGCGTCAGGTCCTTGATCTCATAGCGCAGCACCTTCACACCCCAGTTCTGGGCCGCCTCGTCGAGCGAGGACACGATGCTGTGGTTGATGAAGTCGCGCTCCTCGAAGGTTTTGTCGAGCTCGAGCTTGCCGATCACCGAGCGCAGCGTGGTCTGTGACAGCTGCGTGATCGCAAATACGAAATTGCTCGACCCGTACGAGGCTTTCATCGGATCGGTGACCTGGAAATACAGCACGCCATCCACCTGCAACTGGGTGTTGTCGCGCGTAATACACACCTGGCTCGGCACTTCGAGCGGGATTTCCTTGAGGATGTGCTTGTACGCGATCCGGTCGACGAACGGAAAGGCGAAGCTCAAGCCCGGGGTCAGCGTACGGTGATAGCGGCCGAGCCGCTCCAGCACCCACGCATGTTGCTGCGGCACGATCTTCAGCGTCTGTGCCGCCAGCACGATCACGATGATCAGAAGCACCGCCGCGACGATGGTTGAATCCATTACTGCCCTCCGGTCCGTAGTTCGAATAGTTGTGCGTGATGCTTTACACGCGCCTTGCACGCGGCGCGCTTCACCTGTTAGTGCGCGCTCATCGCCTGCCGGCTTGCCGCGACGACGAGGCAACTGCCGCGCATCTCGACGATTTCGTAGCTCTGCGCGTCTTCCGGCTCGCCGGCGGCCAGCTCGACGTCCCACGCCGCCCCGCGGTAGTTGGCGCGCGCCCGGCGTTCGTGCCATGCCGGCACGGTCAGCGTCTGACCGATGTCCAGATGGACATCCGGGTTCTTCGACGCTTCTTTACGCGTTCTGCGGCCAAAGCGCGAACGTCTGAGCACCAGAACGGCCGCCAGCGCCACCACGGCTGCAATCGCGAATTGAAAATCCGCGGCGGCGCCCGCAATGAGCGCAATAGCCGCGGCGACACAGCCCAACGCGATCATCAACAAATAGAAGGTGCCGCTGATCAGTTCCAGCACGACAAGCACCCCCGCCCCGATCCACCAGAACAATCCACCTGGCGCCACGTCGACCTCCACAAAGCAAAACACCCCGGATCTACCGGGGTGTTTATAGCACGAAGCGGGTGCCTGGACGGGGCGGTGCAGTACGCTTTTACGAACTTTTGACACACCGCACCGCTTGTCATGCAAACCGCTTGACAGGCACCTGCCTGGCGCTCATTTACATCATTTTTTCTTCGCTCACTTCGCCAGCGATTTCGCCAGTTGCTGCCACGTCTCGATGATCGAGTCCGGGTTCAGCGAGATCGACGCGATGCCTTCATCGGTCAGCCATTGCGCGAAGTCCGGATGATCCGAAGGACCCTGGCCGCAGATACCGACGTACTTGTTCAAACGCAAGCAGGTTTCAATTGCGCGCTTGAGCATGAACTTGACGGCCGGGTCGCGTTCGTCGAAATCGACTGCCAGCAGTTCCATGCCGGAATCGCGGTCGAGGCCGAGCGTGAGCTGCGTCAGATCGTTCGAACCGATCGAGAAACCGTCGAAGAATTGCAGGAATTCTTCGGCGAGAATCGCGTTCGACGGCACTTCGCACATCATGATCAGGCGCAGGCCCTTCTCGCCGCGCTTCAGGCCGAACTTCTCCAGCAGCCCGACCACGCGTTCCGCCTGCTTCAGCGTACGCACGAACGGCACCATGATCTCGACGTTGTCGAGGCCCATCTCTTCACGCACCTTCTTCAACGCGATGCATTCCATCTGGAACGCTTCGGCGAAGTCGTCAGCGATGTAGCGCGAGGCGCCACGGAAGCCCAGCATCGGGTTTTCTTCGTCCGGCTCGTAACGCGAACCGCCGATCAGCTTCTTGTACTCGTTCGACTTGAAGTCCGACAGGCGCACGATCACGGGCTTCGGATAGAACGCCGCGGCGATCGTGGCGATGCCCTCGGTCAGCTTGTCGACATAGAACGCGCGCGGCGATGCGTGACCACGTGCCACACTTTCCACGGCCTTCTTCAAATCCGGATCGATGTTCGGATACTCGAGAATCGCCTTCGGGTGAACGCCGATGTTGTTGTTGATGATGAATTCGAGCCGCGCCAGACCCACGCCTGCGTTCGGCAGTTGCGAGAAGTCGAAGGCCAGTTGCGGATTGCCGACGTTCATCATGATCTTCACCGGAATCGGCGGCAGTTCGCCGCGCTGCACTTCGGTGATTTCGGTTTCAAGCAGACCGTCGTAGATCTTGCCTTCGTCGCCTTCGGCGCACGATACGGTCACCAGCGCGCCTTCCTTCAGCACGTCGGTGGCGTCGCCGCAGCCGACCACGGCCGGCACGCCCAGCTCACGCGCGATGATCGCCGCATGGCAGGTACGCCCGCCCCGGTTCGTGACGATGGCCGACGCGCGCTTCATCACCGGCTCCCAGTTCGGGTCGGTCATGTCGGCGACCAGCACGTCGCCCGGCTGCACACGGTCCATTTCCGACGGATCGTGAATCACGCGCACCGGACCCGCGCCGATCTTCTGACCGATTGCACGACCGGTAGCCAGCACGTTCGATTGGCCCTTCAGCTTGAAGCGTTGCTCGGCCTTGCCCGCAGCCTGGCTCTTCACCGTTTCCGGACGCGCCTGCAGGATGAAGATCTTGCCGTCGCGGCCGTCTTTACCCCACTCGATGTCCATCGGACGCTCGTAGTGCTTCTCGATAATGACCGCGTATTTCGCGAGTTCGATCACGTCTTCGTCGGTGATCGAGAAGCGGTTGCGCTGCTCGTGCGCGACGTCGACGGTCTTCACGCGGCCTTGCTCGCCGGCCTTGGTGAATTCCATCTTGATCAGCTTCGAGCCGATCGAGCGGCGGATGATCGGGTACTTGCCTTGCGCGAGCGTGGTCTTGAAGACGTAGAACTCGTCCGGATTCACTGCGCCCTGCACGACCGTTTCACCCAGGCCGTAGCTCGACGTGATGAAGACCGCGTCCTTGAAGCCCGATTCCGTGTCCAGCGTGAACATCACGCCCGCCGCGCCGACGTCCGAGCGCACCATGCGCTGCACGCCCGCCGACAACGCGACTTCAGCGTGGGTGAAGCCCTTGTGGACGCGATAGGAGATAGCACGGTCGTTATACAGCGACGCGAACACGTGCTTCATGCGATCGAGCACCTCGTCGATGCCGACCACGTTGAGGTAGCTTTCCTGCTGACCCGCGAACGATGCGTCCGGCAAGTCTTCCGCCGTTGCCGACGAACGCACGGCGAACGACAACTCTTCAGGCGAGCTGTTTTGCAGGGTGTCGAAGCCTGCGCGGATATCCGCTTCGAGACGCGGCTGCATCGGGGCGTCGACGATCCATTGACGGATCTCCTTGCCCGCTTCGGCGAGCGCTTTCACGTCGTCGACGTCGAGCGTTTCGAGACGTTTGGCGATGCGTTCAGTCAGATCGTTGTGATGCAGGAAGTCGCGGAAAGCCAGCGCCGTGGTGGCGAAGCCGGTCGGCACGCGCACGCCTGCTTCGGCGAGCTGACTGATCATCTCGCCAAGCGACGCGTTCTTGCCGCCGACAATCTCCACATCGGTCATCCGCAACTGCTCGAACGGAACTACATACGCCTCTTCCTTTGCGACGGTAACTGCGTTAGTCATACAAGCCCCTAAGTGTGAAAGAAATTCACGGCTGTGCAAGTGGGCTTGAACGCTAGACGCTCATTGGAAGCGTGACCTCGCGTCTTGCACAACCTGTTGGAGAAGCAATCGCTGCAAATAGCCGGAAGCGCCGGGCAATACTCGAAAGCACCCGCACGCACCAACCAACGCCAGCCACGCGACGTAGAAAGCGGTTGGACGAAATTACCGATCGATCCGCCCTATTCTCTCAATTTGCCGCAAGTTGCCGACCGAAAGCGTGGTGTTGACCGACTGTTCGCGGTAAGTTAGACGCCAATCGCCCGCAATTGCTTATCCAACAGGTTGCCGCTATTCTACCGTGCCGACTCTCAAAATGTGACAGTCGGACGAGAATTGCGCCTCGAATCGCGCCCCGGACCGGCTGACGGGCTTTGGCGAGCCCCGGCCGCCATCCGGGCGCAGTTGCGGTGCCCACGGCGCGCTGAAATGACGCCGCTGCAAGCTCCGGTTAGCCACCGGGCAGCGCGTGTCGAAGCAGCGATGTTTCTTTCGAGCGCTTTTTTCCGCTCACGTTCCCCAGCCACACTGATGCCGCCCACCGTATTCATCGTCTCCGACGGTACCGGGATCACTGCCGAAACCTTCGCGCATTCGATCCTCTCCCAGTTCGACCAGAAATTCCGCCTGGTTCGCGTGCCCTTCGTCGACTCGACGGACAAGGCCTACGCCACGCTAGAAAAGATCAACGAAGCGATCCTGCAGGACGGCCGTCGTCCGATCGTGTTTACGACCCTGGTGGACAGTGCGTCGAATCAGATCGTCAAAGGCTCGAATGCACTCGTGCTGGACATGTTTCAGACCTTCGTCGAGCCGCTCGAACAGGAACTGGAACTGAAGTCGAGCCACGCAATGGGTCGCGGCCACCAGAACGCCGATACCGAGGAGTACAAGAACCGGATCGAGGCGATCAACTTCTCCCTCGCTCACGACGACGGTCAATCGAACCGCAATCTGGCCGACGCCGACGTGATTCTGGTCGGCGTATCGCGCAGCGGCAAGACGCCGACGAGCCTGTATCTGGCGATGCAGTACGGCGTGAAAGCCGCCAACTACCCGCTCATTCCGGAAGACTTCGAGCGTGGCAAGCTGCCCACGCCGCTATTGGCGCATCGGCAGAAGATGTTTGGTTTGTCGATCGATCCGCAGCGGCTCTCGGAGATCCGCAACGAGCGGCGGCCGGGCAGCAAGTACGCGGCGCCCGAGAATTGCCGTTACGAGATCAATGAAGCGGAAGCGATGATGCGGCGTGAAGGGATCAAGTGGTTGTCGTCGACGCATAAGTCGATCGAAGAAATCGCGACGACGATCCTGCAGGAGATCAAGCTGGACCGGTCGGCTTATTGAAACCGGTTTCGACTCGCGCCGCGCGCTCATCCGGGGCGCGGCGCGCCAAGTTGCGTGGCCATGCCGCCCGCCGCCCGCAGGTCAATCTAGCCGCGTCTGCGTAGCCTGGTCAGTACCGCGCCTTATCCGCGACGCTGCTGGCGGCACTGTTCGAACACGCAGACAGCCGCCGCGGCCGCCACATTCAGCGACTCCATGCCGCCCGGCTGCGGAATCGTGACGCGCAAGGAGACCGCATCGCGCCACGTCTGCGACACGCCCGCGCCTTCATTGCCGAACACCCATGCGAGCGGCCCGCTCAGGTCGCAATCGTAGATCGCCTCGGCGCCGTGTGAATCCGTAATCACCACCGGCACCGCAAGACGCTCGATCAGCGTCGGCGCTTCGACATCCTCGTGGATTTGCAGCAGGAAATGCGCGCCCATGCCCGAGCGCAATACCTTCGACGACCACGCGTACGCCGTGCCCGGTGCACAAAACACCTGCTGGATACCCGCGGCCGCCGCACTGCGCAGAATCGAACCGACGTTGCCGGCGTCCTGCACGCCATCGAGCACGAGGCAGGTCTGCGCGACCTTCTCCGGCAGCGGCGTAGCGAGCTTTTCGACCAGCAGCAAAATCCCGACGCCGTGCACGACGTTCGACAACTGGCCGAACAATGCATCGGGTAGCGTGACGATGCGCTGCTCGTCGATGCGCGACACGATGGCCTGTGCTTCGTCGTGACGCAGCGCGCCCTCGGTGACAATGCACATTTCCGGCTGCCCGGCGACGTCGAGATACGCGCTCGCGAGATGGAACCCTTCGAGCAACGCGTGGCCGCTGCGACGCTGCTGATGCGTCGAGCCGGCCAGTGCCTTGAGGCGCTTGTAGAGCGGATTGTCCCGCGAGGTGATGGCTTTCACAGGCAGCGAAGACAGACAGTGAGAATGAGGAAAGAGGCGGCGACGCGCCAGCTCACGCCGGGCGCTCAGGCGCCGCTGCGTTCGCCGAAGGCGTCGTCGAGCATGGCGTCGTCGAGCACGCTGTCGTTGAGCGTGCCGGGCACGACGATCACGTCGGCCGCCGGCAGTGGCACGCCCGTGCCGAAGCGCAGATGCGCTTCACGAACCGGCGCGAACGAGCGCCGATGATGCTCGCAGGGACCATGTTCGCGCAGCGCCGCGAGATGCTGCGGCGTGCCGTAGCCGGCATGCGCGTTGAAGCCGTAGACCGGATGGCTTTGATGCAATTCGAGCAGCATCCGGTCGCGCGTGACCTTGGCGAGAATCGAGGCCGCCGAAATGCTCTTGACCAGCGCATCGCCGCCGATCACCGCCTCGCTGCGAATACTCAGCGTCGGGCAGCGGTTACCGTCGATCTTGACCAGCGTGGGCACAACCGAAAGACCTTCGACCGCCCGCTTCATCGCCAGCATGGTGGCGTGCAGGATGTTCAGCGTATCGATTTCCTCGACCGTCGCTGACGCGATGCAATAGGCCAGCGCCCGGTCGACGATCTTGTCGTACAGTTCGTCGCGCTTTTTGGCGGTGAGCACTTTGGAATCGTCGAGGCCGCGAATCATCGGCTTCGACGGATCGAAAATCACAGCCGCGGCGACCACCGGGCCGGCCAACGGGCCGCGCCCTGCTTCGTCGACGCCGCAGATGATGTCGTCCGGCGTCTCGAAGTTCAGGCCGACCTGCTGCGCCGATGCGCCCGCCACGGTCGCCTTGCGGCGTGGTGCGCGTGCGCTGGTCACGGCCGCGCCTTGCGTTTTTCGACGACGCTCGCCACGACTTCCGCCGCACGCTGCGCGGTGTTCTGCTTCAGCACGTGATGCATCTCCGTGAAAATTTCCGTCAGCGTGCGCCGGTTAGCCTCGTCGCGCAACTGTTTCAACGTGGCCTCGGCGAGCGCCTGCGGCGTGGCGAAGTGCTGCAGAATTTCCGGCACGACGAAACGCCCCGCCAGGATGTTCGGCAAGCCGACGTACGGCAGATAGCCCTGGCGGCGCATGATCTGGCCGGTCAGCCAGGGCACCTTGTACGAGATCACCATCGGCTTTTTCAGCAGCGCGGCTTCCAGCGTCACCGTGCCGCTCTTCACGAGGATGGCATCCGCCGCCGTCATCGCGAGTTGCGACTGGCCGTCGGTGATGGTCAGCGCGAGACCGGGATGCGCATCGACCAGCGGCCGCAGCATGTCACGCAGCGCGGGCGTGGCCGCCGGCATCACGAAACGCAACCCCGGCTCCTGGTGCTGCATCATTTCCATCGCGGCAAAGAACGTCGGGCCGATCAGATCGATTTCCGAACGCCGGCTGCCCGGCAGCACCGCGATGATCGGACCGCTTTCGGCGAGACCTAACGCACGGCGCGCGCCGAGCGTATCCGGCACGAGTGGGATCTCGTCAGCCAGCGGATGGCCCACGTAAGACGCCGCGACGCCGGCCTTTTCCAGCAGCGCCGTTTCGAATGGGAACACGCACAGCATGTGGTCGACCGCCTTGGCGATCTTCTTGATGCGCCCGCCCCGCCACGCCCAGATGGACGGACAGACGAAGTGAACGGTCGGAATGCCCGCCTCGCGCAACGGATGCTCGAGGCCGAAGTTGAAATCGGGTGCGTCCACGCCGACGAACACCGACGGCGGCTCGGCCAGCAATTGGCGCTTCAGCTCGTTGCGAATGCCGAGGATCTCGGGAATATGCCGCAGCGCTTCGACATAGCCGCGCACCGTCAGTTTTTCCATCGGCCAGTGGGCGTCGAAGCCCGTGGCGATCATGCGGGGGCCGCCGATCCCGTAATACTGGGTACCGGCGGGCAGACGGCTCGCGAGGCCGTCGAGCAGCGACGACGCCAGCAGGTCGCCGGACGGCTCGCCGGCCACCATCGCGACGCGCAGCGGACTTGGGTTCAATGCCATCGCTTAGCGGATGATGCCGCGTTGCGAGGCTTCGACAAACGCGAGCAGCGTTTGCACCGGCTCATCGCCATCGCCACCCGCGCTCGCGAGTTCGCGCAACTGCAACTTCGCTTCTTCCAGCGACAGGCCGTTCTTGTACAGCAAGCGGTACGCCGAGCGCAGTGCCGAAATCGCGTCGGCCGAGAAACCACGGCGGCGCAAGCCTTCCACGTTGATACCGTGCGGCTCGGCCTTGTTACCGGCGGCGATCACGAACGGCGGAATGTCCTGCACCAACGCCGACGCGCCGCCCAGCATCGAATGCGCGCCGATGCGCACGAACTGATGCACACCCGACATGCCGCCGATGATAGCGTGGTCGCCAATCGTCACATGGCCGGCCATCTGCGCGTTGCTCGACAGAATGACGTTATTGCCGACGTGGCAATCGTGGCCGATGTGCACGTAGGCCATGATCCAGTTGTCGTCGCCCAGGGTGGTGACGCCCGCGTCCTGCACCGTGCCGGTGTGGATCGTGGTGAATTCCCGGATCGTGTTGCGATTGCCGATCACGAGCCGGGTCGGCTCGTCTCTGTACTTCATGTCCTGCGGACGGCCGCCGACCGATGCGTAGTGGCCGATCCGGTTGTCTTCGCCGAGCGTGGTGTGACCTTCGATCACGCTGTGTGAACCGACCGTGGTCCGTGCGCCAATCGTCACATGTGCGCCGATCACGGCGTACGGTCCGATTTCAACGGACTCGTCGAGTTGGGCGCCCGGTTCGACGATCGCAGTGGGATGAATCCTGCTCATGCGTCCTCGCTTCTGATTCTGTTGCGTTGTCTGGATGGGCCTGGGCGGCGCTTGCCGGGCTTAAGTCAAGCCGCTGGGCAAATTGCTGAGCGCCCGGACGCCGATCTTCAAGCGTCTTTGTCCGTGTGCCGCACTGCGCACATCAGGTCGGCTTCCGCCGCCACGACTCCATCCACCTCGGCGCGCGCCTTGAACTTCCAGATGCCGCGCATATGACGTTCGAACGTGCAGTTCAGGATCAGCTGATCGCCCGGTTCCACGACGCGCTTGAAGCGCGCATTGTCGATGCCCACAAACAGATACAGCGTGTTCGACGGATCGCTCGGCTCTTCCGAAAACGTCAGCAGGGCCGCCGTTTGCGCGAGCGCTTCGAGAATCAGCACGCCGGGCATTACCGGCCGGGTCGGAAAGTGACCCTGGAAATACGGCTCATTGATCGACACATTCTTCAGCGCTTTGATGCTCTTATGCGGCTCGAGTTCGAGCACCCGGTCGACCAGCAGGATCGGGTAACGATGTGGCAGCAGCGTGAGAATCTTATGAATGTCGAGATTGATTTTTTCGGTGCTCATGGTGTTTCTACTCACGCATTGACTGCGCGATGATGACTGCGGATGCTGGTGCAGGTGGGTTGGTAACGCGTGCTGCCGGCGCTTGCCGGGGTCCGGCGGCCATGCCACCCGGTCACGGCAACCGACTTTGCTTCCTGATGCTTGCCCGCTATTTTACGCGGTACCCGCCGGTTGCCCTGCGGATTGTTCCACGAGCCGGCCTGCGGGTGTTCTGCGGGTCGTTCTGCGAGTTGCTCCGCGGGGTGTTTTGCGGGTTGTCCTGCGGGTTGTCCGGACTACTCAGGCTTTGTCGCGGAACTGCTTGCAGCGTTGGCCGGCTTGTCGGCCGAAGCGGCGTTTTCGAGCGCCTTGATACGATCGCGGAGTTTATCGATGTTACGCAGCAAGGCAGCACTCTTGTTCCAGTCCGCGTGATTCACGGCCGGAAAAGCGCTGGTGTACATGCCGGGCTTCAACAACGACTTCGACACGCCCGACTTCGCCGTGACGATCACATAATCAGCCAGTGTGACGTGCCCCGCGATCCCGACCGCGCCGCCGATCATGCAATGACGGCCGATCGTGGTGCTGCCCGCGATGCCCGCGCAGCCGGCAATCACTGTGTAAGCACCGACCTTGCAGTTGTGACCGATCTGCACGAGATTGTCGATTTTCACGCACTCTTCGATGATCGTGTCGGCCATGGCGCCACGGTCGATCGTGGTGTTCGCGCCGATTTCAACATCCGCCGCAATCGACACACCGCCCACCTGCGGAATTTTTACCCAGCTGCCGGTACGCGCATCGCCAACGCCCACGAAATCCGGTGCGAAGCCGAAGCCATCCGAACCGATCACCGCGCCAGCGTGCACGATCACGCGCTCGCCGAGCTTGCAGCCGTGATACACCGCAACATTCGGATACAGATGCGAGCCCGCGCCGATCCGCGTGCCGCGGCCGATCACCACGTTGGCATCCAGGCGCACGTTCTCGCCGATCACCGCGCCCGCTTCCACTGTGACGTGCGGGCCGATCACCGCGCTCGACGCAATCTGCGCCGAGGGGTCGATCGTCGCGCTCGGGTGGACGCCGGGCACGGCCTTGGGCGCCGCCATGTCGATGAAAGTCTGCGCGACGCGCGCGAAGTAAGCGTAGGGATTCGGCGTGACGATGAAGTTACGGCCTTCAAGGGAACTGAGCTTCGCGAGGTCGTCGGCGTTGATCAGCACCGCACCCGCGCGGGTCGTCTCGACCTGCGACAGATACTTCGGATTGGCGAGGAACGCCAGCTGGTCCGGGCCTGCCTGATCGAGCGGCGCCAGACTGCCGACGCGCTGCGAACCCTCTCCGACTACTTCACCGCCGAACTGTTGGACGATGTCCTCGAGCGTAAAAGCCATGCCTATCCTGTCTCCTATGTCGATCGGACTTAGCGCTTTTGCGCTTACCCCGATCCCACTCAAGCGCGTTGCCGCAAGTCAGTCCTACTTGCCAGTTCTACCGCCCCGCGCTGCGACCCAATGGCCGCGATCCCGGCAACCCAGCGGGCGCGTTCAATTACCCGAAGCAGCCAGAGCCTTGAGTACCTGATCGGTAATGTCGATGCGCGGGCTCACGTACACCGCTTCCTGAACGATCAGGTCGTAGTGCTGCTGTTCGGCGATCTGCTTGATCACCTTGTTGGCCCGGTCGAGCACCGCCCCCAGCTCTTCGTTGCGGCGACGGTCGAGGTCATCGCGAAACTCGCGTTGCGTGCGCTGAAAGTCGAAATCCATTTGCGACAATTTTCGCTGCTTCTGTGCTCGGTCGTCAGGCGACATCGACGCGCCTTTCTTATCAAGTTCATCGGCTAACGCCTTCATTGCCTGGGTCCTATCGGCGAGATCCTTGTCACGGCTGGCGAACTCCGCTTGCAGCTTGACCTGTGCAGCCTTCGCAGCCGCCGATTCACGCAGGATTCGGTCCGAATTCACCGCAGCGATCCTGGCTTCCTGCGCGTGCGCTGCCCCCGCCATGCCGACACCCAGTGTCATTGCCAGCGCGAACGCACATGCCACACGTTTCGAAAACATACCGGTTAGCAAAGTCATCCTCTCGATACTGTAGTTTGGCCGGCCTCCCGCGGCCGGACCGCCAGCCGCCGGGTCGCCGGCCGCCGGGTCGCCGGCCGCCGGATCGCCGGCCGCCGGATCAGAACGCCGTCCCGATCTGGAACTGGAACTTCTGATACTGGTCGCCGGTGTGTTTCACGAGCGGGAAGCCCAAGCTAAGCTTGAGCGGGCCGATTGGCGAAATCCACGCAAGACCGACACCGTAGCCATAGCGCAGGCCGTTCGCGCCTGTCGAATTCGCAGCGGCGCTCGCGTCTGCCCAGACGTTGCCGGCGTCAAGGAACGTAAACACACGCAGGGTCCGGTCATAGCCCGTGCCAGGCAACGGGAACGTCAACTCAATGTTGCCGACGAGCAATTTCGAGCCGCCGATCGGATCATTAGTCGTTTTGTCGCGCGGACCCAGCGAGCTCGGTTCGAAGCCACGCACCGAACCGATACCGCCGGCGTAGTAGTTCTTGAAAATCGGATAAGGCTTGCCGCCCAGGCCGTTACCGTAACCACCCTGGAAGTTGAAGCCCAGTACGAAGCCGCGCGCAAACGAGTAATAGTACTGCGCGTTGATATCGGCCTTGTAGTACTGCGTGCCCCCAATCGGCGTGCCGTACTCGGCGTTGGCTTGCGTGAAGTAACCACGGCTCGGTACCAGTGCGCTGTCACGCGCATCGCGCGACCAGCCCACCGTGAGCGGCACGTTGTTCGATACACGGCCGAAATCCTTGACATACTGGATGTACGAAGCAGGCGTGTTCGCGTCGACATCCAGCTGGTTCTGCTCAAGGCCGGCACCGAAGTACACCGTGTCGACTTCGGAGAACGGAATACCAAACTTCAGGTCGCCACCGATCGTGACGATCTTGAAGCTCGAATCCGTCGAGTAGAACAGCGGCTGGTACGTACGGTAGTAGACGTCGGTAATCCGCTTGATACCGTCGACCGTAAAGTACGGGTCGACCTGGGTGACCGTCAACGTACGGTAGGTCTTGGCGGTATTCACGTTCACCGAGAGACTCGTGCCCGAACCGAACACATTGTCCTGCGACACGCCGGCCGAGAGCACCACCTTGTCGGTCGACGAGAAGCCCGCGCCCAGCGTGATCGCGCCGGTCGGCTTTTCGGCCACCTTGACGTCCACATCGACCTGGTCCGGCGTGCCTTCCACCGGCACCGTGGTCACGTCGACATCGGTAAAGTAGCCGAGACGGTTGATCCGGTCTTTCGACAGCGCGAGACGGTTCGAATCGAACCACGAGCTTTCAAGCTGGCGCATTTCGCGGCGCACCACTTCGTCGCGCGTACGCGTGTTGCCGACCACGTTGATGCGGCGCACGTACACGCGGCGGCTCGGGTCCACTTGCAGCGTCAGGTCGACCTTGTGGTGTTCCTGATCGATCTGCGGCTGTGCATTGACGGTGGCGAACGCATAGCCGTATTCGCCCAGTTTGTCGACGATTGACTTGGTCGTGGCTTGCAGCTTTTCAGCCGAGAAGCGGTCACCCGGTTTGATCTTGATGAGCTTGGCCAGCTCCGGCTCACGGTCGAGCAGGTTGCCGGCCAGCTTGATGCTGCTGATCGTGTACGGCTCGCCTTCATGCAGCGTGACCGTCAGATACATGTCCTTCTTGTCCGGCGAGATCGACACCTGGGTCGAGTCGATATTGAACTCGAGGTAGCCGCGATTCAGGTAATACGAGCGGACGTTTTCGAGGTCGCCGGTGAGCTTGTCTTTCGCGTACAGGTCGTTCTTCGTGTACCACGAGAACCAGTTCGGCGTGGACAACTGCATTTCATCGCGCAGCGTACCCGTACTGAACGCCTTGTTGCCGATGAAGTTGATCTGGCGGATCTTTGCGCTCGGACCTTCAGCCACCGAGAACAGCACCGACACGCGGTTGCGGTCGATCGGCGTGATCGTGGTGGTGACTTCGGCGGCGTAGTAGCCGCGCGTGAGGTACTGGCGCTTCAGTTCCTGCTCGGCCTTGTCGACGAGTGCCTTGTCGTAGTAACGGCCTTGCGACAAGCCAACCGCGCGCAGCGCCTTGGTCAGGTTGTCCTTGTCGAATTCGTGAATGCCGGAGAAGTCGATCGAGCCCACGGCCGGACGTTCCAGCACCTGCACGATGACGACGTTTCCTTCGGTCGCGATCTTGACGTCGTTGAAAAAGCCCGTGGCGTACAGCGCGCGAATGGCTTCAGAAGCCTTGTCGTCGCTAAAGGTGTCGCCTTGCTTGATGGGCAGGTACGCGAACACGGTACCGGGTTCGACGCGTTGCAATCCCTCGATCCGGATGTCTTGCACCACGAAGGGCGTCGTTGCGTGAGCAACCAGCCCATGCGCGGCGAATGCCGCGGCTATAACCGTCTTTGGAACAAAGCGATGAGGTTTAAACAACGTGCTTCCCCAGTGTGTATAGCTGCATCAGGTCGGGCGGTCGCCATCGTGAACGCCGCCAGACACTTTAAAAATGGATTAAACGAGCCAGATCGTTGAACAGCGCGATCGCCGACAACGCGACGATGCAGGCGAGACCCGCCCTCTGAAAAACGAGTTGCCAGCGATCAGAGACAACTTTGCCGGTTACAGCTTCAACCAAATAATATAACAGATGACCCCCGTCCAATACCGGAATTGGTAACAGGTTCAGTACGCCGAGGCTAATACTGACAAGGGCCAGGAACGACAGGAATGCAGAAGGACCTAGACGTGCGCTCTTTCCTGCGTAATCGGCGATCGTCACGGGGCCAGAAAGATTCTTGAGCGAAGCCTCGCCGACGATCATGCGTCCGAACATGCGCACCGAATAGACAGCGAGATCCCATGTGCGGCGCGCGCCCAGTTGCAGGCTTTCGACCGGACCGTAATGCACGTCGATCGACGGCACCTGAGTGGCGAGTTCCGCGCCGATACGGCCGATCTGCTGCCCCGTCGCGTCATCACGCTGCGACTGCGGGACGATGCGAACGTCTTCCAGCCTGCCGGCCGCTTGCCCACCACGCTCCACCTGCAGTGTCAGGGGCGTGCCGGCGTGCGATTTTACATAGGCGATGAAGGCCGTGGCATTGTCAGTAGGGATACCGTTGATCGCGCGCAGACGGTCACCCACTGCAAGGCCTGCCTTTTGCGCCGCGCTATCCGGTTGCACACCCGCGACCGTCAGTTTGCCGCCGCCCGGTTCGAAACCGAGATGCGACATAAAGTCGTCGTCGACGTCTTTCTCGGTGATGCCGCGCAGATCGAGCTGGAAATCCGAGGTGCCGTGGGCATCTTTCGCGCTGAGCACGACGCGCTTGTGATCGAATGCCGCGCCCAGCAGTTTCCAGCGCAAATCGGACCACGAGCGCACCCGCTCGGATTCGCCGGCATTCTCGGCACGCACCGCGACAATCGTTTCGCCGCCGTCGAAACCGGCCAACGCCGCCGGCGTATTTGCAGCGGGCGCCGCAACCACGGCCGCCGGCTCCGTCACGCCGGTGGCGAACACGAGGGCGAACAGCACGATGGCAAGCAGGAAGTTCGCGACCGGGCCGGCCGCGACAATCGCGAAACGGCGCCACACCGACTGCCGGTTGAACGCGTGCGGCAACGCGTCAACGGGAATCGGCGCG
Source organism: Paraburkholderia fungorum (assembly GCF_046027605.1). Taxonomy (GTDB): domain Bacteria; phylum Pseudomonadota; class Gammaproteobacteria; order Burkholderiales; family Burkholderiaceae; genus Paraburkholderia; species Paraburkholderia fungorum_F. The sequence continues at coordinate 192,879 of NZ_JAQQEF010000003.1, forward strand.
CCGCCAGTTTCGCGTTCGTCGAGCATCTTCACGTAGCCGCCCAGCGGCAGCGCGGCAATCGTCCATTCGGTGCCGGTCTTCGGGCTCACCCACTGGAACAGCGGCTTGCCGAAGCCGATCGAAAAACGCAATACCTTGACGCCGCACAAACGCGCCACGCTGTAATGCCCATACTCGTGGACGACCACGAGGACGCCAATCGCGACCGCGAAGGCAAGCAGTTCGATCAGCAGATTCATAGGCGCCTCACTGGACGGCGCGTTCCGTGCGACGGGCGCCGTCCGGCAGACGCGCGATGAAGTCAGCAGCGGCGCGGCGCGCGGCCGCATCCGCTTCGATCACGTCTTCCAGCGCGTGCGCGCTTCGGTTGGGCAACCCGTTGAGCACCGCGTCGACCACCTGGGCGATCGCCATGAAACCGATCTGGCGCGCGAGGAACGCTTCAACGGCGACTTCGTTCGCGGCATTCAGGGCCGCGCTCGCCAGGCCTCCCTCGGCCAGCGCCTTCACCGCGAGCGCGAGACACGGGAAGCGCGCGTAATCCGGCTTTTCGAACGAGAGCGATGCGACCTGCAGCAGATCGAGTTGTGCGACACCTGAATCGATCCGATCCGGAAACGCCAGCGCATAAGCAATCGGCGTGCGCATGTCGGGATTGCCCAGTTGCGCGAGCACCGAACCGTCGGCGTACGACACCATCGAATGAATCACGCTTTGCGGGTGAATCAGCACCTCGATGCGCTCGCCCGGCAAATTGAAGAGCCAGTGTGCCTCGATCACCTCGAGACCCTTGTTCATCATCGTGGCCGAGTCGACCGAAATCTTGCGGCCCATCACCCAGTTCGGATGCTTGCAGGCTTCGTCAGGCGTGACGTCGGCCAGCGTGGCCGGTTCGCGCGTGCGGAACGGACCGCCCGAGGCGGTCAGGATGATCTTCGAGACGCCGCCGTGCAGCGCGGCTTCGCGCGGCAGACATTGGAAAATTGCGTTGTGTTCGCTGTCGACCGGCAGCAGCACTGCGCCGTTGTCGCGCACCGCGTCCATGAAGATCGCGCCGGACATCACCAGCGCTTCCTTGTTGGCGAGCAGAATCCGCTTGCCGGCGCGCGCCGCCGCAAGACTCGGCGCGAGACCCGCAGCGCCGACGATCGCCGCCACCACGGTATCGCAGCTCTCGCTCTTCGACACGTCGACGAGCGCTTGTGGCCCGTACGTGACTTCAGTCTTGCTACCGGCCTCGCGCAGTTTCGCCGCGACGTGCGCGGCCGTATCGGCATCGCCGACTACCGCGACTTCGGGTTGAAAGCGCAGGCATTGCTCGACGAGCTTGTCGCCGTTGCGATGCGCCGTGAGCGCGTAAACCGAAAAGCGCTCGGGATGACGCGCGACGACGTCGAGCGTGCTGTCTCCAATCGAGCCCGTGGAACCGAGCAATGTCAGACGTTTTTGCATATCTCTTTCTCTAGCCGAGCAGCAGCATGGCAAGCGGAAGCACCGGCAACAATGCGTCGATGCGGTCGAGCACGCCACCGTGCCCAGGCAACAGGCCGCTTGAATCTTTCACCCCGGCCTGGCGTTTCATCATTGATTCGAACAGGTCGCCCACCACGCTGAATGCCACCAGCAAGGTCAGTGCGAGCAGTGTACGTACGGCGCCCAGTTGCGCCAGCAGCGCAGAATACAGGGTTGGCTCGAACGCATGAAATACGACCGCCGTCGCGGCGACGATCATGACTACCAGCCAGCCGCCGATCGCGCCCTCCCAAGTCTTACCCGGGCTGATGGCAGGCGCCAGCTTGTGCTTGCCGAACGCTTTTCCGGAGAAGTATGCGCCGATATCGGCCAGCCATACCAATAGCAGCAGCGACAGCACGAACGGCACGCCCTTCATGCGCGCGGCGACGAGAGCATGCCAGCACGCGACGAATACCACAATGCCGGCAAGGAATAGAAAAGCGCGCCAGGCGCCTTGCGCAAGGGTCGGCTTGCGCAGGAGCACATACGGCCCCGCGATCACCCAGAAAATAGCGGCCGCTTGAAAGAGCGGCCGGGGCTCCTCCACACCGGTGCCGAGCCGCGTGCTCGCGACCAGCGCAACCGCGGCCACCAGCGCGTAGATGACCGGGCCCGCGCCGCCGAGCTTCAGCAGGCGCGCCCATTCCCACGCGGCGAACACGACGACGAAAGCGATCAACGCGCCGAACGCGCCCACCGGCGCGAACAACGTGACCGGCAGGAAGACCGCCAGCAGGATGATCGCCGTGATAACACGGGTTTTTAGCATGGAAGCGAATCGACGTTTTGCGATTGCGGCTCGAGTTGAGCACTGGTGCGGCCGAAGCGGCGCTCACGTTCCCCATAGGAAGCGATGGCGTGGCCGAGCGCTTCCGCGTCGAAGTCCGGCCAGAATGTGTCGGTGAAGTAAAACTCGGTGTAGGCGAGTTGCCACAGCAGGAAGTTGCTGACGCGGCGCTCGCCGCCGGTGCGGATGAAGAGGTCCGGCTCCGGCGCGTAGGCCATCGACAGGTGTTCGGCGAACGAATCCTCGTTCACCTCGACCGCCTTGCCCGCCAGTGCCGATTGCTCGGCCAGCTTACGGGTGGCTTGCATGATGTCCCACCGGCCGCCGTAGTTGGCGGCAATGGTGAGCGTGAGGCGGGTATTGCGCGCTGTTTTGGTTTCCGCGCGCTTGATCAGGTCACGAATACGCGTATCGAATCGGGACAGATCGCCGACCACGCGCAAACGGATGCCGTTGGCGTGCAGCTTGCCTATCTCGCGCTCCAGCGCAGTGACGAACAGGCGCATCAGGAACGACACTTCGTCGTTCGGGCGGCGCCAGTTTTCAGAGCTGAAGGCAAACAGCGTCAGGTATTCGACGCCCTGCCGGGCGCACGCATCGACCGCCGCGCGCACTGCGTCGACGCCGCGCGTGTGGCCGGCCACGCGCGGCAGGCGTCGCTGGGTCGCCCAACGGCCGTTGCCGTCCATGATGATCGCGATATGTCGCGGCACCGCGGCGACATCAGGCACGCGCACGGTTGAGCTGGTATAGGTCATGGCCGTCGGGACAGTGACTGCAAAAAAAGTGGAAGTCTTGAAGGTGGGAAGCCACGCGGCCTCAGACCGTCATGATTTCGGCTTCTTTAGTCACTACAAGCTTGTCGATTTCACTGACAAACTTGTCCGTCAGTTTCTGAACGTCGTCACCTGCACGGCGCTCGTCATCTTCGGAAATTTCCTTGTCTTTCACGAGCTTCTTCAGTTGCTCGTTTGCGTCACGGCGCAGGTTACGAACCGCGACCTTGGCCGTTTCCGCTTCGCTCTTGACCACTTTGGTCAGTTCGCGGCGGCGTTCTTCGGTCAACGCGGGCATCGGCACGCGGATCACGTCGCCTTGTGTAGCCGGGTTCAGACCGAGGTCCGACTCGCGGATCGCCTTTTCGACGACCTGGACCATCTTCTTTTCCCACGGCTGCACGCCGATCGTGCGTGCGTCGATCAACGTCAGGTTCGCGACCTGCGAAATCGGCACCGGCGAACCGTAGTAATCGCACTGGATGTGATCGAGTAGGCCCGTGTGCGCACGGCCCGTGCGGATCTTCGACAGATCGTTCTTGAACGCGTCGATGGAACGCTGCATCTTTTGTTCAGCGCCCTTCCTGATATCAGCCACAGACATTTTTAAACCTCCGAACCTTCAAAACGGTGCGAGCCGGCCAGCGCGCGCATGATGCGGCGGCCTGGGCTCGCGTTAAAGCCCACGTTATGTGAACGAGAGTTTACACGTGGACGAGGGTGCCCTCGTCCTCGCCTTGTACGATGCGCTTGAGCGCGCCCGGCTTGACGATCGAAAACACCCGGATCGGCAGCTTCTGGTCGCGGCACAGCGCGAACGCCGTGGCGTCCATCACCTGCAGATTACGGCCGATGGCTTCGTCGAAACTGATCGTGGTGTAACGGGTCGCGCTCGGGTCTTTCTTGGGGTCGGCGGAATAGACGCCGTCCACCTTGGTGGCCTTCAGCACGACTTCCGCGCCGATTTCCGAGCCGCGCAGCGCAGCGGCCGTATCGGTCGTGAAGAACGGGTTGCCGGTGCCGGCCGCGAAAATCACGACTTTGCCTTCTTCGAGCTGGCGAATCGCGCGAGGCCGGATATACGGCTCAACCACCTGGTCCATGCGCAGCGCGGATTGCACGCGCGCTTCGATGCCGGCGTGGCGCATTGCGTCCTGCAGCGCCAGCGCGTTCATCATGGTGGCCAGCATGCCCATGTAGTCAGCCGTGGCGCGGTCCATACCGGCCGCGCCGCCCGCGACGCCGCGGAAAATGTTGCCGCCGCCGATCACCACGGCCAACTGCGTTCCGAGACGGACCACTTCGGCCACGTCCGCCACCATTCGTTCGATGGTCGCGCGATTGATGCCGAAGGCATCGTCGCCCATCAGAGCTTCACCGGAGAGTTTGAGCAGGACGCGTTTATAGGCAGTGGGCATAGGGGTATCCAGATCGCGCAGAACAGGGCAACAACAAGGGACTAATGTAGGGGTGAAATGCTGATTCGGGCAAGCGTCGCCAAATTGACTAACCCTGGGGTTTGCCAGAGACGGCGGCGCAGCGAGGGTCAACCCGCGCGCAGCCTTGCGGCGCTGCCGACCGCGGCAGAGTCTTGCTCCGCCGCGGGTCAAACGGTACTAACTAAAGCTTAAGCGATGCTTATTGCTGCTTCGCAGCAGCAACTTGAGCGGCCACTTCAGCTGCGAAGTCGTCCTGTTTTTTCTCGATGCCTTCGCCAACCACGAACAGCGCGAACTTCTGCACGCTCGCGTTGCCGGCCTTCAGCATCTGTTCGATTGTCTGCTTGTCGTTCTTAACGAACGTCTGGTTCAGCAGCGATACTTCCTTCAGGTACTTCTGCACGCTGCCGTCGACCATCTTGGCGACGATTTCAGCCGGCTTGCCCGATTCAGCAGCCTTCTGTTCAGCAATGCTGCGCTCCTTGGCGATCAGATCCGCCGGGACGTCGTCCGACGACAGCGAGACCGGCTTCATTGCGGCGATGTGCATGGCCACGTCCTTGCCGACCTGTTCGTCCGCGCCGGTGTACTCGACCAGCACGCCGATACGCGTGCCGTGCAGATACGCTGCCAGCTTGTTCGAGGTTTCGAAACGCACGAAACGGCGGATCGACAGGTTTTCACCGATCTTGCCGACCAGCGCCAGACGCACTGCGTCGACCGTCGAGCCGTCCAGCGGCAGTGCCGACAGCGCAGCGACGTCAGCCGGGTTTTGCGTAGCGACCAGTTCAGCGACAGTCTTCGAGAAAGCCAGGAAGTCGTCGTTCTTCGAAACGAAGTCGGTTTCGCAGTTCAGTTCGACCAGCGAACCCGCGTTGCCGCCGATAAACGATGCGACCACGCCTTCAGCCGTCACGCGTGACGCGGCCTTGCTGGCCTTGTTACCCAGCTTCACGCGCAGCAGCTCTTCAGCGCGCGCCATGTCGCCTTCGGCTTCCGTCAGCGCTTTCTTGCATTCCATCATCGGCGCGTCGGTCTTTGCGCGCAGTTCTGCAACCATGCTTGCGGTAATTGCCGCCATCATTTGCTCCTTGAGTTCCATCTGTCACACGCCGCCCGGACTTCGATGCCGGCGGCAAGAATTCGTTTCAACGTCGCCCGTATTATTTACGAGCTATGTTTCAGGCACTGCTCACAGCACATCACTACTTTGTCGCGGCTTAAAAAAAGGGGGCCTGTAGAAAGCCCCCTTTTTTGCCGGACACGGGGCAGCTTTACGCTTCCGCGTTGACCTCGACGAACTCGTCGCCGTCGCCACCACGTGCAGCTTGCACCACTTCGTTGACCGCGTTCGCACGGCCTTCGAGGATCGCGTCAGCCACGCCAGCCGTGTACAGAGCGACAGCCTTCGAAGCGTCGTCGTTACCCGGGATCACGTAGTCGATGCCTTCCGGCGAGTGGTTCGTGTCGACCACGGCGATGACCGGCACGCCAAGCTTGTTAGCTTCGGTAACGGCAATCTTGTGGTAGCCGACGTCGACCACGAAGATCGCGTCCGGAATACCGCCCATGTCTTTCACGCCGCCGATCGACTTTTGCAGCTTGGCCATTTCGCGTTCGAACAGAAGCGCTTCCTTCTTGCTCATGCGTTCGGTTTCGCCTGCTTCCAGCGCTGCTTCCATGTCCTTCAGGCGCTTGATCGAGACCTTCAGCGTCTTGAAGTTGGTCAGCATGCCGCCGAGCCAGCGCGCGTTGACGTACGGCATGCCAGCGCGTTGCGCTTCTTCAGCGATCGTGTCACGCGATTGACGCTTCGTGCCGACGAACAGGATCGTGCCGCGATTCGCTGCCAGTTGACGCGCGTACTTCAGCGCGTCGTTGTACATCGGCAGCGTCTTTTCGAGGTTGATGATGTGAATCTTGTTGCGATGACCGAAAATGAAGGGGGCCATCTTCGGGTTCCAGAAGCGCGTTTGGTGACCGAAGTGGACACCGGCTTCCAGCATTTGACGCATGGTAACTGCCATGAAAATCTCCGCGAGGGTTGGGTCTTAAGCCGGCTGCCGTATCTGCCGCGCCGCCTTTTTTGGCTGAACGCGACGGACACCCTGGGTGCGCCGGCTTGCGAGTCTGCTGCCTTGGTACTGCCTTGCCCGTAGCGCAGGCAACTATCGCTATGGGAAGCCTCTCCTGCCAGTTTGTGCTCATCAGAGCAGCTAATAAAGCAACAAAATAAGACAGAGATCGACTTAGCCAAAGATTATAGCACGCGACTATTGGTCGACTCAACCTGCGCGGTAGCTCCCATTTGATGCAGCCGGGTTGCACCCGGGCGCCACCCCGGCCCGGGCCAGGGTGGCCGCCACGCTCGCGAAGATGGCCGCGAAAGAAGGCGCAGAGTCGGCCGCAAAAACGGCCGCAAAAGGCCGCGGCCCTCTTGCAAAAGCCTGCGGCGGCGGGAATATGGTGCGATAATCTTGCAATAACTCGCATTTCAGGCCCGACTCATGGCTATTACGCTCAAAAACGAACACGATATCGCGCAAATGCGCGTCGCCTGCAAGCTCGCTAGCGAAGTGCTCGACTACATCACGCCGTTCATCACGGCCGGCGTCACGACCGGCGAACTCGACCGGCTGTGTCACGAATACATGCTCCAGGTACAAGGCACGGTTCCGGCACCGCTGAATTATCAGCCGCCCGGCTATCCGCCTTATCCGAAAGCCACCTGCATTTCGGTGAACGACGTGATCTGCCACGGCATCCCGGGCGATAAAACGCTGAAGAACGGCGACGCGCTGAATATCGACGTCACGGTGATCAAGGAAGGTTATTTCGGCGACACCAGCCGGATGTTCATCGTCGGCGAAGGCTCGATCATGGCGAAGCGGCTGGTCCAGACCACCTTCGAATGCATGTGGCTCGGCATCGATCAGGTGCGTCCGGGCGCCCATCTCGGCGATATCGGCTATGCCATCCAGAAGCATGCCGAAGCGCAAGGCTACAGCGTGGTGCGCGAATATTGCGGCCACGGCATTGGCACCGTGTTCCACGAAGATCCGCAAGTCCTGCACTACGGCCGCCCTGGTACCGGGATCGAATTGCAGACCGGCATGATCTTCACGATCGAGCCGATGATCAACGCCGGCCGGCGCGACATCCGCACCATGCCGGACCAGTGGACCGTCAAGACGAAAGACCGCAGTCTGTCGGCGCAGTGGGAGCACACCGTGCTCGTCACCGAAACCGGTTACGACGTGCTGACTGTCTCGGCTGGTACGCCCGCGCGTCCGCCGGTCGTCGCGGCCACTGCCTGATCGACTTCCGACCTCACCCGCCCCCTGCCAATGAGTAGTGTTCCAGCCGTCGCCCAATCCCATGCCACGTCGCTCAAGGCGGACTATAAAGTGGCCAAAGCCCAGTTGCTGGAACGCTTCAAGACCGCCTCCAACGTCGACTCGCTGATGGCAGCGCTCGCGCGCGTCACAGACGAGTCGCTGCGCGCCGCCTGGAACACCTGTGAACTGCCGCCGGATCTGGCCCTGCTGGCGGTAGGCGGTTACGGGCGGGGCGAACTCGCGCCGCATTCCGACATCGACATTCTGGTGCTGCTGCCCGACGCGCCGATTGCGCATCTCGAAGCGCGCATCGAACGCTTCATCAGCCTTGCGTGGGATCTGGGGCTCGAACTCGGCAGCAGCGTGCGCAGCGTCGTGCAGTGTGTCGAAGAAGCCGCCAACGACGTCACCGTGCGCACCTCGCTGCTCGAGGCGCGGCGCATTACGGGGAGCGCCCCGCTGTTCGACGACTTTGCGAAGCGCTATCGCGAAACGCTCGACCCGCGCGCATTCTTCCAGGCCAAAGTGCTGGAAATGCGTCAGCGGCACGCCAAGTTTCAGGACACACCCTATTCGCTCGAACCGAACATCAAGGAAAGCCCGGGTGGTCTGCGCGACCTGCAACTGATTCTGTGGATCACGCAAGCGGCCGGCTTCGGCAGTAGCTGGCGCGAGCTCGAAGCACGCGGCTTGATCACCGAGCGGGAAGCGCGCGAACTGCGCCGCAACGAAGGCTTCCTGAAAACGCTGCGGGCACGGCTGCATGTGCTCGCCGGCCGCCGTCAGGACATTCTGGTATTCGATCTGCAAACGCCGGTGGCCGAGAGCTTCGGCTACAAGCCCACGGCCACCAAGCGCGCCAGTGAACAGCTGATGCGCCGCTACTACTGGGCCGCCAAGGCCGTCACGCAACTCGCGACGATCCTGATCCAGAACATCGAGGCACAGCTTTTCCCCAACACGAGCGGCATCACGCGCGTGCTGTCGGACCGTTTCGTCGAGAAGCAAGGCATGCTGGAAATCGCCAGCGACGACGTATTCCAACGCGAGCCGAACGCGATCCTCGAAGCTTTTCTGCTCTACGAACAAACGCCGGGCGTGAAGGGTTTATCGGCACGCACGCTGCGCGCGATCTACAACGCCCGCGACGTAATGGATCAGCATTGGCGGCGCGATCCGGAAAACCGGCGCCTCTTCATGGACATCCTGAAGGAGCCGGCCGGCATCACGCACGCGATGCGGCTGATGAACCAGACTAGCGTGCTCGGGCGTTACCTGCTGAACTTCCGGCGCATTGTCGGACAGATGCAGCACGACCTGTATCACGTCTACACGGTCGATCAGCACATCCTCATGGTGCTGCGCAATCTGCGCCGCTTCGCTGTGGCCGAGCACGCGCACGAATATCCGTTCTGCAGTCAGTTGATCGCCAATTTCGACCGGCCGTGGGTGTTGTACGTGGCGGCGCTGTTTCACGACATCGCCAAGGGCCGCGGCGGCGACCATTCCACGCTCGGCATGGCGGATGCGCGGCGCTTCTGCCGCAGCCATGGCATCGAGGGTGAAGACGGCGATCTGGTCGTCTGGCTGGTCCAGCAACATCTGACCATGAGCCAGGTGGCGCAGAAGCAGGACACGAGCGACCCCGAAGTCATCAAGCGGTTTGCCGAACTGGTCGGCAACGAGCGCCGGCTGACCGCGCTTTACCTGCTGACCGTGGCCGACATTCGCGGCACCAGCCCGAAAGTCTGGAACACCTGGAAAGGCAAGCTGCTCGAGGACCTCTACCGTGCGACCCTGGCGGTACTCGGCGGCGCACGGCCTGACGCGCACTCCGAGCTGAAGTCGCGCCAGGAAGAGGCATTGGCCCTGCTGCGCCTCGAAACCGTGCCGGAAGGCGCGCAGAAGGCGCTGTGGGACAAACTGGACATCGGCTATTTCCTGCGTCACGACGCGGCGGATATCGCGTGGCAAACCCGCGTGCTGTACCGCCATGTCGAAACCGCGACGCCGATCGTGCGGGCCCGTCCGTCGCCGATCGGCGAAGCGCTTCAGGTGCTGGTGTATGTCAAGGATCAGCCCGATCTGTTCGCCGGCATTTGTGCTTATTTCGACCGCAACGGCTTGTCGGTGCTCGATGCGCGGGTCAGCACGACCCGTCACGGGTATGCGCTCGATAATTTCCTCGTCGCGCATACCGAAGAAGACGTGCATTATCGCGATATTGCCAATCTGGTCGAACAGGAGCTGACCGCACGCCTCACGGGTGACGGCACCCTGCTCCCGGGACCGTCGAAAGGCCGTTTGTCACGGCTGTCGCGGACCTTCCCTGTCACGCCGCGCGTCGATCTTCGGGCCGACGAGCGCGGCCAATATTACATCCTGTCCGTGTCTGCGAACGACCGGCCAGGCCTTCTTTATTCGATCGCGCGCGTGCTGGCCGAGCACCGGGTCGGCGTCGCGTCGGCGCGGATCAATACGCTCGGCGAACGCGTCGAAGACGTGTTCCTGCTGGATGGACACGGTCTGTCGGACAACCGCCTGCAAATTCAGGTCGAGACCGAACTGCTGCGCGCGATTGCAGTGTGAGATTTCATGCGAGTCAAATTAACAGCCAAGCACCCGCGGCCGGCTTCGTCCGAACGCGCCCCTGTCCGTACCGGAAGCACCTCGGCGCGTAAGCCGACGCGCCCGGCCGGGCCGAAACCGTCCACGTCGACGGCGGGTTTTAGCGGGGCGCGGGGTGAAGGCGCAGCGGGCGGCGGTGGCAAGCGGCCCGCTGGAGCAGGCAAGCCAGCCGGCGCCGGTGCGCGTGCGCCACGGGCTGAAGGATCGTTTTCCCGCGAGCGGGATGCCGGTGCTGCGCGTCGGGCGCCGTCGGATCGGCCGCCGCGGCGTGAAGGCGCCGATGGTGCGCCGCGCCGGTTCGAGGGCAGCGGCGAGCGGGCACCGCGTCGGGACGATGGTGAGCGTGCGCCGCGTCGGTTTGAAGGGGGTGGCGAGCGTAGCGAACGTGCTCCGCGTCGCGCTGATGGTGAACGTAGCCAAGGCGCTCCGCGCCGGTTCGAGGGCGGCGGCGAGCGGGCACCGCGTCGGGACGAGGGCGCTCGTGCGCCGCGTAAGTTTGAAGGTGGCGCTGATCGTAGCGAACGCGCTCCGCGCCGTGCTGATGGTGAACGCCCTCAAGGCGCCCCGCGCCGGTTTGAAGGCGGCAGCGATCGGGCGCCGCGGCGGGACGCGGGCGCTCGTGCGCCGCGCAGGTTTGAAGGTGGCGCTGATCATAGCGAACGTGCTCCGCGCCGTGCTGACGGCGAACGCCCTCAAGGCGCTCCGCGCCGGTTTGAGGGCGGCGACCGTGCGCCGCGCCGGGACGACAGTGAGCGCGCCCCCCGCCGGTTTGAAGGTGGCGGCGATCGCAGCGAACGTGCTCCGCGTCGCGCGGATGGCGAACGCAGCCAAGGCGCACCCCGCCGGTTTGAAGGAAGCTCGGACCGAAACGAACGCGCGCCCCGCCGCTTTGAAGGCAGCGCAGATCGCAGCGAGCGCGCACCGCGCAGTTTCGAAGGCAACCGCGCCCCGCGCCGTGACGACGGCGAACGCCGCTCATTCAGCGGCCCGCGCCCGGGTGCAGGCCGTCCGTCGGAAGGTGGACCGCGTGGCGAGCGTCCGGCACGCGACGCCTCGGATCGGCCGCGCTTCGGCAGCGACCGTGGCGCCCCTCAGGAGCGCCGCACCGGCGAGCGCGGGCCACGCAGCGACAGCGCGGCACCACGCCGTTTTGAAGGCGAGCGCGGCGCCTCCGAGCGTGGCGAGCGCACTTTCGCGAAGCCCGTCAAAAGCGGCTACGGCGACCGCACGGACCGTCCGGCGCGCGCGCCGCGCGACGACCGCGGCGAACGAGCACCCGCCAAACGTGAATTCGGCGATCGTCCGGCGCGTACCGGCGAACGTAGCGAACGGTCCGATCGGGGCGAACGCCCGGCTCGCAGCTTCGACAAGGCACTCCCGGCTGCCGGCCGCCGCTTTGGCGACGACAACCGCCCCGCCCGTGCCGACAAACCGCGTGGTCCGGCGCCGGCAGCCAGAACCGAACGCGGCGATGGCGTCGATGCCGCCCCGCGCACGCCGCGCCGCGATTACGAAGACGCACCGGGCACCCTGCGCCTGTCCAAGCTGATGTCGGAACTCGGCCTGTGCTCACGCCGCGAAGCCGACGAGTGGATCGAAAAAGGCTGGGTGCTGGTCGACGGCGAGCGGATCGACACGCTCGGCACCAAGGTTCGCCCGGACCAGCGCATCGAGATCGACCCGGCCGCCGAAGCGGCGCAAGCGAGCCAGGTGACGATCCTGATCCACAAGCCCGTGGGCCTCGTATCGGGCCAGGCGGAAGACGGCTATCAACCGGCGATCACGCTGGTCACGCCGGAAAATCGCTGGGAAGGCGACAGTTCGGACATCCGCTTCTCGGTCTCGCATCTGCGCCAGCTTGCGCCGGCCGGGCGGCTGGATATCGATTCGACGGGCTTGCTGGTGCTGACGCAGGACGGCCGCATCGCCAAGCAGTTGATCGGCGGCCATTCGGAGATCGACAAGGAATATCTGGTGCGCGTGTCGTTCGGCGAGCACACCACTGATGTCGAAAGCCACTTCCCGCCGGAAAGCCTCGCGCTCTTGTGCCACGGCCTCTCGCTCGACGAAGTACCGCTGAAGCCCGCACAGGTCAATTGGCAGAACGGCGAACAACTGCGTTTCGTGCTGCGCGAAGGCAAGAAACGCCAGATCCGCCGGATGTGCGAACTGGTCGGCCTCGAAGTGCTCGGCCTGAAGCGTGTGCGGATGGGCCAGGTGATGCTGGGCGCACTGCCACCAGGTCAATGGCGCTACCTGTCGGCGGACGAGTCATTCTGATGCCTGGAGCTTGACGCTCAACCAGGAGAAACTCACGGTGCCCGCACCTTGACGCTCGCCCAACAAAAAACCCACGTTAGAACGTGGGTTTTTTTATGCCGGCGGCACACGACAATGCGTTCGCCGCAGCCCGAACTACGGCCTCAGTCGTCGCTATTCGGGTCCATATCTGGAAACAGGACTTCGGTGAAGCCGAATTTCGCGAAATCATTGATCCGCATCGGATACAGCTTGCCGATCAGGTGGTCGCACTCATGCTGGACGACGCGCGCGTGAAAGCCCTCGGCGACGCGGTCGATCGGCTTGCCGTACTGGTCGAAGCCGTGATACTTGATCATCGAAAACCGGCTTACCGCGCCGCGCAGGCCCGGCACGGAGAGGCAGCCTTCCCAGCCCTCTTCCATATCCAGCGATACCGGCGTGATAGTCGGGTTGATCAGCACCGTCTCCGGCACCGGCGGCGCGTCCGGATAGCGTTCGTTGTGCCCGAAGCCGAAAATCACCACCTGCAGATTGACGCCGATCTGCGGCGCGGCGAGCCCCGCGCCGTTCGCGTCGTGCATGGTCTCGAACATGTCTTTGACGAGCTCATGCAGTTCGGGGGTGTCGAAGTGATCGACCGGATCGGCAATTTGCAAAAGGCGCGGATCGCCCATCTTGAGAATTTCGCGGATCATAACTGCCCCTCCAGGAGCTTACGCATACCATCTTCGTCGAGTACGGGGATGCCGAGTTCCTCGGCTTTCGCCAACTTACTGCCAGCTTCGGCCCCCGCCACGACGTAGTCCGTTTTCTTCGACACAGAACCTGCGACTTTCGCTCCGGCCGTTTCGAGCATTTCCTTCGCCTCTTCGCGGGCGAGCGTCGGCAAAGTGCCGGTCAAGACGACCGTCTTGCCGGCCAGCACGCCTTGCGGCGCCTTTGGCGCGGGGGGCCCTTCCGGCCAGCTGACTTTGCCCGGCGCGCGAAGTTGTTCGATCACCGTCCGGTTGTGCTCTTCGGCAAAAAACTGATGAATCGACTCGGCCACGACCGGACCCACATCGTTCACCTCCAGCAATTCCTCGACTGACGCATCCATGATCGGATTCAGCGAGCCGAAATGCTTGGCCAGATCTTTCGCCGTGGATTCGCCCACATGCCGGATACCAAGCGCGTAAATAAAACGCGCGAGCGTGGTGTGTTTGGCTTTTTCGAGCGAGTCGAGCAGATTCTGCGCGGACTTCTCAGCAAAGCGATCGAGTTCAGCCAGCGTGGCAAAGCCGACGTTGAACAGATCGGCAGGCGTGCGCACCAGATTCTGCTCGACGAGTTGGTCGATGATCTTTTCGCCGAGCCCGTCGATATCCAGCGCACGCCGCTGGGCGAAGTGCCACAGCGCCTGCTTGCGCTGCGCCGGACAAATCAGGCCACCTGTACAGCGCGCAATCGCTTCGTCCGGCAGACGTTCGATGCTCGAGCCGCACACCGGGCACTGCGTGGGCATGACGAACTCGCGTGCGTCTTCCGGGCGGCGCTCGAGCAGCGCGCTCACCACTTCGGGAATCACGTCGCCGGCGCGCCGCACGATCACCGTGTCGCCGATGCGGATATCCTTGCGGCGCACTTCGTCTTCGTTGTGCAAGGTCGCGTTCGTCACCGTCGCGCCGCCGACGAACACCGGCTCCAGCCGCGCAACCGGTGTGATTGCACCGGTACGGCCGACCTGCACGTCGATCGCGACGAGTCTGGTCAGCGCTTCCTGCGCAGGAAATTTGTGCGCCAACGCGAAACGCGGCGCGCGTGAGACAAAGCCGAGCGCATCCTGCTCGACGCGCCGGTTGACCTTATAGACGACACCGTCGATGTCGTACGGCAGCTTGTCGCGCTTCTCGCCCACCTTTTGGAAAAACCCCAACAAGCCCTCGGCGCCTTGCACCACCGCCCGTTCGCCATTCACCGGCAAGCCGAGTTCCTTGTACCAGTCAAGCAGTTCGCTATGCGTGGCCGGCATCTCGATGCCTTCGAGCACGCCGATTCCATAAGCAAAAAACGACAGCGGCCGCTGCGCGGTGATCTTCGAATCGAGCTGCCGCAGACTGCCTGCCGCGGCGTTGCGCGGATTGGCGAATTCCCGCTGCTCGGCGGCCCGCTGACGCTCGTTCAGGCGTTCAAAGTCGCGCTTGAACATGAGCACTTCGCCACGCACGTCGAGCACATGCGGCACGCGCTTGCCCTTGAGCTTGAGCGGAATGGAACGGATCGTGCGGACGTTCTCCGTGACGTTTTCGCCGGTGGCGCCGTCGCCGCGCGTGGACGCCTGGACGAACATGCCGTCGACGTAACGCAGCGAGATGGCAAGACCGTCGAACTTCAGTTCAGCCGCATAATCGACCGGTACCGCCGGTTCGCTCGCGTTCTTGCCGAGCGCGTCGGCAACGCGCTTGTCGAACGCGACGATGTCTTCATCCGCGAAGCCATTGTTCAGCGACAGCATAGGTTGATCGTGCACGACCGGCTCGAAACCGCTCGACGCCTCGCCGCCCACGCGCTGGGTGGGCGAATCCGGCACGATCAGGTCCGGATGCTCCGTCTCGACGCGCTCCAGCTCCTTGAAGAGCTTGTCGTATTCCGCGTCCGGCAGGTCCGGCTGGTCGAGCACGTAGTACGCGTAATTGGCGCGTTCGAGTTCCGCGCGCAGCCACGCGGCCCGCTCTGCCGGGGCGCTGGTTGCAGGGTTTGAGGCGGGAGTTCGGGCCATGCTGTCGGAAGCTTCTTCAGTGAAATTCAGACATAGGATTATCGCAGGAAGCGTGCCCCTTTACATCAGCCGAATGGGCCAGCTTCAGGCGTCGTCTTTGCGCCAGAAACGTCAACGGCCGCACATCGTGCGGCCGTCGGCTCATGCATGGAAATGCAGAGACGTTACTGGCTAAACAAACGCCGGGTAGCCGGCGAACCCGCCGGAATGCCCGCCTGCTCAAGCCTCGCGTAGAGCGTCATCAACTGCTTTTCGATCGCGAGCAGCGCGGTTTCCGGCAGCGGACGGCGCCCGTCGTCGACCACCCGGCCGCCGATCCGCTCGGCCAACGATTTCGCGTAGTCGCACATCAGGCGGAACGGCAGGATGTCTTCGTCCGCGACCGGCACGTCGAGCACCAGTGTGATCATCTGACCACCCTTGTAGGTCAGGTCATCGCGCAGGAAATTGGTGTCGCCGAACTGCAGCATGAACACCGGGCTCTGCTTCGAGTCGAGCTTGACGAAGCGCGTGCCGTCGCGCGAGAGCAGCAAGCCGTCCTGCGACGCGACGGCTTGCACGTAGTTGGCCGACCACGGCGCGCCGTCGGAAAGCACGTTGATCGACAATTGCGCGTCGCACTGCGCGGCGAAGCCGTCGAGCTCGCGCGCCATCGCAACCGTTTCGAGCATGTCGGGAAATTCCGGCGATGCGTCGAGCGCATCGGCAAACTGCTGCACGCCGGTCACGAACTCGGAGAACTCCAGCTCATTGAGCGCGCCGCTGCGATTGGCCAATTGAGCGGCCGCGCGCAACTCTTCATAGCGTGCGCCGTTTTGCAGCAATTCCCACGCGCCGCCTTCGAGCTTGCCTTCGATATGCACCGGCTTGCTGCCCGCGCGGCGCAGACGCTGCGCGAGCGGAATCACCTTGTCGCCGGCCACCGGGCCGTTCAGGCGAATCGGCACGATGCAGTCGATGCGCCGATCGACAATCGCCGGCGGCGCCGACGAAATCGTCGTAGCGGCGGGCAGAATCGGCTCGACCGGTTCGTCGGACTTCGCAGCGTGGCCGCCCTCGGCCTCCGCTTGAGCCACACCCTCAGCTTCCGGGTAGCCATTTGGCGTAGTCGTCTCGGCCTGAATATCCGCGGGCGTGTCGAGCGGCGCAGCCGCGCCAAAAGTCGGCTCGACGCGCGCCGACGCGGTTTCCGCGGCCGCCTCCGAACCCACGACCGGCTCACGCCGCGTGGTCGGCCGGGCCGGTTCGATAAACGGGCTCTGCTCCTCCTGATCGTCCCGCGCGAAGCTTTCGGCGGTATCGGCCGGCATGGGACGCGGCATCTTGCGGCGCACCTTCGCGCCCTGCCATGCGTTGTACACGACCACGCCCCCGACCACTACGGCACCCGCGCCGATCAAACCGAGTGTCAACTCGTCCATGCATGCTCCATCAGCAATTCTTCTGTGTGCGCGGCTCTGCGCCCGCCCCATGTGTCGCGCGGCCAATGGCCGCTGCGCTGAACGCGGGCGCCCGCGTTGATCAATCTAAATGAAAACCTAACCGATATTCTGGGCGAAACCCGCAGCCGTTTCCATGTCGACGGCCACGATCCGCGATACACCCTGCTCCTGCATGGTCACGCCGATCAGTTGCTGCGCCATTTCCATCGCGATCTTGTTGTGCGAAATGAACAGGAACTGCGTCTTGTCCGACATCGCGCGCACGAGGTTCGCGAAGCGTTCCGTGTTGGCGTCGTCGAGCGGCGCGTCCACTTCGTCGAGCAGACAGAACGGCGCGGGATTGAGCTGGAACATCGCGAACACCAGCGCGGTGGCGGTCAGTGCCTTCTCGCCGCCCGACAGCAGGTGAATCGTCGAATTCTTCTTGCCTGGCGGCTGCGCCATCACCTGCACGCCGGCGTCGAGAATCTCGTCGCCGGTCATGATCAGCCTGGCCTGACCACCGCCGAACAGACGCGGGAACAGCTCGCCGAAATGACGGTTCACTTCGTCGAAGGTGCCTTGCAGCAGCGTGCGCGTTTCGCCGTCGATCTTGCGGATCGCGTCTTCGAGCGTTTCGATCGCGTTGTTCAGGTCGGCCGATTGCGAATCGAGGAACGTTTTGCGCTCAGTCGCCGCCTTCAGTTCGTCGAGCGCGGCCATATTGACCGGGCCGAGCGCGGTAATCGCGTTGTTGATCCGCGTGACTTCGCCTTGCAGGTAGGACGGCTTCATGTCCGGCGTGAGCTTGGCCTGCAGTTCCGCCTCATCGACGCCGGCCGCGGCCAGTTGTTCGATGAATTGCTCGCCGTTCAGGCGCGCGGCCTGTTCCTTCAACTGCAATTCGTTGATGCGGTCGCGCAGCGGTTGCAGCGCACGCTCGGCGGTCAAACGGGTTTCGTCGGCGGCACGCAGTTTGGCGGTCAGGTCGTCCAGTTCGAGGCGCGTGGCATGCAGCGCTTCTTCCTTGACCGCGCGGATATCGAGCGCGTCCTGCAAGCCGGTATGCGCGGTTTGCTCGTTGATCGTTTCCAGCTCGGCGCGCGCATCTTCCAGCGAGACGGCGACGCGCTCGCTCTGCTCGTGCGAGACCTGAATGCTGCGCTTCAATTCGTCGATGCGGTTCGCCATGTTGCGCGCGGCGAAGCGCGCGTCGGTGGCGGCCCGATCGAGATCGCGCGATTGGGCGCGCGCGGCGGTGAGCGCTTCGTCGAGTGCCTCGAAGGCCAACTGGTGGTCTTCGAAACGCGCCTGCAATTCGGCGAGTTCGGCGTCGTGACGCTCGAAGTTTGCTTCCGATTCGCCACGCAAGGCACGCTGCTCTTCGATCTGCGCGGTGATTTCTTCAAGCTCTTCGCGGATTTGCGTGCTGCGCTGCGTGTAACGCTCATGCGCTTGCGCGAGCTTGAGCACGTCCATCTGCAAGGCGTGCACGCGTTGCGTCGCGCGCTCCGACTGTTGACGCACATCGGACAACGCTTGCGCGGCTTGCGTGTGCGCGGCTTCGGCGCGGATCGCGGCGGCCTTTGCCTCATCGGCGAGCAAAGCTTGCGCGCGCACCTGACGCGTCAGGTTTTCGATTTCCTGCTGACGGGCCAGCATGCCGGCCTGTTCGGAGTCGGCGGCATACAGCTGGACGCCGACACGCGTCACCACGTGGCCGGCCTTCACGACGAACGAACCGCCTTCCGGCAATTGCGCGCGCATGGCGAGCGCCTGTTGCAGATCGTCAGCGACAAAGGCGAGGCCGAGCCAGTCGTTCAGCACGGCGCGAATACCTGCGTCGTCGATACGAACCAGCGACAGCAGCGGCCGCAAGGCCGGCGGCGCAGCAACCGGCTGACCGGCTGCCGGCGGTGCGTAGAACGCGAGCTTGGCGGGCGGCGCGTCGGTAGCGAACGCCTTGACCCAGTCGAGGTTCGATACTTCCAGCGCGGCAAGGCGCTCACGCAGCACCGCTTCGAGCGCGGCTTCCCAGCCGGCTTCGACGTGCAGCTTCTTCCACAGCCGCGGCAAGCTGCCCAACTCGTGCTTTTCGAGCCACGGCTGGATCTTGCCTTCGGTCTGGACGTTTTCCTGCAATTGCTTGAGCGCCGCCAGGCGTGCGTCGAGCTGGTGAATCTGGGCGCTTTCCGACTGCACCCGCTCCTGCGCGCTACGGCGTTCGCCGTCCAGACGCGGCAGGGTTTCCTGAGCGTCGGCGAGGCGCGTTTGCGCGTCATGCAGGATCTCTTCGTGCTCGGCGAGCTGCATGCGCAGCTCTTCGAGTTGCGCTTCGTCGGGGGCGTCCAGGCCGCCCGCTTCCGACTTCAGCCGCTCGTGACGCTGCTGCAACTGCTGCAATTGCTGATCGGCATTGCGCTGATGCGCGGCTTCGAGCTTCAATGCCTGTTCGGTCTGCGCGATCCCGCCACGCTCGGCGTTCAGTCCGGTCTGCGCGTCGCGCCAGCGCGCTTCGAGCGCCGGCATCGCGTCGTGTTTGGCGGCGGCTTCGTCTTCGGCCAGCGCGGCTTTTTCTTCGGCGACGGCGAGTTGTTCCGCCGCGTCTTCGAGATCGTCTTGCGCTTTTTGCGCTTGCGATTGCCACTGCTCACGCTGCGCGGTCAATGCAGCGATCTGGGCCTGCACGCGGTTGCGCGATTCGACGATGAACTTGATTTCGGCTTCGAGCCGGCTGACTTCAGAATTCGCCTCGTACAACGCGCCTTGCGCGCCCTGCATCGCGTCGCTGGCGGAATAATGCGCGACGCGCAGTGTTTCGAGTTGCGCCTCGACTTCGCGCAGCTTCGCGGTTTGCGCTTCGAGGTCGATCTGCGCCTGTTCGATCGCGCGTTGCTGGCGCTCCTGCTCGCCGCCGGCTTCGTTCTTGCGCAACAGCCACAACAGACGCTGCTTCTCTTCGCCGTCGGTCTGCAAATCCTTGTACTTGGTCGCGACGATTGCCTGCGCCTCGAGCTTCTCGAGATTCGCACTGAGTTCGCGGACGATGTCTTCGACGCGGATCAGATTCTCGCGCGTATCGTGCAGGCGGTTCTCGGTTTCGCGACGACGTTCCTTGTACTTCGACACGCCCGCGGCTTCTTCGAGGAACACGCGCAGCTCTTCCGGCTTCGCCTCGATCAGGCGCGCGATCATGCCCTGCCCGATGATCGCGTAAGCACGCGGCCCGAGGCCGGTACCGAGGAAGATGTCCTGGATGTCGCGGCGGCGCGCCGGCAGGTTGTTGATGTAGTAGCTCGAGGTGCCGTCGCGCGTGAGCACGCGCTTGACGGCAATTTCGGCATACTGCCCCCACTGCCCGGCGGCACGGCCGTCGGCGTTGTCGAACACGAGTTCGACGCTGGCGCGGCTACCTGGCTTGCGCGCGGTCGAGCCATTGAAGATCACGTCCTGCATCGACTCGCCGCGCAACTCGGAAGCGCGCGATTCGCCGAGCACCCAGCGCACGGCGTCGATGATGTTGGACTTGCCGCACCCATTCGGCCCGACCACGCCGACGAGCTGGCCCGGTACCTGGAAATGCGTGGGATCGACGAATGACTTGAAGCCAGCGAGTTTGATCGAGGTCAGACGCACGGCGATTTCGCTGTTTGAAAAGGGAAAATAAAAGGTGGCTCGCGAAAGCCGCGCCAGCCGTTCGCCGATGCAGCGAAACGGCCCGCGCTACCCCGCGATACGGGCGCCAGGCGAACGCGATCAAGCGAGCGCCAGCTAATGAGGGGCAATCATACCATCGCGCGTGAGCGGTTCTTACCGTCCTTACGGTCTGTGTCATCGTTGGCGTGAAGACCCGCATCCTCAATGGCTGGATCAGGCGGCAAGGCCTTGGTCCGGTGCACCCAACTGGAGAGCGCGGACGCCAGCACGATGCACGCGCCGCCGGCCCACTCGCGCGGGCCCGGCGTCTCGCCGGCGAACAGCCACGCGGACAAAGCCGTGATCACGATCTCGAACAGCATGATGATCGAAGCCCGATTGGCTGGCACGCGCGAGAGTCCATACTGCACGAGCATATTGTTCGACGCCAGCAGAAACCCGAGGCCAAGCACCAGTAGCGCGGCCGTGTTGAGATGCGTGCCGGTGGGTGGTGCGGGCATCGCCTCGAACAGCGAGGCAAAGGCGCTGAAAATCGCCGCGCCGCCGAAGATCGTCGCAGTGCGCATTTCTGGTTTCATCCCGGGCAGCACGCGGCTCGTCTTGAGGATCAACACGTTGCTCATCGCGAAGCCCATGCCGCCCGCCAGCCCTGCCCATTCGGCGAGGTTGCCGGGCAGCGGCAGGCCCAGTTGCGGTGACCACAGCATGGTCATCGCGCCGGCCAGCGAGAGCGCGGCGAGTCCCGCGCCCGCCCACGTCAGCCGTTCGTGCAGGATGAAGTGCGCGAAGAGCGCGGTCCAGGCGGGGGTGAGATAGAACAGCAGCAGCACGCGCATCACTTCGCCGTGGATCGAACCCCACACGAAGCCGAGATTGGTAATGCCCGCGGCCAGCGCCAGCGCCGGCAGCAGCCAGTGCCAGCGCACGGTCCTGAGCGCCCGATGGCGCACCAGCAGGACGAACAGGCAGCCCGCGCCGCTCGTCAGCGCGCTCGCCGCTGTGCCGGTCACGCCAAGCGCATTCAGCATGCGCAGCGGGTACCAGATCATCCCCCACACCGAGGCGCCCAGCATGATCGCCAGGGTAGGCCAGCCATTACGAAGCCAGTGGGTCATGATGCGAGGCTCCGGCGGCGGTGGCTGTTTGTGCGGGCGGGGTTGCTGACTTTGGCGACGGCGCAGTCGTTGTGGCTGCTTCGTCCTGTTAGTCCGGCTCGTTCGAATTGTTCGAGTGGCCCCCGCTGCCCGCATTGCCTAAATCGTGTGGATGTCTCCGTTGCTGCTATGTACATTGCTGCTCCTGCTTCTTTTTTGCGCGAACCGTCCGCGGTTCGCGTCGTTCCCGCTGCGTCGCATTGCCTGCGCCGCCTGGCGGGTTGCGCCGCGTCTTACACGCCTGGCGCCGCTGCAATGTGCCCTCAGATGCCTTCTGCAGCACACATTGCCTGCGTTCGGACCGTTGCGGCCCTGAGTCATGCTCGCTACTCGCGTCGGGTTTCTCGCTGTTGCATGCGATCTGGCAGCCAGACGACAAGGCGCAACGGGCAAGGCGCAAGGGGCAACGCCGCCATGAATTTCCCGTGCGCGCCGCCACGCTATAATCATCTGCTCGCCGCCGCTGCCACCCTTTTCGCGTGTTCCATGCGCTTTCAGGTCAGCATGTATGCCAGCATTCCTCTGCGCCCTCTTCGATCAGGCTCGATCCGCCCAGTGAACCCGCTACTCGACTCCCTTCAGCCCTATCCGTTCGAAAAGCTCCGTGCGCTTTTCAAGGACGTCACGCCGCCGGCCGGCCTTGCGCACATCAGCTTCGGCATCGGCGAACCAAAACATCCCACGCCCGCGCTGATTCGCGACGCGGTGATCGCCTCGCTCGGCGGATTGTCGGCCTATCCGGCCACGATCGGCTCGCCGGCACTGCGCGAGTCGATTGCGACTTGGGTGACGCAGCGCTACAACCTGCCGCCGGTCGATCCTGCCACCCAGGTGCTGCCAGTGTCGGGCTCGCGCGAGGCGCTTTTTGCGCTCGCACAAACGGTCATCGACCCTCATCGGGACACTGCACCGGACACCGCGCACCACGCCGACGGCGAGCCTGCGATCGTACTCTGCCCGAACCCGTTCTACCAGATCTATGAAGGCGCGGCGATCCTCGCCGGCGCGCAGCCGTACTTCGTGAATAGCGACCCGGCGCGCAACTTCGCCTGCGACTATTCGGCGATCCCCGCGGACATCTGGGCGCGCACGCAGCTGCTGTACGTGTGCTCGCCGGGCAATCCCACCGGCGCCGTGCTCACGCTCGACGACTGGCGCGAACTGTTCGCGCTGTCGGACCGTTACGGCTTCGTGATCGCCTCGGACGAGTGCTACTCGGAAATTTACTTCGACGAGACCCATCCGCCGCTGGGTGGGCTGGAAGCCGCACACCGGCTCGGCCGTGGCTTCGAGCGGCTCGTGATGCTGTCGAGCCTGTCCAAGCGATCGAACGTGCCGGGCATGCGCTCGGGCTTCGTGGCGGGCGACGCGGCGATCCTGAAAGACTTCCTGCTATACCGGACATACCACGGCGCGGCCTTGTCGACGGTGTTCCAGAATGCCAGCATCGCGGCCTGGAATGACGAAACGCACGTGCGCGAGAACCGCGCGAAGTACGTGCAGAAGTTTTCCACCGTGACGCCAATGCTCGCCGAGGTGCTCGACGTACGCCTGCCGGACGCCGCGTTCTATCTGTGGGCGGACGTCTCGCGCACCGGCCTGTCGGACGCCGAGTTCGCCCAGCGCCTCTACGCCGACTATAATGTGACGGTTCTGCCGGGCTCGTTTCTCGCGCGCACTGCGCACGGCGTGAACCCCGGCCGCAATTTCGTGCGCATGGCGCTCGTCGCCGATGTCGACGAATGCACGCAAGGCGCACAACGGATCGTCGATTTTTGCCGCGCGCTCGCGGGCTGAGTTTTTCAGATTCAGCAACCGCGCGCACCGCACTCCCTTCTTCAGACTTCAACTCTTCAGAAAAGCACGCATATGTCGCAACAACTTCAGCAGATCATTGATACCGCCTGGGAAAACCGCGCCGACCTGTCACCGAAGGCCGCGCCGGCCGAGGTGCGCGAAGCCGTCGCCCACGCCATCGAACAACTGGACAAGGGCGCGCTGCGCGTGGCCGAAAAGAAGGACGGCGACTGGGTCGTCAATCAATGGCTGAAGAAAGCCGTGCTGCTGTCGTTCCGCCTGGAAGACAACGCGCCGATGCCGGCCGGTGGCTACTCGCAGTTCTACGACAAGGTGCCGTCCAAGTTCGCCAACTACACCGCTGAAGACTTCGCCGCCGGCGGCTTCCGCGTGGTGCCGCCCGCCATCGCGCGCCGCGGTTCGTTCATCGCGAAGAACGTCGTGCTGATGCCGTCGTACACCAACATCGGCGCCTATGTTGACGAAGGCACGATGGTCGACACGTGGGCCACCGTCGGCTCGTGCGCGCAGATCGGCAAGAACGTCCACCTGTCGGGTGGCGTGGGCATCGGCGGCGTGCTGGAGCCGCTGCAGGCCAACCCGGTCATCATCGAAGACAACTGCTTCATCGGGGCGCGTTCGGAAGTGGTGGAAGGCGTGATCGTCGAAGAAAACTCGGTGATCTCGATGGGCGTGTACCTCGGCCAGAGCACCAAGATTTACGACCGCGAAACCGGCGAGGTGTCGTACGGCCGCATTCCGGCGGGCTCGGTGGTGGTGGCGGGCAACCTGCCGTCGAAGGACGGTTCGCATAGCCTCTACTGCGCCGTGATCGTCAAGAAGGTCGACGCCAAAACGCGCGCGAAGGTCGGCCTGAACGAGCTGCTGCGAGGCGACTGATGGCACGCGGCACCAAGACCGTCGTCTACGGCATTCCGAACTGCGACACCGTGAAGAAGGCCCGTGTGTGGCTGGAAGAACACGGCGTCGAGTTCGAGTTCCACGACTTCAGGAAGCACGGCGTGACCGAGCCGCTGGTGCAGGACTGGTTGAAAGACGTCAAGCTCGACGCGTTGCTGAACCGTCGCGGCACAACGTGGCGCGGCCTGTCCGACGACATGAAAGCGGCCGCGGATACGCAGTCGGGCGCGATCGCGTTGATGATCCACAAGCCTTCGGTGATCAAGCGGCCGGTGCTGGTGGTGAACGGAAAGGTCAAGTCGCTCGGTTTTGCGGCAGACGAATACGAAGCGCTGTTTGCCTGATTGTCTGCAAAACGCGGCCTCGCCGCGTTGCTCAAAAGCTGTTGCCGGCTGCGGTGTCCCCACCGCCAGCCGGCATTTTTTCATTTCAATGTGGCTTGTACTGAATCCATGTCCGGCACCCTCGCCCTTACCGAACAACTGATCGCGCGCGCCTCCGTGACGCCCGACGACCAGCATTGCCAGCGCCTCCTGATCGAACGCCTGTCCGCAATCGGCTTCGAGCACGAGACCATCGAATCGCACGGCGTGACCAACCTGTGGGCCGTCAAACGCGGCGTCGACGGCACCGCGGGCAAGCTGCTCGCATTTGCCGGCCACACCGATGTCGTGCCGACCGGCCCGCTCGAACAATGGCAATCGGCGCCGTTCGAGCCGACCCATCGCGACGGCAAACTCTATGGCCGCGGCGCGGCGGACATGAAGGCGTCGATCGCCGGCTTCGTGGTGGCAAGCGAGGAATTCGTCGCGGCGCACCCCGCGCATCGCGGCTCGATCGCATTCCTGATTACGAGCGACGAAGAAGGCCCCGCTACCGACGGCACCGTCAAGGTCGTCGAAGCGCTGCAGGCACGCGCTGAGCGCATGGACTACTGCATCGTCGGCGAGCCGACCTCGAGCGCGCAATTCGGCGACATGGTGAAAAATGGCCGGCGTGGCTCGATGTCGGGCAAGCTGATCGTCAAGGGCGTGCAAGGCCATATCGCCTATCCGCATCTGGCGAAAAATCCAGTGCATCTGCTCGCGCCCGCGTTGGCCGAACTGGTCGCCGAACGCTGGGATGACGGCAACGAGTACTTCCCGCCCACCACGTGGCAAGTGTCGAACATTCATGCCGGCACCGGCGCGACCAACGTGATCGCGGGCCATGCGGACGTGATGTTCAACTTCCGCTTCTCGACGGCGAGCACGGTGGAAGGTTTGCAAGCGCGCGTGCATGCGATCCTCGACAGGCACCAGCTCGAATACGATCTGCAATGGACCGTGAGCGGCCTGCCGTTCCTCACACCACGCGGCGACCTGTCGAACGCGCTCGCTAAAGCGATCAAGGACGAAACCGGCGTAACGACCGAACTGTCGACCACCGGCGGCACCTCGGATGGCCGTTTCATCGCCCGCATCTGCGAACAGGTGATCGAATTCGGACCGCTGAACGCCAGCATCCACAAGATCGACGAACACATCGAAGTCGCACACATCGAGCCGCTGAAAAACGTGTATCGCCGCGTGCTCGAACAACTGATTGCCTGATCCCCAAGGAATTTCCGCGATGACGCTCCCGTTCTCCACCGTCCGCGACCTGCTGCGTTTCGCGGTGTCGCGCTTCAACCAGGCCGAATTATCGTTCGGCCACGGCTCGGCCAACGCCTACGACGAAGCCGCTTATCTGATCCTGCACACACTGCATTTGCCGCTCGATCTGCTGGAGCCGTTTCTCGACGCGCGCCTCTCCGCGGCCGAAATCGACGCCATGCTGAACGTGATCGAGCGCCGCGCCGCGCAACGCGTGCCGGCGGCCTACATCACGCAGGAAGCGTGGATGCATGGCTTCCGCTTTCACGTGGATGAACGCGTGATCGTGCCGCGCTCGTTCATTGGGGAGTTGCTGCAGGACGGCCTGCAACCGTACGTGGAAGATCCGGAACAGGTGAGCGCCGTGCTCGAACTGTGCACCGGATCGGGCTGCCTCGCGATCCTCGCGGCGCACGCCTTTCCGAACGCGGATATCGACGCAGTCGACCTTTCCGCGCCCGCTCTGGAAGTCGCCACGCGCAACGTCGCGGACTACAGGCTCGACGACCGTGTCGCACTCTTCGAAGGCGATCTGTACGCGCCGCTCGCCGAGCGCCGCTATGACGTGATCATCAGCAATCCGCCGTATGTGAACGCCACCTCGATGCAGGACCTGCCGGCCGAATACAAGCACGAGCCGGACATGGCTTTGGCAGGCGGCGCGGACGGCATGGATATCGTGCGCCGGATCATTGCCGAGGCGCGCAACTGGCTGACCGACGACGGCGTGCTGGTGGTCGAGATCGGCAACGAGCGCGCGAACGTCGAAGCGGCGTTCGGCGGCCTCGATCTGGTCTGGCTATCGACGAGCGCCGGCGATGACAACGTGTTCCTGATTCAGGCTGCGGATCTGCCGGTCTGACGTTTAGCGCCGGGGCGCTGGATCTTCGGATCGCTGGACTGTTGGGCCTTCCAAACCACTCACGTTCGGTAAGATGAGCGCGGTCGGCTTGCCGCGGCGTCGCTAGAGACCCGCGGCAGCGTTCTACCAACCCTTCGCCCGCCTATGCAATTCGACCTGCTTCATATCGGCTCGCTTGTCGCCCTCGCCCATATTCTCGGCGTGGTTGCGGCGTGCCACGCGATTCTCAACACGCGCACATCGCAAGGCGCGATCGCGTGGGCCGTGTCGCTGGTCGCCATGCCATATCTGACGCTGGTGCCGTACCTGTTTCTCGGCCGTAGCAAATTCCAGGGCTACGCCGACGCTCGCCGCGTCGAAAACGAATTGCTGCGCACGCGCGCCCATCCTCCGGAATGGGACACGCAGGCTTCGTCCGCGGGACTGCCTACGCAGGAGCTGGGCGGGAGGCTCGTGCATTCGCTTACGCGGCTGGGCGGTATGCCTTTCCTGCCGGGTAATGCCGTGCGCACGCTGGTAAACGGCGCCGCGACTTTCGAGGCGATCTTCGAAGCGATCGAAGGCGCGCGCAACTACGTGATCGTGCAGTTCTTCATCGTGCGCGACGACGCGCTCGGCGAAATGCTCAAAGACGCGCTGATCGCGAAAGCGCAGCAAGGCGTGCGCGTCTACTTCCTGTACGACAGCATCGGCAGTTTCGATCTGCCACACCGGTACGTGGCGGCACTGCGAGCGGCCGGCGTGGAGACTCATCCGTTCGCCACCAATCGCCGCTTTGTCAACCGCTTGCAGTTGAACTTCCGCAATCACCGCAAGATCGTCTCGGTGGACGGTGAACGCGCGTTTGTCGGCGGCCACAACGTCGGTATCGAATATCTCGGCGGCAAACCACCCCTGTCGCCCTGGCGCGATACGCATATCGAAGTGCGTGGGCCGGCCGTTGCCAGCATCCAGTTCGTGTTCACCGAAGACTGGCACTGGGCGACCCAGCAACTGCCCGAATTCGACATGCCGGCCTTCCAGCCAACCGAAGATGGCATGCACTGCCTCGTCGTGCCGAGCGGTCCAGCCGACAAGCAGGAGACCTGCTCGCTTTTCTTTGTCGAGGCGATCAATGCGGCACGCGAGCGCATCTGGATCACGACGCCTTACCTCGTGCCGGACGAAGCCGTGTTCGCCGCGTTGCGGCTGGCGGCGCTGCGCGGCGTGGATGTCCGCATTCTGATCCCATGCCGGCGCGATCACCGCGTGGTGTTCGCCGCCTCGAAACTGTATGCGTACGACTCGCTGCGCGCGGGCATCCGGATCTTCCGCTATCAGCCGGGCTTCCTGCATCAGAAGGTCGTGCTGATCGACAGCGTGGCGGCGGCAATCGGCAGCGCCAATCTCGACAACCGCTCGTTCCGGCTGAACTTCGAGATCATGGTGCTGACCGTGGACCGCGGCTTTGCCGGGGACGTCGAAGCGATGCTGCTCAAGGACTTCGCGGATTCGCTCGAAATCGACCGCAACGAGTACCGCCAGGCGAGCGCGCTGCGGCGCGTGCTGATGCATGTGGCGCGGTTGTTCTCGCCGATCCTGTAGCCGCACCGCTACCGCGCGGCCGAAACCGGCATCAACCTGAGCATCGGCATCAGCCCGGGCACTGACTCACGCCCGTTCGGACAGGCCAGCCAGGCGGTGATGCGACGCTCCGGCGCCGCGCCGGTCGCCGCTTCCAGCCCCCGGTCCGAGCTGAACTTGCGGCTCCGCGACCCGTTACAGCAGCTTTTCGATATCCTCGGTAATCGTGTCGGGCTTGGTCAGCGGCGCGTAACGCTTCACCACATTGCCGTCACGGCCGATCAGGAACTTGGTGAAGTTCCATTTGATCCCTTCGAGCCCCAGCAAGCCCGGCGCCTCGCCCGTCAGATAGCGGAACAGCGGATGCGCATTGGCGCCGTTCACATCGATCTTGTCGAACATCGGGAAGGTCACGCCGTAGTTCTTCTCGCAGAAACTGCCGATCTGCGCGGCGTCGCCCGGTTCCTGCTTGCCGAACTGGTTGCACGGAAAACCCAGCACCGTGAGCCCACGCGCCGCGTAAGTGTCATAAAGCTTTTGCAGACCCGCGTACTGCGGCGTGAAGCCACATTCGCTAGCCGTATTGACGATCAACAGGACCTTGCCTTGATAGCGCTCGAGGCTCACTTCCTCGCCGCCGAGCGTACGTGCGGAAAACGAATAAATCGATGTCATGTGCTCTCCCCGTGAAAGCCGTCAGTCTATGCCAAAAGCTTCGCCGGTACAGTCGGCCGAATGGCCGATCCTGGCTGAGTGCCCGGTGTCAGCCCCGGCAGTCTAAAATAGCGTTTTTCTTCCGCCGGCCTCTTCGTGATCCGCTTTAACCAGTTCAGCCTCGCGCGCGGCACCAAGCCGCTCTTCGAAAACACCACGTTCACCCTCAACCCGGGCGAGAAAGCCGGCCTGGTGGGGGCCAACGGCGCGGGCAAGTCGACGCTGTTTGCCGTGCTGCTCGGCGAACTGCACGCCGACGGCGGTGATTTCTCCATCCCGCCGAACTGGCAGATCGCCCACGTCGCGCAGGAAACGCCCGCCGCGGACAAGACCGCGCTCGCCTATACGCTCGACGGCGACGCCGCGTTGCGCGCGATCGAAGCGTGCATCGCCGAAGCCTCGGCCGCGCATGACGGCGCCGCCGAAGGCGAAGCGCACGCCGCGTTCGCCGACGCCGACGGCTACACCGCGCCGGCCCGCGCCGAAGCGCTGCTGCTCGGCCTCGGCTTCACGCTGGAACAGACGCGCGAACCGGTCAGCAGCTTCTCCGGCGGCTGGCGCATGCGGCTGAATCTGGCGCAGGCGCTGATGTGCCGCTCCGACCTGCTGCTGCTCGACGAGCCGACCAACCACCTGGATCTCGACGCGATCGTCTGGCTCGAAGACTGGTTGCACCGTTATCCGGGCACGCTGATCGTGATCTCCCACGACCGCGAGTTTCTCGATTCCGTCTGCAACGTCACGCTGCATCTGGAGCATCAGCAGATCAAGCGTTACGGCGGCAACTACTCGCAGTTCGAAATACTGCGCGCGCAACAGATTGCATTGCAGCAAAGCGCGTATGAAAAGCAGCAGCGCACGGTCGAGCATTTGCAGAGCTATATCAACCGCTTCAAGGCGCAGGCCACCAAAGCGCGTCAGGCGCAGAGCCGCGTGAAGGCGCTCGAGAAGATGGAGCTGATCGCGCCGGCGCATGCGTCTTCGCCATTCACGTTCGAATTCCGCACGCCGGATTCCGCGCCGAATCCGATGATGGTGATGGAAGACGTGCGCTGCGGCTATCGCGGTGCCGACGGCGAAATTCCGATCGTCGACCATGTAATGCTATCGATCCAGAACGGCCAGCGCATCGGCCTGCTCGGTGCAAACGGCCAGGGCAAATCGACGCTGATCAAAACGCTCGCCGGCACGCTCGAAGCGCTCGGCGGCCATGTGCGCGAGGGCAAGGGTCTGCGCATCGGTTACTTCGCGCAGCATCAACTTGAAACCCTGCGGCCGGACGACACGCCGCTGCAACATCTGGCGCGTCTTGCACCAGACACGCGCGAACAGGAATTGCGCGACTTCCTCGGCAGTTTCAACTTTTCCGGCGAAATGGCGACCGCGAAGATCGCACCCTTCTCGGGCGGCGAAAAAGCGCGTCTGGCGCTCGCGCTGATCATCTGGCAAAAACCGAATCTGCTGCTGCTCGACGAGCCGACCAATCACCTGGATCTTGAAACGCGTCACGCGTTGACCATGGCGCTCGCGCAATTCGAGGGCACCCTGATTCTGGTGTCGCACGACCGGCATCTGCTGCGCGCCACCACCGACGTGTTCATGCTGGTCGCCAAACATCGTCTGCAGGAATTCGACGGCGATCTGGACGACTACCGCGACTGGTTGCTCCAACATGCCGCGGAACAGCGCGCGACGCTGAAAGCGGGCACGCCGTCGAACGGCGCGGAGAGCGCGGACGGCGGCATCAATCGCAAGGAACAGCGCCGTCTCGAAGCGGAAACGCGTCAAAAGCTTGCGCATCTGAAGAAGCCGCTGCAAAGCCGCATCAACAAGATCGAGAAGGAAATGGACACGCTCAACGCGGAGAAGACGGCGCTCGATGCGTTCGTCGTCGATCCGGCGAGTTATGAGCCCGAGCAGAAAAGCAAACTGACGGAGGCGATCCGCCGTCAGGCAGATGTGAACACGCGCCTCGATGCGCTCGAAGCCGAATGGCTCGAGATTCACGAGGAACTCGAACAAATCGGCTAGCGGCAGGCTATTGCTCAACCGCGCCGGCATCGATCGGAGGTAGCTCTTGTCACGCGTGAACTCGTCTGCGGCTTCAGTCGCGTCATCGTCCGTGGCTTCGGCCGGGCCGTCGGCCTCATCGTCGGATGCTCGGTCAGGTGCTTCGTCAGCGGCTTCGTCAGGTCCTTCATCAAGCGCTTCGTCAGGTCCTTCATCATCAGCTTCGTCAGCTGCGCCGCCATCCGCGGGCGCACCTCCTCCGCTTCAAGGCCTGCGCGTGCTGGACCTGACGCGCCTGCTTCCCGGTCCGGTAGCCGCCTTGCGGCTTGCAGAACTCGGCGCTGACGTGCTGAAGATCGAAGCCCCCGGCGCGGGCGATCCCACCCGCGCGATGATGCAATCATCCAGCGACCGCGTGGCGGGCCGCCCCGGCGCGTTTTACCGGCTGGTGAATCGCGGCAAGCGCGAGACGCGCCTCGACCTCAAATCGGAAGCGGGTCGCACTGTGTTGCTCGCGCTCGCGGCTGAAGCGGATGTGCTGATCGAGAGTTTCCGGCCCGGCGTGATGGAGCGCCTCGGCATCGGCTACGAGACCTTGCGCGCGCTCAATCCGAGGCTGGTCTACTGCGCGATCAGCGGTTATGGCGCGAGCGGCCCGTTTGTCGACCATGCAGGCCACGATCTCAACTACATCGGCTACGCGGGCGTGCTAGATCAACTGGCGGGCCGCGACGGCGCGCCGATTCTGCCGAATTTCCAGATTGCCGACCTGCTCGGCGGCGCGTTGAGCGCGGTGACGCAAATTCTCGCGGCGTTATGGCACGTGTCGCGCGGCGGCGTTGGCCGCTTCGTCGACGTCTCGATGACGCATGTCACCCACGCGCACAATGTCGTCGCGCAAGTCGCGCTCATCAACGAAGGCGCCGCGCCGGCCGCGGGCGCCGGTCTGCTGAACGGCGGCGTGCCCTGCTACAACCTCTATAGGACGCTCGACAATCGCTGGCTCGCGGTCGGCGCGCTCGAGCTGAAGTTCTGGGAAACGCTATGTATGGCGCTGGACCGGCCCGAATGGGCGACGCGTCACTGGAGCCTCGGGCAGGCAATCGGCGGCCCGGACGCCACCGCGTTGACGCACGAGTTGGCCGGGCTGATCGGCAAGCGCCCGCTGGAAGAATGGGTCCTGCTGCTGGAGTCGCTGGACTGCTGTGTCTCGCCGGTGCTGACCGCGGCGGAAGCCGCGCAGCACCCACTGTTCAACCGCGAGGCATACGCCGCGATGAACGACGATAAAGACGAAAACGACGCCGGGGACGGCGAGCGTCTGAGCGGTTAAATCCTCACCGCGCGCTCCGAAACCTCAGCGCCGCACCACCGTCTGCCGTGGCAAAACCTGGCGCGGCGTTTTTTCGTCGTCGTACAGGAAATGCTTGCGGCCTTCCACATGACGGTTGATGGTCGCGCGCACTTCGGCGGCGGTGACATGTTCGGCCACGACCCGGCGCGAAATCTGCCCTGCCGTGTCGATCCATTCGACAATTCGGCAAGCACCGCCCCAAGGCTGGCGAATAGGCTCGGAGACGCGGCAGCCGCGCACCTGCATGGGCCGCTCGGCAGCGGTTTCATATGACTGTTTCAAGGCGCGATCCTTTTTTCGGCATCAGAAGGGATGCAACACCTTCGCAGCTTAGGAAAAAGGAATGTCGGGTAGGTTACAGCCAATATGGAGATATTTACGGCCCATTACGGCGGCACACGCGCCCGCGCGCGCCAAAGCCCCGTCTACTCGAGCGTGCGGACCCGGTCGATGGCCTGTTCGATCCGTTCGACGGCAACGACCTGTAAGCCTTCAATTGGCTGTTTCGGTGCATTGGCCTTCGGAATGACCGCGACCGAAAAGCCCAGTTTGGCCGCTTCCTTGAGGCGGTCCTGACCGCGGGGCGACGGCCGGATTTCGCCGGCAAGCCCAACCTCGCCGAATACGACCAGCCCCTTGGGCAGCGGTTTATTGCGCATCGAGGAGTGGATCGCGAGCAGCACGGCCAGGTCGGCCGCGGGTTCGGTGATCTTCACGCCGCCCACCGCGTTCAGGAACACGTCCTGGTCGAAACAGGCGATGCCGGCGTGCCGATGCAGCACCGCCAGCAGCATCGCCAGACGGTTCTGTTCCAGCCCCACGGCGAGGCGCCGGGGATTCGGCGCGTTGGCCGCATCCACCAGCGCCTGCACTTCGACCAGCAGCGGCCGCGTGCCTTCCTGCGTCACCAGCACACACGACCCCGGAACGGATTGCTCGTGCTGCGACAGAAACAACGCCGACGGATTGGCAACACCGCGCAGACCGCGCTCGGTCATCGCGAACACGCCGAGTTCGTTGACCGCGCCAAAGCGGTTCTTGATCGCGCGCACCAGGCGATACGACGAGTGGGTGTCGCCCTCGAAGTACAGCACCGTATCGACGATGTGCTCGAGCACGCGCGGCCCGGCCAGCGCGCCTTCCTTGGTGACGTGGCCGACCATGATGATCGTCGTACCCGACTGTTTGGCGATACGGGTCAACTGCGCCGCGCATTCGCGCACTTGCGCGACCGAACCAGGCGCTGAAGTCAGCGCATCGGAATAGACGGTTTGAATCGAGTCGATCACCGCAACGTCCGGCCGCTGCTCGGCGATCGTCGCCTGAATTTTCTCGAGCTGAATTTCCGCCAGCAGTTGCAGTTCGCTGGCTTTCGAGCCGGGTTCCAGCAACGAAAGTCGTTGCGCGCGCAACGCAATCTGCGCGGCCGATTCTTCACCGCTGATATAAAGCGCGCGTTTGTCCGCGGCAATTTCCGCGAGCGATTGCAATAGCAGCGTCGATTTGCCGATGCCCGGATCGCCGCCGATCAGCACCACGCCGCCCGGCACGAGACCGCCGCCCAGCACACGGTCGAACTCGCTGACGCCGGTCGAGAAGCGCGGCACGTCGGACGCTTCGATATCGGCGAGACGCCGCACCGGCGCGCTCTTCGCGAGCGACTGGAAGCGATGCGTGGACGGCGCCTCAGCGACCGACTCCACCAGTGTGTTCCACGCATTGCATGACGGGCACTGTCCGGCCCACTTCGGCGATTGGCCGCCGCATTCACTGCAGATGTACAACGTCTTCTGTTTAGCCACGCGCCCTTGCCTGTGTTGCTGTTCTTTGGATTGATGGGCTCGCTGAGCGCTCCTCATCGAGGAGCTCACTGCAACCGTCTTTGAGATCTTCCCGGGTACCGCTGTTGAGGCCGGCCTTTGCGCGGCTATCGCCCGGCTTGTCAGTGCCGTGCCTTACTTCTGTGCGTTACTCCGCCCGCACCGGCACACGCGGCGCCACCGCGCACATCAATTCGTAGCCAATCGTGCCGCATGCCTGCGCGACGTCGTCGATCGGCAGCGCGGCGCCCCAAAGCTCGACGCGCGAGCCGACGTTGGCGGTCGGGACCGGCGTCAGGTCGACGGTCAGCATGTCCATCGACACCCGCCCCACGATCCGCGTCCGCACGCCGTCGACGATCACCGGCGTGCCTTCCGGCGCGACCCGCGGATACCCGTCCGCATAGCCGCAGGCCACCACGCCGATGCGCATCGGCCCGCGTGCCTTGAACACCGAACCATAACCGACCGTGTGGCCTTCGCCGATCGTCTGCACGGCAATCAGTTCGGAGGCGAGCGTCATGGCCGGTTGCAGGCCGGTGCCGTCGATCGCGGCCGTTACGCCCGAGGGCGACGCGCCGTACAGAATGATGCCCGGGCGCACCCAGTCGAAGTGCGCTGCCGGATGCCACAGCGTCGCCGCCGAATTCGACAGGCTGCGCGCGCCGGCAATGCCTTGTGCGCCGCGCTCGAACGCTTCCATCTGGTGAGCCACGCCGCGTTCGCTGTCGGCGTCCGAGAAATGAGTCATCAACGTGATCTGGCCGACCCCCTGGCAGGCCCGCGCGCGCTCCCACGCGGAGCGGTATTTCTCCACCGTGTAACCGAGGCGGTTCATGCCGGTGTTCATCTTCAGCTGGATATTGACCGGCTTGGACAGGCGCGCCATTTCGAGCATCCGCAACTGTTCGTCCGAGTGCAGCGCCGTGGTCAGGCTGTAGCGGTCGATCACGTCGATATCGGTGGGCCGGAAGAAGCCTTCCAATAAAAGAATCGGGCCGGCCCAGCCCAATTCACGCAACTTCACGGCTTCTTCCAGGTCCAGCAACCCAAAGCCGTCGGTTGCGCGCAAGCCGGGAAAAGCGCGCGCAAGGCCGTGCCCGTAGGCGTTGGCCTTGACGACGGCCCATACCTTGGATTTTGGCGCATAGCGCCGGACGACAGCGAGATTATTGGCGAGTGCGGCAGTATGAATCGTGGCTGAGAGGGGGCGCGGCATGGGCAATTTTCGTAAAGACGCTTGCGAATCAGGAGCTTACAGGGCGTTTTCAGCGCTCGGTGGCCCACTGGGCGGTGCGATCAAGGATTCTGCTAGTCCGAATCCAGCTATTTTCGTGATATAAAGCCGTGCGCACAACCCATTTCGAACGGCATAAGCCCGGACGCTTTGCACACGGCCGGGGCGGACAGACCGCAGCGAGGACAGCATCGCATCAGATGAAAAAAGGTTTTTACACCATCATGGCCGCGCAGTTTTTTTCGTCGCTGGCCGACAATGCGCTTCTGATCGCTGCTATTGCACTGCTGAAAGACCTCCACGCCCCGAACTGGATGACGCCGCTGCTCAAGTTGTTCTTTGTGCTGTCGTACGTCGTTCTGGCCGCCTTCGTGGGCGCCTTCGCCGACTCCCGTCCGAAAGGACGCGTGATGTTCGTCACCAATACCATCAAGGTGGTCGGCTGCATCACCATGCTGGTCGGCGCGCACCCGTTGATCGCCTATGGCATCGTGGGTTTCGGCGCGGCGGCCTACTCGCCCGCCAAATACGGCATTCTCACCGAACTGCTGCCGCCTGACCGGCTGGTCGCGGCGAACGGCTGGATCGAAGGCACCACGGTCGGCTCGATCATTCTCGGCACTGTGCTCGGCGGCGCGCTCATCAGTCCGCACATCGCGGCACCGATCCTCCGGCAGCACATTCCCACGGTCAACACGCCCGCTGAAGCGGCGATGCTGGTGATCATGGCAATCTACGTGATCGCCGCGCTCTTCAATCTGCGTATTCCCGACACCGGTGCGCGCTATCCGAAACAGGAACGCGGCCCGATCAAGCTGGTCACCGATTTCGCCGACTGTTTTCTCGTGCTGTGGCGCGACAAGCTGGGTCAGATCTCGCTCGCCGTCACCACGCTGTTTTGGGGCGCCGGCGCGACGCTGCAGTTCATCGTGCTGAAGTGGGCGGAAGTGTCGCTGAACATGTCGCTTTCGGAAGCTGCGATCCTGCAAGCGGTGGTGGCCGTCGGCGTGGCAGCCGGCGCGATTTTCGCCGCCTCGCGTGTGCCGTTGAAGAAGTCGCTGTCGGTGCTTCCGGTCGGCATCATGATGGGCATCGCCGTGATGCTGATGGCCTTCTACACGCGCGACCTGTTCCCCACGCATTGGGGCCTGTATTTCGGCCGCGTGCATGTGCCGGGCTATCTGATCGTTGCGTATATTTTCCTGATGATCGTCGGCGGCCTGTCGGGCTTTTTCGTCGTGCCGATGAACGCGCTGCTCCAGCATCGCGGCCACGTGTTGCTGTCGGCGGGTCACTCGATCGCGGTGCAGAACTTCAACGAAAATCTCTCGGTGCTCGTGATGCTGTGCCTGTACGCCGTGCTGGTGTGGCTCGACGTGCCGGTCACGGCGGTGATCGTGCTGTTCGGCACCTTCGTCTGCGTGATGATGTGGTTCGTGATGCGGCGTCATCAGGCAAATCAGCGCGCGTTCGACTCGGTCGCGCTGATCGGCGAAGTCAAGCACTGACCCGCGCGCGGCAGGCACTGCGCCGACTGCCCGCGCCTTTCCCCTTTTCCTCGCTTTGCCATGACTCAACCCATTCCCAACGTGCTGACGATCGCCGGTTCGGATTCCGGCGGCGGTGCCGGCATTCAGGCCGATCTGAAGGCTTTCTCGGCGCTCGGCGCTTATGGCGCGAGCGTGATCACCGCGCTCACTGCGCAGAACACGCGTGGCGTCACGGCAATTCATGCGCCGGAGCCCGCCTTCATCACCGCGCAACTCGACGCGGTGTTCGACGATATCCGTATCGATGCGGTGAAGATCGGCATGCTGGCGAACGCGCAGATCGCGCGCGCGGTCGCCGAGGCGTTGCGGCGGCACAAGCCGAAGCACGTCGTGCTCGACACGGTGATGATTTCGAAGAGCAATCACGCGCTGCTGCTGCCGGATGCGGTCGCGGTCGTGCGTGACGAATTGCTGCCGCTGGCCGATCTGTTGACGCCGAATCTGCCGGAGGCCGCGGCCTTGCTGGGCGTCGAGGCGGCCACCGACGAAGCCGGCATGGTCGAACAAGGTGAAGCGCTGCGTGCACTTGGTGCGCGGGCGGTGCTGATGAAGGGCGGCCATTTGAGTGCGGCGGACAGCCCCGACTGGCTTGTAGAGGACAGCGGCACGCTGCGTCTGTTCGGACCGCGCGTGCCGGTGAAGAATACGCATGGGACGGGTTGCACGCTGTCGTCGGCGATTGCGGCACTGATTCCACAGCGCGCCGATCTGGCGAGCGCGGTCGCCGACGCCAAGCTGTATCTGACCGGCGCTTTGCAGGCGAGCGATCGGCTCGATGTCGGCAGCGGCGTCGGGCCGGTGCATCATTTTTATCGGTGGTGGTGACCGAGGCGTGTTTCGCGTGTTGCGCCTGCGCTATTGCTGCGCGTAGGCCTTTGCGCGCCCGGGCCAGTCGTCGGGGACGATGAAGCCGCGTGAGCGTTCTATCAGGTTGTCCACGCCGTCATCGGCAAACGCCGCGACCATCGTCGGGCCATGTTGATGCGAGGTTTGATCGGCGAGCGTGCGCGCATCGGCAAAAGCGATTCCCGCGGCCTCCGCTTCACCCCGTTCATGACGCCGCGGTGCAAGCCACTCTAACCGCGGCAACACGCGCCACGTCTGCGCATGCGCTGCGGCAAAGTCCGGCCAATCGCTGCGCGTGACCCACCAGCCACGCCCGTGCGAGGGATCGAGCTCGGCAGGCTCGGCCGGGGTCTCGCCGGCGCGGTAGAACAGCCAGCCTTTGATATACATCTGCGGCGTCCACGGCCCTGCGTAGCCGAGCGACGCGAACTCGTCGCGCGCGCTCAACGGCAGTTGATGATTCAGTACATGCGCAAGCTTCAGATCGAAGCGGTCTTTCAGATTCGGACCGACGTAGTCGGCTAATCGCGCCGCCGGGGGCGTGCTCGGGGGCGCGCTCGACTGAGTGTCCGGCTGAGTGTCCAACTGCGTGATCGATCGCACGTGGCCCTCGCCCGCATGCAGATAGCACTTCACCGCCAGTTCCCAATGCAGTCGCGCGCGTTGCTGCGTCCGCACCAGAAAATCGCATTCACCGAGCGTAATGCCCGCGCGCCGCAACGGCACACTGGCCGCGACCAGACGCGCCGCCGGTCCATGTTCCAGGAACCACCCGAGTAGCCGTTCGGCATAGCGGCCAAGACGCGTGATCCTCGTTGCCGTGAGTTCTTGCTGTAAGTCGGCGGGGTCGCTGTCGAGCGCGCGTAACCAGTCGATGGTTGCGTCAGCTTCCTCTGGCGTGTCGAAAGGACTGGCGAGCATGCCTACCGGTGGTTGCGCTCGCAACAAATCGGCGCTCAGCAGCAACCACGCAAGATCCCGCACGACCGGTTCACGCAATGTGTCGAGCAGCGTCACAAGGAGGGCTGTGGGTGTGCTGTGTGTACCGGGTGCGCCGGACGTACCGGTTGTTCCGGTTGTTCCCGGCGCGGCGGCGAGGCGCGCCGTCGGCCCGGTCGCGCTGGTCACCTGGCCGATTGGGACGGCACGCCGCCCGCCGCGAGCCACGTATCGCGCGCGAGGCACAGGTCTGCCCAGGCCTTCGCTTTGTCCGGCAGGCTACGCAGCAGGTAGGCCGGATGATAGGTGACGATGACCGGCACCCCTTCGTACTCATGCACGCGGCCGCGCAGCGACGAAATGCTCGCCTCGGTCCGGAGCAGGCTTTGCGCCGCGAAGCGGCCCAGTGCAATGATCAGCTTCGGCTTGACCAGCGCGACCTGGCGCTGCAGATAAGGCTCGCAACGCGCGACTTCGTCCGGTTCGGGATTGCGGTTGCCCGGCGGACGGCATTTGATCACGTTGGCGATATAGACGTTGGTGTCGCGCGCGAGCGTCAGCGAACGCAGCATATTGTCGAGCAGCTTGCCGGCCGGGCCGACGAACGGTTCGCCCAGGCGGTCTTCGTTCTCACCCGGCGCCTCGCCGATCAGCATCCAGTCGGCGTTGCGATCGCCGATGCCGAATACCGTGTTGGTGCGTTTCTCGCACAGACGGCAGCGTTCGCACGCTGCGACCTGCCCGCTCAAGCCGTCCCAGTCGAGCGTCTGGATTGAGGACTCGGGTGTCTCGCGGCGGGTTTCAGCGGGCGCGTGGGCGGGCTGATCGTCAAACCATGCGAAATCGTCGTCGGGCGGTGCGTCGAACGCCGGCGGTTCAGGGGTTCGCGACGGCTGCGGTGACGGTTTCATCGGTTGCCGCGCTTCACCCACACGCCCCGTTGCCGGCGGCGTGTCGTTCGCGGAAGCGGATGTAGAAGCTGACACAGGAGCAGACGCGAGCTGCCCACCAT
Source organism: Paraburkholderia fungorum (assembly GCF_046027605.1). Classification (GTDB taxonomy): domain Bacteria; phylum Pseudomonadota; class Gammaproteobacteria; order Burkholderiales; family Burkholderiaceae; genus Paraburkholderia; species Paraburkholderia fungorum_F. The sequence goes on from NZ_JAQQEF010000003.1 coordinate 232,873, forward strand.
CCCGCGCAAGCGTAGCCGGCGAGGCCTCCCGCGCCGCTGCACGCGGATCGTCAGGACGCGCTACAGAAGCCGCGGCCGCCACAGCATCCGGCTCGAGCGCGGTTTGTCCCGCAGACTCCGAGGGCGCCGACATCCCGCGACGCACCCACAACGGCGCAATCCCGAACTCTTCCAGTACCGATTCATGCAGCGCCATCTGCGCCCTCCGTGGCAAACGAGAAACGCATCACGATGGCGTCCTCCCGGCTGCGATGCCGCGCCGGATAATAATTTTTGCGCCGGCCAATCGACGTAAAGCCGAAGCGCTCATAAAGCCGGATAGCCCGATGATTCGACGGCCGCACTTCGAGCAGCAGGCCTTCGAGCTTTTCGGCGCGGGTAATGCGCACCGCCTCGCGCAGCAGCGCGAGCCCGGCACCTGCGCCTTGCGCGGCGGGCGTCACGCACAAATTGAGCAGATGCATTTCATCGACCACCGGCATCAGCACGCAATAGCCGATCAGCGTGCCCGTTACGTGACGCAGACAGATGCCGAAATAGCCGTTGCGCAGCGAGTCGCCGAAATTGCCGCGGCTCCAGGGGAATTCGTAGGCGATCTTTTCGATGGCGGCGACCTCGTCCAGATCGCCTTCGGTCATCGGCGACATGTAGCGGTCCGCCAGTAACACGCCACTCATTGCCGGCCCTCGCCTTGTTGCGCGTCGGGCGCCAGCCGGGAGGCGGCTGCGGCTTGCCCGGCCTTGGCCGCTTTGTCGGCGACGCGCTCGGCGGTGGTCTGGGCGACCTTGTCGCGAATGTATTCGGGCGCGGCCTGATCGGCGGGCACCGTGCGGCCGGCGCGAAACGCACGCAGCGCCGCGTGGGCGAGCGGCACGGCGTGCGGCAGCGCGTCACGGTCGACGGCTCGCGCCGCCGCGACGGCGGGCAGCCGCGCGCCGAATGCCGCAGCAGCATTACCCGCCAGGGTAAAGGGGACATCGGGTAAAACGAGCCGTTCCGGCGCGTCGAGCGAAGCCGGCTGAAGCGTGCGCCATTCGCCAAGGGCTACGTCCCACGCGTAGTCGGCCCAATAGATTTCGTCCATCCGGGCGTCGAGCGCCGCGAGCACGCGGGTCGCCGATGAATCGCGCAGCCGTGCGCTTTCCGCGCAGGCCAGCAGCGTGCTGACCGGCACGACCGGCAGGTTCAGGCCAAACGCGAGGCCCTGCGCGACGCCAGTCGCCGTGCGCAGACCCGTGAATGAACCCGGACCGGCGCCGAAGGCGATGGCGTGGCAGTCGGCCAGTTTCAGGCCCGCTTCGTCGAAAAGTTCGCGAATCGCGGGGAGCAGGCGCGTGCTGGAGACCGCGCCGGTTTGCTCGTGGCGGACCCAGATGCGGGGTGCGGCGGCGGCCTGGTCTGCGACGTGATCAGCGGACAGGAGCGCTACCGAGCAGAATTCGGTCGAGGTATCGAGGGCAAGAAGCACAGTTTGAGTCATGGACCGTATTGTAATCGGCACCACGCGCGGGGATAGGGTTTTGGGAAAGCTTCACCCCGACGGCGAGGCGCATTTTTGGACGCATTTTTGGAATAAGCCCTCGGCCCCGCGATACCAACCAGTTGTTATGATCATCGGCCCAGCTCAACCCGACCCGCCTCCCGGGCAAAACACCATGACAGACATCAACACCCAGTTCGACCAGGCTCAGGAAGACGTCAAGCAACTGCCGGAGCGTCCTGGCAACCTCACTCTTCTGCGCCTTTACGCCCTCTTCAAGCAAGCCACCGAAGGCGACGTCCATGGCGACAAACCGGGCTTCACCGACATTGTCGGCAAATACAAATACGATGCATGGGGCGCGCTCAAGGGCACCGGGCAAGACGCGGCAAAGCAGCAATATGTCGAACTGGTCGAAGCGCTCAAAAGCGGCGCGGCCGCCTGAACCGAGCGCAGCGCGTTTCCAGGTCAGCTTCACGCCTGTCTTTAAGCTGATTCAGCAACCAGAACGAAAGTTTTCCTCTTGGAAACTTCTTAACGGTGGCGCAGTGCAACAAAACCCTATAGAATACTGCCTGCGCTTCACTGCTTTGCCCGGCTTTCCTCTAGCGGCCTTTGCGGCGCAGCGCCTCGTAGCGTTTAGCTCCAATCCAGTTTAGAACCTGTCCCCTCCTGCCTAGCCCCCTACGGGCGATCATGTCCCAGGCTGGCGGCACGCCGTGTTGGCATGTCGCATCCGATACAGCTTCTAACGAAAAGCTCGCCTTCATTGTCGCGAGCTGCCCCCGTTTTTCGATTTGCTCGCTGCTTCTTTGCTCGCTGAATCCGACGACTTGGGTATGCCGATTGGCGCCGACGTTTTAATTCCCTGTGTATCAAGGATTCTCATGACTTCGAGCAATACCCCCAGCAGCCCGTTGAACGCCATCGCCGATCAAGCCCTCGGTCTCGCCGACGCCCCCGCACAAGCCGCAGCCGTTGCTGCCGCTCCGGAAGCCGCCGCCGCAGAAGCCGCAGCGCCGACCGGCCCGTCGTTCGCGTCGCTCGGTCTGTCCGCGGATGTCGTCTCCGCCCTGACCGCCGCTGGTTATCAAAACCCGACTCCGGTTCAGCAACGCGCGATCCCCGCCGGTATCGCCGGCCGCGATCTGATGGTCTCGAGCCCGACCGGTTCGGGCAAGACCGCCGCGTTCATGCTGCCCGCCATCGAACGTTTCTCACAACTGCAAAAGGCGCAAGCCAGCCAGCCGCGTGAGCCGCGCCCCGCTGATGGTGCCCGCACGCGCCGTCCGCAGCCGGTTGCCCGTCCGACCATGCTGGTTCTGACGCCGACCCGCGAACTCGCGATGCAGGTCACCACCGCCGCTGCCACCTACGGCAAGCACCTCAAGCGTCTGCGCACCGTCAGCATTCTGGGCGGCGTCGCTTATGGTCAACAACTGATGCTGCTGGCCAAGAACCCGGAAATCCTGGTTGCCACGCCGGGCCGTCTGATCGACCACCTGGAACGCGGCCGTATCGATCTGTCGCAACTGCAGATCCTCGTGCTCGACGAAGCCGACCGCATGCTGGACATGGGCTTCATCGAAGACATCGAAACGATCGTCGCGGCTACGCCGGCAACGCGTCAAACCATGCTGTTCTCGGCTACGCTCGACGGCAAGATCACCTCGCTGACGGGCCGCCTGCTGAAGGATCCGGAACGGATCGAGATCGTTCAACGCCTCGAACAACGCACCAACATCGCGCAAACCGTCCACTATGTTGACGACCGCGATCACAAGGATCGTTTGCTCGACCATCTGCTGCGTGACGAGGGCCTCGACCAGGCCATCGTCTTCACGGCAACCAAGATGGACGCTGACCAACTGGCTGGCCGTCTGGCCGACGCCGGTTTTGAATCGGCTGCTCTGCACGGCGATCTGCCGCAAGGCGCACGTAACCGCACGATCAAGGCCCTGCGCGAGCGCCGTGTGCGCGTGCTGGTCGCAACGGACGTCGCCGCTCGCGGTATTGACATTCCGGGCATCACGCACGTGTTCAACTACGATCTGCCGAAGTTCGCTGAAGACTACGTGCACCGTATCGGCCGTACCGGCCGTGCTGGCCGCTCGGGTATCGCCGTGAGCCTCGTGCACCACGCGGAACAAGGTGCGCTCAAGCGCATCGAGCGTTTCGTACGCACCCCGCTGCCGGTCAACGTCGTCGCAGGCTTCGAGCCGCGCAAGTCGGCTCCGTCGGGCGGTGGCGGCCGTCCTGGCTTTGGCGGCCGTGGCCGTCCGGGCGGTGGCAATGGCGGTGGCCGTCGCTTCGGTAGCGGTAGCGGCGCTGGCAAGCCGGCCGGTAACGGCGGCGGTTCGCGCAGCGGTAGCAGCAGTGGCAGCGGCTGGGCTGGCAAGTCGGCTGGCGGCGGTTCGCGCGAAGGCGGCTTCGGTGGCGGTTCGCGCGAAGGCTACGGCGGTTCGCGTGACGGTGGCTACGGCGCACGCCGCAGCGACGGTCCGCGTACAGCGCGCCGTGGCAGCTAAGCAGCAACTCTCAGCAGTGATCAGGCAAGCGCTGTTTGCGTAGCTCGTTTAGTACGTGAGGCGGCCTGAAAAGACCCGGACGGCCCTGCGCCGTCCGTCAAGTCGAAAGAAACCGGTGCTCAGGCACCGGTTTTTTTTCGCCCACCGTTTGGTAACCAGCCGTATTTCACGATGTGGAAAATTTTTTTGCGTCGTAAAAAATCGTGCTGCAAGGCACAACACCGCCTATTGCAAGATGGAAAAAGACGTTTCTTAATGTGGAACGAGACACATAAGCAATTGATTTTTAACGAAAACAAATAATCCAAAAACGCTCTCAGACCGCTATTGTGCGCCGAGCGATTTGCCTAGACTCTTATATAAGACTTCACGAAACGAAACGCCTCAAAGGGCCGGCCGCTTCGACGAAGACCGCAAGTTTCTTGCGTGGGACCAGAGTAAGCGCTAAAGCGCCCACTCTGGTCGACAAAGTCACCCATCCATTACAGGCAAACCAAGGAGCACACCATGTCCCGCGAACAACAAGCCAGGCAACTCCAACAGCAATGGGAAACCGATCCGCGCTGGAAAGGCGTGAAGCGTACCTACACGGCTGAAGACGTGATCCGTCTGCGTGGCTCGGTGCAAGTCGAGCACACGCTCGCCAAGCGCGGCGCCGAAAAGCTGTGGGAAAGCGTCAATAACGAGCCGTTCGTGAACTCGCTCGGCGCGTTGACCGGCAATCAGGCCATGCAGCAGGTCAAGGCCGGCCTGAAGGCAATCTATCTGTCGGGCTGGCAAGTGGCGGGCGATGCGAACGTCGCCGGTGAAATGTACCCGGACCAGTCGCTGTATCCGGCGAACTCGGTGCCGCTCGTGGTGAAGCGCATCAACAATACGCTGACGCGCGCTGACCAGATCCAGTGGTCGGAAGGCAAGAATCCGGGCGACGAAGGCTACATCGACTACTTCGCACCGATCGTGGCCGACGCTGAAGCCGGTTTCGGCGGCGTACTGAACGCGTTCGAACTGATGAAGGCGATGATCGAAGCCGGCGCTGCGGGCGTGCACTTCGAAGACCAGCTCGCTTCGGTGAAGAAGTGCGGCCACATGGGCGGCAAGGTGCTCGTGCCGACCCGCGAAAACATCGCCAAGCTGACCGCCGCGCGTCTCGCCGCCGACGTCTCCGGCACGTCGACCGTGCTGCTGGCCCGTACCGACGCTGAAGCCGCGGACCTGATCACGTCGGATGTGGACGACAACGACAAGCCGTTCCTGACGGGCGAACGCACTGTGGAAGGCTTCTATCGCACGAAGCCGGGTCTGGAGCAGGCGATCTCGCGCGGTCTTGCCTACGCACCGTACGCCGACATGATCTGGTGCGAAACCGGCAAACCGGACCTCGAGTTCGCGAAGAAATTCGCCGACGCAATCCACAAGGAATTCCCGGACCAGATGCTGTCGTACAACTGCTCGCCGTCGTTCAACTGGAAGAAGAACCTCGACGACGCAACCATCGCCAAGTTCCAGCGCGAACTGGGTGCGATGGGCTACAAGTTCCAGTTCATTACGCTGGCTGGTTTCCATGCGTTGAACTACTCGATGTTCAATCTGGCCCACGGCTATGCCCGCAACCAGATGACCGCATTTGTCGAAATGCAGCAGGCTGAATTCGCCGCGGCAGAAAAAGGCTTTACCGCCGTCAAGCACCAACGCGAAGTCGGCACCGGCTACTTCGACGCCGTGACGCAAACGGTCGAACGCGACGCATCGACGACCGCGCTGCATGGTTCGACGGAAGACGAACAGTTCTTCGACAAGAAGGTCGCGTAAGCAGGTGGCATACGCGGGTTGCATACGCGGGTCAACGCGGCCTGATCGCGAGAACGGCAAGGCAGACAAAAAAGCGGCCCGTTAGGAGCCGCCGTCAGGGAGGAGTAGCCATCAGGGTTGCAGCACGCCAGCTGCCCTGATGGCCGGAATCTGGGAGTGAGGCAGCAGAGCAGACAAAGCCAGCACAAGCGTAATTGTGCGGCGCGCATCGGACGCGCCGGCCTCATCGCCGGCGCGTTTTTCTGTACGCCATGCCGTGTTGTGCGGTGTCTTACCCTGCCGTCGCTGCCGCAAGGCGAATCGCGAACCTGCGCTTCAGCGGTACACGATCACCGGAATCTTGGTATGCGTCAGGACCCGTTGTGTCTCGCTGCCGATCAGCAGGCTGCCGAGACCGCGCCGCCCATGCGAAGCCATGAAGATCACGTCGCAGGCCCCCTGCTCCGCCGCTTCGATGATGCCGAGATACGGCGCCGGATGCACGCTGGTGCGGCTGTCGAACGCAACACCGAAACGGCGCGCCGCCTGCTCCACTTCCCGCAGATGCACGCGCGCTTCACGCTCGCTGCGCTGCAGAAACTCAACGGGTGGTTCGATCACCACGTCCGAAAACGGCGAGTACGGATATTGCGGCAGACACGCGTAGGCCGTGACGCGAGCGCCGACGGCCTGCGCAAGGTCGATGGCACCGTCTATCGCTTTGCGTGACAGGTCTGAACCATCGGTCGGAACCAGGATATGCCTGAACATGATGCCCTCCGTCGCCGGCTGCGTGCAGCGCGGCGTCAGCGTGCCACGAGGCTCGGCATGGAAGCCGCCTCAATCGATTGTAGTCCGCGGAAATGCGCTCAACGCCGTCGTGCGGGTCTGTCCGCATATCGAAAACCCGCTGCGAGAGTCTGCGCGGCGATTGTGCAGGATGGCATGGCGTCGGATCACCGGACGTGACTAGCACCTGAACTGCGTCAGCCCCAGTAATCAGGATGGCCGTACGTATGCTTGAGAAAGTCCAGAAACAACCGAACCCGCAGCGGCAAATGCCGGCGCTGCGGAAAAACCGCATGGATGCCGATCGGCGGCGCGGTGAACTCGTCGAGCACGCTGACGAGGCGCCCGGCCGCGATATCCGTGCCGACCTCCCACCACGAGCGCCATGCAAGCCCGTAGCCCTCGAGGCACCACTCGTGCAGCACCGCGCCGTCCGAGCATTCCATCGTGCCGGACACCTTGATCGACACGACCTTGTCGCCCTGCTGGAACATCCAGCCGCGCTGCTGATTGGCGCTCGCGCCGAGCGCAAGGCAGTTGTGATGCGCGAGATCGGCCAGCGTGTGCGGCGAGCCGCGCCGGCTCAGATACGACGGCGACGCCACGCACACGCGGCGGTTCTCTCCGAGCTTGAGCGACACCAGCGACGAATCGGGCAACTCGCCCAGACGCACGGCGCAGTCGAATCCCTCGTTGACGAGATCGACCAGCCGGTCGGACAGATCGAGCGTAATCGACACATCCGGATGCGCGACGGTGAAGGGCGGCACGAGCGGCGCAACATGCCTGCGCCCAAAGCCGGCCGGCGCCGACAGTCGCAAATGGCCGCTCGCCTTCACGCCGCCGGCCGACACGCTGGCCTCGGCGTTCTGCATGTCATGGATGATGCGCTGGCAATCCTCGAGGAACGCCGACCCTTCGAAGGTCAACGTGATCTTGCGCGTGGTGCGGACCAGCAATTTGACGCCGAGGCGCTCTTCAAGCGCGTCGATGCGGCGGCCGATGATCGCGGGCGCGACGCCTTCCGCGAGCGCCGCGGCGGACAGGCTGCCTCGCGCCGCAACGGTTACGAAAGTCTCGATCTGCTTGAAACGGTCCATGGGAAGCGGAGCCGCAACGCCCCGAAGAAAGCGTCTTGGGGAGTGCACGGGAAAGTGGTCGGTGCGCGTCAGATTAGGTGCATGAAAGTAAAAAATCAAGTGATCTTTAGCCTCTTTTTTAGCTTGGAGTATCACTAATACAATCCGTCCTGACCTCTGATAGGAGTGCACGGCAATGTCGGCCACAACGACACCCTTCCCTAAAGCAGTGATTTTCGATGCGTACGGCACGCTTTTCGACGTGCATTCGGTGATCGCTGCCGCAGAGCAAATGTTCCCCGGCCACGGCGACGCCCTCTCGCAGTTGTGGCGTCTGAAGCAGATCGAATACACGCAGTTGCGCACGCTCGCAGCGGCGGCCGACGCGCCCGGCGCCCATTACCGGCCGTTCTGGGACATCACGCTCGATGCCTTGCGCTTCGCCACCAAAAAGCTGCATCTCACGCTAGGCCGCGCGGCGGAGAAGCGTCTGATGGACGAATATGCGTGCCTATCCGCCTTTCCCGATGCCGTGCCCACGCTGCGCCAACTGCGCGACGGGGCCTCGGTTTCGGTTTCGGCGGCTTCGGCGGATTCGGTTTCAGCTGCTTCGGTTTCGGCGGCTTCGGCATCATCTGCGTCCGCGAGCGGCAAAGCCGGCTCACGGCCCGGCCTCGCGATCCTCTCGAATGGCAATCCGCAAATGCTCGATATCGCCGTGAAGAGCGCCGGCATGACGGGCCTGTTCGACCACGTGCTATCCGTCGACACAGTGCGCGCCTACAAACCCGCGCCGGCGGCCTACGCGCTCGGCACGCAAGCCTTCGGCGCGGAGCCGCGCGAGATCGTCTTCGTGTCGTCGAACGGCTGGGACGTGGCAGGCGCGAGCTGGTTCGGTTTCACCACTTTCTGGCTCAACCGGCAAAACGCACCAACCGAAGAACTGGGCGTCACGCCGCATGGCGCGGGCGGAAGCATGAACGATCTGCCTGCTTTCCTGCAGTCCCTCGCGTCGCCCGACCGCAATAGCGGCACCGGCAGCACCGGTCATCCCGGCGGCAGCCGCACGCGCCACAGCCCTGGCGCATGACGGCTGCCACCTGGATCCCACGACGCATTTCAACCGCATCTCAACATTTGCACCTTTGCAATCTGACCGACCAAGGAGAAATCATGGCGCATCCGCTGTCATCGCAATCATCGCTGCAGTTGCCGCAGGGCATGGAAATCACGGCTGAGATCAAGCCAGGCTATGACGCGATCCTCACCCGCGAAGCGCTCGAACTCGTCGCTGCACTGCATCGCACGTTCGAACCGCGCCGTCAGCAGCTGTTGCAGGCGCGTGCGGAGCGCACGAAGCGGCTCGACGCCGGCGAGCGTCCCGACTTCCTCGCCGCCACGAAAAGCGTGCGCGAAGGCGACTGGAAGATCGCTCCGCTGCCGCAAGATCTGCAATGCCGTCGCGTGGAAATCACCGGCCCGGTCGAGCGCAAGATGATCATCAACGCGCTGAATTCAGGCGCGGATTCGTACATGACCGACTTCGAAGATTCGAATGCGCCGAGCTGGGATAACCAGATTACCGGCCACATCAATCTGAAGGACGCGGTGCGCCGCACGATTTCGCTCGAACAGAACGGCAAGTCGTACCAGTTGAACGACAGGATCGCCACGCTGATCGTGCGTCCGCGCGGCTGGCATCTGGACGAAAAGCACGTGACGGTGGACGGCAAGCGTGTCTCGGGCGGCATCTTCGATTTCGCGCTCTTCATGGTTCACAACGCGAAGGAACTGGTCGCGCGCGGCTCGGGCCCCTACTTCTATCTGCCGAAGATGGAGAGTCATCTGGAAGCGCGTCTGTGGAACGACATTTTCGTCGCCGCCCAGGAAGCGGTCGGCGTGCCGCGCGGCACGATTCGCGCGACCGTCCTGATCGAAACGATCGTCGCCGCGTTCGAGATGGACGAGATCCTGTACGAGCTGCGCGAACATAGTTCGGGTTTGAACGCCGGTCGGTGGGACTACATTTTCTCGGCGATCAAGAAGTTCAAGAGCGACCGCGATTTCTGCCTCGCCGACCGCTCGCAGATCACGATGACCTCGCCGTTCATGCGCGCCTACGCGTTGCTGTTGCTAAAGACCTGCCATCGTCGCAATGCGCCGGCGATCGGCGGCATGAGCGCGCTGATTCCGATCAAGAACGACCCGGCAGCCAACGACAAGGCCATGGGCGGTGTGCGTTCCGACAAGGCGCGCGACGCGGGCGACGGTTACGACGGCGGTTGGGTCGCGCATCCGGGCCTCGTGCCGATCGCGATGGAAGAATTCGTCAAGGTGCTCGGCGACAAGCTGAATCAGATCGGCAAGCAACGCGACGACGTGCTCGTCACCGCCGCCGATCTGATGGACTTCCGTCCGGAAGCGCCGATCACCGAAGGCGGTCTGCGCAACAACATCAACGTCGGCATTCACTACCTGGGTTCATGGCTCGCGGGCAATGGCTGCGTGCCGATTCACAACCTGATGGAAGACGCGGCGACCGCGGAGATTTCCCGCTCGCAGGTGTGGCAGTGGATTCGCTCGCCGAAGGGCAAGCTCGAAGACGGCCGCAAGGTCACGGTCGAGCTGGTGCGCGAGTTGTCGGCGCAGGAACTCGACAAGGTGAAACAGGCCGTTGGCGGCGATACGAAGCAGTACGATCGCGCTGCACAAATCTTCGAGGAAATGTCGACATCGGAGCAGTTCACCGACTTCCTGACGTTGCCGCTGTACGAGGAAATCTGAGGCATCTGAACGGCCTCATGCAGGAACAGTAACGACGTCGTACCGGGCCCGCTTTCACCAGCCACGCAAAATCAAAAAAGCGGCCCGGGTCGCAAGGCTGACCGACCGGACGGCCCGACAGGCGCAAGCCTGCCGGGCTGTTTTTTTGGCGCTGGTTGCATGCGTTCGGCACACTCCTGGCGCACGCCGATGCGCTCGCCGTGGTCTGGTTCTACCGCCCTTAGCGCGCGCCGCGATATTCGACCCAATCGCCCGATCTGATTTCCGGGAGGCCCTTTACCGCATTGGGCGCGACAGGATAGAAACGGCAGTTCACCACGTTACCGTCTACCTTCACCATCACTTCCCGCGCGAGGAAACGATCTTCGACGCCGGGATACACCGCTTCGATCTCGTCGAGCACCGCAACCAGTTCGTCGTCGATTTCGTAGACGTCGCCCGTGACGTCCACGCCCGCTTCGTCGACCACGAGCCCCGGATACGAGCCGAAGTCGAACAGATGGCCGCGCACCGTGGCCGTGCCGAGCAGATTCGGCGCGGCGATGTCGTTGCGCGCCGCGGCCTCGCTGATGTCGTTCACTTCACCGGCCCGCAATGTGCCGTATACAAAGACGGTCTGCATCGTCGTTTGCTCTCCTTGATAATGGGTTTGGCTTGCTTCGGCGGTAGCCGGGGTTTGGCTTGCCGTTGCAGTTACCGAGGGTTTAGTTCAGCGACGCGCTCGCCACCAGCACGCCGTCGATATCCGCATAGATCCATTCGCCGGGACGTACTAGCGCGCCCGGCAATTGCACCGGCACATCGCGCTCGCCGCTGCCGAGCCTCTGGCCGCGCCGTGGACAGGTTGCCAACGCCGCCACGCCGACGTCGATTTCATTGAGCTCCAGCGTGTCGCGCACGCAGCCGTTCAGCACGATGCCCGCCCAGCCGTTCTGTTCCGCAATTTGCGCGAGATTGGCGCCGACCAGCGCGCAACGCAGACTGCCACCGCCGTCGACCACCAGCACCCGGCCCGCGCCCTTCTCCTCGAGCATGGCGCGTACGAGCGCGTTGTCTTCGAACACCTTTAGCGTCACCGCTTCGCCGCTGAAACACTCGGCGCGACTGAAGAGATGAAAGACCGGCTCGAGCACACGCAGCGTACCCAGCGTCAGTTGGTCCTCGTGCGCGTCGCACAGGTCGGCGGTTGTAAAGCTCATGAGTTCCTCCTCGGGATCCGTGCGTAATCGGGACATTATGCAACGGTGACGCTGACGTAACACCTACAATGGAAGCCATCGGTGGTTTAGGGCTGCATTCGGAGCGGCGTGTTCGAGTCTGTTTGGGATTTGCGCCTTCGGAGTTCTGCATCTGCGGGGTCTGCATCTGCGGCCCCCGCATAAAACGCTCCATGCTCGAGTACCCGTGCACCTGGTGCCCTATTTGCAGCCACCACCGCTTTGCGCTCCTTCCATTGAATCGATCTCCAACATGAATTCGTCCGCTGACTCAGAACGGTCGAGCCAGATCCGCTTCGCCGACATCCCACCCGAATTCCAGCCGACGCAAACGCACCCGATCCGCGTGCGCTCGCGGCTGATGCCGGCGGGCTGGCGGATCGCGCGGCACACACACGCGTGGGCCCAGGTAGCCTATGCGTCGCGCGGCGTACTGCGAGTCGCGACGACCGGCACCACGTGGATGGTCCCGCCCTCGAGAGCGATCTGGGTGCCACCGCACGTGACACACGAAGTGGTCGCAGTCGAAGAGGCATTTCTGCGCACGCTGTACATTACCGAAAGCACCGTCCCGGCCGGACTGGATACGCCGCGTGTGGTCGAAGTATCGGATCTGCTGCGCGAAGTCATCGCCGCGCTCGATACGCCAGGCATTTCAGCGACTCGTGAACAACTGCTAGGCGCGCTTGCACTCGACGAACTGACGCGCTCAGAGCCCCTGCCCCTGTCCGTGCCGATGCCCAACGAGAAACGCTTGCGCGCGTTGTGCGAGGCCGTGATCGCGGACCCGACGAACGGCGACTCGCTCGAACAGTGGGCATCGAGCGTCGGTGCGAGTACGCGCACGATCGCGCGCCTGTTTCGTCAGGAGTTGGGCGTGAGCTTTTCGCAATGGCGTCAGCAGGCCGTTCTCGCGCGCGCGATTCCCCTCTTGAGCCAGGGACGGCCGCTGTCGCATGTCGCGCAGGAGTTGGGCTATCAGAGCCAGAGTGCGTTCTCGGCGATGTTCCGCAGAGCATTCGGCGAAAGTCCGCGCGCGTTCATCGAGCGCGGCTCTGAACATCGTGTGGAGAGCGGGAGTCCTGGTGATACCGAGGCCGACGAAGAGACCGCGCAAAAGTGACTGCGTAACGCGTCACCACTAGCCGCGGTGCGTCAAACGCGCCGCGCCAGATGACGGATCGCGCCGAGTTGCGCCAGACGCGGCCCCGTCAGCTTGTACCCTTTGCGCTGATAAAGCCGCGCGGCGGGATTGTCGACGAACACGCGCAACTGCAATTCGCGCAGCCCGCGCTCACGCGCCCACTGATGCGACATATCGAGCAGATACGTGCCGGCGCCAAGCCGCCGATGCCCTTCGGCAATCTGTACGTCGCGGATATGCAGCGAGTCGCCTTCCTGAGTGATGCGCAGCACGCCGATCGGCTTGCGGTCCACTTCGAGAATGAAATTCTCCGACTCGCGCCAACTGCCGAGAAACAGATCGCCTCGCCAGACCAGATGGTGCCGACGATAGTAGCCACCCATGTTGTTGCGAGTCAGCGCCTCGGCGAACTCAAAATCGTCCATGCTGGCGACGCGCAGATAAAACGGTGACGGAGCTTCGGTTGGATCGAACATGGCGGGACGACGAAGATGAGTCGGGTCAACGGTAAAACAGGCCGCGCGCGCTGGCAATGGCTGTTTGTCCCGAGCATACCGGACGATATCCAGGCAGACCGGCCGCGGAAATAAAAAAAGCCCACTTCTTTCGAAGTGGGCTTTCTAAAATCTGGCGGAGCGGACGGGACTCGAACCCGCGACCCCCGGCGTGACAGGCCGGTATTCTAACCAACTGAACTACCGCTCCAGATTTTTGCACTGCGGCTTGTGAGCTTTGCTCATTCACCAACTGCACCGCTCAGCGTGCAAACTCACACTGCTAACTGAACGACGCCGATATCCTGGCGTCCCCTAGGGGATTCGAACCCCTGTACTCACCGTGAAAGGGTGATGTCCTAGGCCTCTAGACGAAGGGGACAACGTACTGCTTACACCTTTAATGAAAAAGCCCGTTCAAGTTTGTATGAACGGGCTTTGTCTGGCGGAGTGGACGGGACTCGAACCCGCGACCCCCGGCGTGACAGGCCGGTATTCTAACCAACTGAACTACCACTCCAGTTTGCCTATCATGACTTGCGAGCGTTGGTTTTTTCTCTGCAAGCTGCGCTGCTTTACTGCTTCTTATCGAACACTAAAGCGACGCTGATGTTTGGCGTCCCCTAGGGGATTCGAACCCCTGTACTCACCGTGAAAGGGTGATGTCCTAGGCCTCTAGACGAAGGGGACATAATCTTTTCAGATTTGTCTTTATCTTGCTGCTAACACACGTTAATTTCCGTTTCGCCAGCAGCAAAGACCGATATTCTAACTACGTTACAACCGTTTGTGAAGTCTTTTTTGCTACAAGCTCCAGACTTCGGAACGACTTCACTCTGCTCTGATGGTGGAGGTAAGCGGGATCGAACCGCTGACCTCTTGCATGCCATGCAAGCGCTCTCCCAGCTGAGCTATACCCCCCTTGCAGAACAGAAACGAGATTCTAGAGGCCAATTTGCGCTTTGTAAATACCCTTTGAGCAATTGCATGCGACTTTTTTCGCAAGTCGCATGCAAACCCGCTCAATGCAGCCGCGAATGCGCTCAGGCCAACGCTTTTTCGATACGGCTCACCACGACATCGCGGCCAAACAGCATCAGCACACTGTCGATCGACGGCGTATGCGTCGTGCCTGCCACCAGCAAACGCACCGGCATGGCCAGTTGTGGCATCTTCAGCTTGTGCGCGCCGAGCGTTGCCTTCAGCGCCGCAGCGATCGCTTCCTTGGTCCACTCCACGGTCTTGAGCGCTGTGGCCAGATCGCCAAGCGCCGGGCGCACGATGTCAGTGACATGTTGCGCGAGCGCCTCGGCGTCAGGCGCCGGCACTTGATAGAACATCGCCGCATTCCCGGCGATTTCCTTCACCGTCGCTGCGCGGTCCTTCAGCAGGCCCACCACCGACACGAGATCAGCGCCCTGCGCGATCGCGGCTTCGTCGATACCCAGTTCGGCGAAGAACGGCTTTGCCAGCTCCGCGAGACGCGCGTTGTCCGCTTCCTTGATGTAGTGAGCATTCAGCCAGTTCAACTTGTCGTGGTCGTATTGAGCCGGCGACTTGCCCAGATGCTCCAGATCAAACCATTCGACGAACTGCTCACGCGTGAAGATTTCCGCGTCGCCATGCGACCAGCCCAGACGCGCCAGATAGTTGACCACCGCTTCCGGCAGATAGCCCGCGTCGCGATAACCCATCACGCTCATCGCGCCGTGACGCTTGCTCATCTTCTCGCCCTGCTCGTTCAACACGGTCGGCAAGTGCGCGTAAACCGGCGGCTCACCGCCAAGCGCGCGCAGGATGTTGATCTGGCGCGGCGTGTTGTTCACGTGATCGTCGCCGCGAATCACGTGGGTGATGCGCATGTCCAGATCGTCGACCACCACGCAGAAGTTGTAAGTGGGCGTGCCGTCCGGGCGCGCGATCACGAGGTCATCGAGTTCTTCGTTCGAAATTTCGATGCGGCCCTTCACGGCGTCGTCCCATGCGACCACACCCGTGAGCGGATTACGGAAGCGCAGAACCGGCTGCACGCCTGCCGGCGGCTCCGGCAAGACCTTGCCGGGTTCCGGGCGCCACGTGCCGTCATAACGCGGCTTCTCGCCGGCCTCGCGTTGACGTTCGCGCAGTGCGTCCAGTTCTTCTGTCGACATGTAGCACGGGTACACGAGCCCCGCGTCCTGCATCTGCCTGAGCACTTCGCCGTAACGGTCCATGCGCTGCATCTGGTAGAACGGGCCTTCGTCGAAATCGAGGTCGAGCCACGCCATGCCTTCGAGAATAGCGTCGACGGATTCGGACGTGGAGCGCTCGACGTCAGTGTCCTCGACCCGCAGCACGAAGGTCCCTTTCATCTTGCGCGCGAACGCCCACGGATAAAGCGCGGAGCGAATGTTGCCGAGGTGGATGAAGCCGGTGGGACTCGGTGCGAAACGGGTACGGACGGAGGTGGTCATTAGCGGTTACTCGGAAGACAGGCGCCGGCGCCGTGGCTGACATCGCCAGTGAAGCGCGGCAGCGGAGCGCGCCCGTGCAGCGCCAGGCGCCTTGCACGAACACGAAGGAAATAGATGCGAGACCCGAATTATACCTTCCGAACCCGTCTTGCCTGCCCTCGTCCGAATGGCCAATGGCAAGCCCGCAAGATGCGCGGGAAGCTTGCGCCAGGGCGTCTGAGGGCTTCCTCTGCAACGTTTCATTACCGCGCCGACGCGCCCCCGGCGCTTTGATTTATGATGTGCGCGCGCTGCGGGTAGGGATAGAACCACAGCGCATGGCATCGCCGCCGGCGGTCCTGGCAGTTTGACTGTCCGCTTGATTGGGGCACATGTTGCGCGGCCGCTTGTACCGCTTGTACCGCTTGCGCTGCTTGCGCTGCTTGCGCTGCTTGCAGCTGATTACACCGAATGCACTGACTGCACCGCGCGCCCCGATTACTTCGCCCCTGCCGTTGCTGGAGAACCCGTTGAAACCGTCATCCCCCCGCCTCGCCCGTCGCAACTTCTCATTGGCGGCCGCCTCCGCGGTGCTGGCTGCCTGCACCACGACCGGCGGCGGCAAAACCGATAGCACGCCAGTTGCCGCTACGCCCACTACCACCCCGCCGCTCGACAAACCGCTGCGCCCGATCCGCGTCGGGCTCGCGCTAGGCGGCGGCGCCGCGCGCGGCTTCGCGCACATCGGCGTGATCAAGGCCCTCGAGGCGCGCAATATCCAGGTCGACCTGGTGGCCGGCACGAGCGCGGGTTCGGTGGTCGGCGCGCTGTACGCGTCGGGGATGAACGGTTTTGCGCTCAACAAGCTCGCGCTGACCATGGACGAAGCGTCGATCAGCGATTGGGCCATGCCGTTTCGCACGCGCGGCTTTCTGCAAGGCATTGCGTTGCAGAACTATCTGAACACGACGCTCAACAACCGTCCGATCGAGAAAATGGTCAAGCCGCTCGGCGTAGTCGCGACCGACCTGAAAACCGGCCAGCCGATCCTGTTCCAGCGCGGCAACACGGGCATTGCGGTGCGTGCATCATGCAGCGTGCCGTCGATTTTCGAGCCGGTGAAGATCGGCGGGCACGAATATGTGGATGGCGGTCTGGTGAGTCCGGTGCCCGCCTCGTTTGCACGCAAGATGGGCGCGGATTTCGTGATCGCCGTGGACATCTCGCAGCGACCGGAAAGCGGCCTCACCGCCAGTTCGTTCGATGTGCTGATGCAGACCTTCACGATCATGGGCCAGACGATCAAAGCCTATGAACTCGACAAATACGCCGATATCGTGATCCGGCCAAATCTGGCGGCCATGAGCGGCAGCGATTTCTCGCAGCGCAATGCAGCAATCCTGGCCGGCGAGGAAGCCGTGGCGAAGATAATGCCGGAATTGCAACGCAAGCTGGCCACGAGCCGTGCCGCAGTGTAACCCGCTTGGGTGGCGCCGATTACACCACCCAGCGCGCTTCCGCACGGAGCGCGCGAGGCCGACAGACTGGCGTACCGCATGAAAGATTCGCCGGCACGTCCTCGACCGGCGTCCAAACGCAAAAAGCCTGCTTCGAACGAAGCAGGCTTTTTTGTCGCACCGAAACCACCGGTGCGGGCCGAATCAGTTACTGGTTGCCACCGATCGTAGCATTCACGCGCTTGCGCAGATCTTCACCGTCCTGATAGGACGTCTCGATCCGGCGCGCACCCGTGAAACGCTTTTCCCAATAGCCGCTATCCAGGTCGTCGACGCGAATCGTGCTGCCCGTGGAAGGCGAATGAACGAACTTGTTGTCGCCGATGTAGATCCCAACGTGCGAGAAAGTACGGCGCATGGTGTTGAAGAACACCAGATCGCCCGGCTTCAGGTCGCTCACGCGAACCTTTTCGCCGACGCGGCTCATTTCCTCGGCGCGGCGCGGCAGCGCCATACCGAGCGTGTCCTGGAACACGTAGCGAACGAAGCCGCTGCAATCAAGGCCCGAATCGGGCGTATTACCGCCCCAACGGTAGCGAACGCCGATCATGTTCAGTGCGCCGACCACCACGTCGCCCGCTTTACCGGCCATGCCGGACAGGAACGATTTGGCGCCGCCGTCGCTGCTGGGAGCGGCCGATTGCGAATTGAGGGGAGACGAGGAATTCGACCCGTTAGAGGTCGAATATGAGGCATTCTGATTAAAACTGCTTACTTCGTCGGCGAAAGCGCCGGGAGCTGCTGCCATCAAGACGCCAATGAACATCCCGGCGACGACGCGCGTGCAAGCCTGGGTTAGGTTTCTGTGCTGCATTGGTCGGTATTTTTTGCCTAAAAATCAGTGGGCTACGGAAAAAAGTTTGGTCGATACTAGCCAGTAAGTATTCACATGTCAAAACAAATAGAAAAATACAATCGAGACACGCACCCAATTGGTGAAAGAGCACGGAATCAACGATCCAGCGCGGCTTTCAGCAGCTTTCGGGTGTAAGGGTGCACCGGTGTCGCAAAAATCTGCTCAACGTCTCCGCTTTCAATGATCGAACCGTTTTGCATCACCGCCACACGGTGAGCCATCGCCCCGATCACGGCCAGATCGTGACTGATGAAAACGAAGCCCAGGTTGTACTTCTGCTGCAATCCGGCGAGCAGTTTCAGCACCTGCTGCTGGATCGACACGTCGAGCGCACTGGTCGGTTCATCGAGAATCAGAACCCGCGGCTCAAGCACCAGGGCGCGCGCAATCGCAATCCGCTGACGCTGGCCGCCCGAGAACTCATGCGGATAGCGGTACAACACCGTGCGGTCCAGACCGACTTCGCGCAGCACGGACACCACCTTGTCGCGCCGCGCCACCTCGCTCATTTGCGGCCGATGCAGCGCGAGTCCTTCACCGACGATCCGCTCGATGGTCTGACGTGGCGAAAGTGAACTGAAGGGGTCCTGAAAGACGACTTGCATGTTAGAGCGTAAGGCGGTCTGTTCGACGCCGCGATAGCTGCCGAGCGCCCTCCCCTGAAACTCGATCTCGCCGTGCGCGGTGCGTTGCAAACCGAGCAGGGCCATCGCGAGCGTCGATTTGCCCGAACCCGATTCGCCGACGATCCCCAGCGTCTCGCCCTGGCGCACCGACACGTTCGCATCCGCAACCGCGCGGAAGCGCCCCGAACGAAACCAGCCGCTTACGCCCGGCAGTTTCGTTTTGAAATCGACCGAGACATCGCGCGCTTCGAGCAGCACCGGCGAGATCGGCAGCACAGGCACCACCGTGCGCTGCGGACGGCTCGCCAGCAGACGCTGGGTGTACGGATGCTGCGGCGACTCGAACACCTGCTCGACCGGGCCGCTTTCCACGAGCACGCCCTTCTCCATCACCGCGATTCGCTGCGCAAAGTGCCGCACCAGATTCAGGTCGTGCGTGATCAGCAGCACGGCCATGCCGCGTTTCTCGGCTTCGTCGCGTTGCAGCTCCAGCAGCAGGTCGACGATCTGCGCGCGGATCGTCACGTCGAGCGCGGTGGTCGGCTCGTCGGCCAGCAACAGGCGTGGACGGCACGCCAGCGCCATGGCGATCATCGCGCGCTGCCGTTGGCCGCCGGAGAGTTGATGCGGGTAACTGTTCACACGCTTGCCGGGCTCGGCGATGCCCGTGCGCCCCAGCAATGCCACGGCGCGCTTACGCGCCTCCTGCGCCGTGACGCCATCGTGTACGACGATCGTCTCCGCAATCTGGTCACCGACCGTGTAGAGCGGATTGAGTGCCGTCATCGGCTCCTGGAAGATCATCGCGATGTCCGAGCCGCGCATGCCCCGCATCTCGCGCTCGCTTTTGGCGAGCAGATCCTGGCCGTCGAAACGGATCGATCCGCTGACCTGCGCGTCGCTCAACAGACGCAGGATCGACAGCGCCGTCACGCTCTTGCCCGAACCCGATTCGCCGACCAGCGCGATCCGCTCGCCGCGCTGGATCGCGAGCGTCACGTCGTTCACTGCGACGGTGTCGCCGAAAGTGACATGCAAATGGTCGAGTTCCAGAAGCGGCGGCGTCATGGCTTGTTTCGCCTTGCTTTCCACTGCGGCGCTCACTGGTTGCCCCCGGCACGCATCGCATCGGAGATGCGGGTATCGAGCGCATTGCGCAATGCGTCCCCCATGAACGTCAGCAGCAACAACATCGCGACCAGCACGCCGAAGGTGGACAACGAGATCCACCACGCGTCGAGATTCGCCTTGCCTTGCGCCAGCAGTTCGCCCAGGCTCGGCGTCGGCGACGGCACGCCAAGGCCGAGAAAGTCGAGGCTGGTGAGTGCGAGGATCGCACCGCTCATGCGAAACGGCAGAAACGTGATCACAGGCGTCAAACTGTTGGGCAAGACGTGCCGCCACATGATCTGCCAGTTCGAGAGCCCCATCGCCCGTGCCGCCCGCACATAGTCCTGGTGGCGGTTGCGCAGAAACTCCGCGCGCACGTAATCCGACAAACCGATCCAGCCGAATAACGAAAGCAGCACGATCAGCAGAATGAACCCCGGCTCGAAGATCGACGAGAAAATGATCAACAGGTAAAGCTCCGGCATGGCGCTCCAGATTTCGATCAGCCGCTGTCCGATGATATCCGTGCGTCCTCCGAAGTAACCCTGCACGGCGCCGGCGGCAATCCCGAGTACGGTGCCGATCAAGGTCAGCACGAGCGCGAATTCCACCGACACGCGAAAACCATACAGAAGACGCGCGAACAGATCGCGACCGCGGTCGTCGGTGCCAAACCAGTTATCGCGCGACGGCGGCGCCGGATTCGGCGCCTTCGAGAAGTAATTCAGCGTGTCGTAGTAATAGCGATTCGGCGGATACACCGCGAAGTTACCCGGCGCGTCGAAACGATGTTTGATATACGGGTCAAGATAATCGGCAGGGGTTGGGAAGTCACCGCCGAACGTCGTCTCCGCGTAGGTCTTGAACATCGGAAAATACAACTGCCCTTCGTAACGCACCATCAGCGGCTTGTCATTCGACCAGAGCGGGCCGGCCAGGCTCGCCGCGAACGCGACGACGAAGATAATCAGACTCCAATAGCCGAGGCGCTGCTGACGAAAACGCCGCCAGACACGACGCGCGGGCGTTGGCGAGACGAACGCGCGAGCCGGTTCGGTGCGCGCCGCTGCATCGGCGGAAAGACGGGCTCGATTCATCAGCGCTCCAGTTGTTCGAATTGGATGCGGGGATCGACCCACACATAGCAAAGATCGGAAATCAGCTTGGTCGCGAGTCCGATCAGCGTGAACAGATACAGCGTGCCGAGCACGACCGGATAGTCGCGCCGCACCACCGATTCGTACGACAGCAGGCCAAGTCCGTCGAGCGAAAACAGCGTCTCGATCAGCAGACTGCCGGTGAAGAACGCACCGATAAACGCCGCCGGAAAACCGACGATCAACGGCAGCAACGCGTTGCGAAACACGTGCTTCCACAGCACGCGCTTCTCGGACAAACCTTTGGCGCGTGCAGTCAGCACGTATTGCTTGCGGATTTCGTCGAGAAAAGCGTTTTTCGTCAGCATCGTGACGACCGCGAAACTGCCGACCACCGAGGCTGTGATCGGCAGCGTGATATGCCACAGGTAGTCGACGATCTTGCCGCCGAGACTCAACTGCGCCCAGTTGTCCGAGGTGAGATTGCGCAGCGGGAACAGTTGCAGGAAGCTGCCGCCGCCGAACAGTACGAGCAGCAGCACGCCCAGCACGAAGCCCGGAATCGCGTAGCCGATCAGCACCACGAGGCTCGTTGCGATGTCGAAGCGCGACCCGTTGCGCACCGCTTTGGCGATACCCAGTGGCACCGATATCAGGTAGGTCAGAAAGAACGTCCATAAGCCGATACTGATCGACACCGGCAACTTCGAAACGATCAGCGACCATACGCTTTGATGGCGGAAATAGCTCTGCCCGAGATCGAACGTCGAGAAGCGCTTTAGCATCAGGACATAGCGTTCGAGCGGCGGTTTGTCGAAGCCATAGAGCGCTTTCAGTTGCGCGATCTGCTGCGCGTCGACACCGGTATGCGCGCGCAGACCGAACGGCGCGCCGTTTTCCGCCCCTTTGCGCAGCTCGTGCTGCATCTGTTCGACCGGACCGCCCGGGACGAACTGGATCACGACAAAGGTCAGCGTCAGCACGCCGAGCAAGGTCGGGATCATCAGCAGCAAGCGTTTGAGGATATAGCTCCACATGGCGATGTTTCCGGTGCGAAGGCGGTGAATGAATGGACGCTTTTTAGTGCGGCTGTGCTTGCGGCTGTTGCGGCTGTTGTGGCTGTGCATACCACCACATCGACGTGATCCAGCCTTCCGCGCCATAGTACAGAGGCAGCGTCTTTGGCCACGCGAGCCCGCGTTTGAACGCCACCCGATGCGAAGCGCTATACCACTGCGGAATCACATAGTAGCCATGCATCAGCACGCGGTCGAGCGCATGCGTGGCGTCGATCAGTTGCTCGCGCGTCTGCGCATGCACGAGCGCGCTCAGGATCGCGTCGACGGCCGGCGACTTCACGCCGATCACGTTGTCGGAGCCTGGCGTATCCGCAGCCTTACTGCCGAACCGGTCGATCTGCTCCGAACCGGGCACCTGCACGTCCGCCATGCGGATTGTGGTTGTGTCGAAATCGAATGCGTCGAGCCGCTTCTGATAGACAGCGAAGTCGGAGACGCGAAATGTCGCGGTGATGCCGAGCTTCTGCAGATTGCGGATGAAGGTCGCGACGATCGGCTCGAACTGAGCGGACGAGCCGGAATCGTCGAGAATCTCGAACTGGAACGGCTCGCCTTTGGCGTTACGCAATGCGCCGTCGCGATAGGTCCACCCCGCCTGCTGCAACAACGCGCGCGCCTGCAATAAATTGGCGCGCAGCGAACCGGGCGGATCGGTGTCCGGCTGCTTCGGCGGCAAACCGAACACCGCCGGATCAAGCTGGGCGCGCCATGGCTCGAGCAGGGCCAATTCGCCCGGCGATGGCAGGCCCTTCGCCTGCAAATCCGTATTGGCGAAGAAGCTGTCGATCCGCGTGTACTGATTGAAGAACAACTGGCGGTTTAGCCACTGGAAATCGAGCGCCAGATCGAGCGCCTTGCGCACACGCGCATCCTGAAACAAGGGCCGCCGTACGTTGAGCACGAAGCCTTGCATACCGGTGCCGTTATGTTGCGCAAACTCGCGCTTGATCAGCTCACCGCTATCGAACTTCTTGCCGACGTCGCGCCGCACCCAATTGCGCGCGACATACTCGACCAGCGCGTCGTACTCGCCCGCCTTGAACGCCTCGAGCCGCGCCGTGCTATCCGAATACAGCTTGTAGACGATCCGATCGAAATTGTTCATGCCGACCCGCACCGGCAGCGCAGCTCCCCAGTAATTCGGATCACGCCGATACGTAATCGTGCGGCCGTTGTCGTAATGATCGATCAGATACGGCCCGCTGGCGATCGGCTTCTCGAACGCCAATTGGTCGAACGGAATCCGGCTGCCGTCCGGCTTCATTCCCCACTTGCGCGAGAACACCGGCATGCCGCCCGCCAGCAGCGGCAATTCGCGATTGCGTTGATGAAACTCGAAGCGGATCGTATGCGGATCGATCACCACGGCGCGCGTGATCTCGCCGAAGATCGAGGCGAATTGCGGCGCCGCTTGCGGGCTTTTCAGCGTGTCGAGCGAAAACTTGACGTCGTCCGCGGTGACCGGATCGCCATTCGAAAAGCGCGCGCGCGGATTGATGTGGAAGGTGGTCGACAGGCCGTCGGGCGCGATGTTGATGTCGTCGGCAAGCAGGCCGTAGGCGGAGGCCACTTCGTCACTACTGCCGGTGGTCAGGCTTTCGAACAGCAGATCCACGCCCGGTGCGGTATTGCCGCGCAACGTGAACGGATTGAATTTATCGAAGCTGGTGAGCCGGCTCGGATTGGCCATCACCAGCGTGCCGCCCTTCGGCGCATTGGGATTGACGTAGTCGAAATGCTTGAAGTCGGCCGGATATTTCGGCTCGCCGTATTGCGCGATGGCATAGACCGCATGGGCCTCGGGAGCGGCGAGCAAACCGGCGAGAGCCGACACGCCGCACAACGCGGCGACGCACGCCTCGCGCCAGGAACGCGGCACGACCCGCCTTACACGTGGTACAACCCGTACACCGACACGCGATAGCCTGTGAAGCACGCCGCACCCAGGTGCACGAGGCGTTTGAACCCATCGCGAGCCAGTTGTCATAGGGGCCTTGTTGGTCAGTGGGCAATTGCAATGTGAGAGAATTCTACCCAATAAACCTGCGCCATCCGCGCATCTCATCCCCGCATCTCATCCCCGCATTTCATCCGCATCACCGCACCGCGTCGATCCCGCGAATCGGGTGCCGATGCGATGGACCTCGCTTCGGGTGCAACGCCACGACGTCCGTGCGTGATGCGCAGACCACATTGGGAGAATTTATGGGCTTCCTCACTGGCAGACGAATCCTGCTGACCGGCCTGTTGTCGAACCGTTCGATTGCGTACGGCATCGCGCAAGCCTGCAAGCGTGAAGGCGCCGAACTGGCGTTCACCTATGTCGGCGAGCGCTTCAAGGAGCGCATCACCGAGTTCGCCACCGAGTTCGGCAGCGACCTGGTGTTCCCATGCGACGTTGCGGACGACTCGCAGATCGACGCCCTGTTCGCCTCGTTAAAGACGCGCTGGGACGGGCTCGACGGTCTCGTCCATTCGATCGGATTTGCGCCGCGCGAAGCAATCGCCGGCGACTTCCTCGACGGCATGACGCGCGAGAACTTCCGCATTGCGCACGACATCTCCGCGTACAGCTTTCCGGCCCTCGCCAAGGCCGCGCAATCGATGCTCACGCCAGACGCGTCGCTGCTCACGCTGAGCTACCTCGGCGCCGAACGCGCGATTCCGAACTACAACACCATGGGTCTCGCCAAGGCCTCGCTCGAAGCAGGCGTGCGCTATCTGGCGGTGTCGCTCGGTGCGAAGGGCGTGCGCGTGAACGGCATTTCGGCAGGTCCGATCAGGACGCTGGCCGCGAGCGGCATCAAGGGCTTCGGCAAGATTCTCGAATTCGTCGAAAACAACGCGCCGCTCAAGCGCAACGTGACGATCGAACAGGTCGGCAATACCGCGGCGTTTCTACTGTCGGATCTGGCAGCGGGTGTGACGGCAGAAATCGTGCATGTGGATAGCGGCTTTAATGCCGTAGTCGGGGGCATGGCTGCCTTCGCCGAGTGACCGCGCTTGCTGCGTCGATCCGGCGATGGCGGTCTTCTCCGCTGGCTCGCGAGCGCAATAAAAAAACCGCCCTTTGAGGGCGGCTTTTTCGACGCTACAACGGCGGCTATCTGATGCCTTAGTGCCAGCCGCGCTGGTTGTCGTAGTGATTACGGCCGTAATCGTAGCGGCCCGGGGGATGATGACGATACCAGTCGTCACGCGCCCAGTAGCGGCGGCCGTCCCAGTAGCGGTCGCCGTGCCAGCCGATCACGATCGCCGGGCCGCCGTAGTACACAGGAGCCGGTTGATAGATGACCGGGGGCGGCGGGGGCGGCGGCGGTGCGTAGACGGGCGCCGGCGCGACATAAATCGGCGCGGGAATGCCGATGTTGACCCCGACGCTAAGGCCGCCGGCCATTGCAGCACCCGACGCAGCCAACCCGAGAACCCCGATCAGAAGTGGAACAAGACGTGCGGACTTCATCGATTCACCCTTTAGAAGAATGTGTGTTGTTGGCCGAAATATAGCGCAAGGCAATCATCCGCGTATTTCAACTTTGTAATAACTGATGCATAAGATCGCATTGCGGCCCTCTGCGTTACGTCTGGTTACACGCACGAATATTTCGGTGAAAAACCAGCCGGCCTGTAACGAAGAAGATCATCGAGCCGTTACGCCAGGCGAAAGGAAGTACGCGCCGCCGATTTAATTGGGTATCCGAAGCATGTTGAAAATTTTACTTTGCAGCGCCGGCGTTTATTCGTATCCGCTCTCCGGCGAGCGGCAACGCGGCCCTTGAAAAAACAAAACCCCGCAGAGCCTAGACTCTGCGGGGTTTGCCGCCATTGCTGGCGGAGACGGAGGGATTCGAACCCTCGATCCAGGTTTTGGCCCAGATGCTCCCTTAGCAGGGGAGTGCCTTCGACCTCTCGGCCACGTCTCCCAAACTTTCGGTTGCGCAGGGAGTCAGCGCAACGAAGCCAAGATAATAGCGGGGCAAACCGCGAAGGTCAATGTCTACCGCACATTTTTTGTGCCAGTTTCGTCATCTACGACGCAATTATTCACATAGCCCCATCACATTAGCCGCGCCGATTTGCCGCGCATGCGCTCATGCGATGATCAGGCATTAAGAGGCGAGGCGCTCTTGCACGCCTCACCCCCGTGCCGCAAATTACGCCTGATCCAGTTCGAAGGCCTTATGCAGCGCGCGCACGGCGAGCTCCATGTACTTCTCGTCGATCAGCACCGAAATCTTGATTTCGGAGGTCGAGATCATCTGGATATTGATGCCCTCTTCCGACAGCGTGCGGAACATCGTGCTCGCGATACCCACGTGCGAGCGCATGCCGACGCCGACCACCGACACTTTCGACACCTTCGGATCGCCCAGCACCTGCTCAGCCTGCACGTGACCCTTCACCTGGCCTGTGAGGATGTCCATGGCGCGCTGATAGTCGCCGCGGCCAACCGTGAACGTGAACGCCGTTTTACCGTCGACGCTCTGGTTCTGGATGATCATGTCGACGTCGATATTCGCGTCCGCCACCGGGCCGAGAATCTGATACGCGATGCCCGGCTTGTCGGGTACACCCATCACGGCGATGCGAGCTTCATCGCGCTGGAACGCGATGCCCGAGATGACTGCTTTTTCCATGGTCTCGTCTTCTTCAAAAGTAATCAGGGTGCCCGACTTCATTTCAGTGTCGAGCGGGATGAGCGGATCGGTCAGGCTCGACAGCACACGCGTCTTCACCTGATATTTGCCGGCGAATTCCACCGAGCGGATCTGCAGCACCTTGGAACCCAGGCTTGCCATTTCCAGCATTTCTTCGAACGTCACGCGATCGAGGCGGCGCGCTTCTTCCACCACGCGCGGGTCGGTCGTGTAGACGCCGTCGACGTCCGTGTAAATCAGGCACTCGTCGGCTTTCAACGCGGCAGCAACTGCGACAGCGGACGTATCCGAACCGCCGCGGCCGAGTGTGGTGATGTGGCCGTCAGGATCGATACCCTGGAAGCCCGTGATCACCACCACCTTGCCGGCGTCGAGATCGCGCAGCACGCGCTCGCCGTCGATTTCGCTAATGCGTGCCTTCGTGAACGCGCTATCCGTTTTGACCGGCACTTGCCAGCCGGCATAGCTGACCGCGTCGACGCCGGCTTCCTGCAGCGCAATGGCGAGCAGTCCCGAGCTGACCTGCTCGCCGGTGGCGGCGATCATGTCGAGTTCGCGGGGGCTCGGCTGACCCGTGATTTCTTTCGCGAGACCGAGCAAACGGTTGGTTTCGCCTGACATTGCCGACGGCACGACGACCATCTTGTGGCCGGCCTTGTGCCATTTCGCGACGCGCTTGGCGACGTTCTTGATGCGCTCGACCGAGCCCATCGAGGTGCCGCCGTATTTATGTACGATGAGTGCCATTGTCGTTCTGAACTGGAGGATAAACCGCGCTGGCGCGCTGGAGACGACCGCACAAAAGCACAGGAGCGCAACGTCTTGTGAACGACGGCAAAGTGTGTGGCGGCGTAAATGCAGCACGCGTGCAGCAGGCGCGGATTTGCCCGGGAATGATCGCTAGAGGCTTACCGGAAACGACGGATCACGATCGCAAACCGACAAAATTGACAAAAGC
This sequence comes from Paraburkholderia fungorum, assembly GCF_046027605.1. Classification (GTDB taxonomy): domain Bacteria; phylum Pseudomonadota; class Gammaproteobacteria; order Burkholderiales; family Burkholderiaceae; genus Paraburkholderia; species Paraburkholderia fungorum_F. The sequence goes on from NZ_JAQQEF010000003.1 coordinate 260,512, forward strand.
GACGGCGAAATCGGGTCGGGCAAACAAGCTAAATTACCCGATCGGGCGCAAAAAAACAAGCCAGAACGGCTGTCGAACCGTCCCTATTACGCGCTGGAAAGGCTTGTCCGGTGCGGGTTTGCGCGCTATTTACGGATTCATCGGATCGATTACGCCGATGTCCGACCGGTCGGTCAGGCGACCAGCCAATCCTCGCGCCAGATGATCCGGATGCGCGCTTCGGCCGCAGCCACCTGCTCGGGCAACGCGGCGCGGTTCACACCGAGCAAGGGCACGAACAGCAGTTCGTCACCGACATAAAGCAGCGGCACGTCGCGCTTCCATGCGGGAATGCCGCGCTCCTGGAACAGGTTTTTTAGCGTGCGGCGTGGCGCGCCTGGTGCAGCGCCCGTGCGCATCCGTTCGCCGCCGCTGCGTGAGCGTGCGCTCAACAGCGCTCGGCGTAGAACGCTGATGGGAAGCGTATTGGGATCGTCGGACGCTGCGTTGCCCGCTGCGCCACCGTTACCATCACCACTGGCATTGGCACTGGCGCCTCCATCCAGATTCGCGTCGGCATCGACAAACATGAAGGTGCCCCGCCACTGCGGCAAACGCCAGATCACTTCACCCTGCCATGCGAGTTCGCTGACCTCGCGCGTGGAGAGCGCGGTTTCGTCGGCGGGCTCGCTACTATCGCCCGCCTCCCAATACACAAGCCCGCGATAACTGCGCAACGCCTGCCCCGCATGATCGATACGCAGACTATGGCCTTCGCCTGCCGCGCCGACTTCGCGTAACTGGCGCAAAGCGTCGACCAGACGCGCGGTTGATGCCGCAACGAAACCCAGCGTGCGCATCCAGTAGCGCAGCAGGTTGAGCGCGCGATCGTCGTCGAGGGCGAGCAGCGCGTCATGCGATAGCGCACGGCCTTCGTCGCTCACGGCTGCGTCAAGATCGATACGCGCGAGCTCGTCGAGCAGACGTTGCGCCGATGCCGCATGCGCCGCCGTGCGCGCGAGCGCGTCGCGAAAACCAGGAAAGTGGATGGCCAGCGCCGGTGTCACCTCGTGGCGCAATGCGTTGCGGGCATAACGTGTGTCCGCGTTCGATTCATCGTCGATCCAGTGCAATTCGCGGGCGCCCGCGTACTGCTCGAGTTGCGCCCGCAGCAAGTGCAGCAAAGGCCGTACGCGCAGCGCAGCGGTACCCGCCGGCAAATACTCGGGCGCCATGGCCGCAAGACCCGCGAGGCCAGCGCCGCGCAGCAACTGCAACAGCACGGTCTCCGCCTGATCGTCCGCATGTTGCGCGAGCCATAGCGTGTGAACGCCGTGGGTTGCGCACATGGCGTCCAGCGCACGATAACGCGCATCGCGTGCCGCAGCCTCGACGCTCACGCCCGCCTCGCGAGGCACCTCGACGCGCTGTGCGGAGAATTCGACGCCACGTTGCCGCGCAAACGCTTCGCAGTGCGCGAGCCATTCGTCGGCGTGAGCACTGAGGCCGTGATGCACGTGCAGCGCGACACAACGCGACGCGCCCGCGACGCGCGCCGTGGCATCGAGCAGCACACTCGAATCGACGCCGCCACTGAACGCAACCGCAATGCGCGCGCTCGCGGGGAGCGCGGACAGCGCCACGCCGACCGCCTCGAGAACGAGGCGGTCGGCAGGCGTTTCGGCGGAGAGAGTCACGTCGCTGGCGCGGGAAGCGCTGAAGGACGAAAGAGAACGCGCGCGGGCTTAAGCACCCGGCGTCGTTTCCTTGAACTTGCCGTACGACATCAGCCGTTCGAAACGGCGTTGACGCAGGTCGTTGATGCTCATGCCCTGGAACTGGCGCAGCGAATCGGCGAGCGCACGGCGCAGCATGGCGGCCATGCCCTTCGGATCGCGATGCGCGCCGCCGAGCGGTTCGTTGACGATCTTGTCGATCAGACCGAGCGCCTTCAGACGATGCGCGGTCAGGCCGAGCGCTTCTGCTGCTTCGGGCGCCTTCGCGGCGCTCTTCCACAGGATCGATGCGCAGCCTTCCGGCGAAATCACCGAATACGTCGAGAATTGCAGCATCAGCACGCTGTCGCCGACAGCAATCGCCAACGCGCCGCCCGACCCGCCTTCGCCGATGATCGTGGCGATCAGCGGTGTCTTGAGTTCAGCCATCACATACAGATTGCGGCCGATCGCTTCCGACTGCCCACGCTCTTCCGCGCCGATGCCCGGATAGGCGCCCGGCGTATCGATGAACGTGAAGATCGGCAAGCTGAACTTCTCAGCGAGACGCATCAGACGTTCGGCCTTGCGATAGCCTTCCGGACGCGGCATGCCGAAGTTGCGCAGCGCGCGCTCCTTGGTGTCGCGGCCCTTCTGATGGCCGATCACCATGCAGGCCTGGCCATTGAAACGCGCAAGGCCGCCGACGATCGACAGGTCGTCCGCATAGTTGCGGTCGCCGTGCAGTTCGTGGAAATCGGTGAACAACTCGCTCACGTAATCGAACGTGTAGGGGCGCTGCGGATGTCGGGCGATTTGCGACACCTGCCACGGACTCAGGTTCGCGTACAGATCTTTGGTGAGCTGTTGACTCTTCTTGGACAGCCGCTCGATCTCTTCCGAAATATCGACGGCCGAATCGTCCTGCACGAAGCGCAATTCTTCGATCTTCGCTTCGAGTTCAGCGATCGGCTGTTCGAAATCCAGAAAGGTGGTCTTCATTGGTTGTAATCCTTGGACTTACCGGCAGCGCGTATTCTAACCGCGCTCGCCGCTGTCAAAACCATGTCGCAACTATCAATTTCTACCAATTGATAGCTTTTCAAACAACATGGCTGCTCGCTCTTCTCAAGACAACGCTGGGCCGCACCCCAGTGTTCCGCCCCACACCACCACTAAACCCACCCGGAAGGAAGTCCCAACGGGCGATGGGGCGATTACGCTCTAGCGGCCTCATGCGATGCGCCAGTTTTAGACACTCAGTAGTCGACCGGCAACGGATCGAGACTACGCCACATATACCAGGTCGCGACGGTACGCCACGGTTCCCAGTTTGCCGCAACCTCACGCGCTTCACTGCGCGTAACCGGCTCGCCGCTAAAGTAGTTGACGCTGATCGCGCGGATCAGGCCGAGGTCGTCGAGCGGCAGCACGTCAGGGCGCGACAGATTGAAGATCAAAAACATTTCCGCGGTCCAGCGACCGATGCCGCGGATCTGCGTGAGTTCGGCGATCACTGCCTCGTCGTCCATCGAGGTCCACTTGCCGACGTGCAACGCGCCCGACACGAAGTGCTGCGCGAGATCGAGCACGTATTCGGCCTTGCGTTTGGACAGCCCGCACGCGGTCAGCTTGTCCTGACCGAGCTTGATGAACTGCTGCGGCACGAGCTTCGGACACGCCGCCTCGACCTTCGCCCAGACGGCTTGCGCGGATGCCACCGAAATCTGCTGCCCGACCACCGAACGCGCGAGCGTGACGAACGGATCGCCACGGCTCAACAGATGCACCGGGCCAAACTTCGGAATCAGTTTCTTCAGAATACGGTCGCGCTTGACGAGGTCCGCGCACGCCTTGTCCCAATACGCCGGACGGGTGACTTCGGGCGTGAGGCCGCCGATCTGCACGGGCACCGCGATTTCAGCAGCACTTGCAGCTTCGCCACCCGCACTCGACGACGCGCGCGTTTTGCGTACGACTTCGCCTTCATGCGTATCGCGCGCGAGTTCCTGCACGTCGCCGGCGAGTTCGGCAGGCAACACGCCATTACTCTTTACGCGCGATGTTTTCGCGCGCGTGGCAACCGGCGCGTGCGCCGACGCGCCGTTCAGCGCGCGCTTGACCGCGGCTTTCTTCGCCGTACCCGTCGCAGCCGCCGTTGCTGCACCGGCTGCCGCGCGCGCGCCGGTCTTCGCCGCCACCCCGGCGGCTTTCGACGATGCTTTTTTTACCGCGCTGCCGCCCGTCCGAGCCGACGTTCGTGTCGACTTTGCCGTGGCTGCCGCGTTTGTTTGAGACGTGGCTCGTTTAGCCGGCGTCTTCGTGGCCGTTGCCATCCTGCCTCCTGCCTGGCGAGTCGATCAAAGGGATGGTCGAGCTGCGCTCACACGCGCCGCCACTCGGTCAACCCGCCGGGTTTGTCTTCAAGTGCAACGCCGGCCTCGAGCAATTCGGCCCGGATCCGGTCTGCTGCCGCATAGTCTTTCGCCTGCTTGGCGGCCACGCGCGCGGCGATCTTCGCTTCGATCGCGGCGGGCTCGAGCGCCCCTTGCGCGGCGGCGCCCGCCGCCTGCTGCAGGTATGCACGCGGCTCGCGGCCAAGCAACCCGAGCACTTGCGCAAGCAGGCGCAATTGACGGGCCAGCGCGGGGTCGCGCGTGCGGTTCACTTCAGTTGCCAACTCGAACAACACCGACACTGCAAGCGGCGTGTTGAAGTCGTCGTTCATTGCTGCCTGGAAACGCTGCGCATGCGCTTCGTTCCAGTCGAGCGCCGCGCCGTCCGGCGTGACATCCTTCAACGATGTGTACAGACGCGCGAGCGCGTTGCGGGCGTCGTCGATATGCACGTCGCTGTAATTCAACGGCGAGCGGTAATGCGCGCGCGCGATAAAAAAGCGCACGACCTCGGCATCGTACTGCTCCAGCACTTCGCGAATCGTAAAGAAGTTGTTCAACGACTTCGACATCTTCTCATTGTCGATCTGCACGTAGCCGTTGTGCATCCAGTAATTGACGAAGGTTTGTCCGGTGGCAGCTTCGCTCTGTGCAATCTCGTTCTCATGGTGCGGAAACTGCAGGTCCTGGCCGCCGCCATGAATGTCGAAATGTTCGCCGAGTAACGTGCAGCCCATGGCCGAGCATTCGATATGCCAGCCGGGACGCCCACGCCCGTACTTCGACTCCCAGCCGGTGTCGGCCGGTTCGTCCGGCTTTGCCTGCTTCCACAACACGAAGTCGAGCGGGTCCTGCTTCGCGTCGTTCGCGGCGACGCGTTCGCCCGCGCGCAGATCCTCCAGCGACTTGCCCGACAGCTTGCCGTACCCCTGGAACTTGCGCACCGCGTAGTTCACGTCGCCGTCGCCCGCCTGATACGCGTAGCCGTTCGCCTCCAGCGTCTCGATCATGCCGAGCATCTGCGCAATGAAATCGGTGGCGCGCGGCTCCAGATCGGGCCGCTCGATGCCGAGTGCGTCCGCGTCTTCATGCAAGGCGGCGATGAAGCGATCGGTCAGCGACTTGATCGTTTCGCCGTTCTCCACGGCACGCCGGATGATCTTGTCATCGATGTCCGTGATATTACGCACGTAGGTCACGTCGTAACCGAGCGTGCGCAACCACCGCTGCACGATGTCGAACACGACCATCACGCGCGCATGGCCGACGTGACAATAGTCGTATACGGTCATCCCGCAGACGTACATCCGCACGACGCCCTCTTGCAGCGGCACGAAAGTTTGCTTGTCACGCGCGAGCGTGTTGTAGATGCGCAGTGATTCCATAGAGAACGGTGCGTGGGTCGAAAGAAATCCGCAATGTGTTTCGTGCTGTTTCGTGCATAAGGCGCGCCGCGAACGGACAGCGGGTGCGACCTTTACTGCAACCTGCACAGCAGCAAACCGGTGCACCTGGTGCGGCGGTCAGGCTGCGATCATGGCGGAGACGACCACGAGTGGCGAAAAGACAGTTTGCGGTTCGACGGAACGCGCAGACCTTTTGTTAGAATGGGTCGGAGTATAACATCCAGACCTGAGCCTATGAAACCTTCCAGCGGCCGCGCGCGCAGCGTCGCGACCCTCGCCGCGACGGCATTCTGCGCTGTCGCCCTCACGGTCTTGCCGGGTGCTGGCGCATACGCGCAAAAGGCGCCCACGCTGCCGCAGGGCCCCGCCGTGCGTGACAACACGCCGGAGATCGATGCGTCGATTGCGCAGAAAAACTGGCAAACCGCGCTCACTCAACTCGACGCGCGCATCGCCTCGAACCCGCGCGACGCGCAAGCCAGGTTCAAGCGCGCCACGGTGCTGGCCCATCTGAATCGCGACGACGAGGCGATCACCGCGTTCACCGAACTCACGCAACTGTACCCCGAGCTGCCCGAGCCGTATAACAACCTCGCGGCGCTCTATGCGAAGCACGGCCGTTATGACGAAGCCCGCGCCGCGCTCGAAACCGCGACCAAGGTGAATCCGGGCTACGGTCTCGCGTACGAGAATCTCGGCGATCTGTATCTGCGGATGGCCAATGAAGCGTACCGTCGCGCGCAGCGCCTCGGCAAGGCAAGCGCCACGACCTCGCAGCGCCTCACCGACATCCAGAACGTCATCTCGCCGCCCAAGAGCGGCACACCAGTGAAGAAGGCCGCCGCCGCGCCGAGCGAAGCCAGCGCCGCGCGCGCCAGCTCCGCCGACATGTCGCAAACGCCGAGCTTCCAGTATGGCGGCGCGAATGGCTCGTTCGCCATGCCGCCCTACATGGCGCCGTCGAAGTAACGCCACATAACACCAGGTCACACCATCACCGCTTCGGCAACACGTTTTTTCCAACCCTGAGGGATCTTCATGAAATGGTTGATGTTGGCGCTCGGCAGCGCCGCCCTGATCGCAAACGCCCCCGCCTTTGCCCAGTCCGGTTCGCAGGCCGCGCATCCGTCCGTCCTCTTCAAGACCACGGAAGGCGACATCCGCGTCGAGTTGTATCCTGAGAAGGCGCCGAAGACGGTCGCCAACTTCCTCGACTACGTGAAGTCCGGCCAGTACAGCGGCACGATCTTTCATCGCGTGATTCGCGGCTTCATGATTCAGGGCGGCGGTTATACGCAGAGCTTCGCTGAGAAGCCCACGCGCGCGCCGATTCCACTTGAAAGCCGTAACGGTCTGAAGAACAGCGCGGGCACGCTCGCCATGGCGCGCACCAGCGATCCGAATTCGGCCACGGCGCAGTTCTTCATCAACACGGTGGACAACGCCGGCCTCGACTATCCGAATCCGGACGGCAACGGCTACGCGGTGTTCGGCAAGGTCACAAGTGGTATGGACGTCGTGAAGAAGATCGAAGGCACGCCCACCACCACGCGCGGCCCGATGGGCGACGTGCCGCAAAAGCCGATCGTGATCGAGTCGGCAACGGTGGTCGGCAAGTAAGCGCCGGAATGTAGGCACCAAAGCACACCAAAGGCAGCACGCAAACAAGCTGCCCAGCAATACGTAAGCGCGTCAATCCACGCCCCGGCGCGGCCCGTTATCATCGCACCTCAAGTGACGAGCGGCCGCGCCTTTTACCCACCCCCGTTCATCAAAGGATTCCATCATGGTTGAACTGCATACAAACCACGGCGTCATCAAACTCGAGCTGGATGCTGAAAAGGCGCCGAAGTCGGTTGAGAACTTCCTCAACTACGTGAAGGCCGGTCACTACGACAACACGGTGTTCCATCGCGTGATCGACGGCTTCATGATCCAGGGCGGCGGTTTCGAACCCGGCATGAAGCAGAAGCCGACCGCTGAGCCGATCACCAACGAAGCGAACAACGGTCTGAAGAACGTCAACGGCTCGGTCGCCATGGCTCGCACCAACGACCCGCATTCGGCGACCGCGCAATTCTTCATCAACGTGAACGACAACGACTTCCTGAACCACTCGTCGCCGACGCCGCAGGGCTGGGGCTACGCCGTGTTCGGCAAGGTCATCGAAGGTATGGACATCGTCGAGAAGATCAAGAAGGTCAAGACGGGTTCGAAGGGCTTCCATCAGGACGTCCCGGCCGACGACGTCGTGATCGAAAAAGCTGTGATCGTCGACTAAGTGTTCAATCAACGTCGACCCGTTTGAACTGACATCAGGCACCTTCAATGCTGCAAGAAACGCCGCTGCGAAGCGTCGCCGCGGGCGTGCCTGGCGAGGGCAAACGCCCGCACGCCGGACGCCCGTTTTTTTTCCTCTCCGATATTCATCTGAGCGAGGCGATCCCGCGCACGGTCGCCGCGTTCGAGCACTTCATTCACGTCACGGCTGAGCAGGCGGATTCGGTTTTCATTCTCGGCGATCTGTTCGAGTACTGGATCGGCGACGACATGCTCGTCGAGCCGTTCGTGGCGCGGATGGCGGCGTTGCTGCATACCTTGTCGGAGCGCGGCATCGCGCTCTACATCATGCATGGCAATCGCGATTTTCTGCTCGGCAAGCGCTTCATGAAAGCGGCCGGCGCGATCTGGTTGCCCGATCCGTTCGTGATTACCGCATTCGGCACACGTATCGTGCTCGCGCATGGCGACGGCCTTTGCACCGCGGATCGCGGCTATCAGATTTTCCGGCGCTTTGCGCGCAGCCGTTTCGCGCAAACGCTGTTTCTCGCGTGGCCGTTTCGCTGGCGTCAGGCGCTGGCCGAAAACATGCGTTCGAAAAGCGAGGAAGGCCGCTCGCGTCCCGTTTCGCCGAAATATGACGTGACGCCGAAGGGCGTCGCCGCGCTATTCAAGACGTCGAAAACGGCCACTATCATTCACGGGCACACGCATCGCCCGGCGCGGCATCGTGAGCCAGGCGGCACGCGCTGGGTCCTGGCGGATTGGGATCTCGACCACGACAAGCGGCGCGGCGGTTATCTGCGGATCGACGCGGAAGGGATTCGGGCGTTGCCGCTGGATTGATCGGCTGGCGCTCTCCTTATTGCTTCATCGCAACGCTTTCGCGGCGCATTGCGTTAATGCTCCGCCGCCGCCCCTTCCACCTTCCCTGCAATCGCAGCCGACAGGCGCCGCAGATCGAGCAGCGCCGCGTCAGCGCCTTGCAGTCCTTCGAGGCTTGTGCCCAGCCGCTCCAATGCGTCGACGATTTCATCGATACGCCTCGACTGCGTGGCGGCGTGATCGATCAGACCGTGAATGGCCAGCGAGACCGGATCGTCCGCATTCGGCGTGATGCCGTATGCGCAGAACGTGCTGGTTTCTGCCGCGCGTTTGGCATCGCGCGCGGCACCGCCGGGCGTAGCATTCGGCGCGGCAGTGGCCGCAGTAGCTGAAACCACGGCTGCCGCCGGGACGATGATCCGTGCCGGATTACCCACCGCCGTCCCACGTGCCGGCACCGGCTTCGTGACCACCGCATTCGAGCCGATCTTTGCGTCCGCGCCGATCGTAAAGCCGCCGAGCACCTTCGCTCCCGCCCCGACGATCACACCGCGTTCAAGCGTGGGATGCCGTTTCGCACCGCGCGTGAGCGACGTGCCGCCGAGCGTCACGCCCTGATAGATCGTGCAGTCGTCGCCGATTTGCGCCGTTTCGCCAATCACGACGCCCATGCCGTGGTCGATGAATACGCGGCGGCCCACCGTCGCGCCCGGATGGATTTCGATGCCGGTCATGAAACGCGCCATCTGCGAGATGAAACGCGCGAGCCAGCGGCGTTTAGCCCGCCAGCATGCGTGCGCGAGCCGGTGCAGCACAAGCGCGTGCAGACCCGGATAACACGTGAGGACTTCCCAGGCGCTGCGGGCGGCGGGATCGCGCTCGCGGATCGTGGCAATGTCTTCGCGAAGTCTCGTGAACATGGCAGGGACTGTGTCGTGGGGGAAAAGACCGCGGGCGTGAAACACCACGCACGGCGGATGCTTGCCGCATAGCAGATCGGCAGCTTTGCTTAGAACGTTTCGAGCGATTGTAGGGCGATTGCGCGAAACCTGCCGGAAGCCCACGCTGCCGGCAGGGACGTCGCGAAGTCGTTGGTAGGGCGTTCAGCCCTTAGGAACCGCCGCCGGCAGGCGGTTTGGTCTTCAGCAGAATATGCTTGGCGATGCCGCGCACGATATTGACCTCTTCGCGCTCCAGACCGGAACGCGCGAACAGGCGCCGCAAGCGCGACATCAGTTTTTTTGGATTGGCCGGATCGAGAAACTCGAGCGCAACCAGCGCGCTTTCCAGATGCGCATACATGCTCTCGATCTCGTCGCTCGCCGCGCGCGCGCCGACCGGCTCGCCCTGCCCTGCGCTCGCTTGAGCCGCTGCCGAGGCAGCGGACGTTGCCTCGCCATCCGACAGATACGCCGTGCGCAATTCATACGCCAATACCTGGACGGCCTGGGCAAGATTGAGCGAACTGTAGGCCGGATTGGCCGGAATATGCGCGAGCGCGCTGCAACGCTCGACGTCCTCATTCGACAAACCCGTGCGCTCGTTGCCAAACACCAGCGCGATCTCGCCATGCACGGCCTGCTCTCGCGCGGCGCCGGCCGCGGCCCGCGGCGTCCATTGCGGTGGCCCGTATTCACGCAGCCGCGCGGTCAGCGCGACCGACCAATGGACCCCGCTCAGCGCATCGGCAAGCGTCTGCACGACGTGCGCGGACGCCAGCACGTCGTCGGCGCCGCTCGCCATGGCGATCGCTTCCGGATCGCTCTGGACGTGCGGCATGCGTGGCGACACCAGCACGAGACGCGAGAAACCCATGGTTTTCAGCGCGCGCGCCGCGGCGCCAACATTGCCGGGATGGCTGGGCTCGACGAGCACGAAGCGCGTCGACGTAAAACCGCCGCGCAGGTCCGCCACGGCGGGATCGGAAGAATGGTGGGTGTGGTCCACGATGGAATTCGGCAAGCTAAAGAACGCGTATGGTAGCGCCAACTCCGAGCCGGCCCCGAATTACGCGTGATGACCGCATGCAGCGCGCCCCGCTCGCCCCGTCATCCCGCCTGCCGCGCGGCCTTCGGTGTCGCGGCGCCCGGACTCAGGTAAAATACCAGGATTCGCGCCTGGCTTTCGCCTGTGAAAAGTCCGGCGCCTCGTTCTTATTCAATTCGTCTCCGTCGTCGGAATGCGCACCCGTCTTTGATCGGACGTGCGTTCCGTGTTGTTTCCGCGCCCCTTGATGGCGCTCAATTAGCGCTCATCCCGCGCTCATTTTCCGGTAAGCAGCCGTGCTGCCCCGGCACAAGGATCCAGTCTCATGCATCCCATGCTCAATATCGCTGTGAAGGCCGCGCGCCGTGCAGCCCAGATCATCAACCGCGCGTCGCTCGACCTCGATCTCATTCAGGTCAGCAAGAAACAGCACAACGATTTCGTCACGGAGGTCGACAAAGCGTCTGAAGCGGCGATCATCGATACGCTCAAGACCGCCTACCCCGATCACGCGATCCTCGCCGAAGAATCCGGCAAGTCGGACAACGAGTCCGAATATCAGTGGATCATCGATCCGCTCGACGGCACCACCAATTTCATCCACGGTTTTCCGTACTACTGCGTGTCGATCGCGCTTGCCCACAAGGGCACCGTGACGCAGGCCGTGGTCTACGATCCGACCCGCAACGACCTGTTCACTGCGTCGCGCGGCCGCGGCGCATTCCTGAACGACCGCCGTATCCGTGTCGCCAAGCGCGACCGCCTCGCTGACGGCCTGATCGGCACCGGTTTCCCGTTCCGCGAAACGGACGGCCTCGAAGCGTACGGCCGCCAGTTCGCTGAAATGACCCAGGCCTGCGCCGGTCTGCGCCGCCCGGGCGCTGCCGCGCTCGATCTGGCCAACGTCGCCGCGGGCCGTATGGATGGTTTCTTCGAGCAAGGGCTGAATCCGTGGGACGTCGCCGCGGGGAGCCTGCTGATCACGGAGGCTGGCGGTCTGGTCGGCAATTACACGGGGGATTCGGATTTCCTGCACATCGGTGAAATCGTCGCGGGCAATGCGAAGGTCTACGCGCAGATGATCCCGATCCTGTCGCGCTACAGCCGTACGCGCCAACAAGCGGCTTAAGGGCTTGGGGCTGAGGGATTTGGGCTGAGGGGTTCGGTCTCAGGGCGCAGGGGTTCGGGCGCAAGCATCAGGTCTCAGGTCTCAGGTCTGAATCCGGCCGGCTCTGCGCCGGCACTAGAAACATGAAAAGCGGCTTCGGCCGCTTTTTCGTTGGCGCGCCTGCGTCCGGCAGGCGTTCGTGCTACAAAGCGGGAAGCCGCGCCGGCACGCACGATCGCCGGCTGCGTTTCGCGCGTTTTTCGCAGCGCCCTGCTTCGCGCCAGATTTCCGCGCAGCTTCCGATCCGCTTCATGAAAAAAGGCTTCTACACAATCATCGCGGCGCAGTTCATATCGTCGCTCGCGGACAATGCACTGCTGATCGCCGCCATCGCGTTGCTGTCGGTGATCCGTTCGGCCGCCTGGGTCACGCCGCTGCTGCAGATTTTCTTCACGGTCTCCTACGTGTTACTCGCCCCTTTCGTCGGGGGCTTCGCCGACGCGTTGCAGAAGCGTCACGTGATGTTCGTCTCCAACGCGCTGAAGGCGAGCGGCTGCCTGATGATGATCTGCGGGGTCCATCCGATGATCGCGTACGGCGTGGTCGGCTTTGGCGCGGCCGCGTATTCGCCGGCCAAATACGGCATTCTCACCGAGCTCCTGCCGGCGGAAAAACTCGTCAAGGCAAACGCGTGGCTCGAATCGGCTACCGTGCTGTCGACGATTGTCGGCACGATGGTGGGCGGCGCGCTGATCAGCACGCTCGCCGACAGATTCGTCGCACACGCGCATTTGCCGCTGATCCGCTCGTCCGCCGATCTGGCCATGTTTGCGGTGATGGTCACGTATGCCATTGCGGCGGTGATCAACATCTTCATTCCCGACACCGGGGCGCGTTACCCAAACCGTTTGAGCGAACCCAGAAAACTGGTCGGCGATTTCTATCACTGCTTCAACGTGCTGTGGGCCGACAAGCTCGCACAGATCGCGCTGTGGGTCACGACGCTGATGTGGGGCGGCGCGGTCACGCTGCAATTGCTGGTGCTCAAATGGGCGAACGTGAACCTCGGCCTGTCGCTGTCGAAAGCGGCGGTGATGCAAGGCGTCACGGGTCTCGGCATCGCGGTCGGCGCATCCGCGGCGGCGGCTCTGATTCCGTTGCGCAGTTCACTGCGCGTGCTGCCGATCGGCATCCTCACCGGCGCGGTGGCGATCGCGATGGCGTTCTACAACAAGGACCTGTTTCCAGCGGGCGCAGGCATCCGGATCGGCTCATACGTGCTGCCGATCTATATCCTGCTCGCGTATCCGCTGATGATTCTGCTCGGCGCGCTGTCCGGCTTTTTTATCGTGCCGATGAACGCGATCCTCCAGCATCGTGGCGCGACCCTGCTCTCCGCAGGACATTCGATCGCGGTCCAGAATTTCAACCAGAATCTGGCCGTGCTGCTGATGCTCGGCGCCTACGCCCTGCTGTTGACGGCGAAGATGCCGGCGCAATGGATCATCGTCGTGTTCGGCAGTTTCATCACGTTCATGATGTGGCTCGCCAAACGGCGCAGTGCCGTGAATGAGCGCACGGTGGATATGCGGGCGCTGGTGGAAGAATGAGCGCATGGCGAGCATCGCCTGGCTGGTGCGAGAGTTTGCGTGGCAATAGGGCAACAGCGTGAAGTGGGCGGTAATGGATTGGCCATCCGGCCAGGGTCCGCTCGCCACGCCGGCAGGTTAAACTCACGGCCTGAACAGCTAACGCAAAAAGACACCGAGGATGGGCATTCAAACCGCAGCGGCCAATGACGTCGCACAACACACGCCGATGATGCAGCAGTACTTGCGCATCAAAGCGGACCATCGGGGCACGCTGGTGTTCTATCGGATGGGCGACTTCTACGAGCTTTTTTTCGAAGATGCGGAAAAAGCCGCGCGTCTGCTCGATTTAACCCTGACGCAGCGCGGTGCGTCGGCCGGTAACCCGATCAAGATGGCGGGCGTGCCGCATCACGCGGTTGAACAATATCTGGCCAAGCTGGTGAAGCTCGGCGAATCTGTCGCGATTTGCGAACAGATCGGCGATCCGGCTACGTCGAAGGGGCCCGTTGAACGTAAGGTGGTACGCGTGGTAACGCCGGGCACCTTGACGGACGCAGCGCTCCTGTCCGACAAGAGCGACGTGTACCTGATGGCGCTGTGCGTTGCGCATAACCGGCGCGGCGTCGCAACGAGCGTCGGCCTCGCGTGGCTGAATCTGGCGAGCGGCGCATTGCGCCTCGCCGAAGTTGCACCCGACCAGGTGGCGGCCGCGCTCGAACGGATTCGTCCCGCTGAAATTCTCGTGGCCGATACGGGCGCCGATTCGGCGAGCTGGGCGCCCCCCGCCAACGCCAGCGCCCTCACCCGCGTGCCGGTCTGGCACTTCGATATCACGTCGGGCACGCAGCGTTTGTGCGATCAGCTGGAAGTCGCCGGTCTCGACGGCTTCGGCGCGCATTCGCTGACAGCGGCATGCGGTGCGGCGGGTGCGCTGCTACTGTATGCGGCTGCCACGCAGGGCCAGCAATTGCGCCACGTGCGCAGCCTCAAGGTCGAGTACGAATCCGAATATATCGGGCTCGACCCCGCCACGCGCCGCAATCTTGAACTCACGGAAACACTGCGCGGCACCGAATCGCCCACGCTGTGCTCGCTGCTCGACACCTGCTGCACGACCATGGGCAGCCGTCTGCTGCGTCACTGGCTGCATCATCCTCCGCGCGCAGCCGCCGTGGCCCAGGCACGTCAGCAGGCCATCGGCGCGTTGCTCGACGCGCCGCCGGGCGCCGGCGTCGAAACGCTGCGCGGCGCGTTGCGGCAGATCTCCGACATCGAGCGGATTACCGGGCGTCTCGCGCTGCTGTCGGCGCGGCCTCGCGATCTGTCGAGCCTGCGCGATACGTTCATCGCCTTGCCGGCGTTGCGCACGCAACTCGCGGACGTTTCGTCGAATGCGGACTCGCTGGCGCGCATCGATGCCTCGCTGGAACCGCCGCAAGCGTGCGTCGAACTGCTCAAGCGCGCGGTCGCGCAGGAACCCTCCGCGATGGTGCGCGACGGCGGTGTGATCGCTCGCGGTTATGACGCGGAGCTCGACGAGTTGCGAGATATTTCGGAGAACTGCGGGCAGTTCCTGATCGACCTCGAAACGCGCGAGCGCGCACGCACCGGCATCGGCAATCTGCGCGTCGAATACAACAAGGTGCATGGTTTCTATATCGAAGTCACGCGCGGCCAGACCGACAAGGTGCCGGACGATTACCGCCGCCGTCAGACGCTGAAAAACGCCGAGCGTTACATCACGCCGGAACTGAAGACCTTCGAAGACAAGGCGCTGTCCGCCCAGGAACGCGCACTGGCCCGCGAACGCTCGCTTTATGACGCGTTGCTGCAAGCGCTGCTGCCTTTTATCCCGGACTGCCAGCGCGTCGCCGCGGCGCTCGCCGAACTCGATCTGCTGGCTGCTTTCGCCGAACGCGCCCGCGCGCTCGATTGGGTCGCGCCGACGTTTTCGCCGGATACCGGCATCGAAATCGAACAGGGGCGGCACCCGGTCGTCGAGGCGCAGGTCGAGCAATTCATCGCTAACGACTGCACGCTCACGCCGGAGCGCAAATTGTTGCTGATCACCGGCCCGAACATGGGCGGTAAATCGACTTTCATGCGGCAGACCGCGTTGATCGCGCTGCTCGCGTACGTCGGCAGCTATGTACCGGCACGTCGCGCGGCATTCGGTCCGATCGATCGCATCTTCACGCGAATCGGTGCAGCCGACGATCTGGCCGGCGGCCGTTCGACCTTCATGGTGGAGATGACGGAAGCGGCGGCGATCCTGAACGACGCGACTCCGCAAAGTCTGGTGCTGATGGACGAGATCGGGCGTGGCACGTCGACGTTCGACGGCCTCGCGCTGGCCTGGGCCATCGCGCGGCATCTGCTGTCGCACAACGGCTGCCATACGCTGTTCGCCACGCACTACTTCGAATTGACGCAGCTGCCCGCCGAGTTTCCCCACGCGGCCAATGTGCATCTGTCCGCGGTCGAGCATGGGCACGGCATCGTGTTCCTGCATGCGGTCAGTGAAGGTCCGGCGAATCAGAGCTACGGTTTGCAGGTCGCGCAACTGGCCGGTGTGCCGAATGCGGTGATACGCGCGGCGCGCAAGCATCTTGCGCATCTCGAGCAGCAATCTGCGGCGCAACCCGCACCGCAACTCGATCTCTTCGCAACGCCGCTACCCATGCTGGTCGAAGATGCGGACGACGAACGCGACGCCAGCCCGGAAACAGCGGCGGCGTCGCCCGCCATGCAGGCGCTTGTCGAGCGTCTGCGCGCAATCGATCCGAACGATCTGCGTCCGCGTGAAGCGCTCGATCTGCTGTACGAACTGCACGAGCTGGCCGCGGCGCCGGATGCGGATCATTGACGCACACAGGCCCTCGCAGCGCCAGCGCACACTTCGCGCGGCGCTGACCATCGCCCTCACGCACACGTGGGGGCTTGCGTCGCTTGGAGCGCTTGGCTCGGCCGGCCCGCGCAGGTCTGTGGAACTTCGGGCGCTTGCGGCGCTCAGGTCGCTTGTGGCGCTCGGAGCGCTTGCGGCGTTGGCCCCGCTCGCGCACGCCGAAACGCCGCGCTATGCCTTCGCCGTCATCGCCAACACGATGCAAGGGCCCGCCGACGAAGCACCTACGCAGCGCCTCATCGAAGCGATCAGCCGCGAGCGCGGGGTATCGTTCATCGTCTACGACGGCAATCTGAAAGGCGCGAAAGAAGCCTGTCGCGATACGTTATACGATCGGCGCCACGCGCTGCTCGAAACATCACGGCCCGCCCTTTTCTTCATTCCGGGCCAGCACGACTGGGCAGACTGCGGCACGGCTGAGGCCGGCGGCTTCGACCCGGTCGAGCGGCTCGATCAGCTCCGCCAGACTCTGTTCACCGACCCCACGTCGATGGGTCAGAATCCGATCGCATTGACGCGCGAGAGTGAAGTGTCGCGCTTTCGTCCGTTCCGGGAGAACGTGCGCTGGCAAGTTGGCGATACTGTGTTTGTCGGCCTGAACGCTCCGAGCCCGAATAATCACTATCTGACCGCGGGTGGCCGCAACGGCGAGTTCGAGGACCGTGTGATCGCCAACGCGTTCTGGCTCGAACACGCCGCCGAATACGCGAAACGTCGCGACGCGCGCGCGATTGTCGTTTTCATTCAGGGCGACCCCGATCCAGAGCGCTACGAACGGCCCGACCGTTTCGCGTGGCTGCGCTTTGCGCGCAACACGCGCCGCGACGGTTTTCTGGAATTCAAACGCAGCCTCGTCAAGCTCGCGCAGATTTTCCGCGGCCCCGTGCTGGTGATTCATTGCGACGATGAACGCGCGAGCGCCGGCTTCGTGATCGATCAACCGCTACGCAATGACAAAGGGATGCTGGTGACGAATCTCACACGCGTCGCGCTTGCGCCGCATGATCGTCTTAACCAGTGGATTCAGATTGAAGCGGATCTCGGCAAGAAGCCGCCGTTCCGCGTGAGCGTGCGCGATGTGCCAAGGCAAATGCCGATGCCCATAGCGCAGCCCGTGCCGCAGCGCGAAGAGCCTGCAGCTTCGATGCCGGCGGTGCCGGCTTTAGGTCCCGCTTCCGAATTGCCGCCGTTGTTGCAGACGCCTGGACAGCAGCCGTCAGACCAGCAGCAACATAGGGCGGTGGAGGACGGCAGCGGGGACTATGGGCCCGCCATGTCCGGGCCGCCTGCCTCGGGCGCGTCCGCCGTCTTGCCACGCACCCCGGGTACGCCTTAAAGCAACGTACACCCAGCACTTACACCTGGCACGCACACCCGCACACTCGCAAGCTCAGTGCAGCGTGGGTCCTGACTTATCGTCGTCGGCTTCGTCGTCGTCTTCATCGAGGACTTCGAGGCCGTCGGCGCCATGCGCGTGTTCGTGCTGGATTTCGTCTTCAGTAGCCGGACGCACGTCCTTGACGGTCAACGAGAAACGCAGCGCCATGCCGGCGAGCGGATGGTTGCCGTCGAGCACGACTTTGTCTTCCGCCACGTCGGTCACCACGTAGACGAGCGAATCGAGATCCTCATCGGCTTCTTCCGGCGTGCCTTCGAATTGCATGCCGACTTCGAGCGGTTCCGGGAAGCGATCGCGCGGCTCGATCTTCACGAGATCGGGGTCGTACTCGCCGAACGCGTCTTGCGGCTCGAGCTGGATCTGAGTCTCGAAGCCGGCCTCGTGGCCGTCGAGCTCTTCCTCGATCTTGGGGAACGTGCCATCATAGCCGCCGTGCAGATAGACCATCGGCTCGTCGCTTTCTTCAATCAGATTGCCCTGCGCATCCGATAGCTTGTAAGCGACCGACACGACGGTGTTCTTTGCGATTTTCATTCGATTCTCCAGAATACAACTCACATTATACGATGCCCAAGCGGCCCACTGACCACCCGGCCGATACAGCTTCGGCACGGAATTCTTCGCCGGCTTCAAAGGCCGCTCGCCCTATTCTTCCGCCTTCGCCCGACACGCCCACGCCCTTGCTCGGCAATCTGACTCCGTCGCAATTCATGCGCCGATACTGGCAGAAAAAGCCGCTGCTGATCCGTCAGGCAATCCCGAAAGTAGAGGCGCCGCTATCGCGTGACGAATTTTTCGAGCTCGCCGATCAGGACGAAGTCGAAGCGCGTCTGATCACGCACTTTCGCAACAAATGGCAACTGGAGCATGGTCCTTTCGCGGCCGACGAACTGCCGTCGGTCAAACAGCGCGCCTGGACCTTGCTCGTGCAAGGCGTGGACCTTCACGACGACCGCGCGCGGGCCTTGCTCGACCGCTTCCGCTTCGTGCCGGACGCGCGGCTGGACGACCTGATGATTTCGTATGCAAGCGATGGCGGAGGCGTCGGCCCCCACTTCGATTCCTACGATGTGTTTCTTTTGCAAGTGAAAGGCAAGCGCCGGTGGCGGATCAGTGCTCAGAAAGATCTGACACTCGAACCGGGTTTGCCTTTGAAAGTTTTACAGCATTTCGAACCGGAAGAGGAATGGCTGCTCGAGCCGGGCGACATGTTGTACCTGCCGCCGCATATTGCCCATGACGGTATCGCCGAAGGCGAATGCATGACCTGCTCGATCGGTTTTCGCGCCCCGTCCACGGGCGAGCTGACCTCGCAGTTCCTCTATCATCTGGCCGAACGCGGCGAATCGGCTGGGCGACCGAGTGCGCTTTATCGCGATCCACAACAAGCCGCCGTCGACCGTCCGGCCGAGCTGCCGGCCGCGTTAGTCGAACGGGTTGGCGCGATCCTTGCTGGAGTCAAGTGGAATGAGCAGGATATTGCGTCGTTCCTTGGCACGTACCTCAGCGAACCGAAGCCGAGCGTCGTCTTTGATCCGCCGCAACAGCCGCTCAATGAAGCGCGTTTCATCAGTCAGGCATCGAAGTCCGGCATTCGGCTCGATCGCAAGACTAATTTGTTGTACAACCGCCGTTTTTTCTTCGTAAATGGAGAAGAAATGTCGTTTGATGGCGCAAAAAAATGGCTATTTGACCTCGCTGATCGTCGGTGTATGAGTGCGAAACGCTTTGTAACACTCTCACACGATTCGGCGGTGACAGCACTGCTTCACGAGTGGTATTGTGCGGGCTGGATACAAGTGGGCGAGCTTGCGTAACTCTGCCCGCGTGTTATACCGTACTGTGAAATTTTGTATGAGAAAGACAACGTATTGACCCCGGATTTATGGATTGTCAGTACGAAAGTGCATATAATTTCCGCCCAAGCCGTAGGGAAGATTCCAGCTCGTCAAAAGAGCGTCTCCACCAGCGGCCCAGGTCGGTGTTGGAGCACATTACCGGTTTTATTTTGCGCTGTTGCTTACCTTTAAACCATAAAAGGACGTGATCATGAAGAAATCCCTCCTCGTAGCATCCCTGTTGGCAGCTGTGGCACTGGCTGCATGCAACAAGAGCAACGATCAAGCCGCTGCCCCGGCTAGCGACGCAGCTGCTGCTTCGGCACCGGCTGCTGCAGCTTCGGATTCGGCTGCTGCTGCATCGGGTGCGGCTGCTGCTGCGAGCGACGCTGCTGCTTCGGCTACGGGCGCTGCCTCGGACGCTGGTGCTGCTGCTTCGGACGCTGCTGCTTCGGCTGCAGCTCCGGCTTCGGGCGCAAGCCAGTAAGCTGTCGCGTAGGGTTCGCCTCTGGGCGAAAACTGCTCCGGAAAATCACCTCGATTTTCCGGGCAGTAAAGCAAAACGCCACGGATTCACATCCGTGGCGTTTTGCCATTTAAAAGCCGTTTTTTTACAACGGCGTTCACTTAATTATCTACTGAGCCGGCGTCGCATTTTCTGCGAAGAATTCACGCACGACTTCGATCTCACGTGTGCGCTTGAAGGGCGGCAAGCTCTGCCATATACGACGCCCATACGGTTTGTCGACGAGACGGGTGTCACAGATCATCAGCACGCCGCGATCGGTCTCAGCGCGAATCAGACGGCCTGCGCCCTGCTTGAGCGTAATCACGGCCTGCGGCAACTGATGAACCGCGAACGGGCTCAATCCTTTCTTCGTCAGTGCATCCAGACGCGCCGATAGCACCGGGTCGTCAGGCGGCGCAAACGGCAGCTTGTCGATCACCACCAGCGAGAGCGCATCGCCACGCACGTCCACGCCTTCCCAGAAGCTCTGACTGCCCACCAGAATCGCATTGCCGTATGCACGGAAGCGATCGAGCAATTCGGTGCGGCTCGCGTCACCCTGCACGAGCAGCGGATAGTTCCAGCCGCGCGCGTCAATGGTGTCGCGCAACTTGGCCGAAATGCGGTCCACCGCGCGCAGCGTCGTGCACAACATGAATACGCCACCCCCCGATGCTTCGATCGCCGGCAACGCGGCGTCGAACACGGCGTCGGTAAACATCGGCGACGAAGGCTGCGGCAAATTGCGCGGCACGTACAGCAGCCCTTGCGTCGGATAGTCGAAGGGGCTCGGCAGCGTCATCGAGCGCTTTGCGTTCAGGCCCATCTGCGCCGCATAGTGCGTGAAATCGCCGCGCACCGACAAGGTAGCCGATGTGAAGATCCACGCGCGCGGCACGCCGGCGCGCTGCTTCGCGAAGATCGGTGCGACCGACAGAGGTGTTTCGTGCAACTGCACCGTATGCGCGAAGACCTCGATCCAGCGCACTTTTTCATGCGGGTCGGCGCGTTCGGCCTTGGCGTCCGCCGCGGCGGCGTCAGCGGCCGCGCGTTCGGTCTCGGTGGGGGGCGTCGTCCAGCCCGCCAGCACGCCCTGCAACTCGCGTGCGCGACGCGAACACGCGCCAATCGACTCGGCGCGCTCTGCCTGAGCGGCCAACGCGGAAGCCAATGCATCGAGCTCGGTTTCGAGTGTTTCAAGCGCGGGGAACAACGGATGATCGTCGGGCAACTGACCGATCGACAAGCGCACCGAGTCTTCCTTGAAGGCGAGCCGCACGTCACGCGCCGCACGTTCGAGCGTCGAGCCTAGCTTCACCCAATCGATCGATTCGCGTGCATGACCCAGGCCCTCCGCCACGGAATCGCGTGCGAGCTCGAGAAATTGCGTGGTGGAGAGTGTCTCGCCGAAAAACAGCGTCGCTGTTTCCGGCAGTTGATGCGCTTCGTCGAAAACGATGGTGTTCGCCGTGGGCAGCAATTCAGCCATGCCGGTATCGCGCAACATGATGTCGGCGAAAAACAGATGGTGATTGACCACCACGATGTCGGCCTGCTGCGCCTCGCGGCGCGCCTGCATCACGAAGCACTCCTTGTAGTGCGGGCACTCCTGGCCAAGACAGTTTTCACGCGTGGACGTGACCATCGACCACACCGCCGCCGTTTCCGGCACGCTCGCGAGTTCGGCCTTGTCGCCGGTACGCGTGATCTTGGCGAAGCGAATGATGTCCTGCAGATACGAAGTTTCCTGGCGCGACGGCAGACGCCCGTTATCCGCTGTGCGCTGCAGATAGTAGTGGCACAGGTAGTTCGCGCGGCCCTTGAGCATTGCCACCGAGACCGGCACGGCGAGTGCATCGCGCACGGTCGGAATGTCGCGCTGAAAGAGCTGATCCTGCAAATGCTTGGTGCCCGTGGAGACGATCACCTTGCCGCCCCACAACATGGCCGGGACGAGATACGCATAGGTCTTGCCGGTGCCTGTACCCGCTTCGACGATCAGCGTATTTTCGCTGCCGTCGAGACCGTTCGATTCGTCGCTTTCAGCAGCTTGTGTCGCGGCATCCGCGCCCGGCGCTTGCAGACGACGCGCCGGACGTTTCTGCGCTTCGAACATCGTGGGTTCGGGCATCGCGCGGCCGGACGCTTCCATAGCCGCGGCGACGGCGCGCGACATCTCGATCTGCGACGCGCGCGAGCGATAGCCCTGGATCTGACGGGCGAGCAGACCGTTGTCGGCGAAGATATCGTCCAGTTCGGCGACGCGACGTGGGTTCAACGACGCGGAGAGCGCAGACGTGGGAGGACGCGGCGCCGGAGTGCCGGCCACCGGGGCGCCGGCCGCCGGAGCGCCGGCCGCCGGAGCGTCGTCGCCCGCCGTGGCGCGTGGTGAAGTTTCAAGCGGTGAATTCAAGGCAAGCGTTTCCTGCAAAGTCCGGCGCGCGCGGCGCGACCCGGCACCTGCCAGGCCGCGAACTCAGGCGCGTGCGTCCGGTTCGAGCTGCAATTGCAGCAAGATGATGGTGTCCTTGACTTTGAGTTTGCGCTTTTTCAGGCGCTGCAACTCGAAGTCGTCGATGCCGGGCTCATCCGACATTCGCTCGATCAAACGATTGAGCCCACTATGCTCCGATTCCAGTTGCAGAATACGGTCGCGAAGGGTGTCCGCGGTGATGACGTGATGTTGATCGCGCATGCTCGCCTCCTCTCGTAAGCGGCGCGGGCTGCGTCGTGCAGCCCGCGCCGGAGGTTGCTGTCCGGCTTAAAACGCGTTACAGCGACTACGATACTCCGCTGCACGACCCCGCCACAGACAAAGACAGCACAGCGACTACTCTTGTTGCTGTTGCTGCTTCTGCTGCTCTTCGAGTTCCTGCTGCTGTTTCAACTGGTCCTGACGCTTCTGTTCGGCTTTCTCGGCCGCCTGCTTCTGGCGTGCTTCGACGTCGGCTTTGTGCTGCGCCGCATCGGCCTGCTTCTTCTCAAAGCTCTGCTGTTTCTCGACGCGCTCCTGCGCCTTCTGGGCGCCCTGCTGGTGCGCCTCATCGAGTTTGCGCTGGAAGTCGCTCTGCTTCTGATCGTAAGCCTGCTGGTTAGCCGCGGCCTGCGACGGGCTGACGCCGCGCTGCGCCTGATCCAGCGCGTGCTGTTGCAGCTTCTGCTGATAGGCTTGTGCATTGGCATTGCGTTGCGGCGCCTCGGCGGCACGCTGCGCCTGGTCGAGCTGATGCTGGCGCTGCTTTTCTTCGTAGGTCTGCGCGTTGCGTGTGTCGTCGGCGGCGCGTTGCGGCGCGCTCGCTTCGTCTTGCGCGCGTTTGAGCGCGGCCTGCTCGTCACGCTCGCGGGCGCGCTGGACACGCTGTTCGCCGTCGAGCGCAAGCTGTTCCTTGCGAATGTCGGCCTGCACAGAGCGCATGCTGTCGCGCGCCTCGTTCAGACAGTGGTTGACGAAGAACTTGCTGTAGCAATCGTGTTCGGCGACGCCGTAACGGTAGTTGTTTTCGTCGCTGCGCTGATCCAGGACTTTCTGCCGCGCGTCGAATCCGCTGTCAGGCGCTGCCGCGTGATCGGCATTCCCGACATCACCCACATCACCCGCGCCCGTGGCATTCGCGGTGCCGGTTGCCCCTGCCGTGCCGGCTGCCCGCGCGCCCGAAGCGGCTACCGGCGCGACACTGCTGGCCGCCGCGAGCGGCGCCGCGGATTGCGCCATGGCCGGGGCGGACATGGCCAGCGTTGCAGCCATCACGCACAAAGCGCCGGAAGCCAGAACCATTCCATTGGAAGGAGACGCTGACCGGACCATGGACCGCGACACCAATGCGAACGACATGGCGGACGCAAGCGACCCAAGCAACTTAAGCGACAATCGCGGCACATTCAGCGACAGAAAAGACGGCAATGGTGACAAACGAGAGACCAAGCGGGAGCCCAGGCGGTTGAGGGACAAGGAGATCGGCAACGTCGTAAATGGTCAACGGAACATGCCCGAAATTCTATCACCCTGCGGTTGAGCCCTTTGGCATTTATGGCAAAATGCCCCGCTCCAGCAACCTGGTCGCAACGCGCACGCCTCGCGTGCACCAACGTGTCCGACGTGTGCCCGACGTATGCCGTTGGCGCGCGACCTTTGATTGAGTAGCAGGAACACCAAGACCTTATGACGGAAACCGTAGCACTCAAGATCGTACAGCGCATCGCCGCCGAACTGTCCGTCCAGCCGCGCCAGGTCGCGGCCGCGGTGCAACTTCTCGACGAAGGAGCGACTGTTCCGTTCATCGCCCGCTACCGGAAGGAAGTGACCGACAATCTCGACGACACGCAGTTGCGTAATCTCGAGGAGCGCCTGCTGTATCTGCGCGAGCTGGAAGACCGGCGCGCCGCCATCATTTCGAGCATCGACGAACAAGGCAAGCTCACCGACGAGCTGCGCACCGCGATCGAAGGCGCCGACAGCAAGCAGGTGCTGGAAGACCTGTATCTCCCGTACAAGCCCAAGCGCCGCACGCGCGCGCAGATCGCCCGTGAAGCCGGCCTGCAGCCGCTCGCCGATGCACTGCTGGCCAATCCCCTGCTCGACCCGCAAACCGAAGCCGCCGCCTACGTGGACGCCGATAAAGGCGTCGCCGACGTCAAGGCCGCGCTCGACGGCGCGCGCGACATTCTCTCCGAACAGTTCGGCGAAACCGCGGACCTGCTCGGCAAATTGCGTGACTACCTGTTCAACCAGGGTGTGGTGTCGTCGAAAGTGGTCGAAGGCAAGGAAAATGCGGAAGAAGAGAAATTCCGCGATTACTACGACTACGCCGAAACCATCAGGACCGTGCCGTCGCATCGCGCGCTGGCGCTGTTCCGCGGTCGCAATGCGGGCGTGCTGATGGTCAAGCTGGGACTTGGCGAAGAACTCGACGCACAGGTGCCGCATCCGGGCGAAGCGCTGATCGCGCGCCACTTCGGCATCGCCAATCAGAACCGCCCGGCCGACAAGTGGCTCTCCGACGTGTGCCGATGGTGCTGGCGCGTGAAAGTGCAGCCGCACATCGAAAACGAACTGCTGACCAAGCTGCGCGACGAAGCCGAGCACGAAGCCATTCGCGTGTTCGCACGGAATCTGAAGGACCTGCTGCTGGCCGCGCCTGCGGGCCCGAAGGCCGTGATCGGCCTCGATCCGGGTATGCGCACAGGTGTGAAAGTCGCCGTGGTCGACCGGACCGGCAAGGTGCTCGCCACCGACGTGATTTATCCGCACGAGCCGCGCCGTGACTGGGACGGCTCGATCGCGAAACTGGCCCGCATCTGCGCGCAGACACAGGCCGAGTTGATCAGTATCGGCAACGGCACGGCGTCGCGTGAAACGGACAAGCTCGCGAGCGAACTGATCGCGCGTCATCCGGAGTTCAAGCTGCAGAAGATCGTCGTCTCGGAAGCCGGCGCTTCGGTGTACTCGGCCTCCGAACTCGCGGCGAAGGAATTCCCGGATATGGACGTGTCGCTGCGCGGCGCCGTGTCGATTGCGCGCCGTCTGCAGGATCCGCTCGCGGAACTGGTGAAGATCGAACCCAAGGCGATCGGCGTCGGCCAATATCAGCACGATGTGAATCAGCGCGAACTGGCCCGCTCGCTCGACGCGGTGGTCGAAGATTGCGTGAACGCGGTCGGCGTGGATGCGAATACGGCGTCGGTTGCCTTGCTGGCGCGCGTGTCGGGTCTGAATGCAACGCTGGCCCGCAACATTGTCGACTATCGCGATGCAAACGGCCCGTTCCCGTCGCGCGAACATCTGCGCAAGGTGCCACGTCTCGGCGACAAGACGTTCGAGCAGGCGGCGGGCTTCCTGCGCATCAACAATGGCGAGAATCCGCTCGACCGCTCGTCGGTTCACCCGGAAGCGTATCCGGTCGTGGAACGCATGCTCGCGAAAATCAGCAAGCATGTCGGTGAAGTGCTCGGCAATCGCGACGCGCTGCGCGGCCTGTCGCCGGCGGAATTCGTCGACGAACGCTTTGGCCTGCCGACCGTGCGCGACATTCTGCTCGAGCTCGAAAAACCGGGTCGCGATCCGCGCCCCGAGTTCAAGACGGCGACCTTCCGCGAAGGTGTCGAGAAGGTCAGCGATCTGACGCCCGGCATGGTGCTCGAAGGCGTGGTGACGAACGTCGCGGCGTTCGGCGCGTTCATCGACATCGGTGTGCATCAGGATGGTCTGGTGCACGTATCGGCCATGTCGACCAAATTCATCAAAGACCCGCACGAAGTCGTCAAGGCCGGCCAGATCGTCAAGGTGAAGGTGCTGGAAGTCGACGTGAAGCGTCAGCGTATCGCGCTGACCATGCGGCTCGATGACGAGTTCGGCGCGTCGGCCGCGCCACGCAGCGGGGGTGGCGCCCAGCAGGATCGCGGCGGGTTCAACCGCTCGGGCGGCGGCGGACGAGGCGGCCAGCAACAGCGCTCGCGCGAGCCGGAGGCAGGTGGTGCGATGGCCGCCGCATTTGCCAAATTGAAGCAGAAGTAAGCCGACGCGAGCACGCGCCCCAAACAAAAAGCCCACGCAAAATGCGTGGGCTTTTTTTATTGCGTCTCCGTAGAAGACGCATTCAACCGTGCGTGGTCCTCAGATCTCGATCTTCGTTCCTAGCTCCACCACGCGATTCGCCGGAATACTGAAGAAGTCGGTCGGCTTCGCCGCGTTCTGATGCATCCATGCGAACACACGCTCGCGCCACACGGACATGCCTGGCAACTGCGTTGGTACCACCGTTTCGCGCGCAAGGAAGAATGAGGTGTCCATCATCTCGAAGGTCATGGCATGCGTGCGGCCCACCTCGAGCAACACAGCCTTCACGTCAGGCGTTTCATTGAACCCGTAGACCGCCTTGACGAGGAACAAACCGCCGCCGAAATCCTTCACCGACACGCGCTCTGAATCGCTCACGTACGGAATGTCGCGCGTCACGAAGGTCAGGAAGATGGTGCGCTCATGCAGCACCTTATTGTGCTTCAGGTTGTGCAGCAGGCTCACCGGCACGAGCGAATCGCTACCGGTCAGATAGATCGCCGTACCCGACACGCGATGCGGCGGATGCGCAAGCAAACCCTGCAGGAACGGCATTAACGGAATACCGTCCGCGGCCGTGCGTTCCTTGACGATCATCCTGCCCTTGAACCAGGTCATCAGCAGGAAGAACAGCAGCGCGCCGATGCCGAGCGGCAGCCAGCCACCTTCGGCAACCTTGAGCAGGTTGGCGCCGAAAAAGCCCAGGTCGACCGCCATGAACACGCCGATGATCAACGCCACGAGGAACTTGTTCCAGTTCCACACCTTCACCATCACGACGCAGGCGAGGATCGTGGTGATGACCATGGTGGCCGTCACCGCGATACCGTACGCGGCGGCGAGATTATCCGAACTCTTGAACGCGATCACGATGCACAGAATAATGAACAGCAGCATCCAGTTCACCACCGGCACATAAATCTGGCCGATCGCCAGTTCCGACGTATGCAGGATCTTCATGCGCGGCACGTAGCCGAGCTGGATCGCCTGGCTCGTCAGCGAATACGCACCGGAAATCACCGCTTGCGACGCGATAACGGTGGCCACCGTTGACAGAACGACGAGCGGCAGAAGCGCCCAATCCGGTGCGAGCAGGAAGAACGGATTTTCGATCGCTTTAGGGTCGTGCATCAGCAGCGCGCCCTGGCCAAAATAGTTCAGCACCAGCGACGGCATCACGAGGAAGTACCAGGCCATACGGATCGGTTTGGCACCGAAGTGGCCCATGTCGGCGTACAGCGCTTCGGCGCCCGTCAGCACCAGCACGACCGAGCCGAGCACCACGTAGGCTTGCAGCACGTGCGCCGCCATGAAGGTGTAAGCGTAATACGGGTTCAGTGCGCGGATCACGTTCGGCGACTGCAGGATGTGCCATAGGCCCAGCGCGGCGAGCACCAGGAACCATAGCACCATGATCGGACCGAACAGGCGGCCGACGGTGGCCGTGCCGTGCCGCTGGATCCAGAACAGCAGCACGAGGATCACCATCGTGAGCGGCAGCACCAGATGTGACAGATGGGGAGCCGCAATCTCAAGACCTTCGACCGCTGAGATCACCGAAATAGCGGGCGTAATCACCGCGTCGCCATAGAACATGCAGGCGCCGAAAATGCCGAGCATCATCAGCAAGCCGGCCATTTTCGATTTGTCGTCGAGAGAGCGCAGCGCCAGCGCCATGAGTGCGAGGACGCCGCCTTCGCCGTTGTTGTCGGCGCGCATCACGAACAGCACGTACTTGACGCCGACCACGATCACGATCGCCCAGAACAGCAGCGAGATCACGCCCAGAATCGATTGGTCGGTCAGCGGAATGCCATGGGCCGGACTGAACGCCTCTTTCAGCGAGTACAACGGGCTCGTGCCGATATCGCCGAATACCACTCCGATCGCGGCAACCGCGAGGGAAGGCAGAGGCTGTTTGTGCACGTGATTGTTATCTGTCATAAACGCGAGGAAATCCGTTGCCTGAGCGGAAAAACGACCGCTATTCTAAACCGCCCGTCTAGCGCCGCCCGGCTTGTTGTGGATACACCACGTGGATAGTCCGCGCAGTGTAGCACTGCGATTTGGGCGCGTCTGCGGCGTCAGGCGATGCGCTGGCGCCGGCCTGCGCGTTCGCGAGGCGCTGTTCGCAGAACGCGCTGAAACGCATACACGAAGCGCATAAAAAAACGGAGCCGAACCGGGCTCCGTTTTGCAGGCACTGCACTGGCGGCAACGCAATGAGTACGGTGTCGCAGCGCATCACGTATCTGAGCTCACGTACCTGACGATTCCTGCTCCTGCTGCGTACCGCGCTTGATCCACGCGCCGAGGTTGTGCGGACGAACCGTATCCCATTCCTCGAACGGCTGGTGAATCCACGGATTGGTCGGCAGATACTGCACGTGGTAATCGGGCTTCACTTTCGAGCAGCCCTTGTACCAGAGCACCGCCGAACGCACCGCGGTGATCGCCGGATAACGTTCTTTCAGATGCTGCTGGACACGTGCCAGCGTCACGCCCGAATCCACCAGATCGTCGACCAGCAACACGTTGCCGTGCAGCTCGCCGCGCGTCATGGTGATGTATTGCGCGATGTCGAGTTCGCCCTGCTCCGTGCCGGCCGCTTCGCGGTACGAACTGGTGGCGAGAATCGCCAGCGGCAGATCGTAAATTCGCGAGAGCTGGTCGCCGACGCGCAAACCGCCGCGCGCGAGACACAGGATCTTGTCGAACTTCCAACCCGATTCATGCACGGCCAACGCCAGCAGTTCGATCAGCCGGTGATACTCGTCCCAGCCGACCCACAGGTTCTTGTCATCGTTGCGTGGATCTTTCATCGCAATCATGGGTACACCTTGAACCATGGCTTAAACCTTGAACGGATGACGGAGCAGAATCGTTTCGTCGCGATCCGGACCGGTCGACACCATGTCGATCGGAATACCCGCGACTTCCTGCACACGCGTCAGATACGCACGCGCGCTGGCCGGCAGCTTGTCCCACTCCGTGATGCCGACGGTGCTTTCCTTCCAGCCCGCGAAGGTTTCGTACACCGGCACGCAACGCGCCACTTCCGAGGCGCCACGCGGGAGCAGGTCGACATGCTTGCCGTCGACCGTGTAGCCGATGCACAGCTTGACTTCGTCGAGACCGTCGAGCACGTCGAGCTTGGTCATGCACAGACCCGACACACCGTTGATCTGGATCGAGCGGCGCAGCGCGGCGGCGTCGAGCCAGCCCGTGCGGCGCGGCCGGCCGGTCACCGAGCCGAATTCCTTGCCGACCTTGGCGAGTTCCAGGCCGATCGGTTCCTGGCGCGTGGCGTTATCCGCGTCGTACAGTTCGCTCGGGAACGGGCCCGAACCGACACGCGTGCAATACGCCTTGGTGATGCCGAGAATGTAGTTCAGCTTTTGCGGACCGACGCCCGCGCCCGCGGTGGCTGCTCCGGCCACGCAGTTGCTCGACGTGACGAACGGATAGGTGCCGTGGTCGATGTCGAGCAGCGTGCCTTGCGCGCCTTCGAACAGCAGATTGTTGCCTGCCGCGTTTTCGTCGTACAGACGGCGCGACACGTCGGTCACCATCGGCTTCAGACGGTCGGCATAGCTCAGCATCGTGTCGAGCGTTTGCTGGAAGTCGACCGCGGCGACGCCCAGGTATTGCGTCAGCACGAAGTTGTGGTAATCGAGGTTTTCACGCAGACGTTCGGCGAAAGTTTCCGGCTCGAACAGGTCCTGCACGCGCAAACCGCGACGCGCCACCTTGTCTTCGTAGGCCGGACCAATGCCGCGGCCGGTGGTGCCGATCTTGCTCGCGCCACGGCGCGCTTCGCGGCCCTGGTCGATGGCAATGTGGTACGGCAGGATCAGGGTGGTGGCTTCGGAAATGAAGAGGCGATTCTGAACATCGACCCCGGCGGCTTCGAGCTCGCCAATTTCCTTGAACAACGCTTCCGGCGACAACACGACGCCATTGCCGATGTAGCACGCAACGCCAGGATGCATGATGCCCGACGGAATCAGACGCAAGATGGTTTTCTTGCCGCCGATGATAAGCGTGTGACCGGCATTGTGACCGCCCTGGAAGCGAACGACGCCTTGAGCGTGGTCCGTCAGCCAATCGACGATCTTGCCCTTGCCTTCATCACCCCACTGGGTCCCCACGACGACGACGTTGCGCCCGGGGTTCACATTCACTGCGCTGGCAGACATGTTGTTTCGTAAGCTGGTTAAAAACGTATTCTACCTATGTTCGCGGAACCTTCCGAATTTTTCCGTTTCCGCTCAACGGTATGCACGTTGTGGTGGGACTATCGAAAATAGCGCGGCGGATGGCCGCGCCGGATCTGGCGACGCTTTGGACGCCTTCTGAAATGCCCTCGGGACGGCCCCTTCAGGCGATCGATCGGCTCGTGCTCAGGGACGCGGTTCGACAACCCATGTGCCGTTGCGCTCGACCAACACGCGGTCGCAGGCGAACTCGTCGAGATCGTGTTCGTGACCAGGCAGCGCCTGAATCACGATTTCGCCGGCGTCACGCAATGCGGCGACGCTGACGCGCAGCGCCTCGTCGTGCTGCCACGGCGCGAGAATCGCGCTGCTGCGGGCTTCGACCGGTGAAATACGCGCGACTTCACGCAGGTCGAGCGAAAAGCCCGTGGCCGCGCGCGCACGACCGTAGGCCTGGCCGACGTGGTCGTAACGGCCGCCGCGCGCAACCGCATTCGGCACGCCGTCGACATACGCCGAAAACATCACACCGCTGTGGTACGCGTAGCCGCGCAAATCGGCCAGATCGATCATGACTTCGGCGCCATCGACCTGGCTTGCGAGGAACGCGAGGTCGTCGAGCGCGCGTGCGATGGCCGGTGCGTTCGGCAGACGCGCACGGGCCTCGTCGAGCACCGACGCGTCACCGTACAGCGTGGGCAGAGAGCGCAACGCGTCGCGCGTGACGGGCGAGAGATTGGCCGTCAACTCGATAAGGCGCGGCACATCCTTGCCGGCCAATGCGTCGTAAAGCGCTTGACCCAATTCGGCAGCGGCAGGCTCCGCTTCGATCAGCGCGGCGAGCACACCGGCATGACACAAATCGAGCCGCACTTTCGCGAGGCCGGCGAGACGCAGCGCATCGAGCATCAACTGCTGGATTTCCAGATCCGCTTCGAGACCGGCGTGGCCATAAATTTCCGCGCCGATCTGGATCTGCTCACGCGTGGCATGCAGCCCGCGCGGACGCGTATGCGCGACATTGCCGGCATAACAAAGACGCGTCACGCCCTGGCGGTTCAGCAGGTGCGCATCGATTCGCGCGACCTGCGGCGTAATGTCCGCGCGCAGACCGAGCGTGCGGCCGGACAACTGATCGACGAGCTTGAAAGTGCGCAGATTCAGATCGTGCCCGCCGCCGGTCAGCAGCGACTCGAGGTACTCGAGCAGCGGCGGCATCACCATCTCGTAGCCGTACGAGCGGAAACGGTCCAGCAAATGGCGCCGCAACTCTTCGATCTTGCGGGCTTCCGACGGCAGCACGTCGGCGATATTCTCGGGAAGTAACCAGGTCGACATCGATACAGTCCTACGACGTTGAACACGGCGGCAGGGTGCGCCGGTAAGTGAGTGTGAAATGGCGGGCGGCGCCGCTATTTTGGCGGCTGTCACGGGCATCGGAACCGCGCTTCAGCCGTTCAGCCGACCTTGGCCCGTGCCGCAGGGCTCGTGGTTGCCTCGCAATCGCCATCAATGCAACGGCGCGCGGCGGTGGGCGCCGCCTGCGCCCTTTCAAGTCACGATAAACAGCAGAATCAATCCGAGCACCATCACGATCAGGCCGCCGATGCGAATCTGATGTGGCGGCCGCTCCGCTATTTTACGGAACGTCTCACGCCAGGCGCTCGGAAAAACGAAGGGAAACATCCCTTCGATAATCAGCATCAATGCGATCGCGAGCAGTAACGAGCCGGCTATGTCCATGCGAATGAAGGGCCGCGATGCGGATGCCGCGGCGTTCCGGTTATTAGTGTTTGCGCGGTGCCGCGGAAGCGTCCGGCGCAGCGCCGCCGGTCGGACTACGCATGAAGCGGAAGAATTCGCTGCTCGGGTCGACCACGATCACGTCGCCCGGCTTGAAGATGTTCTTGTACGCCTGCATGCTTTGATAAAACTGGTAGAACTGCGGATCGCTGCCGTAGGCCTCGGCTGCGATTTCTGCTGCCTTGGCATCGCCCTCGCCCTTGATGGTCTGCGCCTGACGATAGCCGTCCGCGAGAATCGCCTGTTGCTGGCTGACAGCGTCCGCCTTGATCTGGTCAGCTTCGGCCGTGCCCTTCGCACGTTCTTCGGTCGCGGCCTGCTCGCGCACGGCGATCATCCGCTTGTAAACCGAGTCGGCCATCGCCGCTGGGAAATCGACGCGTGTCAGTTGCAGGTCGACCACGGCAACGCCCAGCGATGCCGCGGCTTTGTCCATCGTGCCGCGTGCTTCGTCAGCAACGGTTTGTTGCTTCGCGAGCGCATCGGTCAACGTGACCTTGCCGAAGGCGTCGCCAAGCGCGCTGCGGGACAGCAGCGCCAGCCGGTCCGCCAGGCTTTGCACGTCGCCCCGGGTCTCGGCGAGCAGCTTCAGCGGATCGGTCACACGATATTTGATGACCGGGTTGACCAGCAGATCGGTCTTGTCCGACGTGACATAGCGATCTTCATCCGGCGCGTCGAGCGATTGAATGCGGCTATCCACCAGCGTGACCGTTTGCAGCGGCGGCGGCAGCTTCACGTGCAGACCGGGGCCGAGCAATACGGGCGCGGCGTCGCCATGCGACGACAGCACGGCCATGTGCCGCTGGTCGACCACGAATACCATCGACGATGCGGCGAACAGCACGATGACGACGGCAACGACAAGCGCAATGATCTTGTTCATGGTGTGCGCTCCTTATTGAACGTCGTCTTCGCGCATACGGCTGCGGAAGGAGTCGCGTGAACGCAGTGCGTCGCTGCTGGCTGCGGCCTGGCTGGCAGGCGTTGCAACCGCGGCAGGTGCTGACGCGCCGGCGGGTGCGGCAGCAGATGGCGCGGCGGCGCTGCTCGTGGCTTGCGGCACGGCAGCACCCGACGCAGCGGCAGCACCTGAGGCGGTCGAGGCAGCGTCAGCAACGCGCTGGCGAGTCTGCTCGACCAGCTTGTCGAGCGGCAGATACAGCACGTTGTTGCCGCTCTTGCCGTCCACAAACACCTTGGTCGTATTCGAATAGATCTGCTGCATGGTATCCAGGTACATGCGCTCGCGAATCACAGCGGGCGCTTTCGAGTACTGCGCGTAAACCTGCTTGAAGCGATCAGCGTCGCCTTGCGCCTCTGCCACGGTCTTGTCGCTATACGTTTTCGCTTCGTCGATCCGGCGTGCGACGTCGGCTTGCGCGCGCGGCAGCAGATCGGCGGCATAGGCCTGCGCCTCACGTTTGGCGCGCTCGTTGTCCTGACGCACTTTGGCTGCGTCGTCGAAAGCGGCTTGCACCCGATCGGGCACCTGCACGCCCTGAATCGTCACACCGGTCACTGCGAGGCCCGACTGGTATTCATCCAGGGATTGCTGGATCGACGCCACCAGTTGCTGGCGAATTGTTTCGCGATCCTGATAGAGGATGTCGTTCGTGCTGCGCGCACCGACGATGCTGCGCACCGCCGCCTGCGCAGCCTGCATCACGCTCTGATCAGGGTCGACGCTGCGGAAGAGATAATCGGTCGGCTTGCTCACCTGATACTGCACGGCAAAGCGCACGTCGACGATGTCGGCGTCGTGCGTGAGCATCGACGCGTCCTTCACATTGGCGAGACGCACCACATTGTTGCGGCCGATCTCCACCTGGCGGATCTGGCCGATATTGACGAGCTCGTGCGCCTCGAAAGGATACGGCAGGCGCCAATGCACACCCTGCCCCGCGGTATAGCGATACTTGCCAAACTGCATCACGACACCGGCCTGGCCATCTTGCACGACGAACACGCCGCTGCCGAGATAGATCGCAATCAACACGCCGATCACGATGCCCATGCCGATGCGCGCGCCGCGACCGTTATCCGGACGGCCACCACCCGCACCGCCGCCCTTGCGGCCGAATACCCGGCTCAAACGGCGGTTGAAATCGCGCCACATCTCGTCGAGATCGGGCGGGCCTTCACCGTCCTTGGTGGGCGGACGCTTGGGTTCGTTGGGTCGTTGGCGCTCGCCATTACCGTCGCCCCGGCCCCAGCGCGGATCGTTCAGTGACAGCATGGCGCGCATGCGCAGCCAGATACTCCGCTCGTTGTAATCGTTCACCTGTGTTCGTTCACCAGAGTAGACAGCGGGTCAGTGCAATTGGAGCGGGTCAGTGCCCGAGTTCTGTGACCTTGTGGTCGTCGCGCGGTGCTGCCGACCGGTCTTCTTCCGACTGATCGAGCAATGTATCGGGAAGAGATTCGGCAGTAGCGATTTCAGCGATGGCAGCGCGCAATGTATCCAGCCCTTGCCCCGTGCGCGCGCTCAAAAAGACGCGCGAAATATTACCATACTCATCCCGCTCGACCGTGTCGCCACGGGCCGCCAACTCCGGCACGGCGTCGATCTTGTTGAACACCAGCACCTGGCGGATGGTGTCCGCACCGATTGCGTGCAACACCTCGTTCACCTGATCAATCTGATCGAGGCGCACTGCGCTCGACGCGTCGACCACATGCAGAAGCAGGTCAGCGTGGATGGTTTCCTCGAGCGTGGCGCGGAACGCCGCCACCAGTTGGTGAGGCAATTCACGGATGAAACCGACCGTATCGGACACCACCACCTGGCCTGCTTCGTCGCCGAGATAGACACGGCGGGACGTGGTGTCCAGCGTGGCGAACAGCTGGTCGGCGGCGTATGCCTGGGCCTTGGTCAGCGCGTTGAAAAGCGTGGACTTGCCGGCGTTCGTATAGCCGACCAGCGACACGGACATGGTCTGGTTGCGGCTGCGCGCGCGGCGCTGCGTGCCGTGCTGACGGCGCAACTTTTCGAGCTTGGTCTTGAGCGCCTTGATGCGCTCACCGATCAAACGACGGTCGGTTTCGAGCTGCGTTTCGCCCGGGCCCCGTAAACCGATACCACCTTTCTGGCGCTCGAGGTGGGTCCATGCGCGGATTAGCCGCGTCGATAGATACTGGAGTTGCGCGAGCTCCACCTGCAGCTTGCCTTCGTGGCTGCGGGCGCGTTGCGCAAAAATATCGAGAATGAGGCTGGTTCGATCAATCACGCGGCGGTTAAGCGCCTGCTCCAGATTGCGCTGCTGCGCAGGGGCCAGAGCGTGATTGAAAATGACGAGTTCGATGTCGTTCGCCTCACAGGCAAGACGCAGTTCTTCGGCCTTGCCGCTGCCGACGAACATCTTGGCATCGGGACTGGACCGGCGCCCCGTGAGGGTAACTAAGGGATTCGCGCCCGCGCTTTGTGCGAGCAGGCTGAGTTCTTCGAGACTGGCTTCGAAATCGATCTTACCGAAGTCGATGCCGACAAGCGCTGCATTGATCAAATTGGAAGGTATCAAAATAAGGCGGCCGGGAGTAATCGCCAACGGGCGACGCTGCGCCGGCCGCGGACGGGGGTTAGGACTGTTCGGAATCCGGGTGGAAATTCACCGGACGGGCAGGCACGACAGTAGAAATTGCGTGCTTGTAGACCATCTGGGTGACCGTATTCCGGAGCAACACGACGTACTGGTCGAACGATTCGATGTTCCCTTGAAGCTTGATGCCGTTGACCAAGTAGATCGACACCGGCACATGCTCTTTACGCAGTGCGTTCAAAAACGGGTCTTGTAACAATTGCCCTTTGTTGCTCATAGCAAACTCCGTATTTTTTTGCAGGTTGACTGAATTGACGACGAAGAAAAAGAGATCCGCCGTCAACCGCTACACTATAGCCGATTTTCATTTCTGCGCGCGGGCCCGGCCTGGCGGCCAAACCCAGCACACACGCGGTTTTCAGCCTGGCTTCAGCCTTTATCCGCGTAAGGGTTCGTCGACGATCTGAACTCTATGCGCAATGGAGTCCCAGTCAGCTTGAAAGTTTCCCTGAAGCGGTTTTCGAGGTAGCGTTTGTACGTTTCGGTGATTGCGTCGAGCGCGTTACCGTGAATCACGATGATCGGCGGATTCTGTCCGCCCTGGTGCGCGTAACGCAGTTTCGGACGCACCGGACCGCGTCGGCGCGGCTGCTGGAATTCGACTGCATCGATGAGCGCGCGCGTCAGCTTCGGCGTCGGCAGCTTGGCCATGGCCGCCGCGTACGCGTCGTCGACCGAACGCATCAGCGGGCCAATTCCGGTTTTTTCCGCTGCGGAAATGAAATGGAATTTGGCGAAGTCGAGAAATTTTAGTTTGCGCTCGAGGTCCGCCTTCGTGCGCTCGCGCACATGGGGATCGAGACCGTCCCACTTGTTCACGCCCACTACCAGCGCACGGCCCTGCTCCACCACGAAGCCGGCGATGTGCGCGTCCTGTTCCGAGATGTCCTGGCGGGCGTCGAGCAGCAGGATCACGACGTTTGCGTCCGAAATCGACTGCAGCGTTTTCACCACCGAGAATTTCTCGATCGCTTCGAACACCTTGCCGCGGCGACGCAAACCCGCTGTGTCGATCAGTGTGTACGGCTTGCCCTGACGCTCGAAATCGACGTAGATCGAATCGCGCGTGGTGCCTGGCATATCGAACGCGATCACGCGCTCTTCGCCGACCAACGCGTTGATCAAGGTCGACTTGCCGACGTTCGGCCGGCCGACGATCGCGATCTTCACGCCGCGCGCTTCTTTCTCGCCTTCTTCCTCTTCCGGTTGCCCCGCGTACGCAACGCCGAGCGCTTCGTTGATCATTTCGGTGACGCCGTCGCCATGCGCCGCCGAGATCGCGCGCGGGTCGCCGAGACCAAGTTCGTAGAAGTCGGCCGCCACCGTGCTGTACTTCATCCCCTCCGCCTTGTTGACGACGAGGAAAATCGGCCGGCCGACCTTGCGCAGGTAGTCGGCGATCGTCTTGTCTTGCGGCGCGAGACCATTGCGGCCGTCGACGATGAACACGACGACGTCCGATTCCTCGACCGCCTGGCGGGTTTGACGCGCCATCTCGTGCAGGATGCCGTCCTTGGCCACCGGCTCGAAGCCGCCGGTATCGACGACCAGATACGGCCGGTCGCCGGCGCGCCCTTCGCCATAATGGCGATCGCGGGTGAGACCGGGCAGGTCGGCAACCAGCGCATCACGCGTGCGCGTGAGGCGGTTAAATAGCGTGGATTTCCCCACATTGGGGCGCCCAACCAGGGCAATAACGGGTTTCATCAGATGTTGTTCACGGTGAAACGCGGGATCGAAATCGACCGCCCGCGTAGCGACGCCATGCGGCCGCTACACGGCAGCGTTTGACGAAAATTATCACGAATTCGGCCAGCCACGGATGCGCCGTCAATATGCGCACCCGGGTGGACGGGGGGTTGGCTGTATGGGGCGGCGCCAGTGGGCCGCCAGCTTCAGTCTTTCTTGCTCAACGGCTCGCATGCCAGTTCAATGCGAGCCGCCGAAGGTGGCGCCGCAAGCAGCCACCGGTGGCCACATGGGCCGCTTCTGGTCCGACTTGCCGGACCAGCCAGTCCGGCGGAATTCTTCTAATTACTCTGTTGCCCAGCAAAAACGCGCGCGGCCGGCGAAGCCGGCCTGCACGCTCGACCTCTCGAGACCTGCGCGATCAGCGCGGGCGGTAGCCGTACAAGTCACCGTCATGCGTCAGCACGACCAGCGTTTCGCCGGCCAGCACCGGCGCTGCGGTAATCGGGCTGCCGTCGGTCTTCATACGGGCCACGAGCGTGCCGTCGTCTCGCGACAGGAAGTGCACGAAGCCCTGATAGTCGCCCAGCACGGCGGCGTGACCCAGGATAAACGGGACGCTGAGCTCGCGGTTCTTGAGCTTGTCGTTCTTCCACAGCGGGGCGCCGTTGCTGACGTCGAACGCCGACACCACCGACCAGTCGTCGGCCGCCACCACGGCGGCGTCATCTTGCGCCAGACCGCTCGTGCTCGAAAACGCCTTTTCCCACACTGCCCGGCCCGAATTCGCATCGAAGCAGCCAATCTGGCCCTGGAACGTCACCGCGCAGGTTTCCGAACCGACCAGCGTGGGCGGACCGGTCACGTCATTGATGCGCTCCACTTCCGTCACGCCTTTCGGATACGACACCGGCGTTTGCCAGTAGTTGTCGCCGGTCTGCAGGTTGATCGCGGCAAACGAGCCGCCCGGGAAGCCCGCCAGCACAGCCGCGTCGCCTGCGAACGTCATGCCCGACGAGACGCGCAGATTGAGCGGCACCGCGCGGTTGCGATAGTTCCACTTCTGCTCGCCGGTTTGCGCATTGAACGCGACGATCTGACCGTCGACCGTGCGCACCACCACCAGACCGTTGCCGACCAGCGGCGGCGAGATGATCTCGCCAGGCGCCTTGGCCGTCCACAATTGCTTGCCGTCCGCGCCAAGCACGTAGACATCGCCCTTCAGGCCGCCGACCGCGGTGAGCGTGCCGTCACTGCCGACACCTGCCGACAGATCGTCATGCAGCTTGATGCGCCAGATGTCCTGACCGGTTTGCGCGTCGATCTTCGCAACCGAGCCATTCGCGCCTGCCGCGTACACCGCGTTGCCGACCGCGACTGGCGAGAACAGGTAACGACCCGCTTTGCCCACGCTGGCCTTCCACGCCTGCTGCACGTCGAGCACGGGTTTGAACTCGGTGAGCGGCGTCGGCACGCGGCGCTCGTCTTTCGTGGATGAGCAAGCCGCCATGGTAAGGACGGTCATCGCACAGGCAACGGGCACAGCGTAACGTTTCAGCAGATTCATCGGTGGACGAAGCATTCAGGAAATTAATTAAAGGAGACCGGTTGGCCGTTACATTGCGGCGCGCTGCATGCGGCGATTAGCCGCCCAGCGCGTCCAGCTTGAACTGAATCAACTGGCGAGCCGAGCTATCGTTTTTCGACAGCGTGTCGAGCGCGAGCTTGTAGGCCGCGCGCGCGTCGTCACGCTTGCCTTGCGCGGCGAGCAGGTCACCGCGGCCGTTCGCCACAATGCCCTTGAACGCGTCGGACTGCGGTTCGGCAAGCAGTGCAAGGCCCTGGTCGTAAGCTTTGTCGTCGAGCAGCAGCGCAGCCAGACGCAGCCTGGCGATCTGCTTGAACTCGTCGTCTTTGGCGTGATCGATGGTCCATTGCAACTGGGCCTTCGCGGCAGCTTCATCACCCGCTGCGTACAGCGCCTTGGCAGCGCCCAACGCGGTCATCTGCGCATACGCGGTGCGGCTGAACTTGTCTTCCATGTCGGTGGCGACGCGCGTGATCTTCGCCTTGTCGCCCGATGCCGCGGCTTGCTGCACCTGGTCATACAGCACCGCGGCTTCCGCCGCCTGACGCCGTTGCCAGAAATTCCAGCCATTCCAGCCGGCTGCTGCAACCAATGCGACCAGCACGATCCACGTGGATGCATTGCCCCACTGCGTCCACCATGCCTTCAGACTTTCAATCGATTCTTGTTCGTCGTGGTAACTCATCGCCCGGCGATTTCCTCTTTCTTGATACGTGTGCATGTCGAGCCAAGGGGCTCGACGACATCGCGATCAGTCGTCGCCGTCTTCGGCGGTTGCAACCATCGCATTGATTAGAAATTCGGTCAAGTCTTCGGCGGGCACGTTATGTTGCTCGTTTTTACCGCCGTTAGCGCCGTTCGCGCCCGCATCGCGCAGCGGCTTCACGCCGACCGTGCCGTTGGCGATCTCGTCTTCGCCGAGGATCACCGCGAATGCCGCGCCGCTCGCGTCAGCGCGCTTCATTTGCGACTTGAAGCTCGCCGTTTGACCGTCGGCGCTGCAATGCAGGATCACGTCGAGGCCCGTATCGCGCAAACGCTCGGCGATGATAAAGGCCTGTTCGCGTGCCGCGTCGCCCTGATGGACCACGTACACGTCGCAACCTTCGTCTTCCGGCACGAGTTGTTCTTCTTTCAGCAACTCGAGGATACGTTCGACACCCATTGCCCAGCCGCATGCACCCGTCGGCTTGCCGCCGAGCTGCTCGATGAGCGGATCGTAACGGCCTCCCGCCGCGACCGTGCCTTGCGCGCCAAGTTTGTCGGTCACCCATTCGAACACGGTCAGATTGTAGTAATCGAGACCGCGCACGAGACGCGGATTGATCGTGAACGGAATGTTGTTCGCCTTCAGAATGCGCTGCAGGCCTTCGAAGTGCGCACGCGATTCTTCGCCGAGAAAATCGATCAGCCTGGGCGCGTTCTGCGCAACTTCCTGCATGGCCGGATTCTTCGTGTCGAGCACGCGCAGCGGGTTCGTATGCAGACGGCGCTTCGCCTCTTCGTCGAGCACGTCCATGTGCTTTTCGAGGTAAGCGATCAACTCGACGCGATGTGCCGCGCGCTCTTCCACGAGACCCAGCGAATTCAGTTCGAGCTTGATACCCATCAAGCCGAGGTCGTCCCACAGACGCTGGCACATCATGATGATTTCAGCATCGGTGTCCGGTCCGGCGAAACCCAATGCTTCCACGCCGACCTGATGGAACTGCCGATACCGGCCGCGCTGCGGACGCTCGTGACGGAACATCGGGCCGATGTACCACAGACGCTTCGGACCGTCGTACAGCATGTTGTGCTCGATCGTGGCGCGCACAACTGCCGCCGTGTTTTCCGGGCGCATCGTCAGATTTTCGCCGTTCAACGCGTCAGTAAAGCTGTACATCTCTTTCTCGACGATGTCGGTCACTTCGCCGATACCGCGCTTGAACAACTGCGTATGCTCGATGATCGGTGTACGAATATTCTGGTATCCGTACGAACGCAGCAGCGACTTGACGGTCGTTTCGAAAAATTCCCACAGGCCGGCTTCCTGCGGAAGGATGTCGTTCATGCCCTTCACGCCGGACAGCTTTTCGAGCTTTTTCTTCTGTTCAGTCATCTGTCTTCAATTGACGGTATTTAGTTGAGTGCTTCGGTGCGACCGGCTTCGGTGCGGCCGGCGTCGGTGCGGCCATAGCGGCGCTCGACGTAATCACTCACGATTTGCTGGAATTCTTGCGCAATGTTATCGCCGCGCAGCGTCTTGACCTTCTCGCCGTCGACGAACACCGGCGCGGCCGGATTTTCGCCCGAGCCCGGCAAGCTGATGCCGATATTCGCCTGCTTCGATTCACCCGGACCGTTGACGATGCAGCCCATCACCGCGACATGCATCTTCTCGACGCCAGGATACTGATCGCGCCAGACCGGCATCTGCGTGCGCAGATAGGTCTGGATTTGCGACGCCAGTTCCTGGAACAGCGTGCTGGTGGTACGGCCGCAACCTGGGCACGCGATCACCATCGGCGTGAACGAACGCAGGCCCATGGTCTGCAGAATTTCCTGACCAACAATCACTTCGCCGGTCCGCGGACCACCCGGCTCCGGCGTCAGCGAAATACGGATCGTGTCGCCGATGCCTTCTTGCAGCAACACCGACAACGCAGCGGTCGACGCCACGATGCCCTTCGAACCCATGCCCGCCTCGGTCAAGCCGAGATGCAGCGCGAATTCGCAACGGCGCGCGAGTTCGCGGTACACGGCGATCAGATCCTGCACTCCGCTGACCTTGCACGACAGAATGATCTTGTTGCGCGGCAGGCCGATTTCGACCGCGCGCTCCGCCGAGCCGATTGCCGACTGGATCAACGCTTCGTACATCACGCTCTGCGCTTCCCACGGTGTGGAACGCGCGGCGTTTTCGTCCATCATCTTTGCGAGCAGGTCCTGGTCGAGGCTGCCCCAATTGACGCCGATCCGCACCGGCTTGTCGTACTTCACGGCCGCTTCGATCATTTGCGCGAACTGCGTGTCGCGCTTTGCGCCGTGGCCGACATTGCCGGGATTGATCCGGTACTTCGACAGCGACTCCGCGCACGCGGGGTAATCGCGCAGCAGCAAATGGCCGTTGTAATGAAAATCGCCGACGAGCGGCACGGACACGCCCATGCGGTCGAGCTGCTCGCGAACAGCCGGCACGGCCGCCGCCGCTTCGGGCGTATTAACCGTGATACGCACCAGTTCCGAACCGGCTTGCGCCAGCTCCTTGATCTGGATCGCCGTGCCGATCGCGTCCGCGGTGTCGGTGTTGGTCATCGACTGAATGCGCACAGGCGCATCGCCGCCGATGGTGACGAGCTGGCCGCCCCAACGGACATCGACCGCGTGCGACTTGCGCCGCGCAGCGTGGCCGCCGAACACCGGCTCGGTTGAAACGATCTTGCTACTGGATTGGGATTGAGCTTCGGATTGCATCGAAAAACCCATTT
The DNA here is from genome assembly GCF_046027605.1 of Paraburkholderia fungorum. Classification (GTDB taxonomy): domain Bacteria; phylum Pseudomonadota; class Gammaproteobacteria; order Burkholderiales; family Burkholderiaceae; genus Paraburkholderia; species Paraburkholderia fungorum_F. The sequence goes on from NZ_JAQQEF010000003.1 coordinate 303,368, forward strand.
ACGCCGCATGCGCTACACAAAAGACGTAGCGCCTGAATTGAAAAAGCGCCGCGGACCGGTTGGCCGCGGCGCACACCGTATCTATCAAGGCAGCGCGAAGCGCGCCACATTACCCTTGGCTGCCGAATATTTCGACGGATCGACCGGCTGGCCGTCGAGCGTAATCGACTCGAGACCTGCCTTGTTGCCGATCGTGACCTTGAAAGGCGCCGCGCCCGTCACTTCCTTCGTATCGCCTGCGTGCACGAGGCCGGAGAACACTTCCTTGCCGTCCTTGCCACGCACGCTGAACCAGCTGTCTTGCGTCACGCGCAGCGCAACGATCGCCTCACCTGCGGCCGGCGTCACAGCTGATGCGCCAATCGCAGCGACCACCGGCGCGCTTGCGCCTTGCGCCGCCGCCTGTGAACCGGCTTTCGGCGCGACCGCTGCAGCCGTCACAGACGGCGCGGGAGACGGCGCCGTACCGGTTGCCAGCGGCGCGGGCATCGGCGTAGCCGACGCTGCATTATCTGTTGTAGCCTGCGTTTCCGTCGCGGAAGCAGCGTCTTCCGCGGTTGCCTCGGAACCCGCCGCCGGACTTTGCGCCACCGCGCCCGATGCGCCGGTCGCGCCACCCGCGGCGCCGTTCGCGCTCGCCTTCAAACGTGCGAGCCACGCCGACGAATCGCCCCCATTGGTATGCCACATGGCGAGGGCGATCACCGCGACGATCACCGCCGCGACACCCCACAGCCACGAACGGCTCTTTTGCCCACTGCCACCGAGCGACAGCGATACGCGGCCGCGCGGCAAATCCTTACCCGACGAAGCCGGCATCGACAGATCCGGCGCAGGCACGCCCTTCTCACGGCGCAAAGCCTGGGTGAACGGCGTGGGATCGGCGCCGAGCATCTTCGCATAGCTGCGCACCACGCCGAGCGCAAAGGTCGTGTCCGGCAAGTGACTGATGTCGCCAGATTCGAGCGCACGCAATTTGGTGACGGATACCTTCAGGCGCGCCGACACGTCTTCAATCGTCCAGCCCTTGGATTCACGCAACTGGGTCAAGCGCGCGCCAACCGCTGCCAGAGAATCCAAACCCACCAGACCCGGCTGCACAACAGGTTGCACCACCGCCCGGGCGACTGGCGCCGGATGGCCTTCGTTTGTGTCTGTGTCCTGCGGCTGCGGGTGCTGCGGCTCACTCATCCCAAATCCTTTCGCGTCGATTCTTTTTCACTTGTGCAACCTGGACGGGCCAAAGCCTCTCGCCCGAATCGCAGACCGTTTATAACAAAATGCGCGGCCTTGTGTGCCGCTTCCGATCGCTTCTGCAAACTTTCTTTTTAATCGCGGATCACGCGGAGGGTTTTTGCGCGCCCGGACAGCTTTCTTCCGAACGTCACGCCCTGCCTCGCCTCGCACGATTACACGGCGCGAACCTCGATCACCTTCGCCGCCTTCCCGGTGCGCTCAGCGAGGCGCGTGCGGTCTTTGACCGCACCAGCCAACTGACCGCAGGCAGCGTCGATATCATCGCCGCGTGTTTTACGCACTGTGGTGACGACGCCCGCGTCCATCAACACTTGTGCAAACCGCTTGATCTGTTCCGGCTTCGAGCGGATGAGACCCGACTCTGGGAACGGATTAAACGGAATCAGGTTGAACTTGCATGGGACGTCGCGCGTAACGGCCAGCAATTCGCGCGCTTGCGCTTCGCTGTCATTGACGCCGTCGAGCATGCAATATTCGAACGTAATGAAATCGCGCGGCGCGACTTTCAGATAGCGCTGGCAAGCAGCCATCAGTTCGCGCAGCGGATACTTCTTGTTCAGCGGCACCAGCATGTCGCGCAACTGATCGCTCGGCGCATGCAACGAAACCGCGAGCGCCACCGGCAGATCGGCGCCAAGCCGGTCCATCATCGGCACCACGCCGGAGGTGGACAAGGTGACACGCCGACGCGACAGGCCGTACGCGTTATCGTCCAGCATCAGGCGCATGGCGGGCACCACCGCGTCGTAATTGAGCAGCGGCTCGCCCATGCCCATCATCACCACATTCGTGACGACGCGTTCGCCTTTGCCATCGCCACCGGTGGCGCGCCCACCGTCCGTGCCGCGCGTCGCGCGCAGCGCGAACTCGGCCATGCGCAACTGGCCGATGATTTCACCGGTGGTGAGATTGCGGGAGAAACCCTGTTTGCCGGTCGAACAGAAACGGCAGTTGACCGCGCACCCGGCCTGCGACGACACGCACAGCGTGCCACGCGTTTCTTCGGGGATGTAGACGGTTTCAACCGCGTTGCTGTTGCCGACGTCGATCAGCCACTTGCGTGTGCCGTCGGTCGAAATATTGTCGCTGACGATGCCTGGCATCGTAATCGTTGCGCGGCCTTTGAGCTTTTCGCGCAAGGACTTCGCCAGATCGGTCATACCGTCGAAGTCGGCGGCGTTGTACTGATGGATCCAACGCTGCAATTGCTTGGCGCGAAACGGCTTCTCGCCCAGGCTGTCGCAGTAGGCGACAAGCCCTTGGGCGTCGAGGTCGAGAAGGTTGACGGTGGGACTGCTCGTCATATCGAATCCTGCCATTTCAGTGCGAGACTACGTTCATGCAACAAGCTGCATGAACGCAATGCCGTTCGCGCCCATTCCTGCTGCTTTACCTTACTACTTTGCCGGGCTGTTCGTGCGGATTCGTGCGACAAATCCAACGGCAGCGCACGAATCGCGCGGATAACGCCAGTTATTCAAACCCGGCAAAACCCGCCTGAACCCGCTTAACGCGAGTAGACGTTCACTTCCGGGAAGAAGAACGCAATTTCAACCGCAGCCGTTTCAACGGCGTCCGAACCGTGCACCGCGTTAGCGTCGATGCTGTCGGCGAAGTCGGCGCGGATCGTGCCCTTTTCCGCCTTCTTCGGGTCCGTTGCGCCCATCAGTTCGCGGTGCTTCAGGATTGCGTTTTCGCCTTCCAGCGCTTGCACCACGACCGGGCCGGAGATCATGAAATCGACCAGGTCCTTGAAGAACGGACGTGCGGCGTGCACAGCGTAGAACTTCTCTGCGTCAGCGCGCGACAGGTGGACCATGCGCGAAGCCACGATCTTCAGGCCAGCGTTTTCGAAACGGCTGTAGATCTGACCGATCACGTTCTTGGCCACTGCGTCCGGCTTGATAATGGACAGGGTGCGTTCGATCGCCATAAAAACTCCAAAAAATTAAGAGGTTACAGATTCAAATGAATCCGCTATTGTAGCATGTTCCCGTGTATGATTGCGATTGAACCCTTACAACACTGAAAGACTCCAAGCAGGAGTTTCTAAATACTGGTAGCGTAGGCTGTGTGGACATTTTCGAGGGATTGAAACTCCCAGCCATCGCGCCAATCTTAGGGATGGACACGCTGCGATCGGAGGGGAAAATTCCGGCCGGCGCTGCACGACCCGACGTACAACCGCTGCGATACCCGCGGCACAACCATTACGCAACACGCTTCTGAGGTAAGGAGAGACCATGAACGATCATCCGTATAGCTTTGGCCGCAATGGCGCAGTCAGCACGGTCGAAACGCGCAACCGCGTGCTACGGAACACTTACTGGCTGCTAGCGCTGTCCATGATTCCGACCGTGCTCGGCGCATGGGTGGGTGTGGCAACCGGTTTCTCGCTGTTCGCCGCCACCAGCCCCGGCATGAGCATGCTGGCGTTCTTCGCGATCGCGTTCGGCTTCATGTTCGCCATCCAGAAAACCAAAGACAGCGCCGTCGGCGTGTTCGTGCTGCTCGGCTTCACGTTCTTCATGGGCCTGATGCTGTCGCGCATCCTGAGCTTCGTGCTCGGTTTTTCGAACGGCCCTTCGCTGATCATGCTCGCCTTTGGTGGCACTGGCGTGATCTTCGCGTCCATGGCCACGATCGCCACGGTCAGCAAGCGTGACTTCTCGGGTCTCGGCAAATGGCTGTTCATGGGCGTGGTCGTGCTGCTGCTGGCTTCGGTCGCGAACGTGTTCCTGCACTTGCCGGCGTTGATGCTGACGGTGTCGGTGCTGGCCATCGTGATCTTCTCGGCCTACATGCTGTTTGACGTACAACGCGTCGTGAACGGCGGTGAGACGAATTACATCACCGCCACCCTCGCAATCTATCTGGACCTGTACAACGTGTTCGTCAACCTGCTCGCGCTGCTCGGCATCTTCGGCGGCAACCGCAACTGAGTTTGACGCAAGGCGCGGCGCCCGAAACGCCCGCCTTGAAGAAAAAGCCCATGGCGAGCAATCGTCATGGGCTTTTTTATTGCGCAAGCGGCACGTCGATGGGGAACGCTACGCGTGGCGATACATAGCAGTCAGAGATGGATCACAGGCTCAACCAGTCGAAGCCTTCGTCTTGAGAAGCGACCACTACTTCAGTCGGCGCAGCACCCAACACCCCCGCCATTGCAGCCTGCGCCAGTTCCGGTGAGTTGTTCTGCTGGCTCAGATGCGCAGCCACAAGATGCCGCAAACGCGAACGATCGAGCGAGGCCAGGATTTCAGCCGCAGCCTCGTTGTTCAGATGCCCATGATTGCCGCCGATGCGCGCCTTCAGCGATTGAGGATAGCGGCTACCTGCCAGCATCCGCACGTCGTGATTGCACTCGAGCACCAGTGCATCGCAGCCGCTCAGCACCGCGCTGATATGCGGCGTCGAGGTACCGACGTCGGTCAGCACGCCAAGCCGGCTCGCACCGTTGGAGAGCACGTATTGCAGCGGCTCGCGGGCGTCGTGAGGAACGGTGTAAGGGAGAATGCTGAGGTCGCCGATTGCCACCGCTTCGTCGCCCCACAGCACCTGCAGGTCGACGTCGGCTTCGTCGGCACCCACCGCGCGGGCGGTGCCCCAGCTCATGTACAACGGAATCGACCACTTGCGCGCCAGCGTTAGCGCGCTGCCAATGTGGTCGCTGTGTTCATGTGTAATCAGAATGGCGTCGAGACCTTCGACGCCCGCACCGAGCCGCATCAAACGCCGCTCGACTTCCTTGGCCGAAAAGCCGCAATCCAGCAGCACACGCGTGGTGGTCGCGCCGCTTTGCGCTTCCACCAGCAAGGCATTGCCTTCACTGCCGCTGCCGAGACTGGCGAAGCGCACAGCCCGCTTAGTTCAGTTGTGCGTGCAACAACGTCACGATGCGCTGCGCGTCGGACGAATTATCCACCTGCCCGTTCGCGTCCAGCACCGCCACCTGCGTCACGGTGTCGCCCTTCGAGCGCACATTGACGAGGAATTCCTGACCCGGCTTCTTCGACGAATTGCCGCTGTAGAACAGCTTGCCGAACAGCCCTTCTTTCTTCAGCTCCTGCATCGAGTCCGCGTAACGGACGTAATAGATGCCTTTCGCGCGATCGCGGTTGTCGACGGTGAAGTTGGTGCGGTCGAGCGCGAGACCCACACGCAGCCATGCACGGTCGAACGATTCCTGCAGGTCGAGCGTCGATGCACCCGCGTCCTTTTCGATGGTGGCCGGCGCGGCGGCAGGATGCGCGTCGGTCAGGAGTTGCTTCGACTGCGCTTCGGTCAAGCCGAACTTCTGCATCAGCTTGGTCAGGAACAGCGCTTCCAGCGCCGGATCGCGCGGACGCTCTTCCCAGCGCGACGACGTCTTGTCCTGCCCCGTCAGCATTTCTTCCATCGCGCTATGCGTGATCGAGATGTCCGTGGTATCAGCCGGACCGCGCGACACGAGCGTGCGGAAGCTGTCACGGGTGCCCGACGAGTACGCGAAGTCGATCACCTTGCCGACCGTGCGACGGAACCAGTCGTCCGGAATATTGGCGCGGTTTTCAGCCCAGTCGGTGGTCATGATGCCGGTGGCCGGCGCATCGGTTTTCAGCGCGAAGCCGTTCTCCTGCCAGAACTCCTGCAGCTGCGGCCACAATTGTTCCGGCGTACGTCCGTCGACGACCAGCCAGCGACGATCGCCGTCACGCTCGATGTGCATGCCCAGCGGGTCTTGTGCATTCGGCTGGCCTTCGGTGGAATTGCCCGCTGCGGTGACCGCGCGTTGCGGCGAGCCGCCCAGCGCCAGATTGGCCGGCGGCGCCACGTAGCGCTGATCGGTCGCAGTGGTGGTCAGATCGCCGGGAACGGCGAGCGGCGGTGCGCTGCCAGCGCCCTTGTAGTTGACGCGGTCGGAGGCGAACCAGTCGTTCAGCGTGTCACAGCCGGCGAGCGTTACCAAGGCAAGCGCCAGCGCCGCCATGCGGGTTGCGTGGAGGGAAAGTGCGGAACGTTTCATGAGGTCCTTCGTGATGCTGGAACGCGGTGCCTGGTTCTGTGTGCCGGGAACGTGGGCTGGATCGACGTCGGTTAAGGGAGTGCCGGTGGCAGGCTTTCGTTTAACGCTGGGGTACCGGGTTGAGCCCGTTTAGCCCAGCAGACCCGCTTCGCGCAGCGCGCCACGCACCACTTCGTGGTATTGCGCGTCGAGCGGCGTGAGCGGCAGGCGGATTCCGCCCTGCACACGACCCAGTTGCTGCAACGCCCATTTCGCGGGAATCGGGTTCGATTCGATGAACAGGTTCTTATGCAACGACAGGAGTTTCAAATGAATCTCGCGGGCGGTTTTGGCGTCTGCGGCGAGTGCGGCTTTGCACAGATCGCTCATCGCGCGCGGCGCGACGTTCGCGGTAACCGAAATATTGCCGTGGCCGCCGAGCAGCATCAACGCGATCGCCGTGGGATCGTCGCCGCTGTAGATGCCGAAATGCGCGGGTGCCGATTTGATCAGGTGCGCGGCGCGATCGATGTTGCCCGTCGCTTCCTTCACACCAATGATGCCCGGCACCTGCGCGCAACGCAGAATCGTTTCGTTGCTCATGTCCGCGACCGTACGGCCCGGCACGTTGTACAGGATCACCGGCAGATCGACAGTCTCGGCGATCTTCGCGAAGTGGCGGTAGATGCCTTCCTGGGTCGGCTTGTTGTAGTACGGCACGACCTGCAGCGAGGCGTGCGCGCCGACCTCTTTGGCCTGCTGCGTAAGCTCGATGGCTTCAGTGGTGGAGTTGCCGCCCGAGCCCGCGATCACCGGAATCCGGCCCGCTGTGTGCTCGACTGCGGTTTTTACCATCAGCACGTGTTCTTCGACCGACAGCGTGGCCGACTCGCCGCTCGTGCCGACCACGACGAGAGCGTTCGTGCCCTCTGCGATATGCCAGTCGATCAGTTTGCGAAACGCCGGCAGATCGAGGCTGCCGTCTTCGAGCATCGGGGTGATGATGGCAGGAATGCTGCCGCGAATCTGAACGCCGCCAGTGCTGCTTTGATTGCCGTTAGTCATGAAACGCCATGAATATGATCAGGTAAACCGCGATTGTAGCGGATTAGCCAGCCAACTCGTAACAAGGCGGGGGCGCCGCCTGCGCGTGCTCGGCTGAACGATCCGCCTCCATGATTGCGCATATCCGCTGGACGTAAGCCGGGCGCGGCTGCGCGAGAAATCCGTCTTGAAATGCGACTACGCGAAGGTGGCCGCGCACCACGTCGAGCAGCTCGCCGGGCGCGAGTAAAAACGCCGGATTAGACGGTTTGCCGACGCTTTCGTTACCTTGCGCGAAGGTCTCGTAAACCAGCACGCCACCTGGCGCAAGCGAATGCAAAAGCTGCGGAAACAGCGGTCGGTGCAGGTAGTTCGTGACCACGATGGCGGCGAATTTCGCCTCGGCGGCCAACGGCCACGCGGCGCCTTCGATGTCGGCCTGGAGCGTGGTCACGAGTGGCTCGTCGCGCATAGCGTCCAGCGCGGCCGCGTCGCGATCGATTGCGGTCACCGGATGACCCAGCGACGCAAAGAACCGCGCATGCCGCCCCGCCCCGGAGGCGACGTCGAGCACCGCGCCACCCACCGCGACCAGATGCGCCCAGTGACGCACCCAGCGCGACGGTTCGCCGATTCCGTGCGAGGTAGCGGGCGAAGAACCGGGCGAAGCGGCAGTGGGCGTGCTCATCGCTTCAGCGCGGCTCAGTTGTACGACAGACCCATCGCTTCGCGCACATCACGCATCGTTTCCGTGGCGAACTTGCGGGCCTTGTCGCAGCCATCGGCGACGATCGCGCGCAACAGCGACGGATCGTCCATGTACTTCTGCGCGCGCTCGAGCATGGGCTGCTGCTCGCGCAGAATGCCTTCGATCACCGGCTGCTTGCACTCGAGACATCCAATACCCGCTGTCCGGCAGCCCTTCTGCACCCACTCGTGCGTGGCTTCGTCCGTGTAGACCTGGTGCAGCTGCCACACCGGGCACTTGTCCGGATCGCCCGGATCGGTGCGGCGCACGCGGGCCGGATCGGTCGGCATGGTGCGGACTTTCTTCGCAATCGTTTCCGCGTCTTCACGCAGGCCGATCGTGTTGCCGTACGACTTCGACATCTTCTGGCCGTCGAGACCCGGCATGCGCGACGCTTCGGTCAACATCGCCTGCGGCTCGACCAGAATGATCTTGCGCGAACCTTCGAGGTAACCGAACAGACGTTCGCGATCGTTCATCGACAGGCTCTGCGATTCCTGCAACATCGCCCGCGCCTGTTCGAGCGCTTCGTCGTCGCCTTCCTGCTGATAGGCGTTGCGCAGTTCGTGATACAGCTTGGCGCGCTTGCCGCCCAGTTTCTTCGCGGCTTCGTTGGCCTTCTCCTCGAAGCCCGGTTCGCGGCCGTACAGGTAGTTGAAGCGGCGCGCGATTTCACGCGTCATCTCGACGTGCGGCACCTGGTCTTCGCCGACCGGCACGAGCGAGCCGCGGTACAGCAGAATGTCCGCCGCCATCAGCACCGGATAGCCGAGGAAGCCGTAGGTCGACAGATCCTTGTCCTTCAGCTTTTCCTGCTGCTCCTTGTAGGTCGGCACACGTTCGAGCCAGCCGAGCGGCGTGCTCATGCCGAGCAGCAAGGCCAGCTCCGCATGTTCGGGCACCTTGCTCTGGATGAAGAGCGTAGCCTGCGCCGGATCGATGCCGGAGGCGAGCCAGTCGATCAGCACGTCCCACACGTTCTTTTCGATCACTTCAGGCGTTTCGTAGTGCGTCGTCAGCGCGTGCCAATCGACCACGCAGAAGAAACACGGGTATTCGGACTGCAGCCGCACCCAGTTTTTCAGCACGCCGTGATAGTGGCCGAGGTGCAGCGACCCGGTGGGCCGCATGCCGGAGAAGATACGGTCTGGGAACATGGTTATTTAGAAAAGCGAAACAAGTGGAGTCAGAATTGCGGTAATCGCACCGTAGCCGAGCGTCACGAGTGGACTGAGCCAATAGCGTGTGAGCGTGCCCGTCATGACCAGCGCCATCACGATGAAAAAGCCGTACGGTTCGAGGCGCGACAGCGCGATCGACTGGCGCGGCGGCAGCAGCGCCATCAGCACGCGGCCGCCGTCGAGCGGAGGCAGCGGAAACAGGTTGAGCACGCCGAGCACGAGGTTCACGCCCACGCCGGCAGCGGCCATGCGCGTGAAGAAAGGCTCGTCGACACTCATCACCGCGAGCGCGACGCCGATCAGGCCCCACACCAGCGCCTGGATGAAATTGGAGGCCGGCCCGGCGAAGGCAACCCACAGGCTGCCCCAGCGCGGATTGCGCAGATTGCCGAAGGCAACCGGCACGGGCTTCGCGTAACCGAACATAAACGCGCCGCTGGTGGCGAAGTACAAGAGTAAAGGGATGGCGATCGTGCCGAGCGGATCGATATGCCGCATCGGATTGATGGAAACGCGGCCAAGCACGTACGCGGTATTGTCGCCGAGCCAGCGCGCGACGTAGCCATGCGCGGCCTCGTGCAGCGTGATCGCGAAAATCACCGGCAACGCGTAAACCGCAATGGTCTGTATCAGGGAAGAATCCATAACTCGCTATTGTAACAACGCGATTGCGTGCGTCTGTCCGCTTTCACTCATGCCGTCTCTTCGAGACCGAACGGCGCGAGCGAACCGCGCCCCGGCCGCACCAGCACCGGCTCGGCGCCGGTCAGATCGATCACCGTGGACGGTTCGCACACGCATGGGCCGCCGTCGATCACCAGGTCCAATTGCTTTTCGAGCCGCTCGCGGATTTCTTCCGGATCGTTCAACGGCTGGGTTTCGCCCGGCATGATCAGCGTGGAGCCGAGCAGCGGCTGGCCGAGCTCTTCGAGAATCGCCAGCGTGATCGCGTGATCCGGCACCCGCAAGCCGATGGTTTTGCGCGACGGGTGCGACAGGCGCCGCGGCACTTCCTTGGTGGCCTGCAACACGAAAACGTAAGGGCCCGGCGTGACCGACTTGATCAGCCGGTATTGCCGGTTGTCGACCATTGCGAAGTTCGACAACTCCGACAGATCGCGCACCAGCAGCGACAGCAATGCCTTCTCATCAAGACCGCGAATCCGCCGCAGGCGCTCGACGGCGTCTTTATCGTCGAGATGACAGGCAAGTGCGTAGCTCGAATCCGTCGGCAACGCGACGACGCCGCCATCGTTGATGATCTGCACCGCCTGCTTGACGAGGCGGGGCTGTGGGTTATCCGGATGAAGCCGAAAGTATTGAGACATAGTGACTTACAGTGGCTACGGGTGACGATGGACGGAGCGTCAGGCTGAAAATCGGACGGAGGATGAGGCGAAAGCACACGCCCCGGATGACCGCCTTCGCGCCTCTCGTGCCGCTGCGGCACAGCGCGCGATCACAGCCAGCGTTCCCAGACGGGCTTCAGATCGGCGGGCAATGGCGGCAGCGTGCCGAGGTCGACGCGGCCTTCGCCGGGTGCATGGAAGTCGGAGCCGCGCGAGGCTTCGAAGCCGAAGCGGCGCGCGACATCCGCGTATTCGCGGTATTGATCCGGCGTGTGGCTGCCCGTCACCACTTCGATCGCCTTGCCGCCGAGGTCGATGAATTCAGCGAAAAACGCGTCGAATTCGACCGGCGTGTATGCGTAACGGCCCGGGTGGGCGATGATCGCCTCGCCGCCGGCCGCCTGAATCCAGCCAACCGCGTCCGCCAGTTTCGCCCAGCGATGCGAGATGTAGCCCGGCTTGCCGTCACCGAGATAGCGGTTGAACACATCTTGCGTCGAGCTGCAGTAGCCGCTTTCGACCATGAAGCGCGCGAAGTGCGTGCGCGAAATCATGTCGGGGTTCGACACGTATTTGAGCGCCCCCTGATAGGCGTCGGGAACGCCGACTGTAGCCAGTTGCTCGCCGATGGCTTCGGCGCGCGCGGCGCGGCCGTTGCGGGTGCGCGCGAGGCCGTCGATCAGGATCGAACTGGTCGGATCGACCCCAAGGCCGACGATGTGAACGGTGCGCGAAGCCCACGTGACCGAAATCTCCACCCCACTCAGGTAGTCCATGCCGAGCGCTTCGGCGGTGCTGCGCGCTTCGTGCTGGCCGCCGAGTTCGTCGTGATCGGTCAACGCCCACAGCGTCACGCCGCCCGCGTGCGCGCGGCGCGCGACTTCGGCCGGCGCGAACTGGCCGTCGGAAACCGTGGAATGACAGTGGAGGTCGGCGTTCATCTTTGTCTTGAGAAGGGTCTGCACTCATTTTACTGCAACGCAGTATTCGGGCGCAGCGCTATCTCGCAAAGGCGGCCCGGCGACCCGAGCTTTTGCTCAGGTCTACGCGCAGAAGCCCTCAATCAGCGCGGCCACCTGCTCCGGCTGGTCGTGATGCACCATGTGGCCCGCTTCGTCGATGACTTTCTCGCGCCAGTTCGGGAAAGCCTGGAAACGCGCCTTGAATTCGTCGAGCGGAATCTCGCCGGCGATCTGCGCGAGCGTAGGCGAGTTAGCCGCCTCCACGTGCAGCACTTTGGCGCTGACTTTGCGCCACACGGCCATGACTTCGTCAAGGCGGTACAGCGTCGGTCCGCGCAGTTTGTGCGCCGGATCGGCGAGCAGCATGAAGCGCCCTTCCCCGTCCGGCTTGGACCAGTGCTGGGCGAGGAACTGCGCGCGCTGCGGGTCGAGGCGCGGGTTGGTCTTGATCAGGCGCCCCGCAACCTCGTCCAGCGACGCGTAGTGCTTCAATCGCGGCGGGTCGCGCAGCTCGTCGAGCCAGTTTCGCAGCCGCTTCGGCGCCTGCGCCGCGTGCGACGGCGCAAGGCCGAAGCCCTCCAGGTCGACCACGCGCCGCACCCGCTCCGGCCGCACGCCCGCATACACGCAAACGATGTTCGCGCCCATGCTGTGACCCACCAGATTGACTTCGCCGGTCGGCGCATAGTGGTCGAGCAGCGCGTCGAGATCGGCAAGGTAGTCCTGAATCCAGTAATTGCCGCCGCCGCGCTCGGCAACCGGCCAGTCCGACAGGCCGAAGCCGCGCATATCCGGCGCAATCACCTGCCAGTCGCCACCCAAGGCGTCGACGACGAACTGGAACGACGCCGCCACGTCCATCCAGCCGTGCAGCATGAACAGCATCGGCGCATCCGGGTTGCCCCAGCGCCGCACGTGCAGATGGATGCCGCGTACGGCGACGAATTCAGACCGGGAAGTATTCATGAGCGGCGAGCCAGAAAAAGAATGATCGTTCGATTATAACGAGATAGCTGGGGTGATACGTGGGGCCGGATTGTGGAAAAAAGCCTCAGCCGGTCGTTTGGGGCAGGCGGGACGGGTTGCTCAGCGCTGAGGCCGGGTGACGCTGGGGCCGGGTTATGGAAAAGCCGCAGTCGTCCGGGTCCGGGGGGACGAGCCGGATTGTGGGAAAAGCCTCAGTCGTTCGAGGCCGGCGGGTGCGGCGCGTCCAGGCCGGCCAACGCGGCTAGCGCGGCGAGTTCGGTTTCGTCGAAACCCGCGTCGCGGCGCGCTTCGAAATTGAACGGACCGCGTAATTTCGGTGCGTGATACTGGTCGGCAAGGCACGTGTAGGTGGCGTGCGGATCGAGGCCGCCCTCCTCGCACAGATGGCGGAACCAGCGGTTACCGATCAGCACATGGCCGATTTCGTCGCGCAGGATCACGTCGAGAATCGCCGCGGACGCGTGATCGCCCGCCTGTTGCAGGCGCTCGCGGATCGGCGGCGAGGCGTCGAGGCCACGCGCCTCGAGGGTGCGCGGCACCAGCGCCATGCGCGCCAGCACGTCGGCACGGGTGCGCTCGCACATGTCCCAGAGGCCGTCGTGCGCGGGAAAGTCGCCGTAGACATGGCCGAATTCCGCCAGCCGCGCGACCAGCAGTGAGAAGTGATGCGCTTCTTCGGCAGCGACTTTGAGCCAGTCGGTGTAGAACGCGGCAGGCATGCCGGCAAAACGCCAGACGGCGTCGAGCGCGAGATTGATGGCATTGAACTCGATATGCGCAAGCGCGTGCAGCAGGACGGCGCGCCCTTCGGGCGACTGCATGCTGCGACGTTTCAGCTTGCGCGGATCGACCAGTTCGGGGCGCGCGGGACGACCCGGCAAGTCTGCCGGCTCGGCGAATTCGAGGTCGGCGGGGCATCCGAGGCTGCCGTTCAGGATCGCGGCGTATATCGCGCGCGCCGCGGCGCCCTTGGTGGCCGGATCGATTTCGCGCAACGCAGCCAGCGCTGCAGTTCGGGCGCAATGGCCGTCATTCGGGCTGCTCGGAGACTTCTCAGGATTGGGAATCGGCGCGGCGGGCGAAGCAAACGGAGCAGCAGAATTCATGGCAAGCCGGTGGGCAAAAGGGCACGGTGACAAGCGGGACGGGAGGTGCGGTGTTAGCGCGGGCTGGGCGCCACATGGCTCGCGGCACCGCGCAAGCGGCCTAAGCACACAACCGTTTACAATACTCGATTCGACCCACTCGCGCGGCTATTGCGCGGGGACGGCGGGATAGTCCGGTTTGTCGAAGCCTTTCCAGGTACAGCGCGGCCCCGACTGCCAGGCTACGCCGGAAGCCCCGTTTGGAGCGCCGCCACGAGCTCGCTTCGGGCCCGCTTTGACCCGCCTGGGCAGCGCCGCCTGGCAGCCTCATCCGCCAACCCGATTTTCGAAGCCCCAGCTAGCCCGCGCATCGCGCAGCGACCGATCAAGAGGAGAGAACGTGACAATTTACAAGCTTGGCGAAGCAGCCCCGACCATCCATGAAAGCGTGTTCGTCGCGGATTCAGCGAGCATTATCGGCAATGTGACCCTCGAGGCAAATTCGAGCGTCTGGTTCGGCGCGACGCTTCGCGGCGACAACGAGCCGATCACCCTCGGCGCCGGCAGCAACATTCAGGAAAACGCGGTACTGCACACCGATCCGGGCTTCCCGCTGACGATCGAGCCGAACGTGACGATTGGCCACCAGGTCATGCTGCACGGCTGCACGATCAAGGAAGGCTCACTGATCGGAATTCAGGCCGTGGTCTTGAATGGTGCGGTAATCGGCCGCAACTGTCTGGTCGGAGCGGGCGCCATCGTCACTGAAGGCAAAGTGTTTCCCGACAATTCGCTGATTCTCGGCGCACCCGCCAAAGTGGTGCGCGAACTGACCGAGACGGATATCGCCAATATGCAGCGCGGCGCGGCAAGCTATGCCGAGCGCCGCGAGTATTTCAAGGCGCAGCTCGTGCGCATCGGCTAATCAGCCGGAGCGCGCGGCGCGCACGGCGCGGCATCAGGCTGCGCCATTCGACCGAGGAAAAGTTGTGAGCGACCAGTTGCAAAAATTCATGTTCAGCGCGGCGCCGGTGCGCGGCGAGATCGTTTCGCTGCGCAATACGTGGCAGGAAGTACTGACACGCCGGGACTATCCGGCGCCCGTGCGGACGATTCTGGGCGAAATGATGGCCGCGTGCGCGCTGCTTTCGGCGAACCTCAAGTTCGACGGCACGCTCGTCATGCAGATTTTCGGCGATGGACCGGCCAAGATGCTGGTGGTGCAGTGCAGCTCCGATCTGTCGATGCGCGCCACCGCCAAGCTCTCCGGCGAGGAGGGCAATACGATCGCCGACAGCACTTCGATGATCGACCTGGTCAACGCGAGCGGCCATGGCCGTTGCGTCATCACGCTCGACCCGCGCGACAAGCAGCCGGGCCAGCAACCGTATCAAAGCATCGTGCCGCTGTCGGGGGTGGACGGTCCGCTCAAATCGATGGCGGAGGTACTCGAGCATTACATGCATCATTCGGAGCAGCTCGACACGCGCCTGTGGCTCGCGGCGAACACCGAGCGCGCGGTCGGCATGCTGCTGCAAAAGCTGCCGGGCGACGGCGGTATCGTCCCGCATCCGGGCGATCTGGATGCGGACACGTGGGAACGCGTCTGCACCCTTGGCAGCACGATGTCGCAAGACGAGTTGCTGAAGGAAGAACCGGAAACGATTTTCCGCCGCCTCTTCTGGCAGGAGAACGTGCAGCATTTCGAACCCGCCACCGCGCGCTTCGAATGCAGCTGCTCACGCGAAAAAGTCGGCGCCATGCTGAAGATGCTGGGCCGCGAGGAAGTGGACAGCGTGATCGAAGAACGCGGTCACGTCGAGATTCATTGCGAGTTCTGTAATCAACGGTACGAATTCGATCCGGTAGACGTGGCGCAACTTTTTGTCGCGAATGCGCTCTCACAAGGCGTGACACCCGCTGCCGACCAGCGGCACT
This sequence comes from Paraburkholderia fungorum, assembly GCF_046027605.1. Classification (GTDB taxonomy): domain Bacteria; phylum Pseudomonadota; class Gammaproteobacteria; order Burkholderiales; family Burkholderiaceae; genus Paraburkholderia; species Paraburkholderia fungorum_F. The sequence goes on from NZ_JAQQEF010000003.1 coordinate 318,903, forward strand.
GAAGCGCTCAGACGGTCGTTCGCTACGCCCGTGTCACGGCAGTAAAATAACGCGCCGCTCGATGCCTGTTTCAGGAGTCGGGCGGCGCTTTATCGTTGAACGTTGCGGTGGATCGTTGGCGGTGCGCGCTGCGCATGTTTTGCTCAGGCCTCCGACCAATGGAGATCAAAAATGGACATCCCTACTTCGCTGAAGCATTGCATGCGCACGTTCACCGTGCTGACCGCCCTGGCAGGCAGCGCTGTGGTTACGGGCTGCGTGATGGATCCGCCGGGCCCATCGCCGATTTATAGCCGGCTACCGGCCGACCAGGCGGGTATGACCAGTACCGCCCAGCCGCTCACACCTGAAGAACGCGCGCGCTACGATGCGATCGACCGTCAGGTGCTATCCGATCAGAATCAGGCCATTGCCGCCGAGAACGCCGCCCAGGCGTACTCACGTTATTACTCGCCGCCCGTCAGCGTGTACGGCAGCTATTACGGCGGTGGTTGGGGGCACGGCTGGGGTACGAGTGTGGGCGTGGGTTACGCGCCGTACTGGGGCTGGTGAGCCGAAGCGGGCACGCCCCGTACCGATACCGCAACAAGGCAGAGGTGCAGGTATCGCAAGCCCAAAGAAAAAGGCACGGTGTGAAACCCGTGCCTTTTTCGTTTCAACAGCGCTTGCGTTCGTTTCCGCGGTGGCGTTTGCATTCTGCATTCGTCCGCGAACGCAACTCGCCTGAGCAAACTCAGTGCGCGGGCTTCTTGTCTTTCGCCGCCTTGCCGCCATGCTTGCGATCCGGCTTCGCACGCGATTCCGGATTCGGCACCATATGCAGCGGCGCCGCCGACACTTCACCACGCGTCGAGGTGGTCACCGAAGGCGTGTTCGCGTTCGGCAACGGCGCGTTCGGCGAGACGAACTGCACGAATACTTCACCGTCCTTCACCATGCCCATTTCGTAGCGCGCCCGCTCTTCCACCGCGGCCGTGCCGTTCTGCAAATCCTGGACTTCGCCCTCGATACGCTCGTTGCGCAGCTTCGAATCGGCATTCTTCTGCAGTTGCTGCGCCAGTTGCTGCTGCAACTCGTGCACGCGCAACCAGCCGCCGTGCCCCCACCAGAGCGGGTACTGGATCAGCGCCAGCAGAACGATCAGGACAGCAGTGACAAGCCGCATGAAGTAAGCACAATAAATACACGCCGCCCTGCGCTATACGCAGGGCGGCGGGGTCAATCAGAAACGAAGGATAACCGGCTCATCGGTCGGCGCTATCGAACAGGCCATTAGCGCAGATTGTAGAACGCCGACTTGCCCGGATAGCTTGCGATATCACCGAGGTCTTCTTCGATACGCAGCAACTGGTTGTACTTCGAGATGCGGTCCGAACGCGACAGCGAACCCGTCTTGATCTGACCGGCGTTCAGGCCGACGGCGATGTCCGCAATCGTCGAATCTTCGGTTTCGCCCGAGCGGTGCGAGATCACAGCCGTGTAGCCGGCGCGCTTGGCCATTTCGATTGCCGCGAAGGTTTCCGTCAGCGTACCGATCTGGTTGATCTTGATCAGGATCGAGTTGGCGATGCCCTTCTCGATGCCTTCCTTCAGGATGCGCGTGTTGGTAACGAACAGGTCGTCGCCCACCAGCTGGATCTTCTTGCCGAGCTTGTCGGTGAGGATCTTCCAGCCTGCCCAGTCGCTTTCGTGCATGCCGTCTTCGATCGAAACGATCGGGAACTTGTCGGCCAGGTTCGCGAGATAATCCGCAAATTCCGCCGACGACAGCTGCAGGCCTTCGCCCGCCAGCTGGTACTTGCCGTCGTGGTAGAACTCGCTGGCTGCGCAGTCGAGCGCGAGCAGCACGTCTTCACCGGCGCGGTAGCCCGCTTTCTCGATAGCTTGCAGGATGGTGGACAGGCATTCGTCGTTGCTGCCGAAGTTCGGCGCGAAGCCGCCTTCGTCGCCCACCGCCGTGCTCATGCCACGGTCCGACAGAATCTTCTTCAGCGCGTGGAACACTTCGGCGCCGCAACGCAGTGCTTCGCGGAAGGTCGGCTGGCTGACCGGCACGATCATGAATTCCTGGATGTCCAGGCTGTTGTTCGCGTGCGCGCCGCCGTTGACGATGTTCATCATCGGCACCGGCAGTTGCATTGCGCCCGAGCCGCCGAAGTAGCGGTACAGCGGCAGGCCGGCTTCTTCAGCAGCGGCCTTCGCGACGGCCATCGACACGGCCAGCATCGCGTTCGCGCCGAGGCGCGACTTGTTGTCCGTGCCGTCGAGTTCCAGCAAGGTCTTGTCGAGGAAGGCCTGCTCGGAAGCGTCGAGGCCCATGATCGCTTCGGAGATTTCGGTGTTGATGTGCTCGACGGCCTTCAGCACGCCCTTGCCGCCGTAACGGCCGGCTTCGCCGTCGCGCAGTTCGATCGCTTCACGCGAGCCGGTCGACGCACCCGACGGGACCGCAGCGCGGCCCATCGTGCCCGACTCGAGCAGCACGTCGCATTCGACGGTAGGGTTGCCTCGCGAATCGAGAATCTCTCGACCGATGATATCTACGATAGCACTCATGGTTTCCTCAAGAAATGACGTTGAATTCTTTACGTGACACTGCACCAGGCGATGCTTTCGACGACCATTGCGTGCATTCGCCGCGTGCCGATGATGCGAGCCAATCCAGGCCCGGCCAATCGCGACACGCCGCGAACGCCAGAATCAGTTGAAATCGCTTTCCAGGAACGGCGCGCGCTTGACGGCCTGATCGAGCGTAACAAGCGTTTCAAGCAGGTCGGCCATGCGATGCAACGGTACCGCGTTCGGGCCGTCCGATTTGGCTTCCGAAGGCTTCGGATGGGTTTCCATAAAGAGACCCGACACACCGACAGCAACCGCGGCACGCGCCAGCACCGGCACGAATTCGCGCTGGCCGCCCGAACTCGTGCCCTGCCCGCCCGGCAACTGCACCGAGTGCGTGGCGTCGAACACGACCGGCGCGTTGGTTTCGCGCATGATCGCAAGCGAGCGCATGTCAGACACGAGGTTGTTATAGCCGAACGACACGCCGCGCTCACACGCCATGAAGCGATCTTCCGAGAGACCCGCCTCACGCGCCGCATCACGCGCCTTGTCGATCACGTTCTTCATATCGTGCGGAGCGAGAAACTGGCCTTTCTTGATGTTGACCGGTTTGCCCGAACGCGCGCAAGCATGAATGAAATCGGTTTGACGGCACAGGAAAGCCGGCGTTTGCAGCACGTCGACCACCGACGCCACCTGTTCGATCTCGTGCTCGGCGTGCACATCCGTCAGTACCGGCAGACCAAGCTGACGCTTCACTTCCGACAGAATGCGCAAACCTTCGTCCATGCCCAGACCGCGGAACGACTTGCCGCTGCTGCGATTGGCCTTGTCGTACGACGATTTGTAGATGAATGGAATGTTCAGCTTCGCGCAGATTTCCTTCAGCCGGCCCGCCACGTCGATCGTCATCTGTTCGGATTCGACGACACAGGTGCCCGCGATCAGGAAAAACGGCTTGTCGAGCCCGATTTCGAAATCGCCCAGTTTCATGCTTTTTCCCCGACTTCAGCCGCCACGCCCGACAGCTGATGCGCGAGCGCCGCTTCGACGAACGACTTGAACAGCGGATGCCCATCACGCGGTGTGGACGTGAATTCCGGGTGGAACTGCACGCCGACGAACCACGGGTGCATGCTGCGCGGCAACTCCATCATTTCCGGCAGATCTTCACTCGGGGTACGGGCGCTGATGATAAGGCCGCCGGCTTCGAGTTGGGGCACGAAGCGGTTATTGACTTCATAACGGTGGCGATGGCGTTCGTTCACATCCTTGCCATAGATCTCTTCGGCCATCGTGCCGGGCTTGATCGGGCAACGTTGCGAACCGAGGCGCATCGTGCCGCCCAGATCCGACTCTTCGGTGCGCTTCTCGACTTTGCCTTCGCGGTCGTACCACTCGGTGATCAGCGCGACCACGCGGTTTTCGGTTTCCTGATCGAACTCCGTGCTGTTCGCATTCTTCAGGCCGACCACGTCGCGCGCGAATTCGATCACGGCCAGTTGCATGCCGAGACAGATGCCGAGATACGGCACCTTCGCTTCGCGTGCATAGCGGATCGCGGCGATCTTGCCTTCGGTGCCACGACGGCCGAAACCGCCCGGCACCAGCACGGCATCCAGATGCTTGAGGCTCTCGACGCCGTGCGTCTCGACCTCTTCCGAATCGATGTACTCGATGTTGACCTTGGTCGACGTATGCATCGACGCGTGGCGCAGCGCTTCGATCAGCGACTTGTACGACTCGGTCAGATCGACATACTTGCCGACCATGCCGATCGTGACTTCGTGCTTCGGATGCTCGAGTTTTTCGACGAGATTCGACCACATCGACAGATCGGCCGGTTGCGGCGTGAGCTTGAGCTCTTCGCAGATGATCGCGTCCAGACCCTGGTCGTGCAGCATCTGCGGAATCTTGTAGATGCTGTCGGCGTCCCACACGGAAATCACCGCGTCTTCCGGCACGTTCGAGAACATCGAAATCTTCGCGCGCTCGTCGTCCGGAATGCGGCGGTCGGCGCGGCACAGTAGCACGTGCGGCGAGATACCGATTTCGCGCAGCTTCTGCACGCTGTGTTGCGTAGGTTTGGTTTTCAGTTCGCCGGCCGTGGCGACCCAGGGTACCAGCGTGAGGTGCACGAAGCACGCGCTGTTGCGGCCCATGCGCAGGCTCATCTGACGCGCGGCCTCGAGGAACGGCAGCGATTCGATGTCGCCCACGGTGCCGCCCACTTCGACGATCGCGACGTCAGGCTCACCGCACGTCGCGGAAGCCGCGCCGCGTTCGATGAACGCCTGGATTTCGTTGGTGATGTGCGGGATGACCTGCACCGTCTTGCCGAGATAATCGCCACGGCGTTCCTTGCGGATCACCGATTCGTAAATCTGGCCTGTGGTGAAGTTGTTGGCCTTGCGCATCTTCGTGCTGATGAAGCGCTCATAGTGGCCAAGGTCGAGGTCAGTCTCCGCTCCGTCTTCCGTCACGAACACTTCGCCGTGTTGAAACGGGCTCATCGTGCCGGGGTCGACGTTGATGTAGGGATCGAGCTTGAGGAGGGTGACTTTAAGACCGCGCGATTCGAGGATCGCGGCGAGGGAAGCGGCGGCAATACCCTTGCCGAGGGAAGATACTACGCCGCCGGTGACGAAAACATATTTGGTCATCGCTGGATGCTCGCGGGAAAAACGGATTATACCGTAAAGCAGGGTCTCAACCCAGCAAAATCCGAGCGACATCTGTGCGGAAGTGTGCCACGGCGATGGCACTCGCCGTACGCCGATCATGCACCTTTTTTTGCAGCAGCGGTCGATCGCAAGAGCGGGGCGCGATGCCATCACGCCCGCGGTGGCGCCTCTTGCGAGCCGGCTGCCGTATGGGTGCACTCGCGCTTTCGCGCCGGTGGCCAACCGCGCATGTGCGGGCCGCGCCGTCGTCATGACCGCCGTCGCGCCTCTTATGAGCAGGCTGCCGCACCGGCAAGCTCGCGCGCCGCGCAGCTGCAGGGCCTTAAGCCTCCCGCTCCAGTTCGCGCAACATCCGCTGCACCGCGCGCGCGGTTTCGAGCGGCTTTTCCATCGGATACAGATGACTGCCTTCGATCCATTCCACATGACCGCCCGTCGCGCGGCGGGTGGCGTCCAGACCCGCCTGACGCACTTCCTTTGAACGCGTGCCGGCGATGAATCCCACCGGCACCGGGGCGCCGCGCACGAGGCGGGGCCCCAGCGTATGCGGCAAGGTCTTATAGATCTGATACTCGGTGCGCCGGTCGAAAGCGAGCGAGCGGCCGCCGTCGGGCGAACTCTGCGGGATGCCGAAGTCGATGTAATCGGACAGCATCCGCTCGTCCCAGCGCGCGAACGCCGGCTTCGAATGAAAGTGCCGCCACGCCTCGTCGCGGCTCGCCCATTGCGTGCGGCGAGTGCGGGTGGCGGCCGCGGGCGAAAGCCGCTCGTCGAGTCCGGTCCATTGCGACACGCGCAGCATGCTGCTGCGCCAACCGGCAATCACAGGCGAATCGAGCATCACCACGCCTCTCACCCACTGGGGTTTTTTCAGCGCGGCCATCAGCGACAGATAGCCGCCGAGCGAATGGCCCACCAGCCACACGGGCTGCTCATACGACCGGCCGATGTCGTCGAGCAACTGCTCGACCAGATGCGGCCAATCCTGCGTGACCGGATAACGCGCGTCGTGGCCGATGCGCTCGATGGAGCGCAGCTCGTAATCGTCGGCAAGCTCGGCGAAGATCGTCCGGTAGGTCGACGCCGGAAAACCGTTCGCATGCGAGAAGTGGATGATGTTTTTCAACTGCGGCTATCTCCGTTCTGTTTTGGCACGCGGGCTCGGATCCGGGCATTTCGTGTGGGCTCCGAGCCCGGCGGCGCGTTTGTTCTAACTGTGCGGCTGGTAGTAATCCATCAGCGATCCATCCAGTAGCGGCGCTGCGTGTCGCGATAGCGCTCGAGCGTCAGTGCGGCAGCGCTCGGGCTCGGGCCGCTTTGCGTGTTAGATCCCGCGCCGATTGCCGGCCTTCCCTCGGGCCCGCTATTGGGGCTCAGACCGGGGCTCAGAGCTGGGCTCGAACCCGGGCTGAAACCCGTGCCGATGTCGACCCGCACCGCGCCGTCCGCATCGCTGCGCGCGAGTTCGATGTGCCGTGCCTTGTAGCGCTCGAACACACCCGCATTCGGATGATGAAAACGGTTGCGATAGCCTACCTGAAATAGCGCGATGAGCGGGTCGATAGAGTCGAGGAACGGCTCGGTCGACGAAGTCTTGCTGCCATGGTGCGGCACGACCAGCACCTGAGCGCGCAACGCGTCGCGAGCGCGCGCGAGCAGCACCCGTTCAACCGGAGCTTCAATGTCCGCCGCCAGCATGGCGGCCATGGCAGGCAAATTCGACGCAGCCGGCAACGTACTCACCCGCAACACGCAGCAATGCGCATTCGGCTTGCCTTGCAGCGGGCCAGGGTCCGGCCAGAGCATCGCGAACTCGACCCCATCCCATTGCCAGCGCTGCCCTGCCGCACAGGGCAGCGTGTCCGCGCCGCGTTGCCTTGCGTTCGACCACAGCGGATTCGCCGGCGCCAATGCCGCCACCATTTGACGCACCTCGATCGCGTCGAGCACCGCCGGCGCGCCGCCCGAGTGGTCGGAATCGGCGTGGCTGATGATCAGCGTATCGAGCGCCGTGACGCCGTGCGCCTGCAAAAAAGGCACGACAACCCGTTCGCCGGCATGGGTCGACTCAGGTCCCGGTCCGGCGTCGAATAGCAACGCGTGATGCGCCGTTTCGACCAGTACCGAGGTGCCTTGACCGATATCCAGCGCCGTGAGACGGAAGCTGCCATGCGGCGGCCCGGGCGGCGCCGGCAGCAGCAGCGGCAACCACGTGAGCGGTGCGGCCCAGCGCAACGGCCAGCCACGCGGCGCCAGACACCAGAGGACGCCCACCGCCGCCGCGGCGAGCGTCCACGCGTCCGGTTGCGGCAGCCGCCAGAGCGCCCACGCTGGACCGGACAGCATCTGCAAACCCGCGGCCAGCAGGTCGAGCAAGGTGTGCGCGGCGCGTAAGGCGTAGGCATCGAATGGCGCGGGCAAGGCGACGCCGGCCAATACCGCCGGCGTCACCAGCAGGCTCACCCACGGAATCGCGAAAGCATTCGCGAGCGGACCGATCAACGGAATCTGCGCGAACCAGTAGACAGTGAGCGGCGCCAGCGCCACGGTGACCGCGAACTGCACATGCGCGGCACTGCGCAGACGTTCACCGACAGCGCGAACCCGGCGGCACATGCCAGACCACAGGCGCGAGCGCCTTGTCGGCATCACGCCGCGCTCATCCTCTTCATCGCGACGCTGCTCGTGATCCTGTATGCGGGGCTGCCCCGACATGGCAAACAGAATCGCCGCCACCGCGCAGAACGACAGCCAGAATCCCGCCGACACGACCGCCCACGGATCGACCAGCAACACCAACCCCAACGCCCACGCCAGTACCACCGACCGCGCGACATTGCGCCCGCTGATAAACGCGAGCGCCACCACACTCGCCATCCACAGAGCGCGCTGCGCCGGCACGTTGAAACCGGCCAAGGCCGCATGCAGCCCCGCGAACAACGCGCCGCCCGTGACCGCGACGACCTGCGCGGGCAACAGCAACGGCCAGTTGCGGCCAACGAACCCCGAGCGCCGCCACACGGCGCCGGCCAGCCACGCCGCAAGGCCCGCGACAAAGCCAATATGCAAGCCCGAAATCGCCACCAGATGACTTGTGCCCGTGCCGCGCATCAACAGCCAGTCGGCCGCGCTGACTTCGTCCTGCGCGCCGATGGCGAGCGCCACCACGATCCCACGATGCGGTGCATCGGCGAGCACCGTGTCGATGCGCGCGCGCAGCGCGGCGCGCCAGCGATCGACTGTCACGCTCACGCCACGCGCGTGACCCGGCAGAAGCAACGCGTGAGCCGGCGTGCTGACATAGCCGGTAGCGCGTACATTGCGCGCGAGCAAACTCGCTTCGGCATCGCGCACGCCGAAGTTCGCATTGCCATGCGGGCGTTTGAGCCGCACCGTCAGACGCCAGCGCGCGCCAGGCTCCAGCAATGGCGCGGGCGCATCTTCGGCGATCCAGGACAACTGGATCACGCGTGGAAAAGCGGCGATTGGTGGCTCGACCGACTCGACTTCGAAGAGAAAACGCGCGCCCTTGTCGTCGCGCGACGGCAGCCCCTTGATACTGCCCACGACGTCGAGATCGCGCCCTTCCCATGCATTCGGCAAGCTCACTGCGAGGCGCGTTTCAGCACGCCAGGCGGCATAGCCGAAGCCTACGCATGCGGCGGCCATCCACAGCGCACCCCAACCGATGCATGAACGCGCGCGTGCGCTAAACAGGACGTGCCACACGTCACTGCGGCGCGTCCCCCATACCGCGACAAGCATCGCCGCGCACCCGAACAGCACCAGCCCAAACCATCCACGCCCATCCGGCAACGCCGCCTGCCGTTGCAGCCAGATCACACCCAACGCAAACCCGCACCACCACGCTCGCATCCGCCCTCCACCTTTGCGCCTCGCCGTCGCCGGGCAACGCAACGCACAGCGAGCAGGCGTCAGCAAGCCCGCCGGGCGCGTGTTCCGCCCGGCGCGAACCACTCAGACCATCGCGATCAATTATGCAGAGGAAAGTGCGAGCCGCGGCAGCGCGGCGAGCGCGTTAGCCGTTGTGCCTAGGGCGGCTTCGTCGGCGCTCATGCCGCGCAGTTGCGCAAGACCCGCGCCGATGCCCGGAATCTGCTCCGGCGAGTTGCGCTGCTTGTATATCCAGGAAGGAGCGATGTCCGGCGCGTCAGTCTCGACGACCAGCGCGTCGAACGGCAATTGCTCAGCAAGACGGCGGATTTGCCGCGCCCGCTCGAAGGTCAGATTGCCACCGAAACCGAGATGCATGCCCTGGTCGATATACGCCTGGGCCTGCTGAAAACTACCGTTGAACGCATGCGCGATGCCACGATGGATCTGATGCCGCCGCAGCCCTTTGATCACCTGATCCTGCGATTTGCGCACGTGGCAAATCACCGGCAGATCGAATTCGCGCGCCAGTTGAAGTTGGCCGTTGTAGAAGAACTGCTGGCGCGTATCGTCGAGACCTTCGACGAAATAATCGAGGCCGATCTCGCCGATGCCCACGAACAGCGGATCGTCGAGACTCGCCTCGATTTCCATGCGCAGCAGGTCGAGATCGCGCTCCTCAGCACCCGGCGTGAAGAGCGGATGGATGCCCAACGCATACGCGCCGCCATCGACGCGGTGCGCGAGTTCGCGCACCGTCGTGAAGTTCTGCCGGCCGATCGCGGGAATCACGATACGCCCCACGCCCGCCTGACGCGCCGCATGGGCGACTTCATCGCGGTCGGCGTTGAACTCCGACGCGTCGAGATGGCAGTGCGTATCGATCCACATGGCGTGCCTCGTTAGCGGCGGAGCATCGCTCACGTGCCGCGCGGTTATTAAACCGGCACGGACGGCTCTTCGTGCAATACGCCGTCGCGCAACCGCATGATCCGGTCGCAACGTCCGGCCAGTTCCGGGTCGTGCGTGACGATCACGAAGCTGGTGTCGAGCGTTTGCGACAGTTCGAGCATCAGGTTGAAGACCGTGTCGGCGGTGCCGCCGTCCAGGTTGCCGGTGGGTTCGTCGGCGAGTACGCAGGCGGGCTTCGTCACCAGCGCCCGCGCGATTGCCACACGCTGGCGCTCGCCGCCGGACAGTTCACCCGGACGATGCTTCGCGCGATGCCCCATGCCGACGCGCTCGAGCACCGCGAGCGCTTCGCGCCGCGCGGCCTCGGTCGTCATGCGGCGAATCCGCAGCGGCATTGCGACGTTGTCGAGCGCCGTAAATTCCGGCAGCAGATGGTGGAACTGGTACACGAAACCGAGTGCGCGATTGCGCAGGTCGTTACGTTCGCGCTCGGAGAGCTTGGTGAAGGGCTTGCCCATCACCGATACATGGCCGGCGCTCGGATCGTCGAGGCCGCCGAGCACATGCAGCAGCGTGCTCTTGCCGGATCCCGACGCGCCGACGATCGCCAGCTTTTCGCCGCGCCGCACGTTCAGTTCCGCGTTGTTGAGTACCTGCACGTTGAGGCCGCCCTGCACGAACGACTTCGAAATGCCGGTTGCTTCCAGCACATAGGGATGCAGCGCGGAATCTTGAGAGGCCATGGACAGGCTAGTGGAACGGTCATTCATAGCGCAGTGCCTCCGCAGGACGGACTTTCGCACCACGCCAGCTCGGATAGAGGGTCGCCAGCGCCGACATCAGGAACGCAATGATGCCGATCCGCACCACGTCGGCGGGAACCAGTTCAGACGGCAGTTCGCTGATGAAATACACGGACGGCGGCAGGAACTGCACGCCGAGCAGATGCTCGATCATCGGCACGAGCCACGGAATGCTCCACGCGATCAGGCAACCCAGCGCGACGCCGGTCGCCGTGCCGATAAAGCCGATCGTCACGCCCTGCACCACGAAAATTTTCATGATCGAACCAGGCTGCGCGCCGAGCGTGCGCAGAATCGCGATGTCAGCCTGCTTGTTGGTCACCGTCATCACCAGCGACGACACCAGATTGAACGCCGCCACCGCGATGATCAGCGTGAGGATGATGAACATCATGCGTTTTTCGATCTGCACCGCCGAGAACCAGGTCTTGTTCTGCTGGGTCCAGTCGCGAATATACAAATCGCCGGACAAGCTGCGCGCCAGCTGATGCGCGACCTCCGGCGCCCGCTGCATATCGGTCAGGCGCAGCCGCACGCCGGTCGGCGCGGGTAGCCGGAACAGCGCCTCTGCGTCCTTGATGTTGATCAACGCGAGCGTGCTGTCGTATTCGTAATGCCCCGACTCGAAGACGCCCACCACCGTGAACTGCTTCAGCCGCGGCAGCATGCCGGCGGGCGTGATGGTGCCTTCGGGCGCGACCAGCGTGATCTTGTCATTGACCCCCACGCCGAGATTGGTGGCCAGGTCCGCGCCCAGCACGATACCGAAGTCGCCCGGCACGAGGTCGGTCAGCTTGCCGGCCTTCATTTCCTTACCGATGTCGGACACTTCCGGCTCGAGCGTCGGTTCGACGCCGCGCAGCGCCACGCCGCTCACGGCGTCCTGGCGCGTGAGCAGCGCCTGCGCATCGACATACGGCGCCGCGCCGATCACTTCCTTGTTCAGGCGGGCTTGTTTGGCGGTCAATTGCCAGTCGGGCATCGAACCGGTCGGCGAAAAGATTTCGACGTGCGCCAGCACCGACAGCATCCGGTCGCGCACCTCTTTCTGGAAACCGTTCATCACGGACAACACGACGATCAGCGCCGCGACGCCGAGCGCGATGCCCGACATCGAGACCAGCGCGATGAAGGAAATGAAGCCGTTACCGGTCGTGCGTTTGCCGGCGCGGGTGTAGCGCCAGCCAATCTGCCATTCGTAGGGAAATTTCAAGCGAATCCTTTTCTGCGTTCTTCGTCTGCTCTTGGGCCTGCTTCTGGCCTTGGCCCTAGCCGTTTACTGCCCACGAACCACGCACGACGGCGGCAGATGCAACCGTCGCGCCGGTCATGCGGCCTAAGCGTCGTGATCATTGGTGTCGCGGCGACCCGGATGGTTCCGGTATGACGTTCCGCTGCCCTCGGGGTGGCTTACGGCGCAGTAGCAAACCCCGCGCCACCGAAGCTCCCCGCCGCCACTGCTGCTGCCGCGGTCAATCAAGCGCGAAGTTTGCCATACAATGCCGCGCCCCCGCGCAAAGGTCTTGCGTGCAGAGCTCACGGCAAGCACAACCGCCTGCTGCCGGCTCTGAAATCCGACCGGCGGCGCAAACCGCCCCACCATCGGCCACACTGAGCGGACGCGCCCGCTAACGCAGGTTGTAGTGGCGGCGCAGATCGTTGATGATCCCGGCCGCCTCGCTGTTCGCGACGTCGCGCACCTCGGCGTCTTTACGGTCGCGATGCAGGTGGGTGATATCCCAGTTGCAGCCTTGCTCGTCCTCGACGGTTTCGTGGAATCCGGTCGGGATCCAGCCGGCCGTGGCCGGATTGGCGTCGAGCGCCTTGACCACCAGGCCAAGCAGTTCCTGCTCGGTTTTCAGTTCACGCGGCATGTCGGTCTCCCTCGTCATGGGCGCGGTGCCGCCGCGCGCGGCTGCTGCCATCGGCGGGGGCTCGGTGCGCCGCCCGAATCCGCCGATATGGTCTGAATACTCGCACTCTTTGCCCTACAATGCGCAGCATCATGCACGCCAACCGTCTTCATCTTCTCCTGCCCTTCGCGCTGCCCGCCGCAGCGGACGCCTCCACCGCCCTGCACGATATCCAGAGTCCGGCTCTCGACCGGCTGATCGCTCGCGCGACGCTGGTCGAACGGGTAGTCGGCGAGGATTTTCAGCGCACGCTGCCGCACGAGCGCTGGGTGGCGCGCCAGTTCGGCGCGTTGCCGAGCGGCGCGGCAGCCGCCGACGAAGCACCGCTTGCGCCCTACATGCTGCGTGCCGACGGCGGCGACCCGGGCAACGCCACGTGGGCCTGCGTGCAACCGGTCCATGTGCGCATCGCGCACGACCATCTGGTGTTGATCGATCCGGCCTCGCTCGAACTTTCCGATGAAGAAGCCAGTGTGCTGCTGGGGGTCGCCCGGCCGTTGATCGAGGACCTCGGCGTGCGCATCGAAGCGCCGCAGCCGGCGCGCTGGTATTTGTCAGGGGATGGCTTCGGCACGCTGGCTGGCGCGTCGCCGTTGCGCGCGAGCGGCCGCAACATCGAAATATGGCTGCCGCACGAGGCGCATTCCGGCGAGCGTTCACGCGCGTGGATGAAGCTCCAGAACGAAGTGCAGATGGCGTGGTTCGAGCATCCGGTCAATGAAGCACGCGAGGCGCGTGGCCTGCCGGCCGTCAATTCGATCTGGTTTCATGCCCAGGGCGCGATACAGCCGGTCAAGAGCCCGTTCGCACAGGTGTACTCCGACGCGGCGGCGACGCGCGGCCTCGCTCTGACTGCGGGCGTCGCTGCGGCTGCGCCGCCGGCGTCGTTTGCGGCACTGCGGGCCGCTACTGCCGCTGGCGGCGCCTCGGATAACGCTTCGAATAACGCCTCGGGCAATACATCGAGGAACGCCTCGGCCAGCACTCCGGACGGCGCGTCCGCGGTCAACGCAAGCGCCAACACAAATGCAAATGCCAACCCCAACGGCGCCACGCTGGTCGAACTCGACCCGTTCTCCCAGCCCTACATCGAGCAGGACTGGGCGCGCTGGAACGACGCCTTCGCCGGGTTGCAAACCGACTGGTTCGAACCGGCGCTGGAAGCGCTGCAATCCGGCCAGCTCGGCGAACTCGGCCTGACGCTGTGCGGCGACACCGGTTCGGTGACGCTCACCGTCACGCGCGGCGACCTGCGCAAATTCTGGCGACGGCGCGTGCTCGCGTCGCTCTTCATCGAATGATTTATCGAATGATCCACGGCCTTTCCGAATGACTCGAATCGTTACGCGCGCAGCTTCCCCCGTCGACGCCGAAATCCTCACCCGCCACGGCCTGCATCCGGTGCTCGCGCGTCTGTACGCGGCACGCGGCGTATGCATGCCCGATGAAATCGAAACCGGTCTCGCGCGGCTCGTGCCGCCCGCCGGGCTCAAGGGTTGCGAAGACGCCGCCGGGTTGCTCGCCGACGCGATCCAGGGCAAACGCCGCATGCTGGTGGTGGCCGACTACGACTGCGACGGCGCGACTGCATGCGCGGTCGCGGTGCGCGGGCTGCGCATGTTCGGCGGGCAGATCGAGTATCTGGTGCCGAACCGCTTCGAGTACGGCTATGGCCTCACGCCCGAGATCGTCGCGCTGGCCGCGCGCAGTGCTTCGGGCAAGCCGGAGCTGCTGATCACGGTGGATAACGGCATCGCCAGCGTCGACGGCGTGGAGGCGGCCAATGCGCTCGGCATCGACGTGCTGGTCACCGATCACCACTTGCCCGGCGACGAACTGCCCGCTGCCCGCGCCATCGTCAATCCGAACCAGCCGGGCTGCACGTTCCCGAGCAAATGCATCGCGGGTGTCGGCGTGATGTTTTATGTGCTGCTGGCGTTGCGCGCGGAATTGCGCCGCCGCGGCGCCTTCAACGACGCTTTCCCCGAACCGCGTCTGGACGGCCTGCTCGATCTGGTCGCGCTCGGCACCGTGGCTGACGTGGTCAAGCTCGACGGCAATAATCGCGTGCTGGTCGCGCAAGGCTTGCAGCGGATTCGCAAGGGCAAGATGCAGGCGGGCATCGCCGCCCTCTTTCGTGCCGCCGCGCGCGACGCTCGCAGCGCGTCGGGCTTCGATCTCGGTTTCGCGCTCGGCCCGCGTCTGAACGCGGCCGGCCGCCTGTCGGACATGTCGCTCGGGATTGAATGTCTGACCACCGACGACATCGGCCGCGCATGGGATCTCGCGCAGCAGCTCGACACGATGAACCGTGAGCGCCGCGAAATCGAAGCCGGCATGCAGCAGCAGGCGCTCGAGGACCTGTCGGCGATCAACCCCGACGGGGCGACCACCATCACGCTATTCAATCCCGGCTGGCATCAGGGTGTGATCGGCATCGTCGCCGGACGGCTGAAGGAGAAATTCCACCGGCCGTCGTTCACGTTCGCGCTCGCGGACGACAGCGGCCGGCTCGTCAAAGGCTCGGGCCGGTCGATCCCGGGCTTTCATCTGCGCGACGCGCTCGACCTGATCTCGAAGCGCGAAGCGGGCCTGATCGTCAAATTCGGCGGCCACGCGATGGCCGCGGGCCTGACGATGGCCGCCGCCGATGTGCCGCGCTTTACCGCAGCGTTCGAGGCGGTGGGCCGCGAATGGCTCTCCGAAGAGGCGCTGTCGCGCACGGTCGAAACCGACGGCGAACTGGAAGACGCCTATTTCACGCCGCAGTTCGTCGAAATGCTCGACGCCGCCGTATGGGGTCAGGGCTTCCCGGCACCGGTGTTTTCCGGCGAGTTCGACATCGCGTCGCAGGCGCTGGTGAAGGACAAACACCTGAAGCTGCAACTCGTGCGCGGCCGCCAGCGCTTCAACGCGATCTGGTTCAACCACACCGACACGCTGCCCGCGCGCACTACCGTTGCGTACCGGCTGGCGAGCGACACGTGGAACGGTGTGTCGAGGGTACAGTTGATCGTCGAGCACGCGGCGGGCTGAAGCGCGTCGGGGTTCTCGCCATCCTGTGTCGCCATCGCGTCTGCGCGTCGTGAAGTCCGCGCGTAACGCGTGCGCCGGCTAGCCATGGCCGAGTGCACCGCAGCTTGCCTGGCACTGCTCGAAAGCATCGAAAATCGCCGCAAAATCAACCCCAAACCCGTGCCGGATCGCTCATCAGCCTCCGGGGCGGGGCGCCGATCGGCTATAATTTCCCCTTTTTACGAAGCTATAAAAGATCGACATGGAAGCGGAACGTCTCAACGCGATCGAAGCCTCTCTGGCGGACCTGCGCACGCGCGCGGGCGCGCTACGGGGGTATCTTTGACTACGACGACAAGGCACTACGTCTAATCGAAGTCAACCGGGAACTCGAAGACCCGGACGTCTGGAACGACTCGAAGCACGCCCAGGCACTCGGCCGGGAAAAGAAACTGCTCGACGATACCGTCGGCAAACTCACGTCGCTCGATAACGACCTGCGCGATGCGCAAGACCTGTTCGACATGGCCCGCGAAGAAGACGACGAGGAAACCCTCCTCGCCTGCGAATCAGACGCGCAAGGCATCGAACAACGCGTCGCCGACATGGAATTCCGCCGGATGTTCGCCAATCCGGCCGATCCGAACAACGCCTTCCTCGACATTCAAGCCGGCGCCGGCGGCACCGAAGCGTGCGACTGGGCCGCCATGCTGCTGCGTCAGTACCTGCGCTACTGCGAGCGCAAGGGCTTCAAGACCGAAGTGCTGGAACAGACCGACGGCGACGTCGCGGGCATCAAGAACGCCACGATCAAGATTGAAGGCGAATACGCGTATGGCTTCCTGCGCACCGAAACCGGCGTGCACCGCCTCGTGCGCAAGTCGCCGTTCGATTCGTCGGGCGGCCGTCATACGTCGTTTTCGTCGGTGTTCGTGTACCCGGAAATCGACGATTCGATCGAAGTCGACATCAATCCGGCCGATCTGCGCATCGACACGTACCGCGCGTCCGGCGCGGGCGGTCAGCACATCAACAAGACCGATTCGGCCGTGCGGATCACGCACATGCCGTCGGGCATCGTCGTGCAGTGTCAGAACGACCGCTCGCAGCACCGCAACCGTGCCGAAGCCATGGCCATGCTGAAATCGCGCCTGTACGAAGCGGAGATCCGCAAGCGTCAGGCCGAGCAGGACAAGCTGGAAGCCGGCAAGACCGATGTGGGCTGGGGTCATCAGATCCGCTCGTACGTGCTGGACAACAGCCGTATCAAGGATCTGCGCACCAACGTCGAAATCAGCAATACCAAGAGTGTGCTCGACGGCGACCTCGATCCGTTCATCAGCGCCAGCCTGAAACAGGGCGTCTAAGCGAAACCGGCGCGGCATGCATCGCATTCCTGCGCCGCATCTTTTTACCGCCTGAGGTTTTTCACTGACTGGCCACCCGCATGTGGGGCACTCCGATGCGGGCCACCGAATACCAAATCATCATGACCGAACCGACCCAGCCGAATGCGGCCCAGCCTAATGCGGCCCAGCAGAATGTCGCGCCCGAGGTAGACGACAACAAGATCATGGCCGAGCGCCGTGAAAAGCTGCGCGAACTGCGTGAGCAAGGCGTTGCCTACCCGAACGATTTCCGTCCCACGCACCATGCCGAGGATCTGCAAACGCAGTACGCCGGGAGCGACAAGGAAGCCCTCGAAGCCAATCCGCTCGAAGTCGCGATTGCCGGCCGCATGATGCTCAAGCGCGTGATGGGCAAGGCGAGCTTTGCGACCGTGCGCGACGGTTCGGGTCAGATCCAGTTCTTCATCACGCCCGCCGACGTCGGCCAGGAAACGTACGACGCCTTCAAGAAGTGGGATATGGGTGACATCGTCGCGGCGCGCGGCGTGCTGTTCCGCACCAACAAGGGTGAACTCTCGGTGCGTTGCACCGAACTGCGTTTGCTGTCCAAGTCGCTGCGTCCGCTGCCGGACAAGTTCCATGGTCTCGCCGATCAGGAGATGAAGTATCGCCAGCGCTATGTCGATCTGATCGTCACGCCGGAAACGCGCAAGACTTTCGTCGCACGTACAAAGGCAATTTCGTCGATCCGCAAGTTCATGGCGGAGGCCGATTTCATGGAAGTGGAAACGCCGATGCTGCACCCGATTCCGGGCGGCGCCGCGGCCAAGCCGTTCAAAACGCACCACAACGCGCTCGACATGCAAATGTTCCTGCGCATCGCGCCGGAACTGTATCTGAAGCGGCTTGTGGTCGGCGGCTTTGAGCGTGTGTTCGAGATCAACCGTAATTTCCGCAATGAGGGCGTGTCCGTGCGCCACAATCCGGAGTTCACGATGATCGAGTTCTATGCGGCGTACACCGACTACAAGTGGCTGATGGATTTCACCGAGCAGTTGATCCGGCAGGCGGCGGTCGACGCACTCGGCAGCGCCACGATCAGCTATCAGGGCCGCGAGCTGGATCTGGCCAAGCCGTTCCATCGCCTGACGATCAGCCAGGCGATCCAGAAGTACGCGCCGCAGTACACAGACGCGCAACTCACCGACGACGCATTCCTGCGCACCGAACTGAAGAAGTTCGGCGTGGACGCCTCGCAGCCGCAGTTCCTGAATGCCGGCGTGGGCGCGCTGCAACTGGCGCTGTTCGAGGAGACCGCCGAGTCGCAACTGTGGGAGCCGACGTACATCATCGACTACCCGGTCGAAGTGTCACCGTTGGCGCGTGCGTCCGATAAGGTCCCAGGCATCACCGAGCGTTTCGAGTTGTTCATCACCGGCCGCGAAATCGCCAACGGTTTCTCGGAGCTGAACGATCCGGAAGACCAGGCCGCGCGCTTCAAGAAGCAGGTTGACCAGAAAGACGCGGGCGACGAAGAAGCGATGTTCTACGACGCCGACTACATCCGTGCGCTGGAATACGGCATGCCGCCGGCGGGCGGTTGCGGTATCGGCATCGACCGTCTGGTGATGATGCTGACCGACAGCCCGAGCATCCGCGATGTGATTCTGTTCCCGCATCTGCGCCGCGAAGACTGATCGTTGCGTCGCTTGGATCAACGGCTCGCAACAGAAAAACGCCCGGTTCGATGCCGGGCGTTTTTGCTTACGGCGCGTGAAAAAACATCGTCTGCCGCCACCTGACGATTTGTAACCATCGGTAAAAGGTGCGTATCGGCCGCCAGCCGACCGTTTGCCCCGTCTGCCGTGAGCCCTCGGCAAAATCAGCCGCCCCGCCGCGCTTCGCGCGCTTTGACGCGAGCTGGCCGTGATGATTGCCCGGAAATGGTTACAAATTGAAACCCTCGTGGGATCGATTTGCCCGACACTGGGTCTCAATAAAATCGACTCTGCTCCAGACGGAGGCCAATATGGACAATCCAGATACCAAATCCACGCAACAACGTCGTATTCACCCGCTCGTAGCCACGGCTGCGGGCGCAGTTATTATCGCGAGTCTTGTTGCCACCGCTGCTGTCACCGGCCTGTTCCCTCATGCGTCGAGTAGCGGCGCGCAAACGGATCAGACGCAGGCCGCGCAGGTGTCCACGCAACCGAACGCCCAGCCGGGCGTGGTCGACTCCGCAGCCCCCGCAAGCCCTTCGGCGCAGCAGGCCGAACAACAGGCGCAGCAGCCGCAACCGGCGCAGCAGCCGCAACCGGCTCCGGCACCGCAACAGCAACAGCAACAGCAACAGCAACAGCAACAGCAACAGCAACAGTATGCGCAGCAGCAAGCCCAACCCGCGCCGCAATACGCCCAGCAACCTTCGCAACCGGCCTATTGCTCGACCTGCGGCACGGTTGTGGGCATCTCGGCAGTCCGTCAGGAAGGCCACGGCACCGGTATCGGCGCGGTCGGCGGCGCAGTGGCCGGCGGCCTGGTCGGCAATCAGTTCGGCGGCGGTGGCGGCCGCACTGCGATGACGATCCTCGGCGCAGTGGGCGGCGGTGTCGCCGGCAACTCGGTCGAAAAACACATCCGCAGCACGACGTCGTATTCGGTGCGGGTACGGATGGAAAGCGGCAAGACACGGTACTTCACGTATCACGAAGCGCCGCCGTTCCAGGAAGGTCAGCGCGTGCGAGTCGAGAACGGCACGCTGGTGGCGAGCTGACCCAAGCGAACCCACTGAACCCACTGAACCCAAACGCAGCCTGAATATTTTGCAGGCGCAAAAAAAGGCGATTCCATTGGAATCGCCTTTTTCTTTGCCTACTGTTCTTCGCCCCCACGGCGGGAGCAGATCATTCCGCTCGCTGCCAACCACAAGGTAACAACCAACTAACAGCCAGGTAAATCATGCGCGCCGCATGAACTCAGTACCCCGTACTCAGTAATCGGCGTCTTCGATCCATGCAGCCTGAATCGCTTCGAGGATTTTTTCGTTCGACCGGTTGGGGTCATCGTCGAAACCCTCCAGTTCAGTAACCCAGCGGTGCAAATCAGTGAAGCGCACCTGCTGCGGATCGATGTCCTGGTGCTTGTCAGTCAGGGCCATCGCGATGTCTTGCGTATCGGTCCACTTCATGGCTGCATCCTCCAGTTAGTGATTTTCCTTCGCGTGATTGATCGAGTAGCGCGGGATCTCGACGACCAGATCCTGCTCGGCCGGCACCATCGCCTGGCACGACAGACGCGAGGCCGGCTCGAGCCCCCACGCCTTGTCCAGCAGATCGTCCTCGTCTTCCTCGGACGGCGTCAAGGCGGCGAAACCCTCACGCACGATCACGTGACAGGTCGTGCACGCGCAGGACTTCTCGCAGGCGTGCTCGATTTCGATGCCATTATCGAGCAGGTTGTCGCAGATGCTCTTGCCGGGCACGGCGTCGATCACCGCGCCTTCCGGGCACAGTTCGACGTGAGGCAGCACAACGATTTGAGGCATACATTTTCCGTTTGGGTCTGCGGCACGGCTGCCGCAAACAGGCTCCGTACCATTTTACTGGCGCCGCGCGGACTTTTTAAGTCCGCGTGACGCGGTTCATTGCCGGCTGGCGCGTAGCGCGCGGCCGCGCCGCAAGGCTCAGATCTCGTCGAGCTTGCGGCCAGCCAGCGCGCGGCGAATGCCCTTGTTCATGCGGCGGGCGGCGAATTCGTCAGTGCCTTCGGCGAGGGTTTTGGTTGCGGCTTCAATGGAGTCGGCGTCGTCGCTTTGCGCGATGTCGCGCAGCGCGGTGAGCAGCGTGTCGAGTTCGGCGCGTTCGCTATCGTCGAGCAATTCGGCGTCGGCGGCGAGCGCGGCGTCGGTGGCTTCGACGAGACGGCGCGCTTCCACTTGCGCTTCGCGCAGTGCGCGCGCGCGCATGTCGACTTCGGCGGTCGAAAAGCTCTCTTCGAGCATTTTGGCGATGTCGTCGTCGGCGAGACCATAGGACGGCTTGACCACCACCGAGGCTTCCACGCCCGAGCCCTGCTCGCGCGCGAACACGGACAGCAAGCCGTCCGCGTCGACCTGATACGTGACGCGAATCCGCGCCGCGCCGGCGGCCATCGGCGGAATGCCGCGCAACTCGAAACGCGCGAGCGAACGGCAGTCGCTGACGAGCTCCCGCTCGCCTTGCACGATGTGGATCGCCATCGCGGTCTGGCCGTCCTTGAAGGTGGTGAAATCCTGCGCACGGGCGACCGGAATCGTCGAATTGCGCGGGATGATCTTCTCGGTCAAACCACCCATGGTTTCGACCCCGAGCGACAGCGGAATCACATCGAGCAGCAGCCAGTCGTCGCCGTCCGCGCCGCGATTGCCCGCGAGCAGATCGGCCTGGATCGCCGCGCCCAACGCGACGACCTGATCCGGGTCCAGATTGATCAGCGGCGGCTGGCCGAACAACGACTCGACCGCGCGGCGGATCACCGGCATGCGCGTCGCGCCGCCGACCAGCACGACGCCCTTGATCTCTTTGGTCGTGACTTTGGCGTCGCGGAGGGCCTTCTTCGTCGGCCCAAGCGTGCGCTGAACCAGCGCCTGAGTGATGGCTTCGAACGTGGCCTCCCCGATCGTCAGATCGATCTCAGTGCCGTTCGAGAGCTTCGCGCGTACCGTTGCAACCGGCGCGTCAGACAACGCCTCCTTGGTCACGCGTACGCTGTCGAGCAGCAGGCGGACGTCTTCCGGTGCGAGCGTGTGCGGCGCGATACCCGCCTGCTCCAGCACGTGGCGATACAGCGCATGGTCGAAATCGTCGCCGCCGAGCGCGGAATCGCCGCCGGCCGCGAGTACTTCGAACACGCCCTTGGTGAGCTTCAGAATCGACAGATCGAAGGTGCCCCCGCCGAGGTCGTAGACCGCGTAGAGACCTTCCGAACCGTTATCGAGGCCGTAGGCGATCGCAGCCGCGGTGGGCTCGTTCAGCAGGCGCAGCACGTTCAGGCCGGCCAGACGCGCGGCGTCTTTGGTCGCCTGGCGCTGCGCTTCGTCGAAATACGCGGGCACGGTAATGACGGCGCCGACCAGCTCGTCGCCGAGCGTATCTTCGGCACGCTGGCGCAGCGTCGCGAGGATTTCCGCCGATACTTCCACCGGACTCTTCACGCCGTCGACAGTACGGATCTGCACCATGCCGGGCGCGTCGACGAAATCGTAGGGCGCGTTTTCGGCACCTTCCACTTCCGCCTTGCCGCGGCCCATGAAGCGCTTGACGGAGACGATCGTATTGCGTGGATCGGCCGCCGCTTCAGCCTTGGCCGTGCGCCCGATACGGCGGCCGCCCTTTTCCAGGTAACGCACCACCGACGGCAGCAGCGCATGACCGTCTGCGTCGGGCAGCACGTCGGGCACGCCGCTGCGCACGGCGGCGACGAGGGAATTGGTGGTGCCGAGATCGATACCGACGGCCAGACGCCGCTGATGGGGCGCCGGCGCCATGCCGGGTTCGGAGATTTGCAGTAGGGCCATCTGGATCTTCTCGGAGCCGCTGGGCCCCGTCCTGAATTTTCGCGTTGCTGGATGTAGTGCTACGACTGCTATGGCTGCATCTTCATGCGGTGCCTGCGCGGCGGGACCCGGAGCGCCGGGCCGCCGGACCGCTAGTTCTCAAGCCGCTCGATCTGCGTGCCGATTTCCGCCGCGACCCGCTCGATGAACATCAACTGCCGCACCGCCTCGCCCGCCGCCTGATTCACGCCGCTATCGAGCAGCGCGCCGAGCTTGTCGAAACGCATGCGCTCTTCGTCGCGCAGTTCGGTCAGCAAGGCGTCGAGCGCGTCGACGTTCTTCGCCGCGGCCGCGTCTTCAATGCCTTCGCGCCACTCCATCTGCTGCATCAGGAACGTCGGCTCCATCGCCGTGTTGTTCTCCGCGCCGACGTCGATGCCGCGCAGATGCAGCAAATAGGTTGCGCGCTTCAACGGATCGCGCAGCGTCTGATACGCCTCGTTGGTACGCGTCGCCCATTGCATAGCGATGCGCTTTTGCGCGTCGCCAGCGGCCGCGAAACGGTCCGGATGCACTTGTGCCTGCACCGTGCGGTAGGCGTGATCGAGCGCCGCTGCGTCAAGCGCGAATTGCGCCGGCAGATCGAACAGGTCGAAGTGGCTGTCGTTCAGCGAGGCCATCAAATAGAAGGAGTCCGTTCAGGAAAGCGCACCGGAGTGCAGGCTAAAAATGCGGATCGAAAGCGCCGCAAATTCAGTAGCGCGTTCAGTTGCAAGACAACACCCCGGTTGCGCGGATGAAACTAAAAAGGCGGCCCGCGCCGCCTTTGATCCGCACCACGCGGAATGTGCCGATTTACACGCGGAACGATTCGCCGCAACCGCACTCGTCCTTCACGTTCGGGTTGTTGAACTTGAAGCCTTCGTTCAACCCTTCGCGTGCGAAGTCGAGCTCGGTGCCGTCGATATACGCGAGGCTCTTCGGGTCGACAATGATCTTCACGCCGTTGCAGTCGAACACTTCGTCTTCGGGCGCGAGTTCATCCACATACTCGAGCTTATAGGCCAAACCCGAGCAACCCGTCGTGCGCACGCCCACGCGCAAGCCGACACCCTTGCCGCGACGGATCAGATATTTCTGGACGTGCTGTGCTGCCTTTTCGGTCAACGTAATTGCCATAGCGTTTCTCATTGCGCCGCGCGGATTCAGCATTCATCTGCTTACGGGCCGCGCGGCTACCCTGCCTGCATCAAATATCGCTCATGCCGGACCGTGCTTTTCTGCTTGCACCGTCCGCTTCTGGTGACTCGAATGAGCGCCCGGATGAGCACTCAACCACGCTTACGCGTGTTGCTTGTCGCCTTCGACGACAGCCGCTTCACCGTGACGTTGCTTGTAGTCGGCGACCGCTGCCTTGATCGCGTCTTCCGCGAGGATCGAGCAGTGGATCTTCACCGGCGGCAGCGCCAGTTCTTCGGCGATCTGCGTGTTCTTGATCGACATCGCCTGATCGAGCGTCTTGCCCTTCACCCATTCGGTGACGAGCGAGCTCGAGGCGATCGCCGAACCGCAGCCGTACGTCTTGAACTTCGCGTCTTCGATAATGCCGTCCGCGCCCACGCGGATCTGCAGCTTCATCACGTCGCCACACGCCGGCGCGCCGACCATGCCGGTGCCGACCGCGTCGTCGTCTTTCGCAAACGAACCGACGTTGCGCGGGTTTTCGTAGTGGTCCAGAACCTTGTCGCTATAAGCCATGATGACACTCCTTAATTCGTTTCAACCTGCAATTCGATGAACTCGGCGCGGCCTGACTGACGCGCTGGCGCGTCAGTGCGCTGCCCACTGGATGGTCGAAATATCGATCCCGTCCTTGTGCATTTCCCACAGCGGCGACAAATCGCGCAGCTTTGAAATCTTGGTCTTCAGCAGGTTGATCACGTAATCGACGTCCTGCTCGGTCGTGAAGCGGCCCACCGTGAAGCGGATCGAACTGTGCGCCAGTTCGTCGTTACGACCCAATGCGCGCAGCACATACGACGGTTCCAGCGAAGCCGACGTACAAGCCGAGCCCGACGACACCGCCACATCTTTCACCGCCATGATCAGCGATTCGCCTTCGACGAAATTGAAGCTGATGTTCAGGTTGTGCGGCACACGCTTTTCCATGTCGCCATTCACATACGTTTCTTCCATCTCCGACAGGCCGCGCAGCAGGCGGTCGCGCAGCATGCGGATACGTTCGTTTTCCGTCGCCATTTCTTCACGCGCGATACGGAACGCTTCACCCATACCGACGATCTGGTGCGTAGCCAGCGTGCCCGAACGCATACCGCGCTCGTGACCACCGCCGTGCATCTGCGCTTCGATACGGATACGCGGCTTGCGACGCACGTACAGCGCGCCGATGCCCTTCGGCCCGTACGTCTTGTGCGCCGAGAACGACATCAGATCGACCTTCAGCTTTTGCAGGTCGATGGCGATCTTGCCGGTGGCTTGCGCAGCGTCGACGTGGAAAATGATGCCTTTTTCACGGGTGATTTCGCCAATCGCCTCGATGTCCTGAATCACACCGATTTCGTTGTTCACCGACATCACCGAAACCAGAATCGTGTCCGGGCGAATCGCGGCCTTCAGCTTCTCGAGGTCGATCAGACCGTCGTCCTTCACATCCAGATACGTGACTTCGAAACCTTCGCGCTCAAGTTCGCGGCAGGTGTCGAGCACAGCCTTGTGCTCGGTCTTTACCGTGATGATGTGCTTGCCCTTGCTCTTGTAGAAGTGCGCGGCACCCTTGATCGCGAGGTTGTCCGACTCCGTTGCGCCCGAGGTCCAGATGATTTCGCGCGGATCGGCGTTCACCAGCGCGGCGACGTTCTCGCGCGCTTCCTCGACCGCGCGTTCCGCATCCCAGCCATACGAGTGGCTGCGCGATGCGGGGTTGCCGAACTGCTCGCGCAGGTACGGAATCATCTTGTCCACCACACGCGGATCGATCGGCGTCGTCGCGCTGTAGTCCATGTAAATGGGCAGGTGGAGAGTGTCGTTATTCATCAATTGCTCCGGGGACGTCATTGCTCTGGCTTCTGGGTTCGTGATCAGGCTGCGGTGCGTTCAGATTGCCGCGCCTAGGAACCGGCCATGTTGAAAACAGAATTAGGCCCTTTCGGCACGACGCGGGCGGGTTCGACCGCCGGCGCCTCGTTGCGCCGGTCGCGCAACACCGCGGGCGCGCCTTCGCGCGAACGCTGCTGGTCGACCAGATCTTTCAGGGAGACTGAATCCAGGTACTCGACCATTTTCTGGTTCAACGTCGACCACAATTCGTGCGTCATGCAGTGGCCGTCGTGCTGTTTGGTGCCCTCGCACGAACCCTTGCCACCGCATTGGGTCGCATCGAGCGGTTCGTCGACCGCAATGATGATGTCGGCGACAGTCACGTCTTCAGCCCGGCGGGCCAGATTGTAGCCACCGCCCGGTCCGCGTACGGACTCGACGATTTCGTGACGACGCAGCTTGCCAAACAGCTGCTCGAGGTAAGACAGGGAGATATGTTGGCGCTGGCTGATACCCGCAAGCGTCACCGGGCCCTGCTCCTGGCGCAGTGCCAGGTCAATCATCGCCGTGACGGCGAAACGGCCTTTCGTGGTGAGTCTCATATGGTGTGGGAACCGCAATTCTCGACAAGTTTGGTCAAGTATAAATACATGACTGAATTAGTCAAGTATCCCTACCGCCATTTGGGTCATTTACTTAATTGTTGGATAAGCGGTGATCGGCCGGTCGCCTAGGCAATCAATTGGGGACGCAGCGCGGCGATCAGCCCGCGACAGGCCGCTTCGCATTGATCCAGTACCTGCTCGAAGCCTTCCGCGCCGCCGAAATAAGGGTCGACGATTTCCCGGGCTCCATTCCAGCGACCATCTGCTTCAGGCACGAATTCCATCAGCAGACGGATTTTGTCGCGCTGCTGCGTCGGACAAACCTGACGCAACGCGGCGACGTTTTTGTCGTCCATCGCAATCAGCAGATCGAAGCGCTCAAAATCGCTTGCCGCAATCTGGCGCCCGCGCAAGCCACCCAACTCGTAGCCTCGCCGACCGGCCGCAAATTGCGCGCGCTCGTCAGGCGGCTGGCCGATGTGCCAGTCGCCCGTGCCGGCGGAATCAATCATGATTCGCTCCGTGAGCCTGGCCTCCCCGACCCGGTGGCGCATCACGCCTTCCGCGGTCGGCGAACGGCAGATGTTGCCCAGGCAGACAAAGCAGATGGACACGGTTTTCATCAGAGGCTTTTGGGCGCAAAACGCACGTGGGTCGGCGATTCGGAAACGGTGCCGCGATTATACAAAGTTGAACCAGATTGCGCCCGGAGGCGCGCGCTTCGGTCAGCGGCAGATTCGTCCAAAGACGTGGCATACGGACTTAACCGCCGCCACAGCGATGGCGTCACGACGCACTGTCCGATCTCGCCGCGCTCAGGATGCTTCGGCCGGCGGCATGGCCGTTGCCGCGCGCGTAGGCTTAGCCGGCAACGTCGTAGCGTTACCCACCATGCCGTAGGAGACGGCACGCGCCAGTTCAGCAGTCAGTTGATCAGCCGCGAGCGGCGCTTGCGATGCACGCGAAGCCGCATCGCCACAAATGTGCAGATAAGCTGCCGCTGCGAGCGGCACAACGATTGCAAGAGGCCAGTAAACCGATATTGTCTTTTTCATGATGTTGTTTCTTCCGATTAAGGACTCGTGAATTCGTAGCTCACTATGCCCAGTCGAAATCCTATAGGAATTCACAATCGGGAAAAACCCACCGGCGCGAGATAGAGCGTTGCTCTGAGCGGAACAGTCAGTTGACTGTCTTGTAATGCATGGCATTGACGCGCCATGGCACAGAAAAGAAATCCTTACAAACACATACAAAGCTCTTGCGACGGATGGCGATAATAGCGGTCTTACAGAAACGAAATCTCGCACTGGTCGATCACATGAAACCCTTTGCACCACTCGCCTGCCTCGCAGTCGCCGCCTTGCTAGGGGGCTGCGCGGTTTATCCGGACGGCACGCCGATGTACAGCAATGGCTACGGCGGCGGTTACAGCGGCTATGACGGCTACGATGGTTATGCCACCGGCGCGCCGGTCGTGCCGCAAACCAACGTCTACATGGGCTACAGCGACTACTCGGGCCCGGGGTATTACAACGGGCCGGGCCGCTATTACGGACCGGGACCCGGCTATGGCGGCTATCCCGACCGAGGCCGGCCGAATAACGGCAATCACGGCGATAACGGCAACTGGCACGGTCAGCCGAACGGCGGCCCGCACGGCGGCCCGCCGCCTCAAGGCGCTGCAGGCGGGCCGCGCGGCCCTGGCGGATCGAATGCACCTCGACCGGGGGCTGGCAGCCCGCCGCCGCCCCCACCGCCGTCGCAACAGGCCGGCAACGGAGGCGGCCGTGGCAACGGCAACAACGGGACGCCCGTGCGGGGGGTGCCGGGCCGACAGTCTGGCCAGCCGACGGACCATTGAGAGAGCAGCGTGTCGCTAGTTGAGCAACACGCAGACTGATCGGCGCACGCGTCGGCATGTTGATCTCTGCGCCTACCGCCTGATAACCCCGCGCGACAATCGCCTGGAAGCGCACCAAGCGGCGCGGCTGTTAACTTGGACAGCGCTGCGTCGGAATCACCGGCTCGCGCTCACCACCACGAAACACCACGAAAACTCGAAAAATACAGCGGACAGTTTTGCCCAACAAGGAAGGCCAGCTCAGCCGATATGGCTACGCTGCGCCGCATACAACTCCCTGAACGTCCGACCGACCGGAGCGGGCATATCCCGCGTATTGGTCCAGCCCGCGCCGCCCAGCGGCAATTTGGCGATCGACCGGTTTCGCCCGCCCATCCGTTCCAGCACGCGAACCGCCAGCTTGGTCAGCAACGCATAAGCATCCGGGTGCAACGCGAGGAAACCCCACGCCGCGAGCCCTGCCCGCTCGCGCCACGGCCGCAGGCGCCGCTCGACCTGCTTCTCACGCAACTTGCGCAGCAGATCGGACAGCGGAATTCCCACCGGACATACGCTGTTGCACTCACCGCACAAGGTCGCCGCCTGAGGCAGATCCAGCGCCTTGTCGATCCCGACGTAGCTCGGCGTCAGCACCGACCCCATCGGGCCCGGATACACCCAGCCGTACGCATGACCGCCTACCTTCTGATACACCGGGCAATGATTCATGCAGGCGCCGCAACGGATACAGCGCAGCATCTCCTGGAAGTCGCCGCCGATCAGCCCCGTGCGCCCACCGTCGACCAGCACCACGTACATATGCTCGGGACCATCCTGATCGCTTGCCCCGCGTGGCCCGGTCAGCACGGAAAAATAGTTCGACGTGGCCTGGCCGGTTGCCGAGCGAGGCAAGAGACGCATTGCCGTCGCCAGATCTTCCAGCGTGGGCAGCACTTTTTCGATGCCGGTGACAGCCACATGCACCCGTGGCATCACCGTGCACATGCCCTCATTGCCCTCGTTCGTGACCAGCACGACCGAACCGGTCTCCGCCACCACGAAGTTGCCGCCAGTTACGCCCATGTCAGCCGTCATGAAGTGCGGACGCAGCATCTCGCGCGCTTCGCGGGTCATGTCCGTGATCTCGGTCAAACGCGGCCGGCCGTGTGTTTTCGCGAAAAGCTCGGCAATCTCGTCCTTATCTTTGTGGACGACGGGCGCGATGATGTGGCTCGGCGGTTCGTTGTCGTTCATCTGCAGAATGTATTCGCCCAGATCGGTTTCGATCGATTGCACGCCCATTTGTCCGAGCACTTCGTTCAGGCGCATTTCCTCTGTGACCATCGACTTGGTCTTGATCACCTTCTTCACCTCGTGCCGGCGCGCGATATCGCCGACGAGGCGGGCCGCCTCCTGCGTCGTCTCGGCGAACAGGACCGTGACGCCGCGCCGGCTCGCTTCGCGCTCGAAGGTCTCGAGCCAGACGTCGAGATTTTCCAGCGCGCGATTGCGGCGCTCCTTCAGCGCGGCGCGGGTGGCGGCAAAATCGATCGCGGTCATGGACTCGGCGCGAGCCGACACGAACTTGGTCGACAGCTTGGTGAGGTTCTGCTGCAGACGCTGGTCGGCGAGTTTCTGGCCCGCACGGGCCTTGAAATGCATCGATTGGACTTGCATGGCGGCCTTGAGCTTAATCAGGTGAACGCGCGGATGAACCCGCGAATGAACTCGCGGGCGAAATTCCCGGGTGAAAATCCCCGATGAAATTCGCAAGTGAAGAAATGCGCGAGCGATCTGCGTTAAATGAAGCGCGCTGAATCAGGTGCGCCAGTGGCGGCGCCGCGATGATTTTCAAGCGTCGCCGGCCAGCACCTGGGCGATGTGCAGCACACGCGTGGTGGTATCGCCGGTGCGCCGCAGGCGGCCTTCAATATTGAGCATGCAGCCGAGGTCGCCGAGCACCACCGCGCCGGCGCCGCTCGCGCCAATATTCGCGCATTTCTCGTCGACGATCGCCGTGGAGATATCGCCGTACTTGAGCGCGAAGGTGCCGCCAAAACCGCAGCAATGCTCGCAATCCTTCATTTCGGTCACGGCCACGCCCACCTGCGCGAGCAATGCGCGCGGCTGCGCCTTGACGCCAAGTTCGCGCAGCCCCGAACAGGAATCGTGGTAGGTCACCTGGCCGGCGAACTCGCCCGGCTCCAATTCCACCTTGGCGACATTGACGAGGAAATCGGTCAACTCGAACACCTTGGCCCGCAATCGGCCGAAGCGGTTCATCAACTCCGGATCGTTCGCAAACAGGTCGCCGTAATGTGCGCGGATCATGCCGCCGCACGAGCCGGACGGGACCACGACGTAGTCGAACTGTTCGAACTCGCGCAAGGTTTTCTCGGCCAGGTCGCGCGCGATGCGCCGCTCGCCCGAGTTGTACGCGGGCTGCCCGCAACAGGTTTGCGCGGGTGGCACCACCACCTCGAAACCGGCGCCTTCGATCAGCTTGATGACCGAAAAACCAATCTCCGGACGCATCAGGTCGATCAGACAGGTAACGAACAATCCGACTCGCATGAGCCCTCCTTCGGGAAAACGTCCCTGATTATCCGCTGTTTGCCGCACAATACCAACGGCCGGAAGGCATAGGACGAACGCCACGCTAAATTGGAATAGGCGTTCCAACCGCTTTCCTTCTTTTCACAATACGGGATACAATCAATTTCCGCTGTTTGACGCGTCAACCGATTCCTCCCCATGAGCGATACGAACCCGGATCCCAAAACTTCGATCCAGGTGATCGAACGCATGATGCGCTTGCTCGACGCCCTCGCTGCGCATAGCGACCCGGTCAGCCTGAAAGAACTCGCCATCCGCACGGAGCTGCATCCGTCCACGGCGCACCGCATCTTGAACGATATGGTGATGTGCCGGTTGGTCGACCGGTCGGATCCCGGTACTTACCGTCTCGGTATGCGCCTGCTCGAATTGGGCAATCTGGTGAAGGCGCGGCTGTCGGTACGCGACGCGGCGCTCACGCCGATGCGCGAATTGCACCGCCAGACCGGCCAGACGGTGAACCTGTCAGTGCGGCAGGGCGACGAGATCGTCTATATCGAGCGCGCCTATTCAGAACGCTCCGGCATGCAGGTAGTACGAGCGATTGGCGGGCGGGCGCCGCTGCATCTGACCTCGGTCGGCAAGCTCTTTCTCGCCGCGGACGAATCGACCCGCGTGCGGGCCTATGCCACGCGCACCGGTCTGTCCGGGCACACGCAGAACAGCATCACCGATCTGACCAAGCTCGAACGGGAGCTATCGCATGTGCGCCAACAGGCCTGCGCGCGCGACAACGAAGAACTGGAACTGGGCGTGCGCTGTATCGCAGCCGGGATTTACGACGACACCGGCAAGCTCGTCGCCGGCCTGTCGCTGTCCGCCCCGGCGGATCGCTTGCAGGACTCCTGGCTGGGGCAGGTCAGCCAGACGGCCTTGCTGATTTCCGAGTCGCTCGGATACCGCCCGCAGACGCCGCAGGAGCATTCGCACCCGCAGCACGTGTAAGCCGAAGGCTGTCCTCAACGGCTCAATGAAAAAAGCCTCGCAAAATATGCGAGGCTTTTTTTTGGGCCGGTCCGAAAACCGGCCACTGCGGCACGCCAAGGCGACTTCAGGTGCCCGGGCCGCCGGCGTCTGCACTGGTGATGCGCGTTTGATCGCCACCATTATCGAGCCACGTACGCAGACGCGTCGCGTCCGCAAAGCGCGAGTATTTACCCGACGAGTCGAGCAGCACCATGATCATCGGGCGGCCATGGATGGTCGCCTGCATCACGAGACACTCGCCCGCTTCGTTGATGAAGCCGGTCTTTTGCAGACCGATGTCCCACGTCGGGTTGCGCACCAACGCATTCGTGCTGTTGTACGCCAGCGACCGCTTGCCGGTGTACACCTCATAGCTGTGATCAGTCGAGAACTTGCGGATCAGCGGATATTGATACGCTGCATTGACCATCTTTACGAGGTCGCGTGCGCTCGACACGTTCTGACTCGTCAAACCCGTGGGGTTTTCAAAGTGCGTGTCGGTCATGCCGAGTTGCTTCGCCTTCGCGTTCATGGCCGCGAGGAACGCCGGGCGGCCGCCCGGGAAATAACGCGACAGTGCGGCGGCGGCGCGGTTTTCCGAGGCCATCAGCGCGATGTGCAGCATGTCTTCACGCGAGAGTACCGAGCCCACCGACAGACGCGAGCCGGTGTTTTTCTCGTAATCGCGATCTTCATCCGTGACTTCGATCTGGTCGGTCATTGGCTCTTTCGAATCGAGCACGACCATCGAGGTCATCAGCTTGGTGATCGAGGCGATCGGCACCACGGCGCGCGAATTCTTGTCGAACAGCGATTCGCCGGAGTTCTGGTCGATCACGTAGGCAACGCTTGAGCGCAGCATCAACGCGTCCGGCGTTTCGTGCAGGCCAAACGCCTGGCCGACGGAAGGCGGACGCGGTTCGTACGCGACTCGGCGCACCACCGAGTGATGGCGACCGTTCGAGGTGTACGTCACGCGCTTGCGCTTGACGCCCGCGCGCGGCGCGTCGTCTTCCGCGGCGGCAACGGTCTTCGCAGTCGCGCCTTTGCCGGCCTTCTTGCTCGACACTTTGTCGGCAGTGGCCGCGGCCGGCTTTTTGGCTGCTTTCGCGTGTTTGGAGGTTTTGGCAGGTGTGCCGGGCGTGCCCGGCGTGGCGGCAAAACTGCTGGCGGGCGCGGCGAACGCCGCTGCGATGACCATGGAGGCGGCCACCGACAGAGCGGTGCTGCGGGCCGCGCCGTGGATCACTTTTAGCGACGAAAGCATGTCGGTTTTCATGGGTGTTCGGTAGGGAGCGGCGAGAGGTTTCCGCAAGTGTAGTAAAACAACGAAAAATTAGCAATTTGAAGCACTTATACGCGCTCCTTAAACCGGCTTGTAAGCTCCGATCGCAAAAACACAAATAAGTGCCGCGCTTCGATCGAAAAAAACGATCGCCAACGTGGTTTGCCTCGCCGTTATCGCCACAGGCCGGAATCGAGATGATTCTTTCAGCATAACGGCAACTTCGAGACAATCTTGATCAGGGGAAATACCGTCAGAGCGCGGGCGGGGGCAGCCTTGCCAGCATGACGTTCCAGCACGCCGGACGTCGCAGGCACCTCGCCGCAGTTGTTAAACGTCTACTGGAGAACGCCAACGCGCATTCGACCGGCATGCAAGATTAACGTTCCGTGACACTTTATGGTTTACAACGGATCGGCAACAACCTGCGTTTTTTCCGACATTCAAAGCTGACGTATCTGACGAAGCCCTTCCCGATAACGATCAGAATCGCCGATGAATCGGCAAAAAATGCAGCTTACAGACGCACCGACTTGGTGCGACGGTTAATTTGACCTACGCCTAATGAATGTCATGCCTACTGCATAACGCGTTGTTTTATCAGTAAATTCTCGATATTGTGCGACGCACAAAAAGCACTTGACATTCCTTGAGGCCATCCTAAAATGGGAACCATTGCTGCGATGCACAAAACGTCGCGGTCCGGGAAGACGATCCTAAATCGTCTTGCCACCAACCCAATGCGGTCCGCACAGACTGGCCGCAATCCAGGAGCGTAAACCATGACTCTGCTGACCCCCGAGCAATTCGCTGCAGCCCAGAAAGCCAACTTTGAAACGTTGTTCGGCCTGACGACCAAAGCATTCGAAGGCGTCGAAAAGCTGGTTGAACTGAACCTGCAAGTCGTGAAATCGACGCTCGCGGAAAGCCAGGAAAATGCCCAACGCGCACTGTCGGTGAAGGACGCGCAGGAACTGCTGGCACTGCAAGCAAGCCTCGCACAGCCGGTGGCTGAAAAGGCCCTGTCGTATGGCCGTCACGTGTATGAAATCGTTTCGGCAACGCAAGGTGAGTTCACCCGCGTCGCGGAAGCCCAATTCGAAGAGCAAAACCGCAAGGTCCAATCGCTCGTCGAAAACGTTGCGAAGAATGCCCCGGCCGGTTCGGAAACCGCTGTGGCCGTGATGAAGTCGGCTATCACCGCCGCCAACACCACGTACGAAACGGTCCACAAGGCCACCAAGCAAGCTGTCGAAATCGCCGAAAGCAACTTCAATGCAGCCGCAACGGCCGCATCGAAGGCAGCATCGCAAGCCGCTGCACAAGCATCGCGCTCGGCAAAGAAGGCAGTCTAAGTTTCAAGCCGCATGTCGCGCCGGCCCGCCTTACTGGCTGGGCCGGCGTTACTGCAAGCAACCGCGTCGTGCCGTTGCCGCTTACACGGTTGTATCTGGCCGAACGCTCCGATACGTTGAATAGCGTATCGTTTGCCCGGCGAAAGGCCGGGATTTTTTTTCTTGCTGCCTGAGATGCGCGGTGCATGTTTCATGCGCCACGGCACGACAAGATACGACAAACGTTCTACGCTGCTTGCCGCAATAGAAAAACGGCGCGCCCTTTGCGGGGCGCGCCGTTTTTTTTGTTTCTGCATCGTAGAACCCACCTGCATGCAGGTGGGCGCAGCGACATTACTTCTTTTTCTGCGGCGGCAAGTCGGTGCAGACGCCTTCGTACAACTCGGCGGCCATACCAATCGATTCGCCGAGCGTCGGGTGCGGGTGAATCGTCTTACCGATATCCGTTGCGTCCGCACCCATTTCGATCGCGAGACACACTTCGCTGATCAGATCGCCTGCATTCAGACCGACAATCCCGCCGCCGATCACGCGATGCGTTTCTTCGTCGAACAGCAGCTTGGTGAAGCCTTCATCGCGGCCGTTGGCGATTGCGCGACCCGAGGCTGCCCACGGGAACACTGCCTTACCGTACTTGATGCCCGCGGCCTTCAGCTGGTCTTCCGTCTTGCCGGCCCACGCCACTTCCGGATCGGTGTAGGCCACCGACGGAATCTGCAGCGCGTCGAAGTACGCCTTCTCGCCATGAGCCACTTCAGCTGCGACGTGGCCTTCGTGCACTGCTTTGTGCGCGAGCATCGGCTGACCGACGATATCGCCGATCGCGAAGATGTGCGGCACGTTGGTGCGCATCTGCTTGTCGACGTCGATGAAGCCGCGATCCGTCACGGCCACACCGGCCTTGTCCGCGCCGATCTTCTTGCCGTTCGGCGTGCGGCCGACGGCGACCAGCACGAGGTCGTAGCGTTGCGCTTCGGCCGGCGCCTTTTCGCCTTCAAACGACACGTAGATGCCGTCGTCCTTCGCTTCGGCGCCAGTGGTTTTGGTCTTCAGCATGACGTTGGCAAAACGCTTGCTGTTGTACTTCTCCCAGACCTTGACCAGATCGCGATCCGCGCCGGCCATCAGGCCGTCGAGCATTTCGACCACATCGATCTTCGCACCGAGCGTGGCGTAGACCGTTGCCATTTCGAGCCCGATGATGCCGCCGCCGATCACCAGCATACGTTGCGGAATCTGGCGCAATTCGAGCGCGCCAGTCGAATCGACCACCCGCGGATCTTCCGGAATGAACGGCAGCTTCACCGCTTCCGAGCCTGCGGCGATGATGGCCTGCTTGAACTTGACGACCTTCTTGCCGCCTTCCGTCTGCACTTCCATGTGATTCGGATCGACGAACGAGCCGTTGCCCGTCACGACTTCGACCTTGCGCATCTTGGCCATGCCGGCGAGACCACCGGTGAGCTTCTTGACGACGCCCGACTTGAAGTCGCGCAGCTTGTCGAGATCGATTTGCGGCTTGGCAAACGTGATGCCGTGCGCGCCGAGCGCTTCGGCTTCGTCAATGA
Source organism: Paraburkholderia fungorum (assembly GCF_046027605.1). GTDB lineage: Bacteria > Pseudomonadota > Gammaproteobacteria > Burkholderiales > Burkholderiaceae > Paraburkholderia > Paraburkholderia fungorum_F. The sequence continues at coordinate 354,866 of NZ_JAQQEF010000003.1, forward strand.
CGAGCGCCGTATGCAGCAATGCTTTCGACGGAATACAACCGACGTTCAGACAGACGCCGCCGAGCGTTGCATAACGTTCGACGAGTACCGTCTTCATACCGAGATCGGCCGAGCGGAACGCCGCGGAATAACCGCCGGGACCCGAACCGAGCACGAGCATGTCGCACTCGATGTCCGCGTTACCGGAGAAGCTACCGGCTTGCGGAGCAGGCGCGGCGGCCTTGGGCGCGGCGGCAGCAGCAGGCGCGGCTTGCGGCTTGGCTTCCGCCTGAGCGGGCGCCTTCTCGGGTTCTTTAGCCGGTGCTTTTGGCGCATCTTTAGCGGGTGCAGCGTCCGCCGATGTTTCGACGAGCGCGATGACCGTGCCTTGCGAGACTTTATCGCCGGCTTTGACGCGTACTTCCTTGACGGTGCCGGCGGTATCGCTGGGCACTTCGATGGAGGCCTTATCGGACTCGAGCGTCATGAGCGCCTGTTCGGTCTCGATGACATCGCCCGGTTTGATATTGACTTCAATGACATCGACGTCCTTGAAGTCACCGATATCCGGCACTTTTACTTCGACGAGACTCATAGTGTCCCCTTCTCTTATTGATCGGTGAAGAGCGAAGAACCCACCTCAAAGCGGTCTGAAAGCTAGCAGGGACCCGGACAGAATCAGCCTTTGCTGTCCGCCGAAGAACGCGCCTTTCTTTTGCCTACTTTTCTTTGGAAGACAAAGAAAAGTAGGCGCCGCCCCGCACAGGGGCGACACTAATAGACCGACAAGAAAGCAGATTCAACAAAGAGACGCGGATAACAGAAAAGAAACCCGCGCCCCGCGCAACACCAGCATCAAAGAATCACACGCCGAAAATCGGCAAGAATCGCACCCAGATAAGCATTGAACCGCGCAGCCGCAGCACCATCAATAACCCGATGGTCATACGACAACGACAGCGGCAGAATCAACCGCGGCACAAACTGCTTGCCATCCCAAACCGGCTTCATCGCGCCGCGCGACAACCCAAGAATGGCGACTTCAGGCGCATTGATAATCGGCGTGAAGTTGGTCCCGCCAATGCCACCGAGGGAAGAAATCGAGAAGCACCCGCCTTGCATCTGATCCGGCTTCAGCTTGCCATCACGCGCAGCCTTCGAAAGCTCGGTCATTTCCCTGGCGATATCGATCAACCCCTTCTTATCCGCATCGCGAATAACAGGCACGACCAGACCATTCGGCGTATCGGCAGCAAACCCGATGTGGAAATACTGCTTGAACACCAGGTTGTCACCGTCGAGGCTCGCATTGAACGTCGGGAACTGCTTCAAGGCCGACACAACCGCCTTGATCACGAACGCCAGCATCGTGATCTTCACGCCGGCCTTTTCGTTTTCCTTGTTCAACTGCACGCGCAGCGCTTCGAGGTCGGTGATGTCCGCTTCGTCGTTGTTCGTGACGTGCGGGATCATGACCCAGTTGCGATGCAGGTTCGCGCCCGAAATCTTCTTGATGCGCGACAGCGGCTTCGGATCGACCGGACCAAACTTGGTGAAGTCGACCTTCGGCCACGGCAGCAGGTTCAGCTCGCCACCACCCGCAGCAGGCGCGGCAGCACCAGCCGGCGCGGCACGCTGCCCCGTCATCACGCCCTTGATGAAGGCCGTGACGTCGGCTTGCGTAATGCGGCTCTTCGGACCCGTGCCCTGCACTTGCGTCACGTCCACGCCGAGTTCACGCGCGAACTTGCGCACGGACGGCGAAGCATGGCTCGCATGACGCGCACCGCCCTCGCCAGCCGGAATCACCGGCGCCTGAGCAAGCGCGGACGGCGACGCCGGAGCGGGCGATGGAGCCACCGGCGCATCCGACGGCTTCTCAGCCACTTCCTGCCTCGCAGCGGGCGCCGGCGCAGCAGCACCACCACCGTCCGCTTCCAGCACGACGATCACCGAGCCTTCCGAGACGTTATCGCCGACCTTGACCTTCACTTCCTTGACGACGCCGGCGGCCGAGCTCGGCACGTCCATGGTCGCCTTGTCGGATTCGAGCGTCACCAGCGACTGCTCTTTCTCGACGCGATCGCCGACCTTCACCGCGACTTCGATCACGGGAATGTCTTTGTAGTCGCCGATATCCGGCACTTTGACTTCTTGCAGACCGCCGCCACCACCGCCGGCAGCGGCGGGCGCCGGCGCGGCAGCGGGTGCCGCGGCCGGTGCGGGCGATGGCGCCGGTGCCGGAGCAGCAGCGGGCGCCGGCGCAGGCGCGGCAGCCCCGCCTTCGGCGCCTTCCAGCACCACGATCAGCGAACCTTCCGATACGTTGTCGCCAACCTTGACCTTCACTTCCTTGACGACGCCGGCGGCCGAGCTCGGCACATCCATGGTCGCCTTGTCGGACTCCAGCGTAACGAGCGATTGCTCTTTCTCGACGGTATCACCCGCCTTCACCAGCACCTCGATCACAGGAATGTCCTTGTAATCGCCGATGTCCGGCACCTTGACTTCGATCGCTTGACTCATTGTTAGTGTCTCCTGGGCCGCGCACGCCGCCCGCCCCTGATCGTCATGGGCGGGCGCGTACGCCGTGGCACACGGGGAAATGATGCCTTAGACGGTCATCGGGTTGGGTTTGGCGGGATCAAGGTTGTACTTCTTGAGCGCCTCGGCGACGACCTTGCGTTCGATCGTGCCTTCATCTGCCAGTGCATTCAACGCGGCAACCGTGACCCAGTAGCGGTCGACTTCGAAGAAGTGACGCAGCTTTTCGCGCGTGTCCGAACGGCCGTAGCCATCCGTACCCAGCACGACGAACTTCTGCGGCACGAACGCGCGGATCTGTTCGGTCAGCGCGCGCACGTAGTCGGTCGAAGCGATGACCGGACCTTGTGCGTCCTTCAACAGCTTCTCGACGTGCGAGACTTTCTTCTCTTCGCTCGGGTGCAGCAGGTTCCAGCGCTGCACTTCGTGACCTTCGCGAGCGAGTTCGGTGAAGCTCGGCACGCTCCACAGGTCGGCGGCGACGCCCCAGTCGTTCTTCAGCAGGTCGGCAGCGGCGATCACTTCGTTGAAGATCGTGCCCGCGCCCATCAGCTGAACGCGCGGCGCTTTCTTGTCGGCTTCAGCTTTGCGGAACGAGTACATGCCCTTGATGATGTCGGCCGCTACAGCATCGCCCTGCGGAATCGCCGGGTGCTCGTAGTTCTCGTTCATCACCGTGACGTAGTAATACACGTCTTCCTGATCCGCGACCATGCGGCGCAGACCGTCCTGCATGATGACCGCGAGTTCGTAACCGAAGGTCGGGTCGTAGCTGATGCAGTTCGGCACCGAAGCCGCCCACAACAGCGAGTGGCCGTCTTCGTGCTGCAGACCTTCGCCGTTCAGCGTCGTGCGGCCTGCGGTGCCGCCCAGCAGGAAGCCGCGCGAACGCATGTCGCCCGCGGCCCACGCCAGATCGCCGATACGCTGGAAGCCGAACATCGAATAGAAGATGTAGAACGGGATCATGATCTCGCCGTGCGTCGAATACGACGTCGCGGCTGCGATCCAGTCCGCCATACCACCGGCTTCGTTGATGCCTTCCTGCAGGATCTGACCGGTTTCCGACTCACGGTAGAACATCAGCTGGTCGGAATCTTCCGGCACGTACTTCTGGCCGTCCTGATTCCAGATACCGATCTGACGGAACAGGCCTTCCATACCGAAGGTACGCGACTCGTCCGGCACGATCGGCACGATGCGCTTGCCGAGTGCCTTGTCCTTCAGCAGGATGTTCAGGATCCGTACGAACGCCATCGTCGTGGAAATCTCGCGGCCTTCACCCGTGCCCTTGAGCAGCGGCTCGAATGCAGAGAGTTCCGGCACCGGCAGCGACTCAGCCTTCTGACGACGCGCCGGCAGATAGCCGCCGAGGTCCTGACGGCGGGCGCGCATGTACTCGAGTTCCTTCGAACCTTCTTCGAACTTGAGGTACGGCACGTTGACGATATCTTCGTCGGAGATCGGCAGACGGAACTGGTCGCGGAATTTCTTCAGCTGATCCACGTGCAGCTTCTTCTGCTGGTGGGTGATGTTCATCGCCTGACCGGCTTCGCCCATGCCGTAGCCCTTGATCGTCTTCGCGAGAATGACGGTCGGCTGGCCTTGCGAATTCGACGCTTCCTGGAACGCTGCGTAGATCTTGTGCGGATCGTGGCCGCCGCGGTTCAGATTCCAGATGTCCTCGTCGGACCATTCGGCGACCAGCGCCTTCAGTTCCGGCGTGTTGAAGAAGTGTTCGCGCACAAACGCGCCCGACTCCGACTTGTACGTCTGGTATTCGCCGTCGACGACGTCCATCATGCGGCGCATCAGCGCGCCGGATTTGTCGCGTTGGAACAGTGCATCCCAGCGGCTGCCCCAGATGACCTTGATCACGTTCCAGCCGGCACCGCGGAATTCGCTTTCCAGTTCCTGGATGATCTTGCCGTTACCGCGCACCGGACCGTCGAGGCGCTGCAGGTTGCAGTTGATCACGAACACGAGGTTGTCGAGACGTTCGCGGCCGGCCATGCCGATCGCACCGAGCGATTCCGGCTCGTCCGTTTCGCCGTCGCCGAGGAAGGCCCAGACCTTGCGGCCTTCGGTCTTCACAATGCCGCGCGCCTGCATGTACTTCATGAAGCGCGCCTGATAGATCGCCATGATCGGGCCGAGGCCCATCGAGACGGTCGGGAATTGCCAGAAGTCCGGCATCAGCCACGGGTGCGGGTACGACGAGATGCCCTCGCCGCCCACTTCCTGACGGAAGTTGTCGAGCTGCTTCTCGGTCAGGCGGCCGAGCAGGAATGCGCGCGAGTAGACACCCGGCGACGAATGGCCCTGCACGAACACGAGGTCGCCGCCGTGTGCGGCCGACGGCGCGTGCCAGAAGTGGTTATAGCCGACGTCGTACAGCGTGGCGGCGGAAGCGAACGAGGCGATATGGCCGCCCACGTTGGTGTCCTTGCCGGCGCGCAGCACCATCGCGATGGCGTTCCAGCGCGTGTACGAGCGAATGCGGTGTTCGAGATCCTGGTCGCCGGGAATCTTCGCCTGACGCGAAACCGGGATCGTGTTGATGTACGGCGTATTGGCGGAGAACGGCAAATGTTCGCCGTGGACACGGGCAAATTCAATCTGCTTCTCGATCAGGTAGTGGGCGCGATCGGGGCCCACTGCAGAAATCACGCCATCCAGCGCTTCCAGCCATTCGCCGGTTTCCTGGGGATCGTCGTCTTTTTCGGCGGCGACATATTTCATGACTTCGTCGGGTACAGCGGACATGCTCGTCTCCTGGATATAGAGGAACGCTCTTTGAACAGACGACGCGGACGAAGCACGGCCGCGGCAGCTTCGGCCGATTGTAAAAGGGGTCCCGACGTCCGCGCAACAAAATTTTCAAATTACGAGATCGAATCTCATAATGCGGAAAATTGTTGCGGCGCAACCTGATTTGACTGCCGATCGACGGATACGTCGGCTAGTTTGCGCCGAATAACGGTTGTTTCAGCGCTTTTTTGCGCCATTTGCTAGCGACTCGCTGCGCTACAATGCCACGCATGTTGACCGAACGGCTTTTCGCTCGCTCGGCGCGTACCGCCGGTTCGCCGGGCGATTCGACGCCGTCCTCCCGCTGGCACCACGGACCGTGGTGGTCGAACTCCTATTTGCTCACGCCGCTTCTGTCGATCCTGGTTTTCCTGGTCGTCATGAGCCTGATTCTGTGGAGTCTCAACCGGCGCGAACAGCAACAGCAGGAAGACACGCTCTACCGTAATGTCGCGTGGGCGCAGCAGCAGATCCGCCTGTCCATGACGGGCGCGCAGGAACAGATTCAGGCGCTCGCCCGCGATCTGGTTGCCGGCCACGCCGATCCGCATTCATTCCAGGTGTCCACCACGGACATCATGCAGGGGCATCCCGAGATCCTCTACATGAACTGGTACACGAGCCAGCAGCAGCCGCGCTGGCCCAATACCGCACTCCCCGTATTCGGCCAGCGCCTCGCCAAACCGAACGACGCGCAGATGGACGAGGCCGTCAAGGCTGCCTTCACCGAGGCGCGCAATACGCGCCGCCAGGTGTACTCGCCGCTGATCTACGACGACCTCGGCAATGGCTACATCACGCTGCAAACGCCGGTTTATCGCGACCGCGACTTCCTCGGCACAATTGCCGCCGTGTTCTCGGTGGAAGGCATCCTGAAGCACGACATTCCGCCCGAGCTGTCGGCCAAATACAAAATCTCGATCATCGACGTGAACAACCGCGAGTTGACCACCACGTCGACCCGCCCGCGCCTGCCGCGCGACATGTTCTACGATCTGCCGCTCGACCCGCCGGGCCAGGGCGTCTCGGTGCGCGTCTATGCGTTCCCGCAGATGACCAACTTCACCAACAACACGCTGGTCTGGCTGGTGGCCGGCCTGTCGTGCTTCGTGCTGTGGAGTCTGTGGAGCTTGTGGAAACACACGCGGCAGCGATTTGAAGCGCAGCAGGCGCTGTATGCTGAAGCCTTCTTCCGCCGCGCCATGGAGAACTCGGTGCTGATCGGCATGCGCGTGCTCGACATGCACGGGCGCATCACGCACGTGAACCCGGCGTTCTGCCGCATGACCGGCTGGGACGAAAGCGATCTGGTCGGCAAGAACGCGCCGTTTGCGTACTGGCCGCGCGACGCCTACCCCGAGATGCAGCGCCAGCTGGACATGACGCTGCGCGGCAAGGCGCCCTCTTCGGGCTTCGAATTGCGGGTGCGCCGCAAGGACGGTTCGTTGTTCCATGCGCGTCTCTATGTGTCGCCGCTGATCGATAGCTCGGGGCGCCAGACCGGCTGGATGTCGTCGATGACCGACATCACCGAGCCGAAACGCGCGCGCGAAGAACTCGCCGCCGCACACGAGCGCTTCACGACCGTGCTCGAAAGCCTCGACGCCGCCGTCTCCGTGCTGGCCGCCGACGAAGCCGAACTGCTGTTCGCCAACCGCTATTACCGCCACCTGTTCGGGATTCGCCCGGACGGTCATCTGGAATTGGCGGGCGGCGGGTTCGATAGCGCACAGGCGTCGTCCGATTCGATCGATATGGTGGACACATACGCGGGTCTGCCCGCCGCCGCGTTGACCGAAAGCACCGCCGATGCGCAGGAAATCTACGTGCAAAGCATCCAGAAGTGGTTCGAAGTGCGCCGTCAGTACATCCAGTGGGTGGACGGCCACCTCGCGCAGATGCAGATCGCGACCGACATCACCACGCGCAAGCAGGCTCAGGAGCTCTCGCGCCAGCAGGACGAGAAACTGCAGTTCACCAGCCGCTTGATGACGATGGGTGAAATGGCCTCGTCGCTCGCGCACGAACTGAACCAGCCGCTCGCCGCGATCAATAACTATTGCTCCGGAACCGTGGCGCTGGTTAAATCCGGTCGGACGACGCCTGATAATCTGCTGCCCGTGCTCGAAAAAACCGCCCAGCAAGCGGTGCGCGCAGGCATGATCATCAAGCGCATTCGCGAGTTCGTGAAACGCAGCGAGCCGAAACGCCAGGCCACGCGCGTGGCCGATATCGTCGCCGACGCCGTGGGTCTCGCCGAACTCGAGGCGCGCAAGCGCAAGATTCGTATCGTGACCGATCTGCGCTCGCGTTTGCCGGTGATCTACGTTGATCCGGTGCTGATCGAGCAGGTCCTGGTGAACCTGCTGAAGAACGGCGCGGAAGCGATGCACGATGCGCGCCCGAACGCGGTCGACCCCGTGATCCGCGTGGTCGTGCGGCTGGAAGGCGGGTTTGTCTGCATCAGCGTCGTCGACCAGGGGCCGGGCGTCGACGAAGCGACCGCCGAGCGTCTCTTTGAACCGTTTTACAGCACCAAGTCCGATGGTATGGGCATGGGGCTGAACATTTGCCGTTCGATTATCGAATCGCACCGCGGTCGTCTGTGGGTGGTGAATAACGTCGAGTCTGACGGCCACATCACAGGCGCCACGTTCCATTGCAGTCTGCCTATTGGAGAGCCTGACGGCCCGAGCAACGGCGGGTCAGAGGCGCCGACACCACAAACCGTTACGGGAGAGCTATGAACAGCCCAGTCACCACACAGGAAACTGTCTTTGTCGTCGACGACGACGAGGCCGTGCGAGATTCGCTGCGCTGGCTGCTGGAGGCAAACGGCTACCGCGTGCAATGCTTCTCCAGCGCCGAGCAGTTCATCGACGCGTGGCAGCCGCATACGCATCCGGGCCAGATCGCGTGTCTGATTCTCGATGTGCGGATGTCCGGCATGAGCGGGCTCGAGTTGCAGGAACGCCTGATCGCCGACAATGCGTCGCTGCCGATCATCTTCGTGACGGGCCACGGCGACGTGCCGATGGCGGTGTCGACGATGAAAAAAGGCGCAATGGACTTCATCGAAAAACCGTTCGACGAAGCCGAACTGCGCAAGCTGGTCGAGCGCATGCTCGATAAAGCCCGCAGCGAAAGCACCAGCGTGCAGCAACAGCGCGCCGCCGCCGAACGTCTGGGCAAGCTGACCGCGCGTGAGCATCAGGTGCTGGAGCGCATCATTGCCGGCCGCCTGAACAAGCAGATTGCCGACGACCTCGGCATCAGCATCAAGACGGTCGAAGCACACCGCGCGAACATCATGGAAAAGCTCAACGTCAACACGGTCGCCGATTTGCTGCGACTGGCGCTGTCGAACAAGCCGCAACCGGCACAATAAGCATGACGGCCGCGGCACCGCCCGCGGGTCGCTGCTGCGCTTCAACGGCCGGATCGCCGACAGGTCCGGCCCGTTTCATCTTCCTCTCCTCCTCTCCTCCTCTCTTCCTCTCTTCCTTTCCCTTTTCCCGCTTCGCGACAACAAGTCACGGCATGCCCGATGTGTCGGCGCCTTGATGGGCACTTCTATCGGCATCCGCATCCGCATCCGCATCCGCATCCGCATCCGCATCCTTCAATCATTACGCATTACTCAGCATGCGCTTACGTCGCAGGGCACTACGTTCTTTCCTCCGACAAGATTGACAAGCTTCGCCGCGCCGCTTAATTTAGCCAGAACTCCTCAGCAGGGACCGTCGATGCTCGATGAACGCAGGATAAGCGTGCTGCCGTTGTCGTATGCGGCGTCGCCATGCGTTGCAAAGCAGTCAAGGTGGTTCGGCCACGTCACTGAGGGTCCTGCCTTATCGAACGGCTCACACGAAACCGAGCCCTGCCTGTCCGCCTTTCTGTCCGCCTTTCTGTCCGCCTTTCTGTCCGCCTTTCTGTCCGCCTTTCTGTCCGCCTTTCTGTCCGCCTTTCTGTCTTTACCCGCTTCCATCTCCATTTCAGCGCGCCTAAGCAACGCAGCATGCGTTGTGCATTGACTTCGCGCGTCTAACGCAGCCGGGAGGATTTCATCGTGAAACGATCCGGAACACACCGATCGCGTGTGTTGCTTGTTTGCGCCGCCCTTGCGAGCGCGCCACTCTTCGCCGGTCTGGTCACGCCGGGCGTCGTCCACGCGCAAAGCGCCGCGAAGATGTCGAACCAGCAACTCGATTCGCTGACCGCACCCATTGCGCTCTATCCCGACGCGCTGCTAGCGCAGGTGCTGATGGCCGCGACCTTCCCCCAGGACGTGCAGGCCGCAGCCGCCTGGTCGCAAGCGAACTCGAAGCTGCAAGGCGACGACGCCGTCAAGGCGGTCGCGTCCGAGCCCTGGGATCCGAGCGTGCAATCGCTGGTCGCCTTTCCGCAGGTCCTCGCGACGATGGCGTCGAAACCGGACTGGGTCTCGCAACTCGGCACCGCCTTTCTCGGCCAGCCGGATGATGTGATGGACTCCGTGCAACGCCTGCGCAAACAGGCGCAGGCCGCCGGCAATCTGAAGACGAGTTCGCAGCAGAAAGTCGTGGTCGAACAAAGCACGATTCAGATCGTGCCGGCCAATCCACAGGTGGTATACGTGCCCACGTATAACCCGACTGTCGTCTACGGTACATGGCCCTATCCCGCCTATCCGCCGGTGTATGTCCCGCCGCCACCCGGTTATGCCATCGCGACCGGATTCGCAACCGGGCTTGCGTTCGGTGCCGGCGTCGCCGTGGCCAATTCGCTGTGGGGCGGCTTCAACTGGAACACGCATGACGTCAACATCAACGTGAACCGGTACAACAACATCAATGTGAACAACCGGCTCAACGTGAACAGCAACACGGCGAACTGGAATCGCAACGCCAACGTCAATCGCAACGTCAACAACGCGAATCTCAACCGCAACGTCAACAACAACCTCGGCAGCGCGCAGCGCGATGCCTTCCGCGGCCGTGACGACGCGGCCCGTGCCCAGGCGCAACAGACCTTGCAGAACCGTACCGGCCAGAACCTCAGCGGCAGTGCCAGCCAGCGCGTGCAGGGGATTCATCAGGGCGGCACCGCGAACGCCAACCTGCAGGCCCGCGCGCAGAACGTCAATCGCGATAACGCGTTGCGCGGCGCCGGCGACGGCAACGCCGCGCGGCAGAACATGCAGCGTGGCGAGGCGAGCCGCAACGCGGCCGCGAACCGTTCCGGCAGCTTCGGCGCCAACGGTGGCGGCCAGCAACGCGCAGGCGGCGGTCTCGGTGCAAACGGCGGGGGCCAGCAACGTACGGGCGGCGGTCTCGGCGCCAACGGTGGCGGCCAGCAACGCGCGGGCGGCGGTCTCGGTGCGAACGGCGGGGGCGTCCAGCGCGGTGGTGGCGGCAACCTCGGCAGTGGCGGCGGCAGAATGGGTGGTGGCGGCGGCGGTGAGCGCCATTTCGGCCGGAACCGTTGAACGATCAAGAGGAGTCTCTAATGATTCGCTTATTCCCACGCGGCGCCTTGCGCGCCCACGTCGTGACATTCGCCGCCGCCCTCGGCACGACCGGCACGTTACTGGTCGCGCCGGCACTGCTGCTCGGCACGACCGCCGCCCACGCGCAGGCGGTCTATCCCAGTGCCGACGACGCCGCCAATGCGTTCGTCGACGCCTTGGCCAGCAACGATGACAGTGCGCTTAAACACGTGCTCGGTAACGATTTTCATCGCTTCATTCCTTCCGAAGGAATCGGCGACGACGACATCTACCAGTTCCTCGGCGCATGGTCGAAAGGGCATCAGATCGTTAAGGACCCGGTGAAGAGCAAGGGACGCGCAACCGCCCATCTGGCGGTTGGCGAAAGTGGCTGGACCTTGCCGATTCCGCTCGTGCAAATGGCGCACGGCTGGCGTTTCGATCCGCCCGCCGCACAGGACGAAATGCTGACGCGCCGTATCGGCCGCAACGAACGCGCGGCGATCCTGACCTCGCTCGCCTACCTCGACGCGCAAAACGATTATCACAACCTGACGCAGCACTACGCGCAGCGCTTCGTCAGTACGCAAGGCCAGCATGACGGCCTGTACTGGGCGACGGCGCCCGGCGAAACGGACAGCCCGCTCGGACCGCTCGCCGCCACCATGCCCAACGGCACCCTGCCAAAAGACGCCTATCACGGCTATCACTACCGGATCCTGACGGCGCAGGGTCCTCATGCGAAAGGCGGCGCGCAGAACTACGTCGAGAACGGTGTGCTGACCAAAGGGTTCGGTCTGATCGCCTCGCCGGCGGAGTATGGCAAGACTGGCGTGATGAGCTTTATCGTTAATCAGGACGGTCAGGTCTATCAGAAGAACCTCGGGCCGCAGACCGCGCGCGCGGCCGCCGCCATCAAATCGTTCGACCCGGACGATAGTTGGCAGCCGGTGCAACAGTAGCCTTGTCCCGAGAGCCGCGGCGGCGCACGAGCCGCTCGCGGCCGATCGACGCTGAGATCCAGCATCGATATCATGCCGGCGTCAGGCAAGTCTTCAACGCAGCCATCCGTCGCAAGCGCCCCGCTCCACCCGGAATCCATCCATGGCGTGCCCTGCCAGGCCGGTATAATGTCGGACTTTGCAGCGCTGCTTATCCCTGATCCGCGCCGCACACCTTTCACGTGCCGACCCGTTTCCGGTAGAAGCGCCATCACACATGCCGCGCACCTCGCGCCTGCCCAGCTTTCCAAACTGCCCATCTCGACCGACCATGACTGCCAAACTGATCGACGGCCTCGCCCTTTCGAAGACCCTGCGCGCGGATGTCGCCACGCGCGCCGCCGCCCTCACCGCTCGCGGCCATCAGCCGGGCCTCGCCGTGGTGCTGGTCGGCGACAATCCGGCCAGCGAAGTCTATGTGCGCAACAAGGTCAAGGCGTGCCATGACAACGGTCTCGGTTCCTCGTTCGACCGCTATCCGGCCGATCTGCCGGAGGCCGATCTGCTGGCTCGCATCGACGAACTGAACCGCGACCCGCGCATCCACGGCATTCTGGTGCAACTGCCGCTGCCGCCGCATATCGACAGCCACAAGGTGATCGAAGCCATCGCCCCGGAAAAGGATGTGGACGGGTTTCACGTCGCCAACGCCGGCGCGCTGATGACCGGCAGACCGCTGTTCCGCCCCTGCACGCCGTACGGCGTGATGAAGATGCTGGCCGCCTATGAAATTCCGCTGCAAGGCGCGAATGCGGTGGTGATCGGCCGCTCGAACATCGTCGGCAAGCCGATGGCGCTGCTGCTGCTCGAAGCAGGCGCGACCGTCACGATTTGCCATAGCAAGACGCGCGACCTCGCCGCCCATACCCGTAACGCCGACGTGGTGGTCGCCGCCACCGGTCTGCGCAACATTCTCACGGCGGACATGTTGAAGCCGGGCGCCGCCGTGATCGACGTCGGCATGAATCGCGACGAAGCCGGCAAACTGTGCGGCGACGTCGATTTCGCGGGTGTCAAGGAAGTGGCCGGCTACATCACGCCGGTGCCGGGCGGCGTCGGTCCGATGACCATCACGATGCTGCTCGTCAACACGATCGAAGCCGCCGAGCGCGACGCGTCGAAGGGCTGATAAGAAAGCCCGATACAAGGGCTTTGGCAGGAAGGCCCGTAGGGCCTTCTGAAAACGAAAACCGGCGCCCTGGAGCGCCGGTTTTTGCTTTGTAGCCTTCCCCGCCCCAAGGTTCAACGGGCCGCCGGATCGCTTGTCGCAATGCCCGGCGAGCCGAGCGGCGTTTGCGAGCGCGCCAGACGCCGCCGGCACCACTTCAGCACGGGCCGCTCCACGAAGTGCCACGACAGCGCCGCGCACAGCAGAATGAACGGCGCGGCGATCAGCACTGCGACCACATGGCTCAACTGCGGCGCGATATTCGCGACGCATTGCTGCACCATAAAGCCGTACAGATAAATCCCATATGAGTAATCGTGGCGCGGCACGAAACGCCGCAAAAGCGGTGTCGTGCCCACCCACAGCACGCCGTAAACAAAAGCCAGATAGAACAGCGGTTGAGCGCCTGCGGTGTCGCGGAACACCAGAAACACCATCGCCAGCGCGAGTGCCGTCAAGCCGTTGATGTCGACCCGTTCGCGCCATCCGTACAGCAGCATCCCCAGCAGGAAAAACGGCTCCGGCCAGAACGAATAGCCGCCGGGCGTTTCGCTGAAGTCACGCAGCCCGATCTGCAGATGCGGCAGGTGTACGCGAAAGACGAACGCGGCGCAGCCGAGCGCGACCGCCAGCGCCACGCCACGCGCGCTGGACAGCAGCCCCAGCATGCCGGTCACCATCACGATCAGATAACAGCGCACTTCGAGCGGCAACGTCCACAGCGGCCCGCAGACGTCGACGGCAAAGCGGTTGTGCTCGAATACGCCAGGCAGCGCCCAGCCGGTTTTCAGCACAATGGTGGAAAAATTGTCGAGGTTGCCCCACGTCATGCCCGAGGCGAAATAGTCGCGCAGCGGCAGCGTCGTAAACAGCGGCCCGAGGATGAACACAGTCACCAGAGAACCGCCCGCCACCGCCGGCCACAGGCGCGCGATGCGCAACGCGACGAAACGCGGCACCGAGCGTTGCCGGTCGAAACTCGCGGTCACCAGCATGCCGCTCAGCAAAAAAAACGCATAGACGCCGAGTGCGCCGAAACCATCGAAACCGAGCGCGTTCTGGACCCAATCCGTCGTGCCGTCGGGTGCCTGCAGTAGATACGAATGGCCATACACCACGGCGACAGCGGCAAGAAGCCGCACCAGATCGAAGTTGTTGCCGTTGCGCGATAGAGCGTGCGAAAGCGGGTTCATCGATACCTCTTACGAAAACGTCGCCGACGGGTAGCGATACGCCAGAATGCGGCACAGCAGCAATTCGCACCGTTCGCTTTCGCACAGACGCGCGCGGCTGCCCGCAGCGCGCGCGCCATTCGCTGCCCGCGCGCACAGTCGCGCGACATCTGATAATTTGTCTGGCGACGGATTGGAATCGGCGCGCCCTGCCCCAATAATGCCTATAGAGGTGTTGTCGGGCGTCGTCGCGCGCGCCCGTCGATGCACCCGATTACCCGTTCACCCGCGTCAGACAGGAAGCCTTATGTCCACTACCCCCTCGACTCACGACAATCCGCTCCTCGATTTTTCCGACCTGCCGCGCTTTGGCGACATCCGCCCCGAACACGTCACGCCCGCCCTCGATATCCTGCTCGCCGATGCGGCCGCCGCCGTCGAGCGCGCGGCGCAGCCCATCACGCCCGCATCGTGGGCCGACGTGGTCGAGCCGGTCGAGCGCGCCACCGAACCGCTGTCGCGCGCCTGGAGTGTGGTCGGCCATCTGAACGCCGTGGCCGATACGCCGGAACTGCGGGCCGTATACGGCGAGAATCTGCCGCGCGTCACCGAATTCTGGTCGAGCGTGGGCCAGAACCTCGCGCTGTACGAGAAGTACAAGGCGCTGAACGCCAGCGACGATTTCGCTTCACTCACAGGCGAGCGCAAGAAGATCCTCGGCAATGCGCTGCGCGATTTCCGCCTCTCGGGCGCGGAATTGCCGGAAGACCAGAAGCCCCATTTCGCCGAATTGCAGGAACGCCAGGCGGGCTTGTCGAAAGCATTTTCGGATCACGTGCTCGATGCGACGAACGCCTACGCGTATCTCGTCGAAGCCGGCAATGAAGCGCAACTGGCCGGCCTGCCCGAAGACGTGATCGAAGCCGCGAAGGAAGCAGCCGAACGCGAAGGCAAGACCGGCTACAAATTCACGCTGCACTTCCCGTCGTATTTCCCGGTGATGCAGTACTCGGAAAATCGCGCGATGCGCGAAGCCGTGTACCGCGCGTATGTGTCGCGTGCCTCTGAGCTCGGTCCGCAATACGGCAACGGCAAACCCGAATGGGACAACACGCAGGTGCTCGCCGATCAGTTGAAGCTGCGCGCGGAAGAGGCGCACATGCTCGGCTACAACAACTTCGCCGAAGTCTCGCTCGCGCCGAAGATGGCCGAGTCGCCGGCACAGGTGATGGCCTTCCTCGAAGACCTCGCCACGCGCGCGCGTCCGCACGCTGAACAGGACTGGAAGGAACTGCGCGAATTCGCCGCGAACGAACTTGGCATGAGCGAGCTGCAACCGTGGGACATGACGTTCGCCGCTGAACGTTTGCGTCAGAAGCGTTATTCGTTCTCCGAGAACGAAGTCAAACAGTACTTCCCGGAAGACGCGGTATTCAAGGGCCTTTTCAAGGTCACCGAGACGCTGTTCGGCGTGCGCATCCGTCGCGACGAGGCGGCCGTGTGGCACCCGGACGTGCGCTTTTTCCGCGTCGAGAATCAGGACGGCGGCCTCGTCGCCCAGTTCTATCTCGACCTGTATGCACGCGAAGGCAAGCGCGGCGGCGCATGGATGGACGACGCGCGGGGCCGTCACAAGCACACGCATGGCAGCGTGCAAACGCCGGTCGCGTATCTGACCTGCAACTTCTCGGCGCCGGTCGGCGGCAAGCCCGCCTGCTTCACGCACGATGAAGTGATCACCCTGTTCCACGAGTTCGGCCACGGACTGCATCACATGCTCACGCGTGTCGACGAACTGGGCGTGTCGGGCATCAACGGGGTCGAGTGGGACGCCGTTGAGTTGCCGTCGCAATTCATGGAAAACTTCTGCTGGGAGTGGGACGTGTTGAGCGACATGACCTCACACGTCGAAACCGCCAGGCCGCTGCCGCGCGATCTGTTCGACAAGATGCTCGCCGCGAAGAACTTCCAGAGCGGTCTTGGCACCTTGCGCCAGATCGTGTTCTCGATGTTCGACATGCAACTGCACACCGGTTTCGACGCGTCCGGTACGAAGAACGCGACCGAACTCGCGAGCGAGATCAACGAGCGTTTCCACGTGGTGCCGCAAGCTTCGTTCTCGCGCTGGCCGAATACGTTCAGCCACATTTTCGCGGGCGGCTATGCGGCGGGTTACTACAGCTACAAGTGGGCGGAAGTGCTGTCCGCCGACGCCTACGCCGCTTTCGAAGAAGCCGCGCAAGCCGCGAGTGGCAGCGTACTCGATCAGGCGACCGGCATGCGGTATCGCAAGGAAATTCTGGAAGTGGGCGGCAGCCGTCCCGCGATGGAATCGTTCAAGGCGTTCCGTGGCCGCGAGCCGAATATCGACGCCTTGTTGCGGCATAACGGCATGACGCCTGGTGCGGCGCATTGATCTTGCGTTGAAGCGCTCGTCGGCGTTGTAGATAGCGCCGATATCGATAAAAAGCCGGTGGCTTGCGGGAGCAAGCACCGGCTTTTTTGCCGTTCACGCGTTCCTCGCGTGCGGCACGCTGCGGCTAACCGCGATGCAGCTTGAAATCCACCTCTGCAGGACGCCCTTCCAGCGACAACGCCGCACGGGCAGCCGGCGCGCGACTCACCACCTTGCCGCGACTGACCACCGCGAGGCGCGCGGCACGCAAGCGGATCGCTTCGACCGGATCGCGGGCGTCGAGCAGCACGAGATTGGCGGCGCTTCCCGGCGCGATGCCGTAGCCTTCCAGCCCGAGAATACGCGCGGCATTCACGGTGACCGCGTCGAAGCACGCATGCATACCGTCAACGCCGGTCATCTGCGCAACATGCAGCCCCATATGCGCGACTTCGAGCATGTCGCCGGAGCCGAGGCTGTACCACGGGTCCATCACGCAATCGTGACCGAACGCGACGTTGATGCCCGCTGCCATCATCTCCGGCACGCGGGTCATGCCGCGGCGCTTCGGATACGTGTCGCTGCGGCCCTGCAGCGTGATGTTGATCAACGGATTGGCGATCGCGGCGACGCCCGACTCACGCATCAGCGGCAAGAGCTTGCTGACGTAGTAGTTGTCCATGGAATGCATCGAGGTCAGGTGCGAACCGGTGACGCGCCCATGCAAGCCGAGCCGGTGCGTTTCGGCTGCGAGCGTTTCGATATGGCGCGACAGCGGATCGTCCGATTCGTCGCAATGCATGTCGACCCGTAGGCCCTGCTCCGCCGCGTACTCGCACAACATGCGCACGGATTGGGCGCCGTCGGCCATCGTGCGCTCGAAATGCGGAATCCCGCCGACCACGTCGACGCCCATCTTGATCGAGCGCTTCAGGTTCTCGAATGCGCCGGCGCTGCGCAATACACCGTCCTGCGGAAACGCCACCAGTTGCAGGTCGAGATACGGGGCGACGCGGCGCTTCACTTCGACCAGCGCTTCGACCGCGAGCAGGCGCGGGTCGCAGACATCAACGTGGCTGCGAATGGCCAGCAGGCCACGCGCGACAGCCCAGTCGCAATACTGCAGCGCGCGCTGGATCAGCGCCTCCTGCGTGAGCTCCGGCTTCAGTTCGCCCCACAGCGCAATGCCTTCCAGCAAGGTGCCCGACGCATTCACACGCGGCAGACCATATGACAACGTCGCGTCCATGTGGAAATGCGGATCGACGAATGGCGGCGTGACGAGCGAACCGGCGGCGTCGATTTCTTCACGTGCGCTGGCGGCCAGATTCGGCTCGACGGCCACGATGCGGCCCGCTTCGATGCCGATGTCGACTGGCTGCTTTTGCTGGCTTTTCTGCGACGCGGCGCTCGGCGGCAGCATCGCGCGGCGGATGATCAGATCCATGAATCACTCCCTGTTGACCGCTCTTTGAATGATGTCGATTCTATCGGCGTCAGAAAGCGCGTGGCGGGGTTTTGTTTTGACTGGATACCGTACCGGTGAGCTAAGGGGAATCCGTACCGGCTCCGGGCAGGGACGTCCGCCTATACTCGGCTTTTCGAACGTTCGATGCGGGGGATTCGGCGTTTGGCGTTTGGCGTTTGGCGTTTGGCGTTTGGCGTTTGGCGTTTGGCGTTTGGCGTTTGGCGTTTGGCGTTTGGCGTTGGCGTTGGCGTTGGCTCCGGCGTTTTGGCTCCGGCGTTCGGCATCCTCCTTCGTCGCACACCGGCTCGCATCATCCACCAACGGAGCAAGACCATGAAAACCATCGGCGTGATCGGCGGGATGAGTTGGGAATCGTCCACCGAGTACTACAAGCTCCTGAACCGCCACGCCAAGGCGCGCCTCGGCGGCCATCACAATGCCCGCAGCCTGATGCTGACCCTTGACTTCGCGCCGATCGAGGCGAACCAGCGCGCCGGCGACTGGACTGCGCTTGGCCAGCAGTTGGCCGACGCCGCCCGTCAACTCGAACGAGGGGGCGCCGACCTGGTGATACTGGCGACCAACACGATGCATCGCGTGTATGAATCGATCGAACGGGCGATCGAGGTGCCGTTCCTCCACATCGCGGATCCCACCGGCACCGCGCTGCGCGCCGCGGGAATCGAGCGGGTGGGCTTGCTCGGCACGCGCTACACGATGGAACAGACTTTCTACACAGGCCGCTTGCGCGAGCGCTACGGCCTCGAGACGCTGGTTCCCGATGAATCCGAACGCGCGGATGTGCACCGCATCATCTACGACGAACTGTGCCACGGCAACGTGAGCGACACCTCGCGTGCGGTGTATCAACGTGTAATCGAAGGACTCGCCGCACGTGGCGCGCAAGCGGTGATTCTCGGCTGCACGGAAATCACCTTGCTGATCAAGCCGGAAGACTCGGCGTTACCCGTGTTCGACACGACCGCGTTGCATGCGCAAACGGCGGTGGAATGGGCGATCGATTCGGACTGAATGCCTGCGTGTGTGGCGACTGCGTGGCGCGGCCCGATTGGTCGTCCGGGCCCGCGCGAGAAGTGCCGCCACAAGTTAAAAAGCCCGCGTAGCTTGCGCTAGCGGGCTTTCAACAATGCTTGGTTGCGGGGGTAGGATTTGAACCTACGACCTTCGGGTTATGAGCCCGACGAGCTGCCAGACTGCTCCACCCCGCGTCAGAGAAAAAAATTATAGCGGGTTGTCAGCAAGACGTCAAACAATCGGATGAAATAGTTTCAAACGAAGTGCGCGGCGCGCGTCTTCGCTCATGCATGGCTCATGCTGCAATGAGCAAGCAAACTCAAAGATCCTCGACCGTCGCGCCGTCCACTTTGCCGTCGATGATATCCGCGCCGTACTGGCTTGCGCTGCGCTTGGCGACGCCGAAGTCGGAGAACGTGGACGTCAACACGAGACGAAATACACGGCTTGCCTTCGAACCGCTGATCGCTCCCGGCCGGCAAACGCGTACCGCAACGTCGTAACCTTCGGCATGACGCTTATGACCGTCGAACTTGTCGAACTGCCGCGAAAACACCAGCGGATGCACTTCGAAGTCCTTATAAAGGGCTGGATAAAGTTGTGCCATGGACCATCCCCGATGCGCGTAAATGTGATCCCACTATACGCCGCGGCATGACAGGATCGGGCTTTTATTTTTCGCGGCGGGCGGGACGATTTTCACTGTCGCGCGCCTCGCGCGATAAGATGCGGGGCTATCGGCATTAGCCCGATCCTGTCAACCCGGACCTGGGTCGCAGGACGGGCAGATCAAGCAATAGAGCAAAAACGAGAGGCAACGCCTTTTCAAAGACTTTGCCCAAAGAATGTGAGGACCTCATGAAAATCGCCACCTGGAACGTCAATTCCCTCAAAGTACGCGAGCAGCATGTGATCGACTGGCTCGGCACCAGCCAGACCGACGTGCTGTGCCTGCAGGAATTGAAGCTGACCGACGACAAATTCCCCCGCGCCGCACTCGAGGAGAAAGGCTACCGGAGCTGGTTCGCGGGCCAGAAAACCTACAACGGCGTCGGCATTCTGGTGCGTGACGGCCTGAACGTCGACCCGAGCACCGTCGTGCGCAATATCCCCGGCTTCGAGGATCCGCAGCAACGCGTGATCGCCGCAACGGTCGACGGCGTGCGCATCATCTCCGCGTACTTCCCCAACGGTCAGGCGCCGGGCACCGACAAGTTCGCCTACAAACTGCGCTGGCTTGCCGCGCTGCACGACTGGATCGCGCGCGAAATGGCGCTCTATCCGAAGCTCGCGCTGCTCGGCGACTACAACATCGCGCCGGAGGATCGCGACGTACACGATCCAAAAGCATGGGAAGGCCAGAATCTGGTGTCGCCCGAAGAGCGCGCCGCCTTCGTGCAGCTGATCGGACTCGGTCTGCTCGATGCCTTCCGCCAGTTCGAGCAGCCGGAAAAAATCTATTCGTGGTGGGACTATCGGATGATGGCGTTCCGCCGCAATGCGGGGCTGCGCATCGATCACATTCTGCTGTCGAAGGCGCTCGCCGACGTGTGCTCGTCGTGCGATATCGACAAGGTCCCGCGCAAATGGGATCAACCGTCGGACCATGCGCCGGTGGTCGCGCAGATCGGCTGAATGGCGCTGTGAGCGAGGCCTCGAACCGGGCCTCACTCGGGTGCTCAAGCGAGAGCAATGCGGCGTAGCGCGCTCGGTCGTTTACGCAAAGACCCGCGGCGAATTCCCTGGTAAGGCTTAGGCGGAGCGGCTGCGAACGGGTTTCGAAAGGCCGATGCGGGCGGCCGTCGTGCCTGTTTCGAAAGGCTACGCCGCCCCGTCCAAGCAGCGCCACAAGAATTCAAACACCATCGCATCATGCTCGGCCTGCTCCAGCTCATCGGAGCCGCCGTGGCCTCCTTCCGTGTTCTCCCGATACCAGACGCTTTCCGCGCCCAATGCCTGCATACGGGCGGCCATTTTGCGCGCATGTCCGGGGTGGACGCGATCGTCGGCCGTCGACGTGGTGAATAGCACAGGCGGGTACGCCACGTCAGCACACACGCGGTGATAGGGTGAGTAGGCAGCCAGCACACGCGCTTCGTCGGGTTCATCCGGATCGCCGTATTCATCGATCCATGACGCGCCCGCGTGCAGCAGGTGATAGCGGCGCATGTCGAGCAGCGGCACCTCGCAGACCACGGCGCCGAACAACTCAGGCCGCTGCACCATGCACGCCGCGACCAGCAGGCCGCCGTTGCTGCCGCCCTGAATACCGAGTTGTGCGGCACTGGTCACGCCTGTGCTGATGAGCGCCTCGGCCACCGCGATGAAATCATCGAACGCGCGCTGCCGGTGCTCACCCTGCGCCTCTGTATGCCACTTCGTACCGAACTCGCCGCCGCCGCGAATATGCGCCACCACATACACGCCGCCCCGCTCCAGCCAGCCGATGCCCGGCCCAGTCAGGTAGCTCGGCAGCAAGGGAATCGCGAAACCGCCGTAACCGTTAAGCAGGCAGGGGCGGGTTTGGTTGTGCGTTTGCTCCTCTGGTTGCAGCCCTTCCACCACGTGTGGCGCATCCCGTGGTCCGATCACGGTATACGGCACCCGCGTGCCGTCCGCGGACACCGCGTGCGCACGCGTCACGACGAACGGCGTCGCGTCGAACTGGGTCGGCCAATGGTCGAGTAACGTCCAATCGGTCAGATCATCCCGAGCAAGATCGGTTAGCCAGTATGCAGGCGGCTGCAAATAATCGTCGGTATCGACGAACACCTCGTCGTTCAGCGTCGGCTCGACGGGTGAGACATCGGCTTCTTCGTCATCACGCGACGGAAAGACGCGTTGATGCCAGTGCCACGCCTGACCTGCCACTTGCGACGGGATCCACAACGAGGTCTTGCTCCGCACATCTTCCAGATACGACACGATCAGATGATTGCGCGTATGGGTCCACTCGCAGGCGGAGGTTTGCGATGTCGGCACGAAGAGCGGCACCACGTCACGCCCACCACGCAAGAATGCAGCTTCGCGGATCGCCAGTAACGCGCCGCCTGGATAGCGCACGCCGTTGCAATCCCAGTCGAGGCGCGGCTCGAGCAGCAACCAACCCTGCCAGCCGCCGACCGCGACGTGTGATGGTACGTCGTACTGGCACCAGCCATTGGTGCTGTCGGTACTGCGGGCATTGCTGCCACTGCTGGCAACAGTAACGCGCTTAGCCGCGTCACCCACATCAACATCGGCGCCATCAAGGTAATACGTATGCGAATCGAAGAAATCGACGCTGCTCACCACCGTGTGGCGCCGCTCGACTGGATCATAGTGCGCCTCCACGCCGATATCGCCGAACGCGCCCTTGAACACAACCGGCGCGTCAGCCAGCGCACTACCACGCGTCCAGCGCCGCACTTCGCGCGGATATCCGGAGCGCGTCAGCGTCTTGCGGCCATTGTCCCACCCGACATAAAGCGTATCCCGATCTATCCACGAAGCCGTGTGCTTGCCTGCCTTCGCAATCACGAAGCCATCGTCGACAAAACGTTGCGCGTCGATGTCGAACTCGCGCACCACGAGCGCATCCGAGCCGCCCGGCGACAGCGTGATCAGCGCACGATCGCCGTCCGGATAAAGAATGTCGAGCTCGACGCAAACCCATGGCGTGCCTTCGGCCGCACCGAGCGCGTCGAAATCGAGCAGGTTCTGCCAGACCGGCGCGCCGCTGCGCCAGGCTGCCCACGTCGTACGCCGCCAGATGCCTTTGGGATTGCGTTCGTCCTGCCACAAATCGTAGGCCCAGTCCTTCCAGCGATCGGGAATGACCGGACGCTCGCGCGGCAGATAAGCATCGGCAAGCCGCTGCCTGAGCGATTCGAATTCCGCGCTGCTGCCCCACGCGGCGCGCGTGCGGGCGTTCTGCGCTTCGACCCACGCGAGCGCGCCGGGGTCGTCGAGCACTTCGAGCGACAGAAAGGGATCGGGGGAAAGCGGCCAGGAGAAAGGAGCGGGAGAAGCGGGCATCGTCAGCTGTCGAATGAAAACAGCGTTGATTATGCCTTGCGTGAGGCCGGGGAGCCGGGGTTGACCATCAAGCCGCCCCGGCCGCCCCACCCCGCGAACCTCAGGGCTCGAGATTGAGTTCCTGAATTTGTTGCACAGACTAAAACCCGCTTGTACACTGGAATGACCGTCTGATAAGGGTTTCAGACCGGATTCTGTACCACGCGGGTGTACCACACACAAGGATAAAATACCGCCATGAGTGAGCATGTAATCAAGCGTGGGGCGCGGTACTACTACCGCCGCAGGGTTCCTACCGACCTTATCGAGCTATACGGCAAATCTGAGATACAGCGCGCGCTTGGTACGTCCGACAGGCGGGACGCTGAGCGGTTATCTCGTAGGGTAGCCGTTGAGATAGACGAGCTATTCGAGGGGCTTAGGAACCCTACCCCGGCAACACAGCCGGGTACGTATTGGGATGCCCTACCAGTGGAGCAGATAGAGGCAGCGGAGGAGGATCAATCGAACCTTGACCAGCAAATAGCGGAGCACGACGACGCATACGCGCTGGCAACACGCAAGGAAAAGAAACGACAGCAACGCCTGGCCGATATTGAGGAGGCCGTAAGACGTGTGCTAGGCAAAGAAACTGCTGCACAGGCCCATAACAGCCCCGCCACGCCTCCGACGACACTGCAGGCTAGGCAGGTATCAGCGACGCTCGCCAAAGGCGTGCAAGCGCCTGTATCAACCACGGCCCAGCAAGCCCAGGATAAGTCCCTTCGCGCCTTGGCTCGACACTGGGAGAAAGCCCGCACACCCGGAACAAGGGCTGCGGCTGCATTTCATCGCACCGTTGAGCGGTTTATACAGATGGTCGGTGATATCCCTGTTCCGAAAATTACCAAGGTGCAGATTGTGGAGTTTAAGGACGCCCTAGTTACTGCTGGCATAGGAGCCACCTCCATAAACGCATCCCTTGACCATATGCAGACCTTATGCCGCTACGCCATAGGCCAGGCATGGATAGACGCTAGCCCAGCTACAGGCGTGAGGCTTGAAGTCAAGAAGCGCAGCGCAAAGGGAGTACGTCCGCCATTCGACCTAGCTACGCTTAACCGCATCTTTTCCAATCGTATCTATACCGAAGGCTACCGCCCCGCTGCTGGCCGTGGCGAGGCTGCGTACTGGTTGCCCTTGCTTGGTCTATTTACAGGCGCGCGTGTTGAGGAGCTTTGCCAGCTACGCCCGGAGGACTTGTACGAGGAGGACTATCGGGGCGCAAACGGCAAGCCCGCTAAATGCTGGGTGCTACGCCTTGTGAATAATGAGGAGCACGGCCAGGGTGTAAAGAACGTCTATAGCGTTAGGCGTATCCCGTTACACCGTACCTTGATTGAACTAGGGTTCGTCGCTCACGTTAAAGCGCAGACCGGCAAGCCCCGCATATTCCACGAGCTACGTAAGGATAAGCACGGCGTGGAGTCGTCCCTATGGTCTGCCTGGTGGATACAACGGATGCTTAGGGCCGAATGCGAGCCTACTAGCCCTAAGATGGTCTATCACTCGTTCCGCCACACGTGGAAAGACATAAGCCGGGAATGCGGTATCAGCAAGGAATTAGCGGACGCGATACAAGGGCACAGCGAAGCGGATGCTTCGAGCAACTACGGCGGAGAATTCTTTCCTCTGCGCCCGTTGGTAGATGCGATGAACAAGTTTCAGGTGCATGGCGTTATGCTGCCCGCCTGAAATCTTGCCGCTCAGCGGGTCTCCGTTCCGGTTCAGGCAACCGCTCGGCGTCTATCTCAGACATTCCGTGAGCAATAGCGAACTTGCGCGCCTCCCACGGACAAGCGAAGCGCCCCAATACTTCCGTTGCACGCTGGGTGCCATCAGGTTTCCGCACGATGAGGATAGACGCGTACATGCCCTCATCGTATGCAGCTAGCGGCGTGAGGACGAAAGTCTTATGGGTTACCTCGATATTTCGCATCTAATACCTCTGTCGAGCTACCGCCCTGAGCAATGGGACGGAGCGTTTAATAGATCAACTGCAAATTGTCAATGATCCAATTAGATGTGTCTCTCGGTGCTAGCCCCGATTCTTCAGAGGTTTGCGGCACCTAGCACCCGGAAACGAATTAAGATATAGCCCCAACCCTTGTTGCTCGAACGAAATAACGCCAGAGACCGGAACGAAAACAATCATGTCTAGACCACGCGTTTTTATTAGCTCCACCTATTACGACTTCAAAACCATCCGAGACGACCTAGACAAATTTGTGTCATCGATGGGCTTCGAACCGATTAGACATGAGCTTGGTCATATTTCGTACGGGCGCGAAGACAAACCAGAAGCTTACGCCTATCGGGAGATCGAGTATTGCGACATACTTGTATCAATCATCGGCGGTCGCTTTGGATCGTCGGCGAGTGCTTCCGAATATTCGATCACGCAAGAGGAACTTCGAAAAGCCCACGAAATAGGCAAGCAAGTATATATTTTCGTGGATCGATCAGTACACGGGGAGTTTGACTTTTACAAGAGCAATAAAGACGTCCCCGGCGTAAAATTTACACATGCATCTGACGCGCGAATTCATGCCTTTTTAGAGGAAATATATGCTCTACCGAAAGGGAATCCAATTTTCCCTTTCACCACTGGCAGCGATATAATCACCATTCTAAAAGAACAATGGGCCGGTCTGTTTCAGCGACTTTTAGTACAGGAGACGGTTCGCGCTCAAACTACGGTTACACAAGAACTTCAGCGAAGCTTGCAAACAGTGGATCAATTGGTAAAGTTTCTCACAGAAGAGAAAATCAAAGGAGATAAAGCCGTACAAGAGATATTATTTAGAGACCACCCGTTATTTCAAGCACTGCAAGACGTTCTCTATAACAAGTACAGAATTTATTTTACCAACATCGAAGAACTCGACGCTTGGCTTAAGAACGGAAAGGTATTTGAGCGCGTTCCTGACTTTCTTGAGAACCATGACAACTTCTTTGAATGGACGCGCACCCTAACGATAAGGGGCAACGAGCAAGTCACCGTACTGTATATATTTAAATCTCTTTTTCATGAGGATGGAAGTCTAAAGGCAATGTCGCCCGCAAAATGGGATGCGTCCTGGGTTAGAACGGAGGACAAGAAGGCTGACGAAAAGAGCAATGACATCCCGTTTTAGTGCTTTAGCGATATCATTCATTCTGAAACCCGGCGCAGGAAACCAACTTTTTAAAGCCTCTTTCAGGCCTACCTCTATTGGCGGTAGCCTGGTATCGGGTACGCAGGTTAAATTGCCAGCATAGCCAGAGGGTCTGCACCGTTTAACGCGGGAGTAGTTACCGGACTAAATCAGCGTTAGCGGGTCTACGGCCAAAGGATCGATATCCACAACCGGTACATTATCCGTAGGTAAATCCTTGGCTACC
This sequence comes from Paraburkholderia fungorum, assembly GCF_046027605.1. Taxonomy (GTDB): domain Bacteria; phylum Pseudomonadota; class Gammaproteobacteria; order Burkholderiales; family Burkholderiaceae; genus Paraburkholderia; species Paraburkholderia fungorum_F. The sequence continues at coordinate 381,346 of NZ_JAQQEF010000003.1, forward strand.
GGGTACTGTTTGCATAGATCGTTACAGATGATTCGCAGCGGACCAAGCACGTTAGTTATTTGGTAAGGCATTGCGGACATTTCCTGTAGCACCTTTTCGGAATCGTCCATAGCCCATTTCAGACGGCGTAGCGTGCGGGCTAGCTCGTCATCGGTAACAGCCTGTGGTGACGCTTCTGGTAACGCGGTAACAGCGTCGATTGGTAACGCTTTGGTAACGCTCTCCGTGTTGCTGGTTATGGGTTCCGGCGTTACCGTGGTAACACATTTACCGTTACCATTCTGGACCGCTTTGGTAACGTCTCGCAGGCTCATATTGAGCGTTTTAGCGATATGGCGGTAGCTCAGGCCCGCCCTGTGTAGCTCGATAACCTGTGTAGTACGAGAATTCATGCATACCCTTATAAATCAATGACTTAGGTAAAATTACCTCTACCTCCCGCAAACCCTTTGTTTATAAGGCTCACAGACCGAACTGGTAACTTATCCGGTAAGTGCTCTCGGTAGAGCCTGTTTTTGCTTAGTAGGTACAACTACTCTATGCGCTCTCCGTTGAACCCGAATAACATTTGGCTAGAATCTCTCCCTCAGACAGACCAAGCATAGAACACAGCCGGGTCATACTTAGCTTGTCCTCTGTGGTGGACTGTAGATAAGACCCTGGCTTTACTGTGGACTTCTTACCGAATGCGTCCCGCCAATGCCACACGGCACGACCAATAACCACCTTGGAAGGGTAGAACTCTACGAGTGTGTTTAACGTAATCATATTGGGTTGATAGCTCCCTGTGCCTAGCAAGTACTTGCGTAGGTCATTAAATGACATTTTGTCTACATCAGGAATAGGCAACATTACTTTGAGTGCCGTAAGTCTATCCAGCACTTTAGAGATAGAGATAGCCAGACTGCGTTTAGCTACGATAGGCCGGTCCTGAGATTGGAATTTCTCTGTCATGGAATATCGCTTGCCATGGTCCTTGACCAGTACCTTACTAAACTCCACAGCCGACAGCTTAAGTATTTCAGTCCGGAGCTTATGAGTATTCGTATCTACTACGCTATCAGCAAACCTAACGCATATGTCGTTAGGTTTATAAACTACCTTATCCCGGACGATTACACTCTTTCCCGGATGCTTCTTTTCCGTATCGGATGCTATCTTCTTATTCTCAGCAAACGCAGCACCGCTACTAAGCTTACTCTGGTCTGGTAAATTATCGGGTAACTTAAACCCGGCGTTATTAATCATCCATTAATACTCCATGTTATTTGTATCCGGTCTACCAATCAGCAGGTTAAGCGTTAGCTCCTCTACCTCACGCCACGTTAGAGCGAATGTGTTGTTATCCGGGTCTGCACCTGATAGGCCAGTATCGTCCGTGTTGGTTATCACGTATCGATAGCTCCGCAAGGTAGCTACCAGCATTGCTCGTAACCTTTGATCCGTCATGTATTCCAGTGGTGGCCCGCTGATGTAGGCATACCGTCCGCTGTGCTGCCAGTCTTAACCCTACGGCCAAGGTCTACGTTAGTTTTATCTTGGTGGCATGGCTCGCACAGCAGTTGCAAGTTATCGTCTGCGTTAGTCCCGCCATTAATGAGAGCAACCTTATGGTCAACGATACCGGCCAATACAGCACGTCTGCATACGTGGCACGTGTAGGCGTCTCGTTCCCTGATACGTACTCGTATCTTGTCCCATGCGCCACCGCTTAAGTCATCGATACGCACGGCGTTACCCGCTGCTGCTACGCGTTCTTTCTGCTTGGCTGTGAGTGGTCTAGTGCGGGTAGTGGTAGTAGGTGCCGCCGCGCTGCCTGTATCGTTCCCATGAGGGCAAGCAAAGGGGTAGCCAAGGCCAGCCGTACAGCCGCATTTCAAAGTATTCATTCGTAGTCCTTACGTTATAGCCCCGTAGAGCCGTTGGTTATTGCTGGGTAGGCATGGGTAGCCAGTCAGCTACGGCAGGCCCGTGGTGAGGCTGTGGTGAGGTCGGAGAGGTGCAGAAAGGCGGGGGGGTATGTCAAACCAGAAAGGTCATCGACCCCAGCGCCGACTGGTCCACTTGCTTTAACAAAAGCCCAGAAAATTACATTGGAAAAAGTTATTTGTTCGCAAATAAAGCTAACTTAGCTCATTCTGATTGGAAGTCTCGGAATAGACGGATCATAGTTATCTACGCCTTGTCTGAGTCTAGGGATTAGCTCGTCCAAGTCGTTAGGGTTACCGTAGTCGGTTCTTTCACCCGCCTTACCTCTAAGCGTTCTAGTTTCAGCGGGAGTTTTCAACCGTAGAGCAGTTACTAACTTTAACGTTACTCCAGAGCACCTAGCAGCCTCTGCAATTAGCGGGTGTGGCTTACCCGCCAGCATCAATGCGCCTTGGTCTAACTCGTCTCTTACGCGTTTTTCCAACGCCCTCGCCCTGCAAAGATCGCCAACCAGTTCCAAATCGGATTCAGTCCAATCATCGGCATGTCTAGACCTAACGATACGGTCCCAATAATCGGATTCGGCAGGCGTAAGAGAAATATAATCCGGAATCTTGATATTAATATTAGCTCTGCGGATCGTTTCAATATCTCTATTCCTGGCCATGCGACATTTTCTCCACAAATTCCTCAAATTCTAATCGTAAATAATCAATCTGAGATTGTAAGTCAGCTACTTGGCTTCGTAACTGTTCCTCGATATTTTCAATATCGAATTCAATACTTTCAATCTCAGTCATTGGCTTACGTTCGTCAGTCATCTAAATCACCTTGGCGTTAGCATCATTACGATTAACTGGCATATCTTTACCAGTTTCAGGCTTACACTTATGGTCACTGTACTTACTATAGCCCACGAATAACTGTTTACACAGGCTGCATTGGAAGTGACTCCACTCCAGCGAGCCACCCGGAAGCATATGATCTCTAAACCTCATGCCGCCTCTCTTTGGGCTTGGCCCGATTCCACGCTATGTAAATCTTGGACAATCGTTGCGATTTCCAGCCATTGACGCGCACTGCGGATTAGCCTCGCCTCGTCAGCCGGTCTACGCCGTTTGAGACCGCACAGCCGCCCGTATTCCGTGCGCTCAGTGTTAGCCATGCGGATAGCGTATTGCGCCGTTGACAACAAATAGCCAAGTTTCCCCGTGGAGCAATCAACCGCTCTAAGGATCGCGGCGTCAGCGATTGCAGGGCTAGCATAATTCTGGAGACCAAGATTTTTTCCGTAACAGCGCTCCAGAATATCCGCACGTAGCCAGTCCGTGGTTTTGGCTCCGCGCTTCCCTCTTTCTACTACCTCGGTCTGCACACCGATTGCCTTAGCCGCCGCGATTAGTTGTGCTCGTGACATACCGCCTCCTCCTTAAGGCCGCGCAATGAAATAGCCACTTCTAAGAGGGAGTCAGGAGCAAATCTACCCGCCCTGCAAACTCGTTCCACTTCCCCGTCACGGAATATGACGCCGAAACTAACGGGAATATCCAGTGCTTCATTCGCAATGTCGAATTTAAGGCGCGACAGATCGTAATCAACGGACTTAGCGAGCTTGAGGAAGCTATTCAGCATGCGCCGCGCTGTAGCTGGGCGAGATAGGCCTACTTGCGCAGAGGTGTAACACAGACGGTTATACGCCCATTTAGAAAGCATCCAATCCGTGTCCGTTGGTTGATACATTGCTGGATTGAAGCTCATTGCACAGCCTCTTGAAGCTCGCGCAACCGTGCTACCAGTACAACCCGCTTATCCAGTTCCGCGCGCCGTGCCAGCACAGACGAAAGCGTATTGCGCAGCGCGTCCGTATCATCCTGTAGAGGCTTGATAGTATTAATCTCAGCCAGTCCCGCGCGGCATTGCGCTTGCGCACTCTCAACACGCTTTTGCGATGCCCGCACCCTATCCCGCAAATGGTCGATATTCGCCGCGTCAAGCGGGGAGCTTTCCGGAATCGCTGCGATTTGCTTTGACAGTTCCTTAACGGCTGCGCGGATCTGCTCGATAAGGGGAATTACCGGAGCTTGCTGGGGCTTGCTGTAATCCTGCGGAAACGAGAAAGTAACCCGCTGTCCGTCTTCGAAGGTAATAGGTTTTGGTGCGCGTGGCGTGAAAAGCTTTGATAGTTTATTAGTCATGTTGGTATGCATCCCTTGTGAAAATAGATAGAGGCCCCGAAGGGCCATTAAATTAGCTAAGCGTTACGACTTGAACCGGGCTAAGCAGCTTTGCCGACAAGCGGCGCATAATCTTCACAGCCGCCATATTGTTCTGAAAGAGATGCGTAACCGTGGTATTAGCCGTACCCGTGCCATCATCAAGCACGATATCTGCCTCATTCGTTTTGCTAACCTCATTACCAACCGGGTCCGTAACAGTCACTCGATTAGCTTGAACGAGCCACAGCTTGCCAGCGGGAACAGCCAGCGACTGAATAACCGGACGCGTCTTATACGACACGGTAGGATTCGGGTTAGCAGCGTCTTGCAGATTCATCAACGTATCAGGCGCAGCGACAAAGACGCCATATCGTGCATCCGGAAGTGCAGCGATAGCCGCTTGTGCTGTAGCCGCAGCAGCCGAGTTAGCCGTAACGAGTCCAGAGAAATACACGTCAAGAGCATTCGAAACAGCCGTTTCCAATTGCTGGACGACATACGAGAGAACCGAATCGTCAGCAGACACGGACAACGTTTCTGCGGTAACTGCCAGAATAAGGCCGAATCGCTGCATGTCCGTGGTATTAAACGCCGTAGCAGGTGCCGCAGCCGGAACGGGGCTATCCTCGTTAGCCAGATGAGCCGCCGTCAAATTAGCCGCTTGCGAAAGCAACCGTTGAAACGGTGCGATACCCAATGCACCATAAGCCGTGATTTGCTCAAGAATCGGAGTAGTTACCGGAGTGTCATAGACGACTCCCGGACGCTGGCCCGGATAGACCAGGTTAGGCGTATTAGCTACCGTACTGGCAGCAACAGCGGCCTTAGTCACAGCGTTGGTGATATCACCCTTGTTGATAACGCCGTTTTCGTCCGTGAAGATACCGCCGCTCGCTACCAATTTCTTGATACGAGCTACCGGGCTATCGAAGCCAAAGCGCTGGCCTACCTGCTCGTACGAAATGCCTTTGTTTTCCGCGATAGCCCATTTAAGAGCGTTAAGCGTGTTTCCTGCGAATGCTTGGGTGATAGCTTGTTGAATTGCGTTTTGCAAAATATGTATTCCTAAATAAATGTTAAGCCTCTTGGCCGAATGCCTTGCGTACTTAGAATGATCGATAACTCCCTATACCGGCTAGTCCGCGTCGATCCCGGATGGACTGCCTACGTGTTAATGCTAGGTATTAGTGCGCGTTAGACTTAAGATAACTATCAACCGCAACCTTAATTACAGTAGCAACGCGGGTATCTGTACGTGCGGCTAATTCTCGGAGTGCCTTGTGCGTATCAGGATCAATTCGGGTACTAATAATGCGAGATTCCGCGTAAGGGTTAGCGGGGAGGGAATGTTTATTCATAATTAAACTCACTAGATTTGTAGACATAAAGATAAGACGCACCGAATCCGCCCGGTACGTCTGGCAGGTAGGGTTGCGCGTGGGAACTACACGGGTACGGCGTGGCGGAAGTGACCGTTATATTGATCGTGTTCTATCACCCTGCTGTGTGCTTTTTCGATTTCTGCCCGCAAAGCCTTGCCCAGTAAAGGTTTTGATTGTTCACGGGACTTTCTTTAGTTTCGCGCGCAACACCGCCAGCGCTTCCGGCGTGATCGGCGGGGGCAATTTTGCCTTGGTCATGTACGTTGCGTACTCAGCCTCTAGCCTCGCTTGCCGCTTCGCAAGTTTCAGCGTTTCCCGTTCCAATTTCAGGGCGGCTTGAGCGGGTTTCGTGACATTCCGCTCCCACTCCATTTGACGCTTGGTTCGTCGCGGCTTCCGTTTCTTCACCGTCTCCAAACCTAGATTGCTTCGTCGGCTCTCCGCATACTCCGTAACGCCCTGCCTGCATATCCACGACACGAGATCGTAATCCGCCTTGCTAACAGGCTCAGACGGCGATACCAGAGGGGCGGTAGTCCAATAATTCCGGCGGTAGTCCTCGTCTACGCCGTGCTGCTGATCAAAATCCTTTGCGGTCATGGACCACTCGGGAGTTTCGTCGGGCATCGCTTCCCGTGGCCAGCCTCCTTTAGGGTGATCCCTGTCCATGATGATTACACCGACCATAAGCGGTACGGATTCCGTCAGCACGTCAGGAGGCACGGTCCTCGCTCGCAAGTGCCGGTACGTCTCGCGTTTAACCACGGCTTCGATTACGCGCCGACTCACACAGAACATTTCCGCAATCTTCACGGATCCGAACCGCTTATGGTTCAGAATGCACGCCGCGCGAATCCACAATACGTCAATGTCTGATAGCTTGCGTTCCATTGTCTCAGTCGCTATCTAGGCTGCTAGAGCATCAGCGTAACCAAGCTCCTGCATCGCTGCCCGCATTGCCTCGCCTGCCTCATGCGGCGAGTTTTGATAAACCACTGTAGCGAGTAGCCAGGAGCCATCTAGGCCACTACGCACCACAGGGGCAAACGTACGAAAACCGTGCTTCCTAAGCGTACCTAACACAAGCCACAGAGGCTGTACCTCTACGCCGTCAGCGCGTATAAGACGGAGCGCGACGGGCATTGATGCAAGAGCGGGCGTAATCATTGGGTCTACCTCGTTTAAGTGACGAGCGCAGCAAAGCCGCACCCTTAAATTGTTCTTACCTTAGCTACCTACCGCCTGTGTCGATTGGGCGATTACGGCGGCCTTTCGCGCGTACTTCGGTTAAGCAAGCCCGCTGTATGCAACGGCCTTGACGAACCGTAGTTCGTAAAACTCATACGTCCCGTGGCATGGTGGCCCGGACGCTCTGCACGGGGTTTAAAGCCCTCGCAGAATCCGCCCTACTCCCATAACTGCGAACCTGACGCGCTTCTAGCTGCAGCGCTTCCAAGCCCCTTGCCTGACCTCTAACCAGAGGAGGAGAACGGTTTAGGAATCAAGAGCGGCCCTTGGTCCCGGTCGCCTTGCCGGAGGGCTAATGCAATTATGCAAAATCACTACGCAAGCTTGATTAAAAAGGGCGGTGTTGCTTACTACCCGCCCACCTTACCGAACTAACCGCAAGATTACTACGCAAAAAATCACTACGCAACTCTATTCCGACCAATATTTTCGGAACGGTCGTGCTGGAAGTCGTCACTCGTCGTTTTGCTTGTCGCCGACGTTCTTAACGAACCGGTCAAACCCTTCGGTCGTCCGCGCCTCCGGGTTTCCTTCTGCGATTTCCTGAGCAACGCCCTGAATCATGGGCCGCTTTTCCTCAAGATACTTAGCCACAATGTCCCGTAGCTCCTGAGCTACCTTGACGCCACCCATTACCCGCAGGATTTGCAGGTCCCGGATATGCTCCTTCGGTAGGCGCAACTGATAGGCTTGCATGTCCTCTCGCTGGCTCCGTACCTTCGAATTCGGATCGTATTTCATAGTAGCCCCTTATGCGTAGGGGTTCACTCTATCACAATCACTACGCAAAGGAAGCAAAAGGGCGGGATTCTGTACCACAAATCCCGCCCACGCGACCCAGCCCCAAATATCTAAGTCACTGATTTTATTACGGTTCTAAGTTAAGTTCCTGAATCTTGCGCGTAATCGTATTGCGACCGATGCCGAGGCGCTCCGCTGCCTCCACCTTGCGTCCGCGCGTGAAATCCAGCGCCTCGCGAATCACCGCCGCTTCGAAGCGCCGCGCGAGTTCGTCCATGACGTCGGCAGCATTCTCACGCAACATCCGCGCGACTTCGGTACGCAAGCCGCCTTCCCAGGCGCTCACCGTGGTCGCCGCCGACATGCCGGCAGCGGTAGCCGGATGCGTGGCCGCGCTGGTGCCGTTGATCGGCGCACCGCCGGCAAGGCCCGCCTCGCCCGTGCCGATCACGCCACTGCCACCGCTCGAGAGATCGGTCACGCCGGCTTGCGTGGGTCCCAGATCGGGCGGCAAGTCCTTGATCTCGATGGTCTGCGCGGGCGCCATCACCGTGAGCCAGTTGGCGAGATTCTCTAGTTGACGCACGTTGCCCGGAAATGGCAGAGACGCGAGATACGCCAGCGCCTCTTCGGACACGCGCTTCGGCTCCACGCCCAGATCGCGCGCACTCTTTTGCAAGAAGTGGCGCGTGAGCAGCGGAATGTCTTCGCTGCGCTCGCGCAGAGCCGGCAAGCGCAAGCGGATCACATTGAGCCGGTGATACAAGTCCTCGCGGAACAGACCCTGACGCACACGCGATTCGAGATTCTGGTGCGTCGCCGCGATCACGCGCACATTCGCGCGCAACGGATTGTGGCCGCCGACGCGATAGAACTGCCCGTCCGACAGCACGCGCAACAAACGCGTCTGCAGATCGAACGGCATATCGCCGATTTCGTCGAGAAACAGCGTACCGTTCTCGGCCTGTTCGAAGCGCCCCTGGCGCATGGCCTGCGCGCCGGTAAACGCGCCGCGCTCATGACCGAACAATTCGGATTCCAACAGATCTTTCGGAATCGCCGCCGTATTTAGTGCGATGAACGGACCATTCGCGCGTGGGCTATGTCGGTGCAACGCACGCGCGACGAGTTCCTTCCCGGTGCCTGATTCGCCGGTAATGAGCACGGTGGCCGCGGAATGCGACAGCCGGCCGATCGCGCGAAACATGTCCTGCATCGCCGGCGCCTGGCCGAGCATTTCCGGTGCATCGGCGACGCGGTCGTCCCACGTCTGTTCGCCGCGCATGCTTTCATCGACCGCGCGGCGGATCAGTTCGACCGCCTTGTCGACGTCGAACGGTTTGGCGAGATACTCGAACGCGCCGCCCTGGAATGCGGCGACCGCACTATCCAGATCGGAGAACGCCGTCATGATGATGACGGGCAAGCCCGGTACCTTGTCGCGAACGGTTTGCAGCAATTCAAGGCCGGAGCCGCCAGGCATCCTGATGTCGGACACCAGCACCTGAGGGCTGTCGTGATCGAGCGCCGCGGAAGCCTCGCGCACGTTCGCGAAGCTGCGTGTCGCGAAGTTTTCGCGAGCGAGCGCTTTTTCAAGCACCCAGCGAATCGATTGATCGTCGTCTACTATCCAGATCGGCTTCATATAGGTCGGTCAGAAGTCTTAAGAGCGCCCCCAAACCTGTCGCTTCGCGTCAGGCGCCCCGAGGGGAGTGAGAAAACCTGGGGCGGCCCGGCGTTTTCTCACGGTGCATTCGGTGTTAGCAGTCGAGCGGCAGCAGAATCTGAAACTCGGTGTGGCCCGGCCGGCTATCCACTTCGATCAGGCCGTCGTGCTGTTGCACGAAAGTCTGCGCGAGCGTCAACCCAAGACCGCTGCCGTCCTCACGCCCCGACACGAGCGGATAGAAAATGCGGTCGCGGATTTCCTCGGGAATGCCGGGTCCGTTGTCAGTGATATGCAAGTCCAGTGCCAGCTTACATAAGCGTTTCGACACGGTGATCTTGCGCGCAATCCGCGTGCGCAATTCGATGCGCGCGTCGCCTTGCGAGATGCGTTCGCGCAAGGCTTCGGCGGCGTTGCGCACGATGTTCAGCAGCGCCTGGATCAGTTGCTCCTTGTCGCCGCGCAGGTCCGGCACGCTCACATCGTAATCGCGCTCGATCGTGAGGCCACGCGGAAACTCCGCGAGGATCACCTGGCGCACACGTTCACAGACTTCGTGAATATTCACGTCACCCACGATATGCGGATGACGGTGTGGCTCGAGCAAGCGATCAACCAGCGTTTGCAGCCGGTCCGACTCCTTGATGATGACCTGCGTGTACTCGCGCAACTCGTCGCGCTGGCGCTCGCCGAGTTCGAACTCGAGCAATTGCGCCGCGCCGCGAATCCCGCCGAGCGGGTTCTTGATCTCATGCGCGAGATTGCGGATCAGTTGTTTGTTGACGGCCGTGAGGTCATTGATGCGCTCCTCGCGGTCGGTGCGTAAATGCCGCTCGTTCTCGAACAGTTCGAGCAGCACATAGTCTTGCGCGCTTTCCAGAAAACCGACGATCGCATGCACATGCAGCGGCTCGTGGCCTGGACGTTCGAGTATGGCGTCAAGATGCGTTGCGTGAAACCGGTTAGCGGCGATCGCGGTGATGGTCGCGACCAATTCGTCCGCATTCGAGAAAATGTCCGGCCACGCCATCTGGGTCAATTGCTTGCGCGAGAGCTCCAGCATCGATTCCGCCGACGGGTTCGCAAACGCGACGCGCAGCGTGCGCTTTTCGAGCACCAGCACAACGGTCGGCAATGCCTCGAAGCCCGGCAGCAAACCGGAACCCACCAGCTGAACGTCGTCCGACAACGTTTGCTCGTGGCCTTTCCTTGCCTTCATCAGATTCTTCAGAACCATCTTGCAGTCCGGCCGATAGGAGATGGTGATAAATCAGGTGGTCCGCTTATTGTCCTGCTTCTTTTCCTGCTTCTTTTCCTGCTTCATTGCCCTTACGCCGCAAACGTCGGGAGTGGACTCATACGGGTCCAACAAAAAAGGGACGGCGCCGCCGTCCCTTCGTGACCGATCGCGAGCGTCGGGCAACCGCTTCGCCGTTTGAAGGGCGAAGCGTCATTGCCGCTTACAGCGAGTAGTACATTTCGAATTCGATCGGGTGCACCGACTGACGATAGCGTTGCAGCTCGCCCGTCTTCAGTTCGATGTACGCGTCGAGCATCGAATCCGTGAACACGCCACCGCGCGTCAGGAACTCGCGGTCCGCGTCGAGCGAATCCAGAGCCTGGTCGAGGCCGGCACACACGGTCGGGATCTTTGCATCCTCTTCCGGCGGCAGGTCGTAGAGGTTCTTGTCGGCAGCTTCGCCCGGGTGAATCTTGTTCTGCACGCCGTCCAGACCCGCCATCATCAGCGCGGAAAAGCACAGGTACGGATTCGCCAGCGGATCCGGGAAACGCGTTTCGATACGGCGGCCCTTCGGGTTCGACACGTGCGGAATACGGATCGATGCCGAACGGTTGCGAGCCGAGTAAGCCAGCTTGACCGGTGCTTCGAAGTGCGGCACGAGACGCTTGTACGAGTTCGTGCCCGGGTTCGTGATCGCGTTCAGCGCGCGAGCATGCTTGATGATGCCGCCGATGTAGAACAGCGCGAATTCCGACAGACCTGCGTAACCGTTGCCTGCGAACAGGTTCGTGCCGTCTTTCCAGATCGACTGGTGAACGTGCATGCCCGAACCGTTATCGCCCACCACCGGCTTCGGCATGAACGTAGCCGTCTTGCCGTACGTGTGCGCGACGTTGTGGATGATGTACTTCATTTGCTGCAGCCAGTCAGCGCGTTGCACCAGCGTCGAGAACTTCGTGCCGATTTCGTTCTGGCCTTGGCCCGCGACTTCGTGGTGGTGCACTTCGACCGGAATGCCGATCTGTTCGAGCAACAGGCACATTTCCGAACGGATGTCCTGGAACGTGTCGACCGGAGCGACCGGGAAATAGCCGCCCTTCGTGCCCGGACGGTGGCCGGTGTTGCCGCCTTCGAAGTCCATTGCCGACGACCACGGTGCTTCTTCCGAACCGATCTTGACGAAGGTGCCCGACTGATCCGTGCCCCACTTCACCGAATCGAAAATGAAGAATTCCGGTTCCGGACCGAAGAAGGCCGTGTCGCCGAGGCCCGTGCTCTTCAGGTACGCTTCAGCGCGCTTGGCGAGCGAACGCGGGTCGCGTTCGTAGCCCTTGCCGTCAGCCGGTTCAACGACGTCGCAGGTCAGCACGAGGGTGGATTCTTCATAGAACGGGTCGATGAAGGCTGTGTTCGCGTCCGGAATCAGCAACATGTCCGATGCTTCGATGCCCTTCCAGCCGGCAATCGACGAACCGTCAAACGCATGGCCGCTTTCGAATTTGTCTTCATCGAATGCCGACACCGGCACCGAAACGTGTTGCTCTTTGCCGCGCGTGTCGGTGAAACGAAAGTCGACAAACTTGACGTCTTCGTCTTTGACGAGTTGCACGACGTCGGCCACGGATTTACTCATAACCTTTTCTCCTGATTAACGAATTCGGCGGATTCAGCCGCCGCCCAATCTAGCTGACCCGTCCCGGCGCGTCCACCCCTGAATCGCTCAGGGGGAACATAAAAGCCCGCTTGGACAAATCGATCGGCACCAATAAAGCAGCTTCTGTGCCATGTATGCGCCAAGGCGGCGCAAAACCACGCTGCGCGCGCGTTCGCGGGGAACGAACGCACCGCATGGCATGCAGCCCCGAAATCTTTGGGCTTCCTTTCGCACCAAAATCGTGCAATCACGAAAGCGGTGACAATGAGCTTCGCCAGTCTGGTGCATCCGTAAAAATATGCACCATTACAGAGCGCACGCCACGATGCTCCCGCGTGAACCTGCCCTCGCGCCGACACGCATGCGTGTCGCATGCGGCGCGCTAGAATGGTCATTTGGTCCGAAGGAGATTTGCGCTCATGAGCACGCTCGAACAGTTGTACGCCCAGGCGGATAAGCGTCGCACCGAGAACCAGTTGCCCTACGCCGGCGCCGTGTCGCCTGCCGAGGCGTTCGAACTGCTGCAACTCGATCCGCGCACACGTCTCGTCGACGTGCGCACTCGCGCCGAACTCGATTGGGTCGGCCGGCCGGTTGTCGGCGACGGACAATATGCTCATGTCGAATGGACCCGCTACCCCGGCGCCGTGCCGAACCAGGAATTCCTTCAACAACTGAGCCAGGTGAGTTCGCCCGATACGCCGGTGCTGTTTTTGTGCCGCAGCGCCGCGCGCTCGAAGCTCGCCGCGATCGCTGCCACGCAGGCCGGCTTTACCAAGGCGTACGACCTGCTGGAGGGCTTCGAAGGCGATAAGGACGGCCAGGGGCATCGGAAGACGGTATCGGGCTGGTGCTTTCGCGGGTTGCCGTGGATCGGCGCGTGACTGCTGATCGGCTTCCGACCGGCTTGCTTGATCGTCGTGGCCCGCTTGAGCGGTGCCCGTCGGCGATCGCCACCAGCCGGTGCAACGAAGCAGGCGCGGATCAACCGCGCGGTTTGGCCGCAGCCGCGGCCACCTCGGGTTCGACGATATCGCCGCCCAGCAGATGCACACCTTCACGCAGCTTCACGAAAGCTGCCGCCACCGCTTCCGGTTCGCCCTTCACACCGAGATCGATGTGATGCCGCGCATAGACGCCGCCGCGCTCCGCATCGCCCACGCTCGGCAGGCTGAACACTCGCACACCGGGAAAATCGTGTTCGATCTTTTCCATCAAAGGCGTGAGGCGCGACTCCGGCAGTTCGAACACCAGCAGTGATTTTTCCGCGTGCGGCATTGCGTGATGCAGATGCGCGTAGTGCGTATCCAGCACCCATTCGATCATCGGCCACGCCATCACCGGGAAACCCGGCACGAAGTAATGCTGTTTGATCGAGAAGCCTGGAATTTTGTTGTAGCCGTTTGGAATAATGGCCGCGCCTTGGGGAAACGTGCCCATATTCAGACGATGCCGGTTCTCAGGCGTTTCCAGATCGAGCGGCGCGGCCGAGTTCGCCGGATGCATATCGCGGATGCGCTCCTGAATCAGCTTCGCGGCCTCGGCATGCAGCTCGAGCGGCACGCCGAGCGCGGCTGCCGCGCACTGGCGGGTGTGGTCATCCGGCGTGGCGCCGATGCCGCCCGTGGAAAACACGATGTCGCCCGACGCGAACGTGCGCCGCAGCGTTGCCGTGATGCGCTCCGGATCGTCGCCGATATATTCCGCCCAGCCGAGCGACAATCCGCGCGCGCCCAGCAATTCGATGACCTTCGGCAGATGCTTGTCGATGCGCCTGCCCGACAGGATTTCGTCGCCGATGATGATGACGCCAAATGCCATTGCTGCCTCTTCGCTTAATCAGTAATTCATCAGTAAGGAACCGGCGCCGCGTGCCGCGGGCCGTGCTCTTCCGCACGCATGCGTTGCAGCGCGCGCAAACAGTAGTAGCCGAACCACAGTGCCGAAAACACGAGGATGAACGCGTAGATCCAGATGGTCACCGCGGTGATCACCGGGAACAGCACGATCATCCATACCGACGACACCCACAACAGCGTAGGCAGCGAGCCCAGCAGTCCGCTCGCGACGCCGATCAACAGGAGCGGCAGCCGGAAGCGCCGCACCAGCGCACGCCGCTCGTCGCGCGTGGCATGCAGCGCGAGCGCGTCGTAACTCATCACCCGATACGTCAACCAGCCCCACAGGAGCGGCGGAATCAGCGCGAAGAACGGTGGCACCAGCCACAGCGGCAACGTGACGATCAGCAGCACGAGACAGATCAGCGTGGTCCACAACGCCTGACCGAGGCTACCGTACCACGTTCCGCCGCGGCGCATTTCGAGGCCAGAAAATTGCCGCGCCGACAGAAAGCGGATGACGGCTGGCATCGAGAGCGTGGCGATCAACAGCAATACCGTGACGACGATCAACGGAATCGCCATCGCAACCACGATAAATGGCGCGATCGCCACGTGCAGCGCCGAAAAGCCGAGCCAGTCGAACAGATGATAAAGCGTAACCGTGAACGACCAGCTTTCGAGCCACGTGCGCGTCGCGCCGATCAGCGTCTGCCAGGAAAACCACAGGATCACGCCCCACCCCAGGGTTGCCCCCAGAAACGGCAGGAAGGTCAGCCAGAGCATGCGCGGGTGGAGCGCGCTTGTGAGCGCGCGTCCGAACGAGCGCAACAGATCATTCATGTGGGCGAGGGCCGGTGAACGAAACGATGGAATAAGAGCAGCGCGACGAACCGGCAACACGTCCGGCACCCGGTTGCCCGGCGCCCGGATGCCCGGCGCCCGGATCTGAACGCCGACCGGAATGCGGACCAGACAACGAACCGGGAACGCGCGCGCAAACGTGGACAGGATAAACCACGTGACGCGCCGCCGGGGAAACCGGCGGCGTGCGGGGAAGAATACTCAAATCGGGGCGGCGTCGCTGTTCCCGGTGCGACGCTTCGGCGAAAGGCGCCCGGCGATGCGCACGAAAGCGAGCCAGTGTTGTGCCCAGAAACCGTCGCCGTAGCGGCGGCCTTCGAGCTGATCCGGGATGCCGGTCGGCTCCATTTCCCGGCTCCAGGATACGCTGCGGAACAGCATGTCCCACCAGGGAAACAGCACGCCGAAATTGCAGCCGTATTTCAGCCCTCCATCGGCGTAGCCGATCGCATGGTGACGCCGATGGAAGGTCGGACTGACCAGCAGGCGCTCGCCGAGCCAGCCGAAATACAGGCGGATATTCGCGTGCTGCACGCTCTGCGCCAGGTTCGTGATGGCCACCAGAACGACGAATTGCGACGGTGGCACGCCGATCACCAGCGCGATCACCGCGAAGAACGACGCTTGCAGCAGATCGTCGAGCAGATGGTTACGATCGTCGGACCACAGCGACATCTGCTGCTGGCTGTGGTGCACCGCGTGCAATTCCCACCAAACGCCGATTCGATGTTCCCAGCGGTGGTACCAGTAACCGGCGAAATCGAGCACCAGCAGATACATCACGAACGTGACGAGCGGCTGCGTGGTGACGCCTGGCCAAAGATTGTCGAATTCGATATTGGCGATGTTGTGCAGCCTCAGCCAGGCCTGCACGTTATCGAACAACGGCTGTAGCGCGAAAAAGAAGAACAGGTTGAGAATGCCGAGCTTGGCGATCCACGTGTAAATCACATCGACGCGCACTGCCTTGCGGTTTTCCCACTGCTCCACCGGGCGCAGCGCCTCAAGCGGGCGCAGAACCGCGTACATCGCCAGCACCTCGAAGACACCGACGATCACCCAATACAGGCTGTCGTAAGTGTCTTCGTCGTAGCCCATCAGGTCGAGCCGGAACAGCAGCGGCTGCACCACGTCGACGTACAGCAGCGTCTGCACCGCCGAGACGAAGCTGTCGAGAGAAGAAAAAATCAGATGGAACATGGTGCCGGCCCGTTACTTCCTGATTACAGCATCAAGCGCCGTTCGGCGCCGTGACCGGCGCGCGATTGAAGAAATAGATACCGTGCGGCGAACGGCCGACGGCAATCGTCTGGATCAGCTTACGCGTATTCAGGTCGATGATGCCGATGTGCTTCGCAAAGCGGAAAGTAACCCACAAATAGCGCTTGTCGGCGGAAAGCTCCATATCGTCCGGCCCTGGCATCAAACCGGTGATGTCACCGACGTTAGTGAGCGTGTCTTCGTCGATGATGCTGATCGTGCTCGCGACACGGTTCGACACCGCGACATGCTTGCCGTCAGCCAGCGAGCGGAAGTTGTGCGCACCTTTGCCCGTCTGGATCGTCTTGACGATTTTCTGGTTGCGCCAGTCGACCACCGCGACGTAATCCGCCCCGGTCATGCCGATCAGCAGGTACTTCTCGCCCGGCGTCATCCACAGGCCGGCCGGCACCTTGCCGACCTTCATCTTCCACTTGACGGTTTGCGTGGCCAGATCGATTGCGGCCAATTCGCCCGACACCTGCAGCGTGACGAAGACCGTCTTGCTGTCATTGGTGAATGCCATGTGGCTCGGCATCACCGCGAGCGGCAGACGCGAGGCCAGCGTCATCTGGTTCTTCTGGCCGTCGTAATGATAGATGTCGAGGCGGTCCAGACGCAGCCCGGTGGTGACCAGCCACTTGCGGTCGGGCGAAAAGCCGATCTGGTACGGATCCTCGATGTTCTCGACCCAACGCTGCACCTGGCCCGACTTCGGATCGACGAACATCAGGTTGTTGGACACCGAATTGGCGACGATCAGCGACGAATTGTCCGGCGTGGCCATCAGGTGATGCGGTTCCTTGCCCGTGGGCACCGTGCCGACGACCTGGCGGGTGGTCTCGTCGATCAGGCTCAGCGTGGCTTCGCCGGAATTCAGCACGATCACGTTGTTGGCGTGAGCCGCCGGAGAAAAAAAGCCAGCGGCGGCGATCAGTGCCGCGCCCGCGGCGAACGTGGCAGTCAAGCCGCGAAGAAAAAATTTACGCATGAAAACTCACTTCGGAGAACAACCGTCATTGTAGAACGTTTGCCAAGGCCAGCGGTTGATGTGGATACCGGTTAAAGCGACGAAAAAACAGGGGCGCGACAGAACCGGTAGAGCGCTCTGTCAGCGGTTTCCGGCGAGTTAGGTGGCTCGCCGTCCGTTTTGCGTCAGAAAATCGGCAGTCGACTTAAATCCAATCCAATAAACTCCCAACGCGACAGATTATTACATTCTTAAATTCTTGATTTTTACATAAGACAAAACAAGACTATTCTTTATTTTCAACAAATAAAAAACACTTATTAAAATTTAACTACAACTGGTGATTTTATTTCAACCATTTAGGAATTTGCTTATTCCGCCTCCGTCCCACCAGGTCTGACAATCGCGCCGATCATCGCCCACGCACTTAATCCAGTGGACTCCACGGCGTGACGCTGATGATTCGGACGCGCGAATAATTCAGCAGGACACCGAAAACAGACAACGGAATTACCGCGGTCGACATGTTCTATGCGCGCGACAAATCAGGGCGATGACGCCATATCCGAATCAGCATGCTTTCACGCGCCGTCCACGCTCGTAATTCCGCGGAGTTTCAGAAGAATGAATAAGATTTACAAATCGGTTTGGTGCGAAGCGACAGGCACGTGGGTCGCCACGTCGGAAACGGCGCGGGCGAAGACGAAACGCGCATCGAGTAAGCGGATGATTGCGCAAGTCTTGCTGGCGGGGGCCGTGCTGGCCGGGAGCGGCTCGGCGGCCTATGCGGATACGGTGTCCGCCGATCACTATTTCGGCGTCAGCGGACTCGCCGATGGTTCGGACGACGCCCTCGCGGTCGACGGCATGAATGCCATTGCGGCCGGCCCCACCGCTACCGCCGCCGCCCTCGACTCGATCGCGATTGGCAATTCCGCCCGCGCACTGAACAACGAGGCCATTGCGCTTGGCTCCAACACGGCAGCAACCGGCGCCGACTCGATTGCAATCGGGTACCAGGGAAAGGCAGCGGCATCCAACAGCGTCTCGTTCGGCGCAAATGCATCCGTTACAAAGGCGGCAACTGACAGCGTCGCCATCGGCTCGAGCGCCACGGCAACCGCCGCGAATAGCGTCGCTTTAGGCGCAAAATCCACCACCACGGCCGATCTGAGCACGCAGGGCGAAAAGTTCGGCTCGCCAGATTCGGCTATCGGCGGCCTTACGGCCCACGGTGAAGTATCGGTCGGCTCCGCGAACAACGAACGGCGTGTCACCAATGTCGCGGCCGGCGCGGCCGACACCGACGCGGTCAATGTCAGCCAGCTCAAGGCTGTCGATAGCAAGATCACGGCGGCCACCGCCAATAGCGTTCAATACGACGCAACGCCCGCTGACAAGAGCAGCGTCACGCTCGCCGGCCCAGCTTCGGCGGACGGCGGTGCGACGGACGGCACCACGATCACGAACCTGCACCAGGGTGCGGTTTCGGCCACCAGCACCGACGCCGTCAACGGCGCGCAACTCTATGCGATCGCCGGCGACACCAGCAGCGCTTACGTCCAGCAGAACGGCAGCGGCGTTAAGTACATGCGCACCAACGACGACGCCTTGACGCCGGACGACGCTCACGCAACTGCCTCGGGCGCATCGGCGCTTGGCTATAACGCCCAGGCAGACGGCGCCGACTCGGTTGCACTCGGCCGCGGCGCCCATTCGGAAAGTGACGGTGCCGTTGCGATCGGCTATAACGCCGACGCGGCAGGCAACTACTCGGTCGCGCTAGGCACGAACGCCCAGGCCACGGGCCCCGTCTCTGCCGCATTTGGCACCAATTCGTTGGCCGAGGGCATGGGCAGCCTCGCTGTGGGCAATCTGGCAGAGGCAAGCGCCGCAGGCTCCGTCGCCTTGGGCCAAGGCTCGATTGCCGATCGCGCCAACGCCGTTTCGGTTGGCTCGGTGGGCAGCGAACGCCAGATCACCAACGTCGCAGCCGGCACCGAAGCCACCGACGCTGTCAACGTGAGCCAATTGAATGACGCAGTGAACGCCGCTACGGCCGGCGCCACGCGCTATTTCAAGGCCAATGGCGACGGCACCGGCACCGACAACGCCATAGCCAGCGGCGAACATGCCCTCGCGATGGGGAGCTATGCTGACGCAGCAGGCGTAGGTGCTGTTGCAGCGGGTACATCGTCACAAGCCAGCGGCGTGAATAGTGTCGCGCTCGGCCTCAAATCCACAGCTAACGGCGACGATTCAGTTGCCATCGGGGCCAATTCCGTTGCCGGCCACGATCCGCTCGCCGCGACCGATCCGGGTTACACCCGCACCACCGCTATCGGCGCCGGCGCACAAGCCGTCGCCCAAAGCGCCACGGCCATCGGCAACCTCGCCACCGCCAGCGCCTCCGGCTCCGTCGCGCTCGGCCAAGGCTCGATCGCAGACCGCGCAAACAGCGTCTCAGTCGGCTCGACGGGCAGCGAGCGCCAGATCACCAACGTCGCAGCCGGCACCGCCGACACCGACGCCGTCAACGTCTCGCAGTTGAAAGCGGTCAGCGACCAGACGGCCGCCACCGCCGCCAAGCTCGACGGCGCCGTGATGTACGACCAGAACGCTGATGGCAGCGTCAACAAGAACAGTGTGACGCTCGGCGGCGACGCCGGCACCGCGATTCACAACGTCGCCGACGGCGTCGACGCAAGCGATGCGGTCAACCTCGGCCAGCTGAATGCGGCTATCAACGGCGCGGTCAGCAACATCACGGTCAACACAGCCAATCCGTTCTACAGCGCGGAAGGCGATCGCGATACTGAAGGCGCGGCGGCAACCGGTACGCACTCGGTCGCTTCGGGCGCGAACGCCCAGGCCACGGGCACCAACGCCGTCGCAATCGGCGCGAATTCGAGCGCGAGCGGCGACAACGCCACCGCACTCGGCGCAGCGGCGAATGCGAGCGCCGACAACTCGGTCGCGCTGGGCCAAGGCTCCGTCGCGGATCGGGCGAATACGGTATCGGTCGGCGCAGCAGGTCAGGAGCGTCAGATCACCAACGTCGCCGCCGGCGTGCAGGGCACCGACGCGGTCAACGTGAACCAGTTGCAGCAAAGCGTGAGCGGCGCGGTCACTCAGGCCAACAGCTACACCAACGACCAGATCCGCTCGGCTCGCCGCGACGCCTACGGCGGCACGGCAACGGCACTGGCGGCTGCGGGCTTGCCGCAGGCCGTGTTGCCGGGCCACGGCATGGTGGCGATCGCGGGCGGCACGTACGGTGGTCAGTCGGCAATGGCCATCGGTGTGTCGCAACTGTCGGAGACCGGCAAGTGGGTCTACAAGGTACAAGGTACGACCGACTCGCGTGGTCAGTTCGGCGCGTCGGTTGGCGCCGGCATGCACTGGTAAAACGCCGGCATGCGTGTCTGGCTCTGCCTGAGCCAGCCACGCTGAAGGCCATTGAAGGGCTGCACTGAAGGGTTGTATAGCAGCGAGCAGGCGCGGGTCCGAGAGTACCCGCGTCCTTTTGCGCGCGATGTCATTCTCACAAGGAGTGGTATCGCGCGCTTTTTTGTGCGCGCGACAAAGGCGTCGCGCGGAGCCGGGCAACGCCGGCCGAATGAAGCGGAGGCGCGACACCCGCCCCACGTGCCACTCAGCGCTGCATCGACTCCCACACCTTATAGAGACGCTTAACCGAAACCGGCATCGGCGTACGCAGTTCCTGCGCGAACAGCGAAATCCGCAACTCTTCCAGCAGCCAGCGGAATTCCGACAGGCGCGGATCCAGCACGCCACCGCGTTGCGCGACCGCGCGCTGATAGTTTTGCAGAAGCGGATGAAACTCAGCGAACTGCCGTGCGTCGCGCGCCGAGTCGGCCTTCAGCTTGTCGACGCGCAGCGCAATCCCTTTCAGATAGCGCGGAAAGTGCGCCAGCTGCGGGTATGGCGTATCGACCACGAAGCGCTTGCCGATCAGCCCGTCGAGCTGGCTCTGCATGTCCGCATACGCCGCCGTGAACGACTTCGCCTGCACGAGCTTTTTCGTCACGGTCGCGTATTCGCTCAGGATCTGCCCCACCAGCCGCGAGATTTCCTGAGCCAGCAACGTCAGACGGCTGCGGCCTTCGTCGCGGCGCGTATGGAAACTGACGTCGTCAGCCGGCAACGGGTCTTGCAGACAGGCACGGTCGAGGGCGGTATCGATCAGCTGATCGCGCAGCTCTTCCTGGGTGCCGCGCGGCATGAACTGCATCGCCATTTCGCGCAGGCCCGGCAGATTCTTTTCCAGGTATTTGATTGGCTCTTTCAGTTGCAACGCGAACAGGCGCCGCAGCCCTGCGCGATGAATCCGCGCGGCTTCGTCCGGTGAATCGAATACTTCGACGTCGCAATGCGTACCGCGATCCACCAGCGCCGGATAACCGAACAAAGTCTGCCCGCCACGGCGAATTTCCAGCAACTCGGGGAGCTTGCCGAAATTCCACGTGGTCAACTTTTCGTACAGCGCGGTGCCTTGCGCGCCGTCTTGCGACGCGGTTTGCGGGCCGGACACGGCGGCGCCCTTGCCGCGCGACGCCGCGCTGCTTGCCGCGCCGCTTGCGTGCGCGCCGGATGCGCCGGTCGCTTGCGCGGCACCGGCCACGCCGTTACCGCCGCCCGCATCCGCTAACGCGGCCCCCGCCGCGCTCGACGCAATCTTCTGAAAATGCTGTTGGGCCTGGCCGCCGAGTTCCGCGCGCAGTTGCGACATATTCCGGCCCATCGCGAGCTGCCGCCCGTGTTCGTCGATGACCTTGAAGTTCATGAACAGATGCGGCGTCAGCGTCTCGAGCTTGAAGTCGGACTGTTTCATCGCGACCTGGGTCTGCTCGCGAACATCGGCGATCAGCGACTCGAGCAAACCTCCCGCGCCGAAGCGCGGACCGCTATGCCGTTCGACGAAACCCGCCGCGTATTCAGGCAGCGGCACGCAATGACGCCGCAGCTTCTGCGGCAGCGATTTCAGCAGAAGCTGAGTCTTCTCTTTCAGCATGCCAGGCACGAGCCACTCGCAACGCCGCGCGTCGACCTGATTGAGCGCATACAGCGGCACCGCGAGCGTCACGCCGTCGCGCGGCGAACCCGGCTCGAAGTGATACGTCAGCGCCATCTCGACACCGGCCATCGTCATCCGTTTCGGGAACAGATCGGTCGTCACGCCGGCGGCTTCGTGCCGCATCAGATCGTCGCGCGACAGATACAGCAGACGCAGTTTGTCTTCCGGCTGGCCGCTCTTCTTCACCTCGTCGCGATACCAGCGCTCGAACGAAGCACCCGTGTAAATGCCTTGTGGCAACGCCTGGTCGTAGAAGCCAAAAATCAGTTCGTCGTCGACCAGCACATCCTGGCGGCGCGATTTGTGTTCCAACTGCTCGATATCGGCGAGCAGCTTGCGATTGTGCGCGAAGAACGCGAGCTTCGTATCGAACTCGCCTTCGACCAGCGCACCGCGAATGAACAACTCACGCGCCCGCGCCGGATCCTGTTTGCCGAAGCTCACGCGCCGCCGGTGATAGATCGGCAGGCCGTACAGCATCGCGCGCTCGAACGCCGACACCTGCGCCGCGCGCTTTTCCCAATGCGGCTCGGACAAAGACTTCTTCAGCAGGTGTTCGCCGATCTTCTCGATCCATTCCGGCTCGATCTTCGCGATGCAGCGCGCGTACAGACGGCTGGTCTCGACCAGTTCCGCGGCCATCACCCACTTGCCGGCCTTCTTCACCAGCGCCGAGCCCGGCCAGAGGTAAAACTTGATGCTGCGTGCGCCGAGGAAATAGGGTTCGTCGTCGGCTTTGAGGCCGATGTTGCCGAGCAAGCCGGTCAACAACGCGAGGTGAATCTGCTCGAACGTCGCCTCGGCCTCGTTCAGACGCCAACCGTGCTCGCGCACCACCGTCAGCAGTTGCGAGTGCACATCGCGCCATTCACGCAGGCGCAGTTGCGACAGGAAGTTCTTGCGGCACTCGTCCTGCAATTGCCGGTTCGACTTCTTGTGCGCGATGGCTTCTTCGAACCAGTTCCAGATCTTCAGCCATTGCAGAAATTCCGAACGCTCGTCGGCGAACCGGCGGTGCGCCTGGTCGGCTTGCTCCTGCGCTTCGATCGGCCGGTCACGCGGGTCCTGCACCGACAAGGCGCTGGCGATGATCAGCACTTCCTTCAACGCCTGCTGATCGCGCGCGGCGAGAATCATCCGGCCGACACGCGGATCGAGCGGCAGGCGCGCGAGTTCGCGGCCGAGCGGCGTGAGCTGGTTGTCATCGTCGACGGCGCCCAGTTCGTTGAGCAGTTGGTAACCGTCGGCGATCGCTCGGCCCGGCGGCGGCTCGATGAACGGGAAGGTTTCGATCGCCGTCAGATGCAGCGACTTCATCCGCAGAATCACGGAGGCGAGCGACGAACGCAAAATTTCCGGATCGGTGAAGCGCACGCGGCCCTGGAAGTCGCTTTCCTCATACAGGCGGATACACACGCCATCGGCAACGCGGCCGCAGCGCCCTGCCCGCTGATTCGCGGCGGCTTGCGAAATCGACTCGACCTGCAACTGCTCGACCTTGTTGCGATACGAGTAGCGCTTGACGCGCGCGAGCCCGGTATCGACCACATAGCGGATCCCCGGCACCGTCAACGAGGTTTCAGCGACGTTGGTTGCCAGAACAATGCGGCGCGCGTTCGAGGTGCGGAACACGCGCTCCTGTTCGGCTGCGGACAGGCGCGCGAACAGCGGCAGAATTTCCGTGTGCGGCGGATGATGCTTGCGCAGCGCCTCGGCGGCATCGCGAATTTCACGCTCGCCAGGCAGGAACACCAGCACGTCGCCCGGGCCTTCGCGGCACAGTTCGTCGACCGCATCGACGATCGCTTCCATCAGATCGCGATCGGTCTCGCGCTGCGTCTTCGGCCTGTCGCGCGATTCACGCGAAGACGATGCGGCTGAGCCTTCCGCTGACTTCACCGCCGGACTGTCCTCCGCGACCGGCCGGTAGCGCATCTCGACCGGATACAGACGCCCGCTCACCTCGATCACCGGCGCAGGCTTGTCGTCACGGCCGAAATGCCGCGCGAAGCGGTCCGCGTCGATCGTCGCCGAGGTCACGATCAGCTTCAGATCGGGGCGCTTGACGAGAATTTCCTTCAGATAGCCCAGCAGAAAATCAATGTTGAGGCTGCGCTCGTGCGCTTCGTCGATGATCAGCGTGTCGTAGGCTTTGAGCAGCGGATCCGTTTGCGTTTCGGCGAGCAGAATGCCGTCGGTCATCAATTTGACCGACGCGCCCGGCGACAGATTGTCGGTAAAACGCACCTTGTAGCCGACCACTTCGCCAAACGGCGTGCCGAGTTCTTCGGCGATGCGGCGGCCCGTCGCCGATGCGGCGATCCGGCGCGGCTGCGTGTGGCCGATCAGACCGGTTCCCCCCGCGCCGAGACCGCGCCCGAGTTCGAGGCAGATTTTCGGCAGTTGGGTCGTCTTGCCCGAGCCCGTCTCACCGCAGACGATCACCACCTGATTTTGCGCGATTGCCTTAGCGATCTCTTCGCGGCGGCCGGAGACCGGCAACGCTTCGGGGAACGTGATCGGCGGAATCGGATTCGGTTCGACGACGCGTTGAACGCGCGGCGGACGTGGTTCACGACGCGGCTGACCGCCTTGCGCATCACCTGCTTGCGGCGAATTTTGCACGCGGCCTTCATCACGACGCGCCGGCTGCACCGCGCCGCCGGCATTGGGCTGCCGGCGCGAAGCATCGCCCTGCGGCGGCTGTTTGCGCCCCTCACGAGCGGTGTTCGGCGCCTGCGCGCCCGCTTCGCGGCGCGCGTCACGGGGCGGATTATTTTTCGGTGCCGACGCTTGCGCGCCTTTTGCGGCACGTCGCGGTTCGCGCGCCGTTTCCGGCGCGTTGCGTTTAACATCCTGCGCGTCACGGCGCGGCGCGTCACCGGGCTTCACCTGATCGGCGGCCGGCGCCGCATTCTCGTTCGCCGTAGCGGGACTTTTGGGTACATTCGACATGGGGGCGCATTATAATCCCCGGCATGAATTCCCAAACCGACCTCGTCCCCGCGCCCGCGAGCGTTCCGGCCCCCGCCGGAGCAACGGAAGATCTCGCACAGCACGCGCAATTCGTCGACTGGATGCGCTCAGTCGCCCCTTACATCCATGCGTTCCGTAACAAGACGTTCGTCGTCGGGTTCGGCGGCGAGGTGGTGCATCAGGGGCTCCTGAATGCACTCGTGTCCGATATCGCGCTGCTGCAGGCCATGGGCATCCAGATCGTGCTGGTGCACGGCTCGCGACCGCAGGTCGAAGAGCAGATGAGCCTGCACGGCGTGGAATCCGAGTTTTCGCACGGCATGCGCATTACCGACGCGCGCGCGTTGGAGTCGGCGAAAGAAGCGGCCGGCGAAGTGCGTCTGGATATCGAGGCGGCCATCAGCCAGGGCTTGCCGAACACGCCAATGGCGCACGCGCACATCAGCGTGGTGTCCGGCAACTTCGTGACGGCGCGCCCGGTCGGCATTCTGGACGGCGTGGACTTCGCCCACACCGGTGTGGTCCGCAAGATCGACGCGGATTCGATCCGCCATTCGCTCGCGAGCCGCAAGCTGGTGCTGCTGTCGCCGCTCGGCTTCTCGCCGACCGGCGAAGCCTTCAATCTGGCCATGGAAGACGTCGCCTCGGCAGCCGCGATCGCGCTGCGCGCCGACAAGATCGTGTTCCTGACCGAGACGCCGGGCCTGATGGAGACCGGCGAAGACGGCCCCGTACTGGTTCGCGAACTGTCGCTCGACGACGCCTACAAGCTGCATGAAAGCGGCGAAGTCACCGGCGACGCGGGCTTCTATCTGAAGCATTCGATCCGCGCCTGCCGCGGCGGCGTGGCGCGGGCGCACATCATCCCTTACGCGCTCGACGGCAGCCTGCTGCTCGAACTGTTCCTGCACGACGGCGTGGGCACGATGATCTCGTACGAGAACCTCGAAAGCCTGCGCGAAGCCACGCCGGACGATGTCGGCGGCATTCTGTCGCTGATCGAGCCGCTCGAATCCGACGGCACGCTGGTGCGGCGCGGCCGTCACCAGATCGAACGCGACATCGACCATTTCTCGGTGATCGAGCACGATGGCGTGCTGTTCGGCTGCGCGGCGCTGTATCCGTACCCGCAGGAGCGCATCGGCGAAATGGCGTGCCTCACGGTCGCGCCGGAAGCGCAAGGCACCGGCGACGGCGAACGCCTGCTCAAGCGCATCGAACAACGCGCCCGGGCGCGCGGCCTCACGCGGATTTTCGTGCTTACCACGCGCACCGAACACTGGTTTCTCAAGCGCGGTTTCGTCAAGGTCACGGTCGACGACCTGCCCGAAGACCGTCGCCGACTCTATAACTGGCAGCGCAAGTCGCTCGTGCTGATGAAACAGCTCTGAGCGTCCTCATATAAAGCGACTGCCCGCCCCACATCGATATAGGAGAAGCACAGCATGACTCGTATGGTTCAATGCGCGAAGCTCGGCAAGGAAGCCGAAGGCCTCGATTTCCCGCCGCTGCCGGGCGAACTTGGCAAGCGGATCTACGAAAGCATTTCGAAGGAAGCCTGGCAGGCATGGTTGAAGCAGCAAACCATGCTGATCAACGAAAACCGCCTGAACATGGCCGATCCGCGCGCCCGCCAATATCTGATGAAGCAGACTGAAAAGTTCTTCTTCGGCGAAGGCGCGGATACCGCCCAAGGCTACGTGCCGCCGGCAGCTGAGTAAGCGTTTCGGTTGCACGCCAGCATTGGCGATCAGCCTGATAAAAAATCCGCGCCGCGTGCGCGGATTTTTTTCGTCCCCGTTTTTGCGTCCCGTTTTTTCATCCCGATCGCGCCGCAAAACTCACCAGACGGTACATTCCCGGCCGGTTTTAAGCCTTTTTTCCATACCGCCGAATTGCACCAGATCCCCCGCCCCGCAAGGGATTGCACACCGTCCCCCAAATCCTCGCCGGACAGCGGGTTTGCACGATCCTCTGTCATCGTGCTATCATGTGCATCGTTCCAACAGCAATTCACCTTCATTCACGTTTACATCAAGCTTGGTTAGGTCGCGTTCGCAAGCACGGCTCGCATGGCTTCACCGCGGGTTCACAGCGAATTTCAACCAGGCGGATTGAACAGTTTTTATACAAGAAGGCTCGTCGGTCGTTTCACCGCTTCATCTCGCATCGTGAGCGGCGATCCAGCACCGGCCTTTTTCGTTTCAAGCCTTCCAGCGGCGCATGGGCCAGCTTCAGCCACCCCAGCGTCCTCATGCATCTGCCCCCCTTCCACGGCCACGCAGATGCAACCGTCAGCACAATTTAGACGAGTGTTTTTTCGCGATCTGTCTCGCGAGGCACGGGCGTTGTGTTTTCCTTCACGCCCCAATCTTTCGTCCTTGCGGGCGAGGGAGACGCCATCGCCTTAGCTCGCGAAACTGCACTTCCCCAGCACCCGTGGCGGAACATTCATGCGTTTTCATGAGTTTCGTCGCAGTCATTGGAGTTTTCACCTTGACCGCTTCCAGCAACGGCTTCTGGCGACACCACAAAGAAGAACAACGCCTCTCCCTCGACGACATCACCGTCGTCGATAAATCTCTCCTCAAGCGGGCCGTCGGCGCCATGGCGCTCGGCAACGCAATGGAATGGTTCGACTTCGGCGTGTACAGCTACATCGCTGTCACGCTCGGCAAAGTGTTCTTCCCGTCCGCGAGTCCCGCCGCGCAACTGATCGCCACCTTCGGCACGTTCGCCGCGGCGTTCCTCGTGCGGCCGGTCGGCGGCATGGTGTTCGGGCCGCTGGGGGACCGCATCGGCCGTCAGCGCGTACTGGCCATGACGATGATCATGATGGCGCTCGGCACCTTCGCGATCGGCCTGATTCCGGGTTACGCGACGATCGGCATTTTCGCGCCGGCATTGCTGCTGGTCGCGCGCCTCGTGCAAGGTTTTTCGACGGGTGGTGAGTACGGCGGCGCCGCGACCTTCATCGCCGAATTCTCGACGGACAAGCGCCGCGGCTTCATGGGGAGCTTCCTCGAGTTCGGCACGCTGATCGGCTACGTGCTCGGCGCGGGTACGGTCGCGGTGTTGACGGCGACACTCTCGCACGACGCGCTGCTCTCGTGGGGCTGGCGTGTGCCGTTCCTGATCGCCGGCCCGTTGGGTCTGGTGGGTCTCTACATCCGGATGAAGCTCGAAGAAACGCCCGCGTTCAAGAAGCAGGCCGAGCAACGCGAAGCCGAAGACAAGGCGCTTCCGAAGCAATCGTTCCGCGAGTTGCTGATGCAGCAATGGAAGCCGCTTCTGCTGTGCGTCGGCCTCGTGCTGATCTTTAACGTCACCGATTACATGGCGCTCTCGTATCTGCCGAGCTATCTGTCTGCCACGCTGCACTTCAACGAAACACACGGCCTGTTCCTCGTGCTGCTCGTGATGGTGCTGATGATGCCGATGACGCTCGCAGCCGGTCGCCTGTCCGATACGATCGGTCGCAAGCCGGTTATGCTGTTCGGTTGCGTAGGTCTGTTCGCGTTGTCGATTCCGGCGCTGCTGCTGATCCGCATGGGCACGGTGCTGCCGGTGTTCGGCGGCCTGATGATTCTCGGTGTGCTGCTGTCGTGCTTTACCGGTGTGATGCCGTCGGCGCTGCCGGCGTTGTTCCCGACCAAAATCCGCTACGGAGCGCTTGCGATCGGCTTCAACATTTCGGTGTCGCTGTTCGGCGGGACGACGCCGCTCGTCACGGCATGGCTGGTCGACAGCACCGGCAATCTGATGATGCCCGCGTACTACCTGATGGGCGCGTCGTTGATCGGCATCGTGTCGGTGTTCGCGCTGCGTGAAACGGCCCGCAAACCGTTGCTCGGCTCGGGTCCGTGTGTCGCGACGCGTGCGGAAGCACATGCGGTGCTGCGCGGCGAGCGCGAGGCGGCGGAGATGGATGAGGGTTATGCTGCCGCGGCTACGGCGCGGGCTTGATCTTCTGGGTTGCGTGATCGCTAGCCGCCGAAGTTTTGTACGCGCGTTAGTCGCGGTTAGCGGTTAGCGGTTAGCCACAGGCAGTCACAACCGTTTGCGTTAGTGTGTCCAAAAACGGGCCGGCAAAAAATTTGCCGGCCCGTTTTTTTATATCACCAGGGAAGCGAACGTCGCGCTCGCGTGGGCACCTTCAATGATCAGCATGCCAGCGGAAATGGGCAGCTTGAACCGCCGGGGTCCGGCGCTGCCCGGATTGACGAACAGCACGCCGTCGCGTTCGCTGATCGCGGGCTTATGCGAGTGACCGGTCACGACCACGTCGATGCCTTCACTACGCGGATCGTCGCCCACGTCGGCGATGTCGTGTACGACGAGGATCGTCACCTGCTGCACGGTGAGCTTGACGTGTGTCGGCAGCGAAGCGACCGGCTCGTCGATGTCGTTGTTGCCGCGCACGGCGGTAACCGGCGCGATCTGCGCGAGGGCATCGAGCACTGCCTGATTGCAGATATCGCCCGCGTGGATGATCGCATTGCAGCCCGCGAGATATTGCAGGGCTTCGGGGCGCACGAGGTTGTGCGTGTCCGAGATCAGGCCGATTCGGGTGGCTGAGGAGCTGTGGGTGCGCGAAGTCATGGTCGCAGTATCGGTCAAATGGTTTGGCCTGCTGCAAGCGGCCCGGCGAGGTCAAGCACTCAACGCGCTTGGTGCCGCTCGGCAAGTTTGCCCGTGCCGTTCGGATGCAGTAGTTCGGCCAGCACACACGTTCCCCACTCAACTCAATCTACCGACTGCTGCTCGGCAAGCTCACGCGTCAAAGCCCGCACCGGCTGCTTCGCCCCGAGCATCCCTTTGGTCGTACCCTGCACGACTACCGACACCACCGCCGCACACGCAAAGCTCGGCCAGATGCCGTAATGTGGCAGCATCGTCGCGGTCACGGCGAAGAACGCTGCAAACGAGCCGCGCCCGATCACCATGCCGCGCATCAACAGCGCGACGAAGTCCGCGCCATGCGCGCGCTGCGCCGACACCGCAAGCACGATGCCAAGCAAGGGAAACACCGACAGCAGCCCGCTCCATGTCGCACCCATCGACGCGGACAATGTGGTCACCGCCACCGTCAGCACAGCGCCGGCGAGCATGCGCAGCGCAAGATCGCCGAGCCCGAGGCGCGCCGCCGGCACATGCCCGGTGACGCGCGGTAACCCGCTTTGCGACACGGCCACCGCCATGCAACCCACCGCCACGGCCCACAGCAGTCCGCCGGGCAAGTGCGTGAGCAGCATCGCAATGCCAATCCACCCGAGCATGCCGGCCACGAGCGAAACCGGCCATGCTGAACGCCGGCAGGTCCATGCATACGCAAAATTGAACGCCTCGGAAGCAGCGATCGCCGCGATCGATGCCGCCGACGCCTGCGCCGCGAACGCCGGCCCACGCTCCAGCGCGAGCAGCAACACGATCGGTCCGGCGACCACCGGCAGGCCCGCCAGCCATCCCGCCACCGACGGTCCCCACACACGCCCCGCCACAGTCAGCGCAGCGAGAAACGCGGGCACCAGCGCGAGCTTGAGCGCAAGCAGCATGCTTATGCTTCCAGCACGTGCTCGATGCGCCGATCGGGCACCAGCCACCACGCCGCGGCGAGCGTATAGAGCGCAGCGGAGAGCCACGGCTGAACGAATGCGAGCGCAATGCCCGACAGATAGATGACGACGGAGACCTTGCCCTTGAAGTCGTTGCCCACGGCTTTGGCCAGCGTCGAGTCTTTGCCGTGTTCGCGGATCAGCATGTGGGTCAGAATGAAATAGGCGATCGCCGACATGAACAGCACGACGCCGTACATCGCGGTCGGCCAAGCGGCCAGATGATTTTCACCGACCCAGTGGGTCACCGCCGGCAGCAGCGACAGCCAGAACAACAGATGGAGATTGGCCCACAACACCGAGCCATTGACCTTCTGCACGGCATGGAACATGTGGTGGTGATTGTTCCAGTAGATGCCGACGTAGATGAAACTCAGCACGTAGGCGCAAAACACCGGCGCTACCGGACGCAGCGCGGCGAGGTCGAAGCCTTCCGGCACCTTCAATTCGAGCACCATGATTGTGATGATGATGGCGATCACGCCATCGCTGAAGGCTTCGATGCGTCCCTTGCCCATCGGTTGGTTTCCTGGTCGTGCAGTGGTTGTGAGGAGAATGCGGGTGTGCCGGGCGCCGCCGGCCACGTTACGCACACGTCACTTTATCAGCGCACCCCGCTCACTTAACAGCTGGCGAAGAATGCTGCGATGGCAGCGGCCTTCGTCCTCGCAGTAGCAGCCGATGGCAAAGTGCGTGGTTTTTGACAATGCAGCGAGCAGGTCCAACACCTTGGCGGCGTCGCTACCATTCATCTCCGCCCGGAATTTTTTCGCAAACGCGGCCCATTCGGCGTCGCTGGCGGCCGCCTTTGCTTCTTTTATCAACTCCGCATCAGGCGACAGATTGGGCAGCCACACATCGTAATAGTCGCGCGTGCTGAATTCCGTTTTGGGTACGCCGCGCGGCGGCCGCCGAACGGTGCCAATCCGCAACCCTTCGTAGGGCGTCCTCGGAGACCCCAACTGGACGATGCTAATGCTCATGTTTTCCCCTTTCAATCGAATCCATCGCATCGTCGATCAAAGCAAGCGCACGTTCCCCCTGGTGTGGGCCCGGCGATCAATCAGCGGCGCACGCCAGGATAATAAACCGCGAGCCACACGCTCGGCTCCGTGCCGCTCGTCCACGCGACCCGATGCCGGCAATGCGCTTCGATCAGCACGTGGTCGCCGGGTTTCATCGGATGCGGCTCACGCTCGCCTTCGAATTCGAGCGTTGCCGCGCCGCTCAGCAGCACGACCCACTCGGTGCGCGGACTGTCGTACCAGAAGTCGGGTGAACTTGCGTGGCCCCGCGAGACGATCCGCTCGACGCTCACGCCGGCTTCTTCCACGAGCGCGTCGACTTGCTCTTCAGGGCTCGCCAGCGCGCCGAGATCGAACAGATTGCCGCTACGGATTGCGCGTTTCATCGCTTGTGCTCCGGCTATGCTCGTCACCTGCGTTCAATGCGCGACCTCGCCATTGCGCTTGTCACCCCGTTTGCCACTGGACCCATCGCTCATTTCATCGGCTTCAACCCGTCGAGCAACGTGGGCACCAGTTCGCTGATGGTCGGATGAATGTGCATCGCGTACTGCAAGGTCGGATAAGGGGCCCCGGCCGTCATGATGTCGATAAACGTGTGGATGGCTTCGTCGCCTTCGATGCCATGGATCGCCGCGCCAAGAATCTGCTTGCTGTTGGCGTCGACCAGCACCTTCATGAAGCCGTCGGTCTCGCCGCGTTCGCGGGCGCGGCCCACACGCGTCATCGGCATGGTGGCGATCAGCGCGGCGCGGCCGGTCTTGCGCACGTCGGCCTCCGAAAGCCCGACGCGCGCGAGCGGCGGATCGACGAACACGGCATACGCCATGATCCGCGTGTCGACGCTGCGCGAGCCGCCGTCGAGCAGATTGGCCGCGACGATCTGGAAATCGTCGTAGGACGTGTGGGTGAAGGCGCCGCGTCCATTGACGTCGCCGATCGCCCAGACGCCCGGCACGTTGGTGCGCAACTGGCCGTCGACGGGAATCGTGCCGTGCTTGTCCGTCGCGATGCCGGCGGCGTCGAGGCCGAGGTCGTCGGTATTCGGTTCACGGCCGGTGGCGAACAGCAGGTGCGAGGCTTCGAGCGCGGGAAGGTTCTGCTCGAAGCCGATACACACCGCATTCTCGCGATGCGGATGCGGTTCGACCCTCACGGGCTGCACGCCGAAGACAAACTCGATCCCTTCGCGCGCCAGTACCTTCTGCACGGATTTGGCGAAGTCGGCATCCTCGCGCGTGAGCACGCGCTCGCCGCGCACCAGCACCGTCACCCGGCTGCCGAAGCGGCGAAAAATCTGCGCGAATTCAAGCGCGATGTAGCTGCCGCCGACAATCGCCAGATGGTCCGGCAATTCCGTCAGTTCGAGCAGATTGGAGTTGGTGTAGTAGCGAATTCGCTCGAGTCCTTCGAGCGGCGGCACGACTGCGCGCGTGCCGGTATTGATGAAGATTTCGTCGGCGCTGATGTCCTCGCGCACCGTACCGTCCGGCCCGCTGATGGACAGCGTATGCGCGCCGGTGAAGCGCGCGTGGCCATTGAAGACGGTCACGTTATCCGCGCCGCGCAGCCATTTCTCGACGCCGTCGCGCGATTCGCCGATGATCTCGTCCTTGCGCGCCTTGACCGCCGGCAGATTGACGGTGACCGAGCCGCCGACCTGCACACCCAGATCGGCGGCGTGGCGCGCCACGTGAGCCGCGCGGGCGCTGGCCACATAAGACTTGGTCGGCGTGCAGCCGACATTCACACAGGTCCCGCCGAAGGCCGCGCGTTCGATGACCGCGGTTTTACGTCCGCTTTGACCGAGCCGGACAGCGAGCGGCGCACCGCCTTGTCCCGTGCCGATCACGACTGCGTCGAAGTGCTGTGGCATGGCAAACCTCCCGAGGCTGGAGTGCTGGTCGTAGCATCTTACCCTCAGCGCCCTGGGTTGCCGTGATCGTCGTTTCTATGAGCTTGGGTCGTTCAGGCGTGGCAGTGCACCGCGCAGATCAATTCGCGCGAGCGTTGCAGTGCGGCCTGCGCGCCGCGCGCTGCAACCACCCAGCCGACCTGGCCGAGGTTGAAGTCCTGTGACACCATCACTTGCATGAGGGCGACCATCGGCAGGACCACCGATGGCCGATAAAGCTGGTTTTTGATCAAGGCTGGCATAACGTTCCCATCGCGGTTCACATCGCGCCAAGCCGTTTCGGCATGGCGCGGAATTTACATTCGATGGGAGGATTTTAGGGAGACTTGGGCCGCGGATAAATACCGGGAACGCGAAGGCACTTGTCTGCCGATCTGAACAATCGATTCATGACGCCCTGAATCATGACGCCCCGGCCAGCCCCATCTGCGCGTCGCACAGACTACGCGCATATGCGCTTGCCCCAACGGGCCGGCTGTAAAAATACCCCTGCTGCTTGTCGCAAGCGATTCCGCGCAAAAACGCCGCCTGCTCGGCAGTCTCCACACCCTCAGCAGTGACATTCATGCCGAGCGAATGGGCCATCGCCACCACCGCCTGGGTGATCGCGATCGAATCGCGATGATCCGGCAAGCCCGCGACGAAGGACCGGTCGATCTTCAGGTTATGCAGCGGAAACCGCTTCAAATACGACAGCGACGAATACCCGGTGCCGAAATCGTCGACGGAAATCCGCACGCCCATTGCGTTCAACGCGCTTAGCATCGGCAACACGGCGTCGCTGTCGCTCATCAACAGGCGCTCGGTGATCTCCAGTTCCAGCGCCTCCGGCTCGAGCCCCGACTGCTCGAGACAGCGCGCGATCCGCTCCACCAGGCCGCCTTTGAACTGGCGCGGCGACAGATTCACCGCGACGATCAGATCCGGCGCCAGCGTGCGCCGCCATTGCGCGATCTGCTCGCAAGCCCGCGCCAGCACCCAGCCGCCGATTTCGACGATCAGGCCGGCGTCTTCGGCCACCGGGATGAATTCCACCGGCGAGACGTTGCCCAGCTCGCTGTTGTACCAGCGCAGCAGCGCTTCGGCGCCGATCGTGCGACCGCACTGGCTGTCGACGATCGGCTGATACACGAGGCTCAGTTCATTGGCGGCGAGCGCGCGCCGCAAGGCCTGCTCGATCATGAAGCGGCGTTGCAGATGCTGATTCAGTTCGGCGGTGAAGAACTGAAAGTTGTTACGGCCGCATTGTTTCGCGTGGTACATCGCCGAGTCGGCGTTGCGCATCAGCGTGGGGACGTCCTGGCCGTCCTCCGGAAACAGGCTGATGCCGATCGATGCCCCCATGTAGTACTCGTTGTCCGCCACCGCGAACGGCACCGCGATCATGTCAAGAATGCGTTGGGCGAGCGCGATCAGATGACCCGCGCTTTCGTACGCGCTGACCACGATCACGAACTCGTCGCCGCCCACGCGCGCGAGCGTGTCGCTCGGTGCGACACACGCCGACAGCCGCTCGGCGACGCTGCACAGAAGCGCATCGCCGGCCTCGTGACCGGCGGTGTCGTTGACCTTCTTGAAACCGTCCAGATCGACGAACAGCACGGCGACCCGCGCCAGCTCACCCATCCCCGTCACGCCGCCCGGCGCGAACAGATCGCGCATCCGCTCGCCCAGGTAGGCGCGGTTATAGAGACCGGTGAGCGGATCGCGGGTAGCCAGAAACTTGAGTTGCCGTTGCGCCTCGCGCACCGGCCCGATGTCGGTAAACGAGATCAGCACCGAGCTGGGTTCGCTGTCGCCCGGCTTGATGATCGGCACGACATTCTCAGTAATCCAGACGACCTCGCCGCCGATCAACTCCAGGCCGATCGTGATGCCGAGCTGGGGCTTGCCGGTTGCCAACACCTGCGTGGTCGGGCGGCCTGCTTCGGTGACGATGGAACCGTCTTCGTGATACGAACGCGCCAACACGGTCATGATGTCGCGGCCGATCAGGTCGGCGCTCGCCCGCAAAATCCGTTGCGCACTCGGATTGCAGGCCAGCACCACGCCCTCGCGCGACTGCACGACGATGCCCTCGTTGAGATGATCGACGACCAGCCGGTGATGCTCCTCGCTGCGCGCGAGGCGTTGCGCCATGGCGTCCTGATGAACGGCGAGACCGACACTGTGGCTGATGTCGTGGAGCATCGCCTCTTCTTCGGGGGTCGGCCGGCGCGACGTGCGGTAATAGACCGCGAATGCGCCCAGCACCGCGCCGGCATCGTTTTCAAACGGCACCGACCAGCACGCGCGCAAGCCGAGCGGCAACGCGAGGTGCCGGAAGTCGGCCCACAGCGGATCGGTTTCGATATCTTCGACCGCGACCATGCGCCGCTCGTACATCGCGGTGCCGCAGGACCCGGCCCGTGGACCGATCGCGACGCCGTCGATCGCGGCGCTGAAATGCGCCGGCAGCGAAGGTGCGCCGCCCACGCGCGCGCGAACGCCGTCCGGATCCAGTAACAGGATCGAACAGGAGGCGCCAGCGCCGAGCAGCGCTTCGGCGCGGCGGCAGACTTCATTCAGTAATTCCGGCAGCGGCGTGTTGCGGGTAATCAGCCGCAACACCGTACGCTCCGACGCCAACACCCCCTCGGCCAGATTCGACCCATAGTGGGTGCTCTCCGGCGTTGCTCCCATCGTGCTATCTGATGTCGCTTCGCGTGTCATTTGTGCGCCCCCTAACCCGACATCGGCAAGTTAGTGTACGCGGCGCACCGGGGTTTACGCGAGGGCTGCGCATTTTAATCACGATGCATGGCGCGAAGTGCATAACCCGGCCGACTAGCCGGTCAGCCGTGCTGATCCGGCGGCCTGCCACCGCCGCCACCGCCGTTTCCTCCACCCGGGGGTCGGCCGCCACCACCTTGCGGGTGACCACCGCCGTTGCCTTCCGGCGGACGGCCTCCTGCATTGCCGCCTGGCGGCCGTCCCCCTGCGTTTCCGGGTGGCGGCCCTCCGGACGGATGCCCCCCTGCGTTCCCCGGCGGGCGCCCACCCGAATTCCCTGGCGGCGGACCGCCCGGTGGCCGTCCACCCGCATTCCCCGGCGGCGGACCGCCCGGTGGCCGTCCACCCGCATTCCCCGGCGGCGGACCACCCGGCGGCCGTCCACCCGCATTCCCCGGCGGCGGACCACCCGGTGGTCGTCCACCCGCATTACCAGGCGGCGGACCACCGCCCGGTGGCCGTCCCCCGCCATGCCCCGGCGGCGGACCACCCGGTGGCCGTCCCCCGGCATTCGGCGGATGGCCTCCCGGTGGCCGGCCTGCACCGGGTCTCGGCGGCGGTGGCGGCGGATGGTGCGCCCAGCGGGACTGCTGGCCATACCACGGCCGGCCCCGATAATAGTTGCCCCAGTAAGTCCCGATCGAGAACGTCACGATCGGCAGTCCGATCACGGTGCCGTAATTCATCACCGGCACGTTGCTGCCCTGATAGGGATAGCTGAGCCGCCCCGCATAGACCCAGCCGCGCAGGTTCGGCGCGGCGACGTCACACCATTGGTAATTGCTGACGCATCCCATCACGGTAACCGGGACGCCGCCCGGCAACTGCGTCACGACCGGATAATCCGAAGCGGGCCCGGCGCGCACGTTGACCGTGCTGCTCGTATAAGCCTGCGACTGCGCAAACGCCACTGCCGGCAACGCCAGCAAACCAGCCGCCGCGGACAAGCATCGAACGAGGTGTCGTTTCATTTGTTCTCCCGTTTTTACGTCCGCATCTGGGTGCGCGCCGCGCGGCCCGCACGCGTGCCTATCTGCACGCATGGGTAAACGCCTCGGGCCCGGGACCGCCCCTGCGGACGTAGCGGCAAAAGCATACCCGCTATTCTCGCCTGCAATGCTCGTGCCTGAAGCCGCCGGGCAAATGCAAATCCGCTCCGCTGGCAAATAGAACTCAGCAGCGCCAACGGCGCAAACACGCTACCTGCCGCTCCAGAACCGCCGCTGAACCTCCATCACCTCGGCCTCCACCTCGGCCACCGGGCCCATCACCTCGACGGGCTTCTGGCAATGATCGAACACATACCGGCAATCCACGCTCATGGTCGGATTCTCGGCATGATCGCCGGTCGCCTCCAGCAAGCGCTTCTCGGTCATGCCAAACACCACACGGCCGATGTTGGCCCAGTACATCGTCCCGGCGCACATGCAGCAAGGCTCGACCGATGTGTACAAGGTACAACTCCACAGGTACTCCGGCGTGAAGTTCAACGCCGCCACGCGAGCCAGCACCGACTCGGCGTGATTCACCGTGTCCACATTGCCCTGCTCCATCAGGACGGTCTCCTGATCCGGGCCGACCAGCACCGCGCCGAACGGGTGGTGGCCCAGCAGCGTCGCCCGCTCGGCCACCCGGCTCGAATGCCTCAGATGCCGCATGATCTGCTCGTGCGTCGGCGTTAAACCCTGCGGCGGATAAGCCGCCGCCGCGCCAGCGGCGGCATCGGTCGAGACGGTCAGACTCACGGGCGATCTCCTTTAGTAATGGTCAGGCAAACCAGGCAGTTCATTACTTCGGCAGCGATCCATCCACGCCTTGCACGAACCAGTTCAAACGCAGCAGCTCCACATCGCTCAGCGATTTGCCCGCCGCGACCTTCACCGCGCCGGACTGATCCGCGATCGGACCGGCAAACGGATTGAACCTGCCGGCGATGATGTCGTCACGCTTCTGGTTCAGCGCCTTTTGCGCCGCCGGCGACACCGCGTCCGTATTGATGTCGGCCAGATCGATCGCCTTCTCTTTCAGCCCCCACCACACCGGCGAATTGTTCCACGTACCCGCCATCACCTGCTGCACCAGATGCGTGTAATACACGCCCCAATTGCTGACGCAGGCGCCCAGTTGAGCGTTCGGCCCGAACTTCTTCATGTCGGAATCCCAGCCGAATGCATGCACTTTCTTCTGTTCGGCCGTCTGCATCGTCGCCGTCGAATCGGTGTTCTGGATCAACACGTCGGCACCCTGGCCGATCAGCGTCTCGGCGGCCTGCTTTTCGCGGCCCGGATCGAACCAGCTGTTGATCCACACGACCTTCACACGCGCCTTCGGGTTGACCGAGCGAGCGCCCATCGTGAACGCGTTGATGTTGCGCACGACCTCCGGCACCGGCACCGAGCCGACAAAGCCGAGCGTGTTGGACTTCGTCGTATAACCGGCGACCAGGCCGGCCAGGTAGGCGCTCTGATAGGTCCGCACGTCATAGGTGGCGAAGTTGGCGGCCTTCTTGTAGCCGGTCGCATGTTCGAACACGGCGTCCGGAAAGTCCTTGGCAACCTTCAGCTCGAAATCCTGAAAGCCGAAGCTCGAGCCCACCACGATCTTGTTGCCCTTGGACGCCAGGTCGCGAAACACGCGCTCCGAATCCGCCGACTCCGGCACGTTCTCGACACGCGTCACCTTGATCTTGTCGCCGAATTTCGCCTCGACCTCTTTCACGCCCTGCTCATGCGCATAAGTCCAGCCGGCGTCGCCCGGATTGCCGAGGTAGACGAAAGCGATGCCGAGCGGCTGCGCGCTCACCGCGGTGGCCGCCGCGGCGTTGAACGCGAGCGATGTGCCAAGCGCTACGCCGAGCGCCGCGGCGAGAACGGTCCGGACAGATTTGAGCCGCAATGCGTCATGCAGTGCGCGCGCCAGCTTTGTTTTCATGAATTCTCCGAAGATGGTTTCCAGGTGCCTGCCACAGCGCCCGGGACACGCCCGGGCAACGCTCCAGCATAGGGGGCCATATTCGAAGGTCAATTTCAGCGGAAAAATTATTATTCGTTATCCCGCTCATATCGGAATCTTTATTTTTGCGCGCCGAAAATATGCTCGGCATCATCGAACAAGTACACCGGAGGCCTCCGGAGTACACCAGCAAAGCCCGCGCGCGCAAATTCAGTGGCGATTCAATGGACTCGTGGCGGCGGGTCCATCTGCTCGTCGTCAGGCGGACCGCCCGCTTCGAACAGCTCCGCGCACAAGCCCTGGCCCAGCTCGCTCAGGCGCGCCGTTCCCGTGCCTTCCTCGGTGAAGGTGGTGTCCACCAGACCACCGTCGACCAGCGCCGTCAGTTGTCGCCGCAAGGCGCTCATCGGCACGTTCGCCTGCTTGGAAAGCTTGGCTAGCGACCACGCGCCGCCAGGCGTTTCCTGATACGCGCGCCACAGTTGCCCCAGCACGGCCACCAGCACCGGATCGAGTTCATCGTCTTCCATCGTGAATGTCTCCTCGTTGTCTCCTGCCCCATCAAGCCATATGCGCGATCAGTTCGCCCAGCGTCTTCAAAGCCATCTCCGTCTGCACCGTCCATGGATAGCTGTAATTGAGCCGGATGAAGTGGCGAAAATCGTCGCGCATCGAAAACATCATGCCCGGCCCGATCGTGATGCTGCGCGCGAGCGCCGCCTGATAGAGCCGCATTGAGTCGACGCGTTCGGGCAATTCCACCCACAGCACGTACCCGCCTTGCGGCGTCGACATGCGCGTGCCGGCCGGAAAAAACCGCTGCACCATCGCCGTCATGATGCTTGCCTGCTGCCGGTACACCTTGCGCACATGCCGCAGATGGCGGTCGTAGGCATCCTGTTTCAGGTAATCGGCGACGGCGACTTGCGGCACCGAGGGCGTGGTCAGTGTATTGAGAAACTTCAGCTTCTCGACCTGCGCGCGGTAGCGCCCCGGCATGGCCCAGCCGATCCGGTACGAGGCGGTCAGGCTCTTCGAAAACGACGCGCAATGCAGCACCAGGCCCTTGGTATCGAAGTTCTTCAACGTCGACGGCCTGGCCTCGCCGAAATACAGCTCCTGATAGACATCGTTCTCGATGACGGGAATCTCGTGCGCGGCGAGCAGTTCGACCAGTTGCTGCTTGCGCGCGTCCGACATCTGGAAACCGAGCGGATTCTGGAAGTTCGGCATCACCATGCACGCGGCGATCTTTTGCCGCGTGATGACCTCGGCCAATGCCTCGATCTCGATGCCGTGGACCGGATGCGTGGCCACTTCGATTGCTCGCATGCCGAGACGCTCGATGGCGTGCAACATCGCATAGTAAGTCGGCGACTCGACGGCGACCGTATCGCCCGGTTTGGCGACCGCCTGCAAGCTGAGGTTGATCGCCTCGGTCGCGCCGAGCGTGATGATGATTTCGTCCGGATCGACCGGCACGCCGCTCTCGGCATAGCGCCGCGCGATTTGCCGGATCAGCTCGGGATTGCCGGGCGGCAAATCGTCCATCAGGTTCCAGCTCGCCTGGCGCCGGGCAATCGCATTCGCGTACTGGTTGATGCGGCGCCACGGGAACAGCGATGGATCGGGGTACGGTGAGCCAAGCGGCACGGCGTCGTGCGCGCGAATGCTGCGCAGGGTCGACAGCACGAGGCGGCTCACGTCGACCTCGGCGGCCACGGGCGGCGTGTGCGCCGCCGGCTGGCGATTCAGACGCGACTCGTCGAGCGCCGCGACCGTCGCGACAGCGTCGCGCACGAAATAGCCCGACTGCGGACGGGTCTCGACAATCCCCCGGCTTTCCAGCAACGCGTACGCGTGCAGCACGGTCTTGATGCTGACGCCGTGCTGCTGGCTCGCCTGCCGCACCGATGGAATCCGCTCGCCCGCCGCGAAGACGCCGCGGCGCACGGCTTCGGTCAATTCATCGGCGAGTTTTTCGTACAGTTTCAAGGATCTGGCTCAAACAAACGCGTGGGCGGGAACGCCAGTCTATGACAAATGTCCAGTAACTGTATCCCTCGGCTTTCCAATTTTCTGTACGCTGCGCCGCTTTTGGAACACAGTAGCCTTGTAGGCATCGGCATAAAAGCCTCGTCCAAGACACGCGGCAAGACCATGAAGAAACCCGAAGCTCGCATTGAACCGTATACGCACCCCGCCGCGGGTTGGGGCGCGCTCAAATACGTCGCCATCAACCTGCTCAAGGAAAAGGTGACGGGCGGCGACTACCGCATGCTGCTCAAACAGAACCAGCCGAACGGCTTCGACTGCCCGGGTTGCGCGTGGCCGGATCGCGAACACGCCTCCACCTTCGAGTTCTGCGAAAACGGCGTCAAGGCCGTGGCCGCCGAGGCGACCAGCAAACGCGTGACGGCCGCGTTCTTCGAACAACACACGGTTGAAGCACTGATGACGCAGTCGGACTTCGAGCTGGAACAACACGGCCGTCTGACCGACCCGCTCGTCTACGACGCCGTGCGTGACCGGTACGTGCCGATCGGCTGGGACGAAGCCTTCGATCTGATCGCCGCACACCTCAAGCGTCTCGACAATCCCGACAGCGCCGCCTTCTACACCTCGGGCCGCGCCAGCAACGAAGCCGCCTTCCTGTACCAGTTGTTCGTGCGCATGTACGGCACCAACAATTTCCCCGATTGCTCGAACATGTGCCACGAGGCGACCAGCCGCGGCTTGCCGCACACGGTCGGCATCGGCAAGGGCACGGTCACGCTCGACGACTTCGAACACGCCGATACGCTCCTGATCTTCGGCCAGAATCCGGCGACCAACCATCCGCGCATGCTCGGCGAGCTGCGTGAGTGCGCGAAACGCGGCGCGACCATTGTGTCGATCAATCCGCTGAAGGAGCGTGGTCTCGAGCGCTTTGCAAGCCCGCAACATCCGGTGGAAATGATCACGATGGGCAGCACGAAGATCAGCTCCGTGTTCATCAGGCCGAAGGTGGGCGGTGATTTCGCATTGATCAAGGGCGTCGCCAAACGCGTGATCGAACTCGACGACGAAGCATTGGCGTCGGGTCTCGAACGTGTGCTCGACGTCGCGTTCATCGCCGAACACACGGTTGGCTTCGACGCGTTCGCCGACGATCTGCGTGCCGAAAGCTGGGACACCATCGTCGCCGAATCGGGCGTGCCGTTTGAAGACGTGTTGAAGCTCGCCGACATCTATGTGAAAGGCCGCGCGGTGATCTCGACGTGGGGCATGGGCCTCACGCAGCACAAGAACTCCGTGCCGACGG
This sequence comes from Paraburkholderia fungorum, assembly GCF_046027605.1. Lineage (GTDB taxonomy): Bacteria > Pseudomonadota > Gammaproteobacteria > Burkholderiales > Burkholderiaceae > Paraburkholderia > Paraburkholderia fungorum_F. The sequence goes on from NZ_JAQQEF010000003.1 coordinate 424,014, forward strand.
TGCAGATCCTGTCGAACCTGATGCTGATGCGTGGCAATATCGGCCGCCGCGGCGCCGGCTTGTGCCCGGTGCGCGGACACTCGAACGTGCAGGGTGACCGCACGGTCGGCATCGAGGAACGGCCGACTCAGGCGTTCCTCGATCGGCTCGGCGAAGTCTACGATTTCGAGCCGCCACGCGAGCATGGTCTCGACGTCGTCAACACGATCCAGGCGATGCTCGACGGCAAGGTGAAAGTGTTCATCGGCCTCGGCGGCAACTTCTCGATCGCGACGCCGGATACGCCGCGCACGTGGGAAGCGATGCGTTCCTGCGACTTGACCGTGCACATCACGACCAAGCTGAACCGCAGCCACCTCGTGCACGGCCGCGACGCCCTCATTCTGCCGACGCTCGGGCGCACCGAGATCGACTTGCAAAAGGGTGTGGCGCAAGGCGTGAGCGTCGAGGATTCGATGAGCATGGTGCACATCTCGTACGGCATGAACAAGCCGGCCTCGGAGAATCTGTTGTCGGAGATTGCGATCGTCGCGCGCATGGCACACGCCACGCTCGGCAGCGGCAAGGTCGACTGGCTCGCTCAGGCAGCCGACTACGCGTTGATTCGCGACGGCATCGCGCAGGTGATCGAAGGCTTCCACGACTACAACGAGCGCCTGAAGCACCCGGGCGGCTTCCACCTGGGTGTCGCATCGCGCGAGCGGATCTGGAAAACGCCGAGCGGCAAGGCACAGTTCCTCGTCCATGCGATTGACGTCGACACGCCGATTCATCAAGCGCGCGCCGAGCATGGCGAGCGTCTGATGACCTTGATGACGACGCGCTCGCACGACCAGTACAACACGACGATCTACGGTCTCGACGACCGTTACCGCGGCGTGTACGGGCAGCGGCGCGTGCTGTTCGCCAACAAGGACGATCTGGCGATGCTGGGATTCGTTGCGGGCCAGCGCGTGGATATCACGAGCGTTTGGGCCGATGGCATCGAGCGTCACGCGGCCGGATTCCTGCTGGTGGAGTACGACATTCCGCGCGGATGTCTCGGCGCTTACTATCCGGAGACGAATCCGCTGGTGCCGCTTTCTTCGGTTGCCGATGGCGCGGGGACGCCGACTTCGAAGTCGATTCCGGTGTTGTTGAAGGCCTCGGCGGTGCTCGACGCGATTGCTGCTTGAGGGGCGCCTGTAGCCCGAAGGTGCCCGAAGCTCAGCGCGGGCTTTTCGCCAGATCGCGATACGTAAGGTACAAACGCAGATCGAACTCGATCTGGTGGTAGCCTGGCTGCATGAACTCGCAGAGGCGGTAGAACGCCTTGTTATGGTCGCTTTCTTTCAGATGAGCGAGTTCATGCACGACGATCATTTTCAGAAATTCGGGCGCCGCTCCTTTGAATAGCGACGCCACGCGGATTTCCTTTTTGGCCTTCAGCTTGCCGCCTTGCACACGCGAAATGCTCGTGTGCAAGCCGAGCGCATGCCGGACGACATCGAGCTTGCTGTCGTAAGTGACTTTGTCGATTTGCGCGCCGTTGCGAAGGTGTTCGCGCTTGAGCTCCGCGCAGTACTCGTACAGGGCCCGGTCTGTTTGCACGTCGTGCGTGCCGGGGTAGCGCTTCGCCAGATACGGGCCCAGTTGCTCGTCGGCAATCAGCGTGCGCACTTTTTCCTGTAACGGAGCGGGATAACCGGTCAGATATTTCAAATGCGGCATAGGGTTGCTCTTCAAAGAGTCGCTTATGATACCTCGCGGTGACGTCCCTACGCCTTTGGGCGGCAACCATGCGCATTCACATTCGCCCTCAGTCAGTTTGCAACTTCGACCATCAAAATGGTGTTCGGAGTGGTACTCGGGTCTACGCAAAAATTAACGACCAACGCGAAGCAAAACAAGACGAATTGTATCGGCCGTTGAATTCACAAGCGTGATGTACAACAGACTTTGACCCGTTCCCGCATGCATGACAAGAATGCCAGGGACATTCGGCAAACTCCGGCCAGCTTCATTCCTTATCTTTAATATCGAGGCAATATAAGTTAACTCGCTCGTATAATCAAAATTGTCCTGGGAATACGAGGACTTGCAGAAAATCACCAATATGACGAGCCAAAGAAAACTCATCGAACACCTCCGCAAACCATTAGTGGCCGGAATCCGCACGACTTGATGCGCCCTCATTCTTTTCGATGGACATGCCTCAAATTCGACAGCCAGGCGTCATGCGAGTAATGGAATCGCATGACAATATGCTCTCGAGATCGAGAGTAACGGTGACAGTAGTGGGTCTGAACTGAAGCTCAGCAGATAGACGAAAAACTGGCGTGCTACGCAGCCGTTCATCTAATGCATTTCGAATTGACTCCAGCATACGTGAGCCAGTGCGCCGGGTAACGGCGCGGATTGTCGCACGCCACGCACACCGGACGCTGCAAATGCCCACGATGGTCTCGCCAGATGCAATGTGGCGATCTTTGAGAAGATTCGGCTAGCTACCCTGATTACGCTCGCAATCTGACCAATAACGCAGCGGATCGCGATGCAGCGGATACTGCGTGTCGAGCCAGCCAGACAGCCTGGCCCAATCCGGATGATGCGTCCCACTCTGCGCCGACCAGCTCGACGATCGCTCGAGAATGTGGCCGTTCTCACGATCACGTACAAGCAGGCTGCCGAGACCGTTCGAGCTGTTTTCCTGCGATTCCACCAGATACCGCGGCAGAATCCTGAGTTCTGCGTCCTCCGCCCAACCGTATAGGGCGCGGACAACCCCGTTCGCGTCCCGTAACTCCACCGGGCCGCTTTTTGGCCTGACGGCCGCCCAGCCTTCGGGGAATTCCGCGACGATCTCGTTCTTGCCTTCGCGGACCCATTTCATCCGCCACGCCCGCTCCATCGCTTCGCGCACACGGGAGGCCGACTCATACCCAGGCGGCAACTCGATCCCCACGGGCAAGGTGACGAGGTTCTCTTTCCAGAGAGATTTTTCGTCACGATCATGCCGGTCGACCGCCTCGAATGCCTCGCCGCCAAACGGATTGTCGGGCCGGCTCCCGATGTGAGCGCCGCTCGGTTTCAAGTCAGGGAACAGTCCGTCAGCATGCTGACGCGTGAACTTCGGCTTTCCGTTCTTCATTGGCCTCTCCGCTCCATGGCGCTCGCATGAGCGCCTAACGTGGTTAGACCGGCTGCGTTTCAACGACGTGCTGCAGATCCGGCTTGTCGCGCGTGTTAGCCACGACTGGACTCAAAGGTTGATTGTAACGGACGGTCAGATCGAGCGAACGGACCGCGCGACGTGGCGCGATGTGCCGGCATGTCTCGCCGGGCAGTTAGCGTGAGATTGCCGTTTCGACGTGAGAAGCGGCCGCTAGTCAATGGGTGGCAATAAAGCCGGAAAAAAGTCGGCGCTTAGGGCCTCTCCTTATATTGCTCAGACATGTCGCGGCCTTAGCATCGACACTTTGTTGTTGACGCTAACCCTTGGAGACTGCCTGCATGAAAGAGCCATCGAGCGAGTTGATCGACCCTGTCGCAAGCCGTAGACGATTGATGCTGGCGGGCCTCGGCTGCGCGTTGACACCGTTAGCCGCCTGCGTCGCCAACCAACAGCCTGCGTCTGCTAATGCCGCCAATGCTGTCGATAGTCCCATTGTCTGGTCCGGCATGACTCAGGCTGAACTCGATAAAGCCTATAACCAGAGTGCTTACGCTCCGAATGAAAGCCAGTTGATAGCCCGTTATCGTGATCGCAGCAACGACGCGCTGACGCGGCTGGGAAAGCCGCAACGCGCGTCTTACGGCACGACGCCGATCGAAGGCATGGATATCTACCGGACCCATGCGAAGAACGCGCCGGTTCACGTTTTCATTCACGGGGGCGCATGGCGCGTCACCGACGCGCGCGACTATGGGTTTCTCGCCGAGGTATTCGTCGGTGCGGGCGTCAATTTCGTGGTGCTCGATTTCGCGTGGGTGCAGGACCTGAACGGGGACCTCGCGGCCATGGCGCAGCAAGTGCAGAACGGCATTGCGTGGATCGCTAAAAACGCCGGGACATTCGGCGCCAATGGCCGGGAGATTTATCTGTCCGGGCATTCGTCCGGATCGCATCTGCTGGCCGTCGCGCTGACGCAAGACTGGCAGGCGAAGTACGGTATCGATAGCCGCGTCTTCAAACACGCGCTGCTGATCAGCGGTCTCTACGACCTGCACCCGGTGCGGCTGTCGGCGCGCGGCAAGTACGTCCATCTGACCGACGCGACCGAAGCGCAGTTGAGTCCGCAACGCCACCTCGACAGCCTGGTTTGCCCGCTCACCATCGGCTATGCGTCGCTCGACACACCGGAGTTCCAGCGCCAGTCGCGCGACTTTTCGGCGGCGCTCAATGCGGCCGGCAAGCGGACGCCTGTCGTTCAGGCGACGCTTTATAACCACTATGAAGAGCTTGAAACCCTAGGCAATCCGTACGGAATCTTCGGACGCACAGCACTGGGGGAGATTGCTCAGCGCAAGGGATAAAGGAGCGGCGGCGGCGTCGATCGGACCTGAACGAAGTGCTTGCAAAGCGTCGGGCTGCTCCTTGAAAAGGATGATTTGACCGTCGCTTACGCCAGACGCTTTTGCGGAATCGAATTGCACCTGTCCATGAATAACGCCTAGCCGCGCATCTTTTCGTCGTGCAACCGCAGCGTAGCTGGTGAGCGCTTTCGAATTGCCCTTTTGAACCAGAAAGCCGTCGCCTATCGCCCAGACAGGCAGACTGAACGCAGCGTGTTCGGCCCGTTCAGGCGTAACGAACAGGGGCACGTTCATGTCCCAGCGCCCCTCTTGTACGCCGGTCAGAAGCTCGCTGAATGACGTCAAGTGATATTCGATCCTGGACACACCGATTGCGCCCGGGACCACTTCAGCCAGCTCAACGTCCGCCCCCTGCGCAGCCCCATCTGCTCCCGTCCAGCCGAACGGGGGCTCCTCGATGTATGCAATTGTGATCTTCATGCCGCGCTCAACAAAGTTCGTTGCTGCTGATAAGAGGCGAATTGAAGTGGTTCTTCTGGCAACCGGCCTCGACGCTCAGTCGGATGCGTCTTCGAGCGACCGGCCCTTCGTGGACGGCCCGATCATTGCAACGACCACCGCGGCGATCAGCAACACGACATCGCTGATCAGGAAAACGAACAGCTTGCCTTTGAGCACCGTGAACACGCCAAACACCAGTAGCAGAATGATGGCGCCAGCGCGCCCCCACGCAGAGGCGAGACCCATACCGGTCGCACGGATTTCAGTCGGATAGAGCTCAGGGGTATAGCTGTAAATCGCGGTCGAGCCCAACGCCAGGCTGAAGGCCATCAAGCCGCCGAATGCCATCAGCGCGGTCGACGTAGTCGACAGACCGAACAGCGTTCCAAAGATTGCGGTGCCGATGAAAGCGATCACTGCCGTCGGCTTTCGATCCAGCCAGTCGACGATGTAGCCGCCAAGTACGTAGCCTGGTATAACCGAGGCATAAATCGCGATCGAAAACTGGAACGACTTGACGATGGTGAACCCTTCCATCGCAAGCAACGTCGGCACGAAGGTCATGAATGTATAAAGGACACCATATTCCGCGAACCACGCAAGCCACATCATCAATGTCAGTTTCAGATAGCGCGGGCCGAGCAGATCGCGAGCCCGGTAACTGCGCGCCGGCGAAGTCTGTGCGGCCGGCATCGACACAACAACGCTTGCGTCCAGCTTGCGCCCTACGCGCTGCTCGATCGACGCGAGTGCCGCTTCTGCTTCTGCTGCGCGCCCCTTGCGAAGCAGCCAACGGGGCGACTCGGGCAAGCCGGAGCGCATCAGGCCGACAACGATGGCAAACGGCAACGTCATGAACAGTGCCGCGCGCCATCCCAGGTTTGGAATAATGTTGAGCGCCCAGATCGGCGAAAACGCAATGCCAAGCGCAAAGAAGCCCATCATCCAGCCGCCTAGCTTGCCGCGAACCCGCGTTGGCCACAACTCGGCCAGATAAGGCGGAACAATCGAGCTTTCCGCGCCGACGAAAAGCCACGTGAAGAAATTCAATGCTGCAAAGGTCGACACGTCGTTGACCAGGCCCCGTGACGCAGAAAACAGCGAATACAGAACGAGCGTCAACATGATCATGCGTTTGCGCCCGTATCGGTCGGCGGCAAAGCCTGCAACCGCGGAGCCGACCAGGTAACCGGCGAGACCAATTGCCGATATCACACCGATCGTTGCAGCACTAAAACCCCATATTGGCCGCAAGGTGGCCAGTACGAAACCGGTAATGACGGTATCCAGCGTATCGAAAAAGAGCGACAACGCCGCGACGACAAGTACGGTGACGTGGAATTTCGACACGGGTAGTACGTCGAGGCGCGCCGCGATCTGTTGTTGCGTCAGCGTGAAGCCGGGTTTCGCCACAGTGCCGGCGGGATACGTTCCAGCGCTCTGCGGTTGCGTGGTGTGCGTCGGTGAAGAAGGTGTGGTCATTGTTCTGCCCTCTCGGCGCCGGTTTTCGCCGGCGCGTATGACTGTCTATAGGTACACGGCGCTCAGGAAGCGGCTGTACCCGGATGGAATTTCCCGTATCCCGGTTGCCCGACGATCTTCCCGTGGTCCATCACCGTGCTGCCCCGCACGATGGTGTAGACGGGCATTCCTTTCGTCGTCATGCCTTCCCATGCGGTGTAGCCGGCTTTAGTGTGCATATCCGCAGCCCGGAAAGTCTGCTCCGCCTTCATATCGACGATTGTCAGGTCACCGTCCGCGCCCGGCTGGATGCGTCCTTTCTTTGGAAACTGTCCGAAGCGCTTCGCCGGGGCTTCGGCGCAGAGTCTCGCCACATCTCGCAAGTTGAGCTTCCCCTCGTTGACGGCGTTGAGCACAAGAGGAATGAATTCCTGCGCGCCAGTGACACCAAGCGGAACAGAGAAATTGTCTTTCCATCCTGGCGTGATCTCCTCAAGCGTGTGCGGCGCGTGTTCGCCGACCAGCATGTCAGCGGTGCCGTCGCGTACTGCCTGCCAGTGTGCTTCGGGCGCGTAAGCCCAGGCGTACGTCCCGGGTCCCACTTTCTCGGCCTGCGCGCGAGTCATGAATAGCGTCGCCGTTTCCATCTCGCCCGAAATGTCGACTCCCTGGCTTTTTGCAAAACGCACCAGATCGTTGGCAGCCGGAGGCATGACGCCCATGTGAAGAACATGGAGGCGCACACCCGTAAGACGTGCATAGTAGGTCGAGGCTGCGAGGCCCGCGGCCATGCCGTGACCGTACATGTAGCCGCGCTCGTAAGCCTCCATGTAATCGCTGTTGCTCGTCTTGCCGGCGTTGATGTAATCGCGAAAGGTCAGGCGTTTGCACCACTCGCTGTCGTCGTGATGCACGGCGCAAAGCAGCCCCGTGTCAGCCACTGCTTCGTAAAGCTCGTGAAGGATGCCGTGATCGACAACCCCCAACTCGGAGATATAGGGATACACCTCCTTCACATGCCGGGTATTGAACACCTTGATCCCGATTGCGCCCGCTTTCGCCAGTGCGTCGACGGTCTTCGGATAGAGGCCGCCTCCGTACAACGCGTAGTCCACCAGCGCTTTCGGCGCTATCGACGAACGCTTGAGTTCGAATGCCTCGAGCGTGGTCGGATGAGGATCGTTGTTCGTCATGTCGATGCAGAACGTAATGCCGCCGGCAGCGGCCGCAGTCGTACCTGACGTGAAGTCTTCCTTGTATGTGTGACCGGGTTCGCGAAAGTGGCAGTGGACATGCCAGAGCCCTGGTAGCACATCGAGTCCCTTTGCATCGATCACTTTCCCGGCTGCAGGCGTGCTGGCCGCATCGGTAAGTCCGACTATTTTTCCGTCCGTAATGCACACGTTCAATTGGGCGCTGCCTTCCGGCATATGTACGGTTCCGTTTGCGACGACCAGATCCACCTGTTGCTCACTCATCCTGTTCCCCGATAAAAATACACACTCAATACACAGTAAATTCTTGGTGTATAAAATATTTGTGTCAAGCGGATTGTTTCGCTAAACTCGGCTGAACAGCCAAGGATTTTCAGATGCATAGGAAGAAGTCGCCTGCCACCGAGCGGGCCAGAACCGGAAAAGGATCGGGTGCGAGCAACGCATATCGCCTTCTGCGCGGCCGGATCGTGTCGCTTGAAATGCCCCCGGGCGAAGACATCGACGAGCAGGCACTGGTGGAGGAATTGGGGATTTCGCGGACCCCGCTTCGGGAAGCAATGATCCGGCTCGCGGCCGAAGGACTGATTTCGCTTCTACCTAACCGGGGAGCGCGCGTCGCCTCGATGGATATCCCGCAACTCCAGGAGCATCTTGAGGCGTTCGACCTGGCGCAACGAGCGACCACGCGACTTGCCGCGCTAAGGCGCTCCACGGCGGATCTGAACCGGATTGAAGGTCTGATTGTCGCGTTCGAAAAAGCTCACGCGGACAATGATGTGAATGGGATGATCGACGGAAACTGGGAGTTGCATCTCGCGATTGGGAATGCGTGTGGCAACCGCGTACTCGCGAAGATCTACGCCAACCTGCTGACAGAAAATCTTCGTGTCGCTCGTCTCGCGATGAGCTATGAGACGTTCGCAAGCGCTGAAGCCAGGCGCTCTCACCTGGACAACATACTCAGGGAACACCGCGAGATTCTTGAGGCGATCAGGACGCGCGATGCCGACCGTGCCGAAGACCTCGCGAGTTCTCACACCGGCCTTGCGCGCAAACGAGTAACCGAATACATCTCCCAAAGCGCGGCTACCGACGTCTCCATTAGTCCTCGCTCCACGCTTTCGCTGACTGGAACACCAAACGATGTGTGAAGTGTGTGCGGTTTTCGGCGTGAGCCAGCATTGGATCGATGCTGCAGATCCTATGGGTTCACAAAACGTCGCCACGGGCATCCTTGAGAACCGCGAGGAACGCAGCAAACGCCTGCGGCTGATCAACCGGATATTGCGATCTGTCGGTCTCATCGCAAGCGACTGGGATGGCGAGGCCTACAGCGTGGAAGACGCGCAAGGGCGCCGCAAAATCGCCCCCGATCTTTCGGCTCTCTGGCGCATTGCCGAAGAGCTTGGCCAGACTCACCTCGATCCTCTTGAAGCAGATTTTCTGCGCACCACTTCGCCATGGTCAGACTCGTACCGCGCCTCGAACTAAACGTAGTGACCGGCTTTCTGGGAAGCGGAAAGACCACACTGCTGAAACGCTACCTGCAACAGCAGCCTGTTGGGTCGACACTCGTCATCATCAACGAATTCGGTCGCGAATCGATCGACGACCGTATAACGTTGCATCTCAAGTCGGAGATAGAGACGATTGCGGATGGCTGTCTATGCTGCACAGTCCTCGGCCAGTTACAGCAGACACTGCTGCATGTCCTGACACGGCGGGCGCGGGGCGAGTTGCCTGCCCTCGAACGCATCGTTATTGAAACTAGTGGATTGGCCGATCCGACTCCCATACTCGGCACAATCCTTTCTGATGAGAATCTCGAAGAGTACATCCGGGTGGGGCCCTGCGTGACGACCTTCGACGCCCTCGAGGGTCTGCAGACGCTCGAACAGTTCGCCGAGGTGGCCCCTCAGCTTGCAGCGGCCGATCGCGTGATCGTGACAAAAACAGATCTCGCTGATAGTGCCCGCCTGGACGCGGTGATGACGGCGATTCGCTCCGTGAATCCCGCTTGTGACGTTACGTTGAACGACGTGCCTGAATCGATCTTTGCTCCAGTTGAAAATGCCATTGTTGAGCGTTCCATGCGCGGCAAGAGTGTGAGCGCGCATAGGCACACAGGTGCTGTGCGCAGCTTTTCTACGGTTCTCGATCGGTCGGTTGACTGGGCCACGTTCTCGGTGTGGCTCACCGCGTTGCTCAATCGTCACGGCGACCGGATTCTGCGATTCAAGTCGGTGCTGGCCGTACGATCCGCCGGGAAGCTCGTGGTTCAGGGAGTGAGACATCGCGTGTACCCACCTTCTCATCTTCCTGCCGAAGAGGCTCAGGATAATGTGTCGCGGCTCGTTTTCATCACCTACGGCATCGACGATCAAAAGATCCTTGATTCGCTTAGTCGCCTGACCGTGATCTCGTCGCCCTTCAGTCAGGCCGTTACCTCATTCGGCAACACGACTCTTTCTCTGCGCTAATAGCCTCGAACGGCCCCTCTTTCAGAAAGAAGGCGTTTGGCCACGGAACCCCGCGGATTCCCTGTGAAACAAAAAACCCTCGAAGCATTGCTGCATCGAGGGTTCACTGAACGGCATCATCGCATCCAGCCATGACTCGTCACCCTAACTGGCTGTAGCCGCCACGTTGGCGCGCGCCTTATGCAATTTTTTGTAGCTGTCGATCAGGCGGTGGTGCCTATCGAGGCCCTCCAGTTTCATACTCGTTGGCGTGAGCCCATAGAAACGCACGCTGCCGTCCACTGCCCCCATTACCGCGTCCATCCGAGCGTTGCCAAACATCCGACGGAAGTTGACCGCGTAGTCGTCCAGTTCCAGGTCGTCATCGAGCAGCACCTCCAGCACCACATTCAAAGCCTGATAAAACAATCCGCGCTCGACCGTGTTGTCGTTGTACTGCAGGAAAGCTTCCGTCAGCTCTTTTGCCGCCTCAAATTGCTGCAAGGCGAGATGAATTAGCAGTTTCAACTCGAGAACGGTTAGCTGCCCCCAATCCGTATTCTCGTCAAATTCGATGCCGATCAGAGTGGCAATATCGGAGTGCTCATCCAGTTCATTGTTATCCAACCGCTCAAGCAGTGCTGCCAGGCCGGCATCGTCCAGACGATGCAAGTTCAAAATATCGGCGCGGAACAACAGCGCCTTGTTGGTGTTCTCCCAGATCAAATCCTCTACCGGGTAAACTTCCGAATAACCCGGCACTAGAATCCGGCAGGCTACCGCGCCCAGCTGGTCATACACCGCCGTGTAAACCTCTTTGCCCATGTCTTCGAGAATGCCGAACAAGGTTGCGGCTTCCTCGGCATTGGAGTTTTCGCCCTGACCGGAAAAATCCCACTCAACAAACTCGAAATTCGCTTTGGCGCTGAAAAAGCGCCACGACACGACACCACTGGAATCAATGAAGTGCTCGACAAAGTTATTCGGTTCAGTCACCGCGTTACTGACAAAGGTAGGCTGAGGTAAATCGTTCAGGCCTTCAAAACTGCGCCCCTGCAGCAATTCCGTCAGGCTCCGTTCCAGCGCCACCTCGAAGCTCGGGTGCGCGCCGAACGAGGCAAAGACACCGCCTGTCCGCGGGTTCATCAAAGTGACGCACATCACCGGGTAGGCCCCACCCAGCGACGCATCCTTTACCAGCACCGGAAAACCCTGCTCTTCCAATCCCTGAATCCCGGCCAGAATGCCAGGGTATTTCGCCAGCACTTCGTGCGGCACATCAGGCAATGCGATCTCACCTTCCAGAATTTCGCGCTTTACCGCGCGTTCGAAAATTTCGGACAGACATTGCACCTGCGCTTCGGCCAGCGTATTACCGGCACTCATGCCATTGCTGACGAACAGGTTTTCGATCAGGTTGGACGGAAAATACACCACTTCGCCGTCCGATCGCCGCACATACGGCAGCGAACAGATACCGCGCTGCACATTGCCGGAGTTGGTGTCGATCAGATGCGAGCCACGCAACTCGCCATCGGGGTTGTAAATTTGCAGGCAGTACTCATCCAGAATCTCAGCCGGCAGTGCCCCCTTACGGCCCGGCTTGAACCAGCGCTCGTTCGGGTAATGGACAAACTCCGCATTGGCGATGTCTTCGCCCCAAAACGCACCGCCATAGAAATGGTTGCAATTCAGGCGCTCGATAAACTCTCCCAACGCCGACGCCAACGCGCTTTCTTTGGTCGCTCCCTTGCCATTGGTAAAACACATTGGCGAGTGCGCGTCGCGGATATGCAGCGACCACACATTGGGAACGATATTGCGCCACGAAGCGATTTCAATCTTCATGCCCAGGCCCGCCAGAATGCCCGACATATTGGCGATGGTTTGCTCCAACGGCAGATCCTTGCCCGCAATATAGGTGCTGGCGTCAGAAGCCGGCTTCAACGTCAGCAAGGACTGAGCATCGGCATCCAGGTTCTCCACCTCTTCAATGACAAACTCGGGGCCGGCCTGCACCACTTTTTTGACCGTACAGCGGTCGATGGAACGCAAAATACCCTGGCGGTCTTTGTCAGAGATGTCCGCCGGCAACTCAACCTGAATCTTGAAAATCTGTTGGTACCGGTTTTCCGGGTCGACAATATTATTCTGCGACAGGCGGATATTTTCGGTAGGAATATTGCGAGTTACGCAGTACAACTTCACAAAGTAAGCTGCACACAAGGCCGATGAGGCCAGAAAATAATCGAAGGGACCAGGCGCCGAGCCATCGCCCTTATAACGGATCGGCTGGTCAGCCACTACCGTGAAGTCATCGAACCTGGCTTCAAGACGTAGCTTATCGAGAAAGTTGACTTTAATTTCCATGGGGAAATTCCAAAAATGGTGTTCAAAACAAAATATAAAACACTGAAAAAAACAGGGCTTTACTAGTCAATCAACTAGCGAATGATCTTTCCTGGCGGGAATTCTACTCCTGCCCGATCGTCAATCAGGCGGCTAGAGCCTTGTCTGGACGGCGTTTACTCGCGGTTATGCAACAACGATACCGTCAGCCCCTCCTCACCTTCATATCGGACGTTGCGTTGCCCCGCCTCCTCGGGACTTCGTGGGGCGAGCTCAATGACAGGTGCGACGACGGCGTCCTCCTGCCGCACTTCCTCACAGCAGGATCAGAGGCGAAGCAACATGCCGACGTGTTGACGCGAGCGTTCCGGGATGCGATTCAGAAGGAGACAAACCTCTCCGACATAGCACCGTTCGAACTCGGAGAGTTAAGTCAGCAGTTGCAAGGTCGTACCGATGTGGACCCGGATGCACTTTGCCAGATTGAATGGCGGTTCCTGTGGGTGCTCGACTTCCACCAAGGGATGGGCCTTGTGTGGCGGGGGTTTCCCGGATTTCATCGGAACTTGTCGGAAGAACCCTTGGTGCCGGGGACCGGACTCGAACCGGCAAGCTGTGAAGCGGCGGATTTTAAGTCCGCTATGTTTACCAATTTCATCACCCCGGCAGGGCTCAGAACCGCTTGTGGACGCGAATTCTACCATTGCCCGGCGAGCGCACCAAACTGGCTCATCCAGCCCCAGTCCATTCTCCCTCGCGCCGCGCAGCCGCAAATATTGACGTCATCCGGGAGTCACAAACCTTCCCGATAATCCGCTCACGAAAACGTTTACAACCAGAGCGGAAACGATGATCCCAACGATCAAAGATGTCGCCGCCCACGCGGGCTTCTCCATCGCCACGGTCTCGCGCGCGATCAATGCGCCGCACACCGTCAACCCGGTCACGCTCGAGAAGGTGCGTCAATCGATCGACGCCCTCAATTTCCGCCCCAGCCCGCTAGGCAGGCAGCTGCGCGGCGAACGCACGCGCCTCATCGGCGTGATCCTGCCGACGCTCGCGAACCCCGTATTCGCCGAATGCCTGCAAGGCATCGACGAGCTCGCCTCGACACAAGGTTACCGGCTCATGCTGATGACCACCCAGTACGATGCCGAGCGCGAACGGCACGCCATCGAAACGCTGCGTGAACACCGCGTGGAAGGTCTGATCCTGACCGTCGCCGACGCCGACACGCACCCCTTGCTCGACGAGCTCGACCGCGCGGGTCTGCTCTATGTGCTGATGCACAACGACACGGTGCGGCGCCCGTCGGTCTCGGTCGACAACCGACTCGCCGCGTTCGACGGCGTACGCATGCTGATCGCGCACGGCCACCGCCGCATCCTGATGCTCGCCGGCACGCTGGCCGCCTCGGACCGCGCCCGTCAGCGGCACCTCGGCTACGCGCAGGCGATGCAGCAGGCCGGCCTCACCCCCGCGCCCGCACTCGAGGTCGATTTCAACGCCGACGAACTGTCGCCGTCCGTGCTCGCGCATCTGACCAGCGGCCCGAACCGCCCGACCGCCCTCTTCTGCAGTAACGATCTGCTCGCCATGGTCGTGATGCGCGGCCTGCGCCGTGCGCGTCTGCAGATTCCGCACGACATGTCGATTCTCGGCTTCGACGGACTCGCGATGGGCGAGCTGCTGTCGCCGCCGCTGGCAAGCATCTGCGCGCCCAATCGCGAGATCGGCTGCGCCGCCTGGCAGCGTTTGCTGACGCGCGTCACCGGCACCTACGAAACATTAGGTGAAACGTCGCTCACGCTGACGTTGCCGCACAGCTTGCGCGAAGGCGCCACTATCGCCGCGATTTCGAACCGCAACGAAACATCAGCGGCTACCGAAAGGCGGTTCGCCTAGCCGCTTGCGCAAGACGTGCGCGTACTCCGGGTCTCTTTGCCCACGCTGTCTTTTACGGACGGTTTGCGCTGATCGTCTGGAATGTCCCTCGGCAACACCCTATTTGCGCTATCGACTTCGAACCCCGAACCACCCGTTCTCTTTCTCTCCAGGAGACCCGCAGTGATCCGCTCTTCAACACGCCATGCTTCCTCGATCAAACCGCTCTGGCGGCGGCTCGTCCGCACGACGGCCACCGCGCTGTCCGTCGGCATGATCGTCACCGCCGCGCTCGCCGCCCTAGCGCCGCAAGCGGCCCACGCCGACGAAACCGCGATCTGCTACAACTGCCCACCCGAATGGGCCGACTGGGCGGGCCAGATCAAGGCGATCCAGCAAAAGACCGGCATCCGCGTACCGTTCGACAACAAGAACTCCGGCCAGTCGATTGCACAACTGATGGCCGAGCAGAAGAGCCCGGTTGCCGACGTGGTCTATCTCGGCGTGTCGTCGGCGTTCCAGGCGAAAGACAAAGGCGTCATCCAGCCGTACAAACCCGCGCACTGGGACGACATTCCGGCGAACATGAAGGACCCGCAAGGCTACTGGTTCACGATCCACTCGGGCACGCTGGGCTTTTTCGTCAACAAGGACGCGCTCGAAGGCAAGCCGGTTCCGCGTTCGTGGGCCGACCTTCTGAAGCCTGAATACAAAGGCATGATCGGCTACCTCGATCCGTCGAGTGCGTTTGTCGGCTATGCGGGCGCGGTCGCGGTAAATCAGGCACTCGGCGGCACGCTCGATAATTTCGAGCCGGGCCTCGACTGGTTCCGCAAGCTGAAAGCCAACGCGCCGATCGTGCCGAAGCAGACCGCCTACGCGCGCGTGATGTCCGGCGAAATTCCGATCCTGCTCGACTACGACTTCGACGCTTATCGCGCGAAGTACAAGGATCACGCCAATGTCGAATTCGTGATTCCGAAGGAAGGCACGATCTCGGTGCCGTACGTGATGAGTCTCGTGAAGGGCGCGCCGCATGAAGCGAACGGCAAGAAGGTGCTCGATTTCGTACTCTCGGACGAAGGCCAGAAACTGTGGGCCGAAGCCTATCTGCGTCCGGTACGCGCGAAAGCCATGACCCCGGAAATCGCCGCTAAATTCTTGCCTGCAAGCGACTATGCGCGCGCCAAAACGGTCGACTTCGACAAAATGGCCGCGAAGCAATCGAGCTTCGGCGAGCGTTATCTACAGGTGATGCATTGAACGACGTCACGTTCCCGCTGCGCTGGCGCGTCGCATTGATCGCCCCGGCGCTGGCGGTTTTTATCGCGTTCTGGCTGCTGCCAATGGGTGCGCTCGCGCAAATCAGCGGCGACGGTCACGCGTTCGCGACCTATCGCGCGATGCTGACCAATCCACGCTATATGTCGAGCCTCGGCGCCACCGTCGTGTTGTCCGCGGCGGTCACGGCGGCAACCCTGGTGCTCTCGGTGATCGCCGGCCTGCTGCTGGCGCGCCGTGAATTTCCGTTGAAACGCACGTTGCTCGCATTGCTGACGTTTCCATTGGCATTCCCAGGCGTCGTGGTCGGCTTCATGGTCATCATGCTGGCCGGACGTCAGGGTTTGATCGGCGCGCTGTCGCTGAAACTCACCGGCGAGCGCTGGGTGTTCGCTTACTCGATGAGCGGCCTCTTTCTCGGCTACCTGTACTTCTCGATTCCGCGGGTGATCGTCACGGTGATGGCGTCAGCCACCAAGCTCGATGCGTCGCTCGAAGAAGCCGCGCGTTCACTCGGCGCATCGCCGTGGCGCATTACGCGCGACATCGTATTGCCCGCGTTGTCGCCAGGCCTGATCGCGGCAGGCGCCGTCTGTTTCGCAACCGCGATGGGCGCGTTCGGTACCGCCTTCACACTGGCCACCGACATCGACGTGTTGCCGATGACCATCTACACCGAGTTCACACTGAACGCCAACATGGTGACGGCCGCGGGTCTCTCGATCGTGCTCGGCATCGTCACATGGCTCGTGCTGACGTTCGCTCGCAGCGTGAGCGGCTCGGCGGTCGCGGCGAGCGCATGAGCATGAGCCGCGTGTCCAAACCGGATGACAAGACTTCGATGAATTCCCTCACCGCTCCAATCCAGCCGAGCGCAAAACCACGCTCGCGGCCCCTCAGGCCGCCAACGTCACGCACGTGGCTGGCAGCCGGTCAGTGGCTCGTTACGCTGCTGCTGTGTGCGTTTCTGATCGTGCCGGTCGTAATGTCGATCATGGCGGGGCTCACGGTCAACTACTTCAAGGGCGTATCCAGCGGGCTCACGCTGCGCTGGCTAGGCGAAGTGTGGACGCAGTATCACGACTCGGTGTTTCTATCGCTCGAGGTGGCGGCCGCAACCTTGTTCATCACGCTGCTGACCGGCGTGCCGGCCGGCTACGTGCTGGCTCGCAGCAAGACGCGGCTCTCGCGCGTCATCGAAGAGTTTCTGGTGCTGCCGATCGCGCTGCCCGGCCTCGCTTCCGCGCTTGCACTGCTGGTGGTCTACGGCGGCTTCACGATGTTTCGCATGAGCGTCGCGTTCATCGTCGTCGGGCACGTGGTGTTCACGCTGCCGTTCATGGTGCGCGCGGTGGCGGCCGTGTGCGCGAGCAGCGATCTGCGCACGCTCGAAGAAGGCGCGGCAAGTCTCGGCGCGAGCTTTTTCCAGCGCTTCCTCACGGTCGTGCTGCCGAATGCGCGGCCTGGGATTGTCGCTGGCGCGCTGGCGGTGCTGACGCTCTCGATCGGTGAATTCAATCTGACGTGGATGCTGCACACGCCCGACACCAAGACGCTCCCGGTCGGGCTCGCCGACACCTATGCGTCGTTACGCATCGAAATCGGCAGCGCGTACACGATTCTGTTTTTCATCATGACCATGCCGCTGCTCGTTGCCATGCAATGGCTCGGCGTCGATGCGACCGGCCAGCGCAGCGCGGGCAAAAAGCGCGCGAACGCCTCTCCTTTGAAGTCCACACCTACGCCATGAAACTCGACTCCGTTCCCATCACGCTCACGCAATGCGCGAAAACGTTTCGCGGCACGCGCGTGCTCGAACCGCTCGATCTGCACATCGGCGCCGGTGAGACACTGGTCCTGCTCGGCCCGTCCGGTTGCGGCAAGACCACCACGCTGCGCATGATCGCGGGCCTCGAAACACCCGACGCCGGCGGCTCCATTGCCTTTGGCGATGAAGATGTCACCGCGCTGCCGATCGAAAAACGCCAGGTGGGAATGGTGTTCCAGAGCTACGCGCTGTTTCCGAATCTGACCGTGCGCGGCAACATCGGCTATGGACTGAAGATCAAACGCGTACCGGCCGAAACCGCGCGGCAACGCGTCGACGAACTGCTCGCGATGATGCGTCTCACCGCCCACGCCGACAAACCCATCGATCAGTTGTCGGGCGGCCAGCGCCAGCGAGTTGCATTGGCGCGCGCGCTCGCCGTGCAACCTCGCGTGCTGCTGCTCGACGAACCGCTCACCGCTCTGGATGCGCGGTTGCGCGATACGTTGCGCAGCGAAATGAATACGCTGCTGCGCGAACTGGGCATCACCACCGTCTACGTGACGCACGATCAGGCCGAAGCAATGGAACTTGGCGACCGCATCGTCGTGATGAGCGCGGGGCGCATCGAGCAGATCGGCTCGCCGCGCGACATTTACTATCGTCCGGCAAATCGCACAGTCGCGCAGTTCGTCGGCACCATCAACCGGCTGGCGGGCGAACGGCGCGCGGGTCTGCTGACGACCACCGGCGGCGCTGTCCCGCTGCCGGCAGGTCCCGCGCAAACAAGCGCGGCGCACGAAATCTTCTTTCGCCCTGAAGACGCCTACCTCGCCGACCCGGCTGACGCCCAATTGCGCGGCCATATCGAAAGCACGGCGTTTCTCGGCGAACGCACCCGTTTGACGATTGGTGGCGCCGCGCCGGACGCCTTGCTGATCGATGTCGCCGGCCGGGTCGAACTCGCGCGCGGCACGCCGGTCGGGATATCGATCGCCCAGGATGCGCTGATTGCGCTATCGTAATGACGCCGCGCTGTGTTTTAGCGCGACATAAGAAAGGAAATCCCCATGCTGCTAGCTCAAATCAGCGACCTGCATATCAAGCGGCTCGGCGCGCTGGCCTACCGCCGCGTCGACACCGGTGCCTATCTCGCGCGTACCATCGCGGCGCTCAATGCGCTCGAGCCGCGTCCCGATGCTGTGATCATGACCGGCGACCTCGTCGATCAGGGCGACCCCGAACAGTATGAATATTTGAAGGTGCTGCTCGCGCCACTCGAGATCCCCTACTATCTGCTGGTGGGTAATCACGATGAGCGCGCTGCGTTGCGCGCGGCATTTCCCGATCGCGCGGAATTGCACAGTGGCGGCAAGTTCGTGCAATACGCGGTGGATGTCGGCCCATTGCGGATCATCGCACTCGATTCGATGGTGCCCGGCGAAAGCGCCGGCAATCTGTGCGATGCGCGCTTAACCTGGCTCGCTGCACAACTCGATGCCGCGCAAGGCAAGCCCACGGTGGTGGCGTTGCACCATCCGCCGTTCGTCTGCGGCATCGGGCATATGGATGAATTGCGGCTCGATCCCGCGGCCGCCGACAAACTCGCCGACCTGATCGCGCGTTATCCGAATGTGGAGCGGGTGATTTGCGGCCATGTGCACCGGCCGATGTTCGTGCGGTTTGGCGGCACGATTGCGTCGGCGGTGCCGGCGCCCGCGCATCAGGTCGTACTCGATCTGCGTGAGGATGCGCCCTCCGCATTCGCCATGGAGCCGCCCGCTTACGCGCTGCATCGCTACGATCCCGCGACGGGCATCGTCACGCATCACGCGTATGTCGATGCAGCGGATGGGCCGTATCCGTTTTACGAACCTGAAGGCGCGCTGATCGATTGACGGTGCCGCCTCGCCGGCTCAGGCGGCGACGAAAGTTTGCTGTACGCGCCGGGATAGCCTGAAATACGGTATCCCGAGCGCGGCGGCGACAACGGCCTGAATGAAATCGTCGAGCGGAATCGCAATGTCGATGCCAATGGCGTTGGCCATATGATCGCCAAGCAGATAGGCGATGGTTCGCATGACCACGATGACCAGCAGCCACGCCTGCACCTGAACCGGAAAGCGCGCCGATTTGCGCCACGCGAGCAGCGCCAGCCAACCGGCGCCGGCAACGATAAACGAGCTGGCGATCACATCGCAGCCGACCATCGAGATGACGGTGCGATACCAGCCGTGCGTTTCGGGACGCACGAAAACCGCCAGCAGTTCCCATTCGAGCATGAGCTTCAGCGGGTCGCGCAATGCGACCGCGGTTGAAAGTACCCATGCGGCGAGGCAGATCAGGGCGATGAACAGCCAGCCGCCGATGCGTCGAGGCTCGGATTTCGAAGTTGTGTTCATGAAATGGGTGATGTCAGGGATCTTGTTACGCGCGCCGATTCTACGAACGAAAACCGAACGACCATCTCATTTTTATCGCGAACTCTGCGGGGCAGCCGCCGCGCCACGCCCGTTAGCGCTCTGCCGGAGCGGTTGCCCGGCTTGTGCCGCGCCTGTGCATCGCGTGTTCGCTGTCGTTTCGCCTCGACGTCGAGCAGGCGCCACATGGGGCTCCCGTTCCCCTGTTGCGTGCCGGCCGTTTCCCCGCCGCATTGCCTTCGCGCCCACGCCGGCACTGCAGGGCGCACCGGGAACCGTCAGCACGATCCCTCCTGCTCCGGTATGATCGGCACGCTTGAGGACCGTGCATGGGCCGGTCCGTCGACGATTCCTCTCATGTCCACATCCGACGCTTCTACTCCCGCTTCCGCCGACCGGTCGTTGCGCGGCCTGCTGCTCCTGCTCGCGACGATTGCCGGCGTATCAGTCGCGAACATCTATTACAACCAGCCGCTGCTCGACAATTTCCGGCAGTCGTTTCCGAACGGCGCCTCGTGGGTTGGTGCGGTACCGGCCGTGACGCAGCTCGGCTACGCAGCCGGGATGTTGTTGTTGGCGCCGCTCGGCGACCGTTTCGATCGGCGCTTCCTGATCCTGTTGCAGATCGCGGGCATGTGCGTCGCGCTGGTGCTGGCGTCCGCGGCACCCACGTTGTCGGTGCTGATCATCGCGAGCCTTGCGATCGGCGTGCTCGCCACCATCGCGCAACAGGCGGTACCGTTCGCAGCCGAACTCGCGCCTGCCGCCGAGCGTGGCCATGCGGTCGGCACCGTGATGAGTGGACTGTTGCTGGGGATTTTGCTGGCACGGACTGCCGCGGGCATCGTCGCCGAGTATTTCGGCTGGCGCGCGGTATTCGGTGCGTCGGTCGTCGCACTGCTGGTGTTGGCGGTGGTGATCATCCTGCGTCTGCCCAAGAGTAAGCCGACGTCGACACTGCCGTACGGCAAACTGATGGTCTCGATGTGGCACCTGGTGGTCGAACATCGCGCGCTGCGTGAAGCCTCGTTGACGGGCGCGGCGATGTTCGCGGCGTTCAGCATTTTCTGGTCGGTGCTGGCGTTATTGCTGGCGGGCCCACCGTTTCATTTTGGGCCGCAGGCCGCCGGGCTATTCGGGATTGTGGGGGCCGCGGGTGCGATGGCCGCGCCGCTCGCCGGCAAGTTTTCCGACCGGCGCGGACCGCGGGCGATTATCACGCTGTCGATTGTGCTGGTGGCGATTTCGTTTGTGGTTTTCGCCTTGTCGGCGAAGAGCATTGCTGGATTGGTGATCGGCGTGATCGTGCTTGATATTGGCGTGCAGGCTGCGCAGATTTCGAATCAATCGCGGATTTACGCGCTGAAGCCTGATGCGCGGAGTCGCGTGAATACGGTTTATATGGTGGCTTATTTTATTGGCGGCGCCGCGGGGTCGGGGGTCGGTGCTGTGGTTTGGCCGGCTTTTGGATGGGTTGGAGTTAGCGTTGCTGGGGTTGGTTTTGCCGGGCTGGCGGCGTGGAATCATTTGAGGCTTCCAGCCAAGGGGTGAATGCCTGCGGCGCTTGTTCGTGTCTGTGGTTTTAGGGCTTTGGCGTTGGCTTGATTTCTTTTGTTTGCGTTGCGCTTTGTTTGGCTGTGCTTTTATGGTGTTGGCCTTTCCTTGATTTCTTATTGGTCTATTAGTGTTGCCCCTGTGCGGGGCGGCACTTACTTTCTTTGCCGCGGCAAAGAAAGATAAGCAAAGAAAGCCGCTCACACCGCCAGCTCACAAGCGGGTCCCCCGCACAGTCGCGGTAGTGGTGCATCTGGAATCTGCGTTCTCGCACATTCGGCGCGAGTGACAAGGCCGTCATACTTCCCGCCTCGCACTGCGCGCTCGCCGGAAAGGTTCATCGAGAACCCACGGTTTCTTTGGCGCGTGATGGGATTCGCGGCTTCGCCCCGGACCCGTGGCAGTCATCTCTTTCGCTTCGCAACGCTGTCATACTTCCGGCGGCGCTGCGCGCGCCGAAGAGCGCTTCTTCAAATCACCCGCAGCGTTTTTCGCGGTCACGCTTCGTTTGGCGCAGTAGCTGGGTCTGTATCGCCCATATGCATCTCTGCCTCTGCCTCTCTCCCGGTTATCGTCAGGGCATTTTGCCGGGGTGAAACCGATGAGTCCCAACGCGTCCAAACGAAGCCTAATGTTTCAGATGAACCCTTCTGGCGAGCACGCAGTGCGAGGCGGGAAGTATGACTGCCTGGTCACTCACGCCGAATGTGCGAGGACACCGATTCCAGATGCTCCACTACCGCAACTGTGCGGGGGACCCGCTTATGGGCTGGCGGTGTGAGCCGCTTTCTTTTGCCTATCTTTTCTTTGCGGCAGGCAAAGAAAAGTAGGTGCCGCCCCGCACAGGGGCGACGCTAATAGACCAATAAGAAATCAAGGAAAGGCCACCGCCATAGGCATACAGACAAAGCGCCAAACAGGCAAACAAAACCGGGGAAACCCCACCGCCACAGGCAGACAAAAAAACCCAAAAACCAAACCAACCCCTCACCCAGCGCCCCGCGCAAACGCATACTCATGTAAAGCATCAATCACCCGATCAAACTCGAACGACTTATCGTAAAAGTGCCGCACACCATATTGCTCGCAACGCTCCCGATACGCCGGCAAGGCGTGATTCGTCAGGACCGCGGAAAACACCGAATCGATCAGCCCCTCGCGCTGCAAATAAGCAAGCACCGGCACCCCTGACCCCTGCTTCAGCTGCAAATCCACAATCACCGCATCAAAAGCCTCATCGCTCAACAAAGCAATCGCCTGATCGGCAGAATCCGCATACGCGGCCACCCGCAGCAAACCCGATGCATCGATCGCCTCGACCAGGCTTCTGCGGATCAGCGGCGAATCCTCGATCAGCAGCACGCGCAACGGCGCGCGACTGGCTGGCTCGACAACAGGTTTCGATTCGCTATTCATCGATGTGTCTCGATCGTTCATTATTCGATCAAGCCGTTCTTGATCGCGTAATAAGTCAGATCGGCATTGTTCGCCAACCGCATCTTCTCCAACACGCGAGCCCGATACGTACTCACGGTCTTCACGGACAAATGCAATTCCTCCGCAATCTCTGTCGGAATCTGTCCCGCCGCAAGCTTGCAGAAAATCTGGAACTCGCGCTCGGATAACGCTTCGTGCGGCCGCCCGGCAGCCGGCTTGTCAAGATTATCGGCCAGCGTATCGGCCACTGCCTCCGACAGGTAACGGTGCCCGCGTGCCACCGCGCGGATCGCCCGCACAATCTCCTCGGGCTCGCAATCTTTGTTGAGGTAACCGTTGGCGCCTGCCCGCAGCAGATTGATCGCGTATTGGCTCTCCGGATAGCCCGACAGAATCAGCACGCCCTGCTCCGGTCGCACCTGCTTGATCACACGCAACGTGTCGATGCCGTTCTTGTCCGGCATCGCAATGTCGAGCAACACGACATCGAATGCCTGCTCCCGAACAAGGCTAATCGTTTCGTCGCCGGTCGCAGCTTCGGCCGCGACGCACATGTCCGCCTCGTCAGCGACGAACTGCCTGAAGCCACCTCGGACGATCGCATGGTCGTCAGCTATCAACACTCGAATCATCGGTCTCGTGTCCGTGCAATAGGATTGCTCCAAAGCAGACATTGTAATGACCTTCGCCAGCGCCTCGGTCGAAGGTGTAAAGCCACAGCACTAGAAACGGCGAACATTGCCGGCGCGGGAAACCATCCAGACCCTCCCGCGCCAGCAACCTGCAACTGGATAGGCGCAACCGCCGAAACAACAATTCGCATGGCGGACGCCCGGCGTCTATCGATTAACGTTTCTCAACATCCACGCTTATCGCCATCCGCTTCCCGACAACCCTACTTCTTGCCGTCCGCTTCTCGTCGTCCGCGCTGCTTTGCGTCACTTCAGACTTGCTACTCGCGGCCCTCAAGCAGATCCGCCATATCATCGGCATGCTCTTCTTCGACAGCGAGAATTTCCTCGAACAAACGGCGCGTCGTCACGTCCTTCTCGCCGAGATAATGCACGATCTCGCGATACGTATCGATCGCAATCCGCTCTGCGATCAGATTCTCGCGGATCATGTCCGTCAGATTGTCGCCTTCCTTGTATTCCGAATGCGAACGCGTCTTCAATCCGTCCGGCGCAAAATCCGGCTCGCCGCCCAGCTGCACGATGCGCTCGGCAATACGGTCGGCATGCTCCTGCTCTTCCGCCGCATGCTCCGCGAATTCTGCCGCCACCGCCTCGGAGTTGATGCCCTTGGCCATGAAATGATGCCGCTTATAACGCAGCACGCAGACGATTTCGGTCGCCAGCGAGTCGTTGAGCAGTTTCAGCACCGTCTCACGATCCGCGCCGTAGCTCTGCGTGACCGGCCCATCCGACATGTGCTTGCGCGCGTCGTCGCGGATCTTTTGAATATCCATCACGAACGGATCGCTGGATTGAGATGCTGCGCCTTGGGCGCCAGAAGACTTTGCCATTGATTCTCTCCTTTATCCGGTATTGGGGGGAATTGCGTACCACGCACGAATCGCGCCTGATACGCCGGTTTAAGGACGGCGTATTCGTCTACGTTCGGAAGACGCCGAGCAGCAGCGTGACCACGAACACGACGAGGAAAATGTAGAACAGGATCTTCGCGATTTCCGCAGCGCCCGCTGCGATACCCGTAAAGCCAAACACGGCGGCAATGATCGCAATCACAAAAAAGACGATGGCATAGTGAAGCATGGCGACTCTCCTTGTTGGTATCTGCGTACAACGAAGCTGGAGTGAACCTGAGCGCTCCTAAGGCAAATCTGAAGCGCAAACCTGAAACGAACCGCTCCCTCACAATCGCGGAAACGGCACGCACCGGCCTCATCGGGCGACGCTAATCGATGATTTTCTTCGTCACCACGAAGCCAAGCACGAGGAACACCACGCACAGAATCACGAACACGACAAACAGGAACTTCGCAATCGCCGCCGCGCCCGCGGCAACGCCGGTAAAGCCAAGAAGGCCGGCGATCACTGCCACGACGGCAAAGAACAATGCCCATTTCAACATGATGGCTTCCTCCAGAATCAACCAATGAACGATCAGGTTCATCCTATCGATCGGCAACGGCGGGCGCATTCCGACGCACGCCGTTTTTCGTGTGAGAATCCGCTTACATTGGATTACGGCAGCGTTACGCCACTTGCCTCGGTGATTTAGGCGCGAAGGATGCGACTCAAAGGGCAATGCACGCAATTCCTCCTCGAACCCTCGAGCCGGTGAACGTTACACTGTTGCCCCACCCCAGGAGCCGAATGTGCCGAATGTGTCGAACACGCAGAATCCAGGTGCCGCCGCGCGACTGAGCGACTGGATGCGCAATCGCAGTTGGGCGATCGCGATGACCGTGGCGATCGTCATCACTGTCGGCGGCCTCGTGATTCTCGAAACCGCGCGCGAGCGCATTGCCGCTGAATACGAAACCGCGCTCGAAGCACGCGACATCACCGTGCAACTGAGCACGCTCGCCAGTCAGCTAGCCAGTCTGAGCGCACACCAAAGCGATTTTCTTCTGACGAAGCAGGACGCGTCGGCTCATGGCTTTTGCGCGACCGCTGTGCGCATCAGACAGAACGAACAACAACTGAGCCGGTTCTACCGCGGCGGCAAGGCGGACAGCGCCGAGCTCGCGAGCTTCACGCAAATCGCCGCATTGATCGATGCGCGCATCGGTGCGGGCGCTGCTGCATTGCAACGCGCGGCACCGCAGCCACTCGATCTCTCCGCCTGCGGCAGCGCGAGCGAGGCCAGTCCCGCCGACGCCGCCCTGGTCGACAACACCCTCACGCTGCTGCGCGACAACGAGGAGCGCCGCGCGCAGCACGCGCTCGACGCGAGCCGCGCCGACCAGCGCATCTCCACGCTGTGCGCGGCCGGGCTGTCGGCGCTGAACATCGTGCTGTTCATCCTGCTGTTTCGCAATCTCGGCATCCAGATGGATCGGCAAGCGCGTGTGCAGCGTCAGTTGATCACGCAACAGGAAGAGCTCGACCAGCTCGTCAATGAACGCACGCGTCAGCTCGAAGCGCTGGGCTGGCACTTGCAGGCCGTCAGCGAGAACGAAAAAACCCAGCTCGCGCGTGAACTGCACGACGAACTCGGCGCCATTCTGACCGCGAGCAAAATGGACGTGGCCTGGGCCAATCGCAAACTGAAGGACAGCGCCCCGGACATCTCGGAGAAACTCAAACGCGCACTCGCCAATCTCGACCAGGGCATCGCGCTGAAGCGCCGCATCATCGAGGACATGCGGCCCACCGTGCTGGCGAACTTCGGGCTGGTCACCGCGCTGCGCACGCTCGCCGACGAAGCCGCGCAGCGCAACAACTGGATGCTCGAATCGCACCTGCCCGCCGACGATATCCAGCTCGACGAGCAAACCGAGATCGCGCTCTTTCGCGTGGCGCAAGAGTCGCTGACGAACGCGGCCAAGTACGCACACGCTTCCAGGGTGTCGATCGCCTTGCAGGTCGGTGACGGCCAGGTGGCGCTGCATATCGCCGACAACGGCGTCGGCATCATGCCTGCCGATCTGAAACGCACGCACACCCACGGCTTGCTCGGCATGCGCCAACGCGTCGCCGCGCACGGCGGGCGCTTCGATATCCAGCGCGGCGTGCCGAGCGGCACCGACATCCATGTGGTAATGCCGAGTGTCAGCACGGCAACGCCATCGGTCGATCTGCCGCCCTCGATGCCGTCGCAAACGTCCGTCGAATAAGGCCTTGCGACCTGTTGCAGAAACCCGTGTAGGCGTGCGCCGACGCAAACACCGGAGCACGCCTACAAAAAAATCGCAGCGCAACCGACAGCGCGATCCCCGCCCTTTTTTTACCATGCAATCAGACCGGATCGACTGGCGTAAGCCCCGGTCGGACGACAGCTAGCCCAGCTAGCACGGGCCGTAAAACATAGGCACGTCAACCGATGCATTCTCGACAAGGAGAACTTTCATGAATCGACTGATCGCTTTGCTTCTCATTGCAGGGACGGCTGCGCTCGCCGGTTGCAACACGATGGCGGGGGCTGGGCAGGACATTTCGAAGGGCGGCAACGCCATCACGAACTCAGCCGAACAAGCCAAGTAAGTTAGGGATAACCCATCGATTGCTGGGCGCCTCGCGGCACCTTGCAATGCACGATCTCCACGCCCGTCGCGGGAAACCGCGACGGGC
Source organism: Paraburkholderia fungorum (assembly GCF_046027605.1). Classification (GTDB taxonomy): domain Bacteria; phylum Pseudomonadota; class Gammaproteobacteria; order Burkholderiales; family Burkholderiaceae; genus Paraburkholderia; species Paraburkholderia fungorum_F. Next base: position 451,119 of record NZ_JAQQEF010000003.1, read on the forward strand.
TTTTTTCATGGCCCAAGCCGTCTGATCCGTGCGCGGCCCTCCAAACAAAACGGCGATCCACGCACGTGGATCGCCGCTCTGTCCTCCCAGGCCCTGTCGCTTATCGTGTATGTCGCATGCTATGTACGCATGCTGATTCGCAGGCTTGTTGACGCTTTATTGACGCCTTATTGGCCCGTCAGTGTATTCGCCAGTTCGACGCTCGGCGTGCTCGTATTGCCGTTCTGTGCAATCAGCAGATGGATCTGCCCCGGCACGAGCTGGCTCAGTGCCCCGGCGATCGGCACCGACGTCACCAGCCAGTCAGCGTTGTTCGACAGCGAGAAAGACTGCGACTGGAAGATCGGCGTCTTGCTGCCCGCTACCGTCGCGATCAGCACATATTGACCGCCGGAGACGTAGATCGAATCCTGACCGCTTGCCGGCACCGCATTCTTGAACGACACGCCTGCCATCGTCGGGCTGACCGCGCTAATGTTAGTGCTGGTTGCCTGAACCAGATAGAAGTCGAGGTTGGTCGCATTAGCCGATGCGTTGAAGCCACGCAGGCGCGCGCTGTTGGACAGCAGGCCCTTGTCGAACGGATCGTCGATCAGGCCGATATCCGGCGCGGCCAGGCCCGGCAAAGCCAGCACTGTGTATTCGTGGCCCTTCGCCACATCGGGGAAGTTGCCGCTCGCCAGCGCGGTCGTCGTGCCGGTCGCCGAGTAGCCGACGTTGGTCGAACCCGTATTGATGTTGGTGAAGTTCGTCACGCCCTTGTAGGCGATATTCGTTTGGCCCGATGGCGCCGTACCGTTCACGAGAAAGTCGACTGCCGGACCGCCCGGAATGGCGTGGATGAAATGAATCTCCGGGTTAGTCAAACCGAGTTCCTTGCCTACGTCGTCGGAGCCGCCACCGCACGCGCTCAAGACGGATGCAACCGCAACCACAGCCGCCATGGTTCGGATCATTTTCATTGTGTTCACCTATATCGATGTTGGGCGCTCGACCCGTTAATTTGTGGGCGCTCAGCTTCGGACATCGCGCCGTCTGAAACCTGGTCCGTCGGTCGTTGAAACGGCTTCAGCCCGGCTCTCCGAAATGAAGTGCCCCCTCCTATCCCTGCTGCACATCGCGCCTGTTTTTTATGAGCGGCGCGGTCCGTGTCGATGGACGCTCGCATTCAGCAATGCGTGTGCCGCAGGCTTCGATATGGCGTGTGCACCCTGAAGAATGTCTTACGGAGCAAGGAGTTGCGCGGATTAGAATTTTTCCTCGGAGGGTTGGCCCGATGAGCGGTGTATTGTTCGTGCGCGTCCAATACTTACACGGTCCTCTCCATGTCTTACCAACAATTACTCGCTGAACTCGACCTCGGCTCCACCAGTTTGCGCAACCGCGTGGTAATGGGTTCGATGCACACCGGTATGGAGGACCGATTCTGGAATTACCCGAAGCTGGCCGCGTATTTCCGCGAACGCGCGAAAGGCGGGGTCGGCCTGATCGTCACGGGTGGCATCTCGCCGAACCGGCAAGGCTGGCTGCTGCCCTTCGGCGGCACACTGAATTCGGTGTTCGACCTGCGCAACCACCGCTTGCTAACGGAAGCCGTGCATGCCGAAGGCGGCAAGATCGCGCTGCAGATCCTGCACGCGGGCCGCTATGGGTATCAGCCGTTCGTCGTGTCAGCGTCGGCGCTCAAGTCGCCGATCTCGAAGTTCAAACCGCGCGCGCTCACCGAAGCCGGCATTGCGCGCACCGTCCGCGACTACGCACGCTGCGCGCGCCTCGCCCAACGCGCAGGCTACGACGGCATCGAGATCATGGGCAGCGAAGGCTATCTACTCAACCAGTTCCTGTGTCCGCGCACCAACCAGCGTACCGACCGCTACGGCGGCAGCATCGAGAACCGCATGCGGCTTGCGCGCGAGATCGTCGAGCGCGTGCGCGCGGTGTGCGGCGAACGCTTTATCGTGGTGTACCGGATCTCGCTGATCGATCTGGTGGAAGGCGGCAACACCTGGGAAGAAACCGTGCAGGTCGCTCAGGCGCTCGAGGCCGCCGGCGTCACGATGTTCAACACGGGAATCGGCTGGCACGAAGCACGCGTGCCGACCATCGTGACTTCGGTGCCGCGTGCAGCATTCGCCGCGCTCAGCGCGCGGCTGAAGGCAGCGGTCAAGGTGCCCGTGATCGTGTCGAACCGCATCAATACGCCCGAGGTTGCGGAAGAACTGCTCGCTCAGGGAGCGGGTGATCTGGTGTCGATGGCGCGACCGCTACTGGCCGATCCGGAATTCGTGCTGAAGACCGCCGAAGGACGCGCGCACGAAATCAATACCTGTATCGCCTGCAATCAGGCCTGCCTCGATCACACGTTCAAGAACCAGCGCGCGAGTTGCCTCGTGAATCCACGTGCCGGCCGCGAGACCGAACTGGTCTATCGGCCGCTCGCAGGCCCGCAGGCCGCGCGTTCGGTCGCGGTGGTCGGCGCGGGCCCGGCGGGACTTTCCGCGGCGAGCGTCGCGGCATCGCGCGGGCATCGCGTGACCTTGTTCGATGCGAGCGCAACCATCGGCGGCCAGTTCAATCTGGCGATGCGCGTGCCGGGCAAGGAAGAGTTCAGCGAAACCATCCGTTATTTTCAGAGCCAGTTGCAGCGGCATCGCGTCGAGGTGCGGCTCGATACGCGTGTCGATCCCGCCCTGCTCGCGTCGGGCGCTTACGACGACGTGATCATCGCCACCGGCATCGTGCCGCGCAGCCCGGCGATTGCCGGCATCGACGGGGCGAACGTGCTGTCTTACGTGGATGTGCTGCGCGGTGCGCCGGTGGGACGCCGAGTCGCGGTGATCGGTGCGGGCGGGATCGGTTTCGACGTCAGTGAGTTTTTGCTGCATCGCGCCGGCGATCCTCTGCCGATGCCGCGCGATGCATGGCTCGCCGAATGGGGTGTCGATCTCGCGGTACGGGAACGCGGCGGCCTGCAACCGCCGGCGCCGGTGCAGCCGTTCCGCGAGATCTGGCTGTTGCAGCGCAAGGCGGGCAAGCTCGGTATGGGGCTCGGCAAGACCTCGGGCTGGGTGCATCGCGCGACATTGGCCAGAAACGGCGTGAAGATGCTGGGTGGCGTGTCGTATCTGGAGATCAGCGACCGCGGTTTGAAGATTGCGCGCGCAGGTGTCGAAGAATGGCTCGAGGTGGACACGATCGTCGTGTGCGCCGGGCAGGAATCGCTACGCGATCTGTATCCGGCAACGGCGGCACGAGGTGCGGACACGACGAGTGCTGCGAATGGGGCTCAACCCGCTAGCCACGCGGCAAGCCCCAATGGGGCGAAGGTTCCGCGCTATCACGTGATCGGCGGCGCGAAGGTCGCGACCGAACTGGATGCGAAACGCGCGATTCGCGAAGGTGCGGAAGTGGCGGCTGTGCTGTGACGCGGCGGCAAGCGTAAGTGACCGCTGCGCTCTCAAGCAACGAAACACAGAACGCGGCAACCGAGGAGCGATAGACAGGCAGCGGACTGCGAGCCGCCCGCGCCTCAAGCGAGGCCCTTCTTCCGGTAATCGAACCAGAAAGACAGAGCCACGCTGGCCAGAATCACGACGGTTGCAATCACCGTCGAATGCGTGACCGGCTCACCCAGCAACACCGCCCCAAGCGCCACCGCGACCACCGGATTCACGTACATGCAACTGCTGGCGATGATCGGACTCGTATGCCGGATCAGAAAGCCGTACGCGACATAGGCGGCCATCGTGCCGATCAGCATCAGGTAGATGAAGGCCAGCACCGGCAACACATGCACCTCCATCATCCGCTCGCCCGACGCCCACGCGACCAGTGTCGACATCGCGCCGCCCAGACCGATCTGCAACGAGGTCGATAGAAACAGGTCCGACGGCAGTTTCAGCCGTCCGGCGAGATGCGCGCCGCCGGCCCAGAAGAGCGCGCCGCAAAGGATCGCGAGACTGCCGCCCGCCGACCCCGGCGCGCTATCGCCATGACTCAGGATCGCGATACCCACCAGCCCGAGACCGACCGCGAACCACTCGCCTCTGCCGATCTTGCGCCCCGCCACCGCCGCGATCACCGTCGCGAACAGCGGCACAGTCGCGACCATCACAGCCGCGGTGCCAGTGCCGACGGTGCGCATGCCATAAGCCAGCATGCCGCTCGACAAGCCGACCAGCATCGTGCCGACAAGGCCGGCATTACGGATTTCAGCCGCGCTCGGCCAGACCGGATTGCGGCGCGCCGCGAAGATGAAGAGTCCGATCCCGGCAAACAGATTGCGCAGACCCGAGAGCAGCAAGGGCGGAAACGAACCGAGCGCGACGTGCACGGCGAGATAGGTCGAGCCCCACACGAGATAGACGACGGCGAGCGCGAGCGCGATCTGTCCATTACGGGACTGCGGCAAACGGACTGGGAAATTACGCGGGAATCCACGCGGAAAGCGGCTTGGGAGTTGCAGCGACATGGGTTCAATCCGCCTGTGCTGCTCGAGGTGCTGCGCCCCCGCTGAAGACCCTGGTTCGGGATGGCGGACACCGCATCGGCGATGCGGTCTGGCGGGCGAGGCTGGCGGACATGTCGGTGGAACAGGAAGACGATAGATGGCCAATGGGGCCACAACGCCGCGGCGGTCGAAAGAAATCGATTCACGGCTGACACGCGCCAAACGTTTGGCGCGACGCCGCATTATGCAGTAAGCGCCCACCGCGTCGCTCGAAAGAATCGTAACTTTTCGGCGTACTTGCAACAAAAAAGCCGGGGGTGTCCCCGGCTTTTGCCACGTCCGTATAAGGCGCGCCTCAAGCTATGCAAGCGGCATCGGCGGCAACGCTCAATTGGCCATTGCACCCGAGGCGTCGTGCTTCATGCCCATCGCGTCGCTGCCCTTTTTCATCTTGTCGTGCTTCATGGTGCCCTTCTTCATCGTGTCCTTCGACATGCTGTCCTTGGACATTGCATCCTTCGACATTGCATCCTTCGACATCGAATCGTTGGACATCGCGCCGCTTGCCTGCGCGAATGCGGCGCCCCCGCTGGTCAGGAAAGCGACGGCCAGTGCTGCGATTGCGAACTTTTTCATGGGATGACTCCGTTTCGTTATGGATGAATCAGATCCGGCTTTCAACTCGAGCCGGGGGTATTTCCGAAGCTTCTGCCGCCCGGGGTCGTAGCGTGCAGCCTGGCACCCGGCGACCCGCGCGCGTCAGGAGCCTCCGAACCAGTTGTAACCCTGGTCGACCCAATAGCCGCCGGGATACGTGTTGGTGACGAACATCTCGACGATGTGCTTCGGATTCTTGTAGCCGAGCTTGGTCGGCATGCGCAGCTTCATCGGGAAGCCGTATTTCGCGGGCAGACGCTCGCCGTCGTAGGAGAACGTGAGCAGCGTTTGTGGATGCAGGGCGGTCGGCATGTCGATACTTTCGTAGTAGTCGTCCGCGCATTTAAAGCCGACGTACTTCGCGCTCGTGTCCGCGCCGATGCGCCGCAGGAAATCGCTGAACGGCGTGCCGCCCCAGCGGCCGATCGCGCTCCACCCTTCCACGCAGATATGCCGCGTGATCTGCTCGGCATGCGGCAGCGCGTACAACTCGGGCAGGGTCCAGACACGCTGACCGGTGACGAGGCCGCTGATCTTCAGCTTGTAGCTGGAAGCATCGACATCGGGCACATCGTCGATGCCGTAGAACGCGTTGAACGGAAACGGCCGTGTGATCTGCGCTTCGGTGTAGGTCGGCGCGAGCTGCTTCGGATCGAACAGTGCGGCTTGCGCGCGGTCATTCAGACGCGATACCGCAGTGAGGAATGCGTTGACCGAATCGTTGTCGGTGAGCGAGCAGCCGGTCAGCATCGAGAGGCCACCGAGCGTCAGAAGCCGTTTGCCGAACAGGCGCCGCGACGGCATGGCGAGTTCGCGCCGGGCGTCGATCAGGATCGCTTCGCGGTCGAGCTTATCGTCAAACAGAGAGTCGACCTTTCGATCAGTTTTTGTCTTGAGCTTGTTCATGATTCGATATCCTTAAGCTTCGCACAGCCGTCTCTCGGTGGATGCGCGGCTTAGCGTCCGCGCAGCATCGCCAGCAGCGAGCGCGGCACGAGCGCCACCATCGCCAGATGCACGACGATGAACGCCGCCATCAGCGACATCGCGCAGAAGTGGACAATGCGCGCGTTGTCGTAACCGCCCATCAGTTCGCGCAGCAGCGGAAACTGCACCGATTTCCAGATCGCGAGACCCGAGAGCACCAGCACGAAGAGATCGCAGACGACGAACAGATAAGCGAATTTCTGCACCGCGTTGTAGACGCGCAGATCGGCGTGCGAGAGCTTGCCGGCGAGTGCGGCGCTGAAATCGTGCAGCACGGCGCGCGGCGAGACCGGCAGGAACTTGCGCACGAAGCGCCCGCTGGCGAGGTTCAGCGCGAGATACAGCAGACCGTTGAAGACCAGCAGCCACATCGCCGCGAAATGCCATTGCAGCGCGCCGCCGAGCCAGCCGCCGAGTGTGATTGCCGGCGCAAACGTCAAGCCTTTGAAGATCGGCGACGCGTCATAGATGCGCCAGCCGGACAGCATCATCAGGATCGCCGCGAGTGCATTGAGCCAATGCGTGATGCGCACCCACACGGGGTGAATCGTGTCGCGCCCCGGTATGGCGGGGGGAACTGTTTCGCTGAAAGCTCGGCGGGTTGGTGCGGTTCGCATGGCGTGCTCCATCAGGATCTGCACGTTTGTCGAACCACGAGACCGGTTATGACAGCCGGTTTTGAATTTTTATTTCTGGTTTGAGTGGTTCGCTTACCGTCGCGACCATTTCATGCTGTTCAGGCCCGCGGGGCGCGGCGCGTCTGCGCGCTTGCAGGCGAGTTGCCGCAAAGCGCCCCGCAGAGCGTCCCTCAATCGTAACTAACGACAACCGTCACCCGGGTACCCTGCGCGGCACTCTTCGGCGCAAGCGACAACACCCCGCCGTCGCGGCCGATCCGGTAGTGCCCATCACGGGCGGCGCGAAACACCCGCCCGCCGCTATCGACAAAACGCTCAGCCAGGACGCCACGCGCCGTCGCGCCGTTGTTCACCTGAAGCGCGACATCCGCGCCCGTGGCCATACCCGGTGGCGCGCTAAAGGTCAGCGTGACCGCTGAAGCCGTCTGCGCTAGCCGCCCGCCGCCTGCGCCGATCCGGGCCCCGGCAGGCACCAGGACTGGGGCCGCCGAAATCACCAGTTGCGGCGCCACGATCGCCCCAGAGAAATTAATCGTTCCGCCACTCGCGGCCACCGCCGGCATCGGGGCTGCAACCAGCGCCGTCATGACCGTGGCCGCGCTGAACGCTCCGAACCGCCCTATTCCCGTTTTCATCAGCACATCTCCTTAAGCCGTCTCATCTCGCATCGCGCCATTGACGCGCCACCCGCCGCCCGTCGCTCGACGAGGTGACGGCCGCCCCTACAGGCGCATTAACGGCAGCGCCGTGACGGCCTTGAATGCGGCGGCCTTGAATGATGCTGCGGGGGACCCCACGCCACCCTGTGCGATAAAGACACGCCGCCCCCCCGTGCATACGGCACCTCCCGGCAGCATTTAAGGAGACACCCGGCCGTGCTAACATTCACCTTTCGATTGCGCCGATCAAGCTTTCTTTCCGGCGCTCACCCAAACATCTTTCACTCTCTGCCGGCTACCCCGATGCGCTTTCCGATCTCCCGTGCCTTCAATCGCTTGCGCCCCCGCCGCGCAACCGGTTGCGCGCGCACGGGCATGTCGATGCCGCACCCCAGCCAGCCGTTCCGAACGCTCCCGCTTCTCGCCGCCCGGCGCCCGATCTGACGTTGCTCCCTCCATCACCGGAGCCACGTCGTCGGGCTCCGGGCTGATCTCATCCGTACGCCATTCCCCTATATGCAGATCAATTGGAGAACCTGTCATGAAAAAGACGAAAACCTGTTACCTCACCGAACTCGACGCTGCCCGGCTTGAAAAGCACGCGGCCGCACCCGGTGCCGATGCCAAATTGCAAGACATGCTCGACGACGTCCTGGAACGCGCCGTGATCGTCGAATCGCGCGACATCCCCGCGAACATCGTCACGATGAATTCACAAGCCACGCTGGTCGACGAAACCAGCGGCGAGCAGATGACCTGGACGGTCGTCTATCCGCCCGATGCGGACTTCGCGCAAGGCCGCCTGAACGTGTTTTCGCCGGTTGGTCTCGCGCTACTCGGCGCCAAGCGCGGCGAACGCATCCGCTTTACACCGCCGAGCGGCACGGAGAAAGTGCTGAAGCTCGAAAAGATCCTGTTTCAGCCCGAAGCCGCCGACGATTTCACGCTGTAACGCAAGCACGCTCGCGCTTCAGATTTCCGCACCGCATCACACCCGGCAGCCCTATTACCATAAGAATAGTGCGCGGCTGACCGGCGTTATCTCCGAGCTCTGACTTTTTCAAGACGGGTTGCCAAGCAGCGCCCGGCCGGTGTATCGTGTGCGCTGCTAACGCGGGGGTCCTGCGTAGCGCGGAGGTTGGAGGTCCGTGTTGCGTGGGTGAGAAATACCCTTTGAACCTGATCTGGATAATGCCAGCGCAGGGAAGCGTACGGATTTCGCACTCCAGCTTTATCGCCTCACTTCTCGCGAATCCGACAACTTCCATCTCGTCTCCTGCTTAGCGGCCCCGAATGGGACTGGAGTGGGTGCTTTGCGCCAACTCTCGTCGACCGCAACAAGTTGCATGGGACCGGAGTAAGGCACTAAGCGCCAACTCCGGTCGACAGAGGAGATCCGCATGAACGCCAATCCGAAGTTCCTTTCCGCCGACGCCCACGTCGACGCCGCCGCTGTCGCCCCCCTGCCGAATTCCCGCAAGGTCTACGTGACCGGCTCGCGAGCCGATATCCGCGTGCCGATGCGCGAAGTCTCCCAAGCCGACACGCCGGATAGCTTCGGCGGCGAGAAGAATCCGCCGGTCTTCGTCTACGATACGTCGGGCCCGTACTCCGATCCGGAAGCCAAAATCGACATCCGCGCCGGCCTGCCCGCGCTGCGTCAAGCCTGGATCGAAGAACGCGGCGACACCGAAGCGCTGACGGGTCTGTCGAGCGACTTCAGCCGCGAACGCGCCGCCGATACCGCGACTGCCGATTTGCGCTTCAAGGGCCTGCACCGCACGCCGCGCCGCGCAATTGCCGGCAAGAACGTCTCGCAGATGCACTACGCGCGTCGCGGCATCATCACGCCGGAAATGGAATACATCGCGATTCGCGAGAACCAGCAGCGCGCCGCGTACCTGGAAAGCCTGAAGACGAGCGGCCCGAACGGCGAAAAACTCGCCGCGATGATGGGCCGCCAACACCCGGGCCAGGCGTTCGGCGCAAGCGCATTCGGTCCCGACGGCCTGAAGGAAATCACGGCGGAATTCGTGCGCGAAGAAGTTGCACGCGGCCGCGCGATCATCCCGAACAACATCAACCATCCGGAAAGCGAGCCGATGATCATCGGCCGTAACTTCCTCGTGAAGGTGAATGCGAACATCGGCAACTCGGCGGTGACCTCGTCGATCGGCGAGGAAGTCGACAAGATGACGTGGGCGATCCGCTGGGGCGGCGACACGGTGATGGATCTCTCCACCGGCAAGCACATCCACGAAACGCGCGAGTGGATCATCCGCAACAGCCCGGTGCCGATCGGCACGGTGCCGATTTATCAGGCGCTGGAAAAGGTCAACGGCAAGGCCGAAGACCTGACGTGGGAAATCTTCCGCGACACGCTGATCGAACAGGCCGAGCAAGGCGTCGACTACTTCACGATCCACGCGGGCGTGCGTCTGCAATACGTGCCGCTGACGGCAAAACGCATGACGGGTATCGTCTCGCGCGGCGGCTCGATCATGGCGAAGTGGTGCCTCGCTCACCACAAGGAAAGCTTCCTGTACGAGCACTTCGAAGACATCTGCGAAATCATGAAGGCTTATGACGTGGCCTTCTCGCTCGGCGACGGCCTGCGTCCCGGCTCGATCTACGATGCGAACGACGAAGCACAACTCGGCGAACTGAAGACGTTGGGCGAGCTGACGCAAATCGCGTGGAAGCACGACGTGCAGACCATGATCGAAGGCCCCGGCCACGTGCCGATGCAACTGATCAAGGAAAACATGGACCTGCAACTGGAATGGTGCGACGAAGCGCCCTTCTACACGCTCGGACCGTTGACCACCGACATCGCACCCGGCTACGACCACATCACCTCGGGCATTGGCGCCGCCATGATCGGCTGGTTCGGCACGGCGATGCTCTGCTACGTCACGCCGAAGGAGCACCTTGGGCTTCCGAACAAGGACGACGTCAAGACAGGCATCATCACTTACAAGCTCGCCGCGCACGCCGCCGACCTGGCAAAGGGTCATCCGGGGGCGCAGGTGCGTGACAATGCGTTGTCGAAGGCACGCTTCGAATTTCGTTGGGAAGACCAGTTCAATCTCGGTCTCGACCCGGACAAGGCGCGCGAATTCCACGACGAGACACTGCCGAAGGATTCGGCCAAGGTCGCGCACTTCTGTTCGATGTGCGGCCCGCACTTCTGCTCGATGAAGATCACCCAGGACGTGCGCGAATTCGCGGCACAACAAGGCGTCACCGACGACGAAGCGCTGAAGAAAGGCATGGAAGTGAAGTCGATCGAGTTCATGAAGAAAGGCGCCGAGATTTATCAGCGGCAGTAAGGGGCGGATTGCGGGCGCAGCAGCCCAGGACGCCCGTCAGTGACGGGCGTGTGGCCGGCGGACGAAAGCAACCCCGGCCACACCTGTTGCTCCGCAAAACAGTCTGCAATGAGGTGAAATAAGCCGTTACGGTTTTGCAATCCTGTTGGCGCCACGGCGGCGTAAGCTCAAGCCATGACGCCCCGAATGGCGGCGTCCGATTAAAACAGGAGCGCGTCATGAAGTCCCGTCTCATCAACCCGGCTAGCGCGATCAGCACGCGGCTGCCGCGTCGATTCTCACGTTTCCCACGTATTTCACAAACGGGCCTGGCGCTCGCCGGCGCGGTCTGCATGCTGACGTTGTCCGGCTGCTATTACCCTTACGGCTACTATCCGGCCGGATACTACCCGTATTACGCCACGGTCCCGGCAGGCGCGGCACAACAGGACGTGCAGGTCGGGCCACCCGATGCGCAGGCGGCGCAGGCCGCGCAACAGGCGCAGCAGCAGTCTTCAGCGCAGCAGGCGCAGAACGCCCAGCAGGGCCCGCCGCCCACGTATGCGGTTGCGGCCCCGCCCCCCGTCTATATGGCGCCGGCTTATCCCGCCTACTATCCGCCGCCGGTGTATCCCGCTTACTACGGGTATCCGGGCTGGTACGGGCCGTCCGTCTCCATCGGCTTCGGCTTCGGCGGCTATTGCTGCGGCCACGGCGGGTGGGGTGGACATGGCGGATGGGGTGGTGGCCACGGCCACTATCACTGAGTCTCGCAGCCGGATCTCGCTGACCGGCTTCGAGCGTCCCGTGCCCGTATTTGTCGGGACACGGGACCGGTCCATGCCGGATAACGCGCGCGTCCCGCCTTGTGCCAACGCCGGCCAGCCCGCCAGCATGGCCCTTGCCGCGCCGAGTCGGCCTCACGTGCATCGTGGCGCGAGCAACGCGGGCCGTTCGCCTCAACGATTCACTGTCGCCCTTTCTCCTCGCGCCCGTAGTTTCCCCTCTTGACGCCTGACGCCCGGGCCCTATGCTTTGGGAAGCCACATGCATGCAGTACCTGTTTAGATAAGCGCTCCGGCACGTCTTCGCCGCGCCAATAGCGCCCATCCGTCCTACCAGAGCGACGCGCCCGCAGTGCGTAGTCCCGCGCCGAGTTCGAACAACAACGAAGGAGACGCTGGATGTTTCACCAACTACTCACTCCCGTCGGCAATTCGCTCTTGCCGTCATTCCTGGTTGCCGCGCTACCGATCATCGTCGTCCTGCTGCTGCTCGGCTGGGCGCGCCGCCCCGCCTGGCAGGCTTCGCTCGCGGGGCTGATCGTCGGCCTGATCGTGGCCATCTTCGTGTGGCAGTTTCCGGTGGGGCTCGCGGTCAATTCCGTGGTCGCCGGCGCGGTCTTCGCCTGCTGGCCGGTGATGTGGATCGTGTTCGCGGCCATCCTGCTCTACAACATCTCGCAGCGCTCGGGCCGCTTCGCGGCCTTTCGCATGTGGATGATCGACAACCTGCCGAACGACCGGCGCGTCGTGCTGGTCGTGATCGGCTTTTCGTTCGGCGCGTTGCTCGAAGGGATTTCCGGCTTCGGCACGCCGGTCGCGATCACCAGCTCGCTGCTGATCCTGCTCGGCTTCCCAACCCTCGAAGCACTCACCTTCACGCTGATCTTCAATACCGCACCGGTTGCGTTCGGCGCGCTCGGCGTGCCGATCACCGTACTCGGCGCGGTCACGCACCTGCCGGCCGATTCGCTCGCCAAGATGGTGGGCCGCCAGTTACCGTTCTTCGCCTTCCTGCTGCCGTTTTACGTGATCGGGGTGTATGCGGGTTTTCGCAACATGCTGCGCGTATGGCCGGTGCTGCTGGTGTCCGGTGCGAGTTTCGCGCTGACGCAGTTCGTCGCGTCGAACTACGTGAACTACAGCCTGACCGATGTGTTGTCGTCGATGGTGTCGCTGATCCTCACCATTGCGTTTCTACGCGTCTGGAAACCCGCCGCCGATCCGAAATTCGCGGTCAACATCGACCGCGTCGGCGAGGTGCGCGGCAAGATCGGCGGCGCCCAGGGCTGGTATCCGTGGATCATCGTTTCGGTGGTCGTGATCGTGTGGACCGTCGCGAAGGTTTTCCTGATCGGCGACGTCAAGGTGCTGTGGCCGGGGCTCGACAAGGCCGTGTTCATCACGCTGTACAACACGCCGTACGGCGCGGTATGGGACTTCCAGCCGCTCGCGACCGGCACGGCGATTCTGGTGGCCGCGATCATCACCTCGCTGATGGTGAAACTGAGCGCACGTGAATTCGGCGCGGCCATCGCCGACACGTGGGTCCAGACGCGCATCGCCATTCTGACGGTGGCGACCATCGTCGGCCTCGCGTATCTGATGAACTACTCGGGGCTCACCTACACGCTCGGGCTCGGTGTCGCGTCGGTCGGACCGTTCTTTCCGCTGGTGTCGGCATTCCTCGGCTGGGTCGCGGTGTTCCTGTCCGGCAGTGACACGTCGGGCAACGCGCTGTTCGGTAACCTGCAGGTGGTGGCGGCCAATCAGTTGAACCTGAACCCGATCCTGATGGCGGCGACCAATTCGTCGGGCGGCGTGATGGGCAAGATGATCTCGCCGCAAAACATCTCGACCGGCGTGGCGACCACCGAACTCAAAGGCAAGGAAGGCGTCGTGTTCGCCAAGACCTTCAAGCACTCGATTCTGTTGACAGTGATCCTCGGCGTACTGGTCTGGGTGCAGCAGAACTTCCTGCAGGGAATGATTCCGCATTGAGGTGTGGCTGGCTAGTTGGCATCCGCATGAGTGAACCGGCGGGCGTGCTCTTCCCAATGCACGCCCGTTTCTTTTGATGGCCTGCATTCGCCTCGCCGGAGCCGCCGAGGCGGCGTTGCGTTACCCGCCTGAGCCAGTGTGGAGGCCGGCTCTGCTCGCGCCAGTCGCACTGCCGTCAACTTCCCCGCGCTACTGTTTTTCGCAAAATAACTCACATTTTTTTATACGACCATCTCACGGGCCCTTTATCTTGCCCTTCATCGCGTCAATCCCATCGTAATTTTTCTCACATCAGCGTGAGAATTGCTCGTTTTGCGACCCACCTGCCCGCGCTTACGATGACGACTAAAGGACGTCCTTCATCTCCGGAATCTTGCCGTTTCATTCCAGGCTGAAACGTTTCGCGCAATCGCGCTGCTACGATGCGCACACGTCTCGACTCAACCGCGCGCGGCGCCACGACAATGAATGCCAAAAACCTGTTGCAGTTGCTGATCCTGGCCGCCCTATGGGGCGCCTCGTTTCTGTTTATCCGCGTCGGCGTGACCGACTTCGGCGTCGCGCCGCTGATGGCGCTGCGTGTCGGCATCGGCGCGATCTTCCTCGCCGTCGTCCTGATCGCGCGACGGCCGCTGCATCAATCCGCGACGATCCTGCGCACGCGCGCTTTTCCGCTGCTGGTGGTCGGCATCCTGAATTCGGCTGCGCCCTTCTGCCTGTTCGCCTATGCCGAATTGACACTGTCGGCCGGCGTGACGTCCGTGATCAATGCGACCACGCCGCTGTGGGGCGCGCTCGTCGCGTTCCTGTGGTTGCGCGACCGCCTGAGCGCGCTGCGCACGCTCGGTCTCGTGATCGGCTTTCTCGGCGTCCTGATGCTGGTATGGGACCAGATCGCCACACCGGACGGCTCGGCCGCCACGCCGCTCTCCACCGCGCTCGCGGCCGCCGCCGCGCTCGGCGCCACGCTGCTCTATGGCATTGCCGCCAATTACACGAAGCGTCACCTGACCGGCGTCGACGCATTGACTGTCGCGACCGGCACGATGACTGGCGCCACCATCGTGCTGCTGCCGCTCGCCGTGATCTACTGGCCGGCTGCGCCGATCTCGCCGCACGCGTGGGGCGCGGTGATTGCGCTGGGTGTTGCCTGTACCGGCGTCGCCTACATGCTGTTCTTCCATCTGATTGCGGTAGCCGGGCCGGCGCGCGCGATTACGGTGACTTTCGTGATTCCGATCTTCGGCATTCTGTGGGGTGCGTTGTTTCTCAGCGAAACCGTGTCGCCGGGCATGCTAGAAGGCTGCGGCGTGATTCTCGTCGGCACCGCGCTGGCCACCGGCGTGGTCAAACGTCTGCCCTGGGTCGGGTCGCGCCGCGCCGACACCTGAAAGCTGCCGGCCGGCAGCCCGCCTGCCGCTCGCCGCGTCTGCGGCATGGCAAGCCATCTTGCGCACCCAAAAAAATAGCCCGCACTCCAATGGAGTGCGGGCGAAACCGTCGCCCTACGAGGATAGGCGACGGGGCCACCGAAGCCGCGCGCCACGCGCGCAGGCCATCATCGGGCTTAGCACCGGTTCGTTCGCCGATGCTGGTATGGAATGATCTGGGAACGCCGCCTGGAAACTCACCGCACGTCACGTCGGATGTTACGAATCCGGCCCCATGAGTCTTTAAAAGCAGCTTGCATGCCAGTCGTGCAATTTGACGAAAAACTGATCGCAAATCGTTGATTGTTATTGTAATTTTTCTACGAAAGGAGATTGGCAGTTGCGCCGGAAGGAAGTTTGGCGAGTTACGTCACCGGGGTAACGTCACGTTACATGCGGCCGCGCTGGGAGCGGCCGCAAGCTCTCGCGGCAGGCCTTTGAACAGGTTAAACAGCGGATCGAACATTAATGCATCGGCCATTTCGGGCGATGCGCAGGCGTATGCCGGACCCTCAGTCCCGTTGGCCGCCGCGTCTCGCGCTGCCCCAATGCTGCGCCACATACGAGCGCGAGGACGAGCAAGCTCGCCGCCCACATCCAATAAGGGATTACGTCGAACATGGCCATCTCCCGTTGAGCGCCGATTCATACTGGTGTTTAGACATAAGCAAAACACGTGCGCGGTACGACGACGGTCCTCATGGCTTGCGGGCGCCGTGGCAAGGGATGAAACGGACGTAAAAAAACCCGCCCGGATTGCCTTCCGGGCGGGTTTTCTGACAACAATCGCTGCTTGCTACAACCTCGTTCAGTGCAACTGGTCGCCCATCAGACTCATGATCTGCTTGGCCTGCGAGCTCTGATCAATCCCACCCTTGTCGTCGACCACTGCCACACGGGTCTGGTTAGGCGTCACCGCGCGCACGTTCACGAGATACTGCTTGGCGACCTTTTCCTTCTTGCCGTGGAACACCTGGCTCCAGAAGCCCTGCTCTGCCGACGTCAAGTCCTTCGGATCGACGTAACGCACGAAGTACAAACCGCGCGTCGCATCGCGATCGTCGACGGTGAAGTTGCTGCGGTCGAGCGCGAGGCCCACGCGCAACCACGCACGGTCGTACGGCTCGCCAAGCGTGAGCTCGGTGGACGAGAGCTGTGCAGATGTAGTGTTGGCCGACTCATCCGGCGTGGGCGATTGCGCCGACAGCGCCACATTTTGCGCCGCCGTGGCCGCAGCCGCCGACTTCGCACCCGACGTAGCCGCGTTCGGCGCCACTTGCGCACCCGCCGGCGAGAGCTCGGCGCTTTGCGTATCGGCGGGTTTCGCGCGTGAATCGGCCAGCGCCAGCGCTGCCATCAAGCGCTTCAGATATTCCTGCTCAAGACCCGGATCGTTCGGCTTGGCTTGCCACTGGGTCGAATCGTTGTTCGTGCCGGTGATGGCCTCGCGCATGCCCTTCTGGCTGATGAACACATAGGTGCCGCCGTTCGGCGCCGTTTCGAGCCGCGTGCGGTACTTGTTGCGCTCAGAACTCACATAGCTGGTGCCCATTGCCTTGGACAGCGTGTTGCGGATCAGGCCGTCGTTGATCTGTGCGTGCGTTTCGTTCCAGTCGGTTTCCATCACGCCCTTGTCGCGCTGGTCGACCACCAGCAGGAAGCCCTGTTCCTGCCAGAAACGGCGGATTTGCGCCCATGCCTGGTCGGGCGCCTTGTTGTCGATCACGAGCCAGCTTTCCGTACCGTCGCGCTGGATGTGCATGCCGCTCACCTGCGGCACCACTGTCAGGGTGTTGGCGGCCGGGGCTTGCGCCTGGACCTGCTGGAGCGTGGACAGCGAGGTTTCGCCGCCTTGCGGGGGCAACGAACGCTGATCGGACGTCTCATCGATCATGTTCGGCGGTACGGCAAGTGACACTTGCTTCGACTTCGAGTCGCTTTTGTAGTCGATTTTGGTCGGCGACGAGGTGCCGCAGCCGGCGACCAGACCGCCTGCCATCAGCATTACTGCAAACCGCTTGGTAAGACGAAGATCAGTCATGTTCGGGGAATCCTTCCGCTACGCCACGGCAAGTTTCCGTGGATCAACCCAACATTTTACCGATCCCGGCGAGACATGTGCAAAAACTGGGGTTTGCCCGTCCATTGAGCAGCCCGCGGCCGGCAAAACGCGCGGTGCGCCGACCGGGTGTGGAAGCCGCTGAATCGGCCTGGTCCAGCGAACCTCTCTTCGCAAAAAGAAGCCCCGCTCCGTTGCAGCGATCGCCGTCACTAGCCGCCAATTTAACAATCCACAACACTTCCCAATCGATAGTGAGGGATGCCCTACTTCATTGTCAGATCATTGTTTTAAAAGGCACTTCCCGCCTGGATCACACGCTATTTTCGAGATTACCCGAAGCGCCGAACGCCGCACCTGACAACAATCAGGAAACCTGAGTGTTATCTTGAATTGGACATCTCAATAACGATTGAATGCGCCAACCGCGAGCCAGGTAGCCATGCCAAATTCTTCTTTTCCATCCGTCATCGCTGCCTCGGCAACGGTGGCTGTATTGCTGGGCGCCAGCCCTGCCGTCCGTGCCGAATTGGGCGGCACGATGCCCAACCAGGCGGATTCAACGACCGCGGCGCCGCAAACCCTGCTGAACGGCGCCTTACGATTGCGCACGCTGACCGATGCCGGCAATACCACCATCAACGAGTACGCGACCAATACCGGCCAGATCATCGCCTACACGTGGGACGGCCCGACCATGCCGGATCTGCGCGCGTTGCTCGGCAAGTACGCCGACTCCTACCGGACGGGCGCCATCGCATCGGCGCCGGACGGCAATCTGCATGCCTCGCGAGTGGTCCGCCCGGACGTGATCGTGGAATCTGGCGGCCCGATGCGCGCCTACACGGGACGCGCGTGGCTGCCGGCGGCCTTGCCGCCAGGCGTCACGGCCGCCGACTTTCGCTAACGCCGCGCGCAAGCCCTTCCGAAAACGCCTTGACGATCGATTGCCGACATCATCATGAAGACTCCCTCTCGTTTCCATGCCCTGCTCCTCGTCTGCGCGGCACTCGTCACCGGTTGCGGCGGGGGCGGCAGCGACGGCACCGCTTCTTCTCAGGCAGGCGCGGCCAGCCCGGCCAGCAGCCCGGGCGCGGCGGGCTCGTCTGGCGCCAGTGCGCCATCCGCAGGCGGCGTCTCCAGCACGGCCACGTCCGTGCCGCAATCGACCACGCCGAACGTCCAGCCGATCACGGTCAGCGCCGTGCCGGGTCTGACGCGCAACATTCTCACGACGAGCGTCACTGTCTGCCAGCCCGGCACCAGCAACTGCGCGACGATCGACAATATTCAGGTCGACACCGGCTCGCACGGCTTGCGGATTCTCGCTTCCGCGTTGCCGCCCAGCCTCAGGCTCGCAGCGGTGGGTTCGGGCAGCGGCGTGACCGGACAGTGCTCCGTATTCGGCAGCGGCTATACATGGGGCTCCGTGCGTAGCGCGGACGTGCGGATGGCCGGCCAACTGGCCGCCTCGATTCCGATCCAGCTGATCGCCGACCCTGCGCTGCCCAATGTGCCAACTGACTGCGCTAGCTCCGGCCCGTCGATGCTGACCGGCTCGCAACTGTATGCCAACGGCATTCTCGGCGTCGGCCTGTTCGCAGCCGACTGCGGCAGCGCTTGCGTCACTTCGCCTCTGCCACGCTGGTACTACAGCTGCAACGCCGGCGGCGCTTGCCTTGCGAGTACGCAGGCGCTTGCGCAGCAGGTGACCAATCCGGTCAGCCGCTTCGCGCTCGACAACAACGGCGTGGTGATCGACCTGCCGGCCATCGCCGATGCGGGCGCGGCAAGCGTGTCAGGCTCGATGATCTTCGGCATTGGCACCCAGGCGAACAATACGCTCGACGGCGCAAGCGTGGTCAAGGCGAACACGCAGACAGGTTACGTGGTGACCAGCAGCGCGGGTCAGACTTATGCGCAAAGCTACATCGACAGCGGCTCGAATGGCTTGTTCTTCAGCAGTAGTCAATTCCCGCAATGCGGTTACTGGTATTGCCCGGGGGCGACGCAAACAGCGAGTGCCACGATCACCGGTGTCGACGGCGTGGCGAACACGGTTTCGTTTGAGATCGGTAATTCGCGCGCGCTGTTCGCGTCGCCGAATAACGCGTTCGACAATCTGGCAGGGGTTGTCAGCAATGGCTTCGGCTGGGGCCTGCCGTTCTTTTTCGGACGGCGCGTCTATACGGCGATCGCGTCGCGCGCGACCTCGGCCGGCCCGGGTCCGTACTACGCGTTCTGAGGGCTCAATACCCGAGGACCCATCTTGCGAAATGTTGGCTATTCGGGATTTCCGCGGGCCGCCTGCACAACGGCGAGGGACGGGTTTGATTGAGCACCTGAGCAGACCCTTCCTGTCATTGCAGAACTCCCGCACTCACACACACAACAAATCCCTCAGACCGATCAGATTTTCCCGCACGGAATTTTCCTAAATCCCCATCCCAGACTTATTTGATACGCGCTGACTGCAATAATCATCGTTTCCGGCTAGCGTCGTCTCGATATCGTTAGTCTTGCATATCTAACAAGAGTCAAACGATGGAAGTCACCTTTTCGCTCGACCATTTCGAGCAGCTGGTTTATACGCAACAGCATGTTCAGGCCTCGGTCCAACTCCTTGCCGCACTCGCACTCCTCCAACACACGCGTGGCGAACTGGACGCAAGCTTCCAGGCGTCAGGCATGACTGACCTGACTCCCCAGGAGCAACGCCAGCGTTTTTGCACACGCCTGACGAGCGCCGTGTCAACGTTGTTCGCCGACCCGGACTTCCGGCCGCCCACCGAGTGCTTCAAGCTGTTTCTCACACTGCATGAATGGATCGGCGTGCTGTTCTCAGCCACGGCGTCAGGCAATGCGGACCATGTCGCCCGTTATCTGAATCCGCGCGGCCCGGCGGATGCGCAATTCCTGCCGGGGGATAGCTTCATCGAGAAGCTATGCGTGCTCTATTCGACCGAGTCGGAACTGGAACTCGACTTCGCCGCGCTCTGGGCGTACGACAAAACCATCGCGGCCTGTCTTGCCCTCGTTTTGCTGGCACCGGTGTTCAAGGGTTCGCCGAGCGCGCATCTCAAACGCGAGGCGCTGCTGGAATGGCTGCCCGGCAAGCTGCAACAAATCGGCGAACTCGACGACCTGCCCTCGGCCGTCCTGCACAACGCCTATATGTTCTGCAGCTATGCCGATACGCCGCGGCGGCATGCGATCAAACAGGACATCAATGTGCTGGTGCGTCGCAAGCTGGAACGACTCGGCCTGACCGATCTGCCCGCGCCAACACGCACGCCGGCCGAAGGCAAACCGCGGCGCGGCAGGAAGCCCGTAATGGCAGTCGTGCTGGAGTGGTTCAGCGGCGCGCATTCGATCTACCGCACGCACTCGCGCACGCTCGAAGCCGCGCGCGAGCATTTCGAAGTGGTGGGCTTCGGCTTCGGTTACGCCGTCGACGACGTGGGGCGGAATATCTTCGACCGCTTCATCGAACTGGAGCAGCCGGACTACATCGGCGAGTGCCTGAAGACGATTCGTGACTTCGCCGAGGCCGAGCAACCCGATGTGTTGTACATGCCGAGCGTCGGCATGTTCGTGCTGACGGTGTTCATGTCCAACCTGCGCGTCGCGCCGCTGCAGATCGCGGCGCTCGGCCATCCCGCCACCACGCATTCCGACAAGATCGACTACATCAGCGTCGAGGAGGATTATGTCGGCGACCCGGCCTGCTTCAGCGAGCCACTGATGAAGCTGCCAAAAGACGGGCAACCGTACCGCCCGTCGGTCGCGCTGCCGGACATCGTCGCGCGGATTCCGCCGCCGCGCGAGACGCTGCAGGTCGTCATCACTGCCAGCGCGATGAAGCTCAATCCCGGCTTTCTTGATGCATGCCGCGCAATCGGCGAGCGGGCCGCGACGCCTGTTGAGTTTCACTTCATGAGCGGTGTGCCGTCAGGTTTGCCGCTCGACCATCTGCGCGACGTCATCGCGCGTACGCTGCCGGGCGCCGTCGTTCACGGCTTTCACGACTACGCCGCGTATCTGGCGCGCGTCAACCAGTCCGACCTGTTCCTCAGCCCGTTTCCGTTCGGCAACACCAACGGTGTTGTCGATGCCTTGACGCTCGGCTTGCCTGGTGTCTGCAAGCGCGGTCCAGAGGTGTTCGAGCAAATCGACGGCGCGCTGTTCGAGCGCGCGGGCATGCCGTCGTGGATCACTACCGACAGCGTCGAGGCTTATATCACCGCAGCCGTGCGGATGATAGACCAGCACGACGAGCGCACGGCGCTGCGGCAACGCCTGATCGATACGCAGGCGGTGCAGCGCTGCTTCGAAGGGCGGCCGCAAGCCTTCGGCGAAAGTGTGTTGAAGCTGCTGCGTGACAACAAAAGCCGCCACGCGAACGGGGTGGGTTGAGGGACGGCTTGGAGGGCGGATTGAGTTGGCCGGATCATGCGTGGCCGTTGAGCACGCCCGCAGTACTCAGCGGGATGCTGACCGGCGGCAACAGGCGCGACAGAAATTCAGACTGCTGACCAACCCCACGTTTTTCGGAGCGTGGGGTTTTGTTTTTCAGGCCGGGCAGATCGCTGTGTGAAGCGCGAGCTTGGGGGCAGGCAGAGCCAGGCAACGGGTGTTCAGCGGCTTCGCTGGCTTCATTGGTTGGCTTTATTGGCTCGCTTCACTGGCTCGCTTCAATTGGCTGGCGTCAGTGGCTAGCTTCATTGGCTAACTTCAATGGGCTCGCTTCACTGGCTGGCTTCACTGGCTGGCTTGATGAGCGTTGCAGGCGCCAGCCAGTTGAATGCGCCGAGTGTCGAGCCGTGAAATGTGCATTCGGCGGCGGCCGCCGTGGTGGTCTTCTTTGGTTTGGCGGATTTGAGCGAGGTAGTTTCAGTTCCTGACGCGGCGGCGCTCGCCGAAGCGGCCGCTGCACCCGAGGCCGCTCCAGCCGCCTCGCCGGAGGGTGCCGCACCGTCCGAAGCAGAGGAAGCCGCCGGCACCGCAGAAGCCGCGGACGCCGTGCGCGCACCCGAAGCCGCGCGAGGCGCATTCGCCAGTTTCGCGGCGGAAGCTGCCGCGGATGCCGCGGCTTCTCGAGCCGTCACCACATGCTCGATCGATCCTTCGACGACTACCCGGGAGCCGTCGATGCCGGTTCCCGTATGGGTAATCTTCAGCGTATCCGGCGACGTTTCAGCCAGCTTGCTTCGCATCAACTGCTCGCATGCATCCGAGTTCTTATAGACGGCCGTGCAGCCCGCCAGCAGTGCGGCAGCGGTCGTGACACAGGCGATAGAGAGAATCCGAATCTTCATTGATGTTCCGTTTTTCAAGCCGTCGGCAATTGTAGCTTACGTGCTGATGGGCCGGCAGCGAGGCCCTCGGAAGCGGCACAGGAACGGGGCTTTGGCTTTGGCTTTGGCTTTGGCTTTGGCTTTGGCTTTGGCTTTGGCTTTGGCTTTGGCTTTGGCTTTGGCTCGGTCTCGGGCTCGGGCTTCGGCTCAGGCCGACGCCCGGGAAGCCGCAGACGCAGAACGAGCCCAGCCGGTACAGCACGGCACTGCGCGGTAAAGCGTTAAACCGCAGGACGCACACATCGCCTAAAAGACTGGGACACCGCTTGACCGCGACGCTCTGCATCGGCATCGTGTTGACCGGCCGCCATACCCTAGGCACTCCCACCTCTTCGGCTGGACCCGCGTCGAAGCGATATAGACCCGTTTTCCCACTGTGCAATAACCGCCTTTCCCGCATGTTCAACCTTGCCCTGCTCGCCGTCGCGGCTTACGTCGCGACCAATATCGACAACCTTTTCGTTTTGCTCGCATTCCTCGCGGAAGCGAGCGGCCAACGGCGTCGCGTGATCGCCGGGCAGTTTGCCGGTTCGCTGACCTTGATCGTGGGGTCGATTCTGCTCGCCGCGTTGTTGACGCGGTTACCCACCGGTTATGTCGGCCTGCTCGGCGTCTTGCCGATCGGCGTGAGTCTGAACAAAGCGTGGACGCGCTTTCGCCCAGGCAACGCGGATCAGGAGGAAGTGGCGCAGGCTGCGGCACGCGCGCGCGCCCAGGGAACCGACGCAGGCTCGTCATGGTGGACCGTCGCGTGCGTGGCGGTGGCCAATGGTTCCGACAATCTTGCCGTCTACGTGCCCTTGTACGCGAGTCATTCGCACAGCGAGGGCATGTTCATCTCGCTGGTGTTCGTCGCCATGATCGGCCTCTGGTGCGCTGGCGCGGTGTGGCTGGTGGACCATCCGTTGCTGGGCGCGCCGATCCGGCGCTACGGTACCGCGTTGCTGCCGCTGATCCTGTTGGCAATCGGCGTCTCGGTGATCGTGCAGAACGATACGCTGCGGATCGTGTTCGGCCTCTAATGAGCCCGGCGGGACAATCCGATGATCGTGTTAGCGGAACTCACGCTGGAACCGAAAAACGCGGTCCGTGCCAGGATGCGCTGCAGTCAGCGCGCGATGCGGCACGACCGGCCTTGGCCCGCGCGAATGCTCAATTTGCAGGCATTTGCGGCTGCACGTAAGTGCGCACGCCGGCGAGCGGCGAACCGTAACCACCCGACTGGGTGTTGTTCGGCATACCGTTGACCAGTTGCGCGCGCGGATCGGTCGGATTCAGATTCAGCTCGCCCGCCTGCTGGTTGCCGTGCGTCGGATATTCGCTGCCGCGCGCCGCGTTCGGCATCATCCGCGTACTATTTTGCGGCGCGTTGATGTCGTCCTGCACGCTCAGGCCCTGCGCGCCAGCCTGTGCGGCGACACCGCACGCAGCAGCGCACAGCAATATCGCCGCGACCCTCGACGTCAATGTTCGTTGCATACCTGCCTCCGGCAAAGTGAAATGAAAGGCGATCATGTCAGCGATTCCAATACGCGGGCCAGCGCGCTGACTGACGCTGAACACATTATTTATACGCGCCGCCGCGTCTTTCGGATTCGGCGAAAGCTGCGCCGCTTGCCTTAAATACGCCGCCCCTCATACGCCGCCCTTCGGATTCGGCTAAATCTGCGCCGCCGGCCCTAAATACGCCCCCCTTCGGATTCAGCTAAATCTTCCCCGCCGGCCTAAATACGCCCCCGTCTTTCAGACTCGGCTAAAGCCGTGCCGCCCGCTTCAAATTGGCAGAACTGCCGCAAACCGTGGCCCGCGCGAAGCATCCGAGACACCGAGGCACTTCAAATATCGCATGCGCATAAAGTTATCTCGATTGGCGATTTCTTTCCAAAGGGATCGCACCCGATAATGGGTGCCATGAACCTGCACCCCATTTCCCAAGCCCGCGCCTTGCGCTCCACGTTCGCAGCACTGAGCGCCACGCTGCTGCTGGCTGCGTGCGCCGCCCCAACCGCGTCGACCTCTTTTACAGCCACTGATTCAGCCTCGCTCGATGCCGCAATTTCCGGACCGCAGCGCAGCGACAAGAACCGAGCCCGCGACGTGTACCGCCATCCGAAGGAAACGCTGCAGTTCTTTGGCGTGAGGTCGTCGCAGACCGTGCTCGAGATCGCGCCCGGTGGCGGCTGGTACACGGAGATACTCGCGCCCTATTTGCACGACCACGGCAAACTGTACGAGGCGCAATACGACAGCCCGGACGCTGCGTCAGCCGCGGAGGAACAGGCTGGGCGGGCGTCATTCGCGCGCAAACTGGCGGCCACCCCGGCTGTCTATGGCAATGTGGTGGTCGGCACGTTGCAAGCGGGCCAATTCAGCGGCTTTCCGGCCGACGGCAGCGTCGACCAGGTACTGACCTTCCGCAATATCCACAACTGGATCAAGGACGGCCAGATCGACGCGAACCTGCGCGCCTTCTACACGGCGCTCAAACCGGGCGGCGTCCTCGGTGTCGAGGAACATCGCGCGGCGCCGGACACCTCCCTGCAACAGATCATCGACACCGGTTATGTGACCGAGGCCTATGTCATCGAACATGCGCGCGCCGCAGGTTTCG
This sequence comes from Paraburkholderia fungorum, assembly GCF_046027605.1. Taxonomy (GTDB): domain Bacteria; phylum Pseudomonadota; class Gammaproteobacteria; order Burkholderiales; family Burkholderiaceae; genus Paraburkholderia; species Paraburkholderia fungorum_F. The sequence continues at coordinate 476,061 of NZ_JAQQEF010000003.1, forward strand.
AGTTGCTCGGCGAAAGCGAGGTGAACAGCAATCCGCGCGACACGAAAAACTACCCGCACGGCGTGTGGTCATTGCCGCCCACGTACGAAGGCCACGACGTCGACCGGGCGAAATACGCGGCAATTGGCGAGTCGGATCGCATGACCTTGCGTTTCGTGAAACCAAAGTGACGGATACGACGGGCTCGGGTTTCAGTCCGTCCGCACCGGGATAAACCCTTCCGAACGGCCCGTTTTCGTGGCGGGAAAGCCCGCCGGAGAAAACACGGTGCGGATGAATTCGCCTCCCCGCGCTTGACGCCGTCTTAATAATATGTTCCTATTGCGCACTATGTACCGCGCCCAGACCATCCTATCGCTACTACTAGCCCGCTCTACCGGGCTAGGTCTGCTGCTGCGCGCTTCCATCTGATACACCCGAAGCACCGCTGAATTCCCCAGTAACTGACCCAGCCCCGGTTTCCGACCGGCGGCCATGCTTTTGTGTTTTCGTCGTCCGGTCCAAGCCCAAGCTGATCGATCCCAAGGATGATGAAAATGTTGAAGAACCCCGCTAGCAAATATCACTCGTTCAAGCCCATCAATTTGACGGACCGCCAGTGGCCGTCGCGCGTCATCACACGCGCGCCGATCTGGATGAGTACCGACTTGCGCGACGGCAACCAGGCGCTGTTCGAACCGATGAACGCGCAACGCAAGATGCGCATGTTCAAGACGCTGGTGCAGATCGGCTTCAAGGAAATCGAAGTCGCATTTCCGTCTGCCTCGCAGACCGACTTCAATTTCGTGCGTGAGCTGATCGAAGGCGGCCATATCCCCGACGACGTCACGATCGAAGTGTTGACGCAAGCTCGCGACGACCTGATCGAACGCACCTTCGAATCCTTGCGTGGCGCGCCGCGCGCTATCGTTCACCTGTACAACGCGACGGCGCCGGAATTCCGCCGCATTGTGTTCGGCCTCGAAAAGAGCGGCGTCAAGGAACTCGCGCAAAACGCCGCGCGCACGATGAAGCGTCTCGCCGACGCCACGCCGGAAACGCACTTCACGCTGCAATACAGCCCGGAAGTGTTCAGCGGTACCGAACTCGAATTCGCCAGGGAAGTATGCGACGCCGTGTTCGACATCTGGCAACCGACCCCCGAACACAAAGCGATCGTCAACTTGCCCGCTACCGTCGAAATGGCTACGCCGAATGTCTACGCGGACCAGATCGAATGGATGCACCGCAATCTCGCGCGTCGCGATTCGTTGATCGTTTCGGTCCATCCGCATAACGATCGGGGCACGGCTGTGGCTGCCGCGGAACTGGCGGTGATGGCGGGAGCGGATCGTGTCGAAGGGTGTTTGTTCGGCAATGGCGAACGGACCGGCAATGTCGACCTCGTGACCCTTGCGTTGAACCTGTACACGCAGGGTGTCGATCCTGAACTCGACTTTTCGAATATCAATGAAGTCGCGCGTACCGCCGAGGAATGCACGCAGTTGCCGGTGCATCCGCGTCATCCGTATGTCGGCGATCTGGTGTTCACCGCCTTCTCCGGCTCGCATCAGGATGCGATCAAGAAGGGGTTTGCCGTGCAGAAACCGGATGCCATTTGGGAAGTGCCTTATATGCCGATTGATCCGAGCGATCTCGGGCGGACTTATGACTCGGTGATCCGGGTGAATAGTCAGTCAGGCAAAGGTGGGATTGCCTATTTGCTCGAGCAGGGTTATGGCGTGGTGCTGCCGCGGCGCTTGCAGGTTGATTTCAGTTCTGCTGTGCAGCGGTTTACTGATTCCAGCGGGCAGGAAGTCACGCCTGCGCAGATCTGGGAATTGTTCCAGCAGGAGTATGTGCAGAATGCTGCGCCGATTCATTATGTTGCGCATAGTCTGTCTGAACGCGATGGGCGTGAGCATATCAAGCTCACCGTCGACATTAATGGCTCGCGGCGTGTTTTGAACGGGGAAGGGAATGGGCCGCTTGATGCGTTGATGCAGGCGATTGGCGCGCCTGTGCGGATTCAGCATTATGAGGAGCGGGCTTTGACTCAGGGTGCCGATGCTCGCGCTGTGGCTGTGGCTGAGATGGCTGGGGCGGATGTCGCTGGGAGCGCGTTTGGGGTTGGGGTCGATGCGAATCTGGTTACGGCTTCGATTCGGGCTGTTATTAGTGGGGTTAATCGCGCCTACGCGCGAGCCGATGCGGAGGCCCAAGGGCGGTTTTTTGAAGTCGCTCTTGCTGATGACGCGGAGCGTCTGGCTGTTTGAGGGCTTTGGGTTTTTGTTCTTGGCCTTTCCTTGAACTGACTTTTTGGCCTTTCCTTGAATTGATATTGGTGTATTAGCGTCGCCCCTGTGCGGGGCGGGCACCTACTTTTCTTTGCCTGCCGCAAAGAAAAGTAGGCAAAAGAAAGCGGCTCACACCGCTAGTTCTTAAGCGGGTCCCCCGCGCAGTCACGGTAGTGGTGCATCTGGAATCTGAGTTCTCGCACATTCGACGTAAGTGACAAGGGCGTCATACTTCCCGTCTCGCACTGCGTGCTCGACGGTAAGGTCTGCTCGCAAACAGTGGGGCTCTTTTCTACCCTCTCTCGGGTCCGCCCTGCTCCGTCCATGCGTCCGGCAAGCTGTGCGTCAACGTCGATACGAAACGCGCTGTCTCCGGTTCGCGCGGATTCATGAAAATGTCCCGCGATGGGCCCGCCTCTATCACCACGCCGTTGTGCAGAAAGACCACGTCTCGCGCAATCGTTGCGGCAAGCCGCAAATCATGGGTCGCCATCAACATCGTCATGCCTTCAGTGGCAAGCTGCTTCAGGACTTCCACTACTTCCGCGGCAAGTCCTGGGTCCAGCGCCGAGGTGGGTTCGTCGCATAGCAAGACCTCCGGTGAGGGTGCCAGCGCCCTCGCAATCGCTACGCGTTGCTGTTGGCCGCCAGATAGCGTCGAGGGCCATGCGTCCGCTTTGTGCGCGATGCCGACCTTCTCCAGTAATTCGTCCGCCCGGGCGCGCGCCTTTTCCTTGTCCCACTTCAGTACGGTTATCAAGCCTTCCATCACGTTCTGCCGTACCGTCAGATGCGGAAATAACTGGAAGTTCTGGAACACCATGCCAGTGCGGCGACGTATCGTCAGCACCGCCTCGCGCGATGGCTTGTGATCGCGGCTGAATTCGAGGCGCTGGTCGCCAAGTTCAAGTGAGCCGGACTCCGGGATTTCCAGCAGATTCACGCAGCGCAAAAGCGTGCTCTTGCCGCTGCCGGACGGACCAATCAGTGCAGTGACATTGCCCGACGCGAGTTGCAGGTCCACTGAATTCAGTACCCGATTCTCGCCGAAGTACTTGTCGATTTTTTCCAGTCGAATCATCAGTTGCCCGCCTGGAAAAGTGCGTGACGGCCGAACTTGCGCTCGAGCCGCACCTGCGCCGAAGACAACACCGAACTGAACACGAGATAAACCAGTGCGGCCTCGGTATAGAGAATCAACGGTTCATAAGTCACCGACGCAATCCGCTGCGCCGCCTGAAACACCTCCGGCACCGTCAGTACCGCGGCAAGCGAAGTGTCCTTCACCAAGGCAATGAACGAATTCGACAGCGGCGGCAGCGCGACGCGCGCCGCCTGCGGCAAGATCGCGCGGCGCAGTGCCTGTGAACGCGTCATCCCCATCGAATACGCCGCTTCCCACTGCCCTTTCGGTATCGACTCGATCACGCCGCGTATCACTTCCGAGTTATACGCGCCGACATTCAGCGAAAAACCGATAATCGCCGCCGTCAACGGATCGAGGACGATGCCGATGTTCGGCAACCCGTAGAAAATCACAAACAGTTGCACGAGTAGGGGCGAGCCGCGAAATAGCCACACATAGAAGCGTACGACCGCCACCGCCCACCTCGCCCCGAACAGCCGCACGAGCGCGACGATGAACGCCAGCGCAAGCCCGATCGCGAACGATATCAAGGTGAGCGGCACGGTGAATACGAGTCCCGCATACAACAGGGGCCACAGCGACTGCGCCATTAAATGCAACCATGCCGGCATGATTCAGACTCGCAGGTGACGCTTATTGGGAGACGTCTTTACCAAAGTACTTCTGCGAAATCTTCGCGTAAGTGCCGTCTTTCCTGATGTCGGCAAGCGCCTTATTGATTGCCGCCTGCAACTCCGGACTGCCCTTGCGGATCAACACCGCAGATTTGTCGCTGCTGTCGGCCGACGTATCAAGCGTGGCAATCTTCACCTTCGCATCCGGCTTGTGCTTCTTGAAGTCGAGGAACGACAGCGAATCGTTCACGGTCGCGTCGACACGGCCCGAAGTCAGCAGGTCGATCGATTCGTTGAAGCCCTGCACAGGAATCACTTCCGCGCCGTGCGCGGCCGCAATCTTGCCGAAGTTGCTGGTCAGCGTATTGGCCGACTTCTTGCCCTTCAGGTCGTCAAAAGTCTTGATCGTGGTGTTGTTCGAAGCCACGATCAGCGCCGCGTGCGAGGTGATGTACGGGTCCGAGAAATCATATTTCGCTTTGCGCGCGTCGGTCACGGCGACTTCATTGATCACCGCGTCGTAGCGATTCACATCGAGACCGGCGATCAGACCATCCCATTTGCCCTCGACGAATTGCGGCTTGACGCCCAGGCGCTGCGCAATCGCCGTGCCGATCTCGACGTCGAAGCCGGTCAGCTTGCCGGATTCATCGTGGTACGTGAACGGTGCATAGGTGCCTTCGGTGCCGATCTTGAACACGCCCGCGGACTTGATCTGCGCGAGTTCGTCGGCGGCGAATGCCGGGCTCAGGGTCACCGCTTGCAGCAGCGCGATCAGTAGAATGGAACGAATCGACTTCATCAGGTGGCTCCGTAAAGTTTGCTACGTCGGTTGCATGGTTTTGTGTGCGGCATTCCGCCGGCGCTCAGGCTCGGCAGAGTGGGCGGACTGTAGCAAACGGTCTGCGTTTTTACAAAGGATCAGGTTTCCAATCAATATGCGCATGCGTGCTAAGCGGACAGCCAAAGCATCTCATACAACGTTGAATCCGACTTTACAGCAGATATGACAGACGCGGCATGCATCGCACCATGGATCGCGTGCCGGGCGCCATCGGGGAAAACGCGGGAGGGTGTCGGGAGAGAGGCGCCACGGCGAACGCGTGGCCTTGAAAAGCGGACGGCCCTGCCAGACCGCCCGTCGGATTGCAAACGGCTTACCGTTCCACTGGATGCGGCTCCTTGCGCTTATTGGCAACCCGGATCGCGTCGAAGTAAGCCGGATTCGGCGGGCGCTTCAGATAGCGCCCCGCGCCACGCTCAGCCCGCAGCTCGCCGTCGGTCCACGCCAGTGCGCCGCGCGTAAGCGTATGCATTGCCACACCCTGTACCGTCATTCCTTCGAACACGTTGAAGTCGACTTTCTGATGATGCGTCTTGACCGAAATCGTTTTACTTGCCTTCGGATCCCACACCACCAGGTCGGCATCCGCGCCCACTTGTACCGCACCTTTACGCGGATACAGGTTGAAAATCTGCGCGGCGTTGGTCGACGTGATGCGCACGAATTCATTCGGCGTGAGACGGCCGGAATTCACGCCGTGATGCCAAAGCACCGCCATCCGATCTTCGACGCCTCCGCAGCCGTTCGGGATTTTTGTGAAATCCTCGCGACCCATGGCCTTCTGCGACGCACAGAACACGCAGTGGTCAGTCGCCGTAGTGTGTAGCTGACCCGCTTGCAGTCCGCGCCACAATGCCTCGCGATGCTCCGCGGAGCGGAACGGCGGGCTCATCACGTGCGCCGCCGCGCGAGTCCAGTCGGGATCGCGATACACCGCTTCGTCGATCACCAGATGGCCAGGCAGCACTTCACCGAACACCCGAAGGCCTTCACTGCGGGCGCGCGCAATCGCGTCGACCGCATCTTTCGCGGACACGTGAACGATATACACCGGCACACCCAGCACCTGGGCGATGCGGATCGCCCGATTGGCCGCCTCGCCCTCGACTTCCGGCGGCCGCGACAGCGGATGTGCCTCCGGACCCGTAAAGCCCTTTGCCAGCAACTGACGCTGCAACTGAAACACCAGTTCACCGTTTTCCGCATGCACGGTAGGCAGTGCGCCGAGTTCGAGCGAACGCGAGAAGCTGTTCACCAGCACTTCGTCATCGGCCATGATCGCGTTCTTGTAGGCCATAAAGTGCTTGAAACTCGATACGCCGTGTTCGTGCACCAGCGTGCCCATGTCGCGATAGACCGAATCGTCCCACCACGTCACCGCAACGTGAAAGCCATAGTCGGCCGAAGCCTTCTCGGCCCAGCCGCGCCACTCCTTGAAGGCCTCCATCAACGGTTGCTTCGGACTGGGAATCACGAAGTCGATGATGCTGGTCGTGCCGCCGGACAAACCCGCGGCCGTGCCCGTGTAGAAATCGTCGCTGGCCGTGGTGCCCATGAACGGCAATTCCATATGCGTGTGCGGATCGATGCCTCCGGGCATCACATACTGCCCGCCCGCATCGACGATCGTGGCGCCCGCCGGCGCCTCCAGGTCCGCGCCGATCTGCAGGATCGTGCCACCGTCCTGCTGGTCCGCACACAAGATGTCCGCACGATACGTGTTCTCCGCGTCGATAATCGTGCCGCCGCGAATCAGGGTCGTCATGTTGCCGCCTCCTTATGAACTGCTGGTTTCAGTGCTACGTACTTCATTCGCTTCATGGGTACGCTCATGCGTCCGCCCATGGATACGCTCATAAACTCATGCACTCGCCACGCGCGCGCTCGGTCCTTTGCTCAGCTTCATCCACGCGCTGTATACGATCGACGCCAGCGCGAGTCCGACGAACCATGCATACGTATAGAGCGTGTTGAAAATCGCCGGCACATTCGGGAACGATGCCGGAAACGCAGTGTGCAAAAAGCCCGGCAGATTCGGCAGCACGCCGATCACGAGCGCCACCACCGCGCCGATATTCCAGCCGCCGGTGTAGCTGTACTCGCCATGCTCGTCGAACAGTTCCCGCGGGTCGAGCCGGGTGCCGCGAATCAGGAAGTAGTCGACCATCAGAATGCCCGCCACCGGACCGAGCAACGCCGAATAGCCGACCAGCCACGTGAAAATATAGCCCTGCGTGGTAGCGAGAATCTTCCACGGCATCATCACAATGGCGATGGTCGCGGTAATCATGCCGCCGACGCGATATGAAATACCCTTTGGCCACAGGCTCGAAAAGTCATAAGCCGGGCCGACGAGATTCGCCGCGAGATTGCAGCACATCGTATCCAGCGTCAGGATGATCAACGCAAGGCCGACGCCAATGCCGGTCATGCGGCTCGTCAGGTCGATCGGGTCCCAGATCGCCTTGCCGTAGATCACCACGGTCGCCGACGTCACCACCACGGAAATCACCGAGAGCAACGCCATCGGAATCGGTAAGCCCACCGACTGGCCAATGATCTGATCACGCTGTGTTTTGGCAAAGCGTGTGAAGTCGGGAATATTCAGTGCAAGCGTCGCCCAGAAACCCACCATCGCCGTGAGACCGGGCCAGAAGGTCGCCCAGAACAGACCCTCCTTCTTGCCGCCCGCCACGAATTGCGACGGCGCCGACAGCATCGAGCCGAGTCCTCCCGCTTTCGAGGTCGCCCACCACACCAGCGCGATACACATCACGATCTTGATCGGCGCGGACCAGCTCTCGAGCCAGCGAATCGAATCGGTGCCATGCACGATGAAGTAGATCTGCAGCGCCCAGAACACGAGGAAACACGCGAGCTGCGTAAGCGAAATGTCGAGAAACGGCAAGGCCGCGCCGTGCAGCGCGTTGCCCGTCAGAATGTTCAGCAGCGTGTAGATCGCGCTGCCGCCAAGCCATGTCTGAATACCGTACCAGCCACACGCGACGATTGCCCGCAGCATTGCCGGCAATTTCGCGCCTTGCGTGCCGAAGGAAGAACGCACCAGCACCGCGTAGGGAATCCCGTGCTTCGCGCCCGCGTGACCGATCAGCAGCATCGGCACCAGCACGATCAGATTGCCGAGCAGCACCGTCGCCACCGCCTGCCACGGCGACATGCCCTCCTCCGTCAAACCAGCCGCAAGCATGTACGACGCAATGTTCATCACCATCCCGACCCAGAGCGCGGCAAAGTGATACCACCTCCACGTGCGCTGCGCGACGCCGGTCGGCGCGAGGTCATCGTTATAAAGACTGCTGCCCTGCGCGCCGGCCGCAAACTGCGGATCGACGGGTTGCGCTGTCTGCTTCATCGAAAGATCTCCACTGATCGTTGAGGCCTGCGCGGCTTCTGGTGGCGCGTCAGGTCTTGAGGGAACATTACAGCTTCAGTACAAGCGCTTCGCTTAGTTTTCTTTTCACCAGTCAGCTCATGTTTCAGGCTGCTTTTGCTGCATGTGCGTGCGCATGGACCGGCTCGGTGGCTTCAGCCGCGTCTGACGTCGCGCTTTCTCCGGCATTCACCCGTGCCGGGTTATTCGGATGCGTGGTCCAGTTCGCGTATTCACCGCTGTCCACCCGCTCCATCGTGATGCACTGCTCGACCGGGCACACGTGCATGCACAGATTGCAGCCGACACATTCGGAGTCCATCACTTCAAAATGCCGAACGCCATCTTTTTCTTTCATGATCGCCTGGTGAGCGGTGTCTTCGCAGGCGATATGGCACAGGCCGCACTGAATGCACTTGTCCTGATCGATGCGCGCCTTGATGTCGTATTTGAGGTTCAGGTACTTCCAGTCGGTGACGTTCGGCACGGCACGGCCGCGAATGTCGTCGAGCGTCGCGTAGCCTTTTTCGTCCATCCAGTTCGAGAGGCCATCCGCGAGGTCGGAGACGATACGGAATCCATAGTGCATCGCCGCCGTGCAGACCTGCACGCTGCCCGCGCCGAGCACCATGAATTCGGCCGCATCGCGCCAGGTCGAAATACCGCCAATGCCGGAAATCGGCAGATTCGGCGTTTCCACGTCGCGCGCAATTTCAGCCACCATGTTCAGCGCGATGGGCTTCACCGCCGGACCGCAATAGCCGCCGTGCGTGCCCTTGCCGTCGACCATCGGCAATGGCGACATCGCGTCGAGATCCACCGCGACGATCGAGTTGATGGTGTTGATCAGCGAAACGCCGTCCGCCCCGCCTTTATAAGCCGCGCGTGAACCCGTGCGAATGTCGCTGATATTCGGCGTGAGCTTGACGAGGCACGGCAGCTTCGTGCCTTCCTTGACCCAGCGCGTGACCATTTCCACATACTCGGGCACTTGCCCCACCGCGGCACCCATGCCACGTTCGCTCATGCCGTGCGGGCAGCCGAAATTCAGTTCGACCGCATCGGCGCCGGTGTCTTCGACGAGCGGCAAGATCCATTTCCAGTCGCGCTCGTTGCACGGCACCATCAGCGAGACGATCATCGCGCGGTCCGGCCAGTCGCGTTTGACCTGCGCGATTTCCTTGAGATTGACGTCGAGCGGACGGTCGGTGATCAGTTCGATGTTGTTCAGGCCCGCGATGCGCTGGCCGTTCCATTGCACCGCGCCATAGCGCGAGCTGACGTTCACCACATGCGGGTCGAGGCCCAGCGTCTTCCACACGACCCCGCCCCAGCCCGCTTCGAATGCGCGGTTCACGTTATAGGCTTTGTCGGTCGGCGGCGCGGAGGCGAGCCAGAAAGGATTCGGCGAGGTAATACCGGCAATCGTACAGCGCAGATCGGCCATGTTCGGCTCCTTGGGGACTGCTGTTTTATCGTGGTGTGATGCGTGGCTTAAGCGGCTTAATTGGCTTAAGCGGCTTTGACAGCCGTGCGGGCGAACTGGGCGTCAATCGCGGCGGCGGCAATCTTGCCGTCCTGCACCGCTTGTACCGTCAGATCGATTCCGCCTGTCGCCGCGCAATCGCCGCCTGCCCATACGCCCGGCAGCGAGGTTTGTCCGCTTGCATCGACCGCGATGCGGCTTCCGTCGAGCGTCAATAGTTCGCGCTCGAGTCCAACCGGCACCAGCGTCTGCCCGATTGCCTTGAGCACCATATCGGCTTCGACCACGAAGCGCTCCTGATTGCCATCGCTCGACGTGCGTTCGAATTCGACACCGGTGACCACGCCGCCGTCTCCGATCAAACGCATCGGCGTTGCGTGCGTGACAAGCGTGACGCCGTTGGTCTGCGCGAAATCGCGCTCGGCCCACGTCGCGCTCATCGATTCGACGCCGCGTCGATACACCATCGTCACCGACGTCGCACCGAGCTTGCGGCTTTGTACGGCAGCATCCACCGCCGTATTGCCGCCGCCGATCACGACGACCCGGCGGCCTACCGGCACGGTGCCGAAGTCGCTCGCGGTGCGCACCTGTTCGATGAAATCCACGGCGTTCATCACGCCGCTCAAACCCTCGCCTTCCATCGCCAAGGCGCGCACGCCCGTCAGACCGATCGCGAGGAACACCGCATCGTGCTGCTTGCGCAGCGCCTCGAGCTCCACGTCACGTCCAAGCGCCACGCCATGTTTGATCTCGATGCCGCCGATCGAACACAGCCACTCCACTTCGCGCTGCGCAAAATCGTCGACGGTTTTATAGGCAGCGATACCGTACTCGTTCAGACCACCCGCTTTCTCGTGGGCGTCATAGACGGTGACGTTATGCCCGGCTAGCGCGAGACGGTGCGCGCATGCGAGTCCGGCCGGTCCGGCGCCCACCACCGCGACATAGCGCCCCGTTTCAGCGGCGCGTTTGAACAGCGTCTCACCGCGCGCCATCGCCCAATCGGTTGCGTGACGTTGCAGCGCGCCGATCGCGACGGGCTTCGCATCCTGATGGTTGCGAACGCAAGCACCCTCGCACAGGATCTCGGTGGGACACACGCGCGCGCACATGCCGCCAAGCGGATTCGCCGACAGAATGTCGACGGCCGCGCCCTTCAGATTACCGTTGCCGATCTTGCGAATGAAACTCGGAATATCGATCTGCGTCGGACACGCGTTCACGCACGGCGCGTCGTAACAGTAGTGACAACGGCTCGCCGCCGCGGCTGCGGCACTTGTGTCGAGCAACGGCGCGATGTCGGAAAACTCGCACGAGAGTTGATCGGCCGATAGGCGCTGAGGCGCAATATCGCCGGTTTGCTTGATGGCCATACACGTTCCTTCTTCAATGTGAGGACGTAGCCGCTCCCGCCGGCCGCGCTGAAGCGGAGCCGGGACGGCATGTTTTATGGGCACTACAGTGCGGCTGATGAATCGACCGCCACCGCTAAAGCGTTATGAAACCGGCTCGCACGCTCGTCCGAGCATGGCATGCAAAAGGACGTTGGCGCCCGCCTCGATCCATTCAAAAGTGGCGTCCTCGATCTCGTTGTGGCTGATCCCGTCCACGCACGGCACGAACACCATCGAGGTCGGCGCGACTTGCGACAGATAGCAGGCGTCGTGTCCCGCACCGGACACCATGTTGCGATGGGGATAGCCGAAGCGCTCGGCCGCGGCGCGTACGGACGTCACGCAGGCCTCGTCGAAAGCGACGGGCGCGTAGTAAAAGATCTGCTCGAGTTCGGTTTCCAGACCAATACCGCTCGCGATATCCGCCACGCCTTGACGCAATGCGGCATCCATCTTCGCGAGCACGGCATCATCCGGATGACGGAAATCGACGGTGAAGAACACGCGGCCTGGAATCACATTGCGTGAGTTCGGATAGACCTGCATCATGCCAACCGTCGCGCAGCCGAACGGCGCGTTATCCAGCCCGATGCGATTGACCAGATCCACCACGCGGGCCGCGCCGAGCAATGCATCGCGACGCCTTGGCATCGGTGTCGGCCCCGCATGTGCCTCTTGCCCGGTCAGCGTGATTTCGTACCAGCGCTGACCTTGCGCGTCGGTCACCACGCCAATGGTTTTCTGCTCGGCTTCGAGAATCGGCCCTTGCTCGATATGCAGTTCAAACGCGGCGTGTAGCGGGCGGCCACCGCAAGGCAGATCGCCTGCATAGCCGATGCGCTTGAGTTCTTCGCCGATGGTCTTGCCGTCCACGTCCTTGCGCGAGAGCCCGTAGTCAAGCGTGAAGACGCCTGCGAACACACCTGAGGCCACCATTGCCGGCGCGAAGCGCGAGCCTTCCTCGTTGGTCCAGATCACCACTTCAACCGGATGCTCGGTCTCGATGTCGTGATCGTTCAGACTGCGGATCACTTCGAGTCCGCCGAGCACGCCGTAGATACCGTCAAAGCGGCCGCCGGTCGGCTGCGAGTCCGCGTGCGAACCGGTCATGACCGGCAGCGCATCGGGATTGCGCCCGGCGCGGCGCATGAATACATTGCCCATCTGATCGACACTGACCGTACAACCCGCTTCCTTCGCCCAACTGACGATCAGGTCGCGCCCCTCCTTGTCGAGGTCGGTCAGCGCCAGCCGGCAGACGCCGCCTTTGGGCGTCGCGCCGATCTTCGCCATCGTCATCAGGCTGTCCCACAGCCGCTTGCCGTCGACCTTGATCGACGTAGCGGGTTCCGCGTGTTTCAGTGCTTCGGATACCGCGTTCATTCGTCTCGCTCCTTTCGATGAACCGACATGAAACTGGTGCATGGGCGGCGGGTTTTGGGGCGTGGCCGCACGGCGGCGGTGCACACTCGATGCCTTGGATCGCCTCTTCATCAGAGGGCAAACCCTGGGGCATCGCCCGCTCTCTCAATCCTGTCCAGTTGGACAGGTTGTAGACGATTAAGCCCGCCAAATCAATGCTTTTCGTACGGCGGGATACATAGCGAGAAGCGTGCCATTGCACTGCAGCACGCTTTTTTCACGCGCTTCGAATGCGCGTGTTTATCCGCGCCCGAACGACTAGAATGAAGCGCGACGCGGCACGCATGCCGATGAAGGCCAACATGAGAGACGACAACGTGGCTGCCGACATCACGGAAAACAACGAGACCAGGGACGAAACTCGCGCGCCTTTGCGGCGGCGCAAGGCGCACATTCGCGAGTCGAATGAAGCGCATTTATTGGCGTGTGCCGAAGCGGTATTCGCGGAACGAGGACTCGACGGAACCAGTACGGCGATGATCGCGGAACGTGCAGGCTTACCGAAAGCCAACCTGCATTACTACTTCCCGACAAAGCTCGCGTTGTACCGGCGCGTGCTGGAAGATCTGTTCGAAGACTGGCATCGCGCGGCGGACACCTTCGAATGCAGCGACGATCCGGTCGAGGCGATCGGCGGATACGTACGCGCGAAAATGGAATTGTCGCGCCGCCGGCCATTAGGCTCGAAAGTGTGGGCGAGCGAGATCATTCACGGCGCCGAGCATATGGAGGACATTCTCACGGGGCGGGTGAAGCCGTGGCTGGATAGCCGGGTGAAAGTGATCGACGACTGGATCGCACGCGGGTTGCTGGCGCCGGTGAACGCGCAAACGCTGATGTACATGATCTGGGCAACCACCCAGCATTACGCCGACTTCGACGCGCAGATTCGCGCGCTCAAAGGCGAACGCGCGCTGACGCAGAAGGCGTTCGAGGCAACCACTGAGGAAGTCGTGCAGCTGGTGATCCGGGCGTGCGGAGCGGTATCGCCTGCACAGCACGAGGATGGCGTGGACCCGTCGAGATAAAAAACAAAAAAAGCCCGGCGGCGCTTTTTAACCGCAGCCGGGCTTTCGCACTATTGCGTGATACCTCTCGCTCGATGCCTGGTGATTCAGTACGTCTCCAGATGCAAGCGCCCTTCCCGTTTCAGCTTCATCCATAACGCGTCCCAGTCGAGCTGGTGCTGTTCGCCGATTTCCCTGAGTGCCTGCAGTACACCGTCTTCCATACCCTTCAACCCGCACACGTAGATATGCGTGTTATCGTCCTTTAGCATGTGCGCGACGTCGACCGCGCGCTCACGCATCGCGTCCTGCACGTAGCGCTTGGGCTGACCCTGCGTGCGCGAAAATGCCAGATTTGTATCGATGAAATCCTTCGGCAGATTCGTAAGCGGCCCGAAGTACGGCAACTCTTCTTTCGTGCGCGCGCCGAAAAACAGCATCAGCTTGCCGGTCGCGCCCTTCAGACGACGCCGCCTGCGATACTCGGTCATCGCGCGCATCGGCGCTGAACCGGTGCCGGTGCAGATCATCAGCAAATGCGAGTTCGGATGATTCGGCATCAGGAACGTGCCGCCGAACGGGCCGATCACATTGACCACGTCGCCCTTCTTCAGATCGCACAGATAATTCGAGCAGACTCCATCGAGCGCGTCGCCGTGCTGCTGGGAAACGCGCTTCACGGTGAGAGAAACGTTGTTATAGCCGGGCCGTTCACCATCGCGTGGACTCGCAATCGAATACTGCCGCGCGTGATGCGTGCGGCCGTCGGCGGTCGCTCCCGGCGGCAGGATGCCGATCGACTGGCCCTCCAGCACAGGAAAAGGCATCGAACCGAAATCGAGCACGATGTGATGGATGTCGCTATCCGTCGAGCCGTCGGTAAGACGGTAGTTGCCGACCACCGTCGCGGTAGTCGGCGCCTTGTGCGTATAAAGATTCACGTACGGTTTCGCGGCGGACCACGGCGGCACAACCGAGCCGCGCACGGTATCGACTTCAATACCGCTCGCGTCCACTGGTGAATCGCCCGACGCCCCCGCCGCTGCTGCGGCATCTTCCGCCGCAGGCACGGCCATTGTGTTCTGCTCAGGCAGCACGTCCCATTTGAACTGCTCGTCGATAGGATACGCGTCGGCCTTCAGCACGGTGCGCCAGTTATCGATCGCACCGGTCGGACACGGCGGCACGCATGCCATGCAGCCGTTGCAGACCTCCGCCTTGACCACGTAATTGTTCTCGTCGTGCGTGATCGCATCGACCGGGCAAGTCTCTTCGCAGGTATTGCAGCGAATGCAGATTTCCGGATCGATCAGATGCTGTCTCAGGACTTCGATCGATACTGGGCCGTTCATGACTTCCTCCACCTATATTCGCGCGGATACGACGCCGCACGCCACACATTTTCAATCGCCGTACTCAGTTGAAGCGCACGTATTCGAAGTCAACCGGCTGACGATTCACGCCCATTGCCGGCGGCGCGATCCAGTTCGCAAACTTGCCGGGTTCCGTGACCGGGCCCATCAGCGAAGCGACATAGGCGCGGTCTTCCGGCGAAGCGAGCCACTTCGCCTCATTGGCCGCCCATTCGGTCTCACTGATCACACGGCCGTCCGGCGAAACACGGGTGTTCGCAAACGTGCCGATCTGCCGGTTGAACGCCTTATGCGGCACCGTCATGCGGAAATCGATACCGGCCTTTTCAAGTACCTTGTTCCAGCGGCCGACACCCGCCACCGAATCCTTGATGTAGTCATCGCGCAGCACTTCATTCATGGCGTTGAGCATCGGCACTTCGCGCTCGACCAGCTTGCCGTCCTGCACGTCGAGCAGCTTGTAGCTCTGGCCGTTCAATTGATGATCGTCGTCGCGCTTATTCTCTTCGTAGCGGCCCTTCAGGCCCGAGCTATAGAACGTGGCGGCGTTGGACGAATGATCGGCGCCGAACAGGTCGATCGTCACCGAGTAGTGGAAGTTCAGATAACGCTGGATGGTCGGCAAATCGATCACGCCGGCCGCGCGAATCTTCGCGACGTCGTCCGTGCCCAGTTCATTCATCACCTGCGCAGTACGCTGGATCACGCGCGACACGCCCGATTCGCCGACGAACATGTGATGCGCTTCTTCAGTCAGCATGAACTTCGTGGTACGCGCAAGCGGATCGAAGCCCGACTCGGCGAGCGCCGACAACTGGAACTTGCCGTCGCGGTCGGTGAAGTAGGTAAACATATAGAACGCGAGCCAGTCCGGCGTTTTCTCGTTGAAGGCTCCGAGAATGCGCGGATTGTCTTCGTCGCCCGAACGGCGGCCAAGCAATGCTTCGGCTTCCTCACGTCCATCGCGGCCGAAGTAGCGATGCAGCAGATACACCATCGCCCACAGGTGGCGGCCTTCTTCCACGTTCACCTGAAACAGGTTGCGCAGGTCGTACATGGAAGGCGCCGTCAGGCCAAGATGCCGTTGCTGCTCGACCGAAGCCGGCTCCGTATCGCCTTGCGTCACAATGATGCGGCGCAGATTCGCGCGATGCTCGCCAGGCACGTCCTGCCATGCAGCCTCACCCTTGTGTTCGCCGAAATGGATCTTGCGGTCCTGCTCGCCAGGCGTGAGGAAAATGCCCCAGCGATAGTCCGGCATTTTCACGTGATCGAAATGCGCCCAGCCGCCCGCGTCGACGCTCACCGCCGTGCGCAGATACACGTCATAGCCATGCGAGCCTTCGGGGCCCATATCGCCCCACCACGACAGAAAATTCGGCTGCCATTGTTCGAGCGCGCGTTGCAATGCGCGGTCGTCGGCGAGATTGACGTTGTTCGGAATCTTTTCGCTGTAGTTGATCGTAGACATGGTCGGTATCCTGGTCGGAATGCGGTGCTTAAGTATGAGAAGCGCGTAGCGGGCAAGGAGCGTTGCTTTCAGTCGCGTCGCTCGAGAAACATCACACGCGCGAAACGTCGAATTGCGCCTTGCTGCCCTTGCCGTACACCTTGAGCGCGCCCTTCTCGCCCACTGCGTTCGGCCGGTTGAAGATCCAGTTCTGCCATGCGGTGAGACGCCCGAAGATACGCGTTTCCATCGTTTCCGGGCCGTTGAAGCGCAGATTCGCTTCGAGACCGGTCAATGCATCCGGCGACATGGCCGCGCGTTCTTCCAGCGCGATGCGGATTTCGTCTGCCCAATCGATATCGTCGGGCGACGCGGTAACAAGGCCCAAACGCTCCGCTTCAACTGGCTTGATCGGCTGGCCGATTTTTGAGCGCACCGCGTCGAGCGGGTCGGCTTCTTCATAGAAGCGGCGAGCGAGGCGCGATTGATGCGTGACCATCGGATAGAGACCGAAGTTGACTTCCGAGAGCGTGATCGCCGGTTCTTCGTCTTCGTTGCTCGGCAGTGCCGCCATATAGCTGCGATCGCAGGCGAACGCGAGTTCCGCGAAGGTGCCCGCAAAGCATGAACCCGGCTCGATCAGCGCGAACAGCGAACGCGATGACACGTCGATACGCGCCAGCGTGCGGCGCAACAGGCCGATGGTCTCGCGTACGAACCAATGATCCTTGTGCTGCATCAGCGTGGCGTCGGCGGCAAGCAGGTTACGGGCATCGCCTTCGGTCTTGAAGACCCAGGTACCGACTTCGAGCTCGTTGGTGCGCATCGACAGAATCGCGTCGTCGAGTTCGCGGGCAAACTGCAGCGGCCACCAGCTCGTACCGGCGGCGACGATCGCGTCGATCTCCGTGGGTTGTCCGGCTTGCGGGGCTTTCGCGGTAAAGGTGGCAATGCGTTTCGCACGATCGATCGTGATGTCGAGCGTTTTATAAGTCAGGCCGTCTTCACGGTCGGTGCGTTCGATACGCGTGAGCATCACGCCTTGCGCGTCCGACGGGCGATCGCTTTGTTCGGCGAGTTCGAGCGCGCGTGCCTGAATCGTCTGATCGAACTGATTCGGCTTCACGACTTCATCCACCAGCCGCCATGCCTTCGCCCGTTCACCGCGAACGCCTTCCACCACCGTACAGAAGATGTCCGCACGATCGTGACGCACCTTGCGTTTATCGGTGACGCGCGTCAGGCCGCCCGTGCCCGGCAGCACGCCCAGCAGCGGCACTTCAGGCAGCGACACCGACGACGAGCGGTCATCCACCAGATAGATTTCGTCGCAAGCGAGCGCGAGTTCATAACCGCCACCGGCGCATGCCCCGTTCACGGCAGCGAGAAACTTCAGACCTGAATGACGCGACGAGTCTTCGAGACCGTTGCGTGTTTCGTTGGTGAACTTGCAGAAGTTGACCTTCCACGCATGCGTCGACAGACCCAGCATGAAGATGTTCGCGCCCGAGCAGAACACGCGGTCCTTCAGGCTCGTCAGCACCACCGTTCTGACTTCGGGATGCTCGAAGCGGATGCGCTGTATCGCGTCGTGCAGTTCGATGTCGACACCGAGGTCGTATGAATTCAGCTTCAGCTTGTAGCCGTCACGGATGCCACCGTCCTCGGCGATGTCGATGCCGAGGGTCGCAACGGGACCGTTGAAACTCAGCTTCCAATGCTTGTACTGCGAGGGATCGGTGCGGTAGTCGACCGGCGCGATTGCGGTTTCTGCTGTGGACATGGGGCGTCTCCTGACTGGACGAGGCAAAACCTGTTTTTGAACAATAGTGCATCGTCAAACCCATGTAAAGCACTTTAGTGCATGTTTGCTAGTAAACCCTGGCACGCCACTGCAGGTCAGTTCAGCCGCGCGTCATCCGGCGATTCGGCTGCGATCCTTGCTGCAAGCCGGTCACGCAGCTGCAAGTAGGCGTCGGCCAAGGTTTTTTCGCTGGTGTCGAAGGTCATGTCGGCGCGGCCGTACAGTTCGCTGCGCCCTGTCAGGATGCGCTTGAGGTCGTCCATTGCTTCCTTGTTGCCGGACATCGGCCGCAGATCGCCTTGCGCGACGACACGGCGCATATGCTCTTCCGGCGTGGCTTGCAGCCATACGGTGAAGCAGTGCGACAGCAGCGCGTTGAAGGTGCCCGACTCCGACACAAGGCCGCCCGGCGACGCAATCACGGCACGCTCATGCTCCTGAATCACCGCCTCCAGCGCGCGATGTTCATAACGCCGATAAGCGCTCGCGCCGTAGAGGGAATGAATCTCCGACGGCGGACAGCCGGCGAGCTGCTCGATCACCCGCGTCAACTCGACGAACGGCACCTTGCGCTCCTGCGCCAGCATCCTTCCGAAGGTCGACTTGCCGGCCCCGCGCAGGCCGATCAGCGCGATCCGATCCTTGCGATGCGGGTCGCGCGGCGCTTGCGCGAACATCTCGGCAAGCGCTACGCGGGCGCGCTGCAACGCTGCCTGGTCGCGTCCCTGCAGCAATTCGCGGATCAGCAGCCATTCGGCGGAGACGGTGGTTTCGTCGCCGATCACCTCGGCCAACGGGCAGTTCAGCGTCGCCGCGATCTGCCGCAGCACCAGCACTGAAGCGTTACCCACCCCCGATTCGAGGTTGGCCAGGTGACGCTCCGACAAGCCGGTTTCAGTCGCGAGCGTCTTGCGCGTCATGCCGCGGCGCGCGCGCAGCAAGCGCACGCGCTCGCCCATCGCCGTCAGAAAAGGATCGCGTTCTTCGCGCTCGGCGCCGCGCTCCGCCCCGCGTTCGGGGCCGCCGTCGGTCCCGCGGTCAGTCCGATCGGCGCGGCTGGCGTCCTCATCGGCAGGGTCGTCCACCGGCGTGGGAGAGTAATTTTGGTTCATGTTTAACTGCCTCTTAACTGCGTTACATGTACTATAGTGCTTGACACGCACCCAGTGAACGGTTAATTTTCGCCAAATATTGATCCAATAACAAACGCTGTCGAGATTTTTCGGCGGCGTCACGGAGAGGGTGTGGCAACACGCATGAATTAACGTGCGTGCGTCCCGCCGATCTGGAGGCTCGCATGTCCCCACATGATTTCCAACGCCTGATTGCGGGCGTGACAGAGCAACTCGCCGGCCGGCCGCTCGATGCCGCGCTGGCCACGTGGCTCAACGATACGTATCCCGCGGACGGCGCGACCTTCCGCGATCTGACGGACGCCTGCCGCACGGGCGTGGCCGAAGGCTGGCTGTGCAATCGCGAAGGCGGCGGCATTCGCTATGGCCGCATCTTCAAGGCGCTGCCCGATACCCACAGCTTTTCCGTCGACGTGGTCGATATGAAGGATATTGCCGGTCCGCACCACGTTCACCCGAACGGTGAAATCGATCTGATCATGCCGCTTACCGCCGGCGCTACCTTCGACGGTCATCCGGCCGGCTGGTGCGTGTACGGCCCGGGTAGCGCGCATCGTCCCACCGTCGCGAACGGGCAGGCGCTGGTGCTGTATCTGTTGCCGCGAGGCGCGATCGAATTCACCGCCGCTCCATCTTCTGTCTGAGGCTTGCCATGACCGAACTATTGAAAAACTACGTTGCCGGCCAGTGGGTCGCGGGCAGCGGCGAAGGCGTGACGCTGACCGATCCGGTCACCGGTGAAGCGCTGGTGCGCGTGTCGAGCCAGGGTCTGGATCTCGGCCACGCCTTTGGCTTCGCTCGCGAAGAAGGTGGCGACGCCCTGCGTGAACTGAGCTACGCGCAGCGCGCCGCCCGGCTCGCCGAGATCGTCAAACTGCTTCAGGCCAGGCGCGACGATTACTACGCGATCGCTACGGCGAACTCGGGCACGACGCGCAACGATTCGGCAGTCGATATCGACGGTGGAATCTTCACGCTGTCGTACTACGCGAAACTCGGTGCGTCGCTTGGCGACGTGCATGCGCTGCGCGAGGGCAACGCCGTCTCGTTGAGCAAGGACCAATCGTTTAGCGTGCAGCACGTGCTGACACCGACGCGCGGCGTCGCGCTCTTCATCAACGCGTTCAATTTTCCGTCGTGGGGCTTGTGGGAAAAAGCAGCGCCTGCATTGCTATCGGGCGTGCCCGTCATCATCAAGCCCGCCACGGCAACGGCATGGCTCACGCAACGAATGGTGGCCGATGTGGTGGACGCCGGCATTCTTCCGCCGGGCGCGTTATCGGTTATCTGCGGCAGTTCCGCAGGTCTGCTCGATCAGATTCAGGCATTCGACGTGGTGTCGTTCACCGGCTCCGCGGAAACCGCCGCGACATTGCGTGCGCATCCGGCCTTCATCGAGCACGGCGCGCGCCTGAATGTCGAGGCCGACAGTCTCAACAGCGCCATCCTCTGTGCCGATGCCACACCCGGCACACTGGCCTTCGATCTGTTCATCAAAGAGGTCGTGCGGGAAATGACCGTGAAGTCCGGTCAGAAATGCACCGCGATCCGGCGCGCGTTCGTGCCGGAAGCATCGCTCGAAGCGGTGCTCGATGCACTCAAAGCCAAGCTCGCGAAAATGACCGTCGGCAATCCACGCAACGACACCGTGCGGATGGGCTCGCTCGTGAGCCGCGAGCAATACGAAAACGTGCTGGCCGGCATCGCCGCATTGCGCGAGGAAGCAGTGCTTGCATTCGACGGCTCGGCGGCCCCCCTTATCGATGCGGATGCAACGATTGCGGCATGCGTCGCGCCCCATCTGTTCGTGGTCAACGACCCCGATAGCGCGACGCTGCTGCACGACGTCGAAGTGTTCGGACCGGTGGCAACCGTGGCGCCCTATCGTGTTGCCACCGCTGCAAACGGCGCCCTCCCCGAAGCGCACGCCGTTGCCCTTGCGCGACGCGGCCAGGGCTCGCTCGTCGCGTCGATCTATTCGAACGAAGACGCGCATCTCGGGAGGCTCGCACTTGAACTCGCCGATTCGCATGGGCGGGTCCACGCGATCTCGCCCTCAGTCCAGCAGAGTCAAACCGGCCACGGCAACGTGATGCCTATGTCGCTGCATGGTGGACCGGGGCGTGCGGGCGGCGGTGAAGAACTCGGCGGTCTGCGTGCACTGGGTTTCTACCACCGGCGCTCGGCGGTCCAGGCCTCGACTGCTGCAATCGACACACTCACGCAAGCCACGCATTTACCCACGGCGTAGCGGCACGAGGCGAGCAATCAAGAGAAGCACCTAGCACGCAAGCATCGCGCGGATCACGAGCACATAACCGCCGGACCGCCTCACCCGATGGAGGAGACATATGGAAGCCCTGCTGGAAACGGCTGCGAGTCAGCCCGCGGCGACGGTCGAGCCGCCGCCCGCGTTATTCAATTTCGCGGCCTACCTGTTTCGACTGAATGAATCGCGCGCCGGCAAGACCGCTTATATCGACGACACCGGCACCACCACTTACGGCGAACTCGAAGAACGGGCCCGGCGCTTCGCGAGCGCATTGCGCGCACTCGGCGTGCATCCGGAAGAGCGCGTGCTACTGGTCATGCTCGATACCGTCGAACTGCCGATTGCCTTTCTCGGAGCGCTCTATGCGGGCGTCGTGCCGGTCGTCGCGAACACGCTGCTCACCGCTGCCGACTACGTGTACATGTTGACGCACAGCCATGCACGCGCTGTGATCGCATCGGGCGCCTTGCTGCCGAATGTCACGCAGGCGATGGAAACGGCCGACCACGACGGTTGCCAGTTGATCGTCTCGCAGCCGCCCGAAAGCGAGCCTTTGATGGCGCCGCTACTCAAGGATCTGATCGACGCGGCCACGCCTGCGATCAAAGCGTCCACGACAGGTTGCGACGATATCGCGTTCTGGCTGTATTCGTCGGGCTCGACCGGCAAGCCAAAAGGCACCGTTCATACGCACGCGAATCTGTACTGGACCGCCGAGTTGTACGCGAAGCCCATTCTTGGCATCGTGGAAAGCGATGTGGTTTTCTCGGCGGCAAAACTGTTTTTTGCGTATGGTCTCGGCAACGGTTTGACCTTCCCGCTTTCAGTTGGCGCTACTGCCGTGTTGATGGCCGAGCGCCCCACGGCTGACGCCATTTTTACGCGCCTCGTAAGGTATCGCCCGACGGTTTTCTATGGCGTGCCGACGCTCTATGCAAGCATGCTCGTAAGCCCTAACCTGCCCGCGCGCGCCGATGTTGCGATACGCGTTTGTACGTCGGCGGGTGAAGCGCTGCCGCGCGAAATTGGCGAGCGCTTTACAGCGCACTTCGGCTGCGAGATTCTCGACGGTATCGGCTCAACCGAAATGTTGCATATCTTCCTGTCGAATCGCGCCGGGCAAGTTGAATACGGCACCACAGGACGCCCCGTGCCCGGCTACGAGGTCGAACTGCGTGACGAAGCCGGTCATGCGGTGCCCGATGGCGAAGTCGGCGATCTGTATATCAAAGGGCCAAGCGCGGCGTTGATGTACTGGAGCAATCGCGAGAAGTCGCGCGCGACATTCCTCGGCGAATGGATTCGCAGCGGTGATAAGTACTGTCGTCTGGCGAACGGCTGCTACGTGTACGCGGGCCGCAGCGACGACATGCTGAAAGTGAGCGGTCAGTATGTATCGCCCGTTGAAGTGGAAATGGTATTGGTACAGCACGCTGCGGTGCTCGAAGCGGCGGTGGTCGGCGTGGATCACGGCGGCCTCGTGAAAACCCGCGCGTTCGTGGTGTTGAAGCGTGAATTCGCGCCGTCTGAGATACTCGCGGATGAGTTGAAGGCTTTCGTCAAGGAACGGCTCGCGCCGCACAAGTATCCGCGCGATATCCTATTCGTCGACGATTTGCCGAAAACCGCTACCGGCAAGATCCAACGCTTCAAACTGCGCGAACAGTCATAAGGTGATCCATGCAGAACCCCGCCTCCGCAATCTCTGACAGCGGCTTCGCAGAACTGCCCGCTACTGCATCGCACGGGCCATTGCGCATCGAATATCGTTGGGTGAATGAAGCGGCGGCTAATGCACCGGTCGCCGTATTCCTGCATGAAGGACTCGGATCGATTGCGATGTGGCGCGACTGGCCACAGTCC
The DNA here is from genome assembly GCF_046027605.1 of Paraburkholderia fungorum. GTDB lineage: Bacteria > Pseudomonadota > Gammaproteobacteria > Burkholderiales > Burkholderiaceae > Paraburkholderia > Paraburkholderia fungorum_F. The sequence continues at coordinate 499,540 of NZ_JAQQEF010000003.1, forward strand.
TTGTGCGAGCAGCTCGGCATGCGTGGGCTCGTCTACTCGCGGCCCGGTTATGGACTCTCTACACCGCGTGAGCACGATGTCAAATGGCCGGTCGATTTCATGACCGCGCAAGCGCGCGATATCCTGCCCGCTTTGCTCGACGTACTCGGTATCAGCAAGCAGGAACGCCAGCGCATGTGGCTGATCGGCCATAGCGACGGTGGCTCGATTGCGCTGCTCTACGCCGCGCTGCATCCCGGCGCATTGGCCGGCGCGGTCGCAATCGCACCGCATGTATTCGTCGAAAATATCTCCGTGGAAAGCATCGCGCAGACGAAACAGCTCTACGAAACAACCGACTTGCGCAACAAGCTAGGCCACTATCATGCCGACGTCGATTCCGCGTTCTATGGCTGGAACGATATCTGGTTGAATCCCGCGTTTAGAGAGTGGCGCATCGTCGATGAACTGGGCGCTATCAAGCAGCCGCTGCTTGCGGTGCAAGGCCACGACGACAACTACGGCACGATGGCGCAGATCGACACGATCGGCGAGCGTGTGCCGCATGCACAACTGGTGAAACTCGACGCGTGTGGGCACTCGCCGCATCGCGATGCGCCCGTTGGGTTGAATGAGGCGATTGCGGCGTTCATTTCGCGGCAGCGTTGAATATCATTACTCCACGCCGCCGACGGTCACGAACCTCTCCGTGTCTTACCGGACTTCACCACTGCATTACCGCAGCTTCACAAAACTTACACAGTCAGCGATTATTCTTCTGCATCGCTGACCTTGGCACGCGAATGCCTCAGCGCTCCCTCCCCCGTGCTGGAGACATTCCATGTCCGCCGTGTCGAAGCCGACTGCTACCTTACTTCGCAAACGTTTGGCAGGCGCACTGATCGCCATGTCCTTGTGCGGCATGCTCGGTGCCTGTGGCAACGACAACGACTCATCACCAGACACGCACGCAGCGAATTCCACCGACAGTGCCGGCGATAACGGCGGCACGTCACAGGTTTTGTCAGCAAACCCGTCGTCCGCCGCACCTGCCTCACCCGCACTCACGATTCAAACTCCTGCACTACCCGCATCAAGCGCCGACACGGCTCTGTCCGCCGTCGCCTCGACGCCGCTCGCCGCACCCGTCATCCATACCGTAGATTGAGCTCCGCACCCCATGCGCCGCGCGGCTCACGCTCGCGCGCCGCATGGCTCGTTCCTCTTATGAAGATCGAAAGCCAAAACCATGACTTCAAAAAATCGCCGTGATTTTCTACGCTCCGCCGCGCATGCAGCCGGTTCCGCCACCGCGTTGAGCATGTTGCCGCTGGGCATTCGCAACGCGCTCGCGATCCCCGCCAACAACAAGACCGGCAGCATTCGCGATGTCGAGCACATCATCGTGCTGATGCAGGAAAACCGCTCGTTCGACCACTACTTCGGCACGCTCAAGGGCGTACGCGGTTTCGGCGACACGCGCGCGATCAACCTGCCCAACGGCAAGCCGGTGTGGTATCAGCCGCTCGCCGCGGATGTCGGCTATGTATTGCCGTTCCGCCCGACGGCGCCAACCCTGGGCCTGCAATTCCTGCAAGACCTCGCGCACGACTGGACCACCACGCACGCAGCATGGAACGGCGGCCGCTACGATCAATGGGTGCCGTCCAAGGGCACCACGACGATGGCTTACTTCACGCGCGACGACATTCCGTTTCACTACCAGCTCGCCGACGCCTTTACGATCTGCGACGCATACCACTGCTCGCTAATGGGCCCGACCGATCCGAACCGCTACTACATGTGGAGCGGCTGGGTGGGCAACGACGGCAATGGCGGCGGCCCGGTGATCGATAACTCGGAACTCGGCTACGGCTGGTCGACCTATCCGGAAGTGCTGCAGAACGCCGGCATTACATGGAAGATCTACCAGGACATGGGTACGGGACTCAACGCGAGCGGCGCGTGGGGCTGGACGCAGAACCCCTATATCGGCAACTTCGGCGACAACTCGTTGCTCTACTTCAACCAGTATCGCAATGCGCAGCCGGGCAATCCGCTCTATGACAACGCGCGCACCGGCACGAACGCGGCCAACGGTGACGGCTACTTCGACATCCTCAAGCGCGACGTGCAGAACAATGCCTTGCCGCAAGTCTCGTGGATCGTCGCGCCGGAAGCGTATTCCGAGCACCCGAACTGGCCGACCAATTACGGTGCGTGGTACATCGATCAGGTCCTGCAGATTCTCACGTCCAATCCCGAGGTGTGGAGCAAGACTGTGCTGCTGATCAACTACGACGAGAACGACGGCTTCTTCGATCACATGGCGCCGCCGTTCGCACCGGCATCGAGCGCGAATGGTTTGTCCACCGTCGACACCAGCAATGAAAACTATGCGGGCGACAGCAAGACGCCGGCGGGCCCGTACGGCCTCGGGCCGCGCGTGCCGATGCTGGTGGTTTCGCCCTGGTCGAAAGGCGGCTACGTGTGCTCGGAACTGTTCGACCATACTTCCGTGATCCGCTTCATCGAAAAGCGTTTCGGCCAGCAGCACAACCTCGGCGAATCGAACATCACGCCGTGGCGTCGCGCGGTGTGCGGCGATCTGATGTCGGCATTCAATTTCAGCAACCCGAACGACGCGTTCCCGACGCTGCCGAGCACAAGCGGCTATGTACCGCCCGATCAGAACCGGCATCCGGACTATGTGCCGTTGCCGCCGCTCCTGCAGGCCGTGCCGAAGCAGGAACCCGGCGTGCGCCCGGCGCGCGCGTTGCCCTACGAACTGTTCGTGCGTGTGCAAGGCGAAAGTTCCGGCAACAAGCTGACCATGCGTTTCGTCAACTCGGGCCGCGCGGGCGCGGTGTTTCTCGTCTATGCAGCGAACGGGCTCGACGCACCGCGTACGTATACAGTCGAAGCCGGCAAGCAGTTGCAGGACCAGCTGCCGTTGAATGTCGACGGCACGTACGATTTCACCGTGCATGGCCCGAACGGTTTTCTGCGCCGCTTTGCCGGCAAACCGGTCGCGAAAAACTGGTGGAATGGCTCCGATACCGCGCGCCCGGAAGTTGCCGAAGGCTACGACGTCGCGAACGGCAACCTGCAATTGCGGCTGGAAAACGCGGGCAGCGCGCGCTGCCAGTTCACGATCGTCAACGCATATGACGCGAACAACGTGATCAGGCATTCAGTGCGCGGCGGCGATACCGAACAGTTGTATCTCGATCTGCGCAACGCCCATGGCTGGTACGATCTGGCGATTACCGTCGACACGGACCGGTCGTTCGCACGGCGTGTCGCAGGACACGTGGAAACCGGCAAGAGCAGCATGAGCGATCCGGCGTTGGGAAGCTAGATTTCAACTGGGTTTGAATTCGGCCGGTACTAAAAGATGCGGCCGCTGCGATAAAAAGCAGCGGCTTTTTTTTGCTCGCATCACGTTGCATCAGGTCACATCACCTCGCATAAGCCGCAGTCTCAAGCCGCAACAGCCGCCCTCACCGACGCTCGTTCGCGCGCCTTCTCGCGGATCGCCTGCACCACGAACTCCGCATCGCGCGCGACGCCGGAGAAGCGCCCCGAACCCCACGTATGCAGCCACGGCAGGCCGACGAAATACAAACCGTCGATCGGTGTAATGCCACGCGTATGCGCCGGATAACCGCGACCATTGAACACCGGCGCGTCGAGCCAGCTAAAGTCCGGTGTGAAACCGATACACCAGACGATGGCGGAAATGCCGCTCGTGTGAAGGCCGAGCGTCGTTCGCTCTTCGTCAGGCCGCCAGACAGGTTCGTAGACCTCGCCCGCCGGCGCGTCGATGCCATGCTTTTCAATGAAGCCGTCGATGCCCGCATTGATCCGGTTGTACGTGTCGTCCGCCGCATCGAGATTGGCGGCGAGTGTCGGCGCGAAATGGAATTGTCCGTCGCGCAGATCGTCGAGCCTGCCGTACAGCTCCATGCCTTCGGCGGCGAATTTTCGCAGGTCGATATCGCGTCCGCCATCGCGGCCGGTCACATAATGATTGGTGTTATCGCGCACGCCTTCTCGCAACGGATGCTTTTCGACCGGCATGTCGTAGTACTGCATGTCGGCGAGCCAATCGACCACGTCGCGCCCGCGATAGAACCGTGCGCAGCGTGGCGCCTCGCCGACCGCAAGCACCACTTTTCGCCCGGCAAGATGCAGATCCTCCGCGATCTGCGCGCCGGACTGCCCGGTGCCGACCACCATGACCGCGCCTTCGGGCAACGCCCGTGGATTCCGATACGCGGACGATTGCAACTGCACGATATGGGCGGGCAGGCGCTCGGCGAGCCGCGGCACGATCGGTGTGTGATAGCCACCCGAGGCGACCACGACCTGATCCGCCGTGAAATCACCTTGCGTGGTCACGATCGAATAGACACCGTCGTCGCGCTGCTTCACGCGCTTGACTTCCGCGTGTTCGATCGCCGGCGCGTCGACGTGCGCGATGAAGCCATCGAGGTAGTCGATGATCTCAGCCTTCTTCATAAAGCCGTGCGGATCGTCGCCGAGGTATGGGTAGCCGGGCAATGCACACTGCCAGTTCGGCGTCACGAGACAAAACGCGTCCCAGCGCTGCTGGCGCCACGTATGCGTCAAAGTGTTTTTCTCCACAACCAGATGGTCGACACCCGCCTGTTTGAGGTAGTAGCTGACCGACAGACCCGCCTGCCCGCCGCCGATGACGACCACGCTGAAATGCCCGTCAACGCGCGCGTGATGTGCTGGATTCGACATGATGCGTCCTCTGCAAGAATAAGCGCCTAGCTGAACTCGATCACCTTGACGGTCGCCTCGGGCTGATCGCGAAAACGCTCGGCGTCGCGTTCGATCCGCGCGAGTTGATCCATCGCCGCCGAGCACGCAAAACCGTACTTCTCGCGCACCCGCTCCGACGCGATACCTAACGCCTGCCGCGAACGTTCGACGAAATCGTTCAGCGCATAGGCTTCACCAGGTTTGAAGAAATCGCCAATGACGAGCGAAGGCGAATAGCAGTTCGCTTCGTCGCCATCAGGCCACTGAATCCGAAAGTGCATGACAGGCATCGTAAATCCTCAATCAATCATTCAATCCATGAATAGCCAAGGCGCGCGTCGCAAGCAATTGACGGTATACGTCGACGTGACGCCGCGCGCTTTCCGCCCAGCTAAAACGAGCGAGTAACGCCGGCACGGCCCGGTCGAAATCAATCCGGCTACGGCCTTCCGTGAGAGCAAGCAACAAGGCCGTCGCTATCGAATCGACATCGTGCGGGTTTGCCCAGCAACAGGTGGTGTCCTCGAGATACCCGGTGAACGGCGCGATTGCCGACGCAACCACCGGCGTGCCGCTGGCAAGCGCTTCCAGCACCACCAGACCGAACCCCTCGCACAACGACACCATCGACAACACGTCCGCGCTGCGAAAGAGCGCGGGCATGGCGGCATCTTCGAGGGGGCCGGTCACCACCACGCTTTCGTGTGGACCGACCGACAGTCCCAACTCCGCCGCTCGCTTAAACAGGCCGCGAGCATAGACGTCATGATCGAGCAGGCTCGCGCCACCGGCGATCACGAGTTGCGCGCCGGGCAACGCGCGGCGTACAGAGACGAACGCTTCGAGCAGGGCACGTGTGTTCTTGCGCGCTTCGATGCCGCCCACTGACAGCACGACTGGGCCACCGTCAATGCCCATGCGTTGCATAAGTTGCGCATCACGTACATCCACGTTGGGCGTGAAGCGTGCAACGTCGACGCCATTAGGCACCGTCAGCGCCGCAACGCCGTAATCCGAACGCATCGTGTTTGTCCATGTATCGCTGACACACAGCACTTGATCCGCATCCTCATACGCCCGCCGCTGCCATGCAGCGAGACGTGGATCGTCGAAATGATCCAGGTGATGAACGGTGCGCGTGAACCTGCGAATGAGCCCTTGCGCTTTCAGTTCAGCGAGTGCGTTGCCGCTGATACTGTCCTGCGCGTGCAGCACATCGAACGACCACGCGTCGTGTTCCTGCAACGTATGCTTGAATGCATGGATACGCGCCTCCACCATGGCTACCGTGCCGGCCTGAGACAACGTGATCGGCGCGTAGACCACGCGGCACGGCGGCAGGCGAAACAGCGTCTCGCCCGGCCCCGCCGGCGCAAAGACCGTCACGTCATGGCCGAGCACCGTCAACGCGCTCGCCAGTTCAAGCGTATGCACGACCCCGCCGCGCGGGTTGACCGAATGGGTCAGCAACGCGATGCGCAACGTGTTCATCGCGAACCGTCCTTTGCCAACATGAACGGCTCGCGATTGAAGTCCCACAACATCGCCGCCCCATCATCCCGATGCAAAACCACTTCAGACGTCGCGTCGACCGAACCGATCACGGCGCAAGCCAGCGCGCGCGCGTCGAACAGCGCCTGCACCGCATCGACATGTTCTTCCCGAACGGATAGCAAATAACCAAAGCTCGGGAATGCGGTGGCCCAGCGTTCCAATGGAACCTCGGCTGGCCTTGGAATACGCTCGAGGTCGATCCGGGCGCCCGCCCTGGAGCATTCGAGCAGCATCAACGCCGTGCCGAGTGTGCCGGCCATGCTGATGTCTTTCGCCGCATCGCACAGGCCACTTTCCGCTAACAGCGGCAACAGTTCGAGATCCGCTCTCAATCGCTCAGGCGGCGCCTCCACCGATGCGTTCCAGAATGGATATGGCTCCTCGAAGCGGCCGCGCAAATCGACGGCCATCATCAACCGGTCGCCGGGCTTCGCGTTGAAACTCGACAGCAGCGTCCTGGCGCGCCCCACGATCGACACAGCCAATTGCGCTGCATCGCTGCGCGTATTCGTATGACCGCCCACGATCGGTACGCCATAAGCGACCGAAGCGGCCGCCATGCCCGCGAGCACTTCTTCGGCCGCGCCGATTTCCTGGCTCCATAGTGCGTCGACCACAGCCAGCGGCCGCCCGCCCATCGCATAGATATCGCTGACGTTGACCATCACACTGCTGTAGCCGGCAAACCACGGCATCGCGCTCACAAAATCACTGACCATGCCTTCGATTGCGAACAGCAGATAGCCATTGCCATCGGCAATGGCCGCGCAATCGTCGCCGAGCGCGACGGCCTGCGCGAGATCCTGCGTGCCGCGAGGCATATGCCGCGCGAGTGAGCCGACCACATCGACGATATCCGTCTTGTGCCGGAATCCGCGACTCTCGCGCAGGCTGGCAACGAGATCGGCCACGCTCATGCCGCGCTCCGTGCACGGGCGGCAGGTCCATCTGGATGCGTATGAGTCACGAAGCCGCCGTACGGCGTCGCACACGGCGGATACCAGTCCAGTTGCGCCTGCATCAGGTGATGCGGCCGCCCCAATAGCATTTCTTCGGCGAGCACATCCCAATGCATCGCGCGAAACAGCGGCACGTTCTGACTCTGCACGTGCGCGAGGAAAGTCTCACAGCCGAGCGCATGGGCACTGCTCACGGCGAGACGGATCAGCGTCGCGCCAATTTTTCCGTGACGGCGAAACGCGGCATGGACGGCGAGGCGCGAACCGAACCATACGTTGCCCTTATCACGATGAATCCGCACCGTGCCAACCACCTGCTCCGGCATGCCGGCCACACAGCTCACCGCCACGAGTTGTTGCGCGTGGCTGTCGATCTCGTCCCGATCATCGCCGACAAAGATGCCTTGCTCGATGCAAAACACCGCACGCCGCAGCTTGTACGCGGCGTCCGCTTCCCAATCGAGCGTCGTCCACTTGATGCGGAACTCACTTGGCGCATAGGGCACGAAACCCACTTCGCCATCCGGCGCTTCGCCTGCAATCGCTTCACCGAACATGATCACTCCTCGTACGACGACAGCGACGAACACGCGCCGCATTTGCCGCAACCGGCCTTGATATCGGCGGAGCGCATCGCCGCGGTGTTGAGCATGCCGCCGAGCGGTTGCAGAATCGACTTCATGAATTCAGGCGTAGGCGCCGGATGATCTTCCAGTGGCGTGCCGCTGATCGGCACAAAAGGCACGACGAACGGATAGACGCCGAGTTCGATCAATTCGCGCGACATCGTCAGAATCGCTTCCGCGCTATCGCCTAGACCGGCGAGGATGTAGGTACTCACCTGGCCGCGTCCGAATACAGCAACCGCGGCTTTGAATGCTTCCATGTATCGCGCCAGCGGCACACTCGCTTTGCCCGGCATGATGCGGTCCCGCAATGCGGGTGTCACCACTTCGAGATGCATGCCGAGCGCGTCGATGCCGCTCGCCTTCATGCGCGCGAACCAGCGGTCGTCATCGGGCGGCTCGCATTGCGCCTGGATCGGCAGATCGACCGCCGCCTTGATGGCGAAAGCGCTTTCGCACAGAATCTGCGCGCCACGATCGGACGTGGGCGGTGTGCCGGTGGTCAGCACCATATGCTTGACGCCGTCGAGCAATACGGCCGCGCGCGCCACTTCGGCCAATTGCTCCGGCGTTTTGCGCGCAATCGTGCGCCCCGCCGCGAGCGACTGCCCAATCGCACAGAACTTGCAACTCTTGCGGCGGCTCTCGTAGCGAATGCAGGTTTGCAGCACGGTCGTTGCCAGCACGTCCGCGCCATGCAGCGTGGCGATGTGCGAGTACGGCACGCCATCGAGCGTCTGCATGCCGTAAAAGCGCGGCGCCTTTGGGAAGCTGATATTGGCAATCGGAATCGTGCCGCGCAGTAACGCACTCGACCCGTTCACATCCGGCGTCTGCGCGACGAACGGCGAATGCCAGGCGGTGTTCGTATGCACCGGCACCATGATCGTCACGCCGTCGACCGTGACCGCTTTGTGGTCCGATGGACCCGCGCCGCCACGCCGGCTCGCGGCGCCCGCATCCGGAGACACGAGCCGCAAACCGGCCGACTGCAATTCAGTCATCAATTGCCGGCTCGTTGCCGACAGGGTCTCGCTGGAGCTCATCGTGCCATCCCTCGTTTGAATTGAAAGCGGTGCTTGCGCTTGCAGCACTGGACCACGCCGGCATCGGTGCGACGGTTTCCGCCGGCCGCCGGTTGATCGCAAGACTCAACAATTCGGGCCGCGCGTAGTGGCCGACCGAATCCATCATGCGTTTGCGTTTGGTGATCAACGCCATGTCGAGATCGGCGATCACCATGCCCTCGCCTTCACGCAGCGGTTGCGCCAGATGCTGCCCTTCAGGTGAAACGATCGCGGTATTGCAACCGCCGCGCAGCGCCTTTTGCAGATTCGTATCGGACGTGACCGAAGCAATCTGCGCCTCGGTCAGCCAGCCCGTCGCATTGACCACGAAGCAGCCCGACTCCAGTGCGTGATGCCGGATCGTCACTTCGATCTGATCGGCGAAAATCGGCCCCACCAGCGAGCCGGGGAACTGGCTGCAATGAATCTCTTCGTGCTGCGTCATCAACGCATAACGTGCGAGCGGGTTGTAGTGTTCCCAGCAAGCGAGCGCGCCGACGCGCGCCACCGCCGTTTGCGCGACCTTCAAACCGGCCGCATCGCCCTGGCCCCAGATCATCCGTTCATGAAACGTCGGCGTGATCTTGCGGCGCTTGAGCACCAGCTGACCGTCCGCGTCGAAGATCAACTGCGTGTTGTAGAGACTGCCGTGATCGCGCTCGTTGACGCCGAGGACCACCACCATCCGATGCACGCGCGCCCGCTCGGCCACCGCCTGCGTCACCGGGCCCGGCACGATCACGGCTTCCTCATAGAGCTTCATGTGATCGGCGCCGGAAGCAACCGGCGGACGCACAAAAGAAAAGTACGGGTAGTACGGCACGAAGGTCTCGGGGAACACGATCAGCTGCACGCCTTCGCGTGCTGCTTTCTCGATCGCCTCGCAGACCTTCTCGAGGGTGCCCCCGCTGCGTTCGAAGTCCGGCGCGATCTGGACCGCGGCGGCACGCACGATGCGTTTGTCGGACATAGTGGTCAGCCGCCTCTCGTCAAACCGTCCACGTGTGGATGATCAGCGCGTTGTCCTTGCGATGCAGCAGCTGGATATCGAGCACGTCGAGCGGACTGATCGGGCGAATGCCTTCAATCAGCGAGGCCTCACCGTGCCCATAGAGGGCTTGTAGCGCGAAACGGCAGGCGTACACCTTGCCGCCCTCTTCCATGAACTTCATCAATTGCTTGTTGAAGTTCAGGTGGCCTGGGAACGCTTCGTCGCCGAGCGTCGGAAAGCCGCGTTGCAGACCGAGCGTGACACCCGGTCCATATAGCAGCACCGATGTTTCAAAGCCCTTGCGTTGCAGACGCGTGGCCTGTAACAGATTGACGAAGCCGATCGACCCTTCGAACGCGACCGTATGAAACGTGACGAGCGCCTTCTCGCCCGGTTCGGCCTTCACGTCTTCGAAGACCTTCTCTTCGTAGTCGACAAGGTAATCGCCTTTCTGATGCAGCGGTTTGTTGACGGCTGGCATGACACTCTCCGATCAGGTTTGCTAAGTAAAAGATGGTGCGCGTTCGATCCGTGCGCGCTTCTCTCAATGCAACGGCCGTGCCATTGATCGGCCTCGTCAATGCGATCAATCGGCAATCAATTCGGTCTCGATTCGAGATGCGACTCGAAAAAATTTTTGGCGCGAAGCTTGCGTGTAGCCGGAGCATCGCGATGCGATCGCCTTTGGCGGCTCGAATCGCACCAGCCGGGTGCGGTCTGTCTGTCGAGACGTGTCGGCGTGGTGCAGTCATTCACCACGGACGATCAATCCGATCATTGATCGCATTCAAATCCAATCAATGTTGACTTCCTCCAGCCGACGCCTATCAATGAGCAGCCCGACACATCACTGGATCAAACGCCTCGCCGACATTCGCAAGCCGGCCTACCTCGCGATTCCCGAACTGATCGAGGAAGATCTCGCCACCGGCAGGCTGCGGCCGCGCGACCGCTTACCGGGACTACGCGAGCTGGCCGAAGAACTCGCGCTGAATTACACGACGGTGGCACGCGCTTATGCGGAAGCGCGCAAGCGCGGCTTGCTCGATTCGCGCGCCGGCAGCGGCACCTTCGTGCGTGGCCGCACCGCTACCTTGCCGCTCGCCGGCGGCAGCAGCATCGAGATGTCGATGAACACGCCACCGGAGCCGCCCGACTATGCCGCGCGTTTGCGCGACTCGGCGGCTCGCCTGATGAACGACAGCGATCCCTATCAGTTGCTGCGTTATCAGGATTTCGGCGGCTCGGCCGCCGACAAGGACGCTGGCGCCGAATGGCTGAAACGTCGCGTGCCGCATTGCGACGCGCAGAACGTACTGGTGTGCCCCGGCATTCACAGCGCGCTGGTGGCGCTCGTCTCTCAGTTGGCGCGGCCCGGCGGCACGATCTGCCTCGATACGCTGGCCTACCCCGGGATCAAGGCAATCGCCGCACAACTCGGCGTGCGTCTGCAAGCCCTGCCGCGCGACGACGAAGGGCCGCTCGCCCACGCTTTCGAAGCGCTCTGCAAGACCGACAAGCCGAGCGCGTTCTATTGCAATCCGACGCTGCAAAACCCGAGCACGCTGACGCTCACGCACAAACGGCGCGAGGCGCTCGCTGACGTCGCGTTGCGCTATAGCGTCCCGATCATCGAAGACGATGCGTACGCCATGCTGCCGCAGAGTGCGCCCGACGCGCTCGCGAGTTTCGCCCCCGAACTGACCTACTACGTCACGGGTCTATCGAAGAGCCTCGGCGCCGGTTTGCGGGTTGCGCATCTGCACGCGCCAACTGCAAGGCAAACCCAGCGCCTCGCCGGTGCGTTGCGCGCGACGACGGTAATGGCAAGTCCGTTCACGGTCACGCTCGCGACGCAATGGATCGCCGACGGCACCGCGCTCGACATGCTCAACGCGATCCGCAATGAATCGCGTGCACGTCAGGCGATTGCGTCGCGCATGCTCGAAGCGTGGCCTTACGAAGCGCATCCGGACGGCTTTCATTTGTGGTTGCCGGTGCCGGTCGAAAGCGGCTGGAGCGTGTCGGAACTCGCGTTGCAACTGCGCAATCAGGGCATCGCCGCGGTTGCAGGAGCGGCGTTTTCCACCGACGGCAATCCACCGAACGCGATGCGCGTGTGTCTCGGGGGCTCGAAAACGCGCGATGAATGTGAAGAAGCGCTACGCATCGTGGGCGAGACACTCGATCATCCGCATCATTTGCATTCTCCGGTGATGTGAGGTGTTCGCCTGGATCAACGCGGCGATGACCTAAGATTCGAAGTCGAGGCCGCCGATCAATATTGCCGGCTCGGCCTGGGTGTGCGAGAGAAAATCGAGTTCGCGCACGTGGCGCCAGGCTTCGAGTTTGCGCGGCAATGCTGCCAGATAGCCGGCGAAGCGCGCCGGCCCTTCGGAACCCATCAGCCGTTCGATCTCGTCGCTGTCCCAGGTCAGAAATAGATTCAGCGGGTGTGGGTAGTGGCGCAGGTCTTCGATTGGGGTTGCGTGGATCCGCACGCGAGTGGGGTGTCCGTGGCCGCCATAAGGCAGCACTTCGGTATGCACGCTGGTGGTGAAACAGGCGGCAATCGCCTCGGCGATACGCGGCGCAAACTGTTCGTCGAAACGGGCGGCACTTTCTGGATGCATTTGATGTCTCCGACGGTCTTCATGACGAGCCAGGCATCGTAGCATGGGGGGGTGGCCGCGCTTGCAGTTGGCGCGGCGTGCGGGTATGTCGCTTGTGGCTTAAACCGCTTTTTTTCTTTTGGCCTTTTGGCCTTTTGGCCGTTTGGCCGTTTGGCCTCTTCTTGAATTGTTATCGGTCTATTAGTGTTGCCCCTGTGCGGGGCGGCACTTACTTTCTTTGCCGCCGCAAAGAAAGATAAGCAAAGAAAGCGGCTCACACCGCCAGCTCATAAGCGGGGCCCTCGCACAGTCGCAGTAGTGGTGCATCTGGAATCCGTGCTCTCGCACATTCAGCCCTGGTGACAAGGCCGTCATACTTCCCGCCTCGCACTGCGTGCGTCGCGGATGGGTTTGCCCGGGGAACCCCCAGCGGTGGTTGGCTTGATCGCGTGGTTGCGTGGTTCGCGTAATTAGCGTGGTCGCTATGGTCGGCGCGGCGCGTGGTTCTTCACTCGCCGCCCGTCCCCGCATTTTTTGGCCAGACTCTACTAATCAAGGTTGCCGTACACCGTCTCGCCCTCGAACAACGTCATCATCGTTTCTATTTCCACTATCCGATGCGGCGCTACGTCGCGCAGGTCGCCGCTCAATACCGCCAACGACGCCGGACGGCCCGCGCTCAGTTGGCCCGCCCTGTCGTCGAAGCGCAAGCTGTAGGCGGAGTTGTGCGTGTACGCCTGCATCATCGTTGCAAGACCAACGCTTTGCTCCAGAAGGAACGGCACGTCGGCGATGTCGCCCGGTCTCGCCCGGCGCAATGCGGTCTCCATCGCCACCAAAGGGTTCTGTGTCGATACCGGCCAGTCAGAACCGCCGGATAATAGCGCCCCGTGACGGTGTAAATCACCAAACGCATACTGGCGGCTCATTCGTTCCTCACCCAGTAATTGCGTGTACAGCGCCAACAGATCCGGTGCAATGCTGCCCCATACGGCCTGAATCGAGGCGATTGCACCGGTCTGGGAAAAACGCGGGATGTCCTGTGCGTCAATCAGTTGTACGTGCGCCAGTTGCGCACGGCGGTCCCGCTGGCCGCGTTCGTCGTTCAATGCTTCGAGCGCGTCCAGCGCCATGCGCACCGCCCGGTCCCCAATCGTATGGAAGTGCAGGTCGAAACCGGCTGCGTCAGCGGCAAATACTGCCTCGCGGAGTTGCGCAGGATCCCAATGCGCATCGAGTGGATCGGCAGCTATGCGCCCGACCACGAAAATCTGCAGCGGACCATGGAGAAGTACTTCGGCAGTTTCGTGGACCGCGATCCGCTCAACGACCGCATTTCGAATGTGCAGCAGATCGAGCTGATTCATTTGTCCGCGCAGGCTATCGAAGATACCGAACTGCGCTGCCTGATCTACCACGTCGCCAATATTCACGACGAATGCGTGGTGGTGCGACCGTCGAACGGCATCGCCTATTCGTTGTCGGTCTGCCGCTCGCGGCGCCTGCCGGCGTTCTCGCTGTACGAGCTGAGCGTACTCAAGCATTTGGGCCAGATGTTGCTGCCGCTCGCGGAACTGCACACGCGCATGGTTGGCGTACCACTCGACGACAACGTCAACCGGCTCGCACCCGCCGACGTATTGCAGGCCTATCTGACGCGCCGCTCGATCTTGCTGTCGTCACGCGAGACGAGCGTGTGTTCGGCCTTCGTCAAGGGCATGACGACACTGTCGATCGCGGAGTCGATGGGCGTAAAGGAATCGACGGTCGAAACATACGCCAAGCGCGCCTTCGCGAAGCTCGGCGTAAATTCACGCCGCGGCTTGCTGTCCGCCGTGCATGGCGTGGGAGCGGATGAACGCCTTGTCACGAACGCCGAATGAGTGATAGCGCAAATATCTGATCGCGATCCGGCGCGGCGTGATGTGCGCCATCGGCGCGCTCCCCGCTCATCCTGCCGCAGCGCTGGAGTACGCGAATTTGATTTCGCCTGCTCATAGGCCAAAAAACGCCTGTCACGACGGGCCTTATAGCTACTTTGGCCCGCTCAGGCCGTCGCATGTGGAATTGTCATTTGGGACATTAATCCGCGCCATGACGTCGCAGGGTTAGCGATCATTACATTATCAAATCATATTTCTTACTATTTAATTACTGCCCACCGGCAGCGTGGTATCGCCGAATAGCGGATAACCACAATCGGCGCGTAATGATCCGTGTTCTTTAATTCCAATTGGAGGTAGCTATGGGCTACATGATGGGCATGTACACGAGTGACTACGAGGAAACCCAATTACTATTGGACTCACGAGAAGCTGAGGAAATAAACTTTGATGCAATTTTAACTGAGGAGGAAATCGAAATTCTTTCCACCTAAGTTAGGAAAGGGGGAATTCGCGCCCCCTTTTTAAAGGGAGTTTATACATGCAATGTATCGTACCAGAACGCTCCGTTTCCCTCGCCGAGGCCGAAGCGAAGATCGATGCCCAACTGCGCGAAAACGCTGTGCGAATTAGGCTGGAACGCTTCGGTACGCCACTTTCAAGCACCGTTGCAACCTTGGACTCGGATGAATTCAATGAAAGTTGCCGTGGGTGCGGAAAAGGATATGAAGACGAGGCTCGGGTCGGCGCGAAATTCGAAGCGTACGAACACCAGTATTCCTTGCCATATTTTCGAGCCGCTTGCGAGCTCATGCCCTTTGCAGAGGTAGCAAGGCAACCCGCGTTGGCTGAGATGCTGCCACTCCGGATTCTCGCCAAAAACAATCCAACGCAACTCGGCACAATACGATTTGACGATGAAAAATCGCTTCCCCCCCTTCACTACCCCGCTTTTCTGATCGACTACAAGCATCCATCAAATAGACTCAGCGGGGACGACGCCGATTATCAACTTGGCAAACGCTATTCCTGCGGCACCGGCTTGGCAGCTGGAGTGGGATATATCGAAGCCGCTATCCATGCGGTGAGTGAAGTAATCGAGCGGCATAGCGTGGGATGCTTTATGGCTCAGCATTTCTTCTATTCCGCACAGCAAGCCGTGCGGGTTGTTTCGCCGGATTCACTACCCGATGACGTCGCACAGGTATTTCATGATGCCGAGTCATGTCTGAATTCCAGAATCCAGTTGATTGACGCGACCAGCGCGATCGATTGTCCCGTCTATATCGCACGCTGCGAGGACAGAAATATTGCAGGTGTTCACGTGATAGGAGCGGGTTGCTCAATCTATTCCAGTCACGCAGCAACGCGGGCGATCAAGGAGTTGGTTCAACACCACCGCATTGCTGAAAGTGTCGAGTGGGTTCGCGACGAGTGGCGGCGGCATATGCTGCATTTAAGTCCGATGCCCCGGCTTCAGGAAGCTCTGGCGGCAGACCTTGATTCACAACCGGGAATCAGAATGACCGAGGTGTCCTTCCCGGCAGATCCGCCCAGTTTACCGCTCGCCGCACAACTTACTTCACTTAAAGACAGGTGCGGGACTGCAGGACTTCCGATCTGGTCGAAAGAACTGCATACCGCGGAACTAGGCATTAGCCTGGCCTGTGCCGCGATGCCGAATATGGAGCGATTCTCTATCGTATCGCTCGGCAACTACGTTGTTCCAACCTATAACTACATCTGAGTTATCTGATGCCGGTAGTCAGGATAGGAAAAAACAAACAGCACGCGATCTATTTTCTAAGAGGCGAAGCCAATACCTGGCTCGGAATCAGATCAAAAACGCATGATCTGAGCCGGTACAGCGTCATTGAACCCGAGACTCTGCAAGGGAAAATACTAGCCGACTCAAGCTCCGGTGACTCTCATCATTTTGAAGTTCTGGTCCCGAAACACGCCGGCTGGAAGCAGGCATTATTTGATCGCGCCAACCGGATAAAAGGCTTCGACATTCACTGTCCCTACCCTCCGTTAGGAGAGACAGGTGATGAATTTATATGCCCAGATTCTTTCTGGACGGAATGCGCTACAAACCCAGCCAGTCTGGATCAGGAGGAATCGCACTTCCGCTCTTTTACTATCAACTTCCTGCGGGATATCGTTCATCCTGGCTGCGTTATCTATGACCCTGCCTGTTCAACCGGGTCGTTTTCTGGCTATCTGAAAGCGTCGTTGCCCCAATGCATGGTTCTGGCATCGGACGCCTCGCCATCAATGGCTCGGACAGCGAGAAACAAAATAGATCACGCATTTGTCTGCGATGCGCTGCACCCCGCAGTGCGGGACCATGCGTGCGACATCCTGATTTGTCGCTTCCTTAACCATGAAGTGATGACCACCACATTGGCGAATCAAATTTTTTCAAGAATGGTGCGATTGATAAAGCGCAATGGAAAAATGATAATTTTTGGACATACGCCAATTTTAATTGATATCCCCAGGATCAGTCAGAAATATGGAATGACATTAACGTCAAGCCTTGGACGCTCGGAGATTCCGAATGGTCTATTCCAATACTATGTCGTCGAGTCTCACTGAATTTTAATGCGGCACGTGCGGAAAACGAGTCGGCGCTATAGAGCCTGCACGCGGCTCAGGCGCATAACCCGCACGCCTGTTCACCCGGCGCGCTTGTTTCGTTGAGCGCGCCGCGCGCGCCAGCGGATCAGGAAGCTGAGCAACGCAGCGAAGGCCGCGGTCGCCGCATAGCCGGCGAGGCGGATGGCCGTCTCGCTCGGCAAACGCGAGACCATCGCAACGACAATGACGATTGCAAGCAAAGCCAGACATGCGATTGCCCATTTCATCTCCGTCTCCCCCCGGTTGAATGTGCTGCCCGAGCGCGCACGGCTATCCGCCGTTTTACCAAGCATACCGCCAACCACTTGCCGTTCAAGCGGCAACCCCTCTGCCACTTCCGCTTGCCTGCTCCAGAATGAACTCGATAAAACTCGCGGCGGCCCGCGTGTGATGACGATTCGGCATGTAGAGCATGTACATGTTCGTGCCGAAGATGCTTAGCCGCCATTCATCGAGCGCCGTCACCACGTCCCCGCGACGCAGGTCGTCCTGCACCACATAGTCAGGCACCAGACCGACGCCCAGGCCAGCCAGCACCGCCTGGCGCAGGAACAGAAAATTCTCGGAAATGATCGTCGGTTCCAGCAGCACTTCGTGGCGCTCGTCGCGCAGATAAGCCGCCACCCGCAACTGCCTGCCGACCACCGCTGCCGTAATCAACGGCGCCGTACGCAGATCGTCGAGCCGCATCGGCATGCCGCGGCTCTCCGCAAAATCCGGCGATGCACAGGCAACATATCGCACCGGCCCCATGTCGCGCGCGACCAGATTCTGCGGCGGCTCGGACATCACCCGCACCGCGATGTCGACCTCGTCACGCATCAGATCCTCGACACGATTCTCGAACATCACATCCAGCACGATGCCCGGATAAAGACGCTTGAACGCAATCAGCCAATCCGACATCACCAGTTGCCCATAGCCGCTTGGCACACTCAACCTCACGCGCCCCTGCAAGCTCTGCCCAAGCATGGTCACCGACTCGCGCGCGGCCAGCAGCGCGTTCTGGATCGTGCGGCCATGCTCGTATAACTGCAGACCGATTTCAGTCGCCTCGACCCGCCGCGTGGTGCGCCTGACCAGTTGCAGTCCAACCGAACGCTCCAGCTGATTCAGGTGATAACTCACATTCGCGCGGCTCATTTTCAGCCGGCGCGCGGCTTCGCTCAGGTTGCCCGCATCGAGGATATCGACCAGCAAGGTCAGCGAATTGACGTCCATGACACGCGCCTTTGTCAAAATAATTTTGACAGTCTGTCAATCGCCTATGTAATTGTCAATAAACCTTCACCAACCGACAATCGGAGAATTCGCCAGAGCCGCTATCCCCGATCCCCCTCGATCTGGCCGGTAACCAACAGTCAGGAGACGACACGATGACCCAGAACCCTTCCGCCGATGTTGTGACGCGCGAATTGCGCGGCAAAGTCCTGCTGGTGACGATCGACCACCCGTCGGTCAACGCCTTGTCCGCCGACGTGCGGCGCGGCCTGCTCGCCGCTGTCGAAACCGCGGATGCGGACCCAGCCGTCGAGGCCGTGCTGATCGTCGGCGCCGGGCGCAACTTCATCGCGGGTGCGGACATTCGCGAGTTCGGCAAGCCGCCGGTGCCGCCATCGCTGCCGGACGTCTGCAACCGTATCGAGACCTGTACGAAGCCCGTGGTGGCCGCCATTCACGGCGCGGCGCTCGGCGGCGGCCTGGAAGTGGCGCTGGCGGCGCACTACCGGCTCGCCGTGGATGGCGCGAAGCTCGGTTTGCCGGAAGTGCAGCTCGGCCTGCTGCCGGGCGCAGGCGGCACGCAGCGCACGCCGCGCCTGATCGGTGCGCAGGCCGCCCTCGAACTGATCCTGAGCGGCCGTCACGCCGGCGCGAAGGAAGCGCTCGCGCTCGGCCTCATCGACCGGCTGGGCAGCAGCGGCGACATTCTCGCTGAAGGCCTCGCCTATGTGCACGAACTGCTGGCCGCTCACGCGCCGGTGCGGCGCACGCGCGACGCCGCGGCGCTCAGCGACCGCGCAGCGAGCCTCGCCGCCGTCGCCACGGCACGCGCGGAAACGGCGAAGAAATCGCGCGGCCTGTTCTCGCCGCTCAAGATCGTCGATGCCGTCGAGGCCGCCATCGAACAACCCTTCGAAGACGGCCTACGGCTCGAACGCAAATTGTTCCTGGAATGTATCGACAGTCCGCAGCGCGCCGGCCTGATTCACGCGTTCTTTGCCGAGCGTGAAGTGCTGAAGGCGCCGGAAACGCGCGATGCAAAACCACGCGCGCTGAACCGGATCGGCGTGGTGGGCGGCGGCACGATGGGCGCGGGGATCGCCGTCGCCGTCCTCGATGCAGGCCTGCCGGTGACGATGATCGAACGCGACGACGCGTCGCTCGCGCGTGGCCGGGCGCACATCGACAAGGTCTACGACGGCCTGATCGCCAAAGGCCGCATGAGCGCGGAGAAAAAAGCCGACGTGATGGCACGCTGGCACGGCAGCACGTCGTACGACGCGCTCGCCGACGCCGATCTGGTCATCGAAGCCGTCTTCGAGGACCAGGCGGTGAAAAAAGCCGTCTTCGCCGAACTCGATCGCGTTTGCAAAGCCGGCGCGGTGCTCGCCACCAATACGTCGTATCTCGACATCGACGCGATTGCGGCCAGCATCTCGCGCCCCGCTGACGTCATCGGCCTGCACTTCTTCTCCCCCGCCAACATCATGAAGCTGCTGGAAGTGGTGGTGCCCAAGCAGGTCAGCGCGGACGTGGTCGCCACCGCGTTCGAACTCGCGAAGAAACTGCGCAAGACGCCGGTGCGCGCGGGCGTGTGCGACGGCTTCATCGGCAATCGCGTGCTGGCGGTCTATCGCAGCGCGGCGGACGCGATGATGGAAGACGGTGCGTCGCCCTATCAGATCGATGCGGCCGTGCGTGCGTTCGGCTTCCCGATGGGGCCGTTCCAGGTGGTCGATCTGGCGGGCGGCGACATCGGCTGGGCCGCGCGCAAGCGTCGCGCGGCCACGCGCAATCCCGCGGCACGCTACGTGCAGATCGCCGACCGACTGTGCGAACGCGGCTGGTTCGGACAGAAGACCAGTCGTGGTTTCTATCTGTACCCCGAAGGTTCGCGCAGCGGCACGCCGGATCCTGAGGTCGAGGCCATCATCGACGCCGAGCGTCAACGCGCCGGCATCACGCCGCGCACTTTCACCGACGAAGAGATCATGCGCCGCTACATGGCCGCGATGATCAACGAAGGCGCCAACGTCGTGCACGAAGGCATCGCGCTGCGGCCGCTCGACGTCGACGTCACTTTCCTCTACGGCTACGGTTTTCCGCGCTATCGCGGCGGTCCGATGAAATATGCCGATACGGTCGGCCTCGCCACGGTTCTCGCGGACATCCGCGAGTTCGCCAACGAAGACCCGCTGCTCTGGCAAGCGTCGCCATTGCTGGTGGAACTGGTTGAGCGTGGCGCCGATTTCGCAAGCCTCAATCAGCTCGCTTGAGACGGCACGTCATTTGGCGCATTCTCGACCGGTGGGCGCCTGCCCGGCCGCCGGTCGACCGATCCACGGACCACTGCTTCCCCGCTATGCCGGCCCAATAAACCTCCAGGAAAGAACCCGCCATGGATCTGAAGTTCACGCCTGAAGAAGAAGCTTTCCGCACTGACGTGCAGCGCTTTTTGCGCGACAAGCTCCCGCAGCGTCTCGCCGACAAGGTACACGGCGGCCGCCGGCTCACGCGCGACGACATGGCCGAGTGGCACGCCATTCTCAACGCGCGAGGCTGGCTCGCCAATCATTGGCCGAAGGAGCACGGCGGCCCCGGCTGGAATGCCGTCCAGAAGTTCATCTTCGAAAACGAATGCGCGTTGGCGGGCGCCCCGCGCGTCGTGCCGTTCGGCGTCAACATGCTCGGCCCGGTGCTGATCAAATACGGCAACGAGGCGCAAAAGCGCCACTGGCTGCCGCGCATTCTCGATGGCTCGGACTGGTGGTGCCAGGGTTATTCAGAACCGGGCGCGGGCTCGGACCTCGCATCGGTCAAGACTACTGCTGTACGCGGCAGCGACGCGCAAGGCGAGCATTACATCGTCAACGGTCAAAAGACGTGGACCACGCTCGGTCACTTCGCGAACATGATCTTCTGTCTCGTGCGCAGCGCCACCGACGTGCGCAAGCAGGAAGGCATCAGCTTCCTGCTGATCGACATGAACACGCCGGGCATCGACGTGCGGCCGATCATCACGCTCGACGGCGAGCACGAAGTCAACGAAGTGTTCTTTACAGACGTGCGCGTGCCCGTTGAGAACCTGGTGGGCGAAGAGAACAAAGGCTGGACCTACGCCAAATATCTGCTCACGTATGAGCGCACCAATATCGCGGGCGTCGGCTTCTCAGTGGCCGCCCTCAACCGGCTGCGCAAGATTGCTGCAACACAGCAGCGCAACGGCCGGCCGCTAGCGGACGATCCCGCGTTTGCAGCACGCATGGCACGCGTCGAGATCGATCTGGAGAACATGAAGACCACCAATCTGCGCGTGATCGCGGCGGTGGCCGGCGGCGGCGTGCCGGGCGCCGAGAGTTCGATGCTGAAGATTCGTGGCACCGAGATCCGCCAGGAAATCTCCTCACTCACGCGTCGCGCGATGGGACCGTACGCGCAGCCGTTCATCGAGGAAGCCTTGCACGAAGGTTTCGAAGGCACGCCAGTCGGCCCGGCCGAAGCCGCAAGCGCGGCCTCGCTCTACTTCAACAATCGCAAGCTGTCGATCTTCGGCGGCTCCAACGAAATCCAGAAGAACATCATTTCCAAAATGATCCTGGGACTGTAAGGGGCGCATGCCATGAATTTCCAGCACACAGAAGACCGCCGCATGCTGGCGGATACGCTCAATCGCTTTGTCGCCGAACAATATGGCTTCGAAACGCGCGACCGGATCGCCGGCTCGGCTGAAGGCTTCAGCGCAGCGTTGTGGAATCGCTTCGCGGAACTCGGCATTATCGGCGCGTTGTTCGATGAAGCAGAAGGCGGTTTCGGCGGCAGCGGTTTCGATATCGCTGTCGTATTCGAGAGCCTGGGCCGTGGCCTTGTGGTCGAACCGTTTCTAGACACACTGATTGTCGGACAGGCGATCGCGCGTGACGGCAGCGAAGCGCAGAGAGCCACGCTAGCCGAAGTAATCGAAGGCTCGCGTCTGGTGGCGCTCGCGCATGGCGAGCCGGACGGTCACTACGAACTGGCGCGCGTCACCACGCACGCGGAACGCAGCGGCGACGCATGGAAGCTGAACGGCGCGAAAGCGGTCGTTCAGCAAGGCGAGAACGCATCGCTCTTTCTCGTCTCCGCGCGCACGGAAGGTGCCGACGACGCAGAAGCCGGCATCACACTCTTTCTCGTACCGCGCGAGGCAGCGGGCGTCAGCGTGCGCGGCTATCGCAAGATCGACGGCGGCCGGGCCGCCGAGCTCAGCTTCGACAACGTCACACTCACCGATGACGCGCTGCTGGGCGCGTCCGGTGACGGCTTCGCGACGCTCGAATACGCGATCAGTTGTGGCGTGCTGGCCTTGTGTTCCGAAGCCGTCGGCGCGATGGATGTCACGAAAGACTACACGCTTGAATACTTGCGCACACGCAAGCAGTTCGGCGTGCCGATCGGCAGCTTCCAGGCGTTGCAGCATCGCATGGCGGATCTGCTGCTCGAGATCGAGCAGGCGCGATCGGCAGTGATCAATGCCGCGGCGGCGCTTGGGGCCGAACGCACGGTGCGGGAACGCGCGGTTTCGGCGGCGAAATACAGTATCGGCAGGATTGGAGCGATGGTCGCCGAGGAATGTATTCAACTGCATGGCGGTATCGGCATGACGTGGGAATTGCCGCTTGCTCACTATGCGAAGCGCCTGGTGATGATCGATCATCAGCTTGGCGATGAGGATCATCATCTGGAGCGGTATATCGCGCTCGGCAGAGGATGAGCGCAGGCGTGCTTTCTGCGCCGCCTTCAGATCACGTATGACGAAGGGGCGAGCACCTGCTTCGACCACATGAAAACATGAAGGCGTCTTCCTGACCGATGCGACATGTTATCGCTGGCGCAAGCGCTCGTAGAAACACATCCTCGGCGTATGGCGGACCCATGCACCTCGTGCGGCTTACAACCCCCAAAAGACCTCGGCGTGTTCCTACAAGCGCTTGCGGCAACCGTCTGCGAAAAAACGCGAACGATAAGATCGTGGCTTTCGTATCGACAAAATCTCAATCGAAGCAAATAGAACTCGCTCAGCGACCTCGAGATTCTGTCATCACGCGTATAACGAATTTATAAAACCGAAGGGGGGGTACCGTTAACGCTCCATATCTGTGACGCATGTCCCGCTCCTGTCTCGCTGCCAGCTCAACCCGCATGCCTTCTTTATCAGGAAGCTCACCCTTTATACAAAGGATTTAGACGCAGCTCGATATCATCGCTCCGCTTGATGCCACTGCTTTGCAGCGAGGCGTCATTCTTCGGAGAAAAATCATGTTTGAAACTGGCAAAGAGTACTCTCGGGAAGATATCCATCGGGTAACGGGAGGATGCAAACAGGCCTTCTTGCCTGTGAAGGGCGGAAAGGTCGTCGCCGCGCGATTGCGTCAGGATCTCAATCCGTATGCCCCGGATGTAATCGTCTGTGATAGCAGCGCCGCTGCACGTGCGGCCGGCCGAACGCTTGCGCGACAAACCGACCCGCTTCCTGTTTTTGTCCGGACGGCAACGGACCGCTTCCGTTACATGGGCGAGTACATCACTGAGGAATCGTTCACCGCGCCAGGCGACTACGCAAAGTACGTGGAGAACACGGGATTTACGCTTGGTCAGATTTCGCGCGTGATCAAGATGAAACGCCGTTGATCGCAACGGGGTCCTTGATTCTTCAGTGACTCCTTCGCCGGCTGGTTGTTGCTCGTGCCCAGCCGGCGAATCTCAATCGATAGCGGCGTCATTACAGCGAGCGTTCAATCGCCTGCGCGAGCAGCGCCAGGCCCAGGTCGATCTCATCTTCGTGGACAGTCAACGGAGGCGCGATCCGGAACACACCGCCCATCCCGGGCAACTGCACGATGTTCATGCTGAGCCCCAGGTTCATGCACTCGCGTGTGATCTTCGCGCCAAGCCCATCCGCCGGCTCTTTCGTGCGGCGGTCCTTGACGATCTCCATACCCAGAAGCAGCCCTCGTCCGCGAATGTCGCCGATGCACTCAAAGCGTTCCATCAGATCCAGCAGGCCGCGTTTGAGTCGCTCGCCCATCAGGTTCGCGCGCGCAACCAACCCCTCGCGCTCCACGACATCCAGCACCCGCAGACCGACGGCAGCGGGCAGCGGATCGGACACATGGGTCGTATAGAACAGGTAACCCAATTCATGGGCCCGCTCCTCGATCTGTGCGGAGGTCACGACGGCCGCGAGCGGCAGACCGGCGCCAAGCGTCTTCGACAAGGTGAGAATGTCGGGCGTGACGCCATCGCGCTGGCAGGCGAACATCGTGCCCGTGCGCCCGACTCCGGTTTGCGCTTCATCGAGGATCAGCAGCATGCCGCGCTCCTCGCATTTGCGCTTCAGTGCGGCCATGTAGCCTTCCGGTAATTCGATGATTCCGCCGGAACTGAGGATCGGCTCTGCAATGAAGGCAGCAAGATTGCCGCTGGACTGACGATCGATGAGATCGAAGGCATAGTCCAGTTCCGCCAGGTAATCGTATTCGCCATGGTGGAACGTATAACCTGTCAAAACGCACCTTCCTCTATTCCGAAGTCGGTTACATCCACAATAGTTCCACCTCGAACATAGGGTTGAGTGACGGCTTTACCGATCCGTACGGCGCCAACATCAACGACGATCCGGCCAGCGGCAACAGCGGCAGCACCGCACCGGATTATGGCCAGAGCCAAATGGGCGTATTTGCCGGCATCGTAACCACCTTCTGAAAAGGGCACGAATAGCTCCGATGTGACGGACGACGCCCGCTATGGACTCCCGCTATGCAGCGAGAGGTTTATGCCGGCTCAAGCCTATGCGGGCGTCGAGGAAAAAACCGCACCCGTGCGTGAAGCTCAAGGCACCTGCCCCCTGCAGGTTCAGCGTACCGACAACCAGTTCTGAAAGAAGATGACGAAAACTTCATCAACGCGTCAGTGCCAGGACACTTCATTTGCCTACAGTAGGAGGCTCAGATTGTAAAACCGGAACAGATTCCATGAAGTTGATGAAACGGGTCTTCTCAATCGTTGTGCCGTCATGCATCGCGTTCGGGATGGCGGGCCATGTGTTCGCCGATCAGGATAGTCAGGCGGTGGTCCCGCCGTCCACTGCAATCCAGCGCACGCCTGGTGAACTGCAGCAACTTGTTGCCCCCATCGCGCTATATCCGGATCCCCTGGTCGCACAAATTCTCGCTGCCGCCACACATACGGCGGAAGTCGTCGCAGCGGACCGCTGGGTGCAATCGAACTCCCAATTGACGGGGGACGCACTGGCCGCTCAAGTCGATCAGCAGGTCTGGGATCCTAGCGTCAAGGCGCTGACAGGATTTCCCGCCGTGCTCGCGAACATGGACCAGAATGTGGTCTGGACATCATCGCTTGGCGACGCGTATCTGAGCCAGCCACAGCAATTGATGGCGGCCATTCAGACAATGCGGCAGCAGGCCAGCACGGCGGGTAACCTGGAAACCGGCCAACAGGAAACGGTAGCGAATGATGGTGGATTGATCAGCATCCTGCCAGCCGATCCCGCAGTCGTGTACGTGCCCGAATATGATCCGTCGCTCGTGTATGGCGCAGCGATGGCGCTCTGGCCAGGCTGGTATGGCGATCCGGACCTCCACCTCGATGGGCCGGGAATCGTGTTCGGCGCTGGATTCGATTTGGGGTATTTCGGTGGCTACGGATGGGGCTGGCGACACTGGAGGCCCGACTGGCGTCATCGGGCGGTATGGTTCGATGGCGGCCGGTATGTGTGGCACAACCGCAGCCTCATCGACGCCAATCACTTCTTTCGCGGCAACGAAGGTTTCGATTCTCGGCATGGCGCTTACGACATGCGCGGCATGTACGGCGCGGGGCACACTTATCTGCCTGCGATGTCGCCGCGACAACTCGCCGGATTGCGTGGGGTTCCGGGCGTCGGATTGAGCCGGTTGGGGGGAATCGGCCCTGAAGGCTTCGGTCGCGCACAGTTCGATAGAGGGCGTCCGGGCTTCGGCGCGATGGGACGCGCCGAGATAGGACACGTGAGCGCAGGCGCCCATGGCGGAAGCGGACGCGGTTAGGCGCAGTGCCAGCGTCGGCCGCAATCACTGTCACCCGTCGTTCAATCCAGAATCGAGGTTCAATTGATGCGCTTTTTCACCGTTGTTCGCAGTAGCTGTTGTTCCGTTCTCTTTGCGTTACTCCCTTCGCTCGCCTTCGCGCAAAGTTATCCCGCTCCGCGTGAAGGTGACTGGATCGCACCGAGCTTTACGTTCCACACGGGCGATACGCTGAATGCTGTTCGCCTTCACTACCTGACCATTGGCGACCCTGCTAACCCGGCGGTTCTCGTGCTTCATGGGACGAACCAACCCGCGGCGAGCCTGTTGACGCCGAACTTTGCAGGCAAGCTGTTTGGACGCGGGCAGCCACTCGATGCGACAAAGTACTTTATCATCCTGCCCGAAGGAATCGGCATTGGAAAATCCGCCAAACCATCCGATGGTCTGCACGCGCATTTTCCTCAGTACGACTACGACGATATGGTGTCCGCCCAATATCGCATGGTCACGGAAGGACTCGGCATTCATCATCTTCGCCTCGTCCTCGGCTACTCCTTGGGAGGAATGCAGACCTGGCTTTGGGGCGAAAAGTATCCCGACATGATGGATGCGCTCGTTCCGATGGCGTCCCAACCTGTCGAAATGTCCGCGCGCAACTGGATGATGCGTCGCATGCTTGTCGAGTCGATCAGGCAGGATCCGGCATGGAACCATGGCGACTATACGGCGCAGCCCCCCTCGTTACGCCTCGCCAGCACGATGTTTGCGATCGCGACCAGCGGAGGCACCCTTGCTTACCAGACGTTGGCGCCGACGCGTGCGAAAGCTGACAAGATGGTCGACGACATGCTGGCGGCGCCCAAAGGCGATGCCAACGATGTCATGTATCAATGGGGTGCGGCCGCCGATTACAACCCCGTACCAGGATTGCCCCGAATTCAGGCGCCTGTACTGGCCATTAACTCCGCGGATGACGAGCGTAACCCGCCGGACACCGGCACGATGCAGACGGCGCTTCACCAATTGAAGCAAGCCCGCTTGTTGCTGATTCCAACCAGCGCCGAAACCCGAGGACACGCGACGCTAGTCAACGCAACGTTCTACGCAGAGCCGCTGGGTGCATTCATGCAAGCGACGGCCCCTCACTGACTGCGCCGTTCATGCTCACCCTCATTGACATGGATCTGTTGCGGTAAGGCGGTCCGCTATTCTGTGTGGACGACATGAAAGACTGCAAGCCTGCGCGGCGCAACCGACGACAACGGATGCGCCAACAACAAACAACAAACAACAAACAATCGGGCTGAAATTCGGATAAGGGTTGCTAGTGGTTGCCATTCCGGCAACCAGACGGCAACGAAAAACGGGTTACAGGCCGAAGCTTGTAACCCATTGATTTCTTTGGTCGGGGCGAGAGGATTTGATTCCCGCTGAACCCCACCTAGTAAGGCTTTGGCGCTGCGCCACGCACCGCAGGATGCAGGGTTGTGGGACAGACGAACGAGCCGCCAGTATAACGTCTTTATGCCACAGGTTGCCGTTATCATCTGAGGAACGCCACTCCAGAGAACAACGAACAGATGAGCGACCACCCTTTCTACGCAGACGCCACAGTCTGGCAGGGCGCGGCGGCTGTCGCTGCCCTTGTGTTGTCGCAGTTACCGCCGATAAAGCTATGGTTCCGGCGTGGGAAGCTGGACGTGGAATGCTTCGACCGCATTGCACTTAAACATGATGTCGGCGCGGCGGCGGCAGAGATGCACGTAACGATTACAAACACAGGCGGCGCTGATGTCAGGGTGAAGCGAATCAGCCTGAACGTTACTCGCGGGACCGAGCGGCGGGAACTGGACGCACGAGGCTTTTACGAGAAGGGCACGGACAAGCAGGCCACGCTGTTCACGCCGTTTACCCTGAAACCGAAAGAATCGTGGGGCTATAACCTGAACTTCTTTAAGTTCGCATCGCGAGAAGTCCGGCAGGAATACAGCACTCACGCACATGCACTGCGCATGGACATTGCGCGCAAAGCCGCCGCGAGGGATGCGGACCCGCAGGCGCGGGCGAATGGGGCGCTGGTGGAGGCGGAACCGGCATTGGTGGAACCATTGCTTGCCCTGTTCGACGCTCAATTCTTTTGGCGTACCGGTGAGTACCAGATCGAGCTTGTGATCGAGACGGACAAGCCCGCCGTGAACACTTCCCGTAAATTCCGCTGCACCCTGTTCGATGCTGAGAGCGAGCGGCTACGCGTACACCGAGATCACCTGAAACACGGTAACGGCGTTTTCTGGTTCGCATACCCAGTCGAGCCGTACATAGCCGAGATTCAATCCGTGCCCTGAACCGGGCCAAATTTTGGTGCGCTTATTCGTGGGCACTTAGGCCGCCCGCCCGCGCAAAAAGCCCCCATAGGCCGCGCTGGCCGCGTGCTGGAGGGTTGACGGGCGCGGGCGTGCAGGCGCGGGCGACTGCTCCTCTGCCAAGCGGCGACGGCGGGCCACGAACGGGCGCACAGGGCGCAGAGCGGGCCGGACATTTGGCGACGAGTCAGACACAGGGCATGCGTACAGGGCCAGCACTGGCGGGCCTGAGCGGCTACTCACACTGTCGTGATCGTACATGCAGCGCGCGCTAAGAATGCGAGCAGCGGCCTGATACCCTGTTCATAAAACACTCGTTTGTTGATCAGTGACACCGGCATCAGATAACTGTTCATCAAGTCCTGCTTGACGGGTTTCTGAACACAGGAGATAATGAACACCTTTGATGAACACCGAGGAGTAACCGAGATGAGCCGCACGTTTCTTTATGCACGAGTCAGCACGAACGATCAGGACGCACAGAACCAAGTGCTAGAAGCCAAGGACAAGGGTTTCGACGTGCGCAAGGATCGCGTGGTATGCGAGACGATCAGCGGGACCGTGGCCGCGATGGACCGCCCATTGTTCGCAAAGCTGGTCGATAAGCTGGAAGCAGGCGATACGCTGGTATGCACGAAGCTGGACCGACTCGGACGCAACACCACGGACGTGACGGTTACGGTTGACGCGCTACACAGTAAGGGCGTGAAGCTGCATTGCCTCGCCATTCCCGGCGTCGATCTCACGTCACCGGCTGGCCGCTTCACGATGACCGTACTGTTGGCGGTTGCTCAGTTCGAACGCGAGTTGATCGTTGAACGGACGCATGCAGGACTGGCTAAGGCGCGCTCAGAAGGCCGGGTTGGTGGACGCCCTGACGCACTCACCGACGAGCAGAAGCAGGCGATTATGACGCGGCTGGCTGGCCCGGATGCGGTATCGGCGCGGGCACTGGCGAAAGAGTACGGCGTGTCTCCGAATACGATTCTGAAGCTGCGACCGTACACAGATTGAAGGAGACGACAGGCGAATAGAACGCGCTGGCACCACCACTAGACCACCGACGAGGCCCGCCACTGCGCGGGCTTTGTGCTTTCTGGCGTTGGCGCAAAGCCTTACGGGGCTTGGGATTCCGATTTCGATGGGCTCAGCAGACACACATAGGCATTGCCGAAAAGCCTACGGATTTGATTCTGGACGACTCACAAGACACACATACCAATTTCGCTGGACTCAGCAGACACAGAATCAATTTCGATGGATCAGATAGACACACATTCCCATTCCCCACTTTCCATAGGAGCAAGCCATGTTGACCGCAGAACAATTGAACCGGAGCCGTAAGGCCCGCGAGTACCTCGTTGAAGCCTACGCACGAGGCGACGCGAACGCCGTTGCCGCTTTCCGCGCGGCGCTGCGCTTCGCACTGGGCACCGAGCCATTACCGGCGTGGGCACAGCCTAAGAAGCCCGGACGCAAGAGCAATGCCGAGCGGGCGAAGTTGGCCGCGCGAGCGACCGCCTGACAGCAGAAGTAGCACGGCTTCGTCCTAGCCGATAACAGGACACACAACCACTCAATCACACCCAAGGAGAATTCTATGTCTTTCCCACGATCACAAATTGGCGGCGACGCAGCGGCACCGGCACGGTTTTCCGGTAGCTTGCCCGGATCGGGTTCGGCTTCTGTCCAGTCCCGTAGCTGGAGCACGAAGGGCGGCACCGGCTGGCAGGGCAGCGTAGCGGCTGGCGCTGGAAACCCAGTGCAGTACTCCCGCGACGTGGACGACGCTATCAATGCGGGTAACTCGCCTGTGTCTCTCACGGACGGGCGCGGCGTGAGCCACCGCTACGACGAGTCGCCAGTCGGCTATGTGCGGGCGGCGGGCTTGAACCCTGTCAGTCAGACGGACGTGGCCGCGCTGAACCGCTGGCCGGAGCTTGCGCTGTACGCGCTGGCGGAGACGGTGAAGGCGAACGCATTCGTAAAGAACAGCACTAGCACCGTAGTGGGCACCCGGATTCACGCGTCACTGGGCAGCAATGCACCGGCAGAGGCCAAGGCTTCGTTTTCGTTCGTGCCACTGGCAGCAGTGCAGGCTTCGCTCACGCGTAGCTGGTAAGCACCACACAACCAACCACAGGAGAAACACAGAATGAGTCTTTCACTCTCATCCAACGTCAAGTCCATCCAACGCGTCGATGAGGCAGACAAGAGCGTGCTCGCTGCACTGTCGGTCACGTACGTCGATGATGCAGGTGTGACCCGCACGAAGAAGCTGCAAGAGTTCAACACCGCCGAACTGGCGGTCATCGGAGGCGCGGCACTGGGAACGCTGTTGCCCGGCGACATCCTGAACACGTTCGCCAACACCATCGGCGGCACGGTGTGGGGTTCGTACACCGGCAACGGCCAGCTTGCGGCGATCCTGAAGGCGCAGGGCGCTGGCGCTGTCCACTCGGCACACCCGACATCGGACACTTCTGTACTGTACTGACGCATGACGCGACGGGCGGCGCGGTATCCGCCCACGATCAGCAGGAATAGTTAGCACTCCACATACACAGTCGGCGCACTGAGCGACGGCACACCAAGGAATAGATGACCATGACGAAGAACACCACGAACACGAAGAACACCACGACCGCACTTGACCGCTTCGCTACAGCCGAGCAGGCACAGGCGCAGCTAGTGGCATTGGGGAATCTGCACGCGGCTATTGCACCGCTGGCGAATCAGTACCGGCAATTGAAAGAAGCGTTCGAGCGCATCGAAGCACTGGAAGCGGAACAGATCGAACTGAATGCAGCGATGCCCGCACTTCTGGCGCGCGACCGGCAAGCCGTTATCGACAGTCTCACGGTTGTTAGCGTGCGTGCTGCGGACGATACCGCGCTGTCCGCGTTGATCGTTGAGTACGAGTTCGGCTTCGACCATGCGACCGGCAAGCCGCACACCCGGAAAGAACAGTTGCACGCCGCTGGCCGCGAGCTACACGCAGCAGTAGCGCAGGCGGCACACCTTCTGCCCGCGAGCGTGCTGGAGTTCGGAGACGGCGACGCGGCGGCAGGTATCGAGAAGTACTTGCAGCACAAGCGGCGCGGCTACATCGCGGGACCGTCACCGACTGTTTACGGCGCGTAACGCACCGGCCAAATAGGCCGACCAAGTTTTGAGCGCGTCAACCGCGCGAACGTTTGACCCACGTTTGACCATCTGAGGCCCGCACGCGCGGGCTTCGTCACATTTGAAGTACCCACCTGAACACCAAGGATAGAACATGACCGCATTGAACACGACCACCCGCCGAGTAGGCAACGGCACGCACAACACCGAACGCCTGACGGGCCGCGCTATTAGAGAGTACCGCGCGAACCCGGAGAAGTTCCCGCTTCGCTTCTCCGAGATTGGCGACGAGTTGCGCGCCCAAGGTTTCCGAGTGCATGACGCCGAGGTACACCGCGCGACGCAGATCGAATGCTTGGACACCGACGAGAAGCACGGCATTGTTGGCGACTTTCTCGCGGACATGAAGACGATTGAGATTGCGCAGCGGTACGGCGTGAGCATCGTGACGGTGAATCGCGTTGTGAAGCTGGCGTTCATTCTGGAAAAGGCAGAGCGCGCAGCGGCAGAGGCGAAGCTGGCCGCGATCCACTAAACCGCTATGCGTACCGAGGCTAAAGCAGTACCAAAGAAGGCCGCACGAGGCCGGACAAATGGCGGGACAAATGCACGGTTTCCGAAGACAGGGACCGCCCGTAAACCCATGACAGATAAGGCTCGCAAGCAGATTGCGCGCTGTCGTGATCGTAGTGCGGCGATGCGCCCCCTGTCGTTGTTCGAAGTGCTCGACAGGGCCGACTACATCAAAGGCGAGAAGGCGCTAGAACTGCGCTGGCCGGTTGAATTCCCGGATGACTACCGCGACACGCGAGGCCGCTGGCCGCGCATCGAGCGCGTAGAGCCGCCGACCGAATGGCGACACAAGCGGGACATTGCCGACCGCGACAAGGCGCTACTTCATTCGCTGTTCAATCGGTACACGGACGCAGGCGACGGCAGGCATTACGAGCCGCCTGTATGGATGCGTCACCCGCTGGCCTACAACCCGCAGGCGATGGCATTCATGGCCGCGCTGAAGGGATACGACCGGACGCTATGCCGACGAGTGGTTAAAGGCATGTACGCGGACTGGTTGCCTATGCCGTTGCTGTATCCCGACCCGATCAAACCGAACAGGGCATTTAACACGCCAACGATTCGCCTGAAGCTGGACCCGGACCTAGTAGCCGACGACGAGACGCACCCGTACGGCGAGAAGGACTTGCTACGGCAGCTAATCACGGCAGAGCCGAGGGCAGGCAGGCGGCGACGGATGGCGGCGATTCTCTGCGAGCTAACCGGCGTTCCATTCGATCCGGCATGGATGCCCGACGCGCTACGCGAGACGGACGGCGACGACCCGGAGCCGATCAGACGCGAGAAGCAGTACACGCCCGAGCGCGAGCTAAAGGCGCTGGCCGCACTACGCAAGCAAGGCGTATTGAAAGGCGTATTGAAGGCCACGACAGGACCGGCGACGACCGGCGATGTCTCCCAGTTGCGGCGACTGGCCGCGATCAACGAAGAACGAGCGAAGCACGGATTACCGGCGCGGACCCTCGACCAGTTACCACCACTCTGACAACACGCCCGCGACCGGAGAACCGGCGCGAGGCGCTACACCAAGGACTAGATTATGACGAACACGACGATTGACCCGAGCCGCAACTTCGCCCGCACCAAGGGCACGACGAAGCCGCACCTGATTATGTCGTTGGCGATGCAGGCCGGATGCTGCGACATCTGCGGCGCGAGCTTGACGCTGGCGAAGGCACACAGCGACCACGACCACCGGAACAATCTGCCACGCGGCGCACTGCACAAGCACTGTAACGCGGCGCTTGGCGCGTACGAAGGGAAGGACGGCACGCAGGAGAACGGCGGCGCGCTGGCCGCGTACGTTGCGCGATGGATGCCGAACATGCGAGCCGGGAAAATGCTCCCAGCTATCGCCCGATACAAAGCGTTCTGGAGCACGGCGACCGACAACCAAGCCGCGATCCGCGAAGCGTACGTGACGACCGGCAGCGCGCGGAAGCTGACCGACGAGCACGCCGAGATGTGGCGCGATGCTTGGCAGCAGTTCGAGCAGGCGAGCGCGGCGAACCCACCGAGCCACGGATTCGATAGCCGCATGGTCGGCATGATGAGGGCGAAGGGTTTCGTAGAGCGCCCGCACGGATGGGTAAAGCTGGACCCGGCAGAGATCGACCGCGCCATGATTGCGGCGGCGGAACACTTCGGGCCGGATACGGTGCGCGCTGCGCTTGCCATGATGGAGGCGGCATGATGCGCGCGATTGTCCGATGGCTAGGTTGCTGCGTCACTGCTGGCGCGCTGCTGTCCTGCACTCACCCGGCGCAAGCTGGGCACCCGGCAGCGGACGGCGGCGACCGTTACACCGAGGCGGAACACGTTCAAAGGGCCGATTGCATCCGGCGCGGGGTTCCGCTGGCCGGTTGTGTGGCTAGGGCGGCTGGATCAGACCGCGCAGAAGCGCGCCCTGCCTTGCCCGCTGATGCCGACGAGCGCCCGGATTCCCGCGCCCATAGTGAGGATAAGTCGTGAGCCGTACGGGACGCCCACCGCTGGCATGGCCGGAGCAGACGGCGGATTGTCGGCAGTTCCACCGAGGCGACCACCTGACGGCGGCGCTAGTCCGGCATGCGAAGACCTGCACCGCGTGCTGGCATTTCCACCAACGTCGATTCGGGCGGTTGCGATGGGCGGCGGCACAGGAACGGAACCCCACTTTCACCGGCAGACCGTGCGCCCGCACGTACGCGAAAGACGGCGCGCCGCGGGTTTGCGGATCAACCGGCAGGCGACCTATCGACGGCGCTTGTTACGCGTGCCAGACGCGGCGCTGGCCGCTTCTCGAAGGCAACATGAAGCCGGGAGTTCGAGCCGATGGCAGGCGACGACAGGGCCGCGCTGAATGGCTACGGCGGCAAGGTGAGCTTGCTGTGTCCGAAGTGCTGGACGGCGAGCACACCGAGCACGGCGCGGGCTGGCGCGCGCATGGCCGGATTTACGGCGACGGACGGCTACACGTTCAGATCATCAACGCGGGCCGATGGCCGCGCCATCCGAACGGCTACACGATGTTGACCGATGCGCGATTCAACACGCGGGGCGACGTCCCGGCGCAGCAGCGAATCTACGACCGCCACGAGGGCGGCGACGGGCCGCTAACACGATTGATGCAGAAGTTGCAGGAAGCCCACCACGAGGCCGCACAGCAGCGGCAGACACACATTTAGTCAACCAAGGACATGACATGACGGAACGACGATTAGTACGATTGACCGTAGCAGAACACGAGGAGCGGCAGCGGAAACACGCGGCAGCATGGCGAGCACGTACCGGACAGGGCAAGGTGCCGAGCGACCGCGTGCACCGGGCAGCGATTGAGCAGGCCGAGGCCGCGCGAGAAGCCGAGCGCGAGGCGCGGGCGGGCGACGAGACTTTTACGCGGGGCGACCTCGACAGGGCCACGCCGACCGGCGCGCGGACAGTTCAGGAGATGCGGATTCAGGAATGGGAGAACTGCGCACCGGGCAGCGTGCCGTTCTCAGGTTCCGACCTCGACTCGCGAGTGTCCCGAGCAGAAGGGCAGGCGATCCGCGAGCGAGTAGACCCGCACCATAACCCGGCGATTCCGAGGCGATAAAGGGCGGATTCTGCCCGGACATTTGCCCGGACATTTGCCCGGACATTTGATGGGACAAATGGCACTTTCTGGCGTTGGCTGATTGCCCGCAAACCCTTACGGGGCGGGCTTCTCCCGGCTTCTACTCGCTGTCGCGATAGTGCTATGGCGATGCGCCGAGAGTGCGCCGCCGTGCATCTGTTGGCGCTGGCGACAGCCGAGCGAGCCGCAGGCGTCGCGAGCAGCGCAACCCTTATCGTTTTGCTGGCGGCGGCAGTTCGAGGCCGTAGATTCTGTACCGTTGCATGGCATCCACGAGCGGGGCGAGCGGGTACAGCGTCGCGCCGTACCGGCGACCGACCGAGCCGGAAGCGTGCCCTGTGATGGCGTCCGATACTTCCTCACTGATGCCGCACTCTCGCATGGTGTGCTTGAGTAGATGTCGGAACGAATGGAAGACCATTCGAGAATCAGTGATGCCGAGCTTGTGAATGTGCTTGCCGAACCACTTACCCCATAGCGCGCCTTCGCGCCCCTCGCGATCCGGTTTGAGTGCAGGGAACAGACGCGGGCCGCTGACGCTCTGCGCGTAGTCGATGAAGCCGAGCGCGATTAGATCGGGATGGACCGGGACGCGGCGGCGGGACGTTGCAGTCTTGACGCCCTGCCCTTCGCCTTCGTCACTGATGCGGATACACCACGCCGAGTGAGCCGAGCCGCTGGCGTCCGTGTACGGGGCTTGCTGAATGTCTGACGGCTGAAGCTGTGCGAGTTCTTCGAGACGCGCGCCAGTGTAGAGCGCGAGGAGCGGGAGCCAGTACGCGGCTTCGCCCGCGCCGCCTTCTGGCCGTGCGTGTTCTGTGTAGACAGGTGAACCGAAAATGAGCTTGAGGGCTGGGAGATCAAACGGCAGGCGAGCGGCTTTAGCGTTCGACCGTGCGCCGACCTTGATGCCCTTTGCCGGGTTGGTGGTTGTCCATCCCTGATCGAGTGCATACGACAGGAGCGCGGACAGCATCGTCAGAATCTTGTCCGTGTTGATTGCTGTTTGGCCGGATGATAGAAGCGCATCTTTGAAGGCAATGACGTGCTGACGTGAGATCGAAGCTACAGGAACAGGGCCGACGACTTCGCGGAAGCGGCGCGCTGTGCGCTCTGCTATCTGCACGGTGCGGGCTTGCGGCTGGCGCTCTTTTGTCCATGCGTCGATGACATCGGGAAGCATCCGACCGGCTGGCCGTGCGGGCTTCGTTGTTGCCGTGGCGGGCTTCGCGGTGCTGTTGGCGAGACGGCGCTGTACTTCGCGTTCGACGGCGACGCGCTGCTGTATCTGGAATTCCTGTGCTTCGGCTTCGGCTTCGCGTACGCCTTCGTCAAGCGAGGCTTGAGCGTCTTCCCAGTCTTCCTGATGTTCGCGGGTTGGATGCGGATCGACGTGAACGACCGAGGGCTTAACGCTAGCGCGTAGGGCTTGCCATTCGGTATCGAGTCGGACGCCTTCAGCGCGACAGAGCGCGACGGCTTCTGACCTGTCAGACGTGCCGAGTGCTTTCGTTACTTCGGACTTGCCAACGAGGGAGACGAGATCGAGAGGGACGCGGCGGCGGATGTAGTACCGGGAACCGCGTTTGACAAGGTGCGTACACATAGCAGGATGATACGAGCTTTGAACTCGCTGTGTAGCATCCACACGGACTAGGAGCCGCGCCAGATAAGGCTGACAGGCCCGAAGGCCCGCCAGTCTTTGCTTTGACTTGGTCGGGGCGAGAGGATTTGAACCTCCGACCACCTGCACCCCATGCAGGTACGCTACCAGGCTGCGCTACGCCCCGAACAGCTAAAAATTATAACAGACACTTCAATCGATTAGAACTGCCCTACGCTAACAAAGCGATTAGTGACCCAACAAATCGATCACATGCAGCAATTCCTTACGCAACTGCTCCACGTCTACCGCAGCCGCTGCTGCCGGCGCCGCTGCGCCCTCACCTTCCTCAACCACCTCAGCCGGCGCACCGTGCGCGCCACCGCCATGCGAATCAAGCCGATTACGCGCTCCATTGATCGTGAAGCCCTGCTCATACAGCAACTCACGAATCCGCCGGATCAACAGCACCTCGTGATGCTGGTAGTACCGGCGATTGCCGCGCCGCTTGACCGGCCTCAACTGCGTGAACTCCTGCTCCCAATAGCGCAGCACGTGCGGTTTTACGCCGCATAGTTCGCTGACCTCACCAATCGTGAAGTAGCGCTTCGCCGGGATCGGAGGCAAGACGACTTTTTCGATCGTCGCTGTCATCGTCAGTTAGCCGTCGTGGTGGGTTGCGCAGGAACGCGCCAATCGATCAGCGCGAGAAGCTTGCTTCAGCGCCGTTCTCGACCAGTGCCTTCAGCTTTTGACTTGCATGGAACGTCACAACGCGCCGCGCCGCGATTGGAATCGCCTCACCGGTCTTCGGGTTTCTGCCGGGACGCTGGGGTTTGTCGCGCAACTGAAAGTTGCCGAACCCCGACAGCTTCACGCTATCGCCACTCTCCAGCGCATCGCGGATCACCTCGAAGAATGCTTCGACCATATCTTTCGCTTCCCGCTTGTTGAGCCCGACATTGTCGAACAGCAACTCGGCAAGTTCAGCCTTGGTAAGCGTCGGCGTTTCGGTGGAAACGGCCGCGGGTGATGTCGGAATTTCGCGAATCATGGCGCTGCGTTGCGCCGTAAGAAGGGCTTCGAAATCACTCGAGTTCATTTCATTCATATCTATCAAATGGCGCGCCAAGCAGAAACGGAGGTTGCGAAAAAATGCCGTGCAAATGCTAAATGCGGGTTATCCACGCAACCGTGCGCCATATACTCGAGCCAGACGTTCCACCAGAGTTTGAATGGCCAGATCGACCGTTTCATCCTGAAGGGTCCCGCCAGTATCTTGCAAGGTCACACGGAACGCAAGGCTTTTCTCGTGAGCAGCCAGACCACCGGAAGTGTTTGATTTTGGACGGAATTCGTCGAAAAGCGCAACCTTCTGGACAGTCTTGCAAGCCTCTTCGGACTGCGCCTTCTGGAGCTCGTCCAGCAGCGCTTGTACCTCGATTTTCTGATCGACGACCACCGCAATATCGCGACGGACCGGCGGGAATCTGGACACATCCGACGGAATCGGCAATACGCGCTGCATTAATGCTTCCGATTCGATTTCAAACAGAATAGGCGCATGCGGTAAATCATATTTTTGCATCCAGCGCGGATGCAATTCGCCAATCCAGCCCACTGCGCGATCATTCAGTTCAATACGCGCACTGCGGCCCGGATGCAAAGCCGGATGCTCCGCTTTCACGAAGCGCGCCACGGCCGGCGCGAGCACGGCTTCAATGTCGCCCTTCACGTCGAAGTAGTCGACGGCGCGCGTTTGTGCACCCCATTGCTCTTCGAACGCGGGACCGTAGGCGAGGCCGCCGATCATCTTCGGCTGTGCGAAACCTTCGACCGTCAGCTCGCCGGCCTTGATCGACGGATCGTGCAGGAACACGCGGCCAGCTTCGAACACGCGTACGCGATCGGCCGCGCGACGGTTCAGGTTGGTACGCAGCACGTTGATCAGGCTGCCGAACAGCGTGGTGCGCATCACCGACAACTGGCTCGCGATCGGATTCAGCAGACGTACCGGCTTGTCGTTGCCGGCGAAATCCTGCTCCCACTCGGCGTCGACGAAACTGAAGTTGACCGTCTCCGCATAATCTCGCGCGGCGAGCGCGTGACGGATCACGTGAATCGAGCGCTGCGTTTCGTTGGTCGGCATCATTTCGCTGGTCGCGACCGGCGGACGTGCGGGAATTTTCTCGAAACCGTAGATACGCGCGACCTCTTCGATCAGGTCCTCTTCGATTTCGATATCGAACCGGTACGACGGCGGCATCACCGAGAACGTATCGCCGTCGCGTTCGAAAGTGAGGCCGAGCCGCGTGAAGATCTGCGCGATTTCGTCCGCATCGATCTTGATACCGATGATGCGGTTTGCGCGCGAAATCCGCATCTTCACCGGCTCGCGCTGCGGCACGTTGACGATCTGATCGTCGACCGGGCCGGCTTCGCCACCGCAGATATCGAGGATCAATTGCGTGATCCGTTCGATATGCTCGACCGTGGTCGCGTAGTCGACGCCGCGT
Source organism: Paraburkholderia fungorum (assembly GCF_046027605.1). GTDB lineage: Bacteria > Pseudomonadota > Gammaproteobacteria > Burkholderiales > Burkholderiaceae > Paraburkholderia > Paraburkholderia fungorum_F. Next base: position 539,216 of record NZ_JAQQEF010000003.1, read on the forward strand.
TCGAAACGATGACCCGCATCGGTCGAGAAGTTGTATTTGCGTGAGCGGCCGCGAATGCTGTCCGGCCACCAGAACGCGGCTTCGAGATAGATGTTGGTGGTGTCGAGCGTAACGGCCGTGCTGTCGCCGCCCATGATGCCGGCGAGGCTTTCGATGTGCTGTTCATCGGCGATCACGCCGACGGTTTCATCGAGTTCGACGGTGTTGCCGTTCAGCAGCTTGAGCGTTTCGCCCTTGCGGCCCCAACGCACGTCCATGCCGCCGTGGATCTTGTCCAGATCGAACACGTGCGACGGCCGGCCGAGTTCGAGCATCACATAGTTCGAGATGTCGACGAGTGCGGAAATGCTGCGCTGACCCGAACGCTCCAGTCGCTGGACCATCCATTGCGGGGACTTCGCGCGCGCGTTCACACCGCGAATCACGCGCCCTGAAAAACGGCCGCACAGATCGGGGGCCGAGATTTTGACGGGCAACGTTTCGTTAAGCTTGACTTCGACCGGCTTGATCTCAAGCGGGCGCAGCGCTGCGCCGGTGATGGCCGAGGTTTCGCGCGCCACGCCGAACACGGACAGACAGTCCGCCTTGTTCGGTGTCAGCTTGACTTCGAAGACCGTGTCGTCGAGATTGAGTGTTTCGCGGATGTCCTGGCCGATCGGCGTATCTTCCGGCAGGATCATCAGGCCGCTATGATCTTCCGAGAGCTTGAGTTCGCGTGCCGAGCACAGCATGCCCTGACTTTCCACGCCGCGCAGCTTCGAGAGCTTGATCGCGAACGGCGCGCCGCCCTCTTCAGCCGGCGGCAACTGCGCGCCCACGAGAGCGACCGGCACCTTGATGCCCGGCGTGACATTCGGCGCACCGCACACGATGTTCAGCGTCGCGCCCGTGCCGGCGTTCACCTGACATACGTTGAGCTTATCCGCGTCCGGGTGCTTGACGACTTCCAGCACCTGGCCGACCACGATCTTCGAGGTCGGCGGCGCGGCCGGCCGCAGGTCTTCGACTTCGAGACCTGCCATCGTCAACGCGTGCGACAGCTCATCCGTCGTGAGTTGCGGATTGACAAAGGTTCTCAGCCAGGATTCCGGGAATTGCATGGTTCTGTGTACGTTCTGATCAGGTTAGGTCCATGTCCGGCAGGTACTTCGATACTCGTCATTGACGAACACCGCCGGGGACGCTGCTGCGGCACTGCGTGCAGTGTCGCGCTCTATGCTTGTCGCGTTCGTACGCGCCGGTTCACGCGAATTGACGCAGGAAACGCAAGTCGTTTTCGAAGAACAGACGCAGGTCTTGCACGCCGTAACGCAACATCGTGAGCCGCTCGAGGCCGCTGCCGAAAGCGAAGCCGATGTAGCGCTCGGGGTCGAGGCCCATGTTGCGGATCACCGTGGGGTGAACTTGGCCGGAACCCGAAATTTCGAGCCACTTGCCGGCGTTCTTGCCCGTTTCGAACAGCATGTCGATTTCAGCCGACGGTTCGGTAAACGGAAAGTACGACGGGCGGAAGCGCACGAGAATGTCGTCCCGCTCGAAGAATTTCTTGAGGAAGTCGGTATAGACGCCCTTCAGATCCGCGAAGCTGATGTTCTCGTCGATCCACAGGCCCTCGACCTGGTTGAACATGGGCGAGTGAGTCGCGTCGCTGTCCACACGATACGTGCGGCCCGGCACGATCACCTTGATCGGCGGCGTGTTGGTACGCGCGTAACGCACCTGCATCGGGCTGGTGTGCGTGCGCAGCAGCAGTTGACGGCCGTCGGCGTCTTTGCCGTCGACGTAGAAAGTGTCCTGCATGGAACGCGCCGGGTGGTTTTCCGGGCTGTTCAGCGAGGTGAAGTTGTACCAGTCGGTTTCGATCTCGGGGCCGTCGGCCACGTCGAATCCGATCGTACGGAAAATCTGTTCGACGCGCTCCCATGTGCGCATCACCGGGTGCAGGCTGCCTGCACCGGTGCCGCGACCGGGCAGCGTGACGTCGATGGCTTCAGCGGCGAGGCGTTGGTTCAGCAACGCATCGGCCAGCGCCTGACGGCGGGCCGTCAATGCGGCTTCCACTTGTTGTTTGACGAGGTTGATCCGTGCGCCTTCGGTCTTGCGCGTTTCGGGATCGAGTTTGCCAAGTCCCTTCAAGAGCTCGGTCAGCGCACCCGATTTGCCGAGAAAGCGGGCTTTCTCGTTCTCGAGGGTGGTGACGTCGGAGGCTTCTGCGAAGGCTTTTTGCGCGTCGGCGACAATCTGGTCCAGATCCATTGATCCCATCATTTCAACGTCAGTGTTCAATCGAAAGCAAAACTGGTTCTACCAACAAAAACGGGGCTCGGTGAGGAGCCCCGTTTTTGCTGCAGCGTCACCGAGACTACCGGATGTTCGCTGCAACGAACCACGCAGTTTAATTGCCCAAAGCGCAATCAGGCTGCAACGGCGGCTTTCACCTGCTGAACGATCGCAGCAAAAGCAGCCTTGTCGAACACAGCCATGTCGGCCAGCACCTTGCGGTCGAGTTCGATCGAAGCCTTCTTCAGGCCGTTGATGAACACGCTGTACGTCATGTCGTGCTGACGCACCGCCGCGTTGATACGCGTGATCCACAATGCACGGAACACACGCTTCTTGTTGCGGCGATCGCGGTAGGCGTATTGGCCTGCGCGCATGACCGCCTGCTTGGCGATGCGATAGACGTTATTGCGACGGCCGCGGTAACCCTTGGCCAGCTTGATGATCTTCTTGTGACGGGCCCGTGCGGTAACCCCACGTTTTACTCGAGGCATGTTTAGCTCCTATGAGTTTCGGTTAAGGGTTAAGCGAACGGCAGCATTGCGCGCACGGAGTTCATATCTGACTCATGAACTGACGTCGAACCGCGCAAATGGCGTTTGTTCTTGGTGGTCTTCTTGGTAAGAATGTGGCGCTTGAAGGCTTGACCGCGCTTGACGGTACCGCCCGGACGCACCACGAAGCGCTTTGCAGCACTCTTCTTGGTCTTCATCTTCGGCATGACAACTCCATTATTAGATGGATATGGGTGTGCGGTCGGCCAGATGGCCACTACCCGCCCTTCGAAACCCATTCCACTTGGTATGCAGACCGCCGATACCACCAGCGGCCGCTTTTCAGGAAACGGCGCCCATTTGCATAGGCGCCGATCCGAAACCTGCCGATACCGCGCCGGACATCTGGCACAGCATCGTTCAATCTTTCGCAACCGGAGCGCGCGCCACACGGCGCGCCGCCGCCCCAATCGCTTACTTCTTCTTCTTCGGTGCGAGCACCATGATCATCTGGCGCCCTTCCATTTTCGGCATCTGCTCGACCTGACCGACTTCGTCGAGGTCCGTGCGCAGGCGCTCGAGCATGCGCATACCGATTTCCTGGTGGGCCATTTCGCGGCCACGGAAACGCAACGTGATTTTCGTCTTGTCGCCGTCGTCGAGGAAGCGGATGAGGTTGCGCAGCTTGACGTTGTAATCGCCGTCATCAGTGCCCGGGCGGAATTTGACTTCCTTGACCTGGACAATCTTCTGCTTCAGCTTGGCCTCGTGTTGCTTCTTCGCTTCCGAGTACTTGAACTTGCCGTAGTCCATCAAACGGCAGACCGGCGGAACCGCTTGCGGAGCGATTTCAACCAGATCCACATCCTGCTGTTCCGACATGCGGAACGCATCAGCAAGTTTCACGATGCCGAGCGGTTCGTTCTCGACGCCGACCAGACGCACCTCGGGTGCTGTAATTTCACCGTTGATGCGGTGCGCAGACTTATCAGTAGCGATGTTACGTTTCCTCTAAAAATTAAAAAACGAGCCGGGCTGCCAAGTGGCTCAGTTGAACGACTGCACGTTCTGGCGCAGACGCTCAATGAAGGTATCGAGAGGCATCACGCCCAGATCGACACCACCACGGGCACGCACGGCTACCGTTTGGGCTTCACGCTCTTTGTCGCCGACCACAAGCAGATACGGCACCTTTTCCAGCGTGTGCTCGCGTATTTTATAGCTAATCTTCTCGTTGCGCAAATCAGCCTTTACTCTAACCCCTTGTTTTTGCAACGATTGGGCTAGCGACCGCGCATATTCGGCCTGACTTTCCGCGATATTCATCACCACGACCTGCATCGGAGCCAGCCATGCGGGCATTGCACCAGCATGGTGCTCGATCAGAATACCGAGAAAACGCTCCATCGATCCGACGATTGCCCGGTGCAGCATGATCGGACGGCGACGGCTATTGTCTTCGGCGACGTATTCGGCGCCCAGCCGTTCCGGCAGCACCATGTCGAGCTGCAGCGTGCCGCATTGCCACGAGCGACCGAGCGCGTCCTTGATGTGGTATTCGACTTTCGGCCCATAGAAAGCGCCCTCACCCGGCAACTCTTCCCACGTCACGCCACACGCTGTCAGCGCCTCGCGCAGACCCTGCTCCGCACGATCCCACGTCTCGTCCGTACCCGCGCGCGCGTCCGGACGCAGCGACAGCTTGATCTCGACGTTGTCAAAGCCGAAATCCTTGTAGACGCTCATCGCCAGCGTATTGAACGCGATCGACTCGCTGATGAACTGGTCTTCGGTACAGAAAATGTGCGCGTCGTCCTGCACGAAACCACGTACGCGCATCAGGCCATGCAGCGCGCCCGACGACTCATTGCGATGGCACGAGCCGAACTCCGCATACCGCAGCGGCAGATCGCGGTACGAACGCAGACCGTGGTTGAACACCTGCACGTGGCCCGGGCAATTCATCGGCTTGATCGCGTAATCACGCTTTTCCGACTCGGTCGTAAACATGTTTTCACGATAGTTCTGCCAGTGGCCCGACGCTTCCCAAAGCGAACGGTCCATGATCATCGGCGTCTTGATTTCAAGGTAACCGGCGTCGTTCACGCGGCGGCGCATGTACTGCTCGACCTGCTGCCACAGCGTCCAGCCACGCGGATGCCAGAACACCATGCCCGGCGACTCGTCCTGCATATGGAACAGATCGAGTTGCTTGCCGAGCTTGCGGTGATCGCGTTTTTCGGCCTCTTCGAGCATGTGCAGATACGCGTCCTGGTCTTCCTTCTTCGTCCAGGCCGTACCGTAGATGCGCTGCAACTGCTCGTTCTTCGAGTCGCCACGCCAGTAGGCGCCGGCCAGCTTCATCAGTTTGAAGACCTTCAGCTTGCCGGTGGACGGCACGTGCGGGCCGCGGCACAGATCGGTGAAGCCGCCATGCGAGTAAAGCTTGATTTCGTCGGTAGCCGGAATCGATTCGATGATCTCGGCCTTGTACTTTTCGCCGATGCTCTTGAAGTAGTCCACGGCTTCGTCGCGCGACACCACGCGGCGCGAGACCGGCTCGTCTTTCTTCGCGAGTTCCTGCATGCGCTTTTCGATCTTCTCGAGATCTTCAGGCGTGAAGGGACGGCTGTAGGCGAAGTCGTAGTAAAAGCCGTTGTCGATGACCGGGCCGATCGTGACTTGCGCTTCCGGGAACAGATCCTTCACCGCGTAGGCGAGCAAGTGCGCCGTGGAGTGACGAATGATGTCGAGACCGTCGGCGTCTTTATCGGTGACGATGGCGAGCGCCACGTCATGATCGATCAGCGCGGACGTGTCGACCAGCTCACCGTCGATCTTGCCGCCGAGCGCGGCCTTCGCGAGGCCGGGGCCGATCGACGCGGCCACTTCGGCGACGGTCACCGGATGCTCGTACTGTCGAACAGAACCGTCAGGCAGGCGTATCGAAACCATTGCGTTCTCCGTGGTGCCGACCGGCGGCGGCACATACAACCATCAAATAAGCCAAAAAAAATGCGGCCCCACTTTCGAGGGGCCGCATTCACATTTCCTGCAAACTACATTGGCGAAAGTGGTCCTCGACTAGCGTCGCTCCGAAGTGGTTTCGGTCAACGTTCGCGGTGTCATACCCTACTCGCCTTTTGCGCCGAGGCGCTTACTGCAGTTTGCGAAACCCCGGTAAAACCGGAATTTCTCTTTCGTTGGTAGGCTCGATTGGACTCGAACCAACGACCCCCACCATGTCAAGGTGGTGCTCTAACCAGCTGAGCTACGAGCCTGAAGAAACGAGATTATATGGAGCCCCACACCGCTTGGCAAGTACTTTTATGCACCGACTTTAAATTCACACGCACGCGCTCATGCGCTTTGCACGGATGCTCGCTGGCACCCGCCACTTCGTACGCGCATCAACTTTTTCGCGAAGCGCGCACCACGCCCGTCACTTCACCAAGCAACGTACACGCGCGCTGAATTTGCGCCGCATTCGATACCTCGACCGTGAATTGCATGAACGCGGCGTTGCGACGCGATTGCGTTTTCACACCGATCACATTCATTTTCTCGCGAGCGAAAACTTCGGAGATATCGCGCAGGAGGCCCTGCCTATCTGTCGCCTCGATGCTGAGGTCGACGGGATAGACCGATTGCCCGCGGCCGCTCATGACATCTGCCGACCATGCGGTTTGCAACACACGCTCCGGCGCGCGATCGGCCATGCGCAGGAAGGTCGGGCAATCGCTGCGATGAATCGACATGCCCTTGCCGCGCGTGACAAACCCGCAGATAGCGTCGGGCGGCGCGGGACGGCAACAGCGCGCGAGTTGCGTGAGCAACGCGTCGACACCGACCACTAGCACACCCGTGGAAGCCCCGCGTGCAACGCTCGCGCCACTGCTGCGTTTCTCGAACTGTTCCGGCGCGTCGACGACTGGCTCGGGTGGCGGCGCATCGTGCAGCGCCTGCTCGACGAGCCGCAGGCTGAATTCTTCCTTGCCGACCACCGAGAACAGATCGTCGGTCGTCTTGAAGCCCAGCTTGGCGGCGAGCTGATCGAGATTGACCGAGGTCTTGCCTTCGCGCTGCAAGGTCTTTTCGACCATCGCCCGGCCGCTTGCAATGTGCTCCTGCACTTCGACCGCGTTGAACCATGCGCGCACCTTTTGCCGCGCCCGATGGCTTTGCAGATATCCGAGCTGCGGGTTGAGCCAGTCACGCGATGGACCACCCTCCTTCACCGCGACGATCTCGACCGTCTGGCCGTTCTGCAGTTGCGTGTTGAGCGGCACCATCGCGCCGTCGACACGCGCGCCACGGCAGCGATGCCCCAGCTCGCTATGCAGGTGATACGCGAAATCGACCGGCGTCGCACCGTGCGGCAACGGGATCACGCGCGCTTGCGGCGTGAGCACGTAGATGTGGTCGTCGTCGAGCGTGGCCTGGCGCAGTTGCTCCCACGGCTGCGCCGCGCGTTTCTCGCCGTGCTCGCCCTCGGAGACCTCATCTTTCCACGCGAGCAGCTGACGCAGCCACGCGATCTTCTCGTCGTATTTCTCATTGGCGCTGAACTGGCCGCTATAGCCCCGCGTGCCCGCTTCCTTGTAGCGCCAGTGCGCGGCCACGCCGTACTCGGCGAACTGATGCATTTCCTGCGTGCGAATCTGCACTTCGAACGCGCGGCCGTCGTCGCCAATCACGACCGTGTGCAGCGATTTATAGCCGTTCGGTTTCGGCCGCGAGATGTAGTCGTCGAACTCTCTCGGCACCGGCTGCCACAGGTTGTGCACGATGCCGAGCACCGTGTAGCAATCCTTGATGTCCGGCACGATCACGCGAAACGCGCGCACGTCGTACAGTTCGGCGAAGTCCAGCTCCTTGCCGCGCATCTTGCGCCAGATGCTGTAGATATGTTTCGGCCGGCCGCTGACTTCAGCCTGGACATGCGCCGCGGCCAACTCCCGCTGCAGCCGCTCGATCGCTTGCGCAACATAGCTCTCGCGCTCGACGCGCTTCTCGTCGAGCAGCTTGGCGATGCGCTTGTAAGTGACCGGCTCTTCGAAGCGGAGCGCGAGATCCTCGAGCTCCCACTTCAGTTGCCAGATGCCGAGCCGGTTGGCGAGCGGCGCGTAAATATCGAGCGTCTCACGCGCGACGTCGGGCGACGGCGTGAGTTTCGCCGCCGCGTAATAACGCAGCGATTGCAAGCGCGACGCGAGCCGGATCAGCACCACTCGAATGTCCTGCGCGAACGCAAGCAGCATCTTGCGCAGCGCCTCGACCTGGGCGCGGCGCGCGGCTTGTGCGTCACGCCCGGCTTCAGGAATCGCATTCTGCGCGGCACGCAAACTCACAGTGCCCAGGCGCAGCAACTTGCGCACGTCGCCGACCAGTTGCGCGACTTCTTCGCCGAAGTTGTCGGCGATCACGCGCTCCGGGTCTTGCAGATGCGGTGTCAGCGCGAACAAGGCCGCCGCCAGCACAGCCGGCGGATCGACATTGAGCGTGCGCATGATCGACGCCGTACCCGCCGCATGATCCGCCAGCGATTCGCCCGATGAGAGCCTCACCTCGCCCGCATGTTCACGCACGAACGCCATCGCTTCGTCGAAGGAAGGCAGCGGTGTCGGCGTGCTCGTAAGGATTTCGGTAGTCATGGTGCGACGGCCCACCGGGCCAGACGGATCAACGGAATTTCAACAACCTCTGCGAAGCCAGGCTTAATCGCGCTGCGCAGCGACGACAACGATCTCGACGAGGCACTTCGGGTTCGCGAGCCGGGCTTCCACGGTAGCGCGCGGCGGCGTGGCGCCTTGTGCGACCCACTCGTCCCACACGGCATTCATACCGGCGAAATGCACCATGTCCGAGATGTAGATCTGCACGGACAGCAAATGCGACTTGTCGCTGTCCACTTCACCCAGCAGACGGTCGATGTGGCCGAGCACTTCGCGCGTTTGACCCGTGATGTCCTGGTCCGCGTCTTCAGCAATCTGACCGGCGAGGTACACGGTGCCGTTGTGCACGGCAATTTCCGAGAGGCGCTTGCCGACGTGGTGACGAATGACTGCCATGAAGAATCCTGAGGTTGGTTGAAAATTGATCGAAGATGCGTTCCGCATTACGCCCGCTCGCTCAAGGCTCGAGGCTCCCGGAGGCCGCGCGGAACTCGATATTATGACGCGTCAGCGGCCGGCCCGATAAAGAACTGCCTCGCGAGGTCGATCTGATCGGCCGACAGAAACGCCGGCGCATGCCCCACGCCCGCGATTTCCGCGCTCGATACGGCGCGCCCGCTCTCGACCATCCTGGCGACGGTCTCACGAGAAAGCAGATCCGACTGCTCACCGCGCACCACCAGCACAGGCCCCTGAAACGCGGCCAGCGACTGCCACAGCGCGGCCTCGCCGAGTTTGGCCGCCTCTTCGGTGGTCGCGGCAAACGGCACGGCGATGCGTGGGTCATAGCGGAACAGCCATTCGCCGCCTTGCTGATGCAAGAGCGGCGTATTGATCTCGCGCCACTCATCTGGAGTTAGCGGGCCAAAAGTTTGCGCGAGCAAGGCAGCGTAATCGATGCCCTGCTGCAGCGTTTCGAAGCGCACGGGCTTGCCGAGATAATCGCCGATGCGCTGCACCGCCGCCGGTTCCAGATGCGGCCCGATGTCGTTCAACAGCAGCTTGCGAATCGGCGTTTCCGGCAGGCCGGCGAGCGCGAGCCCAATCAGGCCGCCCATCGAGGTGCCGAACCAGTCGACCGTTTCGACGTTCAGGCGCGCGATCAGCGTGATCATGTCGGCGACGTATTGCGGCACGCCATACAAGTTGGGGTTGCTGAGCCGCGAAGACAAGCCCCGCCCCGCCACATCCGGACACACCACGCGGTAAGTGCCGGCGAATTCCGCCGCGAGGCGGTCGAAATCGCGCCCTGAGCGCGTCAAGCCGTGCACGCACAGCAGCACACGTGGATTGGCCGGATCACCCCACTCGGTGTACGCGATCCGGTGCAGGCCGCCGGCGCTCGCGCATTGCACATAACGCTGGCGCGGCGCGGACCGCTCGGCGGTGGAAGCGGACGTTTCGGTCATCTGGGTTCCTTGCAAAAGCGCTGCGGGCTCGGCGCAGACCAAGCGGCGGGAAATCAACGTCGAATCTTCCAACGATTGTAAACCGCTTTGCCTCGCAACAAGAATCGGCCAAACGGCCTAAGACCGACCAGGATACCCTAGGGTGCAAGCCCCCGCGCAGGCGTTCGGATGCGGGTCGGCAGCGCAAAACGGTACAAAACGCAGCACCAAAACAAAACGGGCGAGACTCGCGCCTCGCCCGCTTGCAACTTACTTGCTTCGACTGGTTTCGTAAGCCGCCCGTGCCCATGCCCCACGAGGCGACTTGCATTACCGCCCGCCAGGCGCCGCTCAGATGGATCTGAGACGGCGGCTCACCCAATCATTCAGCTCACCGCGCTGACATCCAGCGGTGCGCCCGTCTTCGCCTTGATTTCCTCGACGCTGACGCCCGGCGCGAGCTCAATCAGCTTCAGACCGTCTTCCGTCACCTCGATCACGCCGAGATCGGTGATGATCTGATCCACCACGCCCACGCCCGTCAGCGGCAACGTGCATTCTTCGAGAATCTTGTGCTGATCACCCTTCGCGACGTGCTCCATCAGCACGACCACGCGCTTGACGCCCGCCACCAGATCCATCGCGCCGCCCATGCCCTTGATCATCTTGCCCGGGATCATCCAGTTGGCGAGATCGCCCTTCTTGCTGATCTGCATTGCGCCCAGAATCGCCAGGTTAATGTGGCCCCCGCGAATCATCGCGAACGAATCCGCCGACGAGAAAATCGACGACCCCGGCAACGTGGTCACCGTCTGCTTGCCGGCGTTGATCAGGTCGGCATCCACTTCTTCCTCGGTCGGCGACGGGCCGATCCCGAGCAGGCCGTTCTCCGACTGCAGCCACACTTCGACGCCGGCCGGCACGTGGTTCGCCACCAGCGTCGGCAAGCCGATGCCGAGGTTCACGTAGTAACCGTCCTGCAATTCCTTTGCCGCGCGCGCGGCCATTTCGTCACGAGTCCATGCCATGATCAATCTCCTTTCGCGCGGACGATACGTTGTTCAATGCGTTTTTCCGGATTCGCATTGAGCACAATGCGCTGCACGAAAATACCCGGCGTGTGGATCGCATCCGGATCGAGCTCGCCCACTTCAACGATTTCCTCGACCTCGGCGACCGTGATCTTGCCGGCCATCGCGCACATCGGGTTGAAGTTGCGCGCCGTGCGGCGATAGATCAGGTTGCCCGATTTGTCGGCCTTCCATGCCTTGACCAACGCGACGTCGGCCGTCAGCGAGTGTTCGAGCACGTAGTGGCTCTCGCCGAACTGGCGGGTTTCCTTGCCCTCGGCAATCAGCGTGCCGTAGCCGGTGTTCGTGAAGAACGCCGGAATGCCCGAGCCGCCGGCGCGCAGCTTCTCGGCGAGCGTGCCTTGCGGCGTGAATTCGAGTTCGAGTTCGCCGGCCAGATACTGGCGCTCGAACTCCTTGTTCTCGCCCACGTATGACGAAATCATCTTCTTGACCTGGCGCGTTTCGAGCAACAGACCGAGGCCGAAACCGTCGACGCCCGCATTGTTGCTGATGCAGGTGATACCCTGCACCTTCGAATCGCGCAGCGCCGCGATCAGCGCCTCGGGAATGCCGCACAGCCCGAAGCCGCCGACGGCAAACGTCTGCCCGTCCTTGACGATGTCTTTCAGCGCCTCGGCGGCGCCTGGATAGACCTTGTTCATCAGTATGTCCCTTCCTTTATGGAAATCCGAAACCGGCGGCCGGCGTACAGGTACGCCGGTCGACGGTACGCCGGCTCGTTGCGACTTCGAGATGGCGCAGAACGGGCAAACGCCCGACACGTCATTCTAGTCATCCGCGGCCGGCTTTGCGCCCAGATCGACCTGCGTGGCGGCAATGCCTGCTGCGGCTGCTTCGCCGCGTTGTCATGTGCCCGCAAGAGTACGCTGCGCGCGCCATACGGCACAATACGCAAAAATACATAAGTACTTGCCGCTAGCCCATGCCCGCACTGGATTACCAAACCGCGTTTCACCTCGCCCCGATCGGACTCGTGCTGTCGCGCGAACGGATCATCGAAGACTGCAACGACGAGCTGGCGTCGATATTCGGCTGCACGCGCGCGGCGCTGCTCGGACAGTCGTTCCAGGTGCTGTATCCGTCAGCGGACGAATTCGAGCGGATCGGCGCGCGAATCCCGCCGATCATGACCGCGCAAGGCAGCTATGCGGACGACCGGATCATGAAGCGCGCGAACGGGGAATTGTTCTGGTGCCATGTGACAGGCCGCGCGCAGCAACGCGCCGACGCGCACGCCGCCGGTGTGTGGACTTTCGAGGACTTGAGCGCGACGCGGCGCGTGGCGGTCGAATTGACGCCGCGCGAGCGGGAAATCGCCGCGCAACTGGTGACGGGCAAAACCAGCAAGCAGATCGGGCGCGCGCTGGATATCAGTCCGCGCACGGTCGATGTCTACCGCGCGCGGCTGATGCGCAAATACGATACGGGGAACGCGACCGAACTGCTGCAGCGCCTGCTCGGGCATTGAGCGCGGGGATTGGGTACCGGCCCGGTGAAGAGCCGGCCTCGAAGCATGAGCCTGGAGCCAGGAGACTCAAGATCCGACGCAACCCGCAACGACCGTGAAAACAGTCTCGGCTTCGATTGCGGGCATGGCTCCGGGTTCGTTATCGAAGCGTGACGCTCAAGCCGCCTTGACCAGCGCGGCACCGTCGATAGTCGCGCGCAACACATCCGGAACCGGCACCGACTTGCCCGCCGCATAGTCGATCCACACGCAGCGCGCGGCGCCGCGTGCATACACGGTGCTTGGATCGTCGGCGCGCACGAGCTCGAAGCCGGTATCGAAGCTGCTGCGCCCGGGCGTCGCCACGGACATCCGGCCGATCACGTCGCCGGGATAGTGCAACTGCTTGAGAAATTCCATCGACGCATTGACGATCACCGGCCCGTGCCCATCGGCATTGCTGCCGGCAAGACCCAGTTGTTCGAACCAGGAAATCCGCACCTGCTCCATGTAGCGGAAATAGACCGTGTTGTTCACATGGCCGAATGCGTCCATGTCGCCCCAGCGGATCGGCATCGACATCTCGAAAACTGCGTGAAAATCGCTCATCGTACTTCTTTAACGAATTGAAATCAGGTTGAAGCCGGCGCGCGGGCCGGCGCAGAAACGACAAACAAAATAGCGCAGGCATTCCTTCAGCAGAAGGCCTGCGCACGTAAAACAGTTTCTTCGACTGTGCCCCAATCCGCGGCGGTGGACGAGCGTGGCGGCGCTACAAAGCGCTCCACGGCGGCGTAAAAGTCGCGCAACCCGGCCTCTCCTGCGGCGGCCGGACGCGGACACCACGGTCCGGAGCGGCCGGAAGGACCCAAAAAGACCCAAAGAGGCGTTCAGGCCAGCCCGAAGCCATCGTCGGCAGCAATCACCGAGCCGTTGATGAACTGCGATTCGTCGGCCGCCAGCAGCAGTAACAGTCCGTCCAGATCCTCCGGCGTGCCAACCCGATGACGCGGCAGCAGCGACACCAGCTTCTGCCCCTGCTCGGTCGACCAATGATGGTGATTGATCTCGGTGTCGATATAGCCCGGGCAGATGGCGTTCACGTTGATGCCGTGCTTGCCCCACTCCAACGCCATGGCCTTCGTCATATGGACGACCGCGGCCTTGCTCATCGAGTACAGGCCGATCTGCGGCAGCACGCGCAAACCCGCCATCGACGCGATGTTGATGATCCGGTACGACGGCTTCTGCGCATTGTTGCCGCGCATGATCATGCGCTTGGCGACTTCCTGGGCGACAAAGAAAGCGCCGCGCGTGTTAGTGTCGAACACATATTCGAAGTCGGCCGGCGTGACTTCCGAGAGCTTCTGCGTGGTCGACACACCTGAGTTGTTCACCAGAATGTCGATCGTGCCCGCCTCGGTTTCGGCGTGAGCAACGGCTGATTTGATGCTCTGATAATCCGTGACGTCGAGCGAGACAACGTGCGCCGCGCCGCCGGAGGCTTCGATCTCGGCGCGCAACTCTTTCAGACGCTCGGTGCGGCGGCTTGCCAGCACGACCTTCGCGCCCGCTTGCGACAATACCTGAGCAAAGCGCTTTCCCAACCCGCTCGAGGCGCCCGTGACCAGCGCGACCTTGCCTTCCAGATTGATCGAACGGCCCATTGTCGTTCCCTTGTTCGGTTATTGTTACAGACACGGTTGACAGGTGCGGTAAGCCCCGTGACTACGGGTCATACCGTATCACAAAAATAGAACGATCGTGCTAATCTCTGCTCATCAGGTTGCAGTGCAAGAGACCATCGCCCACAATACGATCCCGAAAAAAGCATTCTAACGGTAAGAGGAGCATCAATGACCCCCGCAAGTCTCATTGAGCAGTACGGCCCGCGCGAGTCGATGGAATACGACGTGGTGATCGTCGGCGGCGGCCCGGCTGGCCTGTCCGCGGCGATCCGCCTGAAACAGCTGGCGGCTGAAAAAGGCGTCGAGCTTGGCGTGTGCGTACTGGAAAAAGGCTCGGAGATCGGGGCTCATATCCTGTCGGGCGCGGTGATGGATCCGCGCGCTTTGAACGAGCTGATGCCGGATTGGAAGGAAAAAGGCGCGCCTTTAGACGTTGAAGTGACCGAAGACCGGTTCCTGTTCCTCACCGAAACCGGTTCGAAGAGCGTGCCGACCTGGGCGCTGCCGGATAACTTCAAGAACCACGGCAATTACGTGATCAGCCTCGCGAATGTCACGCGCTGGCTGGGCCAGCAGGCCGAGGCGCTGGGTGTTGAAATCTTCCCGGGCTTTCCGGCTGCCGAGATTCTGTATAACGACGATGGTTCGGTCAAAGGCGTCGCGACCGGCAATCTCGGGATCGGCAAAGATGGTGAGCCGACCGAGAATTTCCAGCTCGGCATGGAGTTGCACGCGAAATACACGCTGTTCTGCGAAGGCGCGCGCGGGCATCTGGGTCGCCAACTGAATGACAAATTCAAGCTGCGCGAAGGCGTCGATCCGCAGGTCTACGGGATCGGCATCAAGGAGCTGTGGGAGATCGATCCGTCGAAGCACAAGCCGGGTCTGGTGATGCACACCGCCGGCTGGCCGCTGGAGACCGACACGTACGGCGGCTCGTTCCTCTATCACATGGACAACAACCAGGTGGTGGTGGGTTTCGTGGTCGGCCTCGGCTACACGAACCCGTATCTGTCGCCGTTCGAGGAATTCCAGCGCTACAAGACGCATCCGGCGATCCGCGCGATTCTGGAAGGCGGCAAGCGGGTGTCGTACGGCGCGCGGGCGATTACCGCGGGCGGCCTGCTGTCGCTGCCGAAACTGGTGTTCCCGGGTGGTGCGCTGGTCGGTGACGATGCGGGCTTCCTGAACGCATCGCGGATCAAGGGCTCGCATGCGGCGATCAAGACCGGCATGCTGGCGGCTGAAGCGGCATTTGAAGCCGTGCAGGCGGGACGTACCAGCGATGAACTCACCGCGTATCCGGAGTCTTTCAAAACCTCATGGCTGCACGCGGAACTGCATCGTGCGCGTAATTTCAAGCAGTGGATGAGCAAGGGCCTGTACCTCGGCACCCTGATGGTCGGTATCGAGCAGAAGCTGCTGGGCGGCAACGTGCCCTGGACGCTGCATCATCAGCACTGGGATCATGAAATGCTGAAGCCTGCGTCGCAGTGCAAGCCGATCGTGTATCCGAAGCCGGATGGGAAGCTCACGTTCGACCGGCTTTCTTCCGTGTTCATCTCGAACACCAATCATGAAGAGAACCAGCCGGCTCACCTGACGTTGAAAGATCCTTCGGTGCCGGTGAATGTGAACTGGCAGACCTATGCGGGTCCGGAGTCTCGCTATTGCCCGGCGGCGGTGTACGAGTTCGTGAAGAACGATGATGGTAGTGAACGGCTGGTGATCAACGCGCAGAACTGCGTGCACTGCAAGACCTGCGATATCAAGGACCCAACGCAGAACATTGTCTGGGTCACGCCTGAAGGCGGCGGTGGTCCGAACTATCCGAATATGTGATGCATACAAACGCCGCTTCCCAGCGGCGTTTTTTTATCGGCACGCGATCGCAACGCTATGAGCAGGCGGCCGCGGGAGATGAGGTTTTCAATACAAAAAACTCAAGCGCCCCGAATCATTTCAATCCGTTCTCGCACTTTCGCCAGCACCGGCGCCCACGCGCCAATCTCAGACTGCCGGAAGAGCTCAATAGAATCGTACCAGGGCGTGGTGCGCGATTCGTCGCCCCAAAACCATGCCGACACGTGGTCGATCATCAAACACGTCGGTACGCCGAGCGCCCCCGCCAGATGCGCAGGCCCGCTATCGATCGTGACGACCAGATCCAGAGTCGCCAGCAACGCAGCGACGTCGTCGAATCCGGACTGAAAATGGTGGGTCAAGTCGACAACATCGAAACCCTTGGCCCGCCACAGCGCGACTGCTTCGCTGCGCCCCGGCGACAACGCAAAATAGGTCACACCGGGCACGCTCAATAGCGACTCGAGTTGCTCGACCGGCACTGACCGCCGCATATCGCGGATATGCTCAGGATTGCCGTTCCATACCAGGCCAACCTTGCGATTGCCCGTCTTGCCCGCTGTGTGCGCGTGGACTCGTTCACGCCATGCCTGCACACGCGCAGGCTCGGCGCTCAGATACGGCGCACCCCACCCTGTTGCATCGAAAACACCAAGCCGTAACGGCAAGCTCATCAATCCACAATGGAAATCAGGCCGCGTTTCAAGGCTTGTTTCGAGCGGCAAGTCGGCAGGCAGCATCCGTTCGAATAGATGCCGCAACGGCCCGTCGTGACCAAAAATCACCCGCCCGCCCTCACGCCGCGCGCGCTCGGCTAGCAACGGCAGAAAGCGCACCGCCCAAAGACAGTCGCCGTTGCCTTGCTCGCCATAGACGATCAGCGTTTTGCCTTCCAGCGATTCGCCCTGCCAATACGCGCTGATCGCGGCGAGCGCATGCTGTGCGTTATTCAGATCGTCGCCGAATGCGACGCGTGATTCGTAATGCGCCCAGCCCTCGGCGAAACGTCCTGTGCGGATTTCGAGTTCAGACAGATCGAACTGCGCATGCACGCTATTCGGCGACAACCCAAGCACCTGCCTGAGCAATGCTTCCGCTTCCGCGAAACGCGCCTGCTCCTTCACGCACAACGCGAGCTTGTGAAGCGCCACAGGATTGCCGGGTACAACACGCACTGCTTCGCGCAACAGCCGCTCGGCCGTGTCGAAGTCGTTGCGCTGTTGCACGGCTGCGGCGCGCCAGATCAGCGCGTTGGCGTCTTCGGAGTTCCGTTCGAGAAGCAGTGTCGCGGCGGAATCGACGAGCAGCCAGTCGCGCACGATGAAGGCCGTCTGCGCAATCGTGTGGAGCAAGGTGGGTTCGCAGGAAGGGTCGAGCTGATAAGCGCGCACCAGCGCGGCAAGCGCCTCCCGCTGATTGGCTTTGTCACGGCCGGCGCGTTGCAGCAGCGTTTGTCCGAACGCGAGACAGTCAGCTGCGCCGGCTTGCGGCGCGGCGGCGCGCACGCGCAGAGCCGCGAGTTGGCGATCTGCCGGCTCGGAGATCGGATCAGTCATAGAGAGACCGAGGCCACGGCGCGCAGTGCACGTACGAAGGCGCTTGGCGCCGCCCTTAAGGCGCGCTCGCCGCGATCTTCGGCGTGCTCACGGCGACATCGCCGCATTGCGCACGGTTACGCAATGCGTGGTCGATCAATACCAGCGCGAGCATGGATTCGGCGATCGGAGTGGCACGGATGCCGACGCACGGGTCATGACGCCCAAACGTTTCGACGACAGCCGGCTGACCTGCCTTGTCGATCGACCGGCGCGGCGTGCGAATGCTCGAAGTCGGCTTGATCGCGATGGAGACCGTAATGTCCTGGCCGGTCGAAATACCCCCGAGCACACCGCCCGCGTGATTGCCGACGAAGCCCTCCGGCGTCAATTCGTCGCCATGCACCGAGCCGCGTTGCGCGACACTGGCGAAGCCCGCGCCGATCTCCACGCCCTTCACCGCGTTGATACCCATCATGGCGTGGGCAATGTCCGCATCGAGGCGATCGAACAGCGGCTCGCCGAGCCCGACCGGCACCCCGGAAGCCACGACATTGATGCGTGCGCCGATCGAGTCGCCATCTTTGCGCAACGCGTCCATGTAATTTTCGAGTTCCGGCACGATCTCGGCATTCGGCACGAAGAACGGGTTCTCACGCACATGCGCCCAGTCGACGAACGGGACATTGATTTCGCCGAGCGCCGCCATGTAGCCGCGGATCTCGGTCCCAAATTTTTCGCGCAGCCATTTTTTCGCCACCGCGCCGGCTGCCACGGTCGGCGCAGTCAAACGGGCCGACGAACGGCCGCCGCCGCGATAGTCGCGAATGCCGAATTTCTGCCAGTACGTGTAGTCTGCGTGGCCGGGACGGAAGGTGTCGGCGATGTTGCCGTAGTCCTTACTGCGCTGATCGGTATTGCGGATCAGCAGCGCGATCGGCGCGCCGGTGGTCTGGCCTTCGAACACGCCCGACAGGATCTCGACCTTGTCTTCTTCCTGACGCTGCGTGACGTGGCGCGACGTGCCGGGTTTGCGGCGGTCGAGTTCAAGCTGGATATCGGCTTCGTTAAGCGCCATGCCCGGCGGGCAGCCATCGATCACGCAGCCGATAGCGGGGCCGTGCGATTCGCCGAAGGTCGTGACAGTGAAAAGCGTACCGAGCGTGTTGCCGGACATGGGCGTCGTCCAAAGAAATGCGGGGAAGGCACTATTATGCCAGCCCCAAGGGGCCAGGCCGTCCTACTTCCGCGCCCCGCGCAGTTCAGTAACGATCTGCTGCAGTGCCTCCGGCGTCGCCTCGGCAGGATCGATCGGTTCACCCACCGCCAGCGTCAGCCGGCTCATCACACCTTTCTGGATCGGCCGCGGCCAGCGCGCGTCGTCGGCGCGCGAAAACACGCTGCCCCACAGCCCGCGCAGCGCCATCGGTATCACCGGCGCCGGCGTGCGGCGCACGATCTCGGTCACGCCATGGCGGAACGGATTCATCTCGCCGGTCTTCGTCAGCTTGCCCTCCGGGAAGATACAGACCAGATCGCCCTCGGCCAGCGCCTCTGCACAACGCTCGTAGGCCCGTGTCAGCAACGCCGGATCCTGATGGGCGGGCGCGATCGGAATTGCCTTCGCGTGACGAAACACCCAGCCGGCGAACGGCGTCTTGAAGATCTGGTGGTCCATCACGAAGCGGATCGGCCGCGGACTCTCGGCCATGATCACAATTGCGTCGACGAGGCTCACGTGGTTGCACACCAGCACGGCCGCACCCTCTTCCGGAATCCGTTCGGCATGCACCAGCCGAATCCGGTAAAAGGTATGCACCAGCACCCAGGCGATAAAACGCAGCAAAAACTCGGGCACAAGCGAATAAATGTACGTCGCGACGACGATGTTCAGCAACGCGGTGACGAGGAAAATTGCCGGAATGCTGAAGCCCGCCGCGGTCAGCGCCATCGCCATCAATGACGAAACGATCATGAACAGCGAATTCAGAATGTTGTTCGCGGCGATGATGCGCGCCCGGTGGCTCGGCTGGCTACGGCTCTGGATCAGCGCATAAAGCGGCACGCTATAGAGGCCGCCGAACAGGGCCAGCAGGAACAGATCGGCCAGCACGCGCCAATGGGCGGCCCGCACGAGGAATTCGCCCACGCTCAGCAGATGCCCCGCCGCCGGCAGCGCATGACTCGCGAAGAACAGATCGATCGCGAACACGCTCATGCCAATCGAGCCGAGTGGCACGAGGCCGATTTCAATGCGCCGCTTCGAGAGCTTTTCGCACATCAGCGAACCCAAACCGATGCCGATCGAGAACGTGCCGAGCAGCACGGTCACGACATCCGGATCGGCGGACAACACATTTTTCGCGAAGCTGAAAAACGACGACAGAAAAGTCGCGCCGATGAACCACAGCCAGGAAATTCCCAGCAGGCTCAGAAACACCGTACGGTTTTCGCGCGCGAGCTTCAGATTGCGCCACGTCTCGCTGACTGGATTCCAGTTGATGCGCAGATCGGGCTGCGGCGGCGCCGTAACCGGCACGAAGTTCGACACCAGCCGTCCCACCAGCGCAATCGCGACACAGGCGCAGGCCAGCACCACCGCGCCATGCTCGACGAAACCCGCGCCCACGCCGCCGACGATCGTGCCAATCAGGATCGCGACGAAGGTGCCCATCTCGACCATTCCGTTACCGCCGACCAGTTCCGACTTCGACAGATGCTGCGGCAGATACGAATACTTGACCGGGCCGAACACGGTTGAATGAACGCCCATCAGAAACGTGCACAGGTACAGCAGCGGCGCGCTATGCAGCCAGAAGCCCGCGCCGCCGATGAGCATGACGACGATTTCGAAGCTTTTGACGAAGCGCGTGAGCATCGCCTTGTCGTACTTGTCCGCGATCTGGCCGGAGGTTGCCGACAGCAGTACGAACGGCAAAATGAAAATCGCCGAGATCAGGAACGCGGCCGTTTTCGGATCGACACCGGAAAAGCGCGCCGCCTGATACGTGACGAGCGACGTGAAGCCGATCTTGAACACGTTGTCGTTCATCGCGCCGAGGAACTGGGTCCAGAAAAATGGCGCGAAACGGCGCTGCCCGAGCAGGCGGAACTGGGATTCGTGCGTCTCGTGTGGGCGGGCGGCACGACGGGCAGCAGGTAACGGACGATCGCTCATGAAATTCGGGGAATCGGCTAAAGAACCGCAGAAGGGCAAGGGCCTGGGCACAAAAAAAGCGCCCGCTTTCGCGCGCGCCTTGACTGCATTTTCACCCTCACGGCAACGGCGCGAACGCCGCGGTGAGCGACCGCGCGCTAGCTAGTTAGCGCGGCGCCGGTTGTTGTTCCTGCTGTTCTTCCGGCCAGTCCCGGATGTAGGCCTTGAGCATGCGGTTTTCGAAACCCTGCTCTTCGACCACGGCCTTCGCGACGTCGTAGAACGAAATCACGCCCATCAGCGTGCGGCTTTCCAGCACCGGCAAGTAGCGCACATGATGCTCGAGCATCATGCGACGAACCTCGTTGACGTCCGTTTCGGGGGTGCACGTGAGCGGATGGTCGTCCATCAACTTGCGGATCGTGGAGGTACCGAGGCTGCCGCCGTGCTTGCTCAAGATCAGAATGATTTCACGAAACGTCAGCATGCCGACCAGGTCGCCGTATTCCATCACGACCAGCGAGCCGATATCGTGCTCGGCCATGGTATTGACTGCGTCGTGCAGCGTGGTATCCGGCGTAACCGTGAAAAGGGTGTTGCCTTTGACTTTAAGAATGTCGCTGACTCGCATGATCTGTCTCCGTGATACTGCTTAAGCTGATGATGCCTGAATGACTTTCGATCCTAGCGGAAAGGCCCATAAAAGGAAAGCGGCCCGCCCGCCAAGGCGCAACGGGCGTTTGCAAGCCTGGTCCGGTGCCGTCCCCACCCCGTGCATCGGGAAAACCGCGCTTGAAGCGATCCATGCCGGTGATAGGATGGCCGCCACTTTCACCTTTCGCGAGGCTGTCCGTGGCCTCGCCGCCCAGCATGTCCGCCAACCGTTTCGATACGCTTGCGCTGCACGCCGGCGCCGCGCCCGACCCCACCACCGGCGCGCGCGCCACGCCTATTTACCAGACTACCTCGTTTTCGTTCCGCGACTCGGACCATGCCGCGGCGCTCTTCAATATGGAGCGCGCCGGCCACGTCTATTCGCGCATCTCGAATCCGACCGTGGCCGTGTTCGAGGAACGCGTTGCCGCGCTGGAAAACGGCGCGGGCGCGATCGGCACGGCGAGCGGCCAGGCCGCCTTGCATCTGGCGATCGCCACCTTGATGGGCGCCGGCGCCCATATCGTCGCCTCCAGCGCGCTGTACGGCGGCTCGCACAACCTGCTGCACTACACGCTGCGGCGCTTCGGCATCGAAACGACCTTCGTCAAACCGGGAGACCCCGACGCGTGGCGCGCCGCGCTGCGCCCGAACACGCGCCTGCTGTTCGGCGAAACGCTCGGCAACCCGGGCCTCGACGTGCTCGATATCGCCGCCGTCGCGCAAATCGCGCACGAGCACGGCGTGCCGTTGCTGGTCGACTCGACCTTCACCACGCCCTATCTGCTCAAGCCGTTCGAGCATGGCGCCGACTTCGTCTATCACTCGGCGACCAAATTCCTCGGCGGGCACGGCACCACGATCGGCGGCGTGCTGGTGGACGGCGGCACGTTCGACTTCAATGCGTCCGGCCGTTTCCCCGAATTCACCGAACCGTACGAGGGCTTTCACGGCATGGTATTCGCCGAGGAAAGCACCGTCGCACCGTTTCTGCTGCGCGCACGCCGCGAGGGTTTGCGCGACTTCGGCGCCTGCCTGCATCCCCAGGCCGCCTGGCAACTCCTGCAAGGCATCGAGACGCTGCCGCTACGCATGGAGCGGCACGTCGCGAATACGCGCAAGGTGGTTGAGTTCCTGTGCGCACACCCCGCCGTCGAAGCCGTCGCCTACCCGGAACTGCCATCGCATCCGGACCATGCGCTCGCGAAGCGTCTGCTGCCGCGCGGCGCGGGCGCGGTGTTCAGCTTCAATCTGCGCGGCGACCGCGCCGCCGGACGCAGCTTCATTGAAACGCTATCGCTGTTCTCGCACCTCGCGAACGTCGGCGACGCACGCTCGCTGGTCATTCACCCGGCGTCGACGACGCACTTCCGCATGGACGCCGCCGCACTCGCCGCCGCCGGCATCGCCGAAGGCACGATCCGCCTGTCCATTGGCCTTGAAGACCCCGACGATCTGATCGACGACCTCAAGCGTGCGCTGAAAGCCGCGCAGAAAGCGGGTGGGACGAGTGTGCCGGGGAGTGGACCATCTGGTTCGTCCGGCGCAGCGAAAAACAGCCCCTCCCCTTCATCCGCTGCGCCAGCCCACGGCAGCTCATCCGCTGACGCGACCAAACCCCGCCCGGAGTCCGCATGATCCTCACCGTTCAAGGCAAGCCAGCCTACGCGTACACCGGCGGCAAACCCTTCGACCCTAACCTGCCGACCGCGGTATTCATCCACGGCGCCGAGCACGACCATAGCGTGTGGGCATTGCAAACGCGTTACTTCGCGCATCACGGCTTCGGCGTACTGGCGGTCGATCTGCCGGGCCACTGCCGCAGCGCCGGCCCCGCGCTCACCAGCGTGACAGCAATGGCCGACTGGCTGGCCGCCCTGCTCGACGCCGCCGGCGTACAGCGCGCACTCGTGGCCGGCCACAGCATGGGCTCGCTGATCGCGCTCGACTTCGCCGGCCGCTATGCGGAGCGCGTCACGCACCTGGCGCTGCTCGCCACCGCCATGCCGATGGCCGTCTCCGACGCGTTGCTCGACGCCGCCCTGAATCGCGAGCCCGAGGCAATCGACATGGTCAATCAATGGTCGCATTCGACGCTCGCCGCCAAGCCGTCGTGCCCGGGCCCCGGCTTCTGGCTGTACGGCATGAACCAGCGGCTGATGGAGCGTGTCTCGGCGAACGGCGAGACGCACCTGTTCCACACCGACTTCACCGCGTGCAACAGCTACGCGGACGGCCTCACACGCGCTACCGAGGTGCGTTGCCCGACGCGCCTGATCGTGGGCCGGCGCGACGCAATGACGCCGCCACGCGCGGCCAAAGCGCTCGCCGACGCGCTCTCTCGAGCCGGCGTACCGGTCGATACTGTCGTGCTCGAAGCCGGCCATGCGCTGATGACCGAGCAGCCCGACGCCACCCTCGACGCGCTGTTCAGCTTCGCCTCGCAGGCCACAGGCACGGTTTCATACGGGGGTCAGTAAACGCTGCGAGTCATCACGATAAGTGCACTGGTGCAGATGCGCCATCGGCCGAATGGCCAGGTTGCGCGCATGGCCCGATAGCCGCACAATGGTTCAAGCCTGTCCTGTTTCGAGTGCGTTCCGAGCATCCCGGCGCGCCGCGAAGCAACCTGGGAGCGACGGGCACGGAATCGACCAGCGTCGACATTCGGAGGCCATGATGGCTCAAACCGCGCACACCGATCACTTCGCGAGCTTCGCGGAGTTCTACCCGTACTACCTGAGCGAGCATCGCAACACGGTATCGCGGCGGCTGCATTTCGTGGGTTCGCTCGGCGTGATCGGTTGCCTCGCCATGGCGCTCGCCACCGGTGACTGGCTATGGCTGCCGGCTGCCGTCATCTGTGGATATGGCTTCGCCTGGGTCGGGCATTTCTTCTTCGAGAAGAATCGCCCGGCTACTTTCCGGCATCCGCTCTATAGCCTGATGGGCGATTGGGTGATGTTCAAGGACATCTGCGTCGGGAAGATTTCTCTGTAGGTCTGCCGGCGCGTTCGGGCAACCTGCTCATGCAGCCTGATGAGGCATCGAAGCCGCGCCTTGCTCACCGTCCTGGGCACGCGCTGCCCGTGCGGCAGCACGCGCCGCCAGCAACGCGGCGAGCGTCACCTTCAGTTTGTCGTTTTCCAGCGCCGCCAGAAGCGTCTGGCCATCCACGCGTGTGGAGTCCAGTTGCAGCTGATATTCGAGCTCCGCGCGATCGATCACAAATAAGTTGAACAGCTGCTCGACCGTGATCTGCGCCGGATTTGCCAGCAGCAGGAAATGCGGACGCATGCCGTCCTCCTGCAAGCGCACGATCCATTCGATCTCTTCGAGCTTTTGCACCAGCTTGATCGTGGTGTCCATCTCGCGACGAAGCATTCGCGAGAGCTCCGGCACCGTGTAGCCGCGCTTGCCGGCATCGCGCGCTTCCGAAAGCCGCGCGAGCAATTCGAGCGAATCGAACAGATCACTGCCTTCGAAAGTCGGCCGATGAAACTGGCCAATCCGGATCGCCGGCAACGCCGACGCGATCATCGCGCCGGCCAGTGCGATGAACCAGCAGAGGTACATCCACAGCAGAAACAGCGGCACCGCGGCAAATGCACCGTACACCGCCGTGTAGGTGGGAATACGGCGCACGTAATAGCCAAAGCCGCGCTTGGCGAGTTCGAAAGCGATCGCGGCCGTAATCCCGCCAATCACCGCATCGCGCCATTCCACGCGGCAGTTCGGCAAAAACACGTAAAGCATCGTGAAGGCTAGCGCCGTCAATGGCAGCGCGGCGCTGGTCAGCGCCCAGTCGATCACCGGCGTAATGTGTTGAGCGGCGCTGAACGCCATGGACCGCGTGAACAGATAGGAAGAAATCGACAGGCTCACGCCGATCAGAATCGGACCGAGCGTGATGATCGCCCAGTAGACCAGAATGCGCTGCGCGAATGGCCGCGCCTTGCGCACCCGCCAGATCACATTGAAGGCGGACTCCACAGTCATCATCGTCATCACGGCGGTGACGAACAGAAAAATCATGCCGATGGTCGTGAGGCCCTTCGCCTTGGAAGCGAACTGGTTCAGATAATTGAAAATCTGACTATTGAGCTGCGCCGGCATCAGATGGTCGGCGAGGAAAATCTGCAGCGACATCTGGAACGAACTGAAAATCGGAAACGCGGTGAACAGCGCGAACGCGACCGTGGCAAGCGGCACGAGCGCGAGCATGGTGGTGAACGTAAGGCTGCCGGCCACCTGCGGAATGCGGTCTTCGCTACTGCGCTTCGCGGCAAACTGCGCGAGCCGTTTGAGCGTGTCGAGATCGAAACGCACTCTGGACAACAAACCCACCTCCTTGCTTCATGAAACCGTGTGTCAGGACAGAGCGCGAGGCCTGGCCGAATGGCTATGGATGGCCTGTGCAGCGGACCCAGCCCCTATAATACCCGCTCACCGATGAGGCCTATGAAAGACATTCTCGTGCTTTATTACAGCCGTCACGGCGCCACGCGCGAACTTGCGCTGGCGATCGCGCATGGCGTCGACAGCGTCCCCGGCATGCAGGCGCGCGTGCGCACCGTGCCGGCGGTTTCCACCGTCTGCGAAGCGACCCAGCCGGATATTCCCGCTGAAGGACCGCCCTACGTCGAACTGCGCGACCTCGAGGAATGCGCCGGTCTGGCGCTGGGTTCGCCCACCCGCTTCGGCAACATGGCCGCGTCGCTGAAATACTTTCTCGACGGCACTACGCCGCAGTGGCTTTCGGGTGCGCTGTCCGGCAAACCGGCCTGCGTGTTCACGTCCACGGGCAGTTTGCACGGCGGCCAGGAATCCACGCTGTTGTCGATGATGCTGCCGCTCCTGCATCACGGCATGCTGATCGTCGGGATCCCGTACACCGAGAGCGCGCTGTCCACCACGCAAACCGGCGGCACGCCGTACGGCGCGTCGCATTTCGCACGCGCGGGCACCGCCGAACAGGGCATCTCCGCCGACGAAAAAACGCTGGCGATCGCCCTCGGCGCACGTGTTGCCCGCGCGGCGGCATCCCTGAGCGAACGGCCGTGAGCGAACCGGACGCAGCGCCGAAAACCGCCGCCGCATTCGGCGCCACTGCCGCCCTGCTCGCGCTGATCGTGTTGTCGGTCGCGTGGGAATGGTGGCTCGCGCCGCTGCGTCCAGGCGGCTCGGCGC
Source organism: Paraburkholderia fungorum (assembly GCF_046027605.1). Taxonomy (GTDB): domain Bacteria; phylum Pseudomonadota; class Gammaproteobacteria; order Burkholderiales; family Burkholderiaceae; genus Paraburkholderia; species Paraburkholderia fungorum_F. The sequence continues at coordinate 565,681 of NZ_JAQQEF010000003.1, forward strand.
TGGTGCTCAAAGCCTTGCCGCTATTGCTCGCCCTGCCCGGCGTGTGGCGGCATCGGCTTTACACGTTGCAATGGGCCTCGATGCTGATCCTGCTGTATTTTGCCGAGGGCATCGTCCGCGGCTGGAGCGATCGCGGACTGAGCGCCCGCCTCGGCTGGCTCGAAACCGCGCTCTCCGTGGTTTTTTTCGTCTGCACGCTCGCCTATGTCGCTCCGTTCAAGCGCGCGGCAAAACGGGCAGCCAGGCAGGCGGCCAATCACGCAACAAAAGAGAACGCAAAGCCGAACGCCGGCCAGGCCGAAGGAGGCACTCGATGAAAACAGCGCTTGCCGCGTAACCTATCCGCCGAACATCCTGACCGACCAACATGACCCAAACCGCTTTCCTCACTGTTTGCCGCGACGCAATCGGCACAGCCCACGTACTGACCGACCCGCACGACACCGCCCCCTACCTCACCGACTGGCGCCGCCGCTACACCGGCGCGGCCTGCGCCGTGCTCTGCCCGGCCACGCCTGACGAGGTCGCGGCGCTCGTCAAACTCGCCGTCGAGCATCGCATCGCGCTGGTGCCGCAGGGCGGCAACACCGGTCTGGCCGGCGGCGCCACGCCGGATGCAAGCGGCGCGCAGGCGATCATCAGTCTGCGGCGTCTGAACCGTGTGCGCGATATCGATCCGCATAACAACACGATCACTGTCGAAGCCGGGGTGATCCTCGCCGAAGTACAGAAGCACGCCGAAGAAGCCGGCCGCCTGTTCCCCTTGAGTCTCGCCGCGGAAGGCAGTTGCACGATCGGCGGCAATCTCGCCACCAACGCGGGCGGCACCGGCGTACTGCGTTACGGCAACACGCGCGAACTCTGTCTGGGCCTGGAAGTGGTTACGCCACAAGGCGAGCTGTGGGACGGCCTGCGCGGACTGCGCAAGGACAATACCGGCTACGACCTGCGCGATCTGTTCATCGGCGCGGAAGGCACGCTCGGCATCATCACCGCCGCGGTGCTCAAGCTGCATCCGCAACCGGCCGCGCGTGTCACGGCGCTCGCCGCACTCGCGTCGCCGCATGCGGCACTCGATTTCCTGTCGCTCACGCAACGCGTCGCCGGGCCACTTCTGACCGGCTTCGAACTGATGTCTGATTTCTGTCTGCGGCTGGTGGGCCGGCATTTCGAGCAGATGCGCTATCCGTTCGCCGAACCGCATGCGCAAGTCGTGCTGCTGGAGTTGTCGGACAGCGAGAACGAGGAGCACGCGCGCGGACTGTTCGAGCGCCTGATGGAAACCGCGCTCGAAGAAGGTCTGGTGGAAGACGCGGTGGTCGCGGAAAACCTCGCGCAGTCGCGAGCATTCTGGAATCTGCGCGAACACATCCCGCTCGCGCAGGCTGAGGAAGGCCTGAACATCAAGCACGATATCGCGGTGCCGATTTCGCGCATTGGCCACTTCATCGAGGAAACCGACGCGGCGATCGCGCAAGCCGTGCCGGGCGTGCGCATGGTCACGTTCGGCCATCTCGGCGACGGCAACCTGCATTACAACGTGCAGGCGCCAGAGGGCGTCGACGCAAAGGCGTTTCTCAAGACCTGGCAAGGTCCGATCAACCAGCTCGTCTACGACAGCGTGCACCGGCATCGCGGCAGCATCAGCGCGGAGCACGGCCTTGGCCAGTTGAAAATCGACGAGGCGATGCATTACAAGCAGGACGTCGAGGTACAGCTGATGCGCGCCGTCAAACACGCGCTCGACCCGCTGAACCTGATGAATCCGGGCAAGGTGCTACGCTAGGGTTTGAGGGTTTGGTTTAAAGCCCCTGGCGGTTGTTGAGCCTTTGGTCTGAAGCCTTCGCCATCTGGTGCGAGGGCCATTGCAGGAGATGTCGTCGTGAAGATTCGAGTGCTGTCCGATCTGCATCTGGAGAACGACGAGCCCGAGCTGATCCCGCATGCGCACGCGGATCTGATCGTGTTGGCCGGCGACATCCACAATCATGCGGCCGGCCCGCGCTGGGCCGCGCAAGCTTTCGACGGCACCGTGCCGGTCGTCTACGTGCCCGGCAATCACGAGTACTACGACGGCGAATTCGGCGCGCTCGACGCGGCCCTCTACGACGCGGCCGCGCAAGTCGATAACGTGCATGTGCTGAACAATGCCGCGCTGGTCGACCCGCAAGGCCGCTGGCGCGTGCTCGGCACCACCTTGTGGAGCGACTTTGCGTTATTCGGCACGGACCCTGACACGCTCGCCGAGTGCATCGACGCTTCGCGCCGGGTGATGCTCGACTTCCGCGGCCTGATCCAGATGAACTGGCCGCACGGCACCGAGGACTCGCCGCGCGACTTCACTCCTGGCGATTCTCTCGCGCTGCACCACCAGGCGCGCGCCTGGCTCGAAAACGAGCTCGCCAGACCGTTCGACGGCAAGACGATCGTCGTCACGCATCACGCGCCGCATCGGCTGAGTCTGGCCGAGCGCTACGCGCAGGATCGCGTGTCGGCCGGTTTCGTCAATCATTTGCCGGAGCTGGTGCGTGCGCCCGTCGCGCTGTGGATTCATGGGCATACGCATACGCCGTTCGATTACACCGTGAACGGCACGCGCGTGGTCTGCAATCCACGTGGCTATTTCGACCGACGCACCGGGCAGTGGGAAAATCCGCAGTTCACGTGGGATAAGGTCGTAGAGATATAGCATCGGCTTCGGGCCGATCTGGGTAGCGCGGCCTGGCGCGACGCACTACGCTGTGGTCGTCGGGTCAAGTCTCGCCGGCACGTGATTGGCTTGTTGGCGTTGGCTTGCGCGGCTAGGCCTTGGCTTGGCTTGCGTGGCCTTGGCCTTGACATACTCAGCGCATCGGCGCCATCCGTACCGCCGCCCCATCGCCGGCCTGCTCCAATCGGCCAAACCGGCGCGACCGGTCATTTCCGGAGGTTGCTCATGTGTGGTCGAATCAGCCAGTATCGCGATCCGCATCTGTACACCCAGCAGCTCGGCCTCGCCGATCCGCTCATGCTGTTCGACGCCGCAGACCGGCGCCCCGGCTACAACCTCGCGCCGGGCACCCATCCGCTCGCGATTTATCCGGACCAGACGTTGCGCGCGATCCACTGGGGGTATTGCCCGGATTGGGCACGCGCGCAGCATCTGCCGCAGACGATCAACGCGCGCGCCGAAACCGCGCCGCATACGCGCTACTTCAAAGACCTGTGGAAAACGGGACGGGTACTGGTGCCGGCAGACGGCTGGTTCGAATGGCGCATGGAAGCGGTGCCCGGACCATCAAACGGGATCACCGGCGCGCAAGCCGAGGCCACGGCCCGTCAGCCCTACTTTGTGCATCTTAAAAGCGCCGTCCCCATGTACCTCGCGGCCTTATCGAGTGTACGCGGCACCGAAGCGCAAACGGACGGCATGGGACTGGTGATCGTGACGGCCACCGCAGACGCAGGCCTGATCGATGTGCACGATCGCCGCCCGCTGGTATTCGCGCCCGAGGCGGCGCGCCGCTGGCTGGATGTGGCTCTGCAGTTCGACGAACTCGAACAGCTCGCGCGGAGCGCCTGCCTGCCCGCCGCGCGGTTTCGCTGGCATCGGGTGAGTCCGGAGGTAGACCGCACGCTCAATGACGAGCCGGGTCTGATCGAAGCACTGCACTAGGCGTGCGGAGCGTGGAGCGACGCGCAAAAAACACGCCGAAAAAACGCAACAGCGAATTCAATCACCGCGCGCCGGGCAATCCAGCGCGCTCACAAGCTTCAACGATCGTGCCGCTGGGCCTGCGGATCAGGACGCTCGACCTTGATCGGCACCAGTTGCGGCTGCTGTTCGCGCAGACGGCGCAACAGATCGCGCGAGGCGGCGATTCCGATCAGTCCCAACATGACGGCCACGCCGATCATCAGATGCGTATCCATGAGTTCCTCGTCCTTGAATTCTTGCGGTTGTTGCGGTTGTTGCGGTTGTTGCGTTTCTTGCGATTTGCCGAACGGCAACTTATTGAACGCGTCCGGCTGAAAGCGGCAGCGTATGAACCACACGTTAGCAAATCGATCGCGAGGCAGAAGTAAGGAAATGTTGCGGCGCGGCACTTATGTAACAGGCTGTCATGCCGCCTGTGTCAAATCCGGTCAACAACGGTCAACCGCCCGCGCGGCGCGGCTTCAGGCGCGTGCGAACTGGCGCAATTCTTCCTGATCGACGGCCAGCGTGACCGGCAATTCGTCGCGCAGAAACTCGACCCAAGTGCGGATTTTCGCATCCAGATACTGCCGTGACGGGTACAGCGCGTACAGATTCATTTCCTGCGACGTGTATTCCGGCAAGAGCCACACGAGGTCCCCGCTACGCAAACCGCTGATCGCCGAGTAGATCGGAATCAGCCCCACGCCCATGCCGCTGGACGCCGCGACAGCCATCGCTTCGGCGACATTCACCTGGAAAGTGGCCGGGCCAAGGACAACCGTTTCCTCGCCGTTCGGGCCGTCGAAAATCCATTTGTCGGTGGGAAAAATCGGCGTGACCATTTGCAGGCAAGTGTGGCGCGCCAGGTCCGCGGGGGTTTGCGGCACGCCGTGCCGCTCCAGATAAGCCGGCGATGCACACACGATGCTGAACGCGCTGCCCAGCCGCTGCGACACGAGCCCCGAATCCGGCAGGCCGGTCGCGAGAGTCAGCGAGACATCAAAACCTTCATCGAGCAGATCGGGCATGCGCTGCGCGAGCGTCAATTCGATATGCACGTCCGGATAGCGCGCCTGATAGCGGCCCACCGCCGGCACCACATAGTGTTGGCCGAAGCTCGTCATCGCATGGACCTTGAGCTTGCCGGACGGACGCGCGTGAGCGTCGCTGGCTTCCGCTTCGGCCTGATCCACATACGCGAGGATCTGCTCGCAGCGCTGCAGATAGCGCTCGCCCGCCTCGGTCAGCGCAATACGGCGCGTGGTGCGGTTCAACAGACGCGTGCGCAGGTGCGCTTCCAGGTCCGAAACCGCGCGCGACGCATACGCCGTGGTCGTGTTCAGGTGTTGCGCGGCACCTGTGAAGCTGCCCGCTTCGACGACGCGGACAAATACGCGCATGTTTTGAAGCGTATCCATACTTTTTCCAAGAGATCGGTAGCGATTGTTGCACGATTCGCAAAGGCGATTATCTCATATCGCGTAAAAATGCCTTGCATCTTTACCGGTTATTCCCCAATCAATCGAAAAATATAATGACGCACATGCTTCTATAACCAAATTTGGAGGAAATCGTGCAGTCTCCGGTACAGAAAGGGATCGCCGCAGCCGTGGTTCTTACGATCCTATTAACAATCGCCGGCTGTGCCAGTACCGGAGGCATCGCGCCGCAAGATCGCGGAATCGAGCCCTCGTCGCTCGACGCAGGCAACGCCATCCGCGCAGCCAATGCGGACGCCCAATGGCCGGCCGTCGACTGGTGGCGTGCTTATAACGATCCGCAACTCAATACGTGGATCGAAGCCGCGCAGACGGGCAATCCGAGTCTCGCAGTCGCCCAGGCGCGGGTGCGCGAAGCCGTGTCGATGGCGGGCGTGGCCCGTTCGGCGCTGTCGCCGCAAGTGAACGGCAGTCTGTCGATTCAGCGTCAAAAATGGGCCGACAACCTGTATTACGGCCCGGGTCCGCTCGCGGGCCAGCAATCGTGGAACAACACCGGCACGCTGGGTCTGTCGTACAACCTCGATCTCTGGGGCAAGGACAAGAACGCCGCCGAACGCGCGCTCGACGCCGCTCACGCCAGCGCCGCCGACTTCCGCGCCGCCCAGCTCGAACTGGAAGGCAACGTGGTGCGCACGTACATCGAGATGTCGATGAACTACGCGCTGCTCGATATCGCGAAGTCCACGCTGCAGCAACAGCAGCAGATCGTCGATCTGGCGAACCGTCGTCTGAAAGGCGGTATCGGCACGCAGCTCGAAGTGAGCCAGGCCGAAACGCCGCTGCCGGAGTACGAACGTCAGATCGATGAGATCGAGGAAAAGATCGCGCTCGGCCGCAATCAGTTGGCTGCGCTGGCCGGCAAGGGTCCTGGCGCGGGTGACACGATCCAGCGTCCGACGCTCTCGCTCGACAACGCACCTGCCAGTCTGCCGAGCGCACTGCCCGCGGATCTGATCGGTCATCGGCCGGACGTGGTCGCGGCGCGCTGGACGGTCGCGGCGCAAGCACGCGGCATCGATGTCGCCAAGGCTAGCTTCTATCCGGACATCAACCTGCTGGCGTCGATCGGCGGATATGCCGCAATGGGGCCGCTGTTCCAGTTCCTGAAAGACCCGTCGCATAGCTGGAGCGCGGGTCCGGCGCTGTCGCTGCCGATCCTCGACGGCGGGCGTTTGCGCTCGCAACTCGGCGCGGCGTCGGCTGGCTACGACGAGGCAGTCGATAGCTATAACCAGTCGATCGTCGGCGCGCTGAAGGACATCTCCGATCAGGTGATCCGGATCCGTTCGCTCGCGACCCAGGCGCAAGACGCCGACCGTTCGGTCGCGGCGGCTCGCAAGAATTACGAATTGGCGCGCGAAGGTTATCGACGCGGTCTGACCGACTATCTGAATGTGCTGATCGCGCAAAGCCAATTGCTGCGCGCGCAGGAAGGCGTCGCGAAGATTCAGGCCGAGCGCCTTGGCGCGCATGCGTCGCTGGTCACGGCGCTGGGTGGCGGACTCGACGAACCGGCCAATGGTCCGCAGGCGAGCGAGACATTGCCGGCGCATGGGAAGGGCAAGAGTAACGCTGCGGCAGCTAATTCGAGCACCGCGGCCAAACCGTCGGACGCGCCGGCGCAAACAGGCTCCGCCAGCCACCCGGATAACGCCGCGGCAAGCACAAACCACGCTTCCGCCAACGTCAACGTCAACGCCAGCGCGGCTGAATGAGGAAGCCGACCATGTCAGCCGCCCCCTCTCCCGCTGCGCGCCCGGCATCGTTTGCCGCGCTCTATTCGGCCGCCGCCGACTGGGCGCGCACCGACGGGCTCACCTGGGTCTATCTGTTCAAAGCGCTCGCCGCCTGCTTTCTGGCGCTCGGCATCGCGATGAAACTCGACCTGCCGCAGCCCCGCACCGCCATGACCACCGTGTTCATCGTGATGCAGCCGCAAAGCGGGATGGTGTTCGCGAAGAGCTTCTACCGGATCTGCGGCACGCTGGTCGGCCTCGTCGTGATGCTCGCGTTGATCGGCCTGTTCGCGCAGCAGCCGGAACTGTTCATCGTCACGACGGCGATCTGGGTCGGCATCTGCACCGCGGGCGCCGCGCGCAATCGCAACTTCCGCTCCTATGGTTTCGTGCTGGCCGGCTACACCGCCGCGCTGATCGGCATTCCGGCTTCGCAGCATCCGGACGGCGCGTTTCTGAGCGCGCTGACGCGGGTGGCCGAAGTGGTGGTCGGCATCGTCAGCGCAGGCGCGGTCAGCGGCCTGGTGTTTCCCCAGTTCGCCGGCTTGCAGATGCGCGGCACCGTGCGCGCGCGTTTCTCCGCGTTCGTCGAGTATGTGTCGGCTTCGCTGGCCGGCCGCAACGACCGCGCGCAGATCGAAGCGACCAATGCGCGCTTTGTCGCCGACATCGTCGGGTTCGAAGCGGCACGCAGTGTCGCGGTGTTCGAAGGCCCCGATTCGCGGATGCGCGGCGGTCGACTGGCGCGTCTGAACAGCGAGTTCATGACCGCGTCGACGCGCTTTCACGCGCTACATCAGTTGATGAACCGCTTGCGCGACGCCAACACGAGCGGCGCGACCGTCGCCGTCGAAGCGCTGGAACCGTACTTCAAGGAAATCGCGCCGTTGCTGGCGAAGTCGGGCGAACCCGTGCTGAGTGCCACTGATGCGGCCCACGCCGCCGCGCAGCTCGACGCGTACAAGGCCGAACTGCCCAGGCGAGTCCGCGCGACACGCGCTGAACTGGAAACGCAGCCGGACGCGCCACTACTCGATTTCGACACGGGCGCCGAACTGCTGTATCGCTTCATCGACGATCTGCACGCCTACGCGGCCACCTACGCGTCGCTTGCCGTCGACTCGCACGAACGCGAGCGCTGGATCGAGCGCTACGAACCGAAGACGAATGGCATTGCCGCGGGTGTCGCCGGCGTGCGCGCGGCCATCGTGATGATTGTGCTCGGCGCATTCTGGATCGCGACCGCGTGGCCGAGCGGCTCGACCTTGACGCTGGACGCCGCGGCGGTGTGCGCGCTGGCGTCAGCGTCGCCGAATCCGAAGCGCACGGCGTTCCAGATGGCCGGCGGCACACTGGTCGCCTCGGTGATGGGCATGATCGTGGTGTACGGCGTGTATCCGCACATCGACGGCTTTCCTCTGCTGTGCGCCGCGCTCACGCCGTTTCTGGTGCTCGGCGTATTCATGACGACGCGCCCGGCGCTGGCCGGCTACGGCGTCGGCTACTGCATCTTCTTCTGTTTCCTGGCCGGCCCGGACAACGTGATTCATTACGACCCGAGCGGCACCATCAACGACGCGATCGCGCTGGTGGTGTCGATGCTGGTGTGCGTGATTGCCTTTGCCGTGCTGCTGCCGCCCTCGACGCCGTGGCTGCGCAACCGCCTGTTGATAGACCTGCGCCGCCAGGTGGCGCTGGCGAGCCGCGCGGGCATGCGCCGGGTGCGTTCGCGTTTCGAGAGCGGCGCACGCGATCTGATGTTCCAGATCAACGCGCTCGCACAGAACGAACCCGAGCTCAAACGCGACACCTTGCGCTGGCTCTTCTCGGTGCTCGAAGTGGGCAGCGCGATGATCGATCTTCGCCGCGAGGTGGCGGCGCTGCCCGCCGACGCGCGCTACGCGAAGTCGATGCCGTGGCGCGTCAGCTTACGTGCGATGCGCAATGCGGTGACCGCCCTGTTCGAACGGCCGCGCGCGGACCGTTTCGATCGCGCGCTCGCCGCCACCACCGATGCGATTGCCGCGCTCCAGCAGGTGCTGGCTACCTTCACGCCGCCGCGTGAAGAGCGGCATCGGCTGCAACGCATTTTGAGTCAGCTGCATTTCATTCGTACCGCGCTGCTCGATCCGCAATCGCCACTTGAGGCGCTGATGAGCGGACGGGCCGGCGCCTCAGAAGGAGTTCGTCATGCCACGTGAGATCGCCGTTTTCGATGCCTACGTGCCGGCCATTGTGCTGCTGTTTATCGCGGGCGCCGCGCTTACCTGGGTGTTGGACCGCGTGATTGCCTATACCGGCTTGTATCGCGTGGTGTGGCATCCGTCCTTGTTCCGGGCCAGCTTGCTCGTGTGTGTGTGCGGCGTGCTGAGTCTCGCCGTTTATCGTTGATCAGAGTCGAAACATGACCATCCGAAATATTGTTGGCTTCGTCGCGACAGCCATTATTTTTATCGTTGCGATTTTGATTGGGCGTGTGTTGTGGGTTCATTACATGGATGAGCCCTGGACACGTGATGGGCGCGTGCGCGCTGAGATAGTGAATGTGGCGCCTGATGTTTCCGGCGCGGTGGTTGATTTGCCTGTTAAGGACAATCAGCTGGTCAAGAAAGGGGATCTGTTGATGCAGATCGATCCGTCGCACTATCAGATTGCTGTTGAGCAGGCCGAGGCTGCTGTTGCTGCGCGCAAGGCTGAGTTGCAGATGAAGCGGGATGATGCGCAGCGGCGGGCGGATATGGATGCGTTGGTGGTGTCCAAGGAGAGTCGTGAGAACGCTACTCATACTGCTTCTGCTGCTGAGGCTTCTTATCAGCAGGCTTTGGCCGCACTCGATGCCGCCAAGCTTAATCTTGAACGGACTCGGGTTGTTGCGCCGGTTGATGGTTATGTCACTAACCTGAATGTGTTTCGCGGAGATTATGCGGTTGCGGGTTCTGCCAAGCTGGCGATTGTCGATAGCCACTCGTTCTGGGTTTATGGGTATTTTGAGGAGACCAAGCTGCCTCATGTTCGTATCGGCGATAAGGCTGAAGTTCGGTTGATGAGTGGGGGGACCCTGCAGGGGCATGTCGAGAGCATCTCTCGAGGGATCTATGATCGGGATAATCCCGAAAGCCGCGAGCTGCTGGCTGATGTGAATCCGACTTTTAATTGGGTGAGGTTGGCGCAGAGGGTGCCCGTGCGGGTTGCGATTGATTCTGTGCCTCAAGGGGTTGTGTTGGCGGCGGGGATTACTTGTACTGTGGTTGTTCGGCCGGGGTGATGGTGATAGTTGGCTTCGCGGCGCTCGGTTCTCTGTCTGCCTGCGGCGTTGGCCTTTCCTTGCTTTGTTATTGGTGTATTAGCGTCGCCCCTGTGCGGGGCAGGCACCTACTTTTCTTTGCCGGCCGCAAAGAAAAGTAGGCAAAAGAAAGCGGCTCAAACCGCTAATTTTTAAGCGGGTCCCCCGCACAGTCGCGGTAGTGGTGCATCTGGAATCTGCGTTCTCGCACATTTGGCGTCAGTGACAAGGCGCTCATACTTCCCGCCTCGCACTGCGCGCTCGCCGGAACGGGGCATCCGGAAAACCAGCGGCTTCGCGCTGAGCCTGTGTAAGTTCATCGGCCTTTGTTTTTGTCGCAAAGCCATCATTCTTCCGGCGACGCTGCGCGCGCCGTCGCGATGTTCGTCGCGACGCCGTTTTATAACCTGAACTTTCCGACCATCTGCTTCAAGCCACGCGCCTGATCATCCAGCGATCTTGCTGCGGCCGTTGCCTGCTCCACCAGTGCGGCGTTCTGCTGCGTGCCCGAATCCATCTGCGTCACCGCCAGATTGATCTCCTCGATGCCCGCGCTCTGCTCCGATGACGCCGCTGAAATCTCGCCCATGATGTCGGTCACGCGCTTCACGGCCTTCACGACTTCGTCCATGGTCTGGCCAGCGTCTTGCGCCAACGTCGATCCATTGCTCACGCGCTGCACCGATGTGCTGATCAAGCCCTTGATCTCCTTGGCCGCCGACGCGCTGCGTTGGGCCAGGTTGCGCACTTCGGCCGCGACCACCGAAAAGCCTCGGCCTTCCTCGCCGGCTCGGGCGGCTTCCACCGCAGCGTTCAAGGCCAGAATGTTGGTCTGGAATGCAATGCCCTCGATCACGCCAATGATGTCGCCAATGCTTCGCGCGCTATCGTTGATCTCGTTCATCGTCGCAACCACGCGGCTCACGACTTCGCCGCCCTTCTCGGCAATCTCCGAAGCCGTGTTGGCCAAGGTGCTCGCCTGCTTCGCGTTGTCGGCGTTCTGTCTGACCGTGGAAGTCAACTGCTCCATGCTGCTCGCAGTCCGCTCGAGCGCCATCGCCTGCAACTCGGTACGCTGCGACAAGTCAAGATTGCCCATCGAAATTTCACCCGAGGCAGTCGCAATCGCATCCGCACTGGATGCGATGTCGGAAACCGTCGTTGCAAGGCCGCTTTGCATGTCGTGCAGCGCGTACAGCATGCTCGATGTGTCCTTGCGCCCCAATGCAATCTGATTCGACAGGTCGCCCGCGGCGATCCGGCTGGCAATCTCCTTGGCGTACGCAGGCTCGCCGCCGAGCTGGCCAGCAAGGCGTCGTACCACCCACTCGCTAATGCCGAACGCCAACGCGATCAGTGCGACGGTCGTCACCGTGATCATCACGAACGACGAATGGTAGATAAACCCCGACGCCTCGATGGTCGCCTTTGCCGCCGTGCCGCGTTGCTCGACGAGTTCGTCGACAAGTTTTTCGAGCTTGCCGGTCTCGACCAGCAACGACACGTCCTGCATGCCGACCTGCCAGTTCATCTGCGAAAGATCGAGCGGCTGCGCTTTCACAAGCTTCACGAAGTCACGCAAATGGCCGCTCCACACCGTGACGGCCGCGGCAAATTTCTTCTGCTGATCAACAGCCTTCGCGTCGGATGTGTCGACGTAGTGCTGCAGCGTACCCAGTTGCACGCCGAGGCCGCTCAAAGCCGTGTCGATGTCGGCGCCAAGTTCGTCGCGCTCCTTGGCCGTGGTCGCGGTCAGCAGCATCTTTTGCGCACGGCTCGCGCGCAGCGTGTGGCCACGTGCCTCCTCGGCAGCGCGGCTCGCCACGTGGCCCTGGTCGTAAATCGATTGCGTGGAAGCGTTCAGACGGCTGATCTGGGTCAGCGAAAACACGCCAATCGCAAGCGTGCCGATCAGCAGCACGGCAAACGCAAGCCGCAACGTCACCTTCACCGACAAGCCCCTGAGCCGCACGGCACGCGGACGGCTACCCCGTCCACGCGATGGCGAAGGCTTGCCCGCCACCTCCCCTTCCGGTACGAACCCCGCACCCGTCTGGCCGCCCAGCGAAACTGCTTTCATATTCTCGTCCCCACATTTCGAACTGCCGGAAGGTCAGTTCCGGCATTGATGCTTATCTCTCCGGGTCTACGGCATAAACGTCTGCGATCTTTAACGCCGCTCGCTTCATGCCGACCGTTACGCCCGGTCCTCGACGCTTCGCCTTGTAAGCTTCGCGCCCGCGACCGTTTTATACATGGCCAAAAATCCACAAACCGTATTTATCAGACGGCTCGCCAACCAGACGTGGTAACGGCAACACACCTGCGGCCAGCACCGCCGCGGTGCACCGTGCTCCCGGTTTCAGCGCACCCGCGGGTCCCGAATGAGCGAGAAGTGTCCGATTCGCGACAAAACTTGTCCTTACAATTCGCCGGAGCCACATTAAACTTCGATAATTAGCTGTCAAGGGGGTGTGCCGTGTCGGAATGCCGCAGTCGTTCATCGGCCCGCGAACACGAAGAATGACGACGCACCAGCCGCTTGAATCGCCTTTAAGTCTTGAGCCACCACCCGTCACCCCTTTTCTTCTCTCTCATCTAGCGTATGGAAACGAGCCTCGATAAAAGCGCCCTCGCCGGCGCCGCTGCCGGAACCGCTGGTTCTGCCAATCCGGCTGCCGCCGCGCAGCCGGCCGCCAAAGTCCAGCGCACGGTTTACTCCGTGCTCGGTGCGATCAGCTTTTCGCACCTGCTCAACGACATGATCCAGTCGTTGATCCTGGCCATTTACCCGATGCTGAAAGACAACTTTTCGCTGTCGTTCGGGCAGATCGGCCTGATTACGCTGACCTACCAGATCACGGCGTCGCTGCTGCAACCGCTTGTCGGCACCTACACCGACAAGCATCCGAAGCCGTATTCGCTGCCCGTCGGCATGGGCTTTACGCTCGCCGGCCTGTTGCTGATGTCGGTCGCGCCGAGTTTCGGCGTGCTGCTGGTCGCGGCGGCACTGGTCGGCTGCGGCTCGTCGGTGTTCCATCCGGAGTCGTCGCGAGTGGCGCGCATGGCCTCGGGCGGCCGTCACGGGCTCGCGCAGTCGCTGTTCCAGGTGGGCGGCAACGCGGGTTCGTCGCTCGGACCGCTGCTCGCCGCGTTGATCGTGATTCCGCACGGCCAACGCAGCATCGCGTGGTTCTCGGTGGCGGCGCTCGTCGCGATCGTCGTGTTGACGCAGATCGGCCGCTGGTACAAGGCTCATCCGTCAGTGAAGAAGGCGCGCAGCCAGACCGGTCACGCGACGCTGTCGCGCAACAAGGTGATGTTCGCGATGAGCGTGCTGATGCTGCTGGTGTTCTCGAAATACTTCTACCTCGCCAGCCTCAATAGCTACTTCACGTTTTATCTGATCGACAAGTTCCATCTGCCGGTTCAGGCCGCACAGATCCACCTGTTCGTGTTCCTCGCGGCGGTGGCGGCAGGCACGGTGATTGGCGGCCCGATCGGCGACAAGATCGGCCGCAAGTATGTGATCTGGGTGTCGATTCTCGGCGTCGCGCCGTTCACGCTGCTGCTGCCGTACGCCAACCTGTTCTGGACCGGCGTGTTGACGGTAGTCATCGGTCTCGTGCTGGCTTCGGCGTTCTCGGCGATCCTCGTCTATGCGCAGGAGCTGATTCCAGGCAAGGTGGGGATGGTCGCAGGGTTGTTCTTCGGTTTCGCGTTCGGTATGGGCGGGATTGGCGCGGCCGTGCTCGGGCAGTTGGCCGACGCCACCAGCATCACCTATGTGTATAAGGTGTGCTCGTTCCTGCCGCTGATCGGCGTGCTCACGGTGTTTCTGCCGGACGTCGAAGGCAAGCGCGCGAAGGCGTGATGCGCCGCTTCGGCGGTGAATGAGGATAAAGGCGCTTCGGCGCCTTTTTCTTTGGGCGACGGGTTTCGCGGTTTTGCGGCCACCCGTCATGGTGAACCCGCGTTGTCCGCACAGCCGCGCGTGCTCTATGCTTGTTGCGGACCTACGCACTGCTCTCCCGCCGCGTGCGACAGCCGCACGATTCGACACCCGTTCACTCCCGCAGCAGAAGGATCGCCGCAGATGACCCGTTACCGCGACTTCCACCGCCGCTCGATCGAGCAACCCGAGGCGTTCTGGCGCGAACAGGCGCAGCGGATTCACTGGCAGACGCCGTTCGATACGGTGCTCGACCGCTCGAATCCGCCGTTCGCGCGCTGGTTCGTCGGCGGCCGGACGAACCTGTGTCATAACGCGGTAGACCGCCATCTGGTCGAGCGCGCACAGCAGAACGCGCTGGTGTATGTGTCGACAGAAACGGGCATCGAGCGGCGTTACACGTACGCCGAGCTCTACGCGGAAATCAACCGGATGGCAGCGGTGATGCGCTCGTTGGGCGTGAAGCGCGGCGACGTCGTGCTGCTCTATCTGCCGATGATTCCCGAGGCGCTGTTCGCGATGCTCGCGTGCGCGCGGCTCGGCGCGATTCACTCGGTGGTGTTCGGCGGTTTCGCGGCCCCCAATCTGGCGGCCCGCATCGACGATGCGAAACCCGTGCTGATCGTGACCGCCGACGCCGGCGCACGCGGCGGCAAGGTGATCGACTACACGCCGCTGATGGACGAAGCGCTCGCTCGCGCGGCCCACAAGACGCCGCATGTGCTGCTGATCGATCGCCAGCTCGCCCCCGAGCGTCTGAACGCGAACTACCTCGTCGCCTACGAACCGCTGCGCGAGCAGTTTTTCGACGCCCATGTGCCGTGCGAATGGCTCGAATCGAACGAGCCTTCGTATGTGCTGTACACGTCGGGCACGACCGGCAAGCCGAAGGGCGTGCAGCGCGACGTCGGCGGCTATGCGGTGGCGCTGGCGGCATCGATGGAACACATCTTTCAGGGCAAGCCCGGCGACGCGATGTTCACCGCGTCGGACGTCGGCTGGGTGGTCGGCCATAGCTATATCGTCTATGCACCGCTGATCGCCGGGCTCACCACCGTGATGTATGAAGGCACGCCGATTCGTCCGGACGGCGGCATCTGGTGGCGCCTCGTCGAACAGCACAAGATCAATCTGATGTTCACCGCGCCGACCGCGTTGCGCGTGTTGAAAAAGCAGGACCCGGCGCTGCTGAAAAAATCCGACCTGTCGAGCCTGCGCACGCTGTTCCTCGCCGGCGAGCCGCTCGACGAACCGACCGCCGCCTGGATCACCGGCGCGCTCGGCAAGCCCGTGATCGACAACTACTGGCAGACCGAAACCGGCTGGCCGATGCTGGCGATTCCGCGCGGCGTCGAGGCGCTGCCCACCAGGCTCGGTTCGCCGGGCGTGCCGTCGGCCGGTTTCAATCTGAGCTTGCGCAACGAACTGACCGGCGAGCCCTGCCCGCCCGGCGAAAAAGGCGTCCTCACGCTGGGTTATCCGCTGCCGCCGGGCTGCATGTCGACGGTATGGGGCGACGACAAGCGCTTTATCAGTACCTACTGGTCGAGCATTCCGAACCAGCAGGTCTACTCGACATTCGACTGGGGCATTCAGGACGAAGACGGCTACGTCACGATCCTCGGCCGCACCGACGACGTGATCAACGTCGCGGGCCACCGGCTCGGCACGCGCGAGATCGAGGAAGCGTTGTCGAGCCATGCGGCGGTCGCGGAAGTGGCGGTGGTCGGCGTGACGGATGCGCTGAAGGGCCAGGCGGCAATGGCTTTCGTGGTGCTGCGCGACACGCAGGCTTACGCGAGCGACAAGGCACGCGGCAAGCTGGAAGCCGAGCTCACCGCGACGGTCGACCGCCAGCTCGGCGCGATTGCGCGGCCCTCGCGCGTGGTGGTGGTGTCGATGCTGCCGAAGACGCGCTCCGGCAAGCTGTTGCGCCGCGCGATCGCAGCGCTGGCAGAAGGACGCGAGCCGGGCGATTTACCGACGATCGAAGATCCAGCGGCGTTGCAGCAGGTGCGCGAGGCACTGGGTGGGGATTCAACGAAACACTAGCCGGCGCTCAGACCGGCCATGCCGTGAACGAGCGGCGCACTTGCATGCCCGCCATTCGAGCTCCTGCTATTGGACCGGCCGATCAACACGCCGCACGCCAAAGCGGCGAGCAGATCACGCGCGACGCGCCTCGAGAAACCGCGTCAGAATCGCGTTCGAATACGTACCGGCGATCTCCGTGAGAAACGATACGAACGACTCAGGCGCGTGGTCGTCCGCGGTATCGGAGATGGTGCGCACCACCGCACACGGCACACCGTACTCGTAACAGACCTGCGCGATCGCCGCGCCTTCCATCTCCACCGCAAGCGCATCCGGCAGCGCATCGCGTAGCGCTTTGACGCCTGTCGCACTTGCGACGAACTGATCGCCGCTGATGATCAAGCCGCGATGCACACGCGGCTTGCGTGTGCCGAAACGTGCCGCCTGCACCGCGCCCTCTTCAGCGACAAAACGCTCACACGCGGCGGCGAGGCGATCGGCGAGCGCCGCGTCGGCTGCAAAGCGCGACACGCCGAGCAAGGGCACTTCAAATCGCGGAAAGAGCGGTGACGCGTCGAGATCGTGCTGCATCAATACATTGGCGACGACGATATCGCCAACCCGCACCTCCGTTCCCACGCCGCCAGCGACACCCGTAAACACGATCGCCTCGACGTCGAACGCATGGATCAACGCACTGACGGTGGCCGCCGCCGCGACCTTGCCGACGCGCGCCAACGTCACGACGCAAGGCGCGCCGTGCACAGTCCCGAGGTGATAGTCACGCTGACCGTGCGTGATGGTGCGCACGCCGGATTCGGCGCGCATCGCTTCGATCAGATCGCCGAGTTCCTGCGGCAAGGCGGCGAGAATGCCGAGCGGACGATGCGAGACGGCCCCGTTCATTCAACCGCCTGCAATTTGGCAACCGCCAGCGCCAGCCACTTCTCGCCGTGCCGCTTGAATTTGACCTGGGCCTTCGCATCCGTGCCCCCGCCTTCGAGCGCCGTGATCGTGCCTTCACCAAACTTGGTGTGGAACACCTGCTGGCCGATGCGAAAACCCGCTTCAGCCGCGCGCTGTTCGTTTGCAAAGGCCGGCAACGGCGCCGGTGTGGACGACGAAGCGCCCGTGTAACCCGGCCGCGCGAACCAGTCGCGGCCATAGCCGGCGTTGTCCGAGCGGCCGCCCCAGCGCGCGCCCGCCTCGACCTTCGGCGTGAGCCACTTGAGGGTTTCCTGCGGCAGTTCGTCGAAGAAGCGCGAACGGATGTTGTAACGCGTCTGGCCATGCAGCATCCGGCTCTGCGCGAACGACAGATACAGCCGCTCCTTCGCCCGCGTGATCGCCACGTACATCAAACGACGTTCTTCTTCGAGGCCGTCCGATTCCATCGCGCTGTTTTCATGCGGGAACAGCCCTTCTTCGAGACCCGTGATGAAGACTGCCGTGAACTCGAGGCCCTTGGCCGCGTGCACGGTCATCAACTGCACGGCTTCCTGACCGGCTTGCGCCTGGTTGTCGCCCGCTTCCAGCGATGCGTGCGACAGGAAACCGGCGAGCGGCGTCATGGTGTCCGGGTTTTGCGCCGGATCGGCGATGCCGGGCGCGTCCAGCACGACGGTATTCGGATCGTCGGTGGCGACCGCCAACTCGGGAGCCGCGGTCGCGCCTGGGCGCAGCGGAATCGAGCGGGCCGGCGTATCCATGCCGTAGCCTTCTTCGCTGACGAACGCGGCTGCCGCGTTGACCAGTTCCTGCAAGTTTTCCAGCCGGTCCTGGCCTTCGCGTTCGTTCTGATAGAACTCAGTGAGGCCGCTCGTGCGAACCACGTATTCGACCGTTTCCGGCAGGCTCATCTGCTGCGTTTCCGCGCGCATCCTGCCGATCAGGTTCGCGAAGCTGGCGAGGCTCGAACCCGCCTTGCCCGCGACATACGGAATCGCCGCGGCCATCGAACAGTTGTACAGACGCGCGGCATCGGCAAGTTGCTCGATCGAGCGCGCGCCGATGCCGCGGGTCGGGAAATTGACGACGCGGGCGAACGCCGTGTCGTCGTTCGGATTGTCGATCAGGCGCAGATAGGCGAGCGCGTGCTTGACTTCCTGACGCTCGAAAAAGCGCAAACCGCCGTACACGCGATAAGCGATGCCCGCATTGACCAGCGTGTGTTCGATCGTGCGCGACTGCGCGTTGCTGCGATACAGGATGGCGACTTCACTGCGCGACGTGCCGGTACTGATCAGCGCCTTGATTTCCTCGACGATCCAGCCGGCTTCCTGCGTGTCGGTGGCGGACTCGTAGACGCGCACCGGTTCGCCGTGACCCGCGTCGGTGCGCAGATTCTTGCCCAGACGCCGCGAGTTATTGGCGATCAGTTGATTGGCCGCGTCGAGAATATGGCCGTGCGAGCGGTAGTTCTGCTCGAGCTTGATCATGTGCCGGACATTGAACTCGTGTTCGAAGTCGCGCATGTTGCCGACGTTCGCGCCGCGGAATGCGTAGATCGACTGGTCGTCGTCGCCGACCGCGAAGATCGAGTTGGTTTGCCCGGCCAGCATCTTCAGCCACGCGTATTGCAGCTTGTTGGTGTCCTGGAACTCGTCGACGAGGATGTGCTTGAAGCGCGCCTGGTAGTGGGCGCGCAGCGGCGGATTGTGCGCGAGCAGTTCGAAGCAGCGCAGCAGTAGTTCCGGGAAGTCGACGACACCTTCGCGCTGGCACTGTTGATCGTAGGCTTCGTAGAGTTCGACGAATTTTCGGTTGAAGTTATCCGTGGCGTCGACGTCTTTCGGGCGCAGGCCTTGTTCCTTCGAGTTGTTGATGAAGTACTGGAGATTTTTCGCCGGGTATTTTTCATCGTCGATGTTGAGGCCCTTCATCAGACGCTTGATCGCGGAGAGCTGGTCTGCGGTGTCGAGGATCTGGAAGGTGGCCGGCAGGCCGGCGTCGCGATGGTGCGCGCGGAGCATGCGGTTGCACAGGCCGTGGAAGGTGCCGATCCACATGCCTCGTGTATCGATCGGCAAGAGTGCCGAAAGGCGCGACATCATTTCGCGGGCGGCTTTATTGGTGAAGGTCACCGCGAGGATGGTGGCGGGCGACGCCAGACCGTGCTGGATGAGCCATGCGATGCGCGTGATGAGGACGCGGGTTTTGCCGCTGCCCGCGCCGGCAAGGATGAGCGCTGGCTCGTTGGGGAGCGTGACGGCGGCGTGTTGTTCGGGGTTTAGATTGGCTAGCAGATCGGGCATTTTTGGGGAGGACGGCGAGTGCGTTCGACATTATATGCCCCTCCGGGGTTAGGGTTTTTCTTGGGTTTTTTTTGCCTGCGGCGCCGTTGTTTCTGTATGCCTGCGGCGGTGGGCTTTTCTTGGTTTTTCTGCTTGCGGGGCGCTTGTTATCTGTTTGCCTACGGCGTTGGCCTTTCCTTGATCTGTTTGCCTGCGGGGTGCTTTTGGGTTGTATACCTACGGCGTTGGCCTTTCCTTGAATTGTTATTGGTCTATTAGCGTCGCCCCTGTGCGGGGCAGGCACCTACTTCTCTTTGCCGCCGCAA
>NZ_JAQQEF010000030.1:0-98738 GCF_046027605.1 Paraburkholderia fungorum
TTTGCGGCGGCAAAGAGAAGTAGGTGCCTGCCCCGCACAGGGGCGACGCTAATACACCAATAACACAGCAAGGAAAGGCCAACGCCGTAGGCAAACAGACAACAAGCGCCGCGCAGGCAAACAAACCAGGAAAACCCCAACACCACAGGCAAACACCCCCCAAAAGCGCCCCGCAAGAAAAACCCTTTATACAGAAACCTGATACCCAAACCGACTAACAGTCTCAATCCTCACCTGAGGCACATCCCCTACAAGCTTCCTCCGCAACCGGGACACAACAAGATTGACACTAGAAGGATCAACATCCTCCTTCTCCGGCCACGCATAACGGATCAGCTGATCCCTTGCCACCGGCGCATTGACCTGCTTCAACAGGCACTCAAGCAAGAGAAACTCCCGCCGCGTAACGGCAACCCGCCGTCCGCCAAAAACGAGTTCCCGCGTAGCGGCATCCAGGCAAGCCCCACCCTCAGCGGGCAAAACAGAAGCCGCGGCAGAAAACCCAGCCCCCCCGCCGACGGCCAGTCGCCCGCCCCCAACCCGCTGCAAAGCGGCCATCCTCTCATGCATTTCAATAAACGAATAAGGCTGACAAAAACACGCATCCGCGCCGGCGCGCAAAACCCTTGTCCGATCCCGCGCGGTGGCCATCCCAAGCACGGCGACAATCGCCGCCCCATTCGCCGCCGCAGCGAACTCTCCAATAAACCCCTGCAAAGAAGAGTAAAACCCAACCTCAAGCACCATCAAGACAACCGCATCGTACGGTTCCTGCGAAGCAAGAAAAACCCCGTCCCGCAGATCGTCAGCCCGTTGCAGACTATGCGCGCTCTCTTGCAGCGCCTTGAACAGCCACGCAGCTTCCGGATGAGGAGGTCCAACAAACAGGATGCGCATTTACCACCTGCCATGACAAGAAAGAAACCAGACCTCATGCAAGCGTCCTCGACCAGCATTCGATGCTAATCCGGGTGCCAGGTTTCGCATTCCCGATCTTCATCGTGAAGTCATGCACCCGCATCACCGCTGAAACAATGCTCAAACCCAACCCCGATCCAGCCAGGTGCCGGGTACTTTCCCCACGATAAAAGCGCTGCAGGACCGCATCGCGCTCATCCGCGGCAATGCCGTGCCCGTTATCGACGATATCCACCTGTGGCCCCGCCGAAGTCTGTCGAAGTTCCATGCGCACCGCCCCGCCTTCAGGCGTGAACTTGATCGCGTTATCCACCAGATTGCTCAAGGCCTCAAACAGCAACGCACGGTCGCCATGAATCGCGTCGACGGGTTGCACATCCACGGATAGCTGAATCGAGCGGCTCTCGGCGAGTGGTTCGTAGAGTTCACCCACCTCCTCCACCAATGTCTCCAGTTGCATTTCGCCGAAACCACCGCGCCGCTTCAGCGTGCCGATCTCGGAGATACGCAACATCGCGCGAAAGCGGTCGAGCAATGCATCCGTCTCAGTGCGAGCGCGCTCGACGAGCTTCGACAGCGCGGCGTCGTCGAGCGTATTGGTGCGCTCCGCCGCATGCGCCAGCAAGGTTCGCACATGCGCGAGCGGCGTGCGCAGATCGTGTGCAATGCCATCGCACGCACCCTTCACTTCATTCATGAGACGCTCGACTTCCGCGAGCATATGGTTCACCAGATGCGCGAGCATATCCACTTCATCGCGTCCGCCAATCGGCAAGCGCTGCGCGAGATCGCCCTGCGCAATCCGCTGCGTGACCCGCCGGATCGCTTTCAGCCGGCGCATCTGCCGCACGCTCAGCGCGAGGCCCCCCGCCACGCCCGCCAGCAGGCACACGATTCCGCCGCCCACCAGTGCGTTGATGATGGTCTCGCGAATCCGCAGGATATGTGTCAGATCACGCGCGATGACCAGCGTCGAGCCGTCGTTGCGCCGTTCGGCCATAGCGCGAACCACAGGCGTCTGGTCGTTGCGCACCAGCGAAAGCACGAGGTCGAGCGTTTCGCCGGAGCGATCAGTGGGCAATTGCGACGGATACTTCAGCACGTCACCGGCCATCAGATGTCCGTCCGCGGCGAACAGACCGTAGTAATTGGTGTGCATGCGCTCGTGTTCGATACGCCGATGAATCGCGTCGGCAAGACCCGCGTCAGGCACTGAATCGAAGTAGACCAGTTGCCAGTCCATCACCACATCGGTCTCGCGCTCCATATCGCCGGTCACGGCCCAGCCGATATAGCCCAGCAACAGCATCACCGAAAGCGAAAAAATAACCGCATAGATGGATAGCAGGCGAAACGTGGTGGAATGCCAGCGCTGTCCGAGCGCGGACTGAACCGGGGAGGTTGGGTCCATCAGAATGCCCTGCTCATGCGAGGATATAACCCGAGCCCCGCACGGTCTGAATCATTGGCGTGACGCCGGGGGGGTCGATTTTTTTGCGCAGCCGGCCCATGTGCACGTCGATCAGATTGGTGCCCGGGTCGAAGTGGTAACCCCACACCGCCTCGAACAGCATGGTGCGTGTGATGGTCTGTCCCGCCTGCCGCATCATGAATTCAAGCACGCGATATTCGGTGGGCAGCAAGTCGATCTCTTCGCCATCGCGCTGAACCTTGCGGGAAATCAGATCGAGCTCGAGCGGGCCGACCCGCAGATGCGTTTCGAGTGATGTGGCCGGTACCTGACTGCGGCGCAATAGCACTTCGAGGCGCGCGGTCATTTCTTCGGGATCGAAAGGCTTGGTCAGATAGTCGTCGCCACCGGCGCGCAGGCCGCGCACCCGTTCGTCCACATCGCCCAGCGCGCTCAACATCAGCACCGGCGTTTGAATGCCGATGCTGCGCATGGTGGTGAGGATCGTGAGACCGTCCACGCCCGGCAGCATGCGGTCAAGCGTGATGACGTCGTAATCCTTGCTGAGCGCGCGCGCCATACCGTCACGGCCGTTGGCCACCCAATCGACGGTGAAGCCGCGGCTTTCCAGTTCCCCGACAATCTCAGTCGCGGTAATTTCATCGTCTTCGATCGTCAGTACTCGCGACATGATCATTGCATGCGCCGCAGCCCGCTCTACCGATGCAAGCGGCGGGCACGACCGGTTATCAGTAGTAGGACATGATGCCATATTCGGCTTGCGCGTTTCAGAGCACGGGCGTGCGATTCGACGGCTGTCGCCGCTTTGCCTCATTGCTTGTGTGCAGGCTACACGCGCTTACATGGCGAGTGAATATCCGCTTCATGAAGAAAAATTTAAGTTCGCCGTTAGTCCGTTGAAAACGAACGACCACACACTAAAACAAATTTCATTTCCCCGACGTCACTCCGGTAGGACGCCTCAACTAACCTTCTGCCATCCCGCTGCTTCCCTTGCGGTCCGACTCGAACCTTTATCGTGGATGGTATCAAAATGAAACTCGCAACCAGCACACTCGTCGCCACCCTTCTGCTGATCGGCAGCGCATCGGCAATGGCCGCGCCCGGCCTCACGCCGCAGCAATGCAACAGCTACCCCTTCAAACAACTCAAAGGCGAAGTCACGCACAAACAGTTGATGCAGGAGCTTAGCGAACTGGAAGCGGTCGGCTACAACCCCGGCGGCGACGATGACGAATACCCCAGCGATCTGCAAGCGGCAGAACAAAAAGTGCAAGCCGAATATCGCGCCGACTGCCTGCCGGCCGCAAACATGACAACTTCGCAAAGCTCAGCCACCATGGCGCCTTCGCAAGTATCGGCGACCCCGGCGGGCTAGTGTGAGCGTTTAGCGGCGCGTCTTGATTCACAGGCTCACAACGTCAATTCGAACGACCTTGTCAGGATGCCAGGCAATTGCATGCCGCCCGTGGCGCGCTCGCCCCATGTCGAATCGCTCAGGAGCAGTTCCGCTTGCGCGCCGAGTTGTTCGAGTTCGCTGCCGAGGACACGGTACAAACTGTCGTCGAAACGCATGGCTTCGAGCGGCGCGACGATTTGCCCGTGCTCGACCCAGAAGGTCGCGAAGCGCGTCATGCCGGTTAGGCGGCAATTCATCCGGTCCGAGAAATTCACGTACCAGAGATTGCCGATGTAGAGACCGGTATCGAGTTTCGCCAGCACGTCTTCTTCAAGCAGATCGCCCGCTTGCATCGAGAGCGCCGCGGGCGACTCGTTCGCCAGCGCACCGTTGGGCGTCAATCCATATTCGCGCGCGCTGCGTGCATTGGTCAGGTGTTCGGCACTGTGGCCGGACTGGATCAACGGCACGCTCTCGCGCAGGTAGCCGTCATCGTTAAAGCCAGGCGTAATGCCGAGATTCAGATCTTCGCTGATCGTGACGCGTGGGTCGACTGCGATTTCTCCCACATGCAGTTTATATAGCTCGCTACGCGAACTCGCCTGGGCGCGCGCGGAGAAACCGCTCCATGCCGTCACGCCGAGCAATTCCGCGAGCGCTTCAGGCGCGAGATACGAGCGATAGCGCCCGGGCGCCAAGGTGCGCGGCGTGCGCGCGAGCATGGGCAGACGCGCAGCGGCCTGCTCGACCTTGCGGGCGAAAACGGCCTCGCTCCACGCGTCGCCGGCGTAAGTCGTTTTGATCGCGCGGCCGCTCGGATCGTATAGCGACCAGCTGAAATTGAAGTTATCGACTTCGTACCAGCCGCGGCTGCCGCTCGTGGACGCGAAACCGCGCACGATCGTGCCGCCCGCATAAAAGCCCACGAAATCGAGTCCTTGTGCGCATTCGGCAACGATGCGCAACAGGCTCTCCGGTTCCGGCAGCTTGCCTGAACGTTGGGTGGTGCGCTGCCAAGTCGACGTGTCGAACAACAGATGCGGATCGTCCGCCGCACCGCGCAGACTTTCACGCAAGGTGGCGAGCGCCGCGCTCACCTCGTCCAGATCCTGTTGCAGATCGCCGCAGACGGTCAACGTCGAATAGGCCTGCCGCGCGCCGTCGATCAAACGCAAGGTCAGCTTGCCTTGCGAGACACTGCCGATCTGCCGCACCTTGCCCGCGTTGAAGCGGATAAAGTCGGACTGCTCGCCGGCGAATGAACTCAGCGTGGTTTCCGCGCCTTGCTGCAAACTTTCGATCGCATCTGCAAGCGACGTGAAATGCTGTTGCCAATCGACCAACACCGCAGAACGCGACGACATGAACTGGCTCATCATGCGCCTCCAAACACGTCGATATTGCTGAACACACACGCCGGCGATGCGTGGCCGACGCGAATGATCTGAGCCGGCTCACCCTTGCCGCACATGGACGTGCCGTAAACCTCGCGCGTGTCAGCGTTGCCCACCGCGCTCAGGCTGCGCCAGAAATTCGCCGAGATGCCGCGATAATTCGGTTGCTTGACGATCTGAGTCAGCTTGCCGCTTTCGATCAGTTGACCGAACTCGCAACCGAACTGGAACTTGTTGCGATGGTCGTCGATCGACCAGGACGTATTCGTGCGCATCAGAATGCCGTGTTCGATGTTGCCGATCATCTGTTCCAGCGAGCTCTCGCCGGGTTCGATGTTCAGATTCGCCATCCGGTCGATCGGTGGCCGGTTCCAGTTCGACGCGCGTGAATTCGCCACGCCCGCCATCTGCGCGCGTTGCTGCGAAAGCGCGCCGCCGAGCGGACGCTCGAGCACGCCGTCGCGGATCAGATAGTGTTTCTTCGCTTCAGTGCCGTCGTCGTCGAATGCGTACGCTGCCGCTTCTTCGCGCAATTCCGGGTCGAAGGTCACGTTCAGCAGTTCCGAACCGTAGCGGTACGAGCCGAACATGTCCTTTTTGACGAAGCTCCAGCCGGCGAAGTTGCGCTCGTCGCCGAGAATACGATCGAGTTCGAGCGGATGGCCAATCGATTCGTGAATCTGCAGCATCATCTGATCGGGCATCAGCAGCAAATCGCGCTTGCCCGATGGGCAATTGGGCGCGGCCAGCAATTGCAGCGCTTCATTCGCGACACGCGCGCCCGAGCCCTCGAAGCCAAAGCGCGTCAGCACCTCCATGCCGCCCTGCCCCAGGGTGCCGTAGTTGCCGCCAAGAGTACGCACCTGGGTATCGCCGTTCGCGTGCGCGGCCACACTCAATTGCGGCATCACGAACTGGAACTGCTGATCGATCCGTACGCCGTCGCCAGTGACGTAGAGCTGATCGGTATGCGTAATCTGCACGGCCGCGACGCGTTCGACAATCCGCGCGTCGAGATTCGCGCCCGCGCATTCCACGGCGAGGCGCTCCAACCATTCGGCGCGGCTCGGCAACGCGTGCTGCGCATTCGGCGACACGTAGTGGCCGCTCACCGCAGGACGCGCCACCTCGCGATGGTCGATCAACGATAAGGCCGCGCTCGCTTCCGCGCGCGCCGTGGCCAGATTCAGCGCCTCCTGCAAGCCAGTGGCACTCAGATTCGGGGTAGCCGCATAGCCCGCTCCCGCGCCCACCCATGCGGTCAGCATCGCGCCGCGATCGCGTACCGTGCGCATGGGTTGCGCGATGTCGTTGCGGATCTCGTGATCGTCGACTTGTTCATCGACAATGCGCAGCGACCAGAACGCCGCACGGCTCGTAAGCGACAGGGCGGCTTGCGCCCAACGTTCGTCAATCATGGATGGGTCTCATAGAATCTGCCGCGCCCGCGGACCACGCCGGCAGCGACTGGGTATTTCTGGCTGCGTGTACTGCTGTGCGCAAGCGTCTATTCAGAATCAGAACGAACAGCCCGGCAGGAAAGGCGCAAGACCTATTGCACCGTTCCGCTAGCTCAGCCGTTCGTGCCCTCTATTGCCACCACGGCCACATCGTTCTGCGCTCGCGCGAGCACCGGACGCAGCGCCGCACCCGTGTGGCTGGCGGCAACGCGGCACAATCCCTCGGGGTCCGTAGCGGCGACGATGGTGCCGCCGCCGACACCGCCTTCCGGACCGAGATCGATGATCCAGTCCGCCTCGGCGATCACGTCGAGATCGTGCTCGATGACGACGACGCTATGGCCGCCGTCCGCGAGACGATGCAGTACGCGAATCAGCTTCGCGACGTCCGCCATATGCAAGCCGACAGTCGGCTCGTCCAGCACATACAGCGTATGAGGCGGCTTCTGACCGCGCCGCGTGATGTCGTCGCGCACCTTGCTCAACTCGGTGACGAGCTTGATACGCTGCGCTTCGCCACCCGACAACGTAGGCGACGGCTGGCCCAGCGTGAGATAGCCGAGCCCGACGTCTTTCATCAATTGCAACGGATGCGCGATGTTCGAGATCGGTCCGAAGAACTCGACGGCTTCGTCGATTTCCATGGTCAGCACGTCGCCGATGTTCTTGCCGCGCCATGTGACCGCCAGCGTTTCCGGATTGAAGCGCTGGCCGTGGCAAACGTCGCATGGCACCTTCACGTCGGGCAGGAAGCTCATGCCGATGGTACGCACGCCCTGCCCCTCGCATGCCGGGCAGCGTCCTTCGCCGGTGTTGAACGAGAAACGCGATGCCGTATAACCACGGGCACGCGCTTCGAGCGTGCCGGCGAACAGCTTGCGGATCGCATCCCATACGCCGATGTAAGTTGCCGGACACGACCGCGGTGTTTTGCCGATCGGTGTCTGATCGACTTCGAGCACACGGTCGATGGTTTCCCAACCGGTGATCGCAGCGCAGCCTTGCCAGGCGTGCGTGACGTTCAGCGGCGCGCGCGGCGCCGTGCGCGCCAACACGCTTGAACGCCGGTTCGCCGCCGGTTGCGTCTCGGCCGCCGCGCGCGCACGCCGCGTGGCCGGCGACGACAGCACCGAACGCCCGACCGCATCCAGCAAGTTGGCCATCAGCACGTCGCGCGCGAGCGTCGACTTGCCTGAACCGCTCACACCCGTCACCGCGACAAGACGCGAAAGCGGGATCCCAACGGTAACGTTTTGCAGGTTGTGCAAGTTCCCGCCGTGCACCGTCAGCCAGTTCTCCGGCACCGCGGCTGCGCGTTTGCTCGGCGCGACCACCTCGCGGCGCGGCTGTAACGGATGCACGATCGGATGAGCGAGAAACTGCCCGGTCAGAGAATCGGGCTGCGCCGACAGATCGGCCACACTACCTTGCGCGACCAGCGTGCCACCGCGCTTGCCCGCACCCGGCCCGATATCGATGATGTGATCGGCACGCCGGATCGTGTCCTCGTCGTGCTCGACCACCACCAGCGTATTGCCCTTTTCGCCCAGCTTGCGCAACGCGTTGAGCAAAATCTGGTTGTCGCGCGGATGCAAGCCGATGGTCGGTTCGTCCAGCACGTAGCACACGCCTTGCAGGTTGCTGCCCAGTTGCGCGGCAAGCCGGATACGCTGCGCTTCGCCGCCCGACAGGCTCGGCGCCGCGCGATCGAGACTCAGATAACCGAGCCCGACTTCCTCCAGAAATTGCAGACGGCTGCCGATTTCGCTCACCACGTCGCGCGCGATTTCCGCGTCCCGGCCAGTCATCTCCAACGTATCGATCCACGCACGCGTGTCGGACACCGTCCATTGCGCGACGTCGACAATGGCCTGCTCGCCAAACGTGACCGCGCGTGCGGTCGGGTTCAGACGCGTGCCGCCGCAATCCGCACATGGTTCGTCGACGAGGCCTTCCGGTTCCTGTTCCTCTGAAGGCAAACTCTGCTCGCGGCCGCGATTGTCCTCGGCCATCACGGTATCGTCGTACGCCGCGCGTTGTTCGCGCGTCAACGCGAGGCCCGTGCCGACGCAGGTCGTGCACCAGCCATGCTTGCTGTTGTACGAGAACATGCGCGGGTCGAGTTCGGGATAGCTCGTGCCGCAGACCGGGCAGGCGCGCTTGGTGGACAGGACCTTCACCGCACCGAGTTTCGCGGTGGGATGGCCGCCGCTGATCGCGTCATGCAAGCCGTCGAGCGGCGCCAGCAGATGCATGACGCCCTTGCCGATTTCGAGCGTCTGGTCGAGCGCCTGGCGCAGCGCCGCTTCCTTGTCCGGCGACACGACGAGGTCGGTCACCGGCAATTCGATGGTGTGCTCGCGGAAACGATCGAGCTTGGGCCACGGGTCCACCGGCACGAATTCGCCGTCCACACGCAGATGCGTATTGCCGCGCGCTTTCGCCCACTTCGCGAGGTCGGTATAGACGCCTTTGCGGTTGACGACGAGCGGCGCGAGGAAGCCGACGTGTTGCCCCTTGTGATCACGCAGCAATTGCGCCGCAATCGATTCGACGCTTTGCGATGTGACCGGCGCGCCGTCGTGGATGCAATGTTGCAGACCGAGCTTCACATAGAGCAGGCGCAGGAAGTGCCAGACTTCGGAGGTGGTCGCCACGGTACTCTTGCGGCCACCGCGCGACAAACGCTGTTCGATCGCGACGGTAGGTGGAATGCCATAGACCGCGTCCACCTCGGGGCGCCCGGCCGGCTGCACGATGGAGCGTGCGTATGCGTTCAGCGATTCGAGGTAACGGCGTTGCCCTTCGTGGAACAGAATGTCGAAGGCCAGCGTGGACTTGCCCGAACCGGATACGCCGGTAATCACATTGAACTTGCCGTGCGGAATATCCACATCCAGCGCTTTCAGGTTGTGCTCGCGCGCATTCACGATGCGCACCACGTCCTCGCCTTCAATCGCCCTTCGCGCACGCGCCGCGCTCAGTGCCTTCTGCAGTGGAATGCCCTGCGACGCAGGTTCGGCCGCTGCATTCATCGCGCGGTCGTATTGCAGCAATGCTTCGCCGGTATGCGACTCAGCACAGAGCTTGACGTCTTCCGGCGTGCCCGCGCACAGCACCCTGCCACCGCCGTCACCGCCTTCAGGGCCGAGGTCGATCAGCCAGTCGGCTGCACGGATCACGTCGAGATTGTGTTCGATCACAATCAGCGAATGACCACTCGCCAGCAGCTTGCCGAACGCCTGCATCAGTTTGGCGATGTCGTCGAAATGCAGGCCGGTGGTCGGCTCGTCGAACATGAACAGGCGTTTTGCGACCGGCTGTTTTGCGCTGCGCGCGGTACGTGCCTGCGCCGATTCCGCGAGAAAGCCCGCAAGCTTGAGCCGCTGTGCCTCGCCGCCGGACAAGGTGGGCACCGGCTGGCCGAGCTTCACGTATTCGAGGCCGACATCGACGATGGGCTGCAGCACGCGCAATACTTCGGCATCTTTCGCGAAGTAGGCGGTGGCTTCGCTCACCGTCAGTTCCAGTACGTCCGCGATGCTCAACGCGCGCGCCGGCTCGCCGCGCTCGATTTTCACTTCGAGCAGTTCCGCACGATAACGGCGCCCGTCGCAATCCGGGCAGCGCAGATAGACGTCGCTCAGGAACTGCATTTCAATGTGTTCGAAACCCGAGCCGCCGCAGGTCGGGCAGCGCCCGTCGCCGGAGTTGAAGCTGAACATGCCGGGGCCGTAGCCGCGTTGCTGCGCGAGCGGCGCTTTGGCGAACAGCTTGCGGATTTCGTCGAATGCGCCGACGTAGCTCGCCGGATTCGAGCGTGCGGTCTTGCCGATCGGCGACTGGTCGACGAATACGACGTCTGTGACCTGGTCGGCACCGGTCAGGCTTTTGAATGCGCCGGGCGATTCGGTGGCGAGACCGAAATGCCGCGCCATGGCCGGATAGAGCACATCCTGCAGCAAGGTGGACTTGCCTGAGCCCGACACCCCTGTTACGCAGACGAGCCGCTCCAATGGAATTTCGACGCTGACGTCCCGCAGATTGTGTTCGGTTGCCCCTTCGAGCACGATGCGCGGCGTGCCGGCATCCACCGGCCGCTGCGACCAGTGCGCCGCGTCCGCCACGTGCCGGCGACCACCAAGATACTCGCCGGTCAGCGTGCCGGACGAGCGGATCGCCTCGGGCACACCGTCGTAAATGATCGAGCCGCCCCGTTCGCCGGGCCCCGGGCCCATGTCGATCAGGCGATCGGCAGCGAGCATCACCGAGGGATCGTGTTCGACCACCACCAGCGTATTGCCCGCGTCGCGCAGCCGATGCATGGCCTCGACGATCCGGTTCAGATCGCGCGGGTGCAGGCCGATACTCGGCTCGTCGAGCACGAACAGGGTTTTGGTCAGCGACGTGCCCAGCGCCGTGGTCAGATTGATCCGCTGCACCTCGCCGCCCGAGAGCGTGCGGCTTTGCCGGTCGAGCGTCAGATAGCCGAGCCCGACGTCGCACAGATACTTCAGACGCGTACGCACTTCGGCGAGCAATAGTTTGAGTGCGTCGTCGAGCAGTGTGCTCGGCAAACTGATCTCGTCGAAGAACCGCCGGATGCGCTCGATCGGCATCAGCATCAGATCGTGCACAGTCAGACCCGGCAAGGATTCCAGTTGCGCCCGCGTCCACTCGACGCCGCGCGGCATGAAGCGCTTTTCGGGCGCCAGCCCCTCATCCGCATTCTGCTTGTTACCGAGGCGCCATAACAGCGATTCCGTTTTCAGACGCGCGCCGCCACAGGTTTCGCACGGCGTGTAGCTGCGGTATTTCGACAGCAGCACGCGGATGTGCATCTTGTACGCTTTCGATTCGAGATATTCGAAGAAGCGTTTGACGCCGTACCAATGGCTTTGCCACTTGCCGTTCCAATCCGGCGAACCGTTGATGACCCAGTCGCGTTCGGCGTCCGTCAGCTCGCCCCAAGGCGTGCCACGGCGGATATCGGCTTTCGCCGCATAGCGCATCAGGTCGTCCTGGCACTCTTTCCAGGCCGGCGTTTGCATCGGCTTGATGGCGCCTTCGCGCAGGGTCTTGCGCGCGTCGGGGATCACGAGGCCGAGGTCGACGCCAATGACGCGGCCGAAGCCGCGGCAGACCTCACATGCGCCGTAAGCCGAATTGAACGAGAACAGCGCCGGCTGCGGATCCGCATAGCGCAGATCGCTCTCGGGGCTGTGCAGGCCGGTGGAGAAACGCCAGATTTGCGGCTCGGCTTCTTTGGCTTCCGGCGCCTCCGGCGCGGCGGGCAGCACGTAAATGTTGACGCGGCCGGCGCCGCGCTTGAGCGACGCCTCGATGGCTTCGACCACGCGCTGCTTGTCGACCGAGCGCAAACGGAAGCGGTCGGCCACCACGTCGAGCAGCTTGCGCTTGCCGGTGGGCGAATCGACTTCGCGCTGCGCCTGCACGCGCGTGTAGCCGCTCGCGGAAAGCCACTGCTCCACTTCCTGCTCGGAGGCCGTTTCCGGCAACTCGACCGGAAACGTGACGACCAGCCGCGGGTCATGCTCCGCCGTGCGCTCAAGCAATTCGGCGTAGATCGTTTCGGGCGTGTCGTGGCGCACCTGGTGCGCGGTCTTGCGGTCGAACAGCTCGGCCGCGCGCGCGTACAGCAGCTTCAGGTGATCGTTCAGCTCCGTCATGGTGCCGACGGTGGAACGCGAACTGCGCACCGGGTTGGTCTGGTCGATCGCGATGGCGGGCGGCACGCCGTCCACGCGGTCGACTTGCGGCCGGTCCATGCGGTCGAGAAACTGCCGGGCGTAGGCGCTGAAGGTTTCGACGTAGCGCCGTTGCCCTTCCGCGTACAAAGTGTCGAACACGAGACTCGATTTACCTGAACCGGAGGGGCCGGTGACGACCGTCATTTCGCCGGTGCGTACGTCGAGATCGACGTTCTTCAGGTTGTGCTGGCGTGCGCCGCGAATGCGGATGATTCCGTTAGATGCCAATTTTTCCGACCGTCTGAATGAGTGGACCACCTCTCACGGACGCCTCGCGACCGCGCAAGTTCAGTGTGCCCGAGCCGGCGGGAAGACACGCCAAAGACCCAGGTTGCAGGGGGTTACTATACTGTATATTTATACAGTTTTCTATCCTGGAGGCTACGGATCGGCGTAGGGTATGGCGCGTGGGTCTCAGCGGCAGAATCATGCCGGACCGCCTGTCGGCGATGGTCAGGGTCGCGCGCGGGCGAGCATGCGTCGGTGGAAAATGACCGCGCGCCCGGCGCTTTCACAAGCGGACCGGGCGCAGTCGAAGTGGGTCAGCAGAACAGCCGAAACCTTAAAACCAACCCGACCTGTATTTCACTGATGCGGGTTCTCCGTGTCGGGGATATTGCCCTGGTCCAGGAGGTTCAAAATATAGGCAATCTGTTCGTCGGAAAGAGACTGGGCGATCGCCTGGGCATCCGCGGCAAGCTGCGGACTCTCGCCCTCGAGTTCCGGCTGGCCTGCAGGCCTGGTTTCGCCACCACTCGAGGTCCCCGGCTGGGGCGAACCAGCTGCTACCGGATGCGACTGCGCGGCTTGCTGCTGGAGAATAACGTCGTCTATGAGGTCCTGTACCAATTGCAACTTCGCCGGACCGAGACTGTCCAGGACTTCGTCCATAAACGCCGGGATCAATCCGCCCTCTGACTCCGCCGCAGCGGCGCTGCCGTCTGGTTCTAGACGCTGACGTTTCGGGGCAGGTTCCGACGAACCCACCGCGCCCGGGTGCCCAGTTTCCCGGCCTGTCGACGTACCCGGTTGCGGGGAAACGGAAGCCCGCGCCTCGCGCCTTGCTATGTTCCCTCAAGCGCATCTAGCATCGCGGGATCCGCCTCGGCAAAGGCATCGAGCGCGCCCTCTTCCAGTCTGTATTCGCCATAAATCCGGTCGACCGCTGACGACGAAATCCCGAGATCCTTTGAAATGTTCTCCTTTATCTCCCGTTGCTCCCCCATGGTCTTCTGTGCCCGCGCTTGATTCATCCGGTCGATGACCTGCTGGCGTACATCCAGGGCAATACCTGAAACAGACGGTAGGGCTATACCGTTGTCGCGCGCTATTCTGTACACCGTAGCCTTTGCCACACCTAGCTTCCTCGCCACAGCGGCGGGCTTCATCCCCTCCTTCAACAAATCAATCGCCTCCTCGCTGGTCTTCGGGGGTATCGCGCCACGGCGTACGGGAACGACCAGGTTGTACTCATGGGCGATTGCCCTCACTACGTTATATTTCAACTTAAACCGGCTGTGAACCTCAGCCATGGAGCGCCCCGCGGAGAGCATGTCGGCAGCCGCCTGCCTAGTCTCTATCGGGACGCGACGGTCGATTGCCAGCGCTATACCGTACTCTTGGGCAACGCTACGCACGGTGGCATATGATGTCTTCGTGCCCGCAGCCACGTCGTCCACGCTTAGCCCCCGCCTGAGCCCTTCCATAATCCCGTGTAGCGTATCGTCCGGAATTTGACGTATCTCGTCCCGCACCCTCATAGCCTCCTCATGTGCGACCTGCCGTACCCGCTCTGGCGATAAGCCCATAGCATCGGCCACCTGCCGCTGCGTCTGCCATCCATCTAGCCGCCGGAGTATCTCGCGCTTCTGCTCCGGGGTAAGCTCCGGCGTCGGTTTCGGGCCGCCCCCTTTAAGCCCCACGTCGCCATGTACCTCGAACGTTCCATCAGCGGCGATGCGCACCGGATACGTCGGCTTGCTCGCATCATGCGGATGAATCACCCGTAGCGTGCCGTTGTCCGCGTCGTACTTCACCTTGTACCAGTGGCCGTCCTTCTCGATATGCCGGCCGCCCTGCTTGTCGACGAACACGTTGTTGCGCCAGTCCAGTTCGCCCGATGGCCGCGACTCTTCGTATGACGAAGGAACCGGCAGCCCTTCCGCGCGAGGCGCCGACGCCTGCTCCGAGCCTGCCGCCCCTGTTTTCTGGACCGATCCCGCTTCGCCAGACGGACTGTTCGGCTGCTGGGGCGCCTTGGGGGCAGTTGGGTCCGGCAGTGCGCCGAGGCTTCGCGCGATCCGCTCCTTTGCCGACATCGGCAACGACGGTTCCACGTTGGCCTCGACCGGGTGCAACTTCCCCAACTCCATTTCCGAAGCTTCGCCCAGCCCGAACTTGCCCTTGAGCATCGGTAGTTTGTCGAGACCGCCCATCAGCAGGCCGCCGATCATCAGCGTCGTGTCGAGCACCGCCTCTTCTCCCGAACTCAACCCGCCGTGGTTCGGTATCGCCGCATCCAGCAACTGGCCGGCCAACCAGTCCATCCCCGGCAGCGGCATCAGGCTGTTGAGCACCTTGCCCGTTGCATAGAGGACCTTGTCGAGCGTATCAGGCGTGTGCTCGCGCATCATCTGCCGGCTTTTCTGGTCGAGGTCCTTTGTCGTATCGATGTATTTCTGCGCCAGGTTCTGCACATACTTTCCGTCCGCCTGCGGCAACGCCTGGCCGATGTCCCAGTAGAGCTTCGGCGTCCCGACCTGATCCAGATAGTGGCCCTTGTCGCCGTTCGCGGTCAGTTCATGCACAGCGCCCGATTCCAGCGCATGGACGCGCTTAAAGATGATGGAATTCGGATCGTTCAGCCCTTGCTGGAAGATCAGCAGGTCACGCGCCTTCTCGTTCGCGGAGCGTTGCATGCCCGGCGCATGCCAATAGCCGGGATTGTCGCGCTCCTGCTGCGACAGTCCGTCATCTGACAATAGCTTTTCGCCGATCGACTGATAACCGTATGTCTGCGCGTATGCCTCGGCACGCTTGTCATTCCATTGCGGGTCGTCCGTATACGTCGGCAGACGGATGTTCTGGGCGGTGTAGTGCTCCGCTTCGTTCAGGATCCGCTCGACCCGCTGCGTCGACGCGGTCCATGCCTGCTGTTCGCTCGCAGTCTGCGTGGTCACCGCCTTCTGGATGTCCGTCTGCATCTGCTTCTTGAGCTGCACGGCGCTCTTGAGTGCCTGTGCACGCGTCGCGTCGCTCGCGCCTGGAGCGACAAAGGCTTCATAGTGCTGGCGCAATGCCCTCATCTGAGCGCGTCCTCCGTCTTGCAGATACTGGACACCGACCGGCGCGTTAAACATCGCAGCGAGACGGCGAACCGGATCCTGCTCGATATTGCTCAGCTCCTTCGACACATCGGCCTTGAGCGCGGCAATCGCCGCACTCCGTTGCGCCGGTGGCTGCTGGAGCGCCTTCATTGCGCGGGCGGAATAGGACTCGCGCGTCGACTCATCCATCTGCGCGAGTTGTGCGGTCAGTCCGACAATGGCCTGGTCATCCTTGACGGTTGACGGCGGCAGCCCTGTCAACGAGAGGTCCGAATACTGCGCAAGCTGCCTGGCCGCGCGTTGATCGTTTGAATAGTTCAGCGATGGTTTGCCGCTGCCGCCGTCGTATCGGTCAATGAACTTTTGGGCGGCGTTGCTGGCCGGTGATACACCAGCTCCAACACTGGCCGAAGCCGCCACTGCCGCGTTGCCGGCACGGGCGTCCGGAGCGTTTCCCTGACGCGCCATCGCAGTCTGGACGCGCCCCAGCGTAGACGGCTGCACGGCCGCACTCCCCTTCGGCGCGCAATGCGCAGCGGTATTCGCCGGCGCCACCGATTTACGCTCCTTACCCTGCGCGTCATATTTCGTCAGATCCTTCCCTGAACGAAGCATCTGATGCATCGCCTGCTGCCTTGCCGGCTGCCCATCCGCTTTCGACTGCACGCCCTCCTGTACGGACGACGCTGCATCACGCACGTTACCTGGTACTCCATACTCCTCAGGATCGACTGCATTGCGCTGAACGACGGTTACGCTCATTTTGATACTCCCTGTTCTCAGCCCACGTCCCGACTCACCGATCAATCGGTCATCGACGAATCGCCATAGAAGAGGTATCCACGCGCAGACCCTGGCCGCCCTCGGCAAAACACCGCCGCGGGTACGGCGCATTGGCTTACTGGATTCGAGTATTCGGGCGCATGTCCACGCTCATCACGAACATGGCCTGCGAGCCGCACGGTGGTTGCCGTCTAACGATGTCGCGCGTGTGCTGCCGCACCCGGCCTGCGCTAGCTCATCGGCCACAACTGTCTCGTGTGGCCTTACGCACTCTTCGATTTGATCGTAACGGACTCGCGCATTCAACCTGACATATCCCAGCTGTACATTTTTCTAATTACGCCGGCCGTTCAGATCGCGCTGACACGCACAGACAAGGCGGTGTCCAAAACACCTCGCGCACTGCGCGCATCTACCGCTGGGCTTTCGCCCAGCGCATAAGCCACGCAGCGTTTTGCCAACACGTCGGTCGGATCGACCAGCCGCACTGCCAGCCCACCTGGCCGCGCCAGCGTCGAACCGCGCAGCAGCAGCGGCAACTCGGTACAGCCCAGCACGACGACCTGCACGCCTTGCGTGATCAGGTCATCCAGCGCTGCGGCGAGGTCATCGCAACACTCGCCCGAGGTGTAGCCCGCCTTGGCGCCGCGCGGTCCATAAATCGCGTTCATCAGCCGCGCCTGGGCGGCCGCGGCCGGCGCGATCTGCACGAAGCCGCACGTGTCGAGCGCCTTCTCGTAGACGCGGCTTGCAAGCGTGCCCGAGGTGGCCAGCAGGCCGACTTCGCGCAGGCCGGGGAAGGTCTCGCGCAGATAATCAGCGGTGCAGGCCAGCATGTTGACGATCGGAATGGTCAATGACGGCTGGATCCGTTCGATGAACGCATGCGCCGTATTGCACGGAATCGCGATGAGATCGGCGCCGCCCTCTTCCAGCGTCTTGCAGGCCGCGTAGAGCGCGAGGGTCGGATCTTCGCCGTGACCGAGCAGTGCCTCGGTGCGATCCGGAATATGCGGATTGTGCTCGACCATCACCTTGATGTGATCCTGGTCGCGTGCGGCCGGCGTGTTGCGCACCAGTTTCGCCATGAAATCGACGGTTGCCGCTGGGCCGACACCGCCCACCACGCCCAGCTTGAAACGCCGCTCCCGCTGCGGATATTGCGCCGTGGCGAGGTAGCGCGCGTAGACCAGATTGGGGTCGACGAGCGGCACTTCCAGCGCGCCGAGCGCGTGCGCGACCATGGGAATTTCAGTGAGCCCGGGCAGAATGATTTCCGCGCCTTGAGCAATGAGGTCCGCGCAAGCCGCACGCAGCAATTCGACTGGGCGGCCAACCAGATGTCCGCCTTTGATGCCTTCGTCACCGTACACGGCACTCGTGACGCGATCGACACCTTCTTCGTTACGCGGATGCAGCACGTCGAACCGCGCATTGTCGAAATAGCGTTCGAACAGGCCGTTATTGCGGATCGTGTCGGAGGTCAGCACGCCGACGCGGCGGACCGACGGAAAGACCTGCCGCACATGCGCCGTGAGCGCGGTCATGAGATTGGCGATCGGCAGCGCCACGTTCGCGGAGAGTTCGTCGATGAAGATGTGACTGAGAAAGCACGGCAAGACGATCGCGTCGACCCCGCGTTTCTCGAAGGCGCGAATCGTGTCCAATACATGGATCTTGAATGGCACGCTCGCCGCGCTTAGCGACGCCGGTCCCGGCCATGCTTGCTGCTCGAGCACGAAATCGAATGACCTGGCCGCGCCTGTCCGGCGCCAGGCCGCGCTCATCCGGCTCAACACGTCGACGCCGGCAAGCGGCGATGCGCCTGTCACAACCCCTAGCGAACGATGACGATGCATGATGGTTTCCCCCGTCGTTTTTTCAGTTCGCCTCGATATTAGGATGCTTTTGGGGGTTCGGGATGAACTTAACCACGAAATAGCGGGTTTATGCCTGGCAACGCATCGGAACCTAAGCCACTTCGACCACACCTTGCGCCGCGCCTCGCTTGCGGCGCTCCAACGTGCCGATGCACACCAGCGAGATCCCGGCGAGAACACTGTAAAACACCGCCAGCGGCCACCATGCCCCCGGATACCGATGCGCGAGCAGCGTGCCGATCAAAGGTGTCAGGCCGCCGGCCAGCGCGGCGCACACCTGGTACGACAGGGAAATAGCCGAATAGCGGACTCTTACCGCGAACGCAGTCGACATGAATCCCGCCATCACGGCATAGGAACTCGACATGCACATGACCGCCAGTGCGATGCCGATCACAATCGCCACCGGCCGCCCGGTCGATACCAGCGCGAACATCGGATAAGGCGACAGCATCGCCAACGCCGCTGCGCCCTTCAAAAACCTTCCCGTACCGATGCGTTGCGCGAACCACCCTGAGCCTAGCTGTGTGAACAACTGAATGAACGCCACCACGAACAGGCAATCGAGAATCAACGACCGATCGAGCCCAAGCGTCTGCGTCGTGTAATTCAGCATGAAGGTGTTGACGAACCACGCGCCGGCCACGCCGATCACATTCGCGCCCAGACACAGCAGCAAAGTGCGCCACGCGTCGCGCACCACCTCGGCGACCGGCAGCGCAGCCACGCGCCGTTGCGCTTTGAGCGCCTTGAATTCAGGCGATTCGTCGACACCCGCACGGATCAGCAAGCCAACCACCAGCAACACCGCGCTGGCGAGAAACGGCAAGCGCCAGCCCCAGCTGAGAAAGGCCTCTTTATCCATCGACGCCACCGCGCGAAACGCGAGCAACGACAGGATCAATCCGGCCGGACTGCCGAGTTGCGCAAACGACGCAAAGAAAGTGCGCCGTCCCTGTGGCGCATGTTCGCTTGCCATCAGCACCGCGCCGCCCCACTCGCCGCCGATCGCAACGCCCTGCGCGACGCGCAGCAGCACCAGCAACACCGGCGCCCAGACGCCGGCGCTCGCGTACGTCGGCAGGAAACCGATGCCGACCGTACCGACACCCATGATCGCCAGCGTGGCCACGAGCGCCTTCTTGCGGCCGATGCGATCGCCCAGGTGGCCGAACACGAGGCCACCGAACGGCCGTGCAAAAAAGCCCACTGCGAAGGTGCCGAACGAGGCCAGCGTGGCGAAGAACGGATCGCTGCCCGGAAAGAACAGCTTGCCGAAAATCAGCGCGGAGGCGGTCGCGTAGATATAAAAGTCGTACCACTCGATCGTGGTGCCGACAAAGGCCGCCGCTGCGGCACGGGTGGGTTGCCGGCCTGCGGCGTGGTCGTCTGACTCGCGATTCATGTCTTTCGTCTCCAGGGTCGTTCTTTTGAATGGCGCGGCTTCTGCGTGCCGTCGCCGGAAAACTGCTGGCCTGCGCTCAGGCTTTGAGCACGCCCGCTTCGAGCAAACGTTGCTGGGTTGCCGCGTCGATGCCCAGTGCGTCGAGTACCTCGCGGGTGTCGCCGCCGAGCGTCGGCGGCGCACTGCGATAGGTGGCCGGTGTGCGCGACAGCTTGATCGGCGACGCCGTGCCGCGATACTCGCCCATCTCGATCACCATGCCCCGATGCAGCGTGTGCGGATGGCGCGCGACGACATCGACGCTTTGCACCGGCCCGCATGGCACGCCTGCATTGATCAATGCCTGTGCAAGCGGCTCGCAGTCGTGTGATGCAAGCAGCGCTTCGAGCGCATCCTTCAGCGGCTCGCGATGCGCGCAGCGGCTGCGGTTATCCACGTAGCGCGGATCGTCCGCCAGTTCCGGCGCGCCGAGATGCGCGCACAACCGCGCGAACTGCCGGTCGTTGCCGACGGCGAGAAAGATCGGCGCAGTCGCGGTGCGATAGCTGTCGTAGGGCGTGATGTTCGGATGCGCGTTGCCGCTGCGCTGGGGCGTGCGGCCCGAACCGAAATAGTTCGGCAGATGGGGATGCAGGAGCGACACGCCACAGTCGTACAGCGCGATATCGATCGATTGGCCACGCCCACTTCTGATGCGTTCGGCAAGCGCCAGCAGAATGCCGGCCAGCGCATTCAAACCCGTGACCATGTCGACGACCGGCAAGCCGACACGCGTCGCCGGCCCGTCGCGTTCACCGTTCACGCTCATCAAGCCGGTCATCGCCTGAATCGCGGCGTCGTAGCCGGGCAAGCCGCCGAGCGGGCCGTCGGGGCCGAAGCCCGAGACCGCGCAATGAATCAGTTTCGGGAAACGCTCGCGCAAAT
This sequence comes from Paraburkholderia fungorum, assembly GCF_046027605.1. GTDB lineage: Bacteria > Pseudomonadota > Gammaproteobacteria > Burkholderiales > Burkholderiaceae > Paraburkholderia > Paraburkholderia fungorum_F. The sequence goes on from NZ_JAQQEF010000030.1 coordinate 20,693, forward strand.
CGCGCTCGTAGTCCATGCCCCAGCGCGCGAGCGTGCCGGGTTTGAAGTTTTCGACCAGCACGTCGGCGTCTTCGAGCAGCTTCCATAGAATGGTGCGGCCTTCGTCGCGCGAGAGATCGACGGCGATGCCCTGCTTGTTGCGGTTCACGCCCGCGAAGTACCACGCGGTGTCACCGTAAAACGGCGGCCCCCAGCCACGCGTTTCGTCGCCGCCGGGCGGCTCCAGTTTGATGACCTGGGCGCCGTGGTCGGCCAGCGCCTGAGTGCAGTAAGGGCCGCCCAGCACACGGCTGAGATCGATGACTTTGATGCCTTGTAGCGCGCCTTGTGCTGCTTGTGGTGCTTGTGGTGCTTGTGGTGCTTGTGGTGCTTGTGGTGCCCGGGTTGCTTGCGCACCGTCGTTCACGGGTCCGGTCATTGCGCACTCCCTGCCGGTAGCAGTTGCAGTGCCTCGTCGAGCGTGACGCTGCGGGCATTGACCAGCGCATCAATGACGTCGCCTTCATCCGGAGACGTCCGCACATCGAGCGGATCGAATGGCAACAACTTGTGCCGCAACACCAGATGGCTCAGCGCGAGACGCCGGAAATCCGGCGCGAGGCGCACGCCTTCACAGGCCATGAGTACAGCCGTGCTGGCGTGATACAGGGCCGTGCCCGCCCGCCGGACCGATTCATCGTGGCCGGTCTCGGCGACGCTGGCCAACGCATCGCAAGCGCGCGTCAAAGTCGAACGAAGCACCTTGAGACTCTCCGCGGGCAATCCGGCAGTGCCGAGCAGATCCTGCAAATACGTGCGCAGCGGTTCGAGCGCGCCGTCCCGCTTGGCCGCGCGCGCGACGTCGAGCGCAACGATGTTGCTGGTCCCTTCCCAGATCGAGCCGAGATGCGCATCGCGCACGAGACGCGCGTCGCTCCACTCTTCGATGTAGCCCGTGCCGCCGCGCACTTCCATCGCGTCGCCGGTGACGCGGCGGGCGTCGCGGCAAGCACGGAATTTGATCAACGGTGTGAGGATGCGCACGCATTTCGCTGCCTGCCGATCGCCCGCATCGGCCTTTTCGAGCAGCAAGGCGATCCGCATGAACATTGAGCGAGCCTGCTCGGCGGGCAGCATCATCTTGAGCAATTGCCGCTGCATCAGCGGCATATCGATCAGCTTGCGGCCGAACGCTTCGCGATTGCGCGCGATGTTCAGCGCCTCGGTAAGCGCGCGGCGCATCAAGCCCGCCGCACGCACGCCATTCGAAAGACGCGACATGTTGATCATGTCGGCCATCTGATGGAAGCCGCGCCCCACGTCGCCGATCAGATGGGCGACGGCGCCATCCAGCACGATCTCGCCGCTCGCCATCGACCGGCTGCCTAGCTTGTCCTTCAGACGCACAATCCGATAGCTGTTGCGCGAGCCGTCGGGCAGCGTCTTCGGCAGCAGAAAGAGTCCGAGGCCGTTGATGCCGGCCGGCGCATTGTCCACGCGCGCGAGCACCATCGCGAGATCGGCGTCGGCGTTCGAGCAGAACCATTTGTCGCCGTACAGACGCCACGCTTGCTCACCGTTCTCGCCGGTTTCGAGCGCCGCACGCGTCGCGATACGGGCAACATCCGAGCCCGCCGCCTGTTCTGTCATGAACATCGCGCCCTGGAAGAGCGTGTCGAAATCGCGCGACGCCAGCCTCGGCAAAAATCGCGCGACCAGTTCGGGCGCGCCGAATTTGCGCAGCGTTCGCGTGAGCGAATCGGTCATGCTGACGGGACAGCACAGGCCGAATTCCGCTTGCACGAACAGAAATGTCAGTGCGTACTTGACCAGTGGCGGCGGAGCTTGCTTGCCTTCGCGGCTGTCATGACTCATCGACGCCAGACCCAATTCCGCGTAAGCCACGCGTTCCAGCGCGACGTAATCGGGATGCTTGTCGATGCTTTGCAGCGCTTCGCCGCGCCGGGTGCGATGCCGCAATTGCGGGGGATTCTTGTCGGCGGACAGTGCCCAGACGTCGAGTTCGTCGGACGCGCGCTGGCCCAGCGAAACGAGCTGGCCTTCAAGTTCCCGATACAGCGCGTCGCCGAGATGCAGTTTGAGCAAACGGGCGAAGTCAGGATCGCTGCTGAAGAAGTTGATGCCGCGGCTGTCGGGAATGTTGGACGAGCCGTGCTCCGGCTGCGTGATGATTTCGCTCATGCGTGTCTCCTTTGTGGAAGGAGCATAGAAGCGGCTTCGATAATCGTCTAATACAACTTATATCCGGTACGATAGACGTTGCTTATCGATAAAAGAACCGGAGACTGCCGTGGACCTGAAGCAATTGCGTTACTTCGTGGCGGTCGCCGAGGAATTGCATTTCGGCCGCGCGGCCAAGCGGCTGTTCATATCGCAGCCGGCGCTCAGTTTCGACATTCGCAAGTTCGAGGATCAGCTGGGGGTGCAACTGCTCGCGCGCACCAACAAGACGGTTGCCCTGACGAACGCGGGGCAGGTGTTGCTTGGCGAAGCGCGGCGCTTGCTGCTGCAGGCTGGCGAGGCCGAGCGCATCACGGTTCGGTCGGCGCACGGGCTGGCTGGCCGCTTGCGGATCGGCTTTGTGAATTCGATGTTGTACCGCGGCATGCCGCAGGCGGTGAGGCGTTTCGAGGCCGACTATCCGGGCGTCGAAATCATTCTGAAGGAGATGAACACCAGCGAACAGGTGCATGCGATCCAGCGGATGCAGATCGATATGGGCTGCGCGCATTGGGGCAATTTTCCGTCGGATGTGGTTTCGACGCCGATTTTTTCCGAGCCGTTTTTGTGTTGTTTGCCGGTGGATCATCCGCTGGCGCGAAAGCGCAGGGTCGACCTGCGGGCGTTGTCGCAGGAGCCGTTTATTCTGTTTCCGCGGACGGTGTCGCCGCATTACCACGATCTGATCATTGCGCAGTGTGTCGGGGCGGGCTTTAGTCCGTTGATTCGGCACGAGGCGCGGTTGTGGCAGACCGTGGTGACGATGGTCGGGTTCGGGATGGGGGTGGCGTTGGTGCCGTTTACCTTGCGGCAGGTGCAGGATCCACGGGTTTGCTTTTTGCCCTTGCAGGGCGAGACGCTTTTATCGCAGGTTTTGTTGTTACGGAGGGCGGGGGATTCGGAGCCTGTCGCGGAGCGGTTTGTTGAGTATCTTGGTGAGGGGAAATGAAGGTTTTTTGCCTGCGCGGGGCGCTTTGTTTGTTTGCCTGCGCGGCGCGCTTTGTTTTGTTTGCCTGCGCGGCGCTTATTGTCTGGTTGCTTACGGCGTTGGGCTTTCCTTGAGCTGGATTTTTGGCCTTTCCTTGTCTGGATTTTTGGCCTTTCCTCGTCTGGATTTTTGGCCTTTCCTTGAATTGATATCGGTCTATTAGCGTTGCCCCTGTGCGGGGCGGCACTTACTTTCTTTGCCGCCGCAAAGAAAGATAAGCAAAGAAAGCGGCTCAACCCGCCAGCTCTTAAGCGGGTCCCCCGCACAGTCACGGTAGTGGCGCATCTGGAATCTGTGCTCCCGCACATTCGGCGTCAGTGACAAAGCCGTCATTCTTCCAGCGACGCTGCGCGCGCCGAAGAGCATTTCACAACACCAATCTCAACGCCTTCGCCCTCGCGTTTCGCCCCGTACCCTAGCTCGTCATCGCATAGCCACCGAGGCACCAATTGCGGATTCTCCACTTCTGAACTTCTCGACTTCTGAACTTCTCTGCTTCTCTGCTTCTCTGCTTCTCTGCTTCTCTGCTTCTCTGCTTCTCTGCTTCTCTGCTTCTCGGCTTCTCGGCTTCTCGGCTTCTCGGCTTTCCGGCTTTCCGGCTTCTCGGTTCTCCGCCTTTCGGCTTCTCAACGCGGGTGCGGGTGCGGGTGCGGGTGCGGGTGCGGGTGCGGGTGCGGGTGCGGGTGCGGGTGCGGGTGCGCCCATAGCTATGGGGCGAATGCAAGTGCAAGTGCAACACCGACATTTCAATTGAAGGAGGTGATCATGTTTGCGGGGGGCGCTTGGCCGAGGCGAAGCCGATGGTCCCCTGTGCGCGTGAACGAAGCGGCTGGTTTCCCAAGCATACCCAACCGCGACGCACGCAGTGCGGAGTGGGCGCTGATGACGGCTTAGTCACTGACGCCGAATGTGCGAGAGCACGGATTCCAGATGCACCACTACTGCGACTGTGCGGGGGACCCGCTTATAAGCTAGCGGTGTGAGCCGCTTTCTTTTGCCTATCTTTTCTTTGCGGCCGGCAAAGAAAAGTAGGTGCCGCCCCGCACAGGGGCAACGCTAATAATCCAATAACAAATCAAGGAAAGGCCAACGCCATAAAAGCACAGACAACCAAACGCCGCGCAGGCAAACAAACCAAGGAAACCCCAACGCCGCAGGCAAACAAACCCTCACCCCTCCCCCCGATACCCCACAAGCACTTTATGTGCAACCATATCCATAGCGGCCTTAACCAACCCATTCTTGTCAGTCCAAACCTTGGGCGTCAACGCCCCACTCAACGCGACACTATCTGAATCAGCAATCGCAAGCAGCGCCGCCTGCACATCATCATCAAACGCAATCACATTGACGAAAATCGTATCGCCATCGTTGGTGGTCGCCCGCACCTTGCAGGTCACGAACCGCTTCCCGTTCTGTCCCGTGCGAATCTGCGCCTCGCCGTACAATCGCCCGCCCACCAGTCCATCGATCATCGCCCTGCTCCTGTTATTCCGTACCGTGCAAAAAGCAATATCGCCCAGCACGGCGCACATGATCCCACGATAACCCGCTCGCCCCGCACAAAACAACACACCGCCCGCGCATCACGCGAAACATATCGACGCCGCATACCAACCAAAGTTACAACAACGGTTCGAGTCATCATGGCAACAGCGTCCCTCATGGTCCCCCCGTCCCCGTCTGCACACTCGCGGCCTCAAAAATATCGCGCAACCACTGCGCAAACACTCGCACCCGCGACGACAACTGACGATTCTGCGGATACAGCACCGAAACCGGCATCGGCGGCGGCGGGAAGTCCGCGAGGATGATCTTCAGCCGCCCCGCTGCCAGCTCTCCCGCCACACGGTACCGCGGCACCTGCACGATGCCGAGCCCCGCTATCGCCGCGCCCGTGTAGAGATCGGCGCCGGTCACCGACACCGCCGACGGCAAGTAGGCCGCCGTATCGCGGCCATCGACTCTGAATTCGAGCGGCACCGGCTTGCCGGTCGCACTGGACAGATAATTGACTGCCCGATGCATCGACAAGTCCGTCGGATCGCCCGGCTCGCCATACGCCTCCAGATAAGCCGGACTCGCCACCGTCACTTGCGGCAGCTGCGCCACGCGCCGCCCCACCATCGACGAATCCTGCAGATTGCCCGCCCGCAACACGCAATCGATCCCTTCACGCACCAGATCGACTAGCCGGTCATCCTCGCCGATCGTCAGCTCGATGTCGGGAAACCGCGCGAGAAACGCAGGCAGCGCCGGCACGATGAAGTGCCGCGCCAAGGTGCCCTGCAGATTCACGCGCAACAGGCCCTTCGGCGCGAGGTTGGAAAACGAGCCCTCCGCCTCCTCCATATCGGCAATCAACCGCACGCAGCGCCGGTAATACGCCTCTCCGTCGTGCGTCAACCGCACCGAGCGCGTAGTGCGCTCGAGCAGCCGCGCGCCGAGCCGCTGCTCCATACGCTTCATCAAATTAGTGACGGTGGCGCGCGGAATCTGCAGATCGTCCGAAGCGCGCGTGAAGCTCTGCCGTTCCGCAATCCGCACGAAGACCCGCATTTCCTCGAAACGATCCATGTTCAACGCCTTTACGAGCGGCTCACCGGCCGATTATTAAAGTAAATGGAATTATTATGGCAAGTCTAGCCCGATTATCTCAACGAGAAAAGCGTCCATGATTCATCTCACCAACCGACTACACAGAAGGAAACGAATCATGAACACGACCCAGCGCGCGCAAGTCGCCATCGTTACCGGCGCATCCCGTGGCATTGGCGCAGCCGTTGCGCAACGCCTCGCCAAGGACGGTTTTGCGGTTGTCGTGAACTACGCATCGAGTTCGACGGAGGCTGATGCGCTGGTCGCCGAACTCACGGCAGCGGGCACCAGTGCCATCGCGGTGAAAGCCGATGTATCGAAAGCCGACGACGTGCGTCGCCTGTTCGAAACCACTGAACAGCAGCTCGGCAAAGTGGACGTGCTGGTCAACAACGCCGGCGTGCTGAAGACGGTGCCGCTCGCCGACACCAGCGACGCGCTGTACGACCAGACTTTCGACATCAACGTGCGCGGCACCTTCAACACCCTGCGCGAAGCGGCCGCACGGATGAACGACGGCGGACGCATCGTCAACTTCTCGAGCACCACGCTGGCGCTGAACATGCCGGGCTATGCGATCTACAACGGCACCAAGGCGGCCGTCGAGGCATTCACGCACGTGTTCGCCAAGGAACTGCGCGGCCGCAACATCACCGTCAACGCTGTTGCGCCCGGCCCAATCGCGACCTCGCTGTTCCTCGACGGCAAGACTGAAGAACAGATTCAGACCTTCGCGAAGATGCCGCCGCTGCAACGCCTCGGCCAGCCCGACGACATCGCGTCGGTGGTGTCCTTCCTCGCCGGCCCGGATGCGGCCTGGGTCAATGGCCAGATCCTGCGTGCCAACGGCGGCGTGGCTTAAGCCGACGTGAAGATGCAGAAGGCGCTGTTTTCACAGCATCTTTAAACGTCGTATCACGTTCATCGAATCGGAGAAGAGACATGCAACAGAACGTCATCCTGGTGACGGGCGCACGTGCGCATCGAGATCGCGAGACGGATCGGCATGGGCGATCTGCTCGAAGCGAAGGTCAAGCGTTGATCAGGGATGACGACGAGGACGCTCCGGCCGACTCGCCAGGTAGCAAGTCGAGCCGGCGCGAGTCGTTACCCGGTGGCTACGCCAGGCAGCACGCTTAAACCGCCTTCGGGTTACGCTCCTCAAATCCTTCCTGATGCCAGTACGGATACGCGGGACGTACAGCGCTGGCAGCGTCGAGCTTCGCCACCTGTTCGGGCGTCAGATTCCAGCCCACTGCGCCCAGGTTCTGCCGCAACTGTTCTTCGTTACGCGCGCCGATCAGCACGGTCGAAACGGTCGGACGCTGCAGCAGCCAGTTCAGCGCGATCTGCGGCACGGTCTTGCCGGTTTCGGCCGCGACCTCGTCGATCGCATCGAGCACGCGAAACAGATATTCGTCCGGCACCGGTGGCCCCATGTCGGAGGTTTTATGCAGACGGCTCGTTTCCGGCAACGGCTGACCGCGCTTGATCTTGCCGGTGAGACGCCCCCAGCCGAGGGGACTCCACACCACCGCGCCCACGCCTTGATCGACGCCGAGCGGCATCAACTCCCACTCGTAGTCACGGCCGATCAGCGAGTAGTAAGTCTGATTCGCGACGTAGCGCGGATAGCCGTAACGATCCGCGGTGTCCTGCGATTTCATCAGATGCCAGCCAGAGAAATTCGACACGCCCGTGTAGCGGATCTTGCCCGCGCGCACGAGGTCGTCGAGCGTCGACATGACTTCGGCGACCGGCGTCCTCGCGTCGAAACCGTGCAACTGGAACAGGTCGATGTAATCGGTTTGCAAACGTTTGAGCGCCGCGTCCACCGCCTGGATCAGATGAAAACGTGACGAGCCGACATTGTTCGGACCGTCGTCGAAACGAAAGGTCGCCTTGGTCGAAATGATCGCTTTGTCGCGCTTGCCCTTGAGCGCTTCGCCGAGCACCGACTCGGAAGCGCCGCTCGAATAGATGTCCGCGCTGTCGAACATCGTAACGCCTGCATCGAAACAGATGTCGATCAGGCGACGCGCTTCGGCGACATCGGTGGCGCCCCACGCCTGAAAAAATTCGCCCTTGCCGCCGAATGTGCCCGTACCGAAACTCAGGACTGGCACCTTGAAACCGGATGCACCCAGATGTCTGTATTCCATTGATCAATCTCCGTGGCGTAACCATCGATAAACGGACGTTCAGTCTACGCGCGTCTGTGCAAACGTGCCGGCGGCCTCGCGTTGGGATGACGGGTGTCGCGCGGATTAAAGAGCACTGTCATGGCGACGGATGAAGCGCCCCGTCCCGACCTGTTCAGCCAACGCAGGGACGGCGCCTTGTCTTCATTGCACCGCCGGTTTTCGCTCGGCGTTCAATGCGGCCAGCGCGTCACGCGCACTTCGAATGACGCTGTCCCAATCGCCCAGTGCCGGCTGCCGGAACAACCTCGCTTGTGCATACCAGGGCGAATCGGTACGTTCCAGCATCCAGCGCCAGCAACTGTCGAAGCGGTTCAGGATCCATACCGGTTTATCCAGCGCGGCAGCGAGATGCGCGGTGGATGTGTCCACCGATATCACCAGGTCGAGGTTCGCCACCAACGCGGCGGTGTCGGCGAAGTCATCGAGTTCTTCTGTGTAATCGACGACGCTCGCGTGCGGATCGTTACGCGTTAATTGCAGCGCGGCCGGGCCTTTCTGCAGACTGAAGAACTGCACGTTCGGCACATCGAGAACCGGCGCGAGCCGCTCGAACGTAATCGAACGGCGTGCGTCGTTCTTGCGGAGCTCGGCGACATGCGGCCGATTGCCACCTGCCCAGACGAGCCCGACTTTCAAGCGCCCTGGCGCTTGTGCTGCGATACGCGCGGCCCATTCACGCGTTGCTTGCGGGTCCGCGAACAGATAAGGCGTCGTTGCGGGAATGGTCGTGAGATCGGTCTTGAACGCAAGCGGCAGGCTCAATAGAGGGCAATGACAATCGAACGGCGGCAGTGCCTGCCCCGCTTCGATCAATTGATCCACGCCGTGGAGCGTGGACATCAGCCGCATCAATTCGGACGGTACTTCCAACACGACTTTGGCGCCGAGCTTTGACACTAGCGCGGCATAGCGGCAAAACTGCAGCGTGTCGCCGAGACCTTGCTCGGCGTGCAGCAGAATCGTTTTGCCGTCGACTGAAAAATCCCCCAGCCAAAGGGGTTGTGTGAAGGCGCGCTTGCTCGCCTTGATGCGGCGGCGTTCCCAACGCCATTCGTATTTCTGCCACCCAGTCTCGAGCTGCCCCAATTGCAACAGGCAAAGCGATTCATTCCAATGTGTTTCCGCTGCTGCGGGATTCACCGCCAGCGCGCGCTCGTAGCTCGACAACGCTTGAGCGTGCTGGTTGAGATCGATCTGGGTCAGGCCGAGATTGTTCCAGGCATCCGCAAACGCAGGCGAGAGCTCAAGTGCACGCCGATAGCTACGCTCCGCTTCTTGCGGCTGATTAAGGTCGCTGAGCGCATTGCCGCGATTGCTCCATGCATCGGGATAGTTCGGCTGCAATGCGAGTGCGTGGTCGCAGCTTGTCAGTGCATCGGCAGGACGGCCCAGATCGCGCAGCACGCAGGCGCGATTGTTCCAGGCTTGCGCGAAATCCGGCATTAACGCGATCGCGCGATCAAAGCTGGCGAGCGCCTCAAGCGGCAAATTCAGGCCGGCCTGTGCGTTGCCGCGATTGTTCAGTGCGTCCGGGAATTTGGACTGCAATGCGAGTGCGCGATCGGCGCACGCGAGGGCTTCGTCGAAAAGTTGCAGGCTATTGAGCGCATACGCGAGATTCGAATGAAGTGGCGCCTGTCTCGCGTTGATGGCAAGCGCCCTTCTGAGCAACTCGATGCCCTCTTGCAGACGACCCGTTTGCAGCGCGAGCGAGCCCAACAATTGCAGCGCGTCGAAATGGCGTGGTTTGAGGTCGAGGATCTCGCGATAGAGTTCTTCGGCTTCGGCGAATGCGCCGTTGTGCTGAAGCGCGATGGCTTGCCGAAGCATGTGGTCCAACTGTTGCGGGAGATTGGCAGGCTTGCTCATGAGACGAGCTTTGAATGAATCCGCGTGGAATCGGGAAAGGGCTTTCGAACTGGTTGAGTCGCGCTGGAAACGGCGCGGGTCAGGCCGGGGATCGAGGGAATGAGGCTGATTATCGCTGAAAATGGTGTATTCAGTTTGGGTGTGTGCCTGCGGCGTTGGGCTTTTCGGGTGTGGGCCTGTGGGGGTGGCCTTTTCGGCTGTGTGACTACGGTGTTGGCCTTTCCTTGATTTCTTATTGGTCTATTAGTGTTGCCCCTGTGCGGGGCGGCACTTACTTTCTTTGCCGCCGCAAAGAAAGATAAGCAAAGAAAGCGGCTCAACCCGCCAGCTCTTAAGCGGGTCCCCCGCACAGTCACGGTAGTGGTGCATCTGGAATCTGTGTTCTCGCACACTTCGCGTGAGTGACAAAGGGCTCATACTTCCCGCCTCGCACTGCGTGCTCGCCGGAAGGGCTCATCGTGCAAACCGGCGGCTTCGTTTGAGGCAGGTGGGGCCATCGGCTTCGCCTCGGCGATGCATCCGGGTGACCGTGGGAGAAACAAGCAAGCCGAAGGCGCACGCAGGCGAAGGGATGGGGGGATGCGTGCACGTCGTGCCAAGTGAAGCATGAGCCGTGGCCTGCTGCCCTGATAAAGCCGTTGATTTTTTATCTCCGCGTGCTGCCTCGCAGCGGATACGCGCTTTCTCGGCAGACCAGCTCGCGCCGAGGCGAAGCCGATGGCCCCACCGCGCACGACCGAAGCCACAGCTTCGATGATCGACCCTTCCGGAGAGCGCGTAGTGCGAGGCGGGAAGTATGAGCGCCTTGTCACTCACGTCGAATGCGCGGGAACACAGATTCCAGATGCACCACTACCGTGGCTGTGCGGGGGACCCGCTTAAGAATTAGCGGGTTGAGCGGCTTTCTTTGCTTATCTTTCTTTGCCGCGGCAAAGAAAGTAAGTGCCGCCCCGCACAGGGGCAACGCTAATAAACCAATAACGAATCAAGGAAAGGCCCACGCCGTAGGCACAAACAAAGCGCCACGCAGGCAACCAGATCAGGGAAAGGCCAACGCCGAAGGCAAACAACCAAGCGTCACGCGCCCAAAAAAACCCAAATAAAAACCGCAATTCCATGTGACCATACCCAAACCCCAACCCGCACGGAGTGCAAAACCAAAATGCATCAACCAGACCCACTCCACCCCCTGCGCCCTTTCCTCAAAAACTACGTCTGGGAACACGGCCACATCGGCACTCGATTTCTAAACTGCGCCAACGGCGAGATCAGCTTCGATGACGGCAAAAAATCCCGCTTCGCAGCAGAAAAATACCTCTACGTCCCGTTAGACAAAGACACCGCCGACGACCCACAGGTCACCGGCCCGTCAACCCAGGACGCCGCCCTCGCACGCTTTCTGCGCGCCGCGCAACTCGGCAAACCCGAAGAAGCCGGCTCGGCCGCGGAAGTCCAACGCGCAGTCCACGATTGCGTCGACCTCGCGATCTTCAGCGCCTATCAGCACGACGCGCAGCAAGCCGTCGACCACTACACCCAGGAAGCAATGTTCGACGACGAAATCCGCGCGGCACTCGTCAACGATATTCGCCGGGTCTACGGACCCATGCGTGAACAACTCGCGCTCTACGATTTCACCGTGCTGCACGGTCTGCCCACGCCGCTGCTGTTCAGCGATTCACCCTTCATCGACTGGCGCGTGCGCGTCAAGCCGGCCATGCCATTCGTCTCGCTACCCCTCGGACCCTACGCATTGCTGGTCGGCACACCCTCTGGAAGAACCAGCCGCGCCGCACCCGTCGCGTGGAAAACCGCCGTGTCGATGGGCGTCCTGAAAGATCACAATCGCCTGATGGCCGAGCGCGCCCGTCTATGGATCGTCGCCACCACCGACGATCAACTGGTAGCCGTTCAAGATCGCTTCAAGCAAGACGATGCGTAATCAGCGCCGCCGGCGTATCTCCACACCCGGGGTGTGAACGCGCTTCACCTCGATGGGCGCGATGAATCGTGATGACGCGAGCGATTCCGCCTTCGTCCTTCGCCAGACATCCGCGCCTACGCCAGCACCACGCGCGTCCGCGTTGCGCGATGAACTTGAACTGCGCTGCTTAAGCCGCTTCGTGAATGTGCTCGACAAGATAGTCGATCAATGCCCTTACCTTGGGCGGCAAGAAGCGGTTCGGCGGATACAACAACCACACCGCCCCCACGTAAGCACGCGCTTCGAGATTCCAGTCGGGCAGCACCTGCACCAGATCGCCGCTCAGCAATGCATCGGTAGCGGCAAATTCGGGCAAGTTCGCAATGCCAAAATTCAGCAGTGCCGCTTCGAGCCGCGCGCCGGCATGATTGGCAATGTAACGCCCTTTCACGTCGACGCTTTGCGTCTCCGTGCCGCGGCGAAAGCGCCAGCGGTTGTCATCGGCGGTTTCGCCCAGATAAATGCAGTCGTGCTTGAGGAGATCGCGCGGTTGCGCGGGCATCCCGCGCTCGCGTAAATAAGCCGGCGACGCGGCCAGTAGCCAGCGCACCGCGCCCAGCCTGCGTCCCGCGAGCCCCTGCGGAGGATGCTCGGTGAGGCGGATCACCAGATCGACATCGTCGGCGAGCGGGTCGACGTCGTGATCGGTGAACAGCAGTTGCAGGTCGACTTCCTCATACGCGCGCAGGAAGCCGGGAATCAGCGGATGAATCACGGTCTTCGCAAACGCGGTGGGCGCGCTCACGCTGACCTTGCCTTGCGGTCTATCGGCCAGTTGCCCGGCAGCGTCCACCGCGCCCGACGCGGCGCTCACCATGTCGCGGCAGAAACGCACGACCTGGGCACCCGATTCCGTAACCCGCACCGTGCGCGTCGACCGTTCGAGCAAACGTGTCGCCAAAGCGTCCTCGAGCCGCTTGATCTGACGGCTGACGGTAGACGGCGTACTGCCGAGCTGACGCGCGGCCACCGAAAAATTGCCGGCATCGACGACGCGCGCGAAAACCGCCATATCCGGCAGCAACGCGAAAAGGTCGGTTGGGTTCATCGTGAGAAACTCGCTGAGGGGACGCCTATTAATGCGTTTGAGACATAAAAGCTGTGCGTGGCGACCCGATTATCGCCTCGCGCGCAAAATTCGACAATATGGGCGCAATACCTGCTCATCCGCTTGAGGTCCACCCCGCCATGTCGAAACAACAACGCCTGCTTCTGCTTTCCGATCTGATGCTGCTCGCGGTTGCCGTGGTGTGGGGCACCAGTTACGGCGTCGTCAAAAGCGCTCTCGTGTTCTATCCGGTGCTGGGTTTGCTGACGATCCGCTTTGGCATCACCTTTGTCATCCTGTCGCCCGCATTGCGCCATTTGCGCGCCGCCGATGCCCGCACGCTGCGGGGCGTGCTCATCGCGGGCGCGCTGCTGCTCGGTATCTTTCTCTGCGAGACCTTCGGCATTCTGTTGACGCGCGCGGCCAATGCGGCGTTTCTAATCAGCCTGTGCGTGGTGCTGACGCCGCTCGTCGAATGGTGGCTGCTCAAACGCAGGCCGAGCCGCATCGAATGGATGGCGGTCGCCCTTTCGCTATTCGGCGCCTGGCTGCTGGCGGGGGATGGCGCGCTGAGTTTCAGTTCCGGCGACGCGTTGATTCTGCTCGCCGCGCTGCTGCGTGCGTTGAATGTCTGCGTGACTAAACGGGTGATGCGCGACTCCGCGTTGCCGCCGTTGTCGGTGACCACGGTTCAGTCGGGCGTGGTGGCGTTCGGCAGCGCCGCGGTGGCGTTACTGTTTGCGCCGCAACAGTGGCAGCCGATGCCGTCGCTCGCCGGGCACGCCGGGTTCTGGGGCTATGTCGGCTATCTGGTGATTGCATGCACGCTATTCGCGTTCTTCGCGCAGAACTTCGCGATCAAGCGCAGCAGCCCAACGCGCGTGTCACTGCTGATGGGGAGCGAGCCGGCCTTCGGCGCGCTGTTCGCCTGCATCTGGTTAGGTGAACGGATTTCAACGGTGGCGTGGATCGGCGGCGCCTTGATCGTGGTGGCTTCGATTCTCGCGACGGTGCGATGGACGTCGTTGCGCGTGAGCCGTATCGATCAACTGCTCGGCGCGAGCGCTTCCTCTCGCTCCAGCGAACGCGTGCGCTTGAGTTCCGGAAAAAACCGCATCCACAACAACGCGATGGCGATCGTCGCGGCGCCGCCCAGCAGCACGGCCGGCTGCGCGCCCAACCATCCTGCTGTCACGCCGGACTCGAACTCGCCCAGTTGATTCGATGTCCCGATGAACAGCGAATTGACCGCGCTGACACGACCCAGCATTTCGTCTGGCGTACGCAGTTGCACGAGCGACAGGCGCACCACGACGCTGATGGTGTCCGATGCGCCCAGCACCATGAGCGCGAAGAGCGACACGAGGAATTGATGCGATAGACCGAACACGATCGTGGCGGCACCGAACGCGATCACGCCACCGAACATCGCAGCGCCGGGCCGATTACGCAGCGGGAAATGGGCAAGCCAGATGGTGCCCGCGAGCGCGCCGATGGCGGTGCCCGAGCGCAGCAGGCCGAGACCGAGCGGGCCTGTGTGCAGGATGTCGCGTGCAAAAACCGGTAACAGCGCGGTCGCGCCGCCGAACAGCACGGCGAACAGATCGAGCGAAAGCGCGCCGAGTATCACAGGCTCCTTGCGGATAAAAGCGATGCCGGAGAACACCGACTCGAGCGTGACCGGCGCGCGGCTCGCCACCCTGGCCTGCAACGGAATGGCCCACACGGTAGCCGCAGCGGCCGCGAACGACAGCGTGCATGCGAGATAGGCCGCGCCCGGGCCGATGCCGTAGAGCAGGCCGCCCAATGCCGGACCGGCGATCTGGGCGGACTGATTCGCGGAGGTCGCCCATGCCGTGGCTTTGGGCAATTGCCCGCGCGGCACGACGGCCGGCAATAACGAGGCAACCGCGGGTGATTCGAAAGCGCGGGCCGCGCCGACGCATGCGGCCAGCACATAGATAACCGGCGCACTGATCCAGCCACCGAAGGTGCCGAAGGCGAATAGCAATGCAGCGACGCTTTCGAGGCTTTGGCAGACGGCCGCGATCCGGCGACGATCGTACCGATCGGCGACGTGACCGACCACGAGCGTCAACAGGAACATCGGCAGGAATTGGGCGAGGCCGACGAGGCCCAATGCGAAAGCGCTATGCGTGAGCGCGTAGATGTGCCAGCCCATTGCCACGGCGAGCATCTGGAAAGACAGCGACGAGAGGATGCGGGTACACCAGAAACGTTGGAAGGTGGGGTGTTTGGGCAAACTGAAGTTAGGACCGCCGGTGGGATCGGCTGAAGGCTGGGGCATTGGCTTCTTGCTCTCTACTAGGCTGGCTTGGGCGGCTGGTAGTTTAGAGCAAGTTTATTTATTTAGTTTTTATACTTACGTGGGGCTTTCTTTTTGTAAGAGTGTGGCAGCGGATCGGAGGCCGGAGGGCGCTTCTATTGGCGGACGGCGGGCTACTATCGTGACACGTGATAGCCGCTCTTTACGCGGGCGAAGTGGAGACCACCCAGCGGCGCATCACCCGCGCCTCCCGGCTACGTGCAGCAGCATCGCGGGATGCTTCGAACATGCGGGGCCCTCCGTCCGATTGGGACATCGTGACCGAATAACCCGGCCGCCTGTTACCAAGGATAGGTAAATGCTCATGATGTTCAACAAACAAGACGGTTCCCGAGCAGAACCGAGGCATCCAGGATGCGCGCGCCCAGCGTCAGAGAATCGCGCGTGTTGCCTGATGCGCGCCTAAGGGGCTGCGCGTGACGACGCTCGTGCGTGGAAAAGGGAGGGAGCTTCAGCGTGAACCGCAGGGAAGCGACAAAATACACGTATCGCGCTACGCACCATGTCAGGTTGGCATGCTCGCTGGCTTGGACTTCTGGATGCATGTCCTACGCGGAGTGCTCATCGAGCAATTGCAGATGAAGACGCGGGCGCTGGAAGGCCAATCTCCATCCAATCAAATGCCTCTCGATTGATGAGCGCAAGATCGAAGGGCTCATTACAGCGATAGACGTGATGCTTCCGCCGGTCCGATAAAACCTTGGGGGCGGTCACTTCCGCCCTGCTCAATGTGTGGGATGCTTGGCAAAGCTGTGTGGTAGGCGAGAACTCACCAACACGATTAGGCCTTATAAATCAGGCATTTTATAGGCCAGAGGTGTCCTGGCGGAGAGACGGGGATTCGAACCCCGGATAGGTTATTAACCTATACACGCTTTCCAGGCGTGCGACTTAAACCGCTCATCCATCTCTCCGGCGGGGAGCCGAATTATAGCAAACTTCGCGCCCTGCGCCACACCCCTCTCCAAACCCGCAAAACAGGCCCACTCAAGGATGCCGGATGTAGTCCACCAGCGCCCTCGTATAAGCGTCCGGTTTGCGGTCCACCAGACTCACCCCGATCGCCACCAGAAACCCCGCCGGTACGCCGAACACGCCGGAGCTGATCGGCTCGATTCCGAACCACCGCGCGCCCGCGAAGCCCGTCATCTGCGTGAAGAACGGATACGTCGACACGATGTAGTAAATGCACACCACCAGCCCCGCCACCATGCCCGCCACCGCGCCAAGCCGCGTCGTACGTTTCCAGAAAACACCCAGCACCAGCACCGGAAACAGGCTCGAAGCCGCCAGCGAAAACGCCGCGCCCACCAGAAACAGAATATTCCCCGTGTTGAGCGACGCCACATACGAAGCGAACAATGCCACCCCCAGCAACAGAATCTTCGAGATCGTCACGCGCCGCTGGCTCGATGCCGTCGGATCCACCATGTGATAGTAGACGTCGTGCGATAACGCGTTGGCGATGGTCAGCAGCAAACCGTCGGCAGTCGAAAGCGCGGCGGCCAACGCGCCCGCCGCGATCAGCCCGGACATCACATACGGCAGCCCCGCGATCTCGGGCGCGGCGAGCACGACCATGTCCGGCTGCATCTGAATCTCGCTCCAGCGCACGATTCCGTCGCCGTTCGTATCGGCGAGGCTGATCAGACTCGGCTCGACCTTGCGCCACTGTGTGAGCCATTGCGGCAAATCAGCGAAGTGATGACCGACGAGATTGGTCAGCATCTCATACTTGATCAGCACGGCCAGCACGGGCACCGTCAGATAGAACAGCGCGACGAAGAACAACGTCCAGCCGACCGAGCGGCGCGCGGACGCCACCGAAGTCGTCGTGTTGTAACGCGTCAGGATGTGCGGCAGGCTCGCGGTGCCAAGCGAAAGGCACAGCAGCAGCGACAGGAAATTGCGCTCATGCGTGCGCCGGTCCTCATCGCTCGTGGCGGGAAACGGCTCGTGCATCGGCACCGGCGCCGCCGCGCGCATCAGCATCTCGTCGCGGCGTTGAGTCCAGACGATCTGTGCGGCGGCGGCATCGCGTGGAAACTGTTCCAGCGCCCTCTCCCGCTCCTTGATCTCGCGCAGCGGGCCGTTATGACGCCGCAAATCCGCCACCTCCTGGGTGAGGCGCAGCTTCTCGTCGACGAACGATTGCGGCAACGTATCGAGCCGCATCTGCATCGACGCGGCGCGCCGGCGGTAATCGTCGCGCACGGTCTGCTCGAGTGGCGCGTCGCGCACCTGCTTTTCCAGCACCTCCACGCGTTCCATCAAACGGCCGTAGTTGAACTGCGGCACCCAGCCGAGGCCATCCTTATGCGCGATCATCGACACGGGAATCAGAATCGCCGCGATCAGGATGATGTATTGCGCGACCTGGGTCCACGTCACTGCACGCATGCCGCCCAGAAACGAGCACACGAGAATGCCGGCCAGCCCGCAGAAAATGCCGACCGCGAAATCCACGCCGATAAAACGCGTCGCAATCAGGCCGACACCCTGGATCTGCGCGACCAGATAGACGAACGAGCATAGGATCGCGGCTAACGCGGCAAGCCCACGCACGGCATTGCTCGAAAAACGCGTGCCGAGAAAATCGGGAATCGTGTAGCGCGCGAGCTTGCGCACGTACGGCGCGAGCAGGAAGGCGACGAGGCAATAGCCGCCGGTCCAGCCCATCAGGTAAGCGAGACCGTCATATCCAGTTGCATAGATCGACCCGGCGAGACCGATGAACGATGCCGCGGACAACCAGTCGGCCGCGGTCGCCATGCCGTTGAAGGCGGACGGCACGCGCCGCCCCGCGACGTAGTACTCGACGAGGTCGGACGTGCGCGATAGCAAGCCGATCACCGCATAGACCGCAATCGGCACGAACAGGAACACATAGCCGATCCACACGCCAGGGCCGGTGTTCCGCTCGATGCGCCACATCACATAGATGAATAGCAGGAAGCCGAGCGTATAAAACGCGTATGAGCGGATCAGCCGGTTCGTGAGCGTCATCGGCTCAGTTTCCACGCGCAGTGGGCGCGCTGGCACCGGCACCGGCACCGGCACTGACACTCGTACCGGCACTGGCACTCGTACCGGCGCTGGCGCGGCTAGCACTGGCATCCGCATCGAACGCGCGTTGCAGACGGCGGTCGGCGCGCTGCATCAGCACGATATAAGCGAAGATCAACGCGACATAGATCAGAATCGCCCCTTGCGCACCGAAATAGAACGGCAACCTGAAGCCGCCAAAGCGCACCTTATCCAACGCCGGCGCCAGCAGCGGCAAAACGAACGACACCACGAAGCCCCCCGTCATCAACGTCGCGATCAACGCGAGATTGAAGCGCCAATACTTTTGATGCGCGCGCGCCATCGCCGCCGAGACCGCCGGGGGTTCGGGCGCGGGGTTGAGCGTAGCGTGAGAGGAGTGGTGCGGCGCGGCCATGCGCCTGTGTATCAAAAAGCCACCGGACAGGCAATCGGGATTGTCCGCGCGGTGGCTCGCAGTGGCCTTGACTGCTGCCCGACCTAAATGGCCGATACCTATACCTGGGTCCGGTCAAGGGCGCATCGTGCTATGCGCCCCTGCCGCCTACGCGGGCAAACCCAGGTAAGCCCAAATAAGCCCAATAAGCCCAATAAGCCCAGGCTCAGAGCGACTCGCCGAGTTGGTCCAGAATCGCCGGATTTTCCAGCGTGGACACGTCCTGGGTGATCTCCTCGCCCTTCGCGAGCGAGCGCAACAGGCGGCGCATGATCTTGCCCGAGCGCGTCTTCGGCAGGTTCTCGCCGAAGCGGATGTCCTTCGGCTTGGCGATCGGACCGATCTCCTTGGCGACCCAGTTGCGCAGTTCGTTGGCAAGCTTCACCGCTTCCTCGCCTTCAGGACGCGCGCGCTTGAGCACCACGAATGCGCACACGGCCTCGCCGGTGGTCGCATCGGGACGGCCCACCACGGCCGCTTCCGCCACGATCGGATTCGACACCAGCGCCGACTCGATCTCCATCGTGCCGAGGCGGTGGCCGGACACATTGAGCACGTCGTCGATGCGGCCCATGATCGTGAAGTAGCCCGTGTCCTTGTCGCGCACCGCACCATCGCCGGCGAGGTACAGCGTGCCACCGAGTTCTTCGGGGAAGTAGCTCTTCTTGTAGCGGTCCGGGTCGCCCCACACGTTGCGCAGCATCGACGGCCACGGACGCTTCACCACCAGAATCCCGCCCTGCCCATTCGGCACGTCCTGCCCGGTTTCATCGACCACGGCCGCCATGATGCCTGGCAGCGGCAACGTGCATGAACCCGGCACCAGCGGCGTGGCGCCAGGCAGCGGCGTGATCATGTGGCCGCCAGTTTCGGTTTGCCACCACGTATCGACGATCGGACAACGGCCGCCGCCGACGTTCTCGTGATACCAGACCCACGCTTCCGGATTGATCGGTTCGCCGACCGTGCCGATGATGCGCAGCGTCGACAGATCGTAGCTCTTCGGATGCACTTTCTCGTCCGCCTCGGCGGCCTTGATCAGCGAGCGGATCGCGGTCGGCGCCGTATAGAACAGCGAGACCTTGTGCCTCGCGATCATGTCCCAGAAGCGGCCGGCGTTCGGATAAGTCGGCACGCCTTCGAAGACGACCTGAGTGCCGCCGAGCGTCAACGGACCGTACGTGATGTAGCTATGGCCGGTGATCCAGCCGATGTCGGCGGTGCACCAGAACACGTCCGTGGGCTTCCAGTCGAAGGTCCACTTCATGGTCTGCGCAGCCCACAGCAGATAGCCGCCGGTGCTGTGCTGCACGCCCTTCGGCTTGCCGGTCGACCCCGACGTATAGAGGATGAAAAGCGGATGCTCGGCGCCAACCCACTCGGGCGCGCACTGATCCGATTCGGCCTGCGTGAGTTCGTGCATCCACAGGTCGCGGCTGTCGTTCCATGCGATCTTGCCGCCCGTGCGCTTATAGACGATCACGCTCTTCACCGCATCGCAGCCGCCCATGGCAATGGCTTCGTCGGCGATGTTCTTGAGCGGCAGCGCTTTGCCGCCGCGCATCTGTTCGTCCGAGGTCACGAGTGCCACCGCGCCCACATCCACCAGGCGCTCATTCAGCGACTTCGACGAGAAGCCGCCGAACACCACCGAATGCGTCGCGCCAATGCGCGCGCACGCCTGCATTGCGACGATGCCCTCGATCGACATCGGCATATAGATCACAACGCGATCACCCTTCTTCACGCCGCGTTTTTTCAGCGCGTTCGCAAAGCGCGACACGCGTTGCAGCAGATCGTTATAGGTGACGTTGGTGACGGTGCCGTCGTCGGCTTCGAAAATGATCGCGACGCGCTCGCCGTTACCGGCTTCGACATGACGGTCGATGCTGTTATACGACGCGTTGATCTGGCCGTCTTCGAACCACGTGTAGAAAGGCGCCTTCGATTCGTCGAGCACCTTGGTGAAGGGCGTGTTCCAGCTTAGCGTCTCGCGAGCGAGGCGCCCCCAGAAACCTTCGTAGTCGCGCTCCGCTTCGGCGGCCAGCGCCCGGTACGCATCCATGCCGGAGATCGTCGCACCGGCCACTGCTTCAGCGGAGGGTGGGAAAACACGGCGTTCCTGAAGAACAGATTCAATCGCAGACATCGACAACCCCTTGGTGAAGATGAAACTTAAAACCTGTGCCGGCGCGCCGGGGGCGGGCCTTCGTGCCGCGAGCAAATGACGCGGCACGCGTCTCCTGATCCACGGACAACGGGGGCGAGTGCGGCACTGCGTCACCTGAGCAACCCGTTGTCGGATTGCAGTCAAGATAACTGCAGCAACTTACCCGTCACTTACGCCGCCTGCCCTGCGCCCTGCATCGGCTCGCTTGCGCAGGTTTCCCATGTTAACTGAAGCGCTCGGGCCCTGTCATGAACTTCGCCCTCGCATGACATGCAAAGCGCTGTCATACAGGAATGACACCCAGGGTTGGTCCTGGGGTGGTCTCCTGAGCATGCATCGCAATCGATGCCCATCCGCGAGCCCGGCTCGCGCAGGCTCTTCACCCTGCATGGAACAGGAGCATTCATATGACGACGTCCACTGGCAGTTCCACTAGCGCCGCTTTGACCAAGCAACGTCTCGATGCGGCCAGCGATATCCTTCTGCCACCCGACGCCCCACAGTCGGCGCAGCGGCGGCCGCCGCCTATCCGCGACACGTCGTTCGATTTGACTGACGCCGGCCAGGCATCCGCACGCGATCGGCATGGCACAAGCGGCGACGAACGCGTGCCGCCGGGCTCGCCGCAACGATCTCAGGGTCACGGCGGCGTCATTGCTGACCGACACCAGCGCGCTGCCGACAGCGCTACCCAGGTGTCAACGCCGTCTTCAGCGGCTCTGGTGTCGGCGACGGCATTGGCGAGGCCCGCCATCGCGGCGTCACCCTCAGGACGGGCCGCATTCTCCGCGCCGTCCGCGCCCTCCACGCCACCCACACCTTCCACACCCTCCACACCCTCCGCGCGGCCGATACTGATCGGCGCCACCCAAACCGAGCTCAAGCAACTGCTCGCCGCATACGACACGAAGACGCTGTCCAACATGACGCATCTGTCGAGGAGCAACGACGCCGACGAGCAGAACCAGGCGAAGCTGGAGACAGATCTGAAGATGAGCCTCAAAGGCTACCCGCCCGAGGTTCAGGACTTCGAGCAGCGCGTCAATGCCCTCCAGGCCCAGATCAGCACACTGCCTCAGGCCGAGCACCAGGCCTACGCCGGCGCCCTTGCAACACTCGACGTCGCCTTCCGCGACAGCAAGGACGCCGATGGCCGTCGACGCGCCGACGAACAATTGTCGAAACTGGGCGACGCGCTGATCGACCGCGCCACTATCGCGGAGAACGATCCGGTCGAACGCGCATTGGGTGTCTTCAACCGGCCGGTCGGTGCAGGTTATCTGACCGAACTAGGCGAGCGCCAGCAACTCAGCGCATTGGGCCGGCTGCGGGCGGGGTTTGTCAGCGCCGCGACGCCGGCTGCCCGTGAGCGTTATTTCGCGCTGGCGGCCGAACTGAAGCACAATCTGCAGCACGAGATTGGCACAGCGATCGACCGACACACGACCCAGGAAGGCGGCAAATGGGCAGCGGCGAATGGGGAAGTCAACCGGATCATCCACGAAGCCGAGATGATCACCAATGATCCGGGCAAACGCTACGAGCTGATCGGCCGCCAGTTGTACAGCACCAATCCGGGCTCCGGTCGCGACGAGCAGGCAGACCGTCGGCTGCTGGCGTTCACGCAACGGATGCGGGACGATCCCTCGCTGCACGACAAGCTCGTCAACTGGTCAGTCGAGGCGGGACGAAAACTCAACGCTTCTGGTGTCGATGCCCAGAAAAGCTATCTCGACATCCTGAATAACCTGCCGCCGGCTGGCCCCGACTATGTCCGCGATCTGGCCGACCAGTACAACGCCGTGCTGCACGACTCGTCGTACAAGGATTATTCGATCACGCCACGCGTCCGTGGAGAAAAGCTGGCTTTGCAGGTTTTCGAGGGCGCCACGCGTTTTCTGCTCGGCCTGACACCCTTCGCTCCGGTCACGGCAGCGCTCGACCCGCATTCGTCGCTGTCGCCAAATACGCGGTTGGGCATCGACCTCGCAGCCGGCCTGCTTGGGCTCGTCGCGGGCGGAGGCGAGGCGGCCTTCGCCGAGCGGCTCGCCGCGAAGGAAGCTGGAGCCGTCGTCAGGGCAGGTTCCGAGGGACACCTGCCCGAACACCCGATCACGACCGGCGACAAAGGGGCTCCTCTCCCATCCGGGCCAGCCATCCAGTCCGGCCAGGCAGGCGTGCAAAGCACACGGCCGGCGGTCCATGCCGCCGCGCAGGGCATGAGTATTGACGCGGCCGCCGCTGACGCGTCGCAGCGCATCCGCGGGACGAAGGCAAGCTTGCCTGACAGCTACGCCGTACAGCCCGAGGCCGATTCACTGAAAGCCGCCATGGGCTGGAAAAACGTACTCATCGACGACAACGGGCAGCACTACATCAACAGCGGCGGGAAGACCTACCCCGCGCGCTTCGATATGGACAACAACACCTGGCGCGTGTACCAGCCCGATAACGCGTACCGGCCTCAATATCCGGTCAGGCTCAATGCCCAGGGTGACTGGGAGGTCCACAACAATGTCGGGCTCAAAGGCGGGATGTACCCGGACAGTCCGTCATCTTCGGGATCGTCAGAATCTCCGGGATCTCCCGCATCCTCTGATTCGTCTGGGTCTTCGGAAGCTGCGGAAATGCCCCCGTTCGAGCAGGCCTATCACGTCACGACCGAGACCGGCGCCCCGCCCTCCGCCAACATGCTGCAAACGCTCGATCCGGCGACATGGCACTCCGCGGCAAACGACTGGCTCAAGGATCTGAACTTCACCACAGTCTACCGAGCCGCATTCGATCATCTTCCATCCGACCAGCAACACGCCCTCAGAGACTGGACTTATCTGGATGATGTCAGCGACACCTACTCGACCGACTCGACCTACGACGATATCAATTTCCAACTCAATCAGCAGCTGCGCGATCGTTCCCATGAAAGCGACACCGCCACGCGCGCCCAGGCGTTGCAGACCGCGCTGAGCAGTCTGCCAAAACCGCCCGGCGACACTCACCTGATTCGTTTTGCGAAGGTCCCTGCCAACTACGAGGGTACGCTCAAAGTGGGCGACTACGTGACCAATTCGCCGGCTTTCATGTCCGCCGCCAGCGAGAATGAATACGCAAAGGCAGCCGTGGCGGACAACGATTATGTAGGCAGGTACGGGGGTGCGTTAGCGCTTTACGACATCCAGTCGAAGTCGGCAACGCCCTTTATTAATCGCGTTACCACATTGGCCCCCCACGAGACCGAATGGATATTCCAGCCCAACACTGTATTCAGAGTCGACGAAGTCGCCACAGCAAAGTCTCCAGACGGGACGCACGCTTCCCGTATCGGCATACGTCTGACCGAGGTGCCGATCACTGAAGCGACTTTCGCGAAGAACATTCATACCGGCGAGCAGGAACTGGTCTATCCGCCGGGAATGACACCGGTCTATACGACGTTACAGCCCAAACCTCAGCTGCCGCAGCCACCTGTAAGTCGCAGTGCGAACCCGGCGGGACCGCTGACAACATGACATACACGCGGCGATGGGTACGGCAACGACGAGACGGCCCATCACCGCAATCTGCCGACTCAACCAATTCGCCGACATCGCGTATCTCTATAGATAAGTATGCCGAATTAAAAACTGATCTCGCTACTATTTCATCAGCGGAGCCAATCTCATACCGTCGGCGACGCGGCTCCGACTGTCCAGCTCAAGCCGACTCTTTTCGTTCAGGAACGACCACATGCAAGCAGCCATGCAATTGAACACTCCGTTGCTCTCGCTCCAGGGCAACATCAACGCTTTCCTTGGCGGCGGCGCGCAAACGCAGCGCTCCCCTGCAGCCGGGTTCAATGGCGTGTCCACCGGCGGTTTCAGCGGCGGCTTCAATAACGGTCTCAACAGTGGTTTCAACCAGTCCAGCCAGATGTCGAACATGCTGAGCGGCTTCTCGAAGACATCGTTCTCCGTCTTCAGCCAGAACTCGGGGAATGGTCAGGGCAGCACGTTCTTCGCGCAAGGGTCGACCAGCGGCCGCGCTCAGGCCGCGAACCTGCCACCGATCGAATGGCGTGGCAATGGCAATGACAATCGCGGCAACTATCCCACTTCGCCGCTCCCCAGCCGCAATGACTACCGATGCGACAACCGGTATGACAGTCTCCCCGACATCCGCGCCGATAATCGCTGCGACAACCGCAACAGCAACTACACCCAGACCAACATCAACGTCTCATCGCGCAACGACTGCTGCTGCAACAACTCCAGCAAGACCAACGAGACGCAATGGAGCAACACCGCGGTCAGCAACAACAAGGCGAGCATCGATCTCGGCGACTACAAGCTCGACTTCAACAAGTCGGACTCGTCGATGACCATGACCAACGCGAAAACCGGCGATACGACGAAGGTCTGGGGCGACCCGCACCTGACCCAGCACGAGAACAGCTCCAGCAAGTCGACGGCGATGTTCAACGGCCCGATGACTTTCATGCTGCCTGACAACACCAAGGTCACGGTCGGCACGCAGCCGGGCGCGAACAACAAGTCGGTGTCGTACGCGGATCAGGTGACGATTACCCGCGGCAATCAGGCGTACCAGGTCACGGGGCTGAGCCAGGAAGACAAGGCAGGTCTCAGCGTGCAGAAGAGCCGCGACGGCCGTGCGCTCGACGCCGCCGCGCCAGACGGCTACACCGTCCAGGCCAACCGTAACGGCAGCGGCTGGATCGATCCGACCACCGGCAAGGAGCCGACAGCGGCCGACATCAGCAAGGCCAACAAGTAAGCGGACCGCACGCTACTGGGGACAACGGCGTCTGCCGTTGTCCCTATGGATGCCGCACTCGCGATCAACGCATGCGTGCGGCATCCGACCGTCCGCACACGGACCCTCTCCGGTCGCGCGCGCGACCTGCCTGTACGCGCACCGACCGTCCCCGGGCAGCGCATCGAATCCACCCATACGAGCACCGAGCGCGCGGACACCGCCTAAGCACACCGCACCGCCGACACACCTGTCTCTTCACCGCACGATGCGGCGAAAAGACACACGCGAATGCAGCGGCAAATTAGACCGTTACTCGGACTCCATGCGTTTCAATGGATGCACACCTCTCCTTCGGAGACGTGTTCGGCAAAGCCGATTTCGACAGTTGATTTAATTCAGGATCACACAATGAAAGTCGAATCATCCAGCAATCAACAAAACGCCTTTGAGCAGTTCGCAACAGCGCAACACGGTGGGCAGGCTGCTCAGCGACCGGCGCAGCCCGCGGTCTTCGATACCTCCGGTTCCAGCAGTACGCAGCGGGCGGTATCGTCCAATGACAGTTCCGCTGCGGACCCAGTGCAGATTAAAAATGTCGGGACCCGCTGGAAGTTGGGCCCTAACGGCGAACATATCTATCTGGGAAGCTTCCCGGTGCAGCAACCGCACCGCGACACCAACCAGGCCGAGACACCATGGAATGTCTTTAAGCGCGGCTTCAAGGATGGCGCGACGCATCCGGGACAAACCATGGGTAAGATCAAAGATATCGCGACGGACGATAAGTCACATAGCGGTGAGAAAACCGGCAAGAAGGTCGATGGCATACTGGAGCAACTGCCCGTCATCGGCGATGGATTGACTATCACGCGTGGGGCCGCGGGCGAGAAAGATCCGAACGGCAACCCACAACTGCCGCAGCCGAACGTTCAGCCGGAGGTGCCGGGCAGTTCTGTCAAGAGCGGCCAGCCGGCCCGGCCAGCAGAGAAACCCTCATCCGAACTTCCGTCGAACACGAAGTCCGGCACGCAGCCCGCGCCTTCGGCGAGTCCATCGACAGATCATGGTGATGCACCAGGTGCGCCCGTTCAATCGAAGCCTGCCCAATCCGGGGCGCCCCACTCCAGCACAGGTGAATCGCAGGCCGATACACCGCACGCAGACGACATCGCGGCGAACGCGCCCTCTGCGAGCGGCTCGCACTTCGATGTGCCCACGCAATACGCAGGCAAGCCGAAGGGCAACCTTGGCGCTGACCCAAACAGTCCGGGCGTCTTCAGGGACGAACAGGGCCAATCTTATATCCAGGCAGGCGAGCAAAACTGGCCGGTCAGATACGACAAAGACAACGGCACGTGGCGCGTCTATCAGCCCGGCGACCCCGCGAAACTTCAATATCCCGTCGGACTCGACGAGCAGGGCAACTGGCAGGTGCATGACAACGTCGGACTCAAGGGCGGCAATTCCAGCGCTGCTGGGAGCGGCAACAACAATATGGCCAACCGCGATCGAGTCAACGACACGGCGACGAACTCACCAACGGGCAATTCGCCGGGTTCGTATCCCAGCTCCGTGAAAATAGTCAACGATTTGCTGAAACGCCTCAACATCAATCTATCGGACCAGTCTGCCGATACCATCATCAATAATCTGCATAAAGTAAATGCGGGAGAAATCGCTCACGCCAGTGCGTCGGCGCGCGAAGCCTGGACCTTCGCCCGCGACGTTTCGGACCCGAATCTGCCGATGAGAGACCGCGCTGCCGCAGCATTCGGCATGGTCTTGAACGGCGTGCTTGCGCCGGCTTACATGACTGAGTTCGATCTTGGCAACTACCACTTCGGTCGCGATCAATCGGGCGATCTGCGCCGGGCGACGCAGATGTTCATGCAGTTTGATCCGCATGCCTAAGCGGTGTTGACCGCATGGGCTAGCGTCGCCTTTCCGGCGGCGCTAGCCCCCGTCCCGTCCGCCATCCGCCGTGCATGCCACGCGCGCGAGCGCGACCCGCCAGCGGTGCTTTGCGTCGTCATGCCGAACCCGCTCGACGCTCCAGTTCCGCAGTGACTCGGCCGCTTCGCCGCGCGCCGCCGCGTGCGCTTGCTGCGCGTCGTCCAGTTGCCGCTGCAAGTCGGCAAGGCGCGCGTCGTGCGCACGCAGCGTCGCATGCCATTGTCCACCGGCGCGCTGATCGCGCCGGCAGAAGCCGAGCACGTGCAGCCGTTCTTCGGCGTGCCGTTCCAGCGCGGCAAGCTGGTCGGCCACCGCGGCCGCCGCCTGCCGCTCGCGCCGGCGCGCATCGGCCAGTGCACGCAGCCGACGGCGCACCCGCAAGCCGCGCACTCGCGCGAGCAGTTGCCAAAGCTCCGCCTCCTGCGCAGCGCCGCGCATCATGCCAGGCTGTCGCCGGCGCACAAGCCATGTAGCTGTGCACGCGTCTGGGCCCACGGGCTGCACTGGTCGTATGGTTGACGCAGAAAGCGCTGGATCGCCGGGCGCTGATCGATCGCCCGGTCCGTCTCGGGATCGTGGCCCCGCTCGTATTCGCCGATCTGCAACAGCATCTCGACCTCCTCGTAACGCGCCAGCCAGTCGCGCACCCGGTTCGCGTCGGCACGTTGCGTGGGATCCGCGACGCGATTCATCAAGCGGCTGCGGCTGCGCAGGATGTCGATCGCCGGATAGTGGCCTGACGCGCCGAGTTTCGACGACAACTGGATATGCCCATCGAGCAACGAGCGCGCTTCTTCCGCCACCGGATCCGACAAATCGGCCTCATCCGCAAGCACGGTATAAAACGCGGTGATGCTGCCTTGCGCGGTCACACCAGCGGATTCGATCAGGCGCGGCAGCTGCGCAAACACACTCGGCGGAAAGCCACCGCGCAGCGGCGGCTCGCCGACTGCGAGGCCGAGCTCGCGCAGGGCCCGTGCATAGCGCGTCAGCGAGTCGAACAGCAGGAGCACATTGCGCCCGGTTGCGCGCAATCCCACCGCCATCTGCGATGCCAGTTGCGCGGCCTTGATCCGCTCCGCGGCGGGACGGTCGGAGGTCGCGGCGATCACAATCGTCGACGCGCGCCGTTGTTCCAGATGATCGTGAATGAATTCGGCCACCTCGCGGCCGCGCTCGCCAATCAGCGCAACCACGATCGCATCAGTCGACGCGCCGTTCGCGATCATGCCCATGATCGTGCTCTTGCCGCCGCCGGCCGGCGCGAAGATGCCTGTGCGCTGACCGACGCCGCAGGTCAGCAGGCCGTCGATCGCACGCACCCCCGTGGCGAACGGCGCGCTGATGACGGGCCGTTCGAGCGGATTGAGCGTCGCCGCGGCATCGCCCGGCATGTCTTGCGCGGGTGCGGCCGCGGCGGGCGGCGGCAGCGGCCCGCCGTCGAGTGGATTGCCGAGCCCGTCCACCACGCGTCCCAGCAATCCCGCCGCCGCGACGCTGCCCCATGCCGAACCGCAACCCTGTACCTCCGTGATATCCGACAGGCCGGCCAGACCCGCCAGCGGCATCACCAGGGCGCCGTCGTGGGTAAAGCCGACCACTTCGCCATACTGTGCTTCGAGGGTGTCCGGCCGCACCAGGCGCACTTTTTCGCCGACGCGCAACGAGACACCCACGACCCGCACGATCACGCCGCGCGCTTCGACCACCCGCCCGCGCAAGCTCGGCGCGGACATGAACAGGGGCGCACTACTTTGCGTCGCTCGCATGATCTCCTCCTTATGGCGCGCCAAGCGTCGCGATGGTCTGGATACGGAAGACGTCGAGTGGAATCTCTTCGATCGCCAGCACGTCAATGCGCAATCCGAAGTCGCGCAGTAACCGCGCCAGATGCGGACGCAGCACCGCGTTCGTGACAATCAGGCGAATCTCGGACAGGTCCGCGGCCAGCAACTGCTGGGTGCGAGTCAGCTCGTCCGCCGACAGCACGCACTGCGGCTCGCCGTCCACGCCGCTGCGAATTTGCGCCTCGAGGCTGGCTTCCCATGCCGGGTCGAGCACGGCCGCCGAGATCGTCCAGCTTTGCAAGTCGGCGTAACCGCGTGCGATCTGCCGCCCGAGTTGGATACGCGCCTCGCGCACCATCCGGTCGAGCGTGCGCTCACCCGCCGGCACGCGCACCACGGCTTCGAGGATCGCGCGCAGATTGCGAATCGGCACCTGCTGCTGCAGCAATTGCCGCAACACGCCGGCGAGCTGCACCGTGCTCGCGGCCTGCCCCGCCTGCGCGACCAGCTCGCGAAATTCGATCGACAACTGATCGAGCAGGAAGCGCGTCTCCTGGGTGCCGAGAAAATCGGCCGCCGAACGCTCGCAGATCTCCGCCAGGTGATCGCATAGCGCCTCGTCGACGCTTGCCTTGTGGATCTCCGGATCGTCGACCGCGGCCGCCTTCGCGTTCGGCACCCAGACCGATTTCGGGGCGCGCGGCCGGTAGCCCTCGACCCCGTCGAACACGATGCGGCTCTCGTCGCCGCTCATCAGCGTATGCGCGGCGACCAGCGTGCCGCTCGCAAACGGCACATCCTCGATATCCACGATGTAGCGCTCCGGCGCCAGCCGCGCATCGCGCAGCAACGCGAGGCCGGGAAACGGCACGCCAAGATCGACCATCAGATTGCGGCGCAGTTGACCGAGCCGCCGGTTCAGCGCTTCGGGCCGCAACGCATCGAAGGCATCGAAGCCGAGTCGCAGCCGCAAGGCCGCACTGGTGCCGAGCTCAACGTCGTCAAGAATGCGCGGCACGTAGTTGCCGCCGTCGCGCGTCATCTCGGGCATCAGCGCGCGCTGCGAGTTCGTCGCGAGCGCGGCGTTGCGCATTAGCGTGACCGCGAGCGCGAGCAGCAGACCACCGGCCACCAGAAACTGAAGGTGCGGAAAACCGGGAATCGCCGCCAGCGACAGACACGCAATCCCGGCCATGCCGATCGCCTTCGGATGCATCGCCAGTTGCCGGTAAATGTCGCCGCCGAGATGCGCATCGTCACCGTCGGCCGACGCCACGCGGGTGACGAGAATACCGGCCGCCACCGAAACGATCAGCGACGGAATCTGCGAGACGAGACCATCGCCGACCGTGAGAATCGTGTAGGCATGCAACGCGTCGGCGAACGACATGCCGCGCTGCGCGATACCCACCGCGAGGCCGCCGATGATATTCACCAGTGCGACCACGATGCCCGCTACCGCGTCGCCTTTGACAAACTTCATCGCGCCGTCGAGCGAGCCGTAGAAGTACGTCTCGCGTTCGAGCGCGGCGCGCATCCGGCTCGCCTGGGCCGCGCTGATCACGCCGTTGCGCATGTCGGCGTCGATGCTCATCTGGCGGCCCGGAATGCCGTCGAGCGTGAAGCGCGCGGCCACTTCGGCGACCCGGTCCGCACCTTTCGCGACGACGATGAACTGGATCGCCGCGAGCACGATGAACACCACCAGCCCGACCGCCACATTGCCGCCCACCACCATTTCACCGAATGCGCCGATGATCTGGCCGGCGTGCGCATGCAGCAGGATCATCTTGGTCGACGCGATCGCGAGCGCGAGACGCAGCAACGTGGTGATCAGCAGCAACGATGGAAAACTTGCGAGATCCGCGGCCTTCGACACATACAGCGTGGTGGTCAGCATCGTCAGGCTGGACGCGAAACTCACGCAGATGAAGAGGTCGAGCACGAACGGCGGCACCGGCACGATCAGCAGCGCGAGCACAGTCAGAATACCGATGCCGACCGCAACGTCGGCGTGACGCGCGAAGATGGCCGAGAGATCGTAGCGGCTCAGAATTGAACGATTCAACATGTTATTGCCCAAGCTCCCGATGAAGCGCGCGGCGACGGTTTTTGACGTAGGGGTCGCCCTCGTCGTCGCGGAACTCCCGTTTGATTTCGCTCTTGTCCATGCGCAGGTTGCGCAGCAACAAGAAGCGCTGAATGAAATAGTCGGCGACGGCGGGCGCGATCTGCGACGCCGCCATTGCAATCAGCAGATGCGAGTGCGAGCCCGCCGTATAGCCGAGCTGAACCGGTAACGAGAAGGCCCACATCGGCGCGAGCTGGCGCAACCACGTGGCGAGCGCCTGCACGAACAGAAACAGCAGCACCGCGAATTGCAGCAAGGTCAGCACCGTGTCCCACAGCAGGCGCAGACTGAACATCTGCTTGAGACCGTTGAGCGGATTCAGACGCTTCACATCGGGTGTGACGCGCTTCCACGCGATCAGGCCACGCGTTTGCAGCAACTCCGGCACGAGCACCGCGAGCGCCCCGACACCGAGCGCGATCAACACGACCGGCAGAAAAGCGCTCAGCGCGGCAAGCGTCGATACAAGCCGGTCACCGAACGGCAGCGCCTGGTCCTGAACCGTCACATGCAGGATCAGCCGCGTGCCTAGCGCATACAGGTGCGGCGCCTCGATAAACAGGTACAGCCACCAGACGAGGCCGCTGAACGCCACCGTCAGATGGGTGCTCTTGGTGATCTCGCCGTCCTCGCGGGCACGGCGGATCCGCTTGGGGGTCGGGGCTTCGCTCTTATCGCTCATGGCAAATGGATCACGTGATCGAATGCGAGACGCAATTGCGCAAACAGCGCGGGCACGCTCAGCATCGCGGCAAACGAGAGGATCATTGCCTTGACGGTCCGTGCGGTGGCGAACGGGTTGAGCCGTTTCGCGTGCCGCGACATCAGCCCGAACGCGACGTCGATCAGCAGCATCAGACCGAGCAGCGGACTGGCGAGCCGCACGCCTTCGGCCAGCGTTCCGGCCAGGTCGGTCAGGGCGATGTGCCGGAACACGTCGGTCAGGTCGACGCGCCAGCGGCCCGGCGGCCACAGCACCCACGCATCGGTGAAGAAACCGAACAGGAGCGGCAGGCCCGGTCCCGTGAACAGGGTCAGCGCGGCAAACTGCAGGAACAGCGTTTCGAAGAGCGCCGCTTCCTGCTGGAAGTGCGGATCGTAGACCGCCGCGCTCGCATAACCGCCCTGCTGATCGAGCACCGCGCCCGCCGCTGCCGCCGCATGAAAGATCGTGCCGAGCAGCAGGCCGAGCGCCACGCCGGTCGCCGCTTCCACCCCGATTGCCGGCAGCAGGTGCGGCGGCCAGCCGGTATGTTGCGGCAGCATGGCCAGCGCCAGCACCATCGGCAGCCGCAACAGAATGCCGAGCGAGCCGCTCTGCCCGAACGGAATCAGGTAGAGCGCCACGGCGGGCCGGATCGCGCAAAACGCAAAGCCCTTGAGATAGTCGAGGTAGTCCACGTTCAATGCAACCGCCCCGCCGCGATGAAGGTGAACACGTGGGCGAGAAAGCGCGCGAGTTCTCGGCTCGCCCAAGGTGCCGTCACGATCAGCACCGCGCCGACGCAGATGATCTTGGCCCCGTACGGCAGACTCTGATCCTGGATCTGCGTCACCGATTGCAACAGCCCCACCAGCAAACCGACTACGGTCGCGACGGCAAGCGCGGGTAACGACAACCAGAACACCAGCATGAGCGCATCGCTGGACAAGGTGGCAAGAGACGGAACACTGTTCATTTGACATAGCCGACGATCAGGCCGTGCATCAGCTTCGAAACGCCTGATACCGACACGAAAATGAATAACTTCAACGGAATCGATACCGTGCTCGGTGACAGCATCACCATGCCCATGGCGGTCAACACGTTGGCCACGACCAGATCGACCACCAGAAACGCGATATAGAGCAGAAAGCCCGCTTCGAAGCCGCTCGATATCTCGCCGATCAGAAACGCCGGAATCAGCAGTTGCAGATCGGTTTCGTGGGGCTCGCGCTGTGGATCGATCCGCTTCGCGGCGCCGACGAGAAACTTGCGTTCGTCGGGCCGCGAATGCGCCAGCATGAATTCGCCGAGCGGACCGCGCACTGCCTGCAGGAGTTCAGCGGGACGCGGCAACGCGAGTTCGCCGTTGTCGCCGACCGGCAAAGCGCTTTCGATCTTTGCCAGAGTCGGCGACATCACGACCAGCGTCGCCGCGAGCGCGAGCCCCGAGATCACCAGGTTGCTCGGCGCCTGCTGCACGCCGAGCGCCGAGCGCAGCAGCGTGAGCACGATGCTGAACTTCGTGAAGGAAGTCGTCATCACGACCGCGAGCGGTAGCAGGCCGAGCATGAAGAACATGCCGACAACCTGCAGCTGGTCGAGTTGCGCGATCATGCCGGTACGTCTGCCTGGGTCAGCCGGGTCACGCGCACGCCGAGCGAACCGTCGATATCGATCAGCTCGCCGCGGGCAAACGGAATGCCCTGGCAGAGCAGCGTGACGCTGCGCTCACGCGAAGGCAGCCGGAACGCGACGATCGATCCCTGGCGCAGATGAGCCAGTTCGGCGACCGACAACGACAGCGTGCCGAGCACCGCTTCGAACGCGAAGGTCAGGGCGTCGATCGGCAGCAATTCGCTGGTCACTTCGACGGGCGGGGTTTCATCATTCAGGACATGGTCTATCAAGGTGTGCTCCTCAGTGAACTTCAACAAGATCCGGCACGCGCCCAATCGCAGAGGCACGCGCAGGTAATACGACTGACTGTCGAACAGCAGCGCGTCGCCCACCGCGACCTTGCGCAAACGCGGCAACGGCATCGACGGGCCCGCGAGGCAGATCGGCATGCGGACGTACAGGCGGCGCAGCAGCGCGCCGCTGGACGGCCTGACCGGCGGATGGCGCCGCAGCCAGGCATCGACCGCGGGGCTGCAGAACGAGAAGTGGGCCGCGCGGCCGCTCGTCGCGTGAGTGACGGCAATGCCGTAGGCGCCCGGCGGCGCGACCGCGTCGAACGCCACGTCGGTGAGTTCGAGCGTGAAACCGAACAGGCCTTCGAGCGCGCACAACCAGTCGCTCAACGCGTCGGCGACATGCGTCACGGCGGTATCTCCGCGCGCGCCGACCACCGCGGGCGACAGTTCCGGCGATAGCGCGCCGGCATCGCAGGTGGCGCTGAACGGCACTTGTGCCGCCATGCCCGACAAGCGCAGTGGATAGCGTGCCCGGCAC
The DNA here is from genome assembly GCF_046027605.1 of Paraburkholderia fungorum. GTDB lineage: Bacteria > Pseudomonadota > Gammaproteobacteria > Burkholderiales > Burkholderiaceae > Paraburkholderia > Paraburkholderia fungorum_F. The sequence goes on from NZ_JAQQEF010000030.1 coordinate 55,382, forward strand.
GCTTCGAACTCCAGCGTGAAACGGCCGGTGCCGACACGCACCACCCGCGGCCGGCCGAAGTGGCCGATCGCCAGGTTGTGACGCTCGGCGTCCGCCGGCGCGAGGCTTTCCAGGTCCGGCCAGAGCGTCATGCGACCTCCCGCACGAACGGCCGCTGAAAGACGCGCGCCCGCTCGGACGCAGAGGCCTGCCGGGGCGGCAGCACAAGCGGCGCGGTTAGCGCGGCCAACGTGTGCCGCACGCCCTGCTCGACCATGTCGAAGGTCGTGCGGCACACGCCGTCGGCCAGGTCGTCAGTGCGCAGCACCGCGGCGACACCGTCGCGGATGTCGCGTTCCAGCGCGCGCAACTGCACTTTCAGACCGCCATCGATCACGCCGGCCTCCGTTTCAATGACGCACGAATGCGCGGGTAAGCCGGCATCGGCCAGCACCGTGCAAAACGGCGCGGCGAGTTCATGTTCGACCACGGCAATCAACTGTCTCGCTTCCTCGAACGCCGCCGGTGCGACGCGCACGGAAACGAGCCGTTGCGATTGCGACACCGCGACCGCGCGCCGCAACTGATTGGTCAACGCGGCCGAGGGCGGCAAGTCGCCGACGATGGCGCTCACCGCCCCCAACACGATCTGCGTCAGCCGGTCCTCGAGACGCTGCGCGGCAAAGGCCGCCGCGGCCATGCGTCCGACCTGCTGGCGCAACGCCGCCGCTTTGCCGGCCGCGTGCCCGTGACGCCAGGCCCGCAGTTTGAGTTCGCGCGCCTGCTGCGCGAGGCGCACGCGCTCACCTGCCGCTTCACTCGCGCGTTGCGCCTCGACCGCGCGCAGGCCCTCGACCGACGCCAGTTCGAGCGCACTCAGATGGCCGTCGGCTTCGATTCGCCATGCGCCCATTCGACAGATCAGCATGCCGGCCCCTCCATCACACGCCGCGCGTCGGCGATCAGCTGTTGAGCTTCGAGCGCTGACAGGCCGTGCACGCGATAGCGCGCCGCTGCCTCCACGATTTCTCGTGGCAAGCGCAGGCTCCACCAGAACGCATAGGGAGAGTCGGCGGCGACGTGGGTCGCCAGCGTCAACCCGAGCGCCGTCATATCGCGCCGGTTGAACAGCGACGGTATTGGTTCGACGCTCAGGTCCGCCGTGCCGCTACGCGGGTGCCGTTGCAGCGTGCCGAGCAGATGCGGCGCGACGCCGGCCGCGAACGCCATGCGCGCCGGCGCGGCAACGATGCGGCGCAACGAGCGGGCGAATGCAAGCGCGGCGACGATCCGGCACAGACGCGCGCACGCCGGCCGTGGCCACAGCGGCAACGCCGGCGGCAAGCCAGCCAGGCTCACCTGACTCAGTTGTGGGTAACGGTCGAACAGAAAAGCGTGCGCGGCTCGCGCGTGCCGCTCGTGACGAACGTGACGAACCTGACGAATGGGACGCCCCGATTCGAGCCAGCTGTCATGCACCCAATAAGCGGGTGCGCTGGTGTAGGCGTGTTTCATGCGTCATCTCCCGTACGGTTCGCGGACTTCGAAGCGCCGGCTACGGTCTCAGCGATGTGCGCCTCGGACCCGTCGCGCGGCGCTTGCGGAGCCGCCTGCGCAGGTTGTCCCGGGCCGGCCTTCGCTGCGGCGACGCGTGTCTTCCGTCCGAACCACGTGCGGGTTTGCGAACGCCACAACCACATGAAGCCGGCGGCCAGCAGCACGAGCAGAGCCAGCACACACAACATCGCCGTGGTGCGCGACGGGTTGCCGTCACGCACGCAATCCGTGGCAACCACCGCACCCGCGGCACTGGCGACATCGCCGCCGTCCGCGCATCGGCCTGGGAAGGTCAGCACCGGCGTGACCGCCAGCAGCGTCAGCGACACGCGCGCCGGGGTCAGGCCTTCGACGCTCCCCGCCACCAGCGCGCGAATCCTGTCGCGCATCAGCTCGAGGTTGTAGTCGCTGCGATAGCGCATCATCACGGACGCCGACGGCAGTGTGTCCTGCGCCGGATCCATCGGATCTTTTTCGGGGAGCACGATGTGCACGCGGGCCAGCAGCACGCCGTCGATCTTTTCGAGCGTTTCGGACAACTCCTGGGAGAGCCCGTACACATAGCGGACACGGTCTTCCTCGGGGCTCGAAATCAAGCCCTGGCGGCTGAACAGCTCGCCGAGATTCGCATGGCCGCCGCGCGGCAGCGCGTAGGCGCTGGCCAGTTCGGTGGCCACGACCGCGTCCGCGTCGTCGACCGAAATGTTCCAGGTACGGTCCGCGTTGCGCTCCTTATAACCGTTGACGCCGTGATGACTGAGCGCGGCGATGATGCGGTTCGCCTGGTCCTCGTCCAGGCCTTCGAATAGCGAGGTTCTACAGCCGACGAGGAGCAGCAGCACCGGCAGCAGGATCAGGGCGCGCCGCATCAGCTTCGCTGCGACAGCGTCTGGATGGCGCGGCCGGTCTCGTCGGCAACGCGCACCGTCATTTGCACCCGCACCGAGAAAGCGCCCATGTCGGCCTGCAGGCGCAGCATGTCGGAGGTCGAGATGCGGCCGGCGTCGAGCTGGTCGAGGTGCTGCGAAAGCTGCTGCGCCGACGTGTCCTGCACGTCCTGCGCGTGCGCCAGAAGACGCTCGATCAGCGAGCCCTGCTCGGCCGTCCCGTCGGCGACCCGTACGGTCGCGCCAGGCATGGGCGATACGGAAGATTGCGGGGACACTGCGCCGGACTGCGCCGGCAAGGTTGTGACAGGGACGTGCAACATATCAATGGCTGCCTCGAATAGTCAGTCGTTCAATGGTTGAAATGGGACCCACGGCGCGCTCAGCCTGGGTGGCACGAGCGGCGTGGCGATAAGGCGAGCATTCAGGCAGATTCAGGAACGCCGCGGCCATCGAACCCGCGCCGGGTTCGTCGCCATCCGCCACCGCGATCAGCGTTCGTGCACCGAGCGCGTAGTGGCCTTCGAACACCTGGCACACGCCGAGCCATGCACGCGCCAGCGCACTGTCGGGCGCGACTTCCACGGCGCGCACGAACAGCAGGGACGCGGCGCGGTAATTCGCCCGGTCGATCTCGACCAGCCCCAGCCCGAGATACGGAAATGCCCGCTGCGGATACAGCTTGGCAAGCCGCTCGAACAGATAACGCGCTTCATCGAAGCGTTTATGCACGCGTGCGTAATGACCGATCGAAATCAGCAGCTCCAAGGTGTCGTCCTGCATCGGCGATGGCTCCCCGAAGACGCCGCAAGGCGTCTCCGTCCTGGTTAAAGTGAAACGGGAAATGCGTTAGTGAGAGGCGCGCGCCGTTTCCTTCTGCGCGTCGGTGAGACCCTGCACGCAAGCCGTCGCAATGCTCTGGGTCGTGTTCACCGCGCCCATTGCCTGCTGCACTTTCATCATCGCGGCGTTCTGCTGCTTGTCGTCGGTGCCTTCGGCCTGCTGCAATTTGCTGTCGAAGTCCTGGTTCTGTTTCTCGAGGATCTTCGCCAGCACTTCGGCCACCTTCTGAGCCGACAGGCCGCCGCTTGCGCCGACCGTCGAGCCGCCCGTGCCGCCGGCGAAGTTGCCGCCCAGATTCGGGGACATCGTCGTATTGACCTGATTCATGATTTCTATTCCTTACCTTTTATCGCGCGCGTTTGTGAAGCTGACGCTTCGTTCCACCACTTGCCGAGCCGCGCGCAAACACTCGACAAGCAGAATCAGTTCCCTTCGCACAGTCGACGAAGCACCCGGCAGTGCGCTGTTCATGGCGTCTATCTCAGTGGTCAGACGTGCCACGATCGACTCGCGCCCCGCACCGCCGGCTTCGGCAAGTCGCGCTTCGAGCGGGAGATCGGCGCACGCGCCAAGCGTGCTTTTACCGGCAGTTTTTTCCAGCATGGGCGGCATCCAGAAAGAATTCGTAGACCGAACCGTCGTCGTCACGCGTGAGCTCCGCGGCGCAAGCCGAGATGCGCGTCACCCGTCCGATCGGCAGCCGCGCGCCGACGAAATAGCGCACGCCTTGCGCATCCGTGAGCCAGAACGCGTGACGGCTCGCGAGCAGATTCAGGCCAAGTGCTTCGAGCGGCACCCGCACCCGCTCACCCGCCTGGGCATGACCGGGAAAAGTGAGACCGCGCAGTCCGTTGATTTCGGCGCCGGCGAGACGCGCGACACGTGCGTAGTCCCACGATTCGGGCGACAGAAAGCCGTGCGCGTCGGGTAGCGTCGCGGCGAATGCACCGGGTTGCGTGGCATACACGGCGGCGCCGCGGTAGTAGCGCGCGAGAAATTCGTCGACTTGCTCGCGTAGTTGCGCGAGCACGAACACATGCATCACGGGCGCGCGTTGCCGCGACCAGGCACTGGCGGTCAGCGCCGCCAGGTCGGCGGCCGACTCGACGTAGCCCTCGTAAATGAGTGCGCCGGTCTTCGGGTCGAGGTGCGTCTTCACCAGCCGGAACGCGTCGTTCGCACGAACTGCGGGCGGTGTGTCGCTCGGCCATTGGTGGGAAGCGGTCCACGTGAGCAGTGCAAATACAACCGGCACCGCAACGGCCACGGCTCGCGTCACCGGCGATGCATCGGTCCAGTGCCGCGCGATGTACGCCAGCGGCGCATGACGGCGCAGGTAGGCTCGCTCGGCGTCGCGCGCCATCGTCGGACCCGGCGCATCGCGGCCGCAGAACTGGAACGTGATGGCCCCTGCGGAAAACCACGCGCCGCGCTCAAGAAGTACGCGCCGCCCCGGCGGCACAGGCCGGCCAAACACAGCGACGTGCGCAGCGTCGGCGACCAGCGCGAGTGCTGCGCCGTGCAACTCGACGGTGGCGTGCAGCAGTTCGACGCCTTCGTCGATCACCATCAGATCGGCTTCGCCGCCACTGCCTATGCGCAACGGCTTACCGGGCGACAGCACCACGCTTGCGCCGGTGTGCACGCCGTCCATCACGACGATCTGTGCGTCAGCGGTCATGGCGGTTCTCCCATGGCATCTTGCTGACCAGCGGCAAGCCCGGCGCAGACAGGGCCGGTGACGGAGACGGCTGCGGAGCAGCGGGCGCGGTGGGCTGGGCCAGCGCCCGCAATGCCGCGTCGACCGCTGACGGCACATTGGGGGCAGGCGGTTGTTGGGCTTGCTGGGCTTGCTGGGCTTGTTGGGCCTGTTGGGCCTGTTGTGCCTGTTGTGGTTGCTGCCGCGGCCGTGGACGCGCAGCAAGAGGCGCGTCGCTCGCCGATAACATCGTCGCTACCGGCAACGCGCTCGCCGTCACTGCCGTTCCAACCGAAGATGTATCGGGACTTGAAACGGCGGTACCGATCGTCATCCCACTAGCGCCCTGCGCCGTATTCGTATTCGACACTCCATCACTCGCCAGACGCTTCAGGCGCGGCGTGATCAGGACCAGCCGTTCGAGGCGCTCGCGCGTGGTCTGGGTATCGCGGAACAACGCGCCGAGATAAGGCACATCGCCGAGCAGCGGCACCTTGGACGTGGTGCTTTCACTACGTTCATACTGATAGCCGCCGATCAGCAGACTCTCGCCGTCGCGCACGATCGCCTGAGTGACGACCGAGTGGTTGTCGACCTTCGGGATGCCGTCCACCGATGCCGACGTGTTGAACGTCCCGTCTTCGATCTGGATGTTGAGCCGGATGTTGCGACGCGGCTCGCCGGTCGATTCGACGCTCGGCGTCACCTTCAGCGTCATCCCCGTATCGATGTTGAACAGGTCAACGGCCTGGTTGCCCGCAACCCGCACATACACCGTGCTGCGCGAGGTCAACGCCGCTTCCGTGTTGTTCAGCGTCAAGACTTGCGGGCGCGACAGCACACGCGCCTGACCGGCCTCCTCCAGCGCATGAATCTGGGCAAACAGGTATTGCGCCGAGTTGCCGATCAGCGTCGCAAGATTGAGCCCGGCCGCCGCGCTTGCCGGCGTGACCAGGTCCACCGCGCGGAAGCTCGTCGGCGCGCTCGCGGTCCCCGAGGCCACGTTGATACGCCCGTTCGCGCCGCCCCAGCGCACGCCGAGCGAGCGCGCCGCATTCGACGACACGTCGATCACCACCGCGTCGATCTCAACGAGCTCCTGCGGCTGATCGAGCATCGCGATCGCGCGCTCGTAGTTCGGCATCATCGACACGAGGTCGCTGATGACCACCGAGTTACTGCGCTGATCAGCGACGATGTTGCGCCGCGCGGGTGTCGCGACGGGCTGGGCGGTGTCGGAGCCGGAATCGGGCAGCGGGGCGGCCGGCTCGGCGGCGTTGTCAGGCGGTGTGCCGGCAAGGCCGAGGCCGAGCAGGCTCGGCAACGGCGGCGGCCCGCCGCGCGCATTGCGAGCATCGGCACGCACATCGGCGTGCGAGCGCGGGGCACGCTGGGCCGTGGCCTGCCAGGTGTCCGTCATCAAGCGGCGCAGCAGCGAAGCGACGCCCGGCACGACCTGCTCCTGTGCGCCGACCGCGTAACGGACGTCCTCCGCCTGTGCATAACGCAACGGAAAAACGCGGATGACGGTCTCGTCGAACGACGGCGCGACGGTGGTCTGCCGCTGGGCCTTGTCGATCGCCTCGGCCACCGCGTCGACGAATTTCGACGGGCCCGCTACCTTGACGGTGGTCGCGGAGTATTTAACCGGCAGCCGGGCGTCGTCGAGATCGAGATTGCGCAGCAGGGACGCAACGGCCTCGCGAGTCATCGGCGCGAACGGGATCACCCGGCTGCGCACGTCCGACGCGCTCGCGACATGCATCGCCTTGCCGTCGAAATACCAGACAAGTCCGTATGCCTCGATCAACTGGATGAAGACATTGCCCGGCGTGTCGTCGAAGCGGCCATTGACCAGTCCCTTCACGTCGCGGCCGATGTCGGCGCTCAAGCCTTCGACGGCGAGCACGTCGCGCAATACGTCGGGTAACGGGGCGCCGTTTACTGCGTAGTGAATCGGCGCACCTTGCCATGCGGGTGTCGCGGCGTGCGCCGCCGGCAGGAGCAACACGGCCGAGGCGAGCCCGAGCGGACCCGCGACGTAACGCAAGGCGGCCCGGCAGGCGCACGACGGCAAATCCGGACGTTCGTCGCCGCCCTTCTCCTTCTCAATGGTCGAATCGTTGCGCCGCATCATAAGCATTAAAAATCCCTGGCTACGTTTATTGACTCCGTTACCCAGAAATTTAATGATGTTTTCCATGCCCAAGGTCATACACATATAAGACATGGGCAGTGCTTAAAGCACAGATGCAGCGGCACGATTCCGCCCAACCCGACAGAATTCCAATACGCAGAATTTGTCTGAATTCGCATTTACTCCGCGGACTCCCCTTATCCAAAAATACAGATGAAGTGCATATATCGATAAGTCATACATCTGTATGACCTGCTCTTTTCCTGTAGAGCGAGGATTACGGAACTGACAACTCGATTAATCCGATCATGACAGCCAACTCGTGCAATTCAGTCCGTACCGGACAGTCTTTCCCGCCATTATTAAGCGCACTGTTCTGCTTCAACGTCTTAATAGAAGCGCGTCATTCCTCAATTCCTACATGCGCGCCCACATGCGGATGACACGGTATTGCAACTTCACCCCTCAACTCGCAAGACCAAGACTACGCTCCGTCAGAATTAACGGATTCGCAACCTGTCTGCGACTCGAGGAAATCTATTGGCGAATCATCGAGGAAATTGCACGTCAGGAATCTCTGACAGTAGGAAAACTGATTTCCAAATGGGCTCTCGAAATCGACATGACACAAGAAACCATCTGTAACTTCACCGGGTTCATCAGAATCATCTGCGTCACGCAAATACTCGAACAGAAATATCCAATCGGCATAAATGCAATCGATCCAGACACAGCACGCAAATCTCACCAACCAACGCAAGGGGGTTTATCGAAATAATCAGACCAAATTTCTCTCACAGCCGGGAATCAACCGTGGAGCACCCACTGTGATTGTTCACGCTAAAACGGCAACCGAACGGTTTAACTTTTAATCACCAGGATTTCACAATGAGCAATGCAATCAACACGGTCGGCGGCAGCATGCCGTTCGATATGGGCAATTTGCCGGACGCGGCGCAAAACGACATCCAGACGAACGCGAGCTTCAGCTCCGTGCGGATGTTTTCGCCCGACGACACCGGCGCTGCCGGCAATATGCCGCCGGCCGCCATGGCGCATCACCAGCTCGCAGCCGCGAACGACGGCGACTTCGGCACCCAGGCCGCAGCGGCACAGGGTGGCGGCGGTGGCGGCGGCGACATGGCGGGCGCGTTGAGTCAGATCATGAGCCTGATCGGGACGGCCCTTTCAGCCGCGATGCCACTGCTCGGCATGGTCACTTCGATGATGGGCAAGGCGGGGGCGGCTGGAGGCGGCGCCGCTTAACCGAGCCCTGAGCTCACGGCCGGCCGTCGCATCGACGCCGGCCGGAAGCGGGGCAGCACAACAGCAAGCGGCTTTGCTTCAGGTCCCGCTTCATGGCCCGCTTCGTCCCCCTTCATGCCCCTGCTTCATTGCCTGCTTCATAGCTTGCTTCATGGCCCGATCACTGCCCCGAACTTCCCTCCTGGAACACCATGAACTCTTCTCCAAGGCTCGGCCCCGTCGATCGCCATCGACTCGACGACCTCGTGCGGCGCTCCAATGCAGGGCTCTACAGCGCCATGAGCCAATTTGTCGACGGCGGCCATCGCCCTATCGGCGAGTCGCTGCGTAGTGGTTCGTTGCCCGATGCGCTCGTGCAACGCTTCCTCGATGAACTGCAATCGATGCAGAACTATGTCGGCATCTCGTACCGCGTGTCGCAGATCACTCGCGACGGGCTTGCCGCGCTGCAAGGCGACCGCGACCGATGCTTTGTGGACCTCAACGCTCAGTGCGCCTTCGTGCTGCCGTCCAACGCGGCCGCCCTGGCAAGGCACCTGGCTGCGGCGCAATGGCGCGACGGCGCGTACCTGTTGTTCTCGATCTTCGACGAATCGGTCCCGCAGAAGAATCTGTCGACCGCCCTCTTTGCGGATTGCGTCGCCGTGCTGCCCGGAACACCGCTGCGTCTGAAGAACTTGCGCATCTTCGCAGCCGAGGGCGACCGAAGTCCCGGACGCGCGCGTATCGTCGCGCATTTTGCCGCGGCGGATCAGGCATGCGGTGCACCCTACGATCTCTACAGCGGCGCGCCGCGCAAGTGACGCGCTTGATACGTTTGATACCTTCGAAACCTTTGGCGTGGTCGCAGGGATCGGGCTGGCGAGTCTGAAGGTCAAGCGGATGCCGCCGGTAGCCTCGTGAACGGCGCCGCCTGTCAAGACTCGCTTCCTGCTGGGAGGCCTGGCCGCCTGTGAACGGCGGCTGCCTGCTGCAGACGGCCGCCGAAGCTAGCGCCCACTAAAGACCGTTGCCCACCTGGAGCCACGGCAACGCCGGGAGCCACGCCAACGCCGGCCCTCTCAAACCGCCCGCCGCGCCGCGGCAAATTCAACAGACGCTGTACAATGGCGCGCCCGACGTAAGCTTGTCCGGCCTACCCTGGCCGTGCCCCGCGCCGTCTGCGCCCCGGTTTGCATGCTTGACCCGCGCGTTTGATCTGAGCGCCCGGGTCGGCACATTTAGCCCGTGTTCCGTCACCTGCGTTTCATCCGACTCTTTGCCTATGTCCGCTACGCGACCCGACTCTGCCCGTCCGCGCCGCCCGATGCGCCCGCTGCCCGCCATCATCTTCATGAGCCGCTGGCTGCAACTGCCGCTCTACCTGGGTTTGATCGTCGCCCAGGCGGTCTACGTCGTGCTGTTCCTCAAAGAAGTCTGGCATCTGGTCACGGCGTCCATGACGCTCGACGAAACCAACATCATGCTGGTCGTGCTCGGCCTGATCGACGTGGTGATGATCTCGAACCTGCTGATCATGGTGATCATCGGTGGGTATGAAACCTTCGTGTCGCGCCTCGGCGTGGAGGGTCATCCGGACGAACCGGAATGGCTCGACCATGTGAACGCCGGCGTGCTCAAGGTCAAATTGTCGATGGCGCTGATCAGCATCTCGTCGATCCATCTGCTGAAGACCTTCATCAGCCCGGACCAGAATTCAACGCACACCATCATGTGGCAGGTGATCATTCACGTCGCCTTCCTCATCTCGGCGCTGGTGATGGCGTTTGTCGACCGTCTCACCACCCATACGCATCCCAAACATTTTCAGGAACCCGCGGGTTTGCACGCGCTGGGTTCGAACGCTTCCCCTCCCCCGAAGGCGCACGACTGACCGCACTGTCGCGCGAGTCTGAAAACAAGCGCCCCTGTCCCCACTGAGCTAGCCATGACCGTCATCAAACAGGAAGATCTGATTCAGAGCATTGCTGATTCGCTTCAGTACATCAGCTATTACCACCCGCTCGATTACATCCAGGCCTTGGGCCGCGCTTACGAGCTCGAACAGAGCCCGGCCGCGAAAGATGCGATCGCGCAGATCCTCACCAACAGCCGCATGTGCGCCGAAGGCAAGCGCCCGATCTGCCAGGACACCGGCATCGTCACGGTGTTCGTCAAGGTCGGCATGGACGTGCGTTGGGATGGCGCGACCATGGGCGTCACCGAGATGATCAACGAAGGCGTGCGCCGCGGCTATCTGAACCCGGACAACGTGCTGCGCGCGTCGATCGTGAGCCCGCCGGAAGGCGCGCGCAAGAACACGACGGACAACACGCCGGCCGTGATCCACTACGAGATCGTGCCGGGCGACAAGGTCGACGTGCAGGTCGCGGCCAAGGGCGGCGGCTCAGAGAACAAGTCGAAGTTCGCGATGCTGAATCCGTCGGACTCGATCGTCGACTGGATTCTGAAGACCGTGCCGACCATGGGCGCGGGCTGGTGCCCGCCGGGCATGCTCGGCATCGGCATCGGCGGCACGGCTGAGAAAGCCATGGTGATGGCAAAAGAATCGCTGATGGATCCGATCGACATTCAGGACGTGATCGCACGCGGCCCGCAAGACTGGATCGAAGAACTGCGCGTGGAACTGCACGAGAAGGTCAACGCGCTCGGCATCGGCGCGCAAGGTCTCGGCGGTCTCGCTACCGTGCTCGACGTGAAGATCATGACGGCGCCCACGCACGCGGCGAGCAAGCCGATCGCGATCATCCCGAACTGCGCGGCAACCCGTCACGCGCACTTCACGCTGGATGGCTCGGGGGTGGCGAAGCTCGAAGCGCCGTCGCTCGACGCATGGCCGAAGGTTCAGTGGGAACCGGACACGGAAAAGAGCAAGCGCGTCGATCTGAATACGCTGACGCCGGAAGAAGTCGCGGGCTGGAAGCCGGGCCAGACGCTGCTGCTGTCGGGCAAGATGTTGACGGGTCGCGACGCCGCGCACAAGCGCATCGCCGATATGCTGGCGAAGGGCGAAAAGCTGCCGGTCGACTTCACGAATCGCGTGATCTATTACGTCGGCCCGGTCGATCCGGTGCGTGACGAGGCAGTCGGCCCTGCCGGCCCGACCACGGCAACGCGCATGGACAAGTTCACTGAGACCATGCTGTCGCAAACCGGTCTGATCTCGATGATCGGCAAGGCCGAGCGCGGCCCGGTGGCGATCGAGGCAATCAAGAAGCACAAGGCCGCGTATCTGATGGCCGTGGGCGGCGCCGCTTATCTCGTGTCGAAAGCCATTCGCAGCGCGAAGGTTCTCGCGTTCGAAGACCTCGGCATGGAAGCGATCTACGAGTTCGACGTGCAGGACATGCCGGTCACGGTCGCCGTCGATTCGAACGGCACCTCGGTGCACCAGACTGGTCCGAAGGAATGGCAAGCCAGGATCGGCAAGATTCCGGTCGCGACAGTTTGATCGGTAAGAACATCAGCCGAAAAAGCGCAAGCCGGGGCCTCAAACCCCGGCTTTTTTATCGTGGAATGAGAACGGTACGCATCACGCAAAAACCTTGCGAATCAAGGCTAAAAACTGTGTCCATTTCCTTGGCTTTTTCAGGTCCGGCGTTTATTGTTGTTGAAAATTCAAATCCCCTATAAGGAATACCCATGCAAGGCGACAAGAAAGTCATCGAGTATCTGAACTCCCAGTTGAAGAACGAGCTCACCGCCATCAATCAGTACTTCCTGCATGCGCGGATGTACAAGCACTGGGGTCTCGAGAAACTCGGCAAGCATGAATACGATGAGTCGATCGGCGAAATGAAACACGCCGACTGGTTGATCGAACGTATTTTCATGCTCGACGGCCTGCCGAATCTGCAAGACCTGCACAAGCTGCTGATCGGCGAGGAAACCAAAGAGATCCTCGAATGCGATCTGAAGCTCGAACAGATTTCGCAGAGCACCTGCAAGGAAGCAATCGTGTATTGCGAATCGGTTCGCGATTTCATCTCGCGTGAAATCTTCGTGAAGATTCTCGACGACACCGAAGAACACATCGACTGGCTCGAAACGCAGATCGACCTGATCGACAAGGTCGGCATCCAGAATTATCAGCAAACCGCGATGGGTTCGATCGAGTCCTGATCGGACGGGTTGGAAAAACCCGCGCGGCGGCTCGTGAGTGTTCTCATACGCCGTCTCGTGCGTGAGTTTTTTGCCGGCTTGTTTGCGGCTCTATTTATCAGCTTATTTGGCAAGATAGGCGCCGGGCGGGCGATATACTTGAGCACCTCTCCGTTTTCGTGAGTTTTCCGTGACCGCTGTGCCGCGCGCGTCCTTATCGCCTATGCCTGCAGAATCGCCGTCTTCGAGTGCCCGGATTGCCGCCTCAGGTGGCGACTCGTGGGCGCCGGTCGGCATTTTCGACTCGGGTCTGGGCGGTTTGTCAGTGCTACGGGCGGTCCGGGCGCAACTGCCTCACGAAGCGCTCATCTACGTCGCCGACTCGCTCTACGCCCCCTACGGCGAGCGCGACGACGACTTCATCGCCGACCGCACCCTGGCAATCGGGGAATGGCTCGTGAGACAAGGCGCGAAGGCGCTGGTGGTCGCGTGCAACACGGCGACCGCACAGTCGATCGCACTAGTTCGCGAAAAGCTGACGATTCCGCTGGTAGGCGTCGAGCCGGGCGTCAAACCGGCCGCGCTGCAGTCGAAAACGCGTGTCGCCGGCGTGCTCGCCACCCAGGTGACCTTGCGCAGCGCCCGCTTTCAGGGGCTACTGGAGCGCTACGCCGCCGATTGCCGTTTTCTTTGCCAGCCGGGCCACGGGCTGGTGCAAGCGGTCGAACGTTGCGACGTAGGCTCCGCCGAACTGCGCGCACTGCTGCGCAATTACCTGCAGCCCATGCTCGATGCCGGCGCCGATACCTTGGTGCTCGGCTGCACTCACTTCCCCTTCCTCGACGCGGCGATCCGCGACATCGTTGGCGAACGGCTCATGCTGATCGATACGAGTGTGGCCATCGCGCGTCAATTGGAACGGGTACTCGACCAGCACGGCCTACGCGCCGCCCCGGACAACCCGGACGCTGTTTTGCCCCGCTTTTACTCAACAGGCGACGGCTCCCATCAGCAACAGCTCGCCGCGACCTTGCTGCAGATCGACGCGGCCGTCGAACAGGTTGTCATCCCTTCGCGCCGCACGGCCGCGCCGGATTCCCAAGCCGCATAAAGTCCCTCTTGCGCTGTGCTTTGGGGCCGTCTCGAGGCCTTTCCGCGCAGTTTTTTGGCGTTTTAAGCCTTTTTTCGCCGCCGACGCCGAAGCCCCTCCCTTAGGCGAAACCCTTCTAAGAGTCTGGTTTTGTTACAAAAAATCATGCAGGACGCTTGCCAAACGGCTCAATCAAAATGATAATAGTTCGCATTAACGTTAGCTATGACGCCTACCATGATTGTCTGTGTCTGCAAGTCTGTTTCTGACCGAAAGATCCGTGCCTCGATCGCGGAAGGCGTCGATTCGTTCGACGAACTCCAGTTCGAGCTCGGCGTCGCCTCCTGCTGTGGCAAGTGCGCGGATTCCGTCCGCGACGTCATGATGGAAAGCGGTGTGTGTGCGAGCCGCTGCGGCTTCGAACATCACTCGCAGGCCATGCCGCTGACGTTTTACGAACGCAAGGCCGCCTGAATTTACGAACGCAAGACCGGTTTTAGAGCGCGGCTCACGCCACGCGAGGGCTCATTGCTTCATGCGTTGCTGTTCGCCCTGCTTCACGTGTTATCCCACTGCCGTCAGCAAGCCAGTATCCGTACAAGCCAGCTACCCGCTCATCCTTACAGGAGTTCGAGATGGAATTGCTGATTGGTTTCGTGACTACTTTGTTCATTTCGCTGCTGATCTTCCGAACATGACGCTGTCTTGTCTGACGCGCCGCGGCGCGTCGCCACGCTAAATATGCAGGCCTCGCATACCGTTTCAGCCGGCGTCGCGCCGGCTTCGTCCGCCCGAATCAATTCCCGAGTCTGGACCGCGACTGCCGCCGTTGCGGCGATTCACGTCGCGTTGCTGGCGGTGATCCTGACCTTGCGTCATGACCCCGTGCAGCCGCCGCTCGAAGCGCGCGTCATGACCGCGCAACTGCTGGCGCCGGCGCCCGTGGCCGCGCCCGTTGCGGTGCAATCGACCACACCGCCGCCGCCCAAGCCAACGCCGCCGGTCCATACCAAGCCCAAGATCCAGCCAAAGCCGATACTGACGGCCAAGCCAACGCCTACACCGTTGCCCGAGGCGGCCGCGCCGGCGCCTACGCCGGTCGCACCGGCTGATCCAACGCCAGCCGCACCGGCCGCTCAGGCTGCGCCGGCAGTCGGCCGTCCGACGATGGACATCACCGCGCCCAAGAACGTGTCACACATTGAGTGCAGCATGATCACGCCGGACTACCCCGCGCTGTCGAAGCGCCGTGGCGAAACCGGTACGGCCTATGTGACGTTCGTGATCGGACCGACGGGGAAAGTCGAAAGCATTTCGCTCAAAAAGAGCAGCGGCTTCAGCCGTCTGGACGACGCCGCGATCGCCGCCGCGCACGCGAGTTCGTGCAAGCCCTATCTCGAGAACGGCCAGGCCATTCGGGCCACGGCCACCCAGCCTTACAACTTCAATCTGAACGATTGAAGCAGCTTTCAAAAAAAAAGGAATTGCAATGCAAAACTACGGATTGGCGCACGTGTGGGCGCAAGGGGACTTCGTGACGCGCGGTATCGCGCTCGCGCTGTTGATCATGTCGGTGATGTCGTGGAGCGTGATCGTCATCAAAGGCTGGAACGTGATGCGTCTGAAGCGTCTCACGAAGAACGCCGAACAACAGTTCTGGCATTCGGACGACCTCGCCGACGGTGTGAAAAAGCTCGGCTCCGGCCAGTCGACGCCGCAGGACAATCCGTTCCTGGCACTCGCGCTGGCCGGTCAGGAAGCGGCCGATCACCATCATCAGACGCAGCCGCATCTGCACGATCGCATGGACGTATCGGATTGGGTGACGCGCTGCCTGAAAGACACGATGGACGAAAGCGTCGCACGCATGCAAAGCGGTCTGGCGATTCTCGCCTCGATCGGCAGCACGGCGCCGTTCGTCGGCCTGTTCGGCACGGTGTGGGGCATCTATCACGCACTGCTGGCGATCGGCGCGAGCGGTCAGTCGTCGATCGATCAGGTCGCGGGCCCGGTCGGCGAGGCGCTGATCATGACGGCGTTCGGTCTGTTCGTCGCGATTCCGGCCGTGCTCGGCTACAACGCACTGACGCGCGCCAACAAGGCGCTCGTCGCCAAGCTGAGCCGCTTTGCACATGGTCTGCACGCATTCTTCGTGACGGGCGCCCGTCTGTCGTCGTCCAAGCGCGGCGACGGTTTGCGCCTCGCCACGCGCGCCAACTGATCGACAAGGCATTCCAATGGCAATGAGCCCCTTCGCCGGCGACGATGACGACGGCCTGATGAATGAAATCAACATGACGCCACTCGTCGACGTGATGTTGGTTCTCCTGATCGTCTTCATGGTGACGATTCCGGTGATTCGTCACGCGGTCAAAATCGATCTGCCGCATGCGAGCAGTCAGAAGGAAGACACGAAACCCGCACAAGTGACGGTCAGCGTCGACGCGGACGGCAACGTTTTGTGGGACGACAAGAAGGTCGATGAAGCCGCACTGCACGAGAAGATCGCACAGGCTGCACAAGCGAATCCGCAGCCGGAGCTGCATCTCGACGCGGACCGTAAGGTTCCGTACGAGAAAGTGGCCGAAGTGATGTCGGCGGCGCAAGCCGGTGGCCTCACGAAGATCGGCTTTGTCACGCAGCCTAAAGGCAAATAAGACAAATAAGGCCAGGCGATCCGCAGAGCCGCGCGCCACTGTTAAGCAGCGCCTGCCGAAAAAAAAGAAAAGCCCTTGAAACAAGGGCTAAAAGTAAAAGGCCTTCATCGTCAGATGAAGGCCTTTTTTGTGCGCACTCGGCGCCTTCGGGCGGCGGGATTATTTGCCATCGGTCGAAGAAGATTGATAGCTCGAATCACCGCATGCGACAGCCGTGATCGACACGGACAGCGCGGTCAGCCCTATCAGGCCGGCTATCATAGCGGCCATGAGTTTCCGCATAAGAGACTCCTTAGCGAAGGGATTTCACTATAGGCCCGCGAACGCGCGCATTCAAGCAAACCGCCATTGAAAGTACTCATGACAAGCGGCGCTTAAATGCTAAAAGCGATGTTGCCGCACGTAATAAGTGCTATGACGCGAGGGCGAGAACTGGCTCTCCAAAATCCACTACCGCACGCGTCGGACACTCGCCCATGATGTGCTTGCCTTCGTCCGGATCGAGCATTTCGACCAGATAGTCCACGAACGCGCGCACCGCGGGCACCATCCCCTGGCGCGACACGAATACCGCGTACAACTGCGGCGTCGGAAAGGTCCAACCCGGCATCACCGGCGACAACTGGCCCGCGCGCAATGCACTGCCGTACATCATCTCCGGCAATGCGGCGATCCCGACGCCAGACAACACCGCTTCCCGAATCGTCATCAAATCGGCGGTGACGAGACGCGGTTCGTGTTCGTGCGAGTGGCGCGTGCCGTCGGGGGCAATCAGATCGAAGACGTGGCGCCCGTCGCCGGTCGGCACGTCGAGCGTTTCAAAACGGTTCAGATCGGCAGGCAATAGCGGCGGCGCGTTCTGCTGCAACAGGCTCGGCGCGCCGACCAGCATCTGCTGCGTGCGCCACAACGGGCGCACGACGATATTGGCGTTTTCCGGCGGATCGGAGCGTACGCGCAACGCGATGTCGATCGAATCCTCGAACAGATCGACCACGCGGTTCGTCACGCGCATGACCACGCGTACTTCCGGATAGCGATGCATGAATTCCGGCAGGATTTGCGACAGGATGGTCTGCGAAATCGTCACTGGCACGCTGACGCGCACCGTGCCGCGCGGCGACGACCGCAGTTGCTGGACGACATTGACGGCCGCCTGCGCCTCGCTCAGCATCGCCTGACAGTGCTGGTAGAAGAGTTGGCCGGCTTCGGTGAGCGCCAGCTTGCGGGTGGAGCGCTGCAGCAAACGTACGCCCAGCGAGGCTTCCAGCTCGGTCAGCCGGCGCGAGAGGCGCGACTTGGAAATGCCCAGCACGCGCTCGGCGGCGGAAAAACCACCGTGTTCGACGACCTGCGAAAAATACATGAGGTCATTCAGATTGTGTGAATCGATCTTCATCTCATCGTTCCAGTAATAGAACAATCCATTGCGTGACGGCGGCTGGCGCCCAAGAAAACGGTCCCTATAATAGCGCTATGTTTCAAAAATAACGCTATTCCCCATTTTCAGAGGTGACATTTGATGAGCACGAACCGCACGATCGAACGCACGTTTCCCGCTGTTCGCACGACCGAAGGTGGCGGCTTTATCGTCAACCGCCCGTTTCCGACCCGCCTGCTGATGGATTTCGACCCGTTTCTGCTGCTCGACGAAATGGGCCCGATCGACTACGCCCCGGGCGAGGCCAAAGGTGCGCCGGATCATCCGCATCGTGGTTTCGAGACGGTCACGTACGTGCTCGAGGGGCAGTTCGGCCACAAGGATTCGGCGGGCCATTCGGGGACCCTGCATGCCGGCGACGTGCAATGGATGACAGCAGGCGCAGGCGTCGTGCATAGCGAGATGCCGGATCCGTCATTCGTGCGCAGCGGCGGCCGCGTGCACGGCTTGCAGTTGTGGGTGAATCTGCCGCGCCGCGACAAAATGATCGAGCCGCGTTATCAGGAGATGCCGTCGGCGCGCATTCCGGTCGCGACGTCCGCGGACGGCACCGTGCGCGTCAAGGTGATCGCCGGCGAAGCGCTCGGCGTGAGGGCCGCGATCGAAACCCGCACACCGATCCTGTTTCAGCATTTCTCGCTGCAGCCGGGCGCAACGATCCAGCAACCGGTGCCGGCCGACTATCGCGTGTTTGCCTACAGTTTGTCCGGCAAGGGCTTCTACGGCGCCGACGAGGCGCGCCAGGAAATCGGCGCCCAGAAGATGGTGGTGTTTCAGAACGATGGCGAATCGGTGACGCTCACAGCAGGCGAGGAGCCGCTCGAAGTGCTGCTGCTCGGCGGCGTGCCGCTGAAAGAACCGGTGGTGCGCTACGGTCCGTTCGTGATGAACACCGAAGACGAAATCCGCCAGGCCGTGATCGACTACCAGGCAGGACGCATGGGCGCGATCACGCATTGAACGCCTTGAGCACTGAGCGGCACGCTGACGGGGCGTGGCTGCTCAGACACAAGCCATGATGCCGCGAAGCGCCCGTGCAAAGCGGCGCCAAAGCAGGCCTTAGCGCCCCGCCACCGGCGCGAAGGCCGATAAATTCGTTCACAATAGCAATTCATGCCGCGCGCCACGCTGTCTCACCATGACAGACCGTGGCGCGTGGCGATTTCCGTCCCTGTTCAGGAGCGCGCATGGCAGAGTCCACCGTCACCGCCCACATCGGTTCGACGAATTTCCAGGTCCTTTTCGACGACGGCAAGCACACGTGGCTCGCCGACGAACCCGAGTCGCTTGGCGGCGGCGATCGCGGGCCGACGCCCGTCGCGCTGTTGCTGTCGAGCCTCGGCGCCTGCACGTCGATCACGCTGAAGATGTACGCTCAGCGCAAAGGCTGGCCGCTCGCCGACGTGCGCGTAGCGCTGTCGATCGAAACCGGCGACGCGGGCTCGACCATCGACCGCAAAATCGTGCTGGAAGGCGATCTCTCCGACGAGCAGCGGGAACGACTCTTGCAAATCGCCAATGCGTGCCCAGTTCACAAGATCCTTACGCATTCGATCACGATCCGCTCGGGTCTTGCCGTCGCCTGAGCCAGTCACGTGATGCGGGAAAGGCCGGCCAACGGAGCCCGTGTATTGCAACGCTTTCATAGGAAGCCGTCGTTTTGAATTTCGAACACCTTATCCAGATCAACGATCCGTTGAATCCGCTTGTCGACTCGATGACCCGCGAGCAGTTGTGGGAGGGCCTCGTGTTGCGCGCCGAGCAGCCGCAACTGTTCGTGATAGGACTCGACAGCTGCACCATTCTTTCGCGCGAAGGCGACACGCTCGAACGTGAGTTGCACTACGGCCAGGCCACCGTGCGTGATCGCGTCACGCTGCAGGATCGCCAGAGCGTGCGCTACGATATTCTGCCGACCGCGGAGTATGTCGGCGGCTCGCTGACAATGACGATCGAGCAGCCTGACGAACTGCAGTTGTTCCTGCGCTTCGAATACGCGACGACCCTGCCCGTCTCCGACGATCAGGACGCGGTGCAAACGCAGGAAATCGTGAAATCGGCGTATCGCGAGAACGATATCGATACCGTGCGGCTGATCCGCCAGTACGTGCAGACCAGGCAGGAACCCGGTTCGTTGCATTGACGCGTGTGCGGGCGCACTGCCCGCCCCCGCCGCCGTATTGTTCGAGGCGGCCTTTGGAAGATGGACTGCCTTTCCCTATCGTTTTTCTCTCCTGTCATTTAGCTATCGAAAGTCGAATCCGATGAATTTCTCTTTCTTGTAAATAGGAATAGTTATCATTTAGAATTAACTCATCGAATCGTCTAACAGCTAAAACGAATGACCGATCTCACGCGCTCTTCCACACTCAGCCTGCGCCGCCCGGCGGCCGCGCTGACCAGCCGTCCGAAGGCATCGACGGCAACGGCAACGGTCGCGAAACCCGCCGCGGATCGCGCCAACGGTTCGGGCGACACGTCGGATCGGGTCGTGCGCAGCGACAGCCTGCTGCAAGGACATAGCCACGTCAGCATCGTGCACAACGGCGAAACCTACCAACTGCGTGCAACGCGTTTAGGCAAGCTGATTTTGACGAAGTGACAGGCGGCAACGAATAGCAGTCAGTACCGGGTATTGTGGGGACCACCTCCTCGAGAGGTGTTGGGCATTAGCCAGCCACGACGGCTTGCACGTGAGAACTAGACCCCTTCGTGCAGACACCAAGCCAGCCGTCGCAGCCAGCCAGGCCGCTTTTTTGGTTCTCACCCAACGCGGATGCACGAAACGACGTGTATCGCGGACTCAGAAATTAAAAAGCCGTGGGATGCGGTCATCTCCACGGCTTTTTGTTTGGCACGGGCGCGGCTCCTGGTTCCTGGAGCGTGCCGGAGCGTTCAGACTTACTTCGAAGCCCAGCCCCAGAACATCAGCCACCAGGCGCTGTCGACCACACCCAGCGCCGCGACAAACCAAACCATCGCAAGGCCGCGTTCAACGAAGCGCTCGCTATAGCGGCGTGTAACGAGCCAGGCGAGCCACGCGCTCCACAGGTTGGCAATCGCCAGAATCGCGATACGCATGTCCGATGCCCACCACAGGGACACATGTTCGGCGCGCAGCAACGACAGCGTGGTCGCCGACAAACCGAGAAACACGCCGGCGCCGGCAATCGGAATCAGACCTTGCGTCAAATGATGCAGACGCACAGCGCTGAAACGCCCCAGCATGCGCGTCGCGCCCATCAGCAACATCAGCAGTACCGTGCCATACACTAGCGCCGTGGCGAGGATATAGCCGATCACCATGGTGCCGTCGAGCCACGAGAACACATCGTTCTGCTCGGGGTAATGCGTGAACAGAAACCACGGCGCGTTGGTGTCGAGCGGCCATGTGATGTCGTGATCGACCAGCCATGTTGCGAAGAACATCTTCAGGTCGACGAACCAGCGCGAAGCGGTCCAGTGGAACGCGCCGATCGCGATGCCGAGCAGGCCGTACAGGATCAACGCGGTATCCCACGGGTTGGCCTGCTTGTCGCCGAGCTGCACGACTTCCGACGACGGCGCACGCCACGTCAACGCGATCGCGTCACGATGTCCGCTGCAGCGGCCGCACATATGACAGTCCGACGCGCCCTTCATATTGCGCAGCGGCACCAGCGGCGCGCAATTGATCGGAATCACCCGATGCCCATGTTCGCCGTTCTTGTACGAACGTCGCCACGCATCTTCATCGACCTTGTAATGGAACGGCGCGAGACGCGCGAGTAGCGAAAAAACCCCGTTGACGGGGCACAGATACTTGCACCAGACACGCTTCTCGCGTCCGTACAGCAAGCCGATGATCATCGCCGCAAAGGTCGAGCCGCCGAGCACCAGCAGCACCGCCTTCGGATACTGGTAGACGCTGACCATCTGGCCGTAGATGGTGGTGATACCGAAGGCGACGAACGGCCAGCCACCCCAGCGCATCCAGCGCGGAATCGCCCAGCCGCGGCCGTATTTGCTGGCGAATTCGGCAAGCGCGCCCTCCGGACACAGCACGCCACACCAGACGCGGCCGAGCATCACCATCGACAGCAGCACGAACGGCCACCAGATGCCCCAGAACACGAACTGCGCGGCAAGCGTCAGGTTATTCCACAGATGGGCGGTGTCGTCCGGCAGGGGCATCACCGCCGGCACGAGAATCAGGAACGCGTACACCGCCACGACGACCCACTGAATGCCGCGGATCGCAGTGCCGTGGCGCTGCATCCACTGACCGGCCGCGGCGAGGCGCCCGGGGCGGGTCATCAGGGTGCTCATGCCGTGCGCCCCGCGGTCTGCTGCGCCGGCTTGCGATTCGCGCGACGCACCAGCAAATAGACGACCGCCCAATACACCGCGTAGGCGAGCAGATTCATCAATGCCGGGTGAGCGCGATAACCGGTGAGCGTCGCGACCAGTGAACCGAACGTGCTCGAATCATCGAGAATGGCCGACGAATTCCATACCTGGTCGACGATCGTCGGCAGGATTTCCTTGTCGATCAGCTTGTCCACACCGGTCTGGAACAGACCCGCGCCGAGAAACAGCAACATGATTTCCGTGACGCGGAAGAAGAGCCGCCACGAGAAGAACTTGCCGCCTAGCTGCAAGATGTAGAAAGTCAGGAACGCGAGACCGAGGCCGATCACGACCGCGAGAATCTGGCTGCCATCCACATGACCCGATTGGCCGAAACCGAGGCCGTACAGGAAGATCACCGTTTCGCTGCCCTCACGCGCGATCGCCAGCGCGACCAGCAACGCGACGCCCCACCAGTTCGAATCGCGCTTGCTCTTTTGCAGCGACTGTTCCATCTCGCGCTTGAGCGTGCGGCCGTGCTGCTTCATCCACAGCACCATCTGCACGATCAGCACGCACGCGACCAGCACCATCGCGGTCTGGAAATAATCCTGTGCGTCACCGGAGAGCACGTCGGTGACACCGACCAGCGCCGCGCCCAGCGCGATCGCCGCGATCACACCGGCGGCCACGCCGCCCCACAGGTACGGCAAACCGCGGCGCGCATCGTCGTCGCCATTTTTCAGCCACGCGTACAGGATGCCGACGACCAGCAAAGCCTCGACACTTTCCCGCCACACGATGAATAGAATCTGACCCATCCAAGCTCTCCCTTCAACCTTCTACTGCTTTGGCGAACGTGTGACCCGGCTGCTCAGGGCCCGCGCTCGCATCCCAAGCCACTATTTCACGACGATCACGCCCTGCGCCTGCTGATGGAAATCGTCGAAGAACTTGTACTCGCCCGGCTGCTGCGGCGCGATCACGACGAACGATTCCCCGCCCGGCGCCAGCACCTTTTCTTTACGCAATTGCACGCTTTCGAATTCGGCGGCGCCCTTGCCGGTGTTGTGGATTTCGATTTTGATACGCTGCCCCGCCGGCACTTCGATACGAACCGGATTCAGCTTGCCGTCGTTCATTTCCAGCTTGAAGGTCGGCAGATCCGCTGCGTGCGCGGCGCCCGCCAGCAAAGCGGTCACGGCGAACATCGCGATCTTTCGGTTAACTCTCATTAGCCCTTCCGGAAAACGCGACGGCGGGTTTCATGACCCGCACGCCGCCTGCTGCATTCATTCACCCACTGACGCGCGGCCACGCAGCGATGCGTGGCGAGCCGTGACGGTAACGATCTGTGTGCGCGGCGCTCAGTAGCCGCCCTTCTTGCCGATACCCGCGAACGTGAAGTCGTATTCGAGCGTAATCGGCTTGAACCACGGACCCACGCCGGTTTCCTTGTCGACGTGGCGGCCGAAAGCCATATGGCCGGTTTGCATCGGCGGCTCGACGATCAGCTTCAGATGGTACTTGCCCGGACCTTGCAGCTTGACGTTGTCGCCGTAATGCGGACCGTCGTTGGCGACCATCGCCATCATGTCGCCCTTCTGGGTCTGATTCGAACCCGCTTTCGTCAGTTCATAACGCACCTGCAGATACGGCATCCAGTCACCTTCGGCGAAACCCGTCGGGTTGTTCTTGACTGCGTGGATGTCGGCCTCGAGGTGAACGTCCGACTCCGACGCCTTGCGCATCATGCCTTCCGGTTCCATGGTGATGGGCTGCAGATAGACCGCGCCGATTTCCATGCCGCCCTGGATTTTATGCTGGCCGATCGGGTATTCCGCGGCCGTTGCCGAGAAGGCCGCCATCGCGGCCACTGCTGCGGCGCCGCCGCGCACAAATGAGGAAATCCGCATTGAAACTCCTTGTTTTTTTATCTGACTGGAATCGAACCCATTGGAACAGTGCGTTGCGCATGCCTTGGTGCACGGCGCAGGCCGCAAAAAAAATGGGCGCTGACCGCAAGCAAACCGCATATGCGAACGTTAATGCGAACCATTCTCAATATTGGTCGAGTTTATCATTCTTCGCCAGGGAGAACAAATCTGGCGGAAGGCCAAGCCTCATGGCAGCAGGGTCTTAAGGCCGTCTTAAGGAATCGGATGTGAGGAGGTGATGGCGGGACGCCTGGCGTGTTGCCAGGCTTGGTGAGACTGGGCACGGCACATTGCCGCGCCCAGGGCGGAAGCGCGCTTTATTAGACGCCAGGCACGTGATCGCCGACGTTCGCGCCGAACACGCGCTGACGCAGCAACGCTAGCTGGTCGCGAGTCTGTGCGGCCTTTTCGAACTCGAGATTCTTGGCGTGCTCCATCATCTGCTTTTCGAGACGCTTGAGTTCCTTGGCGAGCTGCTTCTCGGACATGTCCTCGAATTTCGCGCGAGTCTGCTGTTCCTTCAGCTCGGCGCGCGCGTCGTCGACGTTGTACACCCCGTCGATGATGTCGCGAATCCGCTTGACCACCCCGCGCGGCGTAATCCCGTTTTCGAGGTTGAAAGCGATCTGCTTGGCGCGCCGCCGCTCGGTTTCGTCGATCGCCCGGCGCATCGAGTCGGTCACCCGGTCCGCATACAGAATCGCCTTACCGTTCACGTTCCGCGCGGCCCGGCCGATGGTCTGGATCAGCGAGCGCTCGGCGCGCAGGAAACCTTCCTTGTCCGCGTCGAGAATGGCGACCAGCGAGACTTCCGGAATATCGAGCCCTTCGCGCAGCAGGTTGATCCCGACCAGCACATCGAATGTGCCCAGCCGCAAATCGCGAATGATTTCGACCCGTTCCACCGTATCGATGTCGCTGTGCAGGTAACGCACCTTGACGCCGTGATCGGCCAGAAACTCGGTCAGTTGCTCGGCCATCCGCTTGGTCAGCACGGTGACCAGCACGCGGTCGCCGACCTTGACGCGTTCGTTGATCTCCGCGAGCACATCGTCGACCTGTGTGCGCGCCGGCCGCACCTCGATTTCCGGATCGACGAGGCCAGTAGGACGCACCAGTTGCTCGGCCACCTGCCCTGCCGTTTTCTGCTCGTAATCGGCTGGCGTAGCCGACACGAACACGACCTGGCGCATCTTGCGCTCGAACTCGTTGAACTTGAGCGGGCGATTATCGAGTGCCGACGGCAAGCGAAAACCGTAGTCCACCAAGTTCTCTTTACGCGCCCGGTCGCCGTTGTACATGCCGTTCAACTGACCGATCAGCACGTGCGACTCGTCGAGCAGCATCAGCGCATCGGAGGGCAAGTAGTCGACCAGCGTCGGCGGCGGTTCGCCCGGGGCCGCACCCGAGAAGTGCCGCGAGTAGTTCTCGATGCCCTTGCAGAAGCCCAGCTCCTGCAACATCTCCAGATCGAAGCGGGTGCGCTGCTCGAGCCGCTGCGCTTCGACGAGTTTGCCGCCGCTATAGAAGAATTCGAGCCGGTCGCGCAATTCGGTCTTGATCGTTTCGACCGCGCGCACCACGGTATCGCGCGGCGTCACGTAGTGCGACGACGGGTACACGGTAAAGCGGGAAATCTTCTGCCGCACGCGGCCGGTGAGCGGATCGAACAGTTGCAGCGTCTCGACCTCGTCGTCGAACAACTCGATGCGCACCGCCATTTCGGCGTGCTCGGCCGGGAAAATATCGATCGTGTCGCCGCGCACGCGGAACGATCCGCGCTGGAAGTCGGCTTCATTGCGGTTGTACTGCATCGCGATCAGCCGGGCGATGATGTCTCGCTGGCCGAGCTTGTCGCCGGTACGCAGCGTCAGAATCATCTTGTGATATTCCGACGGGTTACCGATACCGTAAATCGCCGACACCGTGCCGACGATGATCACGTCGCGCCGTTCCATCAGGCTCTTGGTGGCCGACAGGCGCATCTGCTCGATGTGCTCGTTGATCGACGAATCTTTCTCGATGAACAGATCGCGCTGCGGCACGTACGCTTCCGGCTGGTAGTAGTCGTAGTACGAGACGAAGTACTCGACCGCATTGCGCGGAAAGAACTCGCGGAACTCGGAATAGAGTTGCGCGGCCAGCGTCTTGTTCGGCGCGAACACCATTGCCGGCCGGCCGAGCCGCGCGATGGTATTGGCCATCGTGAAAGTTTTTCCGGAGCCGGTCACACCGAGCAGCGTCTGGAACGACAAACCGTCCTCCACGCCTTCGACGAGCGTGTCGATCGCCGTCGGCTGGTCGCCGGCGGGCAGATACGGCTGGTAAAGCTGGAACGGCGAGCCTTCGAACGTGACGAATTTGGATTCGTCGAGCGTCTCGTCGGCTTCAGTCAGATGTTGTTCGGACATGGGGAGCGGCACCGGGCCTTGGGCAAAGAACTATTCTAACGGGTTGTGGAAACCCGAGCCGAGCGGGTCTGCGTAGGGGGCTGGGGCGGCGGGGGGATGCTTGCGGCCCCGTTTTGCGGGCTTGCTCGAGGGCTTGCCTGGCGGCTCGCTTGCGGCCGTCCCGCGCAGATCCACTACGAGCAGATGACGCCTGAGTGCCTGTTTTTCAAGCAAATAATTCAGCCCAACAGGCGTTGTCGTCCGAAAAACGCTCGCGGATTCGCTACAATGGCAAGTTGCGCTCGCTCGCCGAGGCCCGCCTTCTGTCTGAATCGTCTGTCAGACACCTTTGGCCGGGCCGCCCGCGCTCGAAGCCGCCTTCTTCTCACTACCGCTGCTACCCATCATGTCTCTGTTCTCCGCCGTCGAACTTGCTCCCCGCGACCCGATTCTGGGCCTGAACGAAGCCTTCAACGCCGATGCGCGCGCCACCAAGGTCAACCTTGGTGTTGGTGTGTACTTCAATGAAGAAGGCAAGATTCCGCTGCTGCGCGCCGTGCGCGACGCGGAAAAGGCACGCGTCGAAGCCGCGCTGCCGCGTGGCTATCTGCCGATCGAAGGCATCGCTGCCTACGACGCCGCCGTGCAAAAGCTGCTGCTCGGCAACGACTCGCCGCTGATCGCCGCAGGCCGCGTCGTAACGGCGCAAGCACTGGGCGGCACGGGCGCGCTGAAAATCGGCGCCGATTTCCTGAAGCGCCTGAATCCTTCGGCCAAGGTCGCGATCAGCGACCCGAGCTGGGAGAACCACCGCGCGCTGTTCGAAGGCGCCGGCTTCGAAGTCGTGTCCTACCCGTACTACGACGCGCACACGCACGGAGTGAATTTCGAAGGCATGCTGGGCGCGCTGAACAGCTATGCCGCAGGCACGGTAGTCGTGCTGCACGCGTGCTGCCACAACCCGACCGGCGTCGACCTGAGCGTCGACCAATGGAAGCAGATCGTCGAAGTCGTCAAGGCGCGCAATCTGGTGCCGTTCCTCGACATCGCGTATCAAGGTTTCGGCGATAACATCGATTCCGACGCTGCAGCAGTCCGCCTGTTCGCGGCATCGGAACTGAACGTGTTCGTGTCGTCGTCGTTCTCAAAGTCGTTCTCGCTGTATGGCGAGCGCGTCGGCGCACTGTCGATCATCACGGCAAGCAAGGAAGAATCGGCTCGCGTGCTGTCGCAACTGAAGCGCGTGATCCGCACCAACTACTCGAACCCGCCTACGCACGGCGGCTCGGTGGTCGCAGCGGTGCTCGCGTCGGCAGAACTGCGCGCCACGTGGGAAACGGAACTCGGCGAAATGCGCGACCGCATTCGCGCGATGCGCAACGGTCTGGTCGAACGTCTTAAGGCAAGCGGCGTGGATCGCGATTTCGGCTTCGTGAACGCACAACGCGGCATGTTCTCGTACTCGGGTCTGACCGCGCCGCAAGTGGACCGTCTGCGTGAAGAGTTCGGCATCTACGCTGTGAGCACGGGCCGCATCTGCGTGGCTGCGCTGAATACGCGCAACCTCGACCTGGTGGCTGGCGCAATCGCTCACGTGTTGAAGTAAGGCATTCAGAGCGCGAGCGACTATTGCGCGCGCTTTGCTGATGCCGCCTGGGCTGCTCGTGTTAGCTCGTGTTACTTAGGCTGCCTGAACTGCTTGTAGAAACGGCGCCCATTTCGGGCGCCGTTTTTTATTGGCTGCTACTGCAACTCTGATGCGACCGCACCACACGAGTTGCTACCGCTTCAGCGCGCATCCCGATGAATATCATGCGTGACAAACCCGGAGTCGTTGTCAGGCATGGCCAGCCAATCGGGTTGAGCAAGCGAGTGACGAATATCTTCCAGACCACTCTGCCAGTGCTCACGCATTGTCGACAGACCGAACTGGAAGTCCTTGTAGTGTCCTTCGTACTCTTTGTGCCGGTAGATGAGATGGATGACGTTGTAGCGCTTCGAACACGATAGATCATCCGCCAGCTTGCACCACGGATCGTCGCGCTGGTCGGACGGCACGCGATCGAGCACCTCGCGCAGCACATGCCGGAAACGCTGCGAACGTTGCAGCATATCGGTCACGAGACGCGTGCGGCTCGAGTACTGAATGTCTTTCATGCGCCCTTGAACATCAGTGATGTTGTCCGGCACCGGCCCGATCGCGCTCCATAGATCGACCTGAAACGCGAGCGTGTCGCGACGCGGCGTGGACTGAATCACCTCGTAGAGCGGCGTGTTCGACATCAAGCCGCCATCCCAATAGTACTGGCCGTCGATCTCGACCGCCGCGAAACCCGGCGGCAACGCACCTGACGCCATGAAATGCTCCGGCTTCAGTTTCGTATGCCTGTTATCGAAGTACGCAAAATTGCCGGTACCGCAATTCACCGCACCCACCGACACACGCATCTCACCGGAATTGATCCGGTCGAAATCACATAAAGCTTCGAGCGTTGCTTTCAGCGGCGTGGTGTCGTAGTAGCTCGCCAACTGCGGCGGCCCGGAAACGGTGGGCAACGGCGGCGGGAAACGCGGCACGAAAAAGCCCTTTTGGCCTTCCACGATCGCGCCGATTGCCTGGGTGGCCGTGAAGGCCTTGCGAATGGCGTCGCTGGAATTGAACAGCGCATGCTCGATAAAAGCCGGCAACGGCGGCCCGAACGCCGGTTGGCAGATCGTCTCCCAGAACTGCAGCAGCCGCTCGACGCGTTTCTCGGGCGGATTCCCAGCAATGACGGCCGTATTCAGCGCGCCAATCGAAATGCCGGCAAGCCAGTTCGGCTCGATGCCGGCTTCGTAAAGTCCCTGAAAGACGCCGGCCTGATAGGCACCCAGCGCACCGCCGCCTTGCAGCATCAACGCGACGGTTTCGTAGTTAGGCAAATGGAGATGCCGGCCGGGATGCGCGGCGGGCGCGGGGCCGGCACCCTCGCCTTCCCCACCGCCGGACGCGCCGACGCGCGCCCGCTTGAGATTGCGTTGCGCCATGGGCGCCTCCTTATTGCATATACCAGCCGTGGCTCACAATAAAGGACTGGCCGGTCAGCGCCGCCGTCGGGAATGTGGACAGGAACAGCACCGTTTGCGCGACGTCTTCCACCGTGGTGAAAATCCCGTCGACCGTGCCACCCAGCATCACGCGCTTGACCACGTCTTCTTCGCTGATGCCGAGCTCTTTGGCTTGCTCGGGAATCTGCTTGTCGACGAGCGGCGTACGCACGAAGCCTGGACACACCACATGCGAGCGCACATTGTGTTTCGCGCCTTCCTTGGCCAGTACACGCGAAAGCCCCAGCAGTGCATGCTTGGCCGTCACATAGGCGGATTTCAGCGGGGATGCTTCGTGCGAATGGACCGAGCCCATGTAGATCACGATGCCGCCGCGATCGTCCTTGTACATGTGCTTGAGCGCGGCCTTGGTGGTGAGGAAGGCGCCGTCCACGTGGATTGCCTGCATCTTCTTCCAGTCGGAAAACGAGTAGTTCTCGATCGGATTGACGATCTGAATGCCGGCGTTGGAAATCAGAATGTCGATCGAGCCGAACTCGGCCGCGACTTTGTCGATGCCCTGGTTGACGGCGTCTTCGTTCGTGACGTCCATCGCCACGCCGATGGCTTTTCCGCCACCCTTTTTGATTTCTTCAGCGACGGCGTTCGCGCCGTCCTGGTTCAGGTCGGCGATCGCGACCGCGGCACCCGCGGCGGACAGCGTGAGCGCAATCTGCTTGCCGATGCCGCTCGCGGCGCCGGTAACCACCGCGACCTTGCCATTCAGATTCGTGTTCAGTGATGACATCCAGAACCTCCATGCAGTTGATGAGCAATGAGACCATGGGCCGCAGGCGGCGTGAAGTCCGCCAAACGGCATAGGCCGTTTGGCCGAATGCTGCACTGCGGCCAACGCTGCTATTGTGCATGAACCGTGTGAACTGCATCCGTAAACCGCACATCGAGCCTTATCTCTTTAAACTAGGCGTTTTCAGCGGGATTCCGGCGGCATCACTATCAAGGAGGAATGCATGAATTATCGACGTCTGGGCCGTTCCGGCCTGCAAGTCAGCGAACTGTCCATCGGCTCATGGGTCACCTACGGCAATCAGGTGGATCATCGTGCGGCGCGCGAATCCCTCGCGGCCGCGCGCGATGCGGGAGTCAACTTCTTCGACAACGCGGAGGTTTACGCCGCCGGCCAGTCCGAAGAGATCATGGGCCAGGCGCTCAAGGAACTGGCGTGGCCGCGCGTGAGCTATGTGGTATCGACGAAATTCTTCTGGGGGCTCAACGAAGCGCCGAACCAGTACCACACGCTGAACCGCAAATATCTGCTTAATGCGATCGACACGTCGCTAAAACGCCTGCAACTCGATTATGTCGATCTGGTGTTCTGTCATCGTCCTGACCCGAACACGCCGGTCGAGGAAACCGTCTGGGCCATGAGCGACATGATCACACGCGGCAAGGCGCTGTACTGGGGCACGTCCGAATGGAGCGCCGATGAAATCCGCTCGGCTTACGATATCGCCGAGCGGCATCACCTGCACAAACCCGTCATGGAGCAGCCGCAGTACAACCTGTTTCACCGCAAGCGCGTCGAGCAGGAATATAAGCGGCTTTACGAGGATATCGGCCTTGGGCTGACCACATGGAGTCCGCTCGCATCCGGCCTGCTGACGGGCAAGTACCGCGACGGCGTACCTGCCGATAGCCGCGCGCAACTGCAAGGCTACGAGTGGCTGCGCAAGCAGGTCACCGATGCCGGCAAGAACAACGTGGTCGGCAAGCTGGGCGAACTGGCCGACGAGCTGGGCTGCACGGTCGGCCAGTTGGCGATTGGGTGGATTCTGAAGAATCCGCATGTGAGCACGGTCATCACCGGCGCGTCGCGCGTCGAACAGATCGCTGAGAACATGAAATCCGCCGATGTGGCCGAGCAGATCACGCCGGAGATCAAGCAACGGATCGAGGAAATCATCGGCGACGCCCACGACTGATCAGCCGCTCGCCGGACCACGGAGCATGGCCCGCGCGCCATCCGGGCCGTGTTCCGCGTAACGCACTGCGGAGGGCAACGCGCGGTCGCGTACAATACGCGACCGCGCCGCACTTCAGTTGTGCTGCCGCATTGCACTCGCATCGCCGAATCCGCCCTGGACCGGCCACGCCCTCTTTCAGCGTCTCCTCATCATGCTCAGCTATCGCCACGCCTTTCATGCAGGCAATCACGCCGACGTTCTGAAACACGCCGTCGTGTTGCAGCTACTGCGCTACCTCGGCCAGAAGGACAAAGCCTACTGGTATATCGACACGCACGCGGGCGCCGGCGTCTATTCGCTGAAGGAAGGCTACGCGACCAAAACGGGCGAGTTCCAGACCGGCATCGCCAAGCTATGGGAGCGTAACGACCTGCCACCGATCTTCGCGGATTACGTCGACGAAGTGAGTGCGCTGAATCCGGACGGCCAGTTGCGCTTCTACCCGGGTTCGCCGTATATCGCGTGGCGGCAGATGCGCGAGCAGGACCGCATGCGCCTGTTCGAACTGCACACCACTGAAATCGACGTGCTACGCCATAACTTCCGCGACGCAGGCCGCCGCGCGATGCTTTATGCGGGCGACGGCTTCGACGGCATCCTGGCGTTGTTGCCTCCGGCGCCACGCCGCGCGCTGGTGCTGCTCGATCCGTCGTATGAAGACAAGCGCGACTACACGCGCACGCTGCGCTGCGTCGAAGAAAGCCTGAAGCGCTTTCCGACCGGCACCTACGCGGTCTGGTATCCGCAGGTAAGACGCCTCGAATCGCAGCGCTTCCCCGATCAGTTGAAAAAGCTGCAGGAGCGCAACTGGCTGCATGTGAGCCTGACCGTCAGCAATCCGCCGACCGACGGCTTCGGCTTGTTCGGCAGCGGCATGTTCATCCTGAACCCGCCTTATACGCTGGCGAAAACGCTGAAAGACCAGATGCCCTGGCTGGTCCAGGCGCTCGGCGAGGACAAGGCCGCGCAGTTCAAGGTCGAATATCGCGGCGATTGAGCGTCGCTGCGGGCTCCGCGCGAACTTGTAGCGTGGCGGCCAGGCACGGCACGATCGCGGTTTGCGCGGAACCATCTCATGGCACTCAATCCGCTCTGCTAGTTTGCGCACGGGAGCGTCACTTGAGTTGCTCTGCTGCCTTACGAGCGAAGTCGTTGGTATAAGTCGCGTTCAGATCGATTTTTTTCGGATCGAGCCGATTATCGAACGACGACAAGGCACGCAATGAGGTGGCCGGACCATCCGCGGGCATCAAGCCATCTGGTGAATACGCGTCGCGCACGTTGTGGAACGACTCCACATAGAGTGCCGAATCGTTGAGCAAATAAGCCGGCGGCACCATCTTCAGCAAGTCGGCATCGCTCGCGGTCTGCAACCAGCGGTCCGCGCGCACGATCGCATTGGCGAGCGCCTGCGTCGTCTTCGGATACTTCTGGATGAAAGTCTCCGATGCATAGAGCGTCGCCGCCGGCATCGTGCCGCCGAATATCTCCTGCGTGCCCTTCACGGTACGTGTATCGACCAGCACTTTGATCGCGCCACTGCGCGTCAGTTTGGTCATCATCGGATCGACATTCGACAACGCGTCGAGCTGACCGCCGCTCACCGCGGCGAGTACCGTGGCCCCGCTGCCCACGCCGATCGCCGAAATCTCGTTGCGTTGCACGCCGGCCTTGCGCAAAGCCACGGTGAGCACCAGATCCGTCGACGAACCCGGCGCGCTCACGCCGACTTTCGCCCCCTTGAAGTCCGCCAATGTCTTGATTTGATCCGCCTTCGACTTCAACACAGCGACGACGATCTGTGGCGCGCGGCCCATCAGCGCGAACGCACGGTAGCGTTGCCCCTTTGCCTGCATGAACAGCGTGTGCTCGAATGCGCCAGCTCCCACGTCGGCGCTGCCCCCCACGACCGCTTCCAGCGCCTTCGACCCGCCCGCAAAATCTTCTAGCGTAACGTCGAGCCCTTCGTCCTTGAAGTAGCCCAACTGCTGCGCGGCGAGTACCGGCAAATAGTAGAGGCCCGGCAAACCGCCGACGGCCATCGTCAGCGTGGGTTTCTCCGGTGTGTCCTTGGCGAACGCGACACCGGGCGGTGCCGTGGTCACGATCAGCGCGATCAATGTCGCGCAAATACCGGCGGCACGCCGCATCCAGTGAGTAGGCATTGAATGTCTCCTTGTTCTGTTTTCATTCGATGCGATGGTGCAACGCATCGTGCATGGCCCACATCGCGGGCGAGAGAGCGCGCAACGATTGTCGTCGGACGGTTTCTTGCACGCCATGCGCCGAAACCCGAATGCCGCACAGAGTCTCGCTTATTAGCCGCAGGCTTGCGTGCACATGCGGCGGCACGACAGCGGAGCCGCCGCTCGAGGCTCAACAGACGGAAAAGAAACGACCGGGAGGTAGCGCGTGAAAAGACGCTTATTGCGCGCGCGGCGCCGGACGAGGTTGTGGCCGTGGTTGTGGATAAGGCGTGCCACCGCCGACAGGCACCGGGATGTAAGGCGCGACAACAACCGGCATCGACGAATTGGGCGCCAACTCGGTAGGCGTCGCGATGGGTTGCGCCTCTACGATCGGCTGTCGCGAAAGCGGCGCGGTCTGCAGCACGGTGCCGCTCTGACCGTCGCTTATCCCGCCCTGCGAATCGAGTATCACGGGCTTGCGGGCGTTATTGCTGGACGCGGCGAAAGTCGCGGGTACGGCGAAAACCGTTGTCAGCGAGGCCGCGACGGCCATGACCACCACGGTTTTGAGCAAGCGGACAGGAAGCATTGGGCGGACCGGTTAGGTTTGAAAATGCCGGATTGCGCAGAAAACGCTTTACCTTACCGCGCCGGTAACTGTCAGGCTAGTCGTTATTGGCCATGAGTAGCGTCGGCGCGCCGCTTGCGCGCAATTTTTCGCGGCCCAGATGTGACAAAGCCCCGTCTATACGGGGCTCAACACTTTACCGCGATGGCCGCACTAGCGCTGCCGGGTCAAACTCAATGCGATTGAAACTTACAGCGAGTAGCCGTTGGTTTCGAGCGAGCGAATGCGTTGTTCGAGCTGAACGATATCCGACGATGATGCCAGATAGGCTTCACGACGGCTGCGTTCTGCGGTTTCAAACCAGGTGCTCAGCTTTTCAAGTACGTATGCAAACATGATGTTCTCCAAGGATCAGATTGAATCCCCGGTGAGTTTTGCATCAGGGATTTCCCGTAAAAGGGTTAACCCGGATTATAGCCCTATGGTGCAACCTTGCCAGTGAAATGCCCGCATGACGTGCATTCCGTTTTGGAATGGTGCACGCTTACGGTGCACTTAAGTCATTGATTTAGCTCAATTCAAGATGATTTTTTCGAGACGCCTGATATTGCCCCAAATTATTTTGCACCATCACAGTGCTTTTGACTGCCCGGCTGCCCCAAATCTCCGATCAGGGTTGCACCCAACCGACTCAAATCGGATGACAACCCTTCCCCGACACCAGATCGGTATCCGCGAGCCGTTCGATAATCGGGCAATCGGGGCGCTCGTCACCGTGGCAATGATCCGCCAGGTGCGCCAATGTGTCGCGCATGTCGGTCAGTTCGGCAATGCGGCGATCAAGTTCCGCGACGTGCTCCAGCGCAATCGCCTTCACTTCGGCGCTGGCGCGCGAGCGGTCGTGCCACAGCGCCAGCAACCGGCGGATGTCTTCGACCAGAAAACCTAGCCGGCGCGCCTGCCGGATGAAACGCAGCGAATGAACCTCCTGCGGCCCGTATACGCGATAGCCGGCGCTCGTGCGCGCCTTTGCCGCCAGCAGGTCCACGCTTTCGTAGTAGCGAATCATCTTCGCCGTGACGCCCGACGCGCGGGCCGCTTCACCGATATTCATGACTGTTTCCCCAGTGTGCGCGTCGATCGTACACCTTCCCATGGTGGGAAGGTCAGCTACTCAAATGCGCATCGGCAGGCATAATTCAACCATCGCAGCATTTACTTTTTTAAGGCAATTCCCATGACGATCGAATTCCAGGTAGAAGGCATGAGCTGCCAGCATTGCGTGGCTGCGGTCACGAATGCGATTCGTGAACACGATGGGGCCGCGCAGGTACACGTCGATCTGGCATCCGGCCGTGTGGCGGTCGAATCGGCACAATCCGCTGACACGCTGAAGACCGCTATCGACGAGGCCGGCTACACGGTTACGGCCGTGACCAACGGCTCGGCCCGCTAGGCTGGCCTGTATGTTCAAAGTTGCTGTCATTGGTGCTTCCGGACTGCTCGGCCGGGTTCTCGTCGACGAACTGGCGCGACAGGCAGGCTGGCAAATTGTCGCTACGGCGTTCAGCCGGCCGGGACCGAACACCGTTGCGCTGGATATTCGCGACGCGCGGGCGGTCGAGCAATTTGTCGAGCGCGAAGCGCCGGACGCGCTCGTGATTGCTGCAGCGGAACGTCGGCCGGATGTATGCGAGCACGACCCGGCGCTCGCCCGGGCGTTAAACGTCGAGGCGGTACGCACACTGGCTGCAGCCGCAAGGCGTCGCGGCGCATGGACGCTCTCGATCTCAACCGACTATGTGTTCGACGGCACTCACCCGCCCTATCAGCACGATTGCGCGCCCGCGCCGCTCAATGCCTATGGGCGCAGCAAACTCGAAGGCGAGCACGCGCTGACGGCTTCCACCGATCTCGGCTGCGTGCTGCGTTTGCCACTGCTGTATGGGCCGATCGTTGATTGGGCAGAATCGGCGGTGACGAGTCTCGTGCCGGCGATTGCCGCATCGGCTTCGCGCGATGGCAACGCGGCGGTCATGGATGCATGGGCGATTCGCTATCCCACCTTTACGCCGGACGTCGCGTTCGTGATCCGGCAGATGCTCGAACGGCATGCGAATGGTGAAACGATCCACGGCATCGTGCAATGGTCGGGCGGCGAGCCAATGAATAAGTATGAAATCGCCATGCGACTTGCAGAAGCGTTGCAACTCAATGCGCAACTGACGCCACAGCACCTGCCCACTGACGCCACGCCGCGTCCGCATAACTGCCACCTGGCGTCGGACCGGCTCGAGGCGCTCGGCATCGGCCGCCGCACGCCGTTCGACGTGGCGATCCGGCAAGTACTGGCGGGGTTTCCGTGGCGAGGTGAAATGCCGGCGTAGCGCCCGGCTGCGGGCTTAACCGCGACAGGTGGCGCCCACGTTCCACGGCTCGTCGACAGGCTGCCTGGCATCGGGCCTGCAAGCCTGGCGGCTGCAGATCGGCATCAATGAAAATCGCGGCTGGCCGTAGCCAGATCGCCGAGCCATTCACTGTGGTCCTCGAGTCGATGCGCAACGAGATGAACGACCTCGCCCTTCTGTTTCTTTTTCACGTTGGCCGCCTGATTGGCGTTCACCACGTTGCCGGCGCCGTGACCACCGGTAGAAACGCCGTCGTCACGCTGCAAGACGCCATACACCGCGAGCAACGATGCACCCAGTAGCACCTTGCGCTGCTTTTCCACCAGCGATGGCCAGACGATCACATTGATCGAGCCAGTCTCGTCTTCGATGGAAACGAACACCGTGCCGTTTGCCGTGCCCGGCCGCTGCCGCACGGTGACGATGCCGCAAGCGCGCGCCAGCGTGCCGTGCTGACACGCGGCGAGTTCGGCTGCCGTGCGAAAACGTTGTTTGACAAGACGCTCGCGCAAGAATGCGAGCGGATGACGATTGAGCGTGAGGCCGAGGCTCGCGTAATCGTCGACGATCTCGTGACTTTCGGCTGCCTGCGGCAATGCCAACCGCGCTTCGTCGATCGGCGCATCGCGCAGCAGCTTGGGCACCGTGTGCTGCGCGGTCACCGCCCACCACGCTTCGCGCCGATGGCCTGCGATGCTGACCAGCGCGTTCGCCGCGGCAAGCGCTTCGAGATCACGC
Organism: Paraburkholderia fungorum; assembly: GCF_046027605.1. GTDB lineage: Bacteria > Pseudomonadota > Gammaproteobacteria > Burkholderiales > Burkholderiaceae > Paraburkholderia > Paraburkholderia fungorum_F. The sequence continues at coordinate 92,670 of NZ_JAQQEF010000030.1, forward strand.
CGAGTCAATGCCGCGCGGCGCGCCAGATCGTCGACGTCGGTAAACTGCGCGTCGCTGCGAGCCGCCATGATGCGTTCGGCAGCCACCTGTGAAAAACCTTTGATCAAGTGCATGCCGATGCGCACCGCCGGACCGCGTGCACCATAGGTATTCGACGCCTGGAAGACGCGTGCGGTCAGCCGTTTTGCCGCGCGCCGGATCGTCCGGGCCACCGTGAAGCGCCGCAGTGACAGGTCGCGTAATTGCTGCGCGGATAATACGCCCTGCTGACGATGCAAACAGGTCTCACTCGATGAAATCCGTTGCCCTTCCTGACCGCGTCGCTCGAAGGTGGATTCCCAATCGCTCAAGGTTACGTCGGGCGGCAATACAGGGACGCCGTGACGCTTCGCGTCCTGCACCAGTTGCGACGGCGAATAAAATCCCAACGGCTGACTGTTGAGCAAACCCGCCAGAAAAGCGGCCGGCTCATAACGTTTCAACCACGCGCTGAGATAGACGAGCAAGGCGAAGCTGGCCGCGTGACTCTCCGGAAAGCCATACTCGCCGAAGCCTTCGATCTGTTTGCAGATGCGGGCGATAAAATCGGGCTCATAACCACGCGCCGACATGCGGTCGGTCAGATCCTTCTGATACTTCGCCAGATTGCCGCTGCGTCGCCATGCAGCCATTGCTCGTCGTAACTGGTCGGCTTGCTCACCGGTGTAGAGCGCGGCAACCATCGCGAGGTGCATCACCTGTTCCTGAAAAATCGGCACGCCGAGCGTACGTTCGAGCACCGGCCGCAATTCATCCTTTGCGTAGTCCACTGCCTCGAGACCCTGCTTACGGCGCAAATACGGATGCACCATGCCGCCCTGAATCGGCCCGGGTCGCACGATCGCGACTTCGATCACGAGATCGTAGTACTTGTTGGGCTTCAGCCGCGGCAACATGCTTTGCTGCGCACGCGATTCGATCTGGAATACGCCGATCGTGTCGGCATGGCCGCACATTTCGTAGACGGCTCGATCCTCGCGAGGAATATCCTGCACCCTGAATTTCGGAAAGCCGCGCCGCAATGCGACGAATTCCAGCGCGCGCCGAATCGCCGATAACATGCCGAGCGCCAGCACGTCGACTTTCAATAGCTTGAGCGCGTCGATATCGTCCTTATCCCATTCGATCACGCTGCGGTCTTTCATCGTCGCGTTTTCGATCGGCACGAGTCGCGACAGCTTGTCTTTCGCGATCACAAAGCCGCCGACGTGTTGCGACAGATGACGCGGAAAGTTGCGCAACTCCTGGGTGAGGCGAATCAGATTGCGCGTGATATGGGATCTGGCATCGAAACCCGCTTCAGCCAGATATTTGGCGACCGCTTCCGTGCCGTCCCACCACTGCTGCGATTTACTGATCCGTTCGATCAGCGACGCTTCGAGTCCCAATGCCTTACCGACATCCTTCAGTGCACTGCGCGCGTGATACGTAATCAGCGATGCCGTCAACGCCGCCCGATGACGGCCGTATTTACCGTAGATATATTGAATCACCTCTTCGCGGCGCTGATGCTCGAAATCGACGTCGATATCAGGCGGTTCGTTGCGTGCACGCGAGATGAACCGTTCGATCAGCATATTCATGTTGACCGGATCGATTTCCGTCACATGCAGGCAGTAACACACAATCGAATTTGCCGCCGAACCGCGACCTTGGCACAGAATGTTTCTGGAGCGCGCGAAGCGCACGATATCGTGCACCGTCAGAAAGTACTTTTCGTATTTCAATTCGGCGATCAGCAACAGCTCTTTCTCGATCTGACCAATTCGTTTCAGATCCATGCCGTCGGGCCAACGCTCGATTGCGCCGGCCATGACCAGCTTGCGCAGATAACTCGACGGCGTTTCGCCGCTGGGCACCAGTTCTTCGGGATACTCGTACTTGAGTTCGTCGAGCGAGAAGCGGCATAGGGCTGCAATACGCAGCGTTTCTTCGAGCGTGGCGTGAGGGTACAGTTTGCCGAGCCGCACGCGAGTGCGCATATGCCGCTCGGCATTGGCCTCGAGCGCGTGACCACACGCCGATAGCGGAGTGACGAGGCCGATCGCGGTCAGGGTGTCCTGCAGTGGCTTGCGCGATCGCGCATGCATCAGGACACCACCTGCCGCCACCAGAGGCAAACCGCTCGCATTTGAAATCATCCGCAACGCGTCAATCTGAAGATCGTCGCTGCCGGTTTGCCAGAGCTCTAGTGCGATCCATGAGCGTTGCGGAGCCAATGAGGCGAGCCAATGCGCGCAGCGCAACGTGTGTGAGAGCGTCGCCGTACGTTGCGGCACAAGAATCAGGACGCAATCGGGCAAGGTTTTGAGATGTTCGAGATGCGGCAACGCATCAGTGAAATCAGATGGGCTGAGGCGATAGCTGCCCTTGTCGGCACGCGAGCGGGCGAGCGTGATCAGTTCGGAAAGATTGCCGTAGCCATTGCGGTTGATTGCGAGTGCAACCAGTGTGCAGAAGGGTTCACCTGCATCGTTCGTCAGGTTGAGTTCGCTGCCGATGATTAGGTGAGGGATGGGTTTTAGTGCTTCCTGGTCGGTGGGTTCTTGTTGGGTGGGTTCTTGTTGGGTGGGTTCTTGTTGGGTGGGTTCTTGTTGGGTGGGTTCTTGTTGTGGGGATTCCTGTTGTGGGGATTCCTGTTGTGGGGATTCCTGTTGTGGGGATTCCTGTTGTGGGGATTCCTGTTGTGGGGATTCCTGTTGCGAACCCGCTGACGCTGCGGCCGCCGGCATTGCTGCTTCCTCTAAAGACGTTCCTGCTTGCGCGGCTTTCGCCTTGTCTTCGCGCTCCTTCTGTTGGCGCTCCCGCTCCTGTTTGATTTCTCTCACCCTCGTGTGCGCACGCACGACGCCTGCCAGTGAGCATTCATCGGTGATCGCGAGCGCGCTATAGCCGCGCGACATCGCCTGCTCGACGAGTTCATGCGGATGCGAAGCGCCGCGTAGAAACGAGAAATTAGTCAGGCAATGCAGTTCCGCATAGGGCGGCAGTTGGGCTGCAAGCGTCTGCTCCAATGTGAACGAGGGCTGAGAATTTGCCATGATGCTCAGCCAAACAAACCCTGCAAATACCACTCACCATTAAGACGTTCACGGAACACCCAGAACATATGTCCACGATCGTCTGCCGCGACGTAGTAATCCCGCTCGACAAGATTACCGTCCCACCACCCGGCCTCGATCCGTTCGGTACGCGTGAGCATTTTCAGCGGCCGACGATAGATCGGCCGCTGGTCGCGCATCATCAGGCGCAGCGGTTTGTCGAGCATCCAGACGGGGCGAGGCTGCGATGGCAATGCACTGTCGGGCAGATCGAGTGAAGCTTGGGCATCGACAGGTTGCCTGGCGAATATGCGGCTGCTTTTAGCACCACTCGTTTTGTCAGGCTGTTGGAATATGTCTGCTGTGTTTGCTGCGCTCTCCGCCTGTTCTGCCTGTTCTGCCTGTGTCGTCTGTGTCGTCTGTGTCGCCGTATCGTCGTCTGCGCGCACACTTTCCAATGCAGCAAGCTGCAACTCATCGGTCAGCCAGGTTTTATCCGCTTTGATTTTTTTCCTGGCTTTCGCAGACGAACGCCTCTTGCGCGAAAACGCTTGCGCCTGGTAGGCCTCGACGCGCATTGCCCGCTCAGGCCGATGATCGTCCTGCACCGACATCTGTAACACGTTCTCCGGCCCCAACCGCGCGCTCAAACGTTCGAGCAGCCGTGCGATCGAATCGCCATCTGATTCGGGCATTGGAAACAAAGTGTCCGACCGCCCTGCATACTCGCCAATCTCATCCGCAACCAGCTTCAACTCGATCACGGGCGCCACCAGAACCGTCTGATTCAATTTCTCACGCAACAGCCAGATCAGATGCTCGGCATCGCGCGACGGTATAGCCCATGCGACCTTCAAGCTCGACGTCTTCGGCGCGTGACGGGATGCCAATTCGTGTTCGAGCAATAACGTGTAACCACTGAGCGCGGCATGATGCGCGCTCAACCAGCCCGCCAGTTGCGCAATCAGCCGACGTGCGGCGAATAGCAGTGCGTCAGCGTTATCGACCCGTGACGGCAATTCCAGCTGCGCATGAAACGATGCCGGCGCACAAAACGATTCGCGCGGATCTGGACGCGTGCCATATGCTTGCGCCAGCAAATCCAGAATGCCGCTGCCAAACCGCCGTACGACACCCGACCTTGGCAACCGACGCAAATCGGCCAGCGTCGAGCAACCAATATGTGTAAACGCATCCCGATGCGCCTGCGCAACCGGCAGCAACGACACCGATACGCGGTCGAGGACGCGCACAAGCAACGTTTCCTTTATCACATGCCAACGGTGCCCCTGCCGGGCAGCATGCGCCTGCGCCAAAAGCCACGCGCCCCAAGCTGTTGGAGCGCACGCGATGCGCGCCGTATAGCCGAATTCAGCCACCGTCGCGGATACCCGTGCCAGCAACTTGCGCAAGCCACCAAACATCCGCAAACCAGAGCCGACTTCCAGCAACAAGGTGTGCGCGTGCGCGAGCGACACCTTCGGTGTGTACGTCAGCAAAGCGAGCGCCATCGCTTCGAACGCCTGGGTTTCGCGGCCTGTATCCGCGGCAAGCATCTTGAGACCAGGAGCCAAAGCCAATGCGTACGAGCGCGGATGACCCGCATGCACTCCAGCACGCAATGCATCGGAATCCGGCATCAAGATGTGCGCGTGATCGGCCAGCGCATAGCAGCGCACCTCCGTGACGTTTTCGGCACCTGAAGGTTGGCTTGCCTTGTCGCCCGGCTCACACCGATTCGGCTTCGCGGGCGAACCATCCGGAAGCGGCTCCAGTGGTTTCACTGCTTCCAGCGATAAGAGTGGCAATGTGACTGCGATCCACAGCATGTTTGATCTCTCGTCCTTGATTGCTGCCGACTCGGTTTTCCGGCAACAAGACGCTTTGTAACGGCAAAATGAGACGTAGAGGCTCAACTAGCGGCGGCCCGCGGCGCTTGAAAATGTCGATCGAGATGCCGATCTCCTGCAACCATTGACGACGATTGATCGTCTGCGCATTGGCCGGTAAGAGCGGCTCGCAGATCATTCGTAATGGCGCCGGCGAAGATTGCGTGGCTGCCTCGACAGGGCGGATTAAAAATGCCAACGACGCCGACTCCTGAGCCGCCACCTGGAGGCGCCGAACCTTATCGGCGCGCGCATTCGACAGCCATACCAGCACTGCTCCGACGCCATCCTGCTTCAATGCCTGAGTGGCAGCCCACAGCGCCTGGTCTTCACCCGAGCGTATCCATAAGACGCGCTCGACATCGATACCCCAAGCCCTCAGTGCCGAAGCACAAGGCTGATAAGGGGGCGCTACGAGCATGACGTTTCGTGCAGCGTGTGCCGTAAGATGCCGAAGCGCGTGGGCCAGCAGGCGCAGTTCGCCAACTCCTTCGTGCTCAATCAATAACTCCGTCAGGCCGCCGGTCGACCAACCCTGCCCCGGCAGCAGTTGATCCAGCGCGGCATAGCCGCTGGAAATCGCCCGCGAGTCCGCCTCGGCAAGCTCATTGCCCTGCCACACCTGACGCCTCAATTGTGACGACAGCGTTGTTGTCATCAGGTGAATCGCTGCTGCCATAGTCACGCTCGTTCAATAAGGAACGCTCCGCCCTGCCCGGCCTCGGACAAAGATAGGGGCGACCATTTTCACTGTATATTTATACAGTATTTTGAGGAGGATGTTAAGACAAAGCGATGCAGCGAAACGCTCAAGAAGACTCTGAAGGGAGTTATTGAAGCTGCCTTGTTGCTGGTTTTTCGCCTGCGAGAGAGCTGTCCCCTTGGGGTTGCTGCTATGCGAACGAAACCAGAATTAGCGTGTTCTGCGAGGGATGGGAGTGTAGAACCCGTGCACGTATGTCGTGGATATGGGCAAGCTGACGGGTTACACGAACGCGCTGCGGATCAGGGAGAAGCGATGCCGGAGGAAGTGGGAGCGCATCGGGCCATGTCTCTCGCGATGTCTCGCGATGTTTCCTGATCTGGCCATTCGATGGGCC
>NZ_JAQQEF010000031.1:0-92884 GCF_046027605.1 Paraburkholderia fungorum
ATTTTCTTAGGAGAACATTATGAAATGGCTGAAAACTCTCATCATGCTGTTAGCTGTTGCCGCTGGTTGTGCGAGCGGCGCAGCGCATGCCGATCGCGTCCGTGTCCTGGTCGGGCCGGCATACCCGTACTACTATCCGGTGGCCCCGGTTCCGTATTACTACCCACCTGTCGTCGCCGTGCCCGCCGCCCCGGACAACTACGTCGAACAAGGGCCGGCGTCAGCCGGACCCGCGCAACCGGACGGGTCCTGGTACTACTGCGACGCGTCGAAAGCTTACTACCCATATGCGAAGGAATGCCCTGGCGGGTGGCGTGAAGCGCCGGCCCAGCCAGCATCATCCAATTGACGACTGGGGGAATATGAAATGAAACGTTCTGCGTTCGTCCTACTCGCCTCGCTGACCTGCGTGAGCGCCTGCACGATCGCGCCGACGGTTCCCAGCGTAATGGCACTGCCGGGCACCGGCAAGACCTTCGACCAGTTCCGCATCGACGACGGCTCATGCAGGCAATTTGCATCTGGACAGGTGGGCGGCGTCTTGGCAAACCGGGTGGCAACCGCCAGCGGGGCGGGCAGCGCCGCGCTAGGTACGGCACTCGGTGCGGCTGCGGGCGCTGCGTTCAATGGTGGCCGTGGCGCCGCCGTGGGCGCGGGTGCCGGCTTGCTGGCGGGTAGCGTGCTAGGCGCTGGCGCTGGGCAGACTTCCGCGGATGAGGTGCAGCGCCGCTACGACTCCGCATATGTGCAATGCATGTACGCGGCCGGCGATCGCGTTCCGCTCTCCGGCCGCCTGATGAGCGCGCCGGCCGCTGGCGGTAATGTGCCTCCACCGCCGCCGGGTTCGCCGCCTCCGGAGAGCTGATCGTGAGGCACACGGCATGGGTGTGGCGGCTCAGAGGTAAACAACAGACTTGCAAGAGGCAGGCGCCGTCCCGTCTGTCAACCCGGACTGGGGCGTACCAGCAATTTTCAACGCAATCCAGATGTTCACATGAAAGGAGGATGCTATGAAAGCACCAGGCAACAAGCGTATGGCTCTCGCTGCGGCCCTCGTGGCGGCGTTAGCGTTCTGGCTTGCCGGCAGCCCGGTTGAGGCGCAGGCCACGGACGCGGTTGGCGGCACTGTCACTGACACCAGTCGCGCCGGTAACGCAAACGTCGCAGGCTTGCCGCGGATCCAGCAACAGGGCGACGTGTCCTACGTGTCGGGCGGCGTCGGCCAGGACGAATCGACGGCGCTGGAACGCGCGCGAAGCCACTGGCCGCTGTCAATGCAGTTTATCGGACCGAGATCGGACTTTCTCGCTGATGTCCACGTCCGGATCGTAGACGCACATAACAACGAGGTGCTGCAAGCCGATTCGCTCGGCCCTTTCATGCTGGTCAAGCTGCGTCCCGGCCGCTATACGGTGCACGCGACCTACAAGGACCGCGATCAGACGAAGACCGTCAGCATTGCCAGCAAAGGCAGCGCGCAGGCGGCGTTCTACTGGAACGTCGAATAGCGGGAAGATCATCCTGGCGGGCCTGGTTTCTCCGCTGGTGAATTGCCACGGGGCTTGAACTGCACCCCAAAAGTTGGACACCCGTCCAACGATTTGGGGTGCAGTTCAAGCCCCGTGGCTTTTTGTTTTGGGCGGCTGCTGGCAGACGTGGATGAGTGGCCGTCACCCGGCAGCGCGCTGCCGCACACCACACCAGGCGCGGCCAGCAGTGGCCACACCACGCTCGCTTCCGCAGCACAGTAGAACTGCTTGCCGACAGATGCGGTGATACGTCTGCCTAACCGATACTGACGAACGCCTGATCTCTTTCCAGCCGAAAGGCCGGTAAGGGTTACGGTGATTCCTTCGCCCTTCGGGAAGCGGACATCCACGTCGCGGTGCTGGTTGGCCTTTGCCCGCGAACCGCGACCGTCAGTAAAGGCCGACTACGCGACAGGCATGATCCGCACACGACGGTCCGTTGTCTGGCGGAGCCGCCGTTCGAATGTTCGTGCGACAGCGCGAGCCAATGGCCGTAGATGCCCGCTCACTGCCCGTCGTCGATCGGCGGCAAGCGGCCCTTGGGGTGATCAATTCAAATCCAACTTCCAGTTGATAAACCGACACAACCCCTCAACATCGGGAAATAAGGTTCGTCGGTTGATGCCATGGCGATCAAGCGAGCGCAAAATATCTTCCCGTTTTTCGGCAGGGATTCGAATCTCTGTCAGTTCGGCTCTCGTCTTCCGATTGACGTCTAGCGGAACGAAGGCGCCCACACTCGACGAAAATCTGTGAAGAGTGAACCATCCGTGTTGAGCCACAATCCTCGGGTTGTTCAAGCGAGGCTGAAACGCCCGCGTGACCGGTACCAAGAAAGGATCTTTTACATCATACAGTCCTGTCTTCTGGAGTTTGTCAGCGACTAAGGCGTAGACGTAAGTATCGCCGTGCTTCGAATCTGCACAAGCAAACCAAAGGGCCGCCAATGGGTTGCTAGTCCAGTCGAGCAGTCTCGTCCTCAAGCCAAAATGTTGAGCGACGACTAGCAGGTCAAGCTGCGTCGCCCGATTCAGGTCTGCAAATGAGGCTCCCATAAGTCCGAGTTGGGCTAGTGCCAGTTTCTCCTTTGCCGTCGTATCTGCCTTGGGGTTGGTTCGGGCGATCCCAGGTAAAAGGCCGCCTTCGATTGCTTGGCCTCGGAACAGCACGAGATCAGCGACAAGATCGAATACCTCGGTTTCGTTAATGAACGCAGAAAAGCTCTCCGCAACAATTTTGCGCACGATGGCCTCTTGTAGTCGACGAAAGATGCACGCATGATGACGAACGCCCTAGCAAGCCACCTTGGGATCGCGCCCATCAAAAGCGGGGGGCGGCTCGCGGTGTGCCCAGATAGTCGGCCCATCGCTGCATTAGATCCCGACGTTCATTGAGCCATTGAGTTCGGTTGTACGCCTTTGCCAGACTATCACGCACCTCATGCGCCAACTGCATTTCTACAATCTCTGCCGGCATCTGCGGCACCTCAACCGCAACCTTACGGGCCGAACTCAGCCGGGTGGTGACTGGCTCGGTCCGGCCAGTTTCGGTCAATCGAAAGTGGCGCCTGGATCGTTGACGATCGGCACGACGTCCGCAATCGGTCGCACGCCATCAAACGAAACGAGCCCGTTCGGCGGGAGAGCCCAACACGGCACAGTCGCTGATTTATGGCATGCGATCATTAGCTCCCGGATCACAATCAAACTCTAATGACCACGTTTCCGACACTGACAACTTCGCGGCTATTATTGCGGGAGCTTTTGCCCGGCGACGCACCGTCGTTGTTTGCTGTCCATGGCGATGCTGAAGGCATGCACTGGTACGGTACTGATCCAATGACCGATATAGGGGAGGCCGATAAGCTGATTCAGGTATTCGCCGATTGGCGGCGCAGTGGCTCTGGCGTCCGCTGGGCCATCGAGAGGATTTCGGATGGCCTTTTCCTCGGTACATGCGGTCTTTTCCGATGGAATCGAAGTTGGCGAAGCTGCGTCGTCGGCTATGAATTGGCTCCGTTTGCGCGTGGCAATGGATATATGCACGAAGCGCTTTCTGCCGCGATCGATCACGGTTTCGATACGATGCAGATAAACCGCATCGAAGCCCAGGTTCACCCTCAAAACGCACCATCTATAGACACGCTGGAGACGCTGGGTTTTCTCCGTGAAGGGTTCCAGCGTCAGGCTGGGTACTGGCGTGGCACCTATCACGATCTCCTACAGTTCGCGTTGTTACGTGCTGAATTCCAGCGTCGGGTCTAGTAGACTGGTCAATGGTCGCACTTTTGCCATATGAGCGGCCGCTTTGGAGCAAACCGGATGACCGTAGCGGGTCGGGAGTGTGAATTCGCTGATGCAGGAAGCTGCCGCCGGCTGCTCGATGCCGCCGCCGTCAGCAATCCGCCACATTGCTGACGTAGAACCAGCCCGCCCCAATGTCGGCAATGGCCGATGATGCAATGTTCGACGTTGCGAATTGAATGACCGCTTCCTGGTAGAACCGACACCTGAGTGGCTGAGCGACATTGCGGGCGAATGGTGGTTCATGGCCGGCAGTACGCGTTCGTACCAACGCCGGAAAGCTGCCATTGAGAATTCCAGTATCCTCATTGCGGCTCGTTCATTGAACTGGTGCTATCGGCCAGGAGGCGTCATTTGCCGGTACCGTCGCTCGGACACTCAGATGTCAACTTGCGTCGGCAAACGGTCATTCGTTCGCTGAGACCCAACGTAGTCTCATTGCATCAAGTTTCGTTGGTCGAATGCAATTCGTAGACCGACTGCGCACAAGATGCAGGTCTCGTGCATGGAAGCGGTAGATGATCTTACCGCTCGTGCGTAGCAGCGCGGTATGTTCGGCACCCACGTGTCTTCGAGTCCCCAGTCGTTCCTCCCCAATCCCGAATCAAAATGCCGTCTGGCCTCGTGACGGCCGGATGTCCGCAGTTTACGGGCGAAGCGCGGCCGCGAAGACGCGTCGTCGACACGTTCGCTCAGGTAACATGGCGAGCAGAAAAATCATCGAGCGCAAAACATCATGGCCGTGCGGGTGGGTCGACTTGTCACGAGGGTAAAAGACGGCGCGGACATCTGGAAGATTCCCCAGTTTTTTGCCATCCTGTTCTTTTGCCAGAAGATCGTTCCCGCGTTATGGCCGTGGAAGCCGGAACGCTTCGACCTGCCGCCGGGTTCGACCATCCTCGGCTGGACGGTGTCCCTTGCAACCGGCACGGTGTCGTCACTGCTGCAAGGCGTGGTCGCTACCGTCGTCGCCGTGCTGATCGTCGGTCTTCTGTTCATGGAAGACCGGGAGAAGCGTTCGGCGAAGGAGCGTTTCTTCGGTCTCGAACTCGCATCGTCGATAGCCTTCGTGCTCCCCGCCACCCAGCCCGGCGGAGACGGCAATCTCAAGCTGTCCAACCGGGCGCTGGAGCATGCGAACACGCCCGGCTGGGGGTCGTTTCGCAATGCGTTCGCCTCGGTGCTCGGCACGGCGGACGTCAAGGCGTTTTCGTCCATCACGCAAAAGGCGAAGTCGATCGACATCACGCTCGGCGTTCAGGTCGATATCGACGTGGTCCACCTCAAGCGACTGGAGCCGCTGAAGTCGAAAGTGGAGGAAATGGCGTGCATGGTTTCGTTCGGTAGTCCCATGTCGAATCTCCTCACCAAGTGGATCTGCGAAGCGCATATGAGCGATCCGATCCTGCCTCGCTTCACGGACAACGCCGTGCAAATGAAGCGGCCGAGCACGGGCGCCGAAGGCCGGACGGTGCTCCAGTGGAGTGCGGAGCACACCGACTATGCCATCCTCGCGCGTTTCACCGATTCCACCGGCTTCAAGGCGCCGGCCACGTTCTTCGTGTGCGCCGGCGTCGATCAGGCGGGTTCCCTGTTCACCGCGCACAAGCTGTTCGACGACTGGGAGACGCTCCTCAAGGAGACCAGCGGCCGGGACTTCGTGTTTGTCTACGAGATCGACCGGGCGAATCTCACGAACGAGGAGACGTACGGGCAGGCGAGGGTGAGCAGGAAGTCGTCGTTCCTCCGGACGGACGGCGGTGCATGGCGTGAATTCCAGGTGACAGCCGATCAACCGGCCGAGATCGTGCGCACGGACGCCTGACGCTCGGCAAGGAGTTTTGCGCGCTCGGCCGCTATCACCTGATGACCCACCCAGCTCTTGCCGGACAACTCGTCGACAACCAGCCGCGCGGGTCAGCTCTCGGGATCGTACCCGAACTCGCGAAGTTCCTGCGAGCAGCGGCAAGGTTTGGCGATCTTCGCGGCCCATTGGACAGCGGCTTCGCGCGACGAGAGTTCCAAGACACAGAAGCCGCCGTCGAATTTCTTGGTCTGCGGGTAGGTCTCGTTCGTGACGGTGCCGTCGGCGGCGACCAATAGCGGCGCGACGTCCTCATTGATGGCACCGCCGAAGACATAGACGCCGGCATCCTTCGCCTCGCATATGACCGTGTGTGCCGCTTCGCCGACCGCAGCCATGTCTTCGTCGGAGATGTCCATTGCCGATCTGGGGAAGGAGATAAGGTACTTCGTCATCGTTCGTTCCTCCGTGTTCGAGTTTTGGAATTGCGTGTGGGCGCTTCTTGGCGGATAACCACCACTAGAACCGAAGACCTCTTGCGGCAAATCGTGGGCTGTCTAGCATAAAGAGGAAACCTGGAGCACTGTGCGACGCCGGGTCAAGGGCAGCTATGCCTCCGGACCGGCCGTTGCGGTAGCTTGAATTCGAACGGCGGCTCAGGGTCGGCTTCGGAAATTCAGCTATCCCCTAGGTATCGCGGTGACAAAGAGATCTCGTATTTCCGGATGCGGCCATGAGCCGTCATTGGCTCACCTCATCTGTTCGACATCCGGGAGGCGGCTCGACTCCAAAAGCGGTCGCCTGAGGGCGACTCCAGGCAAATGCGTCATTCTCTTATTCGATCCTGGGAAGCCTACTTCGCGTGACGCAACGCATTAGCAACGACGACGAACGCCGGAGTCGGCTGGCAGCGGCTGGGATAGTACAGATGGAAGCCAGAGAACGACGGACACCAGTCGGACAGCACCCGCAACAACTCGCCGCTCGCAAGTTGCGTCAATACCCGTTCTTCGGGAACGAAGGCGAGGCCGATGCCAGCAAGCGCGGCCTTTACGGCCATCGTCGCCGTATTGAAGACAAGTTGTCCTTCTACGCGGACGTTGAGCTCACGTGTTCCTTTTTTAAACTCCCACGCGTAAATGCCACCGGCCGTTGGCAGCCGGATGTTAATGCAGTTATGTGCCGTCAGGTCTTCGGGCGTCTTCGGCTTCGGATGCATGGCGAAGTAAGCGGGCGTGCTCACAACAGCCATGCGCACCTCAGGACCAATGCGAACCGCGACCATGTCCTTTGCTATTTGCTCTCCGAGCCGCACGCCTGCATCCACCCGTTGCTCGACGATATCCGTCAGTCCGTTATCGATGACGATCTCGATCGTGATGTCAGGATAGTCGGAAGGAGCCGTTGAATTACAGGCCACAGCAGCAATTCAGCCGCGTGCTCCCCGGCGGCAATGCGCACCGTGCCCGCCGGCTTATCGCGCAAAGCGGTGAGCGCGCTTAACTCGGCCTCGATCTCATCGAGCCGGGGGCCGACCGACTGGATCAGACGTTCGCCGGCTTCGGTCGGCGAAACCTTGCGTGTGGTTCGTGCGAGAAGCCGCAGTCCCAGACGTGCTTCGAGATTCCGCACCGTCTGACTCAGCGCAGATTGGGAAACGCCGAGCTTTGCGGCAGCCTTCGTGAAACTGCCCTCGCGAGCAACGGAGAGGAACGCCGTGATATCGGATAAATCGGAACGCGCCATTTATAAGCTCCCCTTCTAACTTCATGCGGATTTTAGCTCTTAATCGCAGTGGGACGCGCTGCTACATTAGAAATTCACGGCAAATATCGCAAGGAGCATTCATGCAAATCATCAGATGCGGCTCGCAGCAATCTGCGACGGGACCGGCTGAATATTTCACCGGGACGGTCAGGATCGACGCGCCGTTCACTGGGGTCGAGCCCGCCCGGATCGGCGGCGCAACCGTGACATTCGAACCAGGCGCGCGGACTGCGTGGCATACACATCCGCTCGGTCAGACGCTGATCGTGACGGCAGGTCTCGGCTGGGTGCAGAGAGAAGGCGGACTGGTTAAGGAGATCAAGCCGGGCGACATTGTCTGGATCGCCCCCGGAGAGAAGCACTGGCACGGCGCGACCGCCACCACAGCGATGACGCATATCGCCATCGCTGAAAAGGTGAACGGCAGCCCCGTCGACTGGATGGAACAGGTCACGAACGAGGAGTATCGGGCCGGCGTGACCGTGGACGGTTGAGGAGCTAGATGATGAAGCAACGCATTCTTGGAAAGAGCGGGCTGGAAGTCTCGGCAATGGGCCTTGGTTGCATGGGGCTGAGCTACGGTTATGGGCCCGCAACAGAAAAGGCCGACGCGATCAGGCTGATCCGGTCCGCCTTCGAGCAAGGCGTCACGTTTTTCGATACAGCCGAGGCATATGCGCAAGGCGCGAATGAAGAACTGGTGGGCGAGGCGCTTGCGCCGTTCCGCGATCAGGTTGTAATCGCGACGAAGTTCGGTTTCGAGGGCGGCGACGTTCAGAAAGGCGTAAACAGCAAGCCGGACAATATCCGTGCGGTGACGGAGGCCGCTCTCAAACGGCTGCGTACGGATCGCATTGACCTCCTTTACCAACACCGGGTCGATCCCGACGTGCCGATGGAAGATGTCGCTGGCGCAGTCAAAGACCTGATTCACGAGGGCAAGGTCAAGCATTTCGGCATTTCGGCATGTCGGAAGCAGGCACCCAATCGATCCGCCGTGCCCATGCTGTGCAACCGGTCGCGGCGCTGCAAAGCGAATATTCGTTGTGGTGGCGCGAGCCAGAGAGAGAGATCCTGCCGCTGCTCGAAGAGCTTGGCATCGGCTTCGTGCCGTTCAGCCCGCTCGGCAAAGGCTTTCTGACTGGCGCTATCGGCGCAAACACCGGCTTCGACAAATCCGACTTCCGCAATGTCGTGCCGCGCTTCTCTGAAGAGAACCGCAACGCGAATCAAGCCCTGGTCGACGTCCTCAAGCAGCTTGCCGCGAGTCTGAACGCGACGCCGGCGCAAGTTGCGCTCGCGTGGCTGCTCGCGCAAAAGCCGTGGATCGCGCCGATTCCCGGTACGACGAAGCTGCATCGACTGGAAGAAAACGTCGGCGCTGCTGCTATCGAACTGACGGCTGGCAACCTGAGCGACATTGATGCCCGGCTCGCGGACGTTATGGTGCAAGGCGAGCGCTACCCGGCACACCTGCAGGCGCGCGTCGGCAAGTAACCGATCCTCTTATCGCGAAGGTTGCGACCGGGCTTGAACTCTATGCTTTGCCAAAGAATTGGCGTGGCATCAGTGAACCGGAACACACGGAAGGAAGTCATGCAGAAAGTTGTCGTTGTTATCGGCCCGGGATCAATCGGGCAGGCCATCGCGCGTCGGGTGGGCGCGGGAAGGCATTTGCTGCTCGCGGACCTGCGTCAGGAGAATGCCGATGCAGCCGCTAGGACGCTCAGCGAAGCGGGCTTCGAGGTCACGACGGCAGTCGTTGACGTTTCGTCGCGCGTGTCGGTCGAAGCTCTGGTTGCTAAAGCGATGTCGTTGGGAAGAGTCCAAGGCCTTATCCATGCGGCCGGCGTTTCACCATCGCAGGCTTCGCCGGACACGATCCTGAAAGTCGATCTGTACGGCACTGCGCTGGTTCTCGAAGAATTCGGCAAAGTGATTGCAGAAGGTGGCTCGGCAGTCGTCATTGCGTCGCAGTCTGGCCATCGACTGCCACCCCTGACGTCGGACCAGAACAAAGCGCTCGCGACGACGCCCGTCGAGGACCTGCTGAAGTTGCCGATGCTCCAACCCGATCAGGTGAAGGATCCGTTGCAGGCCTACCAGTTATCCAAGCGAGGTAACGCCTTGCGCGTCATGTTCGAAGCTGTCCGTTGGGGTGAACGCGGCGCACGCGTCAATACCATAAGCCCATGCATCATCATCACACCGCTGGCAAAAGACGAACTGCATGGTCCGCGCGGCGCCGGTTATCGACGGCTGCGCGGCAAAGCGGGCCGGTACGCCGGACGAAGTTGCCAACGTGGCGGCACTGCTGATGGGACCCGATGGCGGCTTCATTACTGGCAGCGACTTTCTGATGGATGGTGGTGTTACCGCCTCCTACTGGTTCGGATCGCTTGCGCCCCAGTAGTGGGACCTCCTTGCGCTGAAAGCGCGCAGTCCGCGTAGGTGGATCGGACGTTCGTCTCTCTCGGCGCACGGTCGAATCGCAAAGCTATTAAACGTCGGGTTTTGCGTCGAGAGCGGCCGTTGCAGCTTCGTGGGCCCAGCGGCCGAGTTGGGTCGTCTGCGGAAGTTCGTCAGTCGAGTCGAGCGTGCTGCGCATCGGCTTCCGATGGACTTCCGGCCATCAACAGTCGTTGGCCAAGTTTTTTGCGGACGTTCGAACGTCGCTTCTGCGTTCGGCACCGGAAATTGGCGCGGCAATCGCGCCGCTTGCGTCGTCATAATCGTTTGTTACATGCCGTGGAATGATACCGGCTATGATCATCGGCACTTTCCTGAACCCGAAATCGTCTCTTCTAGGCTACAGCCCGTTTGCCTCATTCCATTTGACGAAATCATCGTTTCTGCTAGGAGAGGTTTGCCGAGACCCCGACCACTTATATCTTTGCGCCCGGAACGTTCCGTGTTGATTCAGCTATTGTCCTTTTGCCGCATCGCTGCTCTCAATACGGTAATCGTGATTTAGTCGAGCGATTACTTATTTCGAGGCTCGTCTGAGAGGACGTCGCCATTCTTGCTGTGCCACACACCGTCTCCCCAAGCATCTGGCTTCTGATAAATAATCGCATCTTTTCTGTAGCAAAACGGAATTTTTCGTTCCCCGGTATCCTTTTGTATTTCTATGGCTCCATATCGACTGATTAGAATATATTCGTTTGTGTGCACCATATTGACGACCCCGGGATATTGAGGATCAACGCGAAAACATTCGGCTTGTGAAGTGTAGAGCCTGTCACTGATTGTTCCGTCCAAGAAAGTTCGCGGCAAGTCCCAAAAATCACCGAAATATGCGTCTTCGATTTCATTTAAGGTATTAGAAATTTGGGCGTATGCTTCGAGCCCGGAACGGGCATGCTCTAGTTCATCCAGTCTCGCCAAAAGCTCTTTAATGCGCTCATGTTTCTTGGGCGGGGCGATATTCGTCTTGTTACTCATAACGCGTTTCCTCAGTTTTCTACATGGATTATAATCACGACGGCGGCCCTAGATTCTCTGGGCGAGCATCTCTGTCTCCCTGCTCCATATACTTTACTGCCTTCCTGAAAAGACGAGTAATAGGGAGTTTCGTGGTTTCCAAATCTACGTTTTCGCCGATAAGCGATAGTGCTTCGCGCCTCCATTTCTGAGGAAGCAACTCACAGGAGGTTTCAATTTCGTTTAGAAGGGTTAAGTCGCCTATTTTTGCAGCCTTTGGACCAGACATGATATCGCACCAAATGATAGATTGCGCTTCATAATGTGTTTCGATTATGGGCCGCAACGGAAGATTTTTGGCAAACTCGATTTTTTCTCGCAGATGACTTAGCGTTGATATCGACCCGGGAACTTCGATATCGGGCCACAGTCCGTAGCGCTCATGTACGTCGAAATACCAAAATCTGAAATTGTCGACTTGATTACGCTCTTCTTTTCGGTTGCAAATGTAAAAGTCGGCATCTTGGTTGCTCACAGCATAGCCTTTTGCGAAGCCGCCAAACACGAATCCGAAGGCAAGATTGCTTCCGAAAATATTGGGCACCACGTTTCGGAATTCTTCGAAGACAGCATCGACGATTGAGACGTCAAGGAGCTTTTTGGGATCGAAAATCCGCGTATGTATGTCGTCAATTTTCTTGTCATTGATTTCGGGATTCATGATTTTGTCCGGCTGCTGGTGTAACTCTCATCCGAAAGGAACATTTTTTTCGGCTTATGACGGTGTCAATGCAGTTTTCACCGGTTAAACCCAAGTGGGGGTTCTTCGGCGGCTTTGAATTTAAAGTCCTCCTCCGGAAAAATACCTTGAATGGAACGCTCGGCCATATCGCTGATAGCCCCCAATAGTTCCGGTAGTTTTATTCCCAGTTCGAAATTGTTTTTGGTGACAATGTCACTAAATCTTTTTCCGTACATGTGGATATAGAGATCCGAAGGCGGCGCGCTGAAGGTTCTACGGGCGGAGAGGTCAATGATTCCAAAGCAATTGACGCTTGAGGCAAGCTCGGCGATCCTCTGCTTGTAATCATCGTCGAGGTCCAAGGAAGCTATTACGATGCAGAATCCGCAGCCAGGGTTCACTGTTGGCAGATCGCTTAATTTAGAGATTATGCACTTGTTGGATAGCAGCCTTCTTAGCTTTTTTGGGGTGCGCGTAATCAGAGTGATCTCGTTCCAGTTCCTCTGGAGCGCTGCATTGACAAGAGCACGACCTAACATTCCGCCGCCAATAATGAAGAGAGCGTTCTCGTCCACAGACCAGCGTTTTGTTGCGTCCTCCGCAATGTCTAGTGCTATTTCCGGGTAATCGCGTATTGATCTAAATTCGTGCTGAACTTTTACTTTCTTCGCGATTTGAATGGCTTTGTTACCGAGCCATCGCAATTGTGTGTTTTCTTTTGTGTGCGAAAATGCTCGTTGAACTTGATGTTCAATGTATTCTTCTCCGAGCAGCCAAGAATGTGCACCGGCTGCGATCTCTGATAGCCGTCTAAGGACTTTGGTAGTTCCACGTATCGTGTGTGCATTGTCCATCAATGGACCGAGTATTTCCGCTGCTAGCTCGCGGTTTAGCTCCCCAAAACAGTATAGTTCGGCGCGCTGACAGGTCACTAACACCGCCGCTTGGCCTTCGGATATGTCGGGAATGGTCCGTTGAAACGTGTCTTCTAAATAGTCGGAAATTGCCTGTTTCTCAATCATTCCGTGATCAACGAAATGACAGATAAAATTTTTATTTTCGGTTCTCATACTAAGATTCCTCTTAATATTTTTTGCGCACGACAGTTACGTTCCTCCCAGGCTAACAATGTCTTGAAGGTGCACGCGTATCGCAGTAGCAGTTGTGGCCGAGATATGGTGAGATCTGCATGTGCACCCCACTCCATGAAGAAGAATGCAGCGTAGTGGTCGCCTAAGTAACTTTGACTCCTGCTAGCGTCCCGCGCAAGCCTTTTCAATCACCAGACGAATTTCGTCGTTGTATGTTACGTAAGTCCACGCCGATCACTACTTTTAAAGTGAAAGGTGGCGACCGTTGGGTGTTAGCAAGCTCGACCGCAAACAATTTGACTCGATTCCACTAGACTTGTCGCCTACCGACGACCTTCTTATTAGCAAGCGCACTTTGTGCGCTATTTAGAGCCGGTCCAATGCGCCCAGCAGGCTGGGCCGAAACGA
Source organism: Paraburkholderia fungorum (assembly GCF_046027605.1). GTDB lineage: Bacteria > Pseudomonadota > Gammaproteobacteria > Burkholderiales > Burkholderiaceae > Paraburkholderia > Paraburkholderia fungorum_F. The sequence goes on from NZ_JAQQEF010000031.1 coordinate 13,068, forward strand.
GGCGCTAGCAGCGGCCGCGGTCGGCGAAGACGATCTCATTTTTCTGCGTTGGACTAGCTGAGGATGCCGGGTGTTTGCCCGTTACTTGGACTTGTACGAGGGCGGTTAACGTTGCGACCCCGCGCCGTGTCCCGAGCGAGCGACGACGAACAGTTGGTTTTCCTCCTTGTAGTATTAGTGGTCTCCGCGAGCACGGGTAGGGCGAAGAGTTCCGTGACACTCTCACGTGGCGCGACACCTCGCCGAAGAAGTCAAAGATCCTCTGCCAACTCACCTACAGCCATCATGCTCCTTTCGCTAGCAAGAATTTGCTTTGCTTTAGACTCAGCGCTTTCGACGTTCTCGAAACGGGACAACAACGAGTCGCAGAGCTCGCCTGAAAGACGTTGCTGCATATACGTCATTGCCATCAAGCTAAGCCACTCACCATGTCGACGTCCAAAGGCAACTTTGTATTCGTTATCCCCGTCTTTGATCCAGATTTTTTCTTTTCGGTTCACGTACTCAACATGCCGGTTGCAATAAGACCAGTCTTCCAGGATGACCGGTGCATTCACCGCTAATACGGGAGCCAATGGTACCGCTCCGTACATTATTTGAAAACCTAGACGTTGCAACTCTAGCCCGATCTGGTTCGCGTAATCATGCGCTGGCGACGTTCCGTCGGTGGTAGATGTCAAGAGCGCTTCATACTTTGTTTTGACAAAAAAGCCATTTTCGTCTTTACAAGAATCTCGCATCCATTTGCGTACATCATTAACACTTCGGAACGTCTCGGTCCCTGCGAACGGACGCCCAAAATATGCATTATCAAGCATCGATAGGTAGCGCCCCAGTTTTTCGGATTCAAACGATTTATGCAACTCATACATCGAATGATCCAGTTGTCGGCTTTGAACGGATAGAGCTACGACAACGGCGACAAGAGTTAGTGCGGAGTACAAAGTCCCTAATGTCTGGTAGCTACCACCAAGTTCAGACCACTGGTGCATCGTGATACTGCGGTCTCGTGAATCGAACAGTGACCAAAAATGTAAGCCACTCACATGGAAAGTAAAAAGCTCGAACAGCACTGTTATCAATAAAAAAACTACAAGCGCGGTTGCGAATATCGGCAAGTTACTTTGCCGAGCAGCATCTGGAACTCGACGATGGGAAGAAGGTTTCAGAACCGGGCGAATCGGCATGTCTGAACTCCTAAATCGTAATAACGATGTGGGCGAGCTAACGATGTGGGCGAGCGCATATAGTGTAACGCGGGCGTGATGGAGCCCTCGTGACTGAGGTCATGGTTGCTCTGTGGTTACGTTGCGTTTTGGTGTTACGGGCGTTCGCAGGCAGTTCCATAGAGGATTTTTCGGAGAAATGTCGGTTTGCAGGGCGGCACGCGCCCGTCTCGCTTCTTCACCCGACACCATGGGCGACTCGCCCACAGCTGACGTTGAATTAAGACGTCTAGAAATCTGCGAAGGCCGAGGTCACGAGCAGCGATCCGCCGATGTCCGTTGCACTCCGAGATGAGCCGCACGGGCGTGAGTAAACGACTGGCTGAAGTGGGTCGACATGAGGCGCTCGCGTCAGGCAGCAGTCGGCCGGGGTTGGCTGAGGTGAAGGTCTCGGCCGCCGGCTCCCATGCACTGGTCGATTGCCTCTAGCTGCCTTGCGTTTTGTCGCAGATGACTCGACGCGATATCGAGGGGTGGCAACGCGGTAGTGTTTCGCCGGTCATGGCAAGTGCAGCGAGCATCTGACAAACTCTCCAGAAGAATACTAAGAATGGAGGCAGTTTGCGGACGGTCGAATACCGCTTTACCACCATTTGGCGCATCGATGCGCCAGTGCAGGAAGTTTGGGCGGCAATCCAGGATTCGGCGCGCTGGCCCGAGTGGTGGTCTAACGTCGAGCGCGTAGACCAGCTAGAGGCGGGTTCCGATCAGGGCGTGGGCCTCGTACAACGCTATACATGGAAAGGCTGGTTGCCCTATCGCCTCGTGTTCGATATGCGGGTGACGCGCGTCGACCCGTTGGTCGCGCTGGAGGGGGAAGCCAGTGGCGATGTCGACGGCGCCGGTCGGTGGAGCTTTTCGACCGACGGACGCAACCTTACCGTGGTTCGCTATGACTGGTGGGCGCATACGAACCGCGCGTGGATGAATGCATTGGCACCGTTGTTGCGGCCCGTTTTTCAATGGAATCACGACGCAGTGATGCGCGAAGGCGGCGCGGCGCTGGCACGGCGGCTGGACGCGCGGCTGCTTGGCATCGAGCATGATTGAAGCGAGCGCTGCGTCGATTGAACGCTCTGCAACGTCTCCCCTTTACCTCGACGGCATCTCTTGGCGTCGAGGCGGATGATGCGCGTGAGATGGCGGAGCAGACTTGAATTTGAAGCTAGGCGTTGCCAAATGGCGATCAACCATCGGTCGCTGTTCGGCCACCCACGGACGTCGGGACTGCGGGCTAAATCGTCGACAAATCTGACCTGCGATCCGGAAAACAATGATTCGCTAGAATCGACCGCAAAGCGCCGCCGACGATTGCAGGTTTAGTGCGGAGAACCCTTCGGGCGGGCTAGCTGCGGTCGCACAGACGGCCCCCTGCCGCCATTCACCTCCTGCACCTTTAGATCGTCGCACAACTGTCCGACGATGAAATAATTGAGGCGCCATAGCTGGCTCGCCGGACGACGACAAGGAGCGACATGCTATGCACGCTGATCCCGTGGAATACCAGGCATCGACGATCATGCCCCTCGCTCCGGCTTCCATTCCGAGCTACGCAGCAACAGCGATAGTCACTCACCGGAATGGGCAACGCGAAACATTTGGCATTCTTGGCTATTTCGCATCCGAGAGCGCCGCATGCAGGTTGCCATTGAATACGCAAAAAGCCCATATCGACGGTCGGCGACGGCCGAGGTCACCGTTTTCCCTTCGGTAGGTCTGCGCTAGCCGTTCGTGCCGTCGAAGTCAGCGGCGCCGGATGGCTCGCGTAAATGACGGAGCGATTCCGGATGCATAAAAAAAGCCGCAGACATTGCTACGGGCCAAACACACACGTCGCGCAAGGGGCGTTGACGTCGGTTCCATCCTACACATCTGTGTTTCTCAAGCAATCGGGTATCTCGTCTGGATATCTGCGAGAGGCCGCGTTGTCGCGTCTGCCGTGGAGCCGGCGTGTGTCATAGCTGACGCAAATGTTGCGGAATGGCTACAGCGCTGGTCGTCCGGCATCAGGATCATGTATCCGCACTTTCAGCTCGCCGGAGCATTCGCCGGAATATCGTCCTGCCGTGTCGATGAATCAACCTCCGTGCTGGCGAGGTTATCGTCGCGCGAATCGATCCAGTCAATCGCCCATTGGCGCCCAACCTCGGTCGCCTCGTCTTCGCTTTCGAACCAGGCAAGATTGCGCTCGATGTGCATTTCAGTATCCGCATCATCGTCAGGCGATGCTTGGATGATCCGCGCATGTGCAAAGAACTGTCCAAGCGAAAATTCCGGGGTTGCGTCGATGACCCCGCCGCCGTACTCGTACTTCATGATCGCCTCCGATAGTTGGCAAATCGAGATTCGACTGACAAAGCATGGATTCATCAGGCTGTATTCGTAAACCATCCAGGGATGAATTGCCGACTTCGGGGTCGGCAAGCAGGCAGGACGTCGTCTTCGGACTGCAATACTGTTATAGGTCTATCAACGAAACGCGCCAGTTCTTTGCACATCGCGTAGCGCTAGTTCACCAGTTGGTCTTGCTGCTGAGATGCCAGACGTTCGCCGGCGGCGCATTCAACCACACGGTTTTGATGCGCTGCCAACGCAAGCCTATAGGGGCGACGAACGGGACGCGCGGTTGATACGTGAACTGCACTAGACGTCGAGCCCGGTCCGCGTAAAGGAGTTCGGCGAAGGCCGCAACCGTTGGTTCGACGACACCAGACGAAAGCGAACGAAACGGCAGTCCGGAGACAATAATCGTCTTCGCTGGCAGGTCTTGCAGGACCGCAACGTTCTTATGAAACTCCCCGCCGACCACTTGCGCGTGAGGAAACCGCTCTCCCAGTTCGGTGGCCAATTGATCTCCGAGCTCGAATACGATCAGCCGTGCTGATGGGTGCCGGCGCACGAGAGATTCCGTCACGACGCCGGTGCCGGCGCCCACCTCGACGATAGCCTCGAACGACTCGACACCGTCCGCCATGGCGTCGGCAAGACAGCGCGACGAAGGGGCCACCGCACCTACAGTTGCAGGGGTTTTTAACCACTGTTTGAAGAAACTCAGGCTCATGCGAGGAAACACGACGCTGGTCGGTCTATGGATCTATCCGTGTCGTGAAGCAATTGCGGAGACCGCATCGAGGATATCAGGCAGTAGTTAACACGAAACGGACACGGACATTACAAATTTGCCATGAGGCATCTTTTTAATTCGAGGCTGCCGTCCATTGCGGAGAAAGCCGAAGGGTCGCAGGGGGGGCGACGATGGGCGTTCAGGCGCGCGCGCCTTCTTCTCAACCATACGCGGATGCTTTGTGGCGAAGAGTGCGCAGTCGGAGGCTTCCAACGGGAAGCGGGCGGGATGATACAGGAGCTGGCAGCCTATCTGGTCTGGCAGGTACACGGGCGTTCGCTCCTCGTTTATGGTTAACCTGACCAAGGGAGAGAACCATGACCGAGTGGGAAGTCACTCAACTATTCGAGGACAGGATCGCTGCAGGCTTGTCGCTTACCCAGACACTGCGCGGTACCTGCGGCGCGCTTGCAGACTGGGCCGCTCGCGAGTGGGAGAAACTCTCATCTGACGACCGGGACGAACTGGTGACAGTAGGCGCTGTGTTGCTTTGCTTATCGGTTAGGAGCAAACCTCCCCGGAGCGGGTAACCAGGTGGTGGATGCTGCAGGCAGCATAGATCGCCGACTGGGGTATAGCTTAGTCGGCCACGACTGGCAGTCCGCGGACAGAAGTGGCCGAACAGTATCGCTCCCGAAAGTGGCCATTTGGCCAAGGTCAAATCGCAAGTCCTACTTGCCCGCGATAGTAAATCAAATTTTAGTTGCCTTCTAACCATATTGCGATTTAATGTATCTATGTTCGATCATTGCCTCTACTTCAATTCTTCGGCACTCGCGCGCCTCGCTGAGCGCGAATGGGCCGCTGTGTACGCACCATTCGGGCTGACACCAGCGCAGGGATTTGTGCTGCGTGTAGTGCTTGCATCGCCTGGATGCCTGAGTAGCCAGGTTGCAGACACATTAGGCATTGCTCGTCCCACCGCCACACGCCTTATTGATAATCTCGCTGAAAAGCGATGGGTCGAAAGACGCCAGGCTGAATCGGATGGCAGGGAATGGTGCGTCTACCCAACCCGTACAGGAAAGGCGCTAGACCGGCCCATCAACGATGCCAGTGCAGAGATCGCGAGAACACTGCGGGCGAAAGTTGGGCCGGAACTGTTCGAGTCAGCTGTCTCGAGCATGCACGGCATCAGGAAGGCGCTTTCGTGATGTTTTTTTTGCTCCAAATGATTGTCTTGCTAATTAATTAGAAGGATCAATGAGAGAGGCCTCAACACAAAGTACGACTACCCTGCGAAGTCTGCAGCGAGGGTCGTGGAGCTCGGGGAATGGCGTGCGATGGACCGTGGGCATCGCCATTCCGGTAGCGGCGATTGCATTGTTCCTCACTGCTGTCGCTTGTGCGCCGGCAAGCATGCGCGCGAACAATAATCTTTGTCTTCAACAGGTCGCGGACGACGAACACGCGAATCTCGAAGCGTTTTTTCAGAATCCCGCTGAACAGGACGCCTTGTTCAAGCCATTACCGTCTGTTCGCGTTGAACAAGGAGAGTCCGCACGGACACGTCATTGACGAGCGTCTGCTTGTTCGTTTCTCCGGGATACGCTGTGGGGGGATTCCGGTTCTGCGCACCATCGACGTTATATCTACCGCAGTACTGGCATAAACGATCTTATTGAATAGTCCGCGTCGACGCCTTTTTCGTTCGCCTGGTCCTGGCTGGTGACGCGGACGGAAGTGGGTTCACGACGGCCGCTTCGACGGCGCCTTCCGCGGCACTGTTCGCTCTGACAAGCGTCGCGCCGGCAACAGAGATAAGGAGACCCGGAACCGATTTGGTCGAACCGGCCTGACTTCTGACCGATGTTCCGGTCGCGGCGAACTCGACGTTAAGTGTCCAGTGGCCCTCATGGATGCCTTGCGCGCGTAACAGGGCGATCAGCAACTCCTCGAAAGAGAATCTGTGTTCATTGGTCGGCATCGTGCTCTCGACGAAATGGTTGATTCACATACCAGCTAAAGATCGGCCAGTTGCCAATCTAATTGCGTTTGATCCTGTGCAGGTGCGCAGCACATCTATCATGGATATTCCGCACGATCTTGGACCGGTAATCCAGTCGCCATCCGTCTGTGAATAATCTGGCGAGCTCCGTTGATTCAGCGAAGCCGGGCAGCGTCAAAAACTCCGACGCCAGATCGATCGAAGCGTCGGCCAGATCGATCTGCTCGAGCCAGTCACAGGCCCCGCCGTTTGATGCTAGCCAGATTCGGGTCGACTCGACCAGATGGCTGGTACGCAGCCATTCACCGGTCCGTGAGTGACCAACCAGTTGCGCGACCAGCAGATAGCTGAGCAGTTCGGCGCGCGCCTCATCATCAAGGTTCGAGAAGTCTGGCATTCACGTTTCACATTTCAGGGGAGGCTCGCCGTAAATGCCGTCAGCATTGCGCGGGAGTCGCGAGACGTCAATGTACCCCAAAATCCAGGGCGTAAGCTGTTCAGACCGGCCGTGCGATACTAGGACGCGCAATTCTATCCGGCCGCTCCCTGAGGAGCCTTCATAGTCCGCTTTCCTGCCACAGACTGCCTGCCGGGCGAGAAAGGTAGCTTCATTGGCCGCCCTGGCTCTCTCGCTGCATCTGCCGCGCCTACGATGCGCTCAAGCGAGGCCAGATGATGCGGATGAGCTACGCGTAACCAGGCAAGTACGTCGGGACTGCGAATCCAGGTACGGACGAAACTTATGCAAACCGCCAGACCAACGAGGTTGTCGGCATGGCTCACGCAGAGGACCTGGCTGCGGGCGTGTAATCCGATCAGCCGCTTTTCACTCCTTGCAAAGCTCCTCATGCGTAGGATGTCGGATCGTTGGGTCTGCACGACGCACGATCTTTCGCCCGCAGGCGTTGCCGCCAGCAGTGCACATGCGAAATCGCCGGTGAAATTGTCCACCAACTTCATCACAGCGATGACTGCGCTCCGCCTTGATGGCGCCATTCGGGCGAGTGCCTGGACCGTTCTGGCGGGTAGCATTTTTCTGGCGAAGAGAGCAACCCCGTCATCGGGTACACCGATGCGTTTGGCATGCTCTCCACGTGTCCTTCCCGATGTCGTCCCTGACACCGCTGGAATAGCACGATTGACAGGTCGTTGTTCCAGCAAACTTCGTTGAGTGAGGCACGGAATCGTTGTGACGCCTGCCGCCTTGAGCACGGCGACGAACCCGGCACGAGACAGTAGCTCTGTGAGAAGACTGTCGAGCGTCGCGATCTGGGCAGCAGCGGCTTCCATCTCCGAAAGTGCATCACGTTGCCGCTTGCACTCATCGTTGAGCGCGGCGCGTAACCTGAGTTCTGCCGGCTTCCGTGCAACCTGTTTCCGGGTTTTCCCAGTTGTCTGTAGTTCCGCTTCTGCGCCGTCTTGGGATTGCGGCAATCTGGAGGTTGTTTTTCTGCGCATACCGGTCGCGTCCTGAATGCGGGAATTCATATCGCACCTGCGTCGGGAACCTGATTCAGTACTTCAAGAGTGACAGCATCTGAAATTTCAACGATGAATTTAAGGTCTGGATGTCGAAACTCTTCAAATCTCGAGGCGCCGTTTCTGTACACAACGGTATATGCCCCGGGCGCAATGCTGCCTCGGGGAAGAATGTGAAAATCGATCGGGTCGGGGGACGCACGCTCGATACGTACATACACAAGGAAATCGATTGCAAAGCAGTCTGGCCAGCGTGCGACCCAGTACGGCGAATGGCCGCGAATCAGCCACGAGCTTCTGACCACAAACTGCAGCCTGAGCGCATTGTCCAGACACATCACATTCGTGTGCTTCTCAAATTTCACTTCGTGTCCCAGCTCCTGCAACGCCTCTGTCGTGATTTCAACTAGCAGGCGCTCCGTCTTCCGCTCGACGTGTCTGTTCCGGGATCGCTCGGGATTCAGATACGGCGAGTATCCGATCTCCTCATACGCGCCGTACAGACTCCCGAATTCACGCATGACGCGTTCAACAGATGGCGCGTTTCGATAGCGCTTCAATGTCGCCTGGTTCAGTTTGCCCGCTTTCTCCAGGATCTTGCGCAGACCCACCACGATTTCGTCCCGGCTGGGTGTTTGCATGGCCCGGACGAGCCTGAGCCGGGCGGCGGCAAAGAGCTGGGCGTCAACGACCGGCTCGAACGCACCGGCTACCCGTACCCATTCCGCCTCGGGCAACTGTTCCCATGGGGCATCCAGCTTGGAAGATGTCCGGCTGTAGACGTTCGTGCCGATGTATTTTTCGTTGCGCAGAATCTGAAGAATATTTCGAGGCAACCACGGACGGCCGGTGCCATTGCAAATGCCGAAGTCGTTCAGTCGACGCGCTATGTCCGTGGCAGTAATTTTGCGCGTCACATACCACTCGAACATCTTTCTGACAATCGCCACTTCATGCGGTGGCCCCGGAGCGAGGACCACGCGGTCGGTCTGGAGGCTTTTGTACTGATACGGTGCAAGCGGCCGACGGATGCCACTCTGGGCGTCCACCAATATGCGCTGCAAGCCGTACCCGGGTGGCCCGCCAGAGTGGTAACCACGCTCGACATTGACACAATGCCCCAGGAAAACCTTGCGAGAAATCTCACGGCTGAACTCGCTGGCCATCGCGCGTTTGAGCGCTTTCATGACGCATGTTGCCGGGCTGGCGTCGTTTTCAAAAGGCTCTGCGACGTAGATTACCCTTACACCGGCGCGGCGACAGGCGTATTCGTAAAAAGCCGCTTCATCAACGTCCTGAAATCGCCCCCACCGGCTTACGTCGTAGACCAGAATGATGGCGAACTTGCGGCCCGGATTTTCGACGTCTATGAGCAGTTGGGTGAGGGCAGGGCGCTCGCGGAGCGTAAGCCCGCTGATACCGGCATCCTCATAGTCCCGAACAATCCGGATATTGTGGGCCGCTGCGTACTCAGCGATCGCATGGCGCTGGAAAATCGGAGAGCATTGCTGATGGTCGGTCGACATGCGCACATATTGCGCTGCGCGGACCGGCACGGTGAAATCAGATCTGCGGTCCCTGGAAGACGGCATCCAGCTTACCAGAGGGTAGTAATGGTTAGTGATAGCTCGGTCGTTTGTAAAGTCAAGTCGGTCCCGTTGGTGTCCGCGTGGCATTCAGTTCTCTGGGCGCTCGGACTGCCTCCCATTATGCATCGGTAGCTGAATCCATCTGGTGCCGGTGGGTCGAGTGTGTCGCTCTCGTTTTCGCAACCCTGCGAATCATCCGTAGTATTGGCAGTAGAAAAATGTTGATTATGGTCCGGGAGAAATTGGCCAGGTTCGGTCGTTCGTAGCCGTATAACTTGCGTGTATTCGGGTTGATGAAACGGGCGCGCGAAGCACATCGCAAAGCGACGCGCGCATACGTCCGTTCGCGGGCCGGGTTGCCGCAAAGCCAACGTTAGACAGGCAGTTCGAGGAGTCGTGGGGTTCATGTGTGATCCCGGCGCATGGGCGGTGCGCCGCAGTGCCGGCAGATAAAGACGGGCCGGGTTTCGATGATGGCGTGGTCCGATGATGGGCTGCTCGCGGGTGCGATGTGCAGCAGATCGCGCACCCTCGCGAGTCTGGCGCGGCGCACCGGGTTGGCGAGCAGTCCGTTGTGACGGATCCGATGGAAGCCAGCGGGTAACACATGGAGCAGGAAGCGGCGTATGAATTCGCCGGTTTCGAGGGTCATGGTCTTGTAGCGGGGGTGTCCCTTCGCGCGGTAGTCCTTCCAGCGGAACGTCACGCCGCGCTCATCGAAGGCGACGAGGCGCTGGTTGGAGATGGCAACGCGGTGTGTGTAGCGTGAGAGATACTCGAGCACCGCCTTCGGTCCGGCGAACGGTCGCCTGGCGTAGACGACCCATTCGCAGGTCCGCAGCGGCGCAAGCCACCGGGCAAAGATGGCGGGGTCAGCGAGCCCGGTATCCTCGCCGAAGAACTGCAGGTCGCCACGGTGGTGAGCCGACTGGAGTGCCTCGGGGAAGCGGCGCCGGAACAGGCGTGACAGAACACGCGCGGGCAGGAAGAAGCCGGGGCGGCAGGCGATCCAGCGCTCACCGTCAACCACTGGCAGCAACTGGCTTTCGATGAATGCCGTCGCACGGTTGAAGACAGGTTTGCGCAATGTGAGCGCCTCGAGGCGACCTTGCACGAACCGGTCGTCGGCTGGCGATTCTATCCGGCCATACTGGGTCTGCAGACGATGCGCGGCATACAGTTCATCACCGCCGTGGGCATGCTCTCCGAATTGGGGGACCTCTCTCCGCTTCGAGCACCCACGCCAGCTGATGGCATGGCTGGGCGTAACGCCCTCAGAGCATTCTTCGGGTGAGCGGCGGCGTCAGGGCAGCATCACCAAGAACGGCAACAGCTATGCGAGAAAGCTGCTCGTTGAGGCCGCCTGGAGCAACCGATACGCGGCACGGGTCAGTCCGGAAATCCAGCGCCGACATGAAGGTATTCCCAAATGCATCCTTGACCGTGCCTGGGACGCACAGGTTCGACTCTGCCGCCGATATCGCAAGCTGGCCGCGCGCGGCAAGAATGTGAACATCGCTGTTGTCGCCATCGCACGGGAGCTTGCGGGGTTCATCTGGGACATCAGCAAGCTCGCGATGTCGCTTGCCGTAACGCGAAACGAGCGCCCGGCGTAGTGCTGAGCTCTGCTACACAGATTCGACGAGTTTCCTGAAGGCGGCGTAGCCCGGCACGCGAGCAACCCGCGGCTGGACTATGCAACGGACATCATTCGATTTGCGGCTTTAGATAGCAGCAGGCTCAAGGGGCGGACCTCTGTAATGCGGTAACCAACCCGCGGATATCAGTGCGATCCACCGTCGAGACTTACTGCTACGCCGCCTCCAGGAAATTCATGCGCCCACCAGAGGAAAACCAAAACCGATCCTGATTGACACGGAAAGTCATATCAGTCCGTCGGCCATGACGAGACATCCCCGGGAAACCGCTGAATGACCGGTCACCGTTTCGTTGCGGTCAACCGACCTCGCAGGACAGGCGGACAACGCATCGTCAACGCTTTCTTCCCTTCGCTCGCTTGCACAAGCGTCCCTCGCGCTGAACTCGCCGTCGGCTTCGGCCGCAGCAAAAGACCTTGATTGCCCGGCCGAGCGACCGAAGAAAAGAACGCGCGGGTCGCCCACCCTGATCGCATCGAATGACGAGGTAATATGTTGGCCAGTCACACCACCCTCGAAGACAGTCAAATCGGGAGTCGAATATGCCGAGCAAACGGCAACCAGGCGATACGATCCGGAACTGGACAGACAAGTGGGTTGCATCTGTCTCTGACTATTCAATTTGTGCGATTTCGTTGGAAGGCCGGATTCTGACTTGGAATCCCGGCGGCATAACTATCCACGGATACCAGCCGGACGAGATCATTGGCCAGATGCTGGACATCCTGTACACAGAGGACGACCGCCAGAAAAGGGCGCCTGCGGTCGGCCTCGAAAGTGCCCGACGGACAGGGCGCCACGACACCGAAGGCTGGCGAGTTCGCAAGAATGGGTCAACGTTTTGGGCCAGCGACTTGACTACCACATTGCATACGGAAGGCGGGCGACTTGCCGGTTATGTGAATATCGTGCGCGATATCACGGAGAAAAAGGCCGCGCACGAGGCGGTGCAGGAAAGCGAGCGACGCTTCCGCGTGCTGGTTAACGGCGTGACTGACTACGCGATCTTCATGCTCTCGCCGGAAGGCGTGGTCACAAACTGGAACTCCGGCGCACGGCGCATCAAGGGCTACACCGCAGAGGAAATCATCGGATCGCATTTCTCGCGTTTTTACACGCCGGAAGACGCTGCGACAGGCCTCCCGCAGCGCGGGCTGAACGCTGCTGCAAGGGACGGGCGGTTTGAAGCGGAAGGATGGCGGGTCCGGAAAGATGGCAGCCGTTTCTGGGCGCACGTCGTGATCGACGCGATCCGCGACGAAGATGGAGCACTTGCTGGATTTGCGAAGATCACCCGTGACATCACGGAGCGGACGGAAGCGAACCGGGTTCTAGAGGAGACCAGGACGGCACTGTTCCAGTCGCAGAAGATGGAGGCCATCGGTAAGCTGACGGGCGGCGTTGCGCACGATTTCAACAATGTATTGCAGGTATTGCGCGGTAACCTGGAACTGCTGGAAAACCGTCATGCCGGCGACGGATGGACCCGCGAGCGGCTCGACAAGGCGATCGACGCGGTAGAGCGCGGCGCGAAACTGGCATCCCAACTCCTCGCCTTTGGACGCCGGCAGCCCTTGCGACCGGTTGTGATTAACCTGGCACCCGCGATACGGGGCATGGATGATCTGCTGCGGCGCGCACTTGGCGAGACCATTGAAGTGGAGACGGTTGTCGCTGGCGGACTATGGAACACGATCGTGGACATCCATCAGCTGGAGAACGTCATCCTCAATCTGGCAATCAACGCGCGCGACGCGATGCCGGATGGCGGTAAGCTGACCATGGAACTGGCCAATGCAATGCTCGACGATCAGTACGTTGCCGGCTTGCCCGATGTGCCGGTAGGCCAGTACGTCATGGTTGCCGTCACCGACACTGGCAGTGGCATGCCGGCCGACGTGCTTGAGCGGGCATTCGACCCATTCTTTACGACGAAGCCTGAGGGGTCCGGAACCGGCCTGGGTTTAAGCATGGCCTATGGTTTCGTCAAACAGAGCGGCGGACACACCCGCATCTATAGCGAGGTCGGGCACGGCACCACCGTCAAGATCTACCTGCCGCGGTCCACCGAAACGGCAATCGAGCCTCCTGCGAGACCGAGCGTCAGGTTGCTGGGCGGAACGGAGACCATCCTCGTCGTGGAAGACGATCTGAAAGTGCAATCTACCGTTGTCGATACGCTGTCCGACCTTGGCTACAGTGTGCTGAAGGCGGACGGCTCAGAGCAGGCGTTGGCTGTGATTCGAAGTGGCATCCATATTGACCTGCTTTTTACGGACGTCGTCATGCCCGGGTCCCTGCGCAGCCCCGACATGGCCGCCCAGGCGGTGCAGCTTCTGCCGCGCCTGAAAGTGCTTTTTACTTCCGGCTATACGCAGAACGCGGTCATTCACGGCGGACGGCTGGATCCAGGTGTTGAACTGTTGAGCAAGCCATACAGCCGGGAACAACTCGCCTACAAGATCCGCCAGATGCTGGGCGCTACTCGCGCGACCCGTGAAAGCCAAAGCCCAACGCTGTCAGTAGCAAATTCTGGCACGAGAGGTCTACGGATTCTTCTAGTCGACGACGATCTCGCGTTACTGGAAGCTACGAGCGAACTGGTGAAAATGCTCGGACACGCTCCGGTTACGACTGGCTCGCCGGAAGAAGCGCTGCGTTGGCTTGGGGACGAGGCATTCGACGTTTTACTCGCCGATCTCGCGATTCCAGGCATGTCCGGAATCGAACTCGCCGGAAAAGCGGTTCAGTTACGGCCAGCGCTGCGCGTTATCTTCGCCTCAGGCAACGAGATGCCGGCTGTTCCAGCGCTAGCGTTCCGCTGGAAGGCGTTGCGCAAGCCTTATACCCTGGACGCACTGGATAAAGTACTGGCCAGTTCCGAGTTTTAGATGCGCTCAACGACGCGGAGCAGGACCGCGTTATTCTCTTCTGCGATATTGAGAGGCCAATGAAATTCGCCTGGGCGCAGGCGATCATCCGGATAGTCGGCGATTTTCTGCTACGCGCCGCGGCATCGCCGAATGAACTAGGCGATCGGACAGGCGGCCTGAATCGTGTATTCCGCTATGTGTACTCCGTGTGGCTAGCTGGCAAGCGGCTAAAGGCTTGGAATCGAACCACCTATTACGTCATAAAGTGGTGTCTGTTTACTGCGATCGCGATAGCCATCGTCTGGCACTAATGTGCTTTTGGGTGAGAATTGAATTTGAATGGCTGCTTGAGAGCACGTCGAGGGACCGCTCCGGGTCGATACTGTTGAAAAAATCGGTGACTGTCGTTCTAACCCAGTTTTCACGGGTCGCTTTTACTCTTAGCCGATGCTCGCGAGCGGTTTATGGGACGATCTGAGAGGTCGAGTTTTCGCTCGCGGTGTTAGGGCGATACACCACGACTTTTTCAAATGTGAGGGACTTCCCCATCTCGAGGCGACGTTGAGTCGCGCGGCATCGAGTGCCAGGATTGAGGTGTCAGCCGTCAATCTGAACAGGAGGGGAAGTCATGAACCAGCTTACTACCATCGGTATCGACCTGGCAAAGGATGTCTTTGCGGTCTGTGTTCTCGACGTGACGGGTGCGGTCATCGAGCGACGCGCGTTGCGACGCGATGCGTTTATAAAGTGGGCCGAACGACTGTCCCCATGCCGCGTTGCAATGGAGGTCTGTGGCTCAGCCCATCACTGGGGCCGGTGGTTTCAGCACGTGGTCACACTGCCTGTCTTATCGCCGCCGAGTTCGTCAAACCGTTCAGGCTCGGCGGCAAGAACGATGCGACCGATGCCGAGGCGATCGCCATCGCGGCCCGCCAGCCAACCATGCGGTTCGTTGCAATCAAGTCTGTCGAGCAGCAGGCGATTCTTGCCTGACACAGTGTACGAGCAGGCTGGCAGGAAGAGCGCACGGCATTGCTGAACCGGACACGCGGGCTGCTCGCTGAATTTGGCATGGTGATCGCGCGCTCTGCCGACCGCCTTCTTGCTGCATTGCCTGGTCTGGTCGAAGACGCGAGACTGCCTGACCCAGTGCGCACCATGCTGCTGGAAGTGTGTGAGCAACTGGTCGCGCTGAATGCGCGGCTTGTCGCCTGCGACAGGCAGATTGCCAGTCATGCTCGGCAGTGACGTCGCACGGCGTGCCAGCGAACTCCTTGGCGTTGGTCCTGTGACGGCAAGTGCGCTGGCCGCTGAGGTTCCTGATGCAAAGGTCTTCCGCAATGGCCGGCAATTTGGTGCCTGGCTCGGCCTGACGCCACGACTGCACAGCTCAGGCGGCAGGACACGACTGGGACACATCAGCTTGCGCGGCAACGTCCATCTACGAACACTGCTTGTTCAGGGAGCCCGAAGTACGTTGCAGTCAGCGCTGCATGTGACCCCGCGCACGCAGGCCGTCTGCAACGGTGGATCAGGCAGCTACACGAGCGCAAGGGCTACTACAAGACGCTGATCGCGATCGCCAACGAACACGCCCGAATGCTGTGGGCGATGCTCGCCAGGGGCGAGCGCTACGATGCTGATGCGTGGCAGCGTCATCCCATGAATCCATCTGTACGACCTGCAACGACATGACCCGATCACTTTGAAACTCCACTACTGCTCGACGCGATAGCGAAACGAGGTTGGACCGAACGGCAGAAGAACCCGACGATTCTGTTGGCGACTCAAGAGCGCATGCCGGTTCACCTCCATGCCTGATCGCCGGTTTTCAAATAGGGTTCTCCTGTGCGGCTCATACCGTGGCCCGCCCGACATACCGGGCAACAAGCCCGTTTGCAAAGACGCAGTCTATTCCTTGGTTTGCATTGCAAAACAGCGGTGGAAGAAACCGGAGAGCTGTCATGACCGAACAACCAACGGGGCCACCGGCGTCTGCGCCACGCATTGGCTGACATCCACAGACAACCGAGCTCGACTCTCGGGGGAAGTCCTTGCAACAGTATCGACCCGTTGCGGTCTTTCGCTGCACTGGTTTATGAGTAACCGCTGGTTTGTCAGGTCCGGACGAGGGAACTGCCAACGCCCGGACGCAGTACTTACACGTTCGCGATTTTAATCACCACCTTACCGAACGGACCTGACGACAGGTGCTCGAAGGCTTGCACGGCCTCATCAAAGCTATAAACGCGGTCGATGACGGGTTTGATCTTATGCAGATCGAGGAACACGTTCATACGTTCGAACGAGCTGCGCGGTGCGGCCGCGATGCCCCGAATCGTCGTCTGGCGAAAAATCACGGGCATGAGGTTCAGGGCAGTCGTCTGCCCTGTGAGGAATCCAACCTGGGCGATGATGCCTTGCACCTTCGTCGCGGCAACCGACTGATTGATACCGTTCCCGCCCGCGACGTCGATTGTGATGTCCACGCCGATGCCGTTCGTTAATTCGAGCACCTTGCGCTCCCAATCCGGATGCGTCCTGTAGTTGACGCCTTCGACGTTACCACGCCCGATCAACGCCTTCACCCTGGCGAGGTTTTCGTCCTTGCTCGACGTGACTATTACTCGCGCGCCGTGCGCGGCGGCGATCTGCGCCGCGAAGATGGATACACCGCCCGTGCCCTGCACCAGGACCGTCTGCCCTGGTTCGAGACGGCCGACGTCCATCAATGAATACCATGCCGTGAGCGCGGCGATCGGCAGCGTCGATGCCTCTTCATCGCTCATCGACGCGGGCGCGCAAACCGCGCTCTCCTCATGGATGATCATGTATTCCGCGAGGCCACCCGGAAGAGGCATGCCGAGGCAGTAGTTCGGTTCGTCCAGACCGGGCGCGCCGTCGATCCATCGCGAGTAGAGCGTCGAGTTCACACGGTCGGCTACCTTGAAGCGCGTGACGCCTGAGCCGACGGCCACGATCGTGCCCGAGGCATCCGAGACGGGAATCAGCGGCTTCGGCACGCGATGCGGTTCATAGATGCCGTCGACGATTGCTTTGTCGCGGAAGTTCAGCGACACCGCGCCGACCTTCACCAAAAGCTCGCCCGCCTGCGGGTCCGGCGTAGTCACTTCGCCCGGCTGCAGGTTTTGCAGACCGAAATCCTTGAGAAGCCATGCTTTCATTTCAATCCTCGCGTTTAACTTGACGGCGGGTGCCATCACGATGACGAGTGTAATTTCGGCCTCAAGGTTTAGTTAGGGGTTAAAATTCCAGACATTCGATCGTGGAATTCCTGAATCAATGACATATGACCGGTTTGCCGGCATTCGAGAATTCGTTGCGACCGTCGACCTTGGCAGTTTTACGGCGGCCGCCGAGACGCTCGGTATTACGGGCTCCGCGGTCGGCAAAAGCATATCGCGGCTAGAAGCGCGTCTCAGCGTACAGCTGCTGCATAGAACGACGCGGCGCATCGACCTCACGACCGCGGGCGAGACTTTCCTGCTGACGTGCCGCCGGATTCTCGAAGAACTCGATCAAACCGAAGCCTTCCTTTCCACCGGCCATGAGCAGCCCATCGGGAGGCTGCGCGTCGACCTGCCGACGACGTTCGGCCGCCGTCGTGCGGCGTTCCTTCGCTTGCCGACGACCTGCTTGCGCACGACTGCCTCATAGGCTGGAGACGGACTGGGCGCCCCGGTTGGCTAATTGCCGGGACCGACGGCGAAACGTCGTATTTCGACGTGCGTGCGCGGCACGAATTGACTGATGGAGACGCTCTGCTGTGCGCGTGTATTTCGGGCTGCGGCCTCGCCCAGCTTCCCGGGTGGCTGGCCAAAGACGGCTTGCGAACGGGCGCGCTGCGCGAGGTTCTGCCTGAACTTTCGACCACCATGCCGATTTACGCGATATGGCAGAAGACGCGCCACCTCCAACCGAAGGTGAAGGTTGCCGTCGATGAACTGGTCAGGCTCTCACTGGATGAAGCGCTCATCTTTAGCCCTTGACCACGCTCAGTTCTCGATGTCTCTTTGCGGATCGATATGCGACATCCAGATGCACCGTTCCGCTCCCGGATGGCCGTCCGAAACTGGCCGTTGTCTACCCATCGACGATAGGAGGAGCCGCTTCCTTGTCACCGCCATCTCCGTAATGAATCGACTTTTTGGCTACAACGAATAGCAGCAGGACCTAGCCCAGATGATCCATTGCGGCTGAACAACGCGGTCGTATGCCGGACCAGTCGTTGACGCGACACCGACCGCGAAGATCCAGGTCCTTCCATGCGCGCGCCGCTATCGCGAAGGCCACAGACCGACGTCTCTCGGCGGCTAAGACGCGTAATTGGCGATACCGCGCGCAATAGCGTTGCCGCCCCCGGCGGCCGAGGACATAAGTTACTTGAAAGGGTATCGGAGCGATGACATGCAGGGGAGCAGCAGACCACGCGATGCGCTCCAACATGCGATACTTTTTGTCCCGCTACTCCTACCGCGTGGTATAGCTGCCGCGCGGTTCTAATCAGAGGAACCTCATGCCATCCGCTCGCACTCCCTCGGCCACACCCGTTTGGTTTATTACCGGCTGTTCCACCGGATTCGGCCGCGAGCTTGCACGTGCCGTCCTTGATAAAGGCTGGCGTGCTGTCGTGACAGCTCGTCAACCCGGTTCCCTGGCAGAATTTGACGAGCGCCACGGTGAACGCGCACTGGTGCTCGAACTCGATGTAACCCAAGCCAGTCTGATCAAACACGCGGTTGAAAAAGCCCTGCAACATTTCGGCCGCATTGATGTGTTGGTCAACAATGCCGGCTATGGCTACCTGAGCGCCATCGAGGAAGGCGACGATCAGGACGTGCGCGAGATGTTCGAGGTCAACTTCTTTGGCGTTGCCGATACCATCAAGGCCGTGTTGCCCGCGATGCGAGAACAGCGCGCCGGGCACATCGTCAACATCACGTCCGTAGGTGGCCTGATTGGCAATCCGGGAAGCGGCTACTATGCAGCCAGCAAGTTCGCCGTGGAAGGCCTGAGCGAAGCGTTGGCCGCCGAGACCGCCGATTTGGGGATCAAGGTTACGGCGGTTGAGCCCGGGCCGTTCCGTACCGATTGGGCAGGCCGTTCGCTGAAGCAAGCCAAGAAGCCGATTGAGGCCTACGAGGCGGGCGCCGGCAGGCGCCGCGCTACCATCTCGACCGGTAGTGGCACGCAGCCAGGCGACCCGGCGCGCGCGGCCCTTGCTATCATCGCCGCAGTACAGTCACCAACGCCTCCGGGTCATTTGATTCTGGGCAGCAACGGGCTGGAGCGTGTCAAAACCAAGTTGGAGGCTTTGCGCGCCGAGATCGCCGCGTGGGAAGCCACCACCCTGAGCGCCGATTTCCCTAGCTAGGTAGATCCTCGCGGTTGCCGGCTCGATTCCAGTTCGATTGGACCACTGGAACGAGCGGCCGATGCCGGTCCGGTTCGGCTCCATGGAAGTGGCCGAACTCGACAATGGAGCTCGCCTGGTTTTCGCCGTTACCGATGGACCGGCCCAGCCGCAACACTACGGCTCATGATCAACGAGGTCGATTCGGATGCTGCCTTCGGCCGTAAAAGTCGCGTCATGGGCCAACCATTTTCGCTTGTTGGTGATGGGGGATAACGATCCTATTGAAATCGGTCGCCACTGGTTTTGTGACTTCATCGTCATTGCCACATTTCTTGGGCTGAGCGCGTGATAAGCGCTGGTCACGCTCCTGTCCTCTGATGCAAGGCAGCCGCCAATCGCGGACAACGCCATCACTTGTACGAATGCCAAGAGGCGTTAGGCAGCCCTTTGCACGTCACATTAGCACTGCCCGCTCAGCGCCAGACCCCGCTGTTCTCTGCCACGTTTACCGATGATATCCGCGCCATGGCGGCGGGCATTCTGCACGGCCCGGTCAATATCAGCGTCAGCCCGCCCAATGCCACGGCCAGCAAGATCAAGGAGTGGGTGGTGCTGGTGGATAAAAAGAACAAGCCTGACCTCTTCATGCACCTTGTGGCTGAGAACAACTGGGAGCATGCGCTGGTGTTCGTCAAAACCCGCAATCGCGTGGATTACCTGGCAGCTATGCTGGATGACGCGGGCTATGCGGTCGACACCATCCACGGCGACAAACCGCAACCCGCGCGCCTGCGTGCGCTGGAGCGCTTCAAGACGGGCGAAGTACATATGCTGGTAGCCACCGATGTGGCTGCGCGCGGGCTGGATATCGACGACCTGCCGTTGGTGATCAACGTTGATCTGCCGATCGTGGCGCAAGACTATGTGCATCGTATTGGCCGTACCGGCCGCGCGGGCGCCAGCGGCGTGGCGGTGTCCCTTGTGTGTGCCGATGAAGCGCCGCAACTGGCCGCGATTGAAGCGCCGATCCGGCAAACGCTGCCCCGTGAAGAAGAGCCGGGTTTTGAAGCCAAACACCGCGTGCCGCAAACTAGCGCGACGGGCCAGATCATCAAGAAACCCAAAAAGCCTAAGAAGCCCAAAGTGCCACAAGCTGCGCCGGGCGCCGTGCAGGTGCTCAGCAAAAAACCGCGCCCGCAAAGTGGCGAAAACAAACGCAAGCCTGCGGCGCAACGCGCTGTGGCCGCGGGTAAAGGCACAAGCTTGTCCAGCGGTAACCCATTCAGCGCGCAAAAGCCCCGCAGCAAACCCGTCAGCAAGCCAGCTGCGGGTTCACGTAAGCCGGCGGGCAAATTCGCGGGTGGCAGCGGCAAACGCCAACCTTGATGCGAGGGAACCCACTGCGTCAGATGGCGATCCGTTATCAAGCATAGCCGCGAGCCCGGTCCGTCCGAGCGGAAGTTCAAGCCGTGGGAGGACCAGCGGTCGAAATTGCCTGACGCCATCCACCGCATGTTATTTGACAGAACATATTTAGCCCTTTTATCTGCCTTGACTCCAAGCGCTTACGCCCATTGGATCTATAAGCTCCCAATGCCCGATTGCCCGAACTTGCCGATGCCCGGATGATGACCATTGGTTAGCGGCGAACATTGACCTGCATGACGGTTAACCTGGCCCGCGAGTCATGGGGTGAAGACTACCGGCACTGGCTTGGTGAACTCAAACAGAGGGTCGACCGAGCCCGACTTCGAGCAGTCACCAGCGCGAACCGCGAACTCGTGACGCTGTCCTGGCAGATTGGCCGGGAAATCCTGGATCGTCGGCAGCGATAGGGGGCGCCGGAGTAGTAGACCAGCTTACCCGGGACCTGAAAGCTGCGTTCCCGACGTGCGCAGTTTTTCCCCGCGCAACCTGAAATATATGCGCTCGCTGGCGCAAGCCTGGCCGGACGTGGAATTTGTGCAGCAGCCTGCTGCACAATTGCCTTGGTCCCATCTATATGTACCATGCTGGACAAGGGCAGGGATCCAGAGCAACGAAGCTGGTATGTCGGCAAGACCCTTGAGCACGGTTGGTCGCGGCAAGTAGCCGACATGGGGACAAACTTACCTCGTCCCTATGTGCGTGAGGGGAGTTCGACCTTAGACGTTCACATCGACCGGCGCGTCCGCGGCTTTGACCGCTTCAGCGGTCTCGGGGACGATGTCGGCCGGGCCGCCAGACTTCCTCGTGGAAGGCGTCTTTTCGGCGGCAACCTTCTTGAGGGTAGAACGCTTGACCACGACGTCTGCACCTCGGTTGGCGGCAGCCTTCTTTGCGGACGATGCTGAAGCCTTCTTCGATGCCGTTTTCTTACTTACAACAGGCGACTTCTCTACTGGCGCTTTCTTAACAACAACTTTTTTCGTTGTAGCATTCCTCGCTACGATTTTCGTGGTCGCTACATTCGGCCCGTCTGTCTTTGACGCCGTCGCTGGTGCCGCGGTCGCCCCATCAATCAAGAACTTTGAACGGTCTTTGGCACTTGCCAGCCACGCCGGCGCACGACCGCGTCCCGACCACGTTGCTCCCGATTTTGGGTCGCGATACAACGCCCGTTGCGGGCCACGGACATAAGCTCCCGCTGATTTCGTTTTGCTGGCAGGAGCCTGCTTCGCAATCGCAGGAGGTGCGTCTATCAGAAATCGGTCGCGGTTCTTCGCGGTTGCAATCCAAGCCGGCGCTCGTCCATGTCCGGACCATGTCGCACCGGTTTTTGGGTCGCGATATCTGGCGGCAGATGGAGTGGACTTACCGGTAGGTCGTTGCGCAGTTTTTTGGGAGCGCTGTTTGCCGGGAGCGTGCGCATCGATATCCGCAGCCGTCAAATTGTGCTTTTCCATCAGGTCGCGAATCTTTTCGATGACACCCGATGTCTGCTTCGCAATAAGTGCCTCCGCTTGCTGTTCGAGTTTTCTGATTTTTCCCTGAACTACTTCCAATGTCGTTGCCATGGAGTGGCCCCCTCATGAGTGGTCGCACTATGCCACGGTCGGAAGTAAAAAGGCTAGGGCATCAATTGGACGCGTGGAATGTAACGAGTTGATCCGGCGTGGTAAGAAACGCCTGTGCTGATCCAAGCCGACACTTGTTCTTATTGTGGACGTTTGCGCGGGTCCACAACGAACGCTCCTATTTCGGCGGATAACAACGTGCGCAGCGCAATCCAGATTAGGACGATCGCAAGCCAACTGGCACTTAACCCGGTCCCCCGCGAAGGTTACTCGCGCCGAATTCGCGGATGCGACCATTGATGAACAGGCATGCATCGTAACGGGCTTCGGCAGCGCGACGTCAGCCGCGCTACCTTGTCGCACGCGCGATGCTTCGCATGTCGACGGTGCTGCGGTGGGTTAGGGTGAAGTTTGATCTGATGGAAGGGTGAAGGGGATCAGCATCAAGAGGGGGGCATAGCAGGTATCGCTTTCGATCGATCTTATCAGCGCTCGCCATTGCACAATGTCGCGTTGATGGGATGGACATCATCATCAACTTTTCCCGCTCACGTCTTCGCACTGAATCAGCAGACGTAGTCAGCATCCTTCCGTGCGCGGCAGGCGGCCGAGCGTCGCACATATTACCGGCCACATGAAAGTGAACTTCTGTGTCCCGGCCCTTTTCATCTCCGTCACCCTTGCTAGGATGTGACCCAATTCTTGGCACACCCTTTGCGGCTCTCGACAGAAAATGCAACTAACCGTCAATTTCGCCACTATACTTACTCAACCCCCACCCCGAAGTTATGTAGGAAACGGACTCGGCGGGTCGCGCAAAGCACGGTGCACGCGCTGTCCGCATCGTCATCAAATCACAGATGCTTCCGGCCGCACCTGTGCGTCGGCCAGAAGGACCGGCAATGGATCGCAACGGCGTTGTCAGGTTGTTGGGGTCGTCGCGTCAGATGGCGCGATGAAGAAATCAAAATCGCTGTATCACGGTCACCGTTTCCCCGCTGGTGTTATCAGTTGCGCCGTGCGTTGGTATTTTTGCTTCCAGTTGAGCTTGCGCGACATTGAGGAGTTGCTCTTCGAGCGCGGCGTGGTCGTGACGTACGAGACGATCCGATGCTGGTGCGACAAATTCGGTGCAGGCTTTGCTCACCGCGTGAAAGCGGCCCGACGCAAGACAGGCAGCACCTGGCATCTCGACGAGATGTTTGTGACGCTGCGCGGGGAGCCTTACTTGCTTTGGCGCGCGGTTGATGAACATGGCGCCGAGCTCGACATCCTGTTGCAGAAGCGACGCGACAAGGCCGCCGCCAAACGCTTCTTCAAGCACCTGCTTCGTTCGTGTCCGGTGCCACGCAAAATCGTCACCGACCAGCTGCGCAGCTACCCGGCCGCGAAGGCGGACATCCGCGAACTGGCCAACGTCAAGCATGTGTTCGTTAAGGCCGCCGCCCGGTTAAACAACCGAGCCGAGGACAGTCATCAGCCCACGCGCGAACGTGAGCGTCGCATGCGGGGCTTTCGTGAGCGCAAACGCACGCAGGCATTTCTATCGAGCTTTGGTCCGATCCGGCAGCACTTCGCGCTCAAGCGACATCTGCTGCGTGCTTCGCTGTACCGCAAACAACTCAGCGAACGCTTTGCCGCGTGGCATCGATTCACTGAGCTCACCCAAAATCCGTCGACTGGTTTCTGAGCGATTGCCAGTTATCCTGAAGTCCGCCTGAATACGGCAAGTTGACAAAGCCGTACGAGACTCTGGGTCTCGAGCGCAGCGCGTCTCAGGAGGACGTCAAACGTTCGTATCGGAAGCTCGCGCGCAAGTATCACCCGGACCTCAGCAAGCACACCGACGCCGAGGATCGCTTCAAGGAACTGGGCGAAGCCTATGAGGTGCTCAAGGACCCGGAGAAGCGCGCAGCCTACGACCGCATGGGCAGCGAATGGCGCAACGGCCAGGACTTCCAGCCGCCGCCGAATTGGGACGAGGGCTTCGAATTCCGCGGCGCGGGCAACGAGACCGGCGAGCAAGCCGATCTCCACGATCTCTTCGAGAAGATGTTCGGCGGCGCGCGTGGCGCGCATCCTGGGCAGCAGCCTTTCGATGTGCGCGGCGAAGACCATCACGCGAAGGTACTGATCGATCTCGAAGACGCCTATCGCGGCGCCCAGAGCTCGATTTCGCTGCAAATGCCGGTGATTGATCAACAAGGCCATGTTTCGCTAGAAACACGCACGCTCAATGTGTCCATTCCCAAGGGGATTCGCGCGGGCCAGCATCTGCGACTGAGCGGGCAGGGAGCCGCAGGAGCAACTCCCGGAACCGCGGGGGACCTCTACCTGGAAATCGACTTTCGGGAACACCCGCGCTTTCGCGTGGACGGGCGTGACGTCTCGCTCGAGTTGCCAGTGGCACCGTGGGAAGCGGGCCTCGGTGCGCAGGTTACGGTGCCGACGCCTGACGGTTCGGTCGAGATGACGGTGCCGGCGGATTCTGCCGGCGGCAGGCGCTTGCGGCTCAAAGGCAAGGGCATTCCAGGCGACCCGCCAGGTGATCTGTATGTGATTCTGAACATCGTGCTGCCGCCGGCGAATAGCGACACTGCGAAGGCTGCCTACGATGCGATGCGGCGGGCGTTCAACTTCAATCCTCGCGCGAACTTCTATCGGTGATCATCGTGAAAGAGACGAGTACCACGACCTATTTGCAAGGAGAGATTGTCGATGAGAACGTCGAGTTCACTCTGGTTGAATTGAGCCGGGTGAGCGGAGCATCGGCGGAGGACCGGACACTGTAATTGTCGCGCTCCACCCCGGATAGTTGCAGCCATCCGACCCTTCGTTTCAGGGCACCATCCCGCGCAGAGGATCAATCACGCCAGCAAGGCGCCGCGCAGTCAGAGCCGCGCCGGCGCTGGACCGTACTTGCTAGTGCGACCGCCAGTCGCCGGTCTGCGTCCTGGACGCGTACCTTGCGCTTCTGCCTGCAACGCAGCCCACGCTTTTTTGCGCAGCCTTTTTATGCAGTGAACACCAAACCACACGCCGTGCTCGTCGAGGTGTTTCTGCAAGCATTCGGGCTCGCAGTTCTCATGCGAGCGTTGATGCGCTGCGAGCGCTGTTATCCCTTTCCTGCAAAGGTGATTTCGCCGCAGCGGGCTTCTGCCTTCGCCTGCCACACCCATATCATTCCAGACATGTAACTGCGACCCCGCAGGATGCATATGAACACCCGCGAAGCCGGAAGAAGGAAGTTGAAAGAATGCACGCAGATCGCGCTCTGCTGTCGTCACGACACGAACTGCGTCGCAGAAGAACACTCCCGCGAAGACTCGCGGCCATATAGACGCGCCATGGGGGGGCTGCGTGGTTGGAGTGGCTGGCGTGGCCTGCTATGGCCTCGTCGGCAAACTAACCCCGCCGATTTCTGCGTCCGGGAGTGTGTTTCTTTCCCTCCCCGCACTGCATGTTTCCGGCGACCAGCAGGTACAAGCGCAGTGAGCGCGCTACCTGCAGTCAAGCTCCGCCATAACTCGCCCCGGCCGAGTCACGTACTTTTCTAACCCTGTCGTTTCCGGCGTCTTCATCTCAACCGTTTCGGTTCCTCGGATCGCTTTTAGCTGAATCTGCCAGTTCATCGCGCGAGCAAACATGTCGAACCTGCGTGCCAAGGTAGAGAGTCTCCCGAACCCGGATCGACATTCAGCTAATCATGGGATGCGGCAACACATCACATTCAATCAAACGCCAATTCTGAAGGCAGACGCTTCCCGCCACCGATCGACAATCGTCATGATTCTCATGTCCGTTGCATTCGCTTCCTGCGCGGTGCGGGCCCTCTGGATTCAGGTTATCGATAACAAGTTCTACCAGAAGGAGGGCGCGTCACGAGTTGAACATGTCATTGATGTTCATGCGGAGCGCGGAAAGATACTGGATCGAAACGGCATGCTGCTGGCGACGAATGTTCCGGTGAGATCCGTCTGGGCCGATCCGAAGGCAATTCCGGACGACCTTGAACCCGGAAAACTTGCAATGCTGGGCCGCCTGCTCGACATGCCGGAGCAACAGATCAACGCCCAGATCGACAGTGACAAGACGTTTGTCTATCTCAAGCACCAGGTGCCGCTTGGCATTGCTGGCGAAATCAAGGCGCTGGACATCCCGGGCATCTACCAGATTCCGGAGTACAAGCGCCTGTACCCGGAAGGCGAGGTCACGGCGCAACTGGTCGGCTTTGGCGGCATTGCCGGTGGCGGCGAAGACGGCGTCGAGCTTGCGCAGGACGTGAAGCTGAAGTCCGTGGACGGTACCAGGTTGGCCATCCGCGATAGAGTCGGGCACGTAGTTGAATATCTTGGCGACATAACCGAGCCGCATCCTGGCACCGACATCCAGCTCGCGCTGAACAGCAGCATCCAGTACAGCGCCTTCAACGCCTTGCGATCGGCTGTGACCAGTAGCAATGCGGAAAGCGGTTCGGCAATCGTTGTTGACGGCCACACCGGTGAAGTTCTGGCTCTCGCGAATTATCCGAGCTATGACCCGAACGACCGGTCCGCGCTGCGCGGCCCCGCATTACGCAACCGCGCGGTGACGGACGTATTCGAACCGGGTTCGATAATGAAGCCATTTACCGTGTCGCTCGCTCTCGACCTCCGCCGGCTTACGCCAGATTCGCTCGTTGAGACAAACCGGACCTTCTCGCTGGACGGAGCTACCATCACCGACGACGCAAACTTCGGCACCTTGACAGTGGCGGGCGTGATCCAGAAGTCGAGCAATATCGGCGCGACGAAGATAGCGCTGACGATGAAGCCTGAAGAAATGTGGAATATGTACACTGCGCTGGGCTACGGCCAATCCCCGGACCTCGGGTTTCCGGGCGCGGGTGTTGGTATCGTGAGACCGTGGCGGAAGTGGCATCGCATCGACCAGGCGACGATGTCATACGGTTACGGTGTGTCCGTCTCTCTCGTTCAGCTCGCTCACGCTTACACCGTCTTCGCGAACAATGGCAGACTCGTGCCG
Organism: Paraburkholderia fungorum; assembly: GCF_046027605.1. Classification (GTDB taxonomy): domain Bacteria; phylum Pseudomonadota; class Gammaproteobacteria; order Burkholderiales; family Burkholderiaceae; genus Paraburkholderia; species Paraburkholderia fungorum_F. The sequence goes on from NZ_JAQQEF010000031.1 coordinate 40,363, forward strand.
CTTTCGCTCTACAAGACGGACGAAGCATCGATCACCGGTACGCAGATTTATACGCAACGTACAAGTGATGAAGTCAGGGCCATGCTGGAGAGTGTGGTCGCAAAAGGTGGCACCGCCCCTCAGGCTCAAGTCCCTGGATACAGCGTCGGTGGCAAGACGGGAACGGCATACACCGCCACTCGCCATGGCTATGAGAGGAACACCTATCGCGCCTCGTTCGTTGGGATCATTCCAATCAGGAACCCAAGACTTGTGATCGCTGTCTCGGTCGACAAGCCTAAAGGTGCCAGGCACTATGGCGGTGACGTTTCAGGCCCTGTATTCGCTGAAATCGCGCAGGCGGCCATGCGAGCGCTGGATGTCGAGCCGGACGAACCGATAGTCGGCACAGCCAAAACCCCGCGATGAAGCGGCACGCGGGCGCCATTCTGTGGATAGGTACATCTTGCGCGGCTCCAACTCGCTTCACGTCACCGATGGCAGTGCAAAGGGCTTTGTCACGTTAAATTGTTCGCGTCGCAGTAGTGCGATGGACGGAGCTTTCCTTAAAAGCCGGACGGGTTTTGGGTAAGCTCGGTGAAACGATGTCATGCGGCAAAGCGTTCGCCGAGTTGTTTGCGGTAGACAGACGCGCGCAGCAAATGTCGCTTGATCGCGAAGTGCTGCCGGATCGGTCCGAAGTTCGAGAGAAACGCCTGCGTGCGTTTTGGGTCGAGAAACCCGCGCAAGCGCCGCTCACGTTCACGCGTAGGTTGATGGCTATTGTCGGCCCGATTGTTCACACGGGCTGCAGCCTTCACGTACACGTGCCTGACGTTTGCCAGCTCGGGGATCCTGGACTTCGCGGCCGGATAACTGCGTAGCTGGTCGGTGACGATCTTGTGCGGCACGGGACACGAACGAAGCACGCGCCTGAAGAATCGTTCGGCTGCGGCCGTGTCGCGCCGCTTCTGAAGCAGGATATCGAGTTCGGCGCCGTGCTCGTCGACGGCTCGCCACAGCACATAAGGTTCACCGCGCAGCGTCACGAACAACTCATCGAGATGCCATGTATTGCCCGGTTTTTGCGGGACAGCCTTGACCCGATGCGCGAACCGGTGCCGAATTTATCGCACCAGCGGCGCACGGTTTCATAACTCACCACGATGCCGCGCTCGAACAGCAACTCTTCAGTGTCACGCAAGCTCAAATGAAACCGAAATTACCAGCGGACGGCACAACTGATGACCACCGCTGGAAAGCGATGTCCGTGATAGAGCGATTTAGAATTCTTCATCTCAAGAATTCTACGCGACCGCCTCGGTAACGTGACAAAGCCCGCAAAGCTGGTCCAACGGGTGGGTCAGAATTCAATGCAAATCCCGGGGGTCAGGATTCCATGCAAATCAATATGCTGTGAGTAGAACCAGAGCTCGACGCATACGTAACTGACGCAAAATCACCATGGACCAATCTCCAACGATTTCAACGAAGCGAGCCATGAACGCAGACCGACTCACTCCAGCGATAAGCGCTAGCGACTGTATTGAATGCGGCGTCCCCGCGCGCGCGACCATATCGGAAAATGCACGGGTGCGTGGCGCTCATTGATGGCCGCCGTGGCCCAGAGAGGGCCCGACACCCAGGGATTCCGCTTTGCGGACAAGGTCCGGCATAGAGCGCGACCTCATCTTCCGCATGACCTGTCCTCGGTGAACCTTGACCGTGATTTCGCTCAGGTTCATCTTAGAGGCAGTTTCCTTGTTCAGCAGGCCAGACAGCACGAAGGCCATCACCTCTTTCTCGCGCGGCGACAGGGATTCATACGAGGCGCGCAGATCGGCCAACGCCGCTTCCGTCGCGAGCCGCTCACTATCTCGCAGCAGCCCGTGAGCCACTGCGTCGAGCATGTCCTGGTCTTTGAAGGGCTTGGCAAAGAAGTCCAGCGCGCCGGCCTTCATCGCCTTCACACCCATCTCGATGTCTCCATGGCCGGTCATGAATATGACGGGAATACGCATGCCGATATTGACGATTTCCTGATGAAGATCCATACCGCTTTTTCCGCGGAACCGCACGTCGAGGATGACACAGCCCGGCCCGGCGGAGTGCGGAAATCGTAGAAATTCGTCAGGGGATTCGAACACCTCCACGCGATAGCCCACGGAGCGCATCAGCGAGCTGACGCCAAGCCGGATCGCGTTGTCGTCATCAACGATGTAGATGACGGGACCGTCGGTTATTGCCTTTTCAGTTGCCATTCGGTGGGGTGGACCAGCAGTCATCAATGGGTTATCTCGCGTAGCCGGGACGCGGTCGTCTCAAATACTCATGTCACATGGCTCACGTCGCAGACGCTCGCGCGGAGCATCGGCGTGATCGTGGAGAACTGCCAAAGGCTCCGCGATGGCGAACGACCAAAAACGACTGGCGATCGTCAGCGGCTCCTCTCGAGAGACTTAACAATATAGTCGGGTTGACCCCGCATCGACTTGCGATACACATTAGCCGTCTAATCTGGGAACACCGTCAGTCTTCGGGATGGTTGCGTTGTTTCGCCCTGTGCCATGACCGATCGCCGCCGGCATCGCATTCAGTGTCCGGGACGCGCCCTAAGTGAAGAGAATAGCGGTCGAAAGCCGTCATCTGTCAACCGCTCGAGTGCGAACAGGATCTCATGCTGTCGATCCGCGTCAAGATTCGCCGCCGCGATCTGGCGAAACTTTGCCGCCACTTGTTGCCTGTTCATAGGATTGGCGACGTCCCCTAACGGAAAGGGCACGGTTAGGCTCTGAGGTCCTTCGCCTTGGTCCAGGATCACACGGCAAGGTGTGCTGTTCGGAAATGTATTGTCGAAATCCTCGTGTGCAGCGAGTTCAATGCGAGCAGCAAGGGACAGTACTTCAGGATCGCGTAGGCTTTCAGGATCAACGGGCTGCAACGCTGCTGCACCTCGGAGAGCCGCCAGCGCGCAACTAAAATAGTAACTGTATTGGCCAGCTTCGAGAGTTTCTGGTGCGCGCTCGTTTGCCAATTTGAGGCCACGTGCGAAAGTTTCGATACGGAGACTGTTAATCGGCTTTCCTGAATGCCGCAAAGCCAGAATCCCATCTACAGCCGCGTGCATGTAACGACAGCATGCATATGGCTTGAGATAGCAGTCTTGCAGCAGCCAGCGCTCACCCAATCCACCGGTGAGCACCGACCGTTTGAAAAGTTCGTCCCGGTCAAGGAGATCACGCGGGCCCGTGCCGCCCGCCTTCGCGCGAAATGCAGCGGTCAGGCCGGCCACCACGGCGGGAGGAATCATTTCTTTGACGGTGCTGCCCGAAGTAGATCCAATTGGCCCCTCGGCGCCAGCGATTCCCAGTGCGTGCGCGAGCTGGAGCGCATTAAGGCCGAGCATCCAGCCGGCGGCGGCGGCAACGCCGTAATTGACCCAGCGGCCGCTCGCGTAGGTCTCTATTGTTGGCGTTGGGCGAGCAGAGGCAACCCGGAGGCCCACATCGTAGCCCAGAGCCAGGGCGTCGAAGATGCGTTGATCGGACACGTTGAGGGCTTGGCCAATTGCAAGGACAGCAGGAATGATCCCAGCTCCTGCATGCCCAGCCGCCCCTCGATGGCCGTCGTCGATGTCAAGGGCGCTTGCAGCCGCGGCATTAGCCATGGCCGCTCCAGCAATACTGAGCGCGGGGCCAGTCAACCAGACGTCTGCCTGGCCTGGACCAAATATTTGTTCGCTTGCGTTCCTTGCAGCTTTAGCCAGTTGCGAATTCAGCCCGCCCGCAGTCGCGCCGATGAGATCAGCAACCAACAACGAGCAAGTCTCGCGAGCTTGCTGTGGCAAGTCACCATCTTTATGACTGACCACAAACATCGCAAGTTCATCAATAGCGTGCATTGCTGTTCCTTCTATGTTTATGCACTTTCAAGTGGAAAGATTTCTGGTGTTAGACGTTATTTCCAGAGCTCGTCGCCGATGCATTGCCGTCGCTAGAGACAGTCGACAAGGGGAAGTAGCATGCCACGCGTCGCCCGGAGACAATTTCATCAAGACTTGGCATTTCCTTCCTGCACCGGTCCGATGCGCGTTCGCAGCGTGGGTTGAACGAGCAACCTGGCGGCATGCGAGTCGGAGAGGGGATCTCTCCCTTGATCTTGGAAAGCCTTATGCGAGCTTGTGGATCCGGGACAGGGGATGAATCCTTTAGAACACGAGTGTAGGGATGCGCGGGTGTGTCGAGCAATGCACGGGTTGGCCCACTTTCGACGATTCGGCCTAGATACATTACGCTGACCGTGTCGCAGAATTGACGCACGACACCCAAGTCGTGCGACACAAAAACGAACGACAAACCGCGTTCTTTGCGAAGCTTTGAAAGCAATTGGAGAATCTGCGCCTGCACGGACACGTCAAGAGCCGATACAGGTTCGTCCGCAATGATCATGTCCGGGTCGAGAACAAGTGCACGCGCGATGCCGATACGCTGGCGTTGACCGCCTGAGAATTCATGTGGGTATCGGTCGAGGACGTCGACTGGTAGGCCGACTTCGCTCAGCGTGCTGGCGACCTTGTCAGCGATCGAGCGTCGATTTCCCCGACCGTGCACGCGGAGTGGCTCTTCCAGCGTCTGACGAACAGTACGGCGAGGATTTAGCGATGCATAGGGATCCTGGAAAACGATCTGAATACGTTGTCGCAACGCGCGCATCTGTGACGTCGTGGCCCGTCGTACGTCGATTCCATCAAACAGAATTGAACCGGAGTCGGGCTCCATCAAACGCAATAACATACGCGCAACAGTCGATTTTCCGCAACCGGACTCTCCGACTAGGCCCATCGAGCCGCCCCGTTCGACTGTGAACGAGACTTCATTCACTGCTCGCACGGTCTTACGTGGCGCCCCGAACAGGCCACCACCGCTAGTGAAATGCTTGACCAGATTCTCTACGCGCAAAAGCTCACTCATAGCGACGGCTCCAGATCATTTCGCGATTGTTTCAACACCACTGGACAGCGCACCATATGACTATCATTGTCGTCAGATACAGTCATCAGCGCTGGGTGCTCTAGTTCGCATTGGGGTTGCCGGAATGAGCACCGTGAAGCGAACGCGCACCCGCGAGGCATTGCCGCCAACGTGGGCGCTCTACCGGGTATGCCCTGCAGCTCGTCGCTGTCAAGATCTACTCGAGGCATTGCCTGCAGTAGAGCTCGCGTGTAGGGGTGAGTGGGTTTAGCGAAAAGCGATTCAACGTCGGCCAATTCAACAATTTCGCCGGCATACATCACTGCAACCCGATCGGCAATCTGGGCGACGACGCCAAGATTGTGGGTTATGAAAAGGATGGACATCCCGTGCGCGGCCTGCAGTTGAGCCAGCAGCGCAAGAATTTGGGCCTGTATCGTTACGTCGAGGGCAGTAGTGGGCTCGTCAGCCACCAGTAGCTTTGGCTTGCATGCGAGCGCCATGGCAATTAAAACGCGTTGTCGCATGCCACCCGAAAACTGATGGGGAAAGTCGTTCAGGCGACTCTCCGCACCGGGGATACCGACTTCGCGCATTACGGCGAGTGTCTGCTCACGGGCAGAGGCTCGAGAAACCTTATTGTGTTGGCAGATAGCTTCACTGATCTGATCACCGACGGTCATCGTTGGATTTAGGGATGTCATCGGATCCTGAAAGACCATCGCGACATCGTTTCCTCGCACGTGTGACATTTCTTCTTCAGAAAGCGACGTGAGATCGCGCCCCTCGAGAAGAACGTTTCCACTCGTGTAGCGAGCACCGAAAGTCGGCAACAGCCTGAGAATCGAAAGCGCTGTCACGCTTTTTCCGCTGCCGGACTCCCCGACGAGCGCAATCGTCTCGTTCTTTGCCACTGAGAGTGACACGCCACGCACGGCTTCGTGCCATTGCTTGCGAATACGGAACTCAACGTGCAGGCCTTTAAGTTCCAGAACTGGTGAATCGGAGTTCATTGACCTTCTCCACGCAACTTGGGATCAAGCGAATCGCGCAAGGCATCGCCTAACAGATTCAAAGCCAGCACCGTAAGCAAGATGGCCATGCAAGGGAAGACGATCAACCACCAGGCATCCAGAATGTGATCGAAACCTTCCCGTATCATGTTGCCCCACGTTGCGATTGGGGGCTTCACGCCAAGTCCTATAAAACTAAGCGACGCCTCGGTGCGGATCGCTGAAGCCATCCACAAAGATGCAAGCACTACTACATCCGATGCTAGGTTGGGCAGAATATGTACGAACATCAGACGTATTGGCCCAAACCCAAGAGCTCGGCCTGCGTCAACAAAGTCGCGCTGCTTGAGCGAGATTGTTGGTGCTCGCGCGATTCGCACAAAGGGAGCGATCTCTGTAATGGCGATCGCGAAGATCAGATGTTGGAGACTTGCGCCGAGCATAGCTGCTACCATCAATCCCAATAGCAGTGTTGGGAAAGACAACAGCACATCAACTAATCCCATCAGGAGTTGATCAACCTTTCCGCCCACATAGCCAGCAAGTATGCCTAGGGACGAACCGATAAGCATGGCGATCGTTACTGCAACAAAGCCGACCGTCAGAGAGATACGTGCACCGTAGATCAGACGCGAAAGGACATCACGACCGTAACTGTCTGTTCCAAGGAGGAAGTCCGACGATGGCGGTTCCAGTCGATAGACGATGTTCTGCTCAAGCGGATCGTGCGGTGCAAGCCAGGGAGCGAAGATCGCCGCTAGCACGATCAACGCTAGCACGGTCATGCCAATCAAGGCGATCCTATTGGAATAGAATGCCCGCCACAGGCTGATAGGCCGGCCAGCTGAGGAAGGTGGCAGGGCTTCAGAATCTTGGGTAGATGCGTTGGTGCTCATTTGTATTTCACTCGAGGGTCGACCCATCCGTAGGTCAGGTCAGTCAACAGGTTCACCACGATCACACAACTGGCGAATACGATCATGAGTCCCTGCAACAATGTGTAGTCACGCGAATTCAAAGCGCCGAGGATCAACGTACCCAGGCCTGGCCGATTGAATACGATTTCGGTCAATACGGAGTTGCCGATCAGCGTGCCAAAATAGACACCGACTACGGTGATGACGGGGATCATTGCGTTCCGAAGAGCGTGACGCAAGATCAGTTGGCGCGGTCGCAAACCCTTAGCGCGCGCCGTGCGCATATAGTCCTCGCTGAGCACCCCTAGCATCGAAGAACGAGTGACCCGCGTTACATAGGCCGCCATGATCAGCCCTAAGTTAAGGGCGGGAAGCACGAGACCCCGCCATTGGCCCCAAGGACTGCCGGAGGTGGAACTGCCGATGACTGGGAACCAGTGAAGCTCGATAGCGAATACCAACAGCATCAGAATCCCCGAGACAAAACCGGGAAATGACAGTCCTGCCATCGACAAAAGACTGCTCATGTAGTCGGGCCATGATTTTCGACGAATCGCCGCCCAAATGCCTATTGGAAGGCCTACTACAACGCCGACAACAATAGACGCGACGGTCAACTGAAACGTCCATGGCAGGACCTCAGCAACTTCGGTCAGAACGCTTCGTCCGTTGGACAGCGAATGGCCGAGATTACCTTCGAGGACGTCGCGCAAAAAAAACAGATATTGGACGTACATTGGCAGATTCAGGCCCAGTTGGTCTCGCAATGCCGAGAGGGCCGCAGCGCTCGCTTGATCGCCCAGGATGGCGACGGCAGGATCCCCCGGCACCAGGCGCACAAGCACGAAGATGGCTGTCAACGAGGCCAGCAATGTACAGATGGCGAGTAACAGTCGTTTGATGATAAAGAGCCTCATGTCGAAGCCTCCGTGAGACGCGGTTCGATCAGACCTTGATCGATGGTCTGATCGATGAAAAGCACATGTACGACAGGCATATGCAACATACTGGTTTCCACCGTTGTCAATGTCTTCATTCCAGCGTCAAGCGCCAGATGTTCAATGGAACTCGGTAAGGTAGCGCTAAATCAGCGCAACCATCTAGCGAGTTTTCTTGTTACCGTACAGACGAACCTGCAAAGACTATCCGACCGAATTGATAGCCTTATTGGGCTTTCAGCGACGTGTTTTCAGTGATCGGCGGGGCAAGATTCATTGAACCTTTCAGATCGTATCCATATACAACCCGATCGCTGTGAGCCCATACTTGCAATTTGTCAAAAAGCGGTACCGAACAGACTGCATCGTGGATCTTTTGTTGCGCACTTTTCCAATAGGCCAACTGCTTGGCAGGATTGGGCTCGACACGCGCCGAACGGATGTCCGAGTCTGCAGCGGAGCAATGCGAAAAATTGGACATTGCCGTGGGTGTATTGACCGTAGACGTAGAGTCGAAGAATTCAGTCAGCCACGTGTCGGAGTCAGGAAAACGCGCTGCACCATATAAAACAAGCGCACTCATATCTTTCCGGCTTTGCGCCTGATAGGTCGAGTGATCGACGACCGTCATGTCGAGCTTGATCCCTGCCTTTGCGAGTTGTGCCTGTACGATCTCCATCTCAGACTGCAAATCCGACAGGTTGGAAACGATTGACTTGATGGTGACACCATTCGGGTACCCAGCCTCAGCCAACAGTCTTTTCGCATCAGCGATGTTGTACGGATATGTTCCGGCCGAACAGTCGACGCCCAGGTAGTTGGGAGGCACGGCCGAACAGCCCTTGGAAGCTACGTCCGCGCCGACATAGTGAACGAGCTCGTCGAGATTGATCGACTCCGCCACTGCTTTGCGTACCTTAATATTGTTAAGGGGCGGCATTCCAAGGTTAAGGAACAAGCTATTGAACTCACCAGGCCGGAAGATGTCGACGTGTGTGCCGCTGCTTTTGCGGACTCGCTCCACCCAACGTTGTTCTCGTTTTCCGTAGATGATATCGAGTTCGCCGGAGGTGAACGCCAGTTCACGATCGCTATCCGCGGGGATCATGCGGTAGGTGATCCCCGCAAGCTTAGGCTTGCCCCGAAAGTACGATTCGTTTGCCGCCAACTTTACGAATTGCTGTGTGACATGTTCTTTGAATTCGAAAGGCCCGGTACCTACTGGGTGACTTCCAAACTGGTTGCCGTACTTCTCGGCGGCTTTCATGCTGACAATGAGACCACCGTGATAATTGGAAACACGCCCAAGGAAAGTCGCGTCCGGGTACTTCAATGTAACTCGCACGGTGTACGGATCCGTGGCCTCGACCTTTTCGATAAGGGTGTAGTTTGCTGCATAGCTCGACCTTGCGGGATCCGCTGCGCGCTTTAGGGAATAGACCACATCGGCTGAAGTTAACTCGCCCCATTCACCGTGAAACTTGACGCCATGGCGAAGATGAAACGTCCAGACTTTCTTGTCGCTCGACGCGTCCCAGCTCGCTGCAAGATCGGGTTCAAGGGATTTTGGGTCGGCACTACCCGGCGCAAAGCGTACGAGCCCGTTATAGATCTCTGCAACCATTCCAAGGTCACCGATCGAGGTGGCCCGGTCCGGATCAAGTGTTAGTACATCCGGTGCACTAGAACTGACGCGGATGACGGGGCGCTGATCTGTCTGCGCAAGCGCGCCGATCGGAACAATACTCGCCGTGACAAGCGCAAGCATTGCAGCCAGGCTGTTCCATGAGGACATAAGCTGGCGGACGTTCAGAAGACCCCGCTTACGCCGAATCGAAAGAGCAATAGCCGCGCGAGAAGAGGCGGCCCGCACCTCAAACAATTTAGATAAGTTCATCGTGAGTTCCTAATGATGATTTGCGGGTTGCAGCAAAGATGACTCTAAGAACCTGTCAACTGAAAAGGCCGAGAGCGGCGTTTCGGTCTCACCATCAAGAATCAGATCTGCCAACACTTCGCCAACGCCGGGAGCCAGGAGAAAGCCGCCGCCTGAGAAGCCAAATGCATGTAAGAGACCAGGGGTGGTTTTGCTTAAGCCGATAATGGGGTTGCTATCAGGTGTCTTGCCCTCCACGCCGCTCCAGGTTCGGATAAGCAAAGCGTTTCGCAGAGCCGGTAACATTGCGCAAGCCTCATGCATTGCCGCAAGGGTGATATCGTTGGACGGTTGCGCGTACTCCCCGTTGCCGCGTGCTCGGCCTCCACCGAGCACCACATTTCCCCGCTCGACCTGGCGGGCGTAAAACCCGCCGCCGTACGCCCCCAGGTTGACTGTGATGAACTGGGGCAATGGCTCGGTAACCCACATGTTCGGATACATCGGTTGCATGGGTATAGTCTCTTCAAATTGCGCTGCGACACTGTTCGCCCACGCGCCAGCCGAATTGATGAGCCAACGGGAACTGACGCGCCTATCACCCGCCATCATCTGGAAATGCTTTCCGTCGAAGCTGCAATCCTTGAGCTCAGTTTGTTCCCAGACATCAGCCCCGGATGCGCGCGCAGCTTGTGCGAAAGCGGGAGAAACGAGTCGGGGGTTTGCGTGTCCGTCGCTCATGCACAGCGATCCGCCGACCGTGGCATTCCCGAGCCACGGATAAAGCCTGCGAAAGGCGGGGCCTTCCAGCAACAATGTCTCAAGACCATACTCTCGTGCCATAAGTGCCCAGGCACTCAGCCCTTCGAGGTCTTCGTCGCGTCGAGCCAATCTAAGATGGCCCGAAACGACAAACTCGCCGTCGGTGCCGATTAGTTGGGGAAGGTCGTTCCATACGCATCGCGCACGCATCGCAAGCGGCATCTGTTCTTTGGGGCGACCTTGGCAACGCACACCGCCATAGTTAACGCCGCTCGCCTGTGAACCACAAAATCCACGTTCAATCAAAACGACGCGCATACCTCGTCGAGACAAAGCAAGTGCAGCAGACGAACCAACGAGACCTCCGCCAGCAATAGCGACGTCATAGTGCTGTAAGTCACTCATCTCGGTCGCCCTCCGGAATGATTTCCAAAGTATCTACATTGAGTTCCGGAGAGATTGGTATAGGCTTGATCGGTGACTGACTCCGCAATCTGCCTACTTCTTCGGGTGTCTTTCCCAATTCCTCCGCGAGCAGGGCAATTGCGGCCTCACCACACATGCGACCTTGACATCGACCCATGCCGACGCGGGTTAAGGCTTTTAACCGGTTTATCTCCGTCGCCTGGCCGCTACGAATGCAGTGACGCAGCGTGCCCGCGGCGATCTCTTCGCAGCGACAGATGGTGAGGTTGTCAGGCCATGCACCGGCTGGATTCTTCGGTGGCGCGAAAGCCGTTTCGATTCCCGAGCGGAACACCGCAATCCTCTTCAACTTTCGCTCGAGGGTATCAACGTCGGAAGTGCCGTCACCCCGCGAATGAGCAATGCCAAGATCACTCAAAAGAGCCAGGCCGACACGGCGACCTGCGAGTTCCGCTGCATCGGCGCCAGCTATTCCAGCTCCATCTCCCGCCAGATATACGCCAGTGACCGAGCTGCGGCCGGCGGAATCTTGTTCGGGTAGCCAGCAGCAATTTAATGTGTCGTATCGGAAACGACAGCCGGCGAGGTCGGCCAGTTGCGTTTCAGGCCGTAGGCCAAAGCTGACACCAACAGAGTCGCAGTCGATCCATCGAGCGGAAGCTGATGTAGCCGCATCCTTGTTTCGTTTCCAACGGACACCACTGATCGCCCGCTCTCCTTCGAAACTGATCAGAGAAACATTGAACTCGATCCGAATGCCCTTAGCTTTTAACCAGCTAAGGTAGTAGATACCTTTTGCGAGGGTGGCAGGTTGCCGCGATAACTTGGGTAGCGCCATTGCTTGCCGCAAGAACGGACTGGTGTCGAGTACTGCAACAACATTCGCGCCTGCCTTACAGTACTGGTACGCGACCAAATAAAGGAGAGGGCCTGTCCCGGCAAGAACTACGTTACTTCCGATTGCGCACCCCTGTGCCTTAAGGGCAATCTGAGCCCCGCCAAGCGTGTAGACGCCCGGCAAAGTCCAACCCTGCAGAGGAAGCACTCGGTCGGTTGCGCCGCTGGCGATGATGAGATGCGAAAACGCAACTCGCCCTGGGCGGCCACCGCTCAGTGTTTCCACGTGACCTGGCTCGCATGCCCATACAAGCGTTTCGGCGCGATAGTCAACTTTGGGCAAGAGCGCGGCCATAGCGGCGTGGAGAGAATCCGCTTTGGCGGCCTCAAATCCATACAGGTCTTTCTTCGTTCTCCGGAAGCCAGCGTTCGCAGGTGGCTGGCGATAGATCTGACCTCCCCAAGTGGGATTCTCGTCAATCACGATAGGTCTGATTCCTGCGCCTACGATCGTTTCAGCTGCACGGATCCCGGCGGGTCCTGCGCCAACGATTACAACTCGAGGTTCCGCGCTCATTGTGCGCCTCCAGCTGAATCGGCTGTGTTGTTTGTGATGAGTCGAAGACCTGCACGCAATGGCGTCGAGCAAGCTCGTAATTTAGTACCGTCCTCACACCGGACCCAGCAGTCCTGACAGGCGCCCATAAGGCAAAACCCTGCGCGGGGCTCACCGCTGAATTCAGCGTGACGCAAATAGCGCTGATTACTCAGTATGGCGGTGAGAACGGTGTCGCCGACCAGCGCGCGAAGCTCGACACCGTCAAGGTGGAAAGTGATAGGAGCGCGCACCGTTTCGGACACGCGGACTAGTTGCTGTTTGGACTGGGGCATTGCATAGCTTTAAAGGTAATGACTAGCGACGACGTACAACGGCCCGAAGCTGGTCTGATGTGCTCGAAAAATCGAAAACAAATGACCTAGAAAATTTAATAATCCTACAAATGCAGCAGGTCGCATTTGATTCTGAACGACTATTAGCATTACTTACGACATGTTCGTTTTCGCTACCACAACTCCTTGAAACTGAACAATATTCGCACGCTGGGCTATTTAGGAAGTAGCGCTATGGGAGACGCTCGCTCAATGTTGACCGCAGTCGTCCTGGACTGGGTCATGCAATGGTGTTCGAGATCAAACGTGTCTGCTTCTCAACGCACTATTGCTCTGATGTTTGGATCTGATTGCCTGTTCACTTCCTTAGACAAGCTCGATCCGCCAGTTTGAACTTCCACATGCGCGGGTCCTCGCTCGGCTAATGTAGGTAACTGTAGGTAGCCAAATCGTCATAGTCAACTAGGTATTTCCACTCAAAGGATTTAAAATCAATAAACATTCGATAGATGGAATATATGTTGGTATATATGAAGAATAATTTTGACAGGTGGATGATAAAAGAAAAGGCTGTTGAGGTAAGATGTGCCAAGACCTTGTCGGTTCGACCGGCGGAATGTGATGAAATGCTTAAAGGCAATGAAATGAAATCTGCGGAAGGAGCGGCCCCGGGATCTGTTGATTCCTCCGATACGCCCGGCGTCGGCGTTATACATAGATCCTTTGCGATTATTCGGACACTGGGGTCCTCCCAACCGGACGGTTGTCGGGTGACCCAACTCGCGAAGGTGCTCAGGCTAAGTCAGCCCACGGTCCACCGCCTCCTGGGTGCGCTTATCGAGGAGGGGATTGTTGAACAGGACACTGGCACGAAGCGATACCGGTTAAGCGTGGAATTTTTCGCAATGGCCGCTCAGGCTGGAAATCCGAACGGGATGCGGGAACTCTGTAGGCCCTCTTTGTTGCAACTCTGTTCCAGTCTCGGGGAAACTGTTTTTCTGCTGGTCAGGAGTAACTTTGACGCAGTCTGTCTTGACATGTGCGAAGGGCCTTTTCCAATCCGCACGTTCACGGGCGACATCGGGGGACGGGTTGCGCTGGGGGTGGGGCAGGGAAGTTTGGCGATACTCGCGTTTCTTCCCGAAGACGAGAGGGAAGAGATCATTCGTTACAACGTTCCTCGATTGCGCGCCTATGGGGTACTCGATGAGGTGTACTTACGCGCGGAGATCGAACGGACCCGGTCACTTGGTTATGCGGGCCGCAACTCCAGTTTGCTGGAAGGCATGGCGGGGGCGGCAGTGCCTATCCTGGACCGTTCGGGCCGCGCGATTGCTGCATTGAGCATCGGTACGCTTGCCACGCGGCTTGACAATGATCGCTTGCCGGTGGTGATTGATTTGCTGCGCCGCCATGCGGACAAGATCGGCCCGCGGACCAATCCGTTTAACGTTGGCGTGGGCCGTTCGCTTCACGGCTTGTCACGCAGAAAAATCCAGCCTGATGAGGTGCAGATAACCTCAACTTGATCGCTTTGTCGAATCATTTGTTGGAACGACATTGCTTTTTTGGCATCATACAAAAATGCCGTGCCGTCCAATAAAAGTAAATGTGCGCCAGCGGCGCTTGTCACCGAGTCTGCCAGACGTGCAAAGAATAGCTGTCTTTAAACGTGTCCTTCTTCGTGCGCGCATAGATAACGCTCAACAATGCACGACGGCACTCAGCGTTTTGCCCTTGTTCCTGGATAAGTGGTGCGGTGAAAAGCGCAATTGAGAATTGCTGGAGCGCCGCCGGTCAAGTGGTCTTTGAAGATGTGTCATCTGCAGTCCTGGGAACCGTGCGCGATCCATTGAGCGGGACGCGGGTCACCTTGACGCCGTTATTGCAATACTGCTGAAACTCATGGTCGGCCAGACCATCATCAGTAATGATTTCGTCTACAGCTGTAACGTCGACGACGTTGTGAAATGCTCGCCCGGCAAATCGACTACTATCGATTAGCAGAAATGTTTTGCTCGCTGCGCGGATCATTGTTCTTTTGAGGGACACTAAATCTAGAAAAGTGTCAGATACGCAATGTTCGTCAACTGCTTGCGCCGAAAGATAAAAATGGTCGACCCGAATATCGCGTAGGAAAGATAATCCGGGCTCCCCCAAGAGGGTATAGGCGCGAGGTCGGCACTGCCCCCCGGGCACAATGAGCTTCACGTTTGATTTTCGCGTCAACAGGTTAGCAACTAGAAGGTCACTCGTGACCACTGTTAATGAAAGATTGAGTTCCGCAACGACCTGCGCAAATTGATGCATCGTTGAGCCGGTGTCAATAAGAATGCTTTGCCCATCGGATAGGCGCGTCGCAGCCTCAACAGCGATCGCATGCTTTTCTTCAACCGCTGTGCCACGCGCTTCATCTATGCTCGGCTCGTATGTCGAACGCTGACGGATGCGGACCGCACCTCCATGCGTTCTTCGAAGCACGCCGCGAACCGCCAGAGCATCCAAGTCTCGACGTATTGTCGACGCCGACGTTTTGAAGATGCGGGCAAGTTCTTGATTCGAGGCGCCAACGTTAGACTGGAACCAATCTGCCATCCGCTGTTGCCGCTCAGCCTGGATCATGTCCTCCGGGATGTCGGGAGGCGGTTCTTCTGTATTGTTCTTGCCATTCGCGTCGCTTTCCGTCATTCGAGTAACCTCTGGGGCAAACTAAACTGTGATTTTGGAAAGATACACGAAGTGCTCCTGCTCTCTCCGACGGTCAATTGAAGACGTACTCGATTCCTGGGAATACGCTGACCGGCTGATACGGCCGGCCAGCGCCACACTATAGGGTGACCCGCAATCTTTCCGTTTGGGCGGCGCCGGCACCTCGATAAGCGGTCACTTCGATCTCGACGAGATAATCTGGACCTGCGAGGGGTGTCGCTGTGACGGTGCTGGCAGGGTCGATTCCCTGGAATTTTTCTGCGACGACCGCCACCACAGCAGCCTTATGTTCAAGCTTTGGCACGGCAACGCGCACACGCACCACGTCAGCGAGACCTGAATCGACCGCCTTCAAAGCACCTTCAATGTTTGCGAAGCACTGACGTGTCTGTTCCGTCGGATCGGACGACATCTCGCGTGTCTGGTAGTTGCGGCCTGCCGTGTTGGACACGAAAACCCAGTCTTGTACTACCACGGCCCGTGAGTAGTTGTTCTTGTCTTCGAAGATGCTGCCAGACTTCAATTTTTGAACCTTCAGATCTGCCATTTGATGAACTCCTGGTGGAAGTTTGTGGAAAATTTTGTATGAAAGCGGCGGTTCGCTATCGGACGCGCGTAGCTGGAGCGGCTGCTCAAGCCTCTTCGGTGAAGGGGAAGGCCCCTATGAGGGCGTCCGAACAAAGCTCGCGATAGTTTCTTGGATGAGAGACTATGACTGAATGATAGTGGTTTCGAGCTCACATGTGCTCATTTATATTTGGAGTTTACCTTTTGTCGTTGAAAAGTAACGCTTTTTGAAGTGACATGGTGCGCTCGGCTGCTCATTCGTATCGATTTTGTGATAGAACGTGATCGATTTGCTCATATCAATCGAACTCGACATAGAACTCCCTGACGGGCTGCAAGCCCTTGCCAGTCAAGGAGCGTCCGGGCTCCGCGTTGCATCTCGTATCAATCAAAATTGACTTGAACTTGCAACTTTCCAGGAAATTGAACTAGGGTTGGAGCATTGCTGTCGTCCCGACTTGCAGCAATGCGATAGCCTGTTCTGCACCCGTTCAGCGTCTTCCCAAGCAGACGCTGTCGCGTCGGTGACGGAGCCAATAGCTGACTTCTGGGTCGTCCGTGACGGAGCAGAACAGTGGCTGATCATTAACGACAATGTCGAGCAAGCCGATGCTCATGGTCCGCAAGTAGCTGACCAGACCACCCGATCTGTACCTTGCGTCGAAACCGAGCAACGATATCGAACGCCATTGCAGCTGGATTCAGAACTGGATGTCATTACTTCCCTATCTGGCAACCGGGAGTCGCCTGATGGGATTCCGCCCAGGCGCAGATGGAGCATGCCGCGCAGGTCTCCCTTTAGGAGTGCCACGCGTGCGCTTGTTCAAGTCACATCGGTACCGGTGCCCATCGCAATTTCCACGTTGGCCTGAGCGGGAGCAGGCGCATCGTCGACACCGTCGCCCGCCATGGCGACAACATGACCTTGCTGTGGCAACTCCTGAACGCGTTTGTATTTGTCCTGAGGCAGTACGCCAGCTTTGACTCCATCGAGCGCCGTGGAGGCGCGGGATTTAGACCATCAGCTCAGCGGAAAGCCGTCCACGAATGTGTCGCGCAGATGAGCTACAAATCGGCCTATAGCCCGCGGGACCTGCGAGGCGTACGGCCTCACCACGAAAAGCTGGTCGGCAAACGCGCCTGTTGGACGCCAGTCTTCAAGCAATATCTGCAACCGTCCCTCCAGCACCGCTGTCTGCGCGGTGAAATCGGGAAGCAGCGCAATTCCAAGGCCGTCCAGCGCAGCGTCGCGAAGCGACTCGCTGTTGTTCGCCGCGAATGGGCCGTCCACTTTAACTACCTGCATCGACTCGGGCGCCCGTTTCTCCGAGGTCAGTTGGAAGGTCCATTCGGTGGCTCCCCGCGCGCGAGGATAAAAAAGGCAGTCGTGTCGCGCCAAATCGGCGGGATGTGTGGGATGCCCGCGTTGCTCCAGGTAATCACGGGTCGCGACAATCACTGACCTGGTCTCGCACAGCTTCACCGCGACATGCGTCTCGGGCACCTGAGCGCTGTGTCGGATAGCCAGGTCAAATCCCTCAGTCGAGATTGAGCTCAGTCGATCTGAGACCTCGAGCTCGACCTTGACCTCGGGGTTTTCCCGCAAGAAGTGGGACATCTTCGGCACCAGTTGCTGACGGGCGAATGCAACAGGCGCCGTGACTCTGACCAGGCCGCGAGCCACTCCGGCCATTTCTCGCACATTCAAGAAGCTCGATGCAATCTCTTCGAACTGTGAACGGGTGCTTTCGACGAGCCTTTCTCCTGCATCAGTGAACCTCACGCTACGGGTTGTTCGCTGGACGAGCGCAATGCCGGCGACCCTCTCCAACTCGGCAATCTTCTGGCTCATGGCGGCTTTGCTGACGTTCAGTCGCGCCGCTGCCCGCGTATACGAACCCTGCTCAGCCAGCACGATGAGCCAGTGTAGATGAACCCACAGACCTTCCACGTTCTGTATTCCAGTCATGCGATTATTCACCCGGGAAAACAATTTGTTTGGGATTTACGGCTGTTCGACCCAGTTTCACGCCCCTAAACTGCGAACACTAAACAATCAATCCGTAGGGTGTCAAATGCAGAATTACCAGGATACAGCCGACGTAGTGCATTTCATTGGGGGCGCTGACGTGCGCGGTGCCAGCACCCGTACGCAGCCAGTCTTCAACCCCGCGACGGGAAAGTCACCGCGACAACTCGTGCTTGGTGAGAAGGCTGACGTCGATGCAGCGGTCGCGACCGCGAAGGCTGTTTTCCCGAAGTGGGCCAACATTCCGCCTATCCGTCGCGCTCGCGTCATGCTCCGATTTCTCGAATTGATAAATCGGCGTAAAGACGAGCTCGCTGCAATCATTACGGCCGAGCATGGCAAAGTCTTTTCGGATGCACAAGGCGAAGTAGCCCGTGGCATCGATATCATCGAGTTTGCGTGCGGTATCCCGCAGTTGCTGAAGGGCGACTACACCGAGCAGGTGTCGACCGGTATGGACAACTGGACGATCCGACAGCCCCTCGGAGTCGTCGCAGGAATCACCCCCTTCAACTTTCCCTGCATGGTTCCGTGCTGGATGTTTCCGGTGGCAATCGCTGCTGGCAACACGTTCATCCTGAAGCCGAGCGAGCGCGACCCGTCCGCGGCAATCTTCATGGCTCGACTGCTTAAAGAAGCGGGCCTTCCCGACGGCGTCTTCAATGTCGTGCAGGGTGACAAGACCGTGGTCGATGCGCTGCTGCATCATCCGGACGTTTGCGCTTTGAGCTTCGTGGGCTCGACGCCGATTGCAAGCTACATCTACGAGACCGGCGCGAAGCACGGCAAGCGTGTCCAGGCCTTGGGCGGCGCCAAGAATCATATGGTCGTCATGCCCGACGCGGACATTGACCAGGTCGTCGATGGGTTGATTGGCGCAGGCTACGGTTCGGCCGGTGAGCGGTGCATGGCAATCTCCGTCGCTGTGCTGGTAGGCGACATCGCCGACAAAATCGTTCCGCGCCTTGCCGAACGCGCCCGGAGCCTGGTGATTAAAGACGGCATGGAGCCCGACGCGGAGATGGGGCCGATTGTGACGAGGCAGGCACTGGAACGTATTGAAGGGTATATCCAGGTCGGGGTCGAGGAAGGCGCTGAGCTCGTCGTTGATGGGCGTGGGTTGAAGGTGCAGGGACGTGAGGAAGGCTTCTTTACGGGAGGCACGCTTTTCGACCACGTAACTCCCGAGATGCGAATCTACAGCGAAGAAATTTTCGGACCGGTCCTCGCGTGCGTACGCGTAAAAGACTTCGCCGAAGCAGTCGAACTTGTCAACAATCACGAATTCGGTAATGGCGTTGCCTGCTATACGCGTGACGGCAACGTTGCACGTGAGTTCGGCCGGCAGATTCAGGTAGGCATGGTCGGTATCAACGTGCCGATTCCGGTTCCGATGGCATGGCACGGCTTCGGTGGATGGAAGCGTAGCCTCTTCGGCGACATGCATGCCTACGGCGAGGAAGGTGTGCGCTTTTACACGAAGCAAAAGTCGATTATGCAGCGTTGGCCCGAGAGCATCGGCAAGGGTGCCGAGTTCGCAATGCCTGTTTCGAAGTAACTTTTGACCTTGCGGTACGTCGCTACTTCGTGTGCGCCGTGCCGATCAAAAGCTTCGCCCGATAGCGAGTATCCGGCCGGGATATCTTCAGTGACGTCCCGGCTAGAGGCGTTCCCGACTGTTGGTGCAATCACCGACTTGGTCGCGCCCCTAGTTCAGCAAACAGTTCGCTAAAGCCATCGGTCGTCAATCGGTCAAGTGCTAGCAAGATATCGTCTTGTCGATCCGCACTGATATTGGCGGTTGCAATGCGTCGGAATTTTTCCGTCACCTGCGACCGGGTCATCGGGTTAGCCACGTCCCCTAAAGGAAAAGGCACCGTTAAGCTTTGAGGTCCCTCGCCTTGATCCAGGATGACGCGACAAGGCGTGCTTTCGGGGAACGCATCGTCGAAATCCGAGTGTGCGGCAAGTTCAATGCGAGCAGCCAGCGACAGTACCTCAGGATCGTGCAGGCTTATGGGATCGACGGGTTGCAACGCGGACGCGCCACGAAGAGCTGCCAGAGCGCAGCTAAAATAGTAGCTGTATTGACCGCCTTCCAGCGTGTGGGGAGCGCGTTCGTTTGACAATTTCAGGCCACGCTGGAAGGTCTCGATCCGGAGGCTGAAGATCGGTTTTCCTGGCTGCCGTAAAGCCAAAATCCCATCTACAGCCGCGTGCATGTAACGACAGCACGCATATGGCTTGAGATAACAATCCTGCACCCACCAGCTCTCGCCCAGTCCACCGGTGAGCACTGCACGTCTGAAATGGTCGTCCCGGTCCAGGAGATCGCGCGGACCTGTCGCTCCAGCCTTGGCGCGAAATGCAGCGATCAGGCCGGCGACCACAGCGGGGGGAATCATTTCCTTGACCGTGCTGCCCAGATATTGCGTACTGCCCGACGGATACCCGATTGGCCCCTCGGCGCCAGCAATGCCCATCGCGTGCGCAAGCTGGCGCGCATCCAGGCCAAGCATCCTGCCGACGGCAGCAGCGACGCCGTAATTAACCCAGCGGCCGCTCGCGTAGGTTTCTATTGTTGGCGTTGGGCGAGCAGTGGCAACACGCAGGCCCACATCGTAGCCCAAAGCCAATGCGTCGAAGATGCGTTGGTCCGGCACGTTGAGGGCTTGGCCAATCGCAAGAACAGCAGGAATAATCCCGGCTCCCGCGTGGCCGGCCGCCCCCCGGTGGCCGTCGTCGATGTCAAGAGCGCTCGCCGCTGCGGCATTCGCCATCGCGGCCCCGGCGATACTGAGGGCGGGCCCAGTTAACCAGACGTCTACCTGGCCTTGTCCAAAGATCTGTTCACTTGCACTCCGGGCAGCTTTAGCCAGTTGCGAGTTTATTCCGGCAGCTGTGGCGCCGATGAGGTCCGTAACCAGCAAAGAGCAAGTTTCACGAGCTTGCTCCGGCAAGCCACCATCTGGATGACCGACCACGAACGCCGCAAGTTCATCAATAGCGTGCATTAGTGTTCCTTCTGTGTTGCTGTGGTTTCAAGTTGGGAAGAGTCTGGTGTCATGAGTTGCAGATTCGTCACATTATTTGGCTCGTTGTTTGTCTTGCGCATAGCGGGTCCTTCTATGCCAACGATGCGATAGGCACCACTCCTTCAGTGATTTCGCGGTTTCGGCGGCTTCAGGGTGGCGTGGAAGTAGCTTTGAAGACGCTTTACGGTCGCGGCGTCTGGGTGGTACGGCGATCGGATAAACGCGCCGCCGGCAAGCGCAATAAAATGATCCAGTCGGACAATCATCGAGATGTCGATATTTGTCAAATGGAAGCGTGTTAGCCTTGTTCATGTGCAACGTCTTTACCTCGTTACGGCGGTGCACCGATCTGGGCAATAAAGGCGCAGAACATCGCATTCCATAAAACGACCTTATTGGGTTTTCAACGACGTTTTCTCAGTAATAATTGGCGCGAGGCTCATTGAACCTTTCAGGTCATAGCCGTAAACCACCCGATCGTTGTGGACCCACACTTGCAACTGGTCAAATAGCGGTACCGAGCAGATCTCGTCGTGGATTTTTTGCTGAGCACTTTTCCAGTAGGCCAATTGCCTGGCAGGGTCCGGCTCTACGCGGGCAGCACGGATGTCTGAGTCAGCGACCGAACAGTGAGAAAAGTTCGACATTGCGGTGGGCGTGTTCACCGTAGACCTGGAGTCGTAAAATTCAGTCAACCAGGTGTCGGCGTTAGGAAAGCGCGCCGCACTATATAAAACGAGCGCGCTCATGTCTTTCCGGCTTTGCGCCTGATAGGTTGAATGATCCACGACGGTCATGTCGAGCTTGATACCAGCCTTCGCAAGTTGGGACTGTACGATTTCCATCGAGGACTGCAAACCCGAGAGATTAGAAACGATCGATTTGATAGTGACACCATTCGGGTACCCAGCCTCAGTCAATAATTTCTTTGCGTCGGCGACGTTATATGGGTATGCACCAGCCGCGCAATCGGCACCCAGATATCCCGGCGGCACTGCTGAGCAGCCTTTGGTCGCTACGTCTGCGCCGACGAAACGAACCATTTCGTCAAGGTTGATCGATTCCGCCAACGCTTTTCGCACCTTGATGTTGTCAAGCGGTGGCTTTCGGATATTGAGAAACAAGCTGCTAAATTCGCCTGGCCTGAAAATGTCAACATTTGTGCCGCTACGTTTGCGGGCTCGCTCCACCCAGCGTTGTTCACGTTCGCCGTAGACGACATCAAGTTCGCCGGAAGTGAACGCCAATTCACGATCGCTGTCCGCGGGGATCATGCGGTACGTGATACCCGCGAGCTTCGGCTTGCCCCGGAAGTATGATTCGTTTGCCACCAACTTTACATACTGCTGTGTGACATGCTCTTGAAATTCGAATGGTCCAGTACCGACTGGATGATTCCCAAATTGGCTGCCGTATTTCTCGGCAGCTTTCATGCTGATGATGAAGCCGGCGTGATAATTGGAGACACGCCCCAGGAAGTCCTCGTCGGAGTACTTCAATGTGATGCGCACCGTGTAAGGATCCGTCGCTTCGACCTTATCGATAACGGCGTAGTTCGCTGCAAAGCTCGACTTCGATGGATCAGCTGCGCGCTGGAGCGAATAGACTACGTCCGCTGAGGTCAACTCGCCCCAGTCTCCGTGAAACTTGACGCCATGGCGAAGATAGAACGTCCAGATTTTTTTGTCGCTCGATACCTCCCAGCTTGACGCGAGATCAGGCTCCAGCGTTTTTGGGTCAGCACTGCCTGGCGCAAAGCGTACAAGACCGCTATAAATTTCTGCGACCATTCCGAGATCGCCGGTCGACGTTGCCCTGTCTGGATCCAGTGTCAGTACATCCGGTGCGCCCGAGCTTACGCGGATAATCGGGCGTTGATCTGTCTGCGCCAAAGCGCCGCTCGAGATAAAACTTGCCGAAGCCAGCGTCAGCACGGCTGCTAACCATTTCCATGCAAACCTACGTTGGCCCCCGCTTAGAAGGTCGAGCTTACGCAGAGCGGCCGGCGCGGCATTTGCGCCAGCGGTGGCGGCGCACGCAGCAAATACTTTAGACATTTCCATCGCGAGTTCCTAATGGTGATTTGCGAGTTGCTGTGAAGATGTTTTTTATAAAGCGATCAACTGAGAAGGTCGACAGCGGCGTTGAGGTCTCTCCATCGCAGATTAGGTCTGCCAACACTTCACCGACGCCTGGAGCGAGAAGGAAGCCACCGCCCGAGAAGCCGGAGGCATGTAAGAGACACGGGTCGTCTTGCGTGAGCCAATGATCAGGTTGCTGTCAGGCGTCTTGCCCTCGACTCCGCTCCAGGTTTGATGGGCGACTGGCTCCGCAATCTACTCACGTCTTCCGGCGTCCGCCCCAATTCCTGTGCGAACAGAGCCATAGGGGCTTCACCACACACGCGACCCTGCCATCGGCCTATGTCGACACGAGTTAGGGCTTTCAATCGGTTCAGTTCCGAGGCCTCGCCTCGACGAATGCATTGACGCAAAAATTAATTGGTGTCGTCTCGAATTGAGGTCGCGCAACGGTCGCTCACCGGTATTTCGTACTACGATCTGTACTGCCGTCGGTACGACGTCTTCGTTCCCTCGACATCACGGCCAGGCTATCCCGTTTCAAGGACCGCTTTGCTCACGTACATTCCTGCTTTTAATCATCAAATGACATTCGAGGCCAGATCGTATCCTCGTTGAGAAAGACTGTAGGTAGCCAATTCACCATCGTCAATCAGGAATTTCATCAAAAGTCGTAATTTCATGACAGCATCCGTATAATGGAATGAATGTAATATTGGATAGTACAGTAATTCAACAGATGGATGTTCAGGCCGATATCTGGTAGTGTACGATGTGCGCAGAAACACCGACGTATGGCAAGTGTTGATGAAGCTATAAGAGGAAATCAGATGAAATCATTGCAAGGAGTGGCGCCGGATCCTGTTGATGCTTCGGCGACACCGGGTGTCGGCGTGATACAGCGTACTTTTGCGATCATTCGCGCGATTGGGTCAGCTCAACCGGATGGCTGTCGAGTGACGCATCTAGGGAAGGTGATCGGGCTTAGTCAGCCCACGGTCCATCGTTTATTGCGAGCGCTTACTGAGGAGGGCATTGTCGAGCAAGACGCTGGCACAAAGCTATATCGGCTTAGCGTAGAATTTTTCGCGTTGGCGGCTCAGGCCGGGAATCCAAACGGGATCCGCGACCTATGCCGAGCTGCATTGCTGCAGCTGTGTTCGAGTCTTGGAGAATCCATATTCCTCATGGCGAGGAGTAGCTTTGACGCAGTTTGTCTCGATATGTGCGAAGGTCCCTTCCCAATTCGCACGTTCACTGGCGACATTGGCGGCCGGGTAGCGCTCGGGGTGGGGCAAGGAAGTCTGGCGATACTTGCCTTCCTGCCAGAAGACGAAAGGGAGGAGATTATTCGCTACAACGTCCCGCGGTTGCGCGCCTATGGCATGCTGGACGAAGTTTACCTGCGCACGGAGATCGAACGGACCCGATCACTTGGTTACGCGGGCAGAAATACCGGGTTGCTGGAAGGAATGGCAGGGGTTGCCGTACCGATACTCGACCGTTCGGGCCATGCTGTTGCCGCGTTAAGTATTGGTACGCTTGCCACCCGGCTTGATGACGACCGCTTGCCAGTGGTGGTTGATTTGCTGCGTCGGCACGCGGATAAAATTGGTCCTCGCACTAATCCATTTGACACGGCAGTGCGCCGTTCGCTGCACGGCGGAGCGCGAAGAAAGATTCAGCCAGAAGAGGTGCGGATGCATTCGACCTAATGGTGGTCTCGATCCGCTTTACGAAAGAAAATCGAGAATTATTTGCGAGAGGTTAATCAAAGTGCCTGCTCCCATTGAGCGTATGCTTTAAATGCCGCCAGACACCGCCAGCAGCGTTCCAAGTAGCAAACTAACCTCGACTAAGTTATGTTTGACGTGACGCCATACCGCTATATCTCATGCAGCCGCTCGGAGATGGAACGGCCGCCGGTCATCGCGCACGATTCAGGTTGATCAGTGAATACCGTAGATCAGAGCAAGGTTAAAGGTTTATCCGCAATTTTTCTGCTTCCGCGGCGCCCGCACCGCGGAAAGCAGTCACTTCGATTTCGACGAGGTATTTGGAGGCTGCAAAGGGGTGTCGCAGTCACTGTGCCTGGCAGGATCGACTCCAGCGAATTTTTCTGCGACGACTGCAATTACTGCTGCCTTCTGTTCGAGCTTCGGCAAGGCAATACGCAGCCGCACGACGTCGGCGAGGCTTGACTGGACTGCTTTCAAAGCACCCTCAATGTTCGCAAAGCACTGGCGCGTCTGCTCTGTAAGCGGTTCACGTGGGCCGTTCGTCCACGCGCGTGCATGTGAGGCATGATGGTGATCCGGACTTGGACTGTCAGGTAGCGGGTGTCGGAGGACTGGCTGGCGTGTGCAGCTTGTCGGCCACGCGCCACGGCAGAAGCTCGTCGATGCGATTGATTTTATGGTCAGCGATGTGAGTTAGCACATAGTTCAGATAGGCGCGCGGATCGATGTCGTTCAGTGCGCAAGTCCCGATCAGCGCGTACATTGCGGCGGCCCGTTCACCGCCGCTGTCGGAAACGGCAAACAGGAAATTCTTTCTGCAATGCACATAATTGCATTGCAGAAATAATGCGCAGCCGCAAATTATGCGGAGTTTGCATCGTACGGCTCGTCACGAGCGCCAGTGCGACGCGCCTTGCAGGGATCTGTGGCTTGCAGCAAACTGCACATAAAAAAGATGCTTTCCTGTTTGGGTTGTTACCCATTCAGGAGAATCCTCATGATCGGCTTGGTTCCTCTTCGACCGCAGCCTCAGGCGTGGTTGTGGCGCAGCGTCCTTTCTCCTTTCGCAGAGCGCTACTGCGAATATCTCGTTGATACCGGCTACGCGGCCGGCACCGTCAACCGCTACGTGAGGTGCGCCGCGCACTTTGCGTATTGGCTTACAACGCACCGTATAGCCGTAGCAAGTGTCGACGATCGACTTGTCTGCCGGTTCGTGAACGACCATTTGCGGCGATGTACCTGCCCAGATCCGATTCCGAGGTGTCGGACAGACGTGAGTGCTGCACTTCGGCATTTGCTGGTCGTGTTGGGCGCGTGCGGTGTCCCTCGGTTTCTGCAGGCAGAACCGGATTCGGTGCAACAGGAGGTGTGTCGCTTTACTGACCACCTCAAGGACGTTTGCGGCCTAGCCGAATGCACGCGATATCAGCGTGGTCGAATCATTCGCGATTTCTTGCGTCAGCGCTTTGGTCGCAAACACATCGACATGGAGCAGCTAACGATTCGGGATATCCGTCGTTTCGTTACGCGCTACCCTGACGGGTGCAATGCTGGAGCCGCTCACGTAGCGGGCGTGACGTTGCGCAGTTATCTGCGATTCAGGACCATGCAATATAACGACCAGGTCGAAGAGCTGATCGCGGCAGTACCGAACGTGGCTGGATGGAGGTTGGCGGCGCTGCCTGAAACGCTTTCGGATGCAGCGATTGAGCAGTTCCTGAACTCCTTCGATCGCGCGACTGCGTCCAGCTTACGTGATTACGCAGTGGCGCGCTGTCTGGCTGATCTTGGGTTGCGGGCTGCGGAAGTCGTGCAAATCCAACTCGACGATTTAAACTGGCGCGAAGGCACGCTGCAAATCCGTCGCACCAAATCGCGACGGGGCTACGTCATTCCGTTGCCCGAGCCAACAGGTCGTGCGATCGCCGACTATATCCGGTTAGCCCGAAGGAAGACGACGACCTCCCGTGCTGTCTTTGTCCGGCATTACGCACCCGCCGACGTTCCGTTGGGAACCGGGCGCGTCCATCAGGCCGTGCATGCCGCATATGTTCGCTGCGGCTGGACTGAACAATCTGGAACCCATCTTCTGAGGCACAGCGTGGCCCGACGGCTGCTTCGTTCCGGCTCGTCGTTGAAGGAAGTGGCTGACGTATTGCACCATCAGAGCATCGACACCACCGCGATCTACACGAAGATCGACCTGCGAAGCCTGGAGGCCGTGGCGCTTCCCTGGCCGGGGAGCAAATCATGAAGCGTCCCGTCAAATCGGCACACACAATGGTATCGCTGGTGGAAACGTATCTCGCAGAGCGACGCTGTCTCGGCTTCGACCTTGCGATCTCGGGGCAGGTGCTGATGAACTTCGCCCGCTTCGCGGATACGGCGCACGATCGCGGTCCGATCACCGAAAGTCTGGCCCTTGCTTGGGCACACTCGACACCGAGCCAAAGGTCCATTACCTGGGCGCGTCGGATCGAGGTAGTGCGCCCCTTCGCGAAGTACCTCAGGCAGTTCTATCCCGATACGGTTGTTCCGCGACGCGACTTGTGCGGGCGGGCCCATCGTCGTCTGGCGCCGCACATCTACACGGAGCAGGAACTCGGCGAACTCCTCACGGCGTCGGCGGCGATGTTACCCGTCGGTTCGATCATACCGCTTACATATGAAGCGCTGTTTGGTTTGATTGCGGCAACCGGCTTGCGTATCTCGGAAGCCATCAATCTCTCTCGAGACGACGTGAATCTTGCTGAGGGCACGCTCACGGTGCGCGAGACGAAGTTTCACAAGTCGCGCCTTATTCCGATGCATCCTACCGTAACTCTGGCCATGAAGCGTTACGCTGCTCGCCGTGCGCTGGTCGTCGCCGCAGAGCCGTGCGATTCGTTCTTTGTGAATCTTGATGGCAGGAAGTTGCAGGCCCGAACGGTGCACTGGGTGTTCGGTCGGCTTCGCGAGCAACTCGCGTGGACTTCTCGGGGTGACCACGCGTTGCCTCGAATCCATGATCTTCGCCACACGTTCGTGTGCCGGTGCATCCTCAAGTGGTATCAGGACGGCGTGAACGTCGACAACCGGATGATTGCGCTGTCGACATATCTGGGTGTTAGCGGCGGTGTAAAAGCGCCACTAGATGGCGGCGCAAGGTTGAGTAAAAGCGTCAACAACAGGGAGCGGTTGTGGCCCGCCGTTGTTGGGTGATGGTCGTCAGAATGGATCGTCGATGTCGCGAGGGTGAGGATTGTCGGGAGGCGCGCGCTGTTCGTGAAGCAGGTCATTGAGCGGAATCTGGTAGTGCACCGCGATACGCTCGCGTAGATCGTCGATGAGTTCGACGACGGCCAGTGCCTGATCGGCGGACCAGTTGTCCGGAATCAGGAAGTCGAGCCCGTGAGTGATGCCCGAAGGCAGGTGAAGGCGCTTCATGATTTCTTCTTCTCCATGCGTGCCGCGCTGCGTTTCTTTGTGCGCTGCTCGGCGCGTTCACGTGCCTCTTTCACCCGGTAGGACTCGCCTTCGATCGCGACGACTTCGGCGCGATGCACCAGCCGATCAACCAGCGAGACGACGCAGGCGGCGTTCGGAAACACCTCCGACCATTCTGCGAACGGTCGATTTGTAGTGACGACGGTGCTTGCTGCGCCATACCTCCGGCTGATCAGTTCGAACAGCAGGTCGGCGTGGCGATTCGAGTAGGACAGGTATCCGACCTCGTCAATTACGAGCACGTCAGGCGTAGCGTACCGGTGCAGTCGCCGGCGTAACGCTGAGTCACTGTCAAGCGCGGCGAGCTCACCGAGCATCTGGCCAGCAGTTGTGAACAGCGCCGTGTGCCCGTTGACGAGCGCCTGGTAGGCGAGGTTCAGCGCCAGGGTCGACTTGCCCACGCCGTTCGGGCCGATCAGTACGACGTTGGCGGTGTCCCTCACGAACTCGAGCGACATCAGTTCTTCAACAGCGGCCCGGTCGCAACGCTTGGGCCATGCCCAGTCAAAGTCGCACAGCGGTTTGAAGCTGCCCAGATGGGCGTCCCGGATGCGTCGCTCGAGCGAACGGCGGGCACGCTCGTCTTCTTCCCACTGCAGCAGCGGCGCAACCCAGCCGGCGTCAATGAGTTCCGGCCAATGCGCCAGCAGTCCGTACAGTCGCAGGGCGTTCGCGCGCTCCTGCAGGTTCTCAGGCGAGCTCATCAGTACCTCCCGTTATCTGGTCGTAGATGTCGAGCCGGTGAGGAGTCACCAGCGTGTCCTTGCTACGCACGTGCTCGGGCAGCTTCACCGTCACTGGCGGCGGTACCTGCCGCGACTCGCGCCGACGCTCCAGCGCCAGACGCACCGGATTCTGGTGAGGCGCGGCATCGCTGGCGAGCGTTTCCTCGATCGCTGCCTGCAGTTCGGCTGCACCATAACGGTCGAGCAGCCTCAGCAGGTGGGCGGTGATATTGCCGAGATTGGCGCCGCGTTCAGCCGCGCGCAGCATGAGTGTGTGACTGGCCGGCGCTGCGCGGGCGAGATGGTCGAGGCCGCGATGGTGACGGGCTTCGCGTTTGCGTGCAACGAGGGCGTCGATGTGCGCGGCAATCTCGATCTGCGCGCCGCGATCGTAGCTGCGCACATGGGTCGCAAGCAAATCGGCGCCATCGAGAATGCGCACCTGCCGGGGATCGGCCCGGACCGTAAGCACGCGCCGCACGTGGGTATGCGGGATCGTGTAGTCATTCAGATCGAAGCGTACATACGGCTGCTTGCCGACCTTTACGGCCAGTTGCAGTTCGCAGGGGTACGGATTCTCCGGTAACGTAAGCAGACTGGGCTGCTCGCGGGCGAAGGCTTCGCGCACCGTGATCGTGGGCTCTTCCCGGCAGGGTCGATCGGCGGCCATGCCCGCGCACCATTGCGCGGCCTGGATGTTCAGATCGTCGAGATCGGCGAACTTGCGCGCGGCAAAGAAATTCTCACGTACATACCTGATAGCTCTTTCGACGCGCCCCTTCTCGTTTCCTCTGGCCACTGCCACGGGACGGGGCTCGAAGCGATGATGAGCGGCGAACGCCAGAAGCGTCGGGTTGAAGCGGATCGCATCACCCTGACGCTCGAGCACAGCGCTCCTGAGATTGTCGTAGAGGAGGATCCGTGGCAATCCAGACCACGCCGCGAACGCGCCAGCGTGGCCCGCCAGGAAGCTGTCCATGCGGGCGTCAAGGAAGAATCGCAGATAGATCTGCCGCGACCACGACAGGACCATGACGAAGACCATCAGTGGCCGGCGCGCACGCCCGATCTGCAGGTGATCGAAATGGGCCCAGTCAACCTGGCCTTGCTCTCCGGGCAAGGTGCGTAGCCGCAGATAAGCCTCTGGTGCAGGACGCGGACGGTGTAACGCGATCAGGTGCCGGAAATGATGAAGGTTGCCACGGTAGCCGCGCTCGGTGACCATCGCATACAGCCGGCTGGCCGTGAGCGACGGAAACCTCTTGAGCGTGTCATGGATAAACGGCAGGTAGACATCGATCTGCGAAGGTCTGAGCATCCCGCCGACGCGGGGCAGACCGGCCTGCGCCAGCACGCGCTGGACGGTGCCACGGTGCACGTGCAACTGCCGTGCGATGGTGCCGCAGCGCCACTTCTCGACGTGGTAGTAGCGCAGGATCTGCGCCTCGAGTTCAACTCCAATGGTCATGGGTCACTTCCTGTGTAGTAAGTAGTAGTACGAACATCACGGAAGACCCGACGGCGTAGTGGTCCGAGGCGCACGAAGTCCGGACAGACGCAGTGGCAGAAATGGCAACGCTCAGGCACAGATGGGGCGGTGGCGGACACCGTCGCTCTTGCCGCCGACGTCGTCGAAGTCGGTGCCGGTAGAGCATCGGCGGCAGGCACAGCGGAACCCTGATGCGTCACTTTATTCTGGCGGCTGCGATAGCGGCGCATCCGTTCGGCGTGCGCGAAGCGGCCGTGCCGACTGCGCTGATAGCGCTGGCCGGCCACGCGCATGCTGGCCTGACGTGCGACCTCAGAGCAGTCGCCGTCGCAGTAGATCTGGCCGCGGTCGCAACGGCGGCAAACGATGACCTGCGCCCGGCAGCGGGCGCACACAAACAGGCGGCCGGTGGCCGGCATCGGCAATCCCCGTCAATGCCGAAACGCTATCGACGGGACTGGTGGACCCTGCCATACTGGGCCGGCACCCGTGCCCCATGCGCGTGTGGGGCTCGACATCGGAGTGAACTTGGCGGTTTGAGCCGGTGTCGGGCCTGTTTCTTCGGCGGTATCCCTTCTTCTACCGCATCTCGACCTGAGCGTCACCACTTCCTGGAACGAACCGCGTCGGGTGCGTCTGCACTCGCCCTACGGGCTCCTTCCGACGCACCCGGTACCGCTTCCTGCTCTTCGCGCCAACCATTCCCAAACCGCTCAGCAGAGCTGGACCATTCCATATCTCTGATTGATGCCGCCGTTTAGTGTCGGTTTCTCACAGCCGTTCACACTGGGGCACGTGAAGCCGAGCGATACCTACTGGTATCTGACTGCGGTTCCCGATCTCATGGAAATCGTGAGCCGGAAATTTGCGTGCTTTGCCGAAGGGGTACGTCATGACTAAAGCCTGCCTAGTTCCTTCCTTCGCGACGCTCCTGCAGGACTTCTTCGTCGAACGGTTGATGCAGCAACGTGCGGTGAGCCCGGAGACGATATCGAGCTACCGCGATTCGTTTCGTCTGTTTCTTCAGTTCGCATCGGATCGCCTTGCCAGGTGCCCAACTGATCTGAAGCTGTCGGACATGGATGCGCCGCTGATCTTGGCGTTTCTGCGGCATCTCGAGGTTGAGCGGCGCAACAGCACGCGGACCCGCAACGTTCGACTCGCAGCGTTGCGCTCGTTCTTGAAGTACGCGGCACACCGTGACGTCGCGTCGTTGGCCGTTATACAGCGCGCACTCTCCGTGCCGATGAAGCGGTGCGATAAACCTATGGTCGGATTCCTGTCACGCGAAGAGATTCAGCAACTGTTGACGGCGCCTGACCCGGACACCTGGTCGGGTCAACGCGACAGGGTTCTGCTGGCAACGATGTATAACACGGGGGCGCGCGTCTCGGAGATGCTGGCACTACGCGTCAGTGATGTCGTGCTGGGTACATCACCCTTCGTTCATATTCTTGGCAAAGGACGCAAGGAACGAACGGTGCCTTTATGGCGATCCACGGCCAGGCTCATCAAGGGGTGGTTGCCGCAGATCCAGGATGCATCAAGTCAGAGGCTCTTTCCAAATCGATCGGGAAACGCGATGACACGCTCCAATGTCGCCGATCGAATGAGAATTGCCGTAACGCGCGCGAAGGACCAATGTCCGCAACTCGCCAAACGGCGTGTTTCTCCGCACCTGGTTCGTCACGCGACTGCCATGCATCTACTTCAATCAGGCGTCGACCTCTCGGTCATCGCCTTGTGGCTGGGACACGAAAGCCCATCGACAACACACTGCTATATGGAAGCCGATCTGACGATGAAGCAGCGAGCGCTGAGCAGGATTCAGCCACCGGAAGTGAAGAACCGTCGCTATCGACCACCGGACCGCATCCTCCAGTTCCTTGAGTCGCTGTAATTATGCGTAGCTCGCCGAACCGCGAATCCCTGCGGATCGCGTCGGCGACTCGCATGGCACTCTTCGACAATGAGTAACTCCGCATAATTTGCAACTGCGCATTATTCCGACCCAGGCTTACACAACGCAGCGGTTTCCGCGATGTTATTGTCGATCTCGAGCGTGCCGTCTTCGCAATATAGCGTCAGGGGTCGGACTTCGACGACAACGTTTCGAGCTTGGCCTTGAGCCACGCTTCATAGATTTGAAGCAGTGGCCAGGCTTTCTCCTGCCGTATTCGTAGCCGTTCGGCCGCAGGCTTGCCGCGAATGGAGGCCTCGATGTCGTATAGCGCGCCAATGTATTCAAGTGCTTTTTGCGTCGTGTCGGACGGCGTGCGCACGTGGATGTCGTAGAACTTTCTCCTCGCGTGAGCATGACATGCCGCTTCCAGTACGGAGCCACCCAGGAACAGCTCATCGAAGCCCGCGTAAGCGTCCGCTTGCCGGGGTCCCCCTGAAGCCGGCGAGATGAGTCTGAGGGTGGATGCCCTGTCTGTTCGGCGAGTATGCGAACCATACCGCAGCGGGTTGCATCGACCCCGAGCGACGATCGTCGCGCACATAGACCCATAGCCGACCGGTGCGGGTCTTCCTGTTGCCCGGTGAGAGCACCGGGATCGGCGTGTCGTCGGCATGCAGCTTGGCGGCGGACACCGTATAGCGGCGCAGCGCCTCAATCAGCGGCGCGCACAACGCTTCGCATTGACCGACCCAGCGACCCATGCTGGCCCGGTCGAGCGTCACGCCGTCGCGCGCCGCGATCGCCGATTGCCGGTACAACGGCTGGTGGTCTGCGTATTTCGAAACGAGGATATCCGCCAGCAAGCTTGGATGGGCAATGCTCCGCTCGATCGGAAGGCCGGGCATCGGCGGCTGCCTGATGGTGCTGCAGCATGGGCAAACGAATTTGCGCCGGATCGTGCGAACGACTTTGAACGCCGCTGCGACCCGGGCGAGTTGCTCGGACACGTCCTCACCGAGCACCTGCATCTGTTGACCGCAGTCCGGGCAACTCGATTCGGGCTCGAGCACATGATCCTCACGCGCGAGGTGTGCAGCCAGTGCTTGCCTCGAAGCCGCTTCGTCCGTCGGTGCATTGGAGGAGGAAGCGTTTGCGTCTCGAGCTTGCGCACGCTCCACGTCTGCAACGCCGCGTCCGGCGGCCAGATCCTCGAGTTGGGTCTCGAGGGTCTCGATCTGCCGCTGCAACTGTTCGGACTTGCGGCCGAACTGCATGCGCCGAAGTTTGTCGATCTGCGCCTTAAGCTGCTCGATCTCGACATCGCGTTCAGCAAGCAGACTACTGGCCTCGACCAGCAAGGCCTTCAACAATTCGACATCGTCTGGAAGATCGGCGCCGTTCGACATACGCCGTAGTTTACGAGTCTGCGGCGCGGTTTACAACATCGATAACGCGGCGGTACGACGGGGCTGTCGCCAATCGATGCCCTCGAGAAGCATCGACAGTTGTGCTGAACTCAGATGGACCTTCCCGCCGTCGGCCTGGGGCCAGATAAAACGACCCCGCTCAAGCCGCTTCGCGAGAAGCCAGATTCCGTCCTCCGTTGCCCAGAGGATTTTTACGAGGTCGCCCCGGCGGCCCCGGAAGATGTAGACGTTGCCGCCCAGTGGATTCTCTTCAAGCGCCGTTTGTACCTTTGCGGCCAGCCCCTGGAACCCACATCGCATGTCGGTCACGCCCGCAGCGATCCAGATGCGGGTACCAACCGGCAGAGAGATCATGATCGCAGACTGCCCAGCACGGTCCGCAGCATGTCCGCGTCGACCAGGCCGTCTACCTTAATCACCGCACGGCCGATGCGGATCTCGATCGTGCCCCCACGCGACGCTGGCTTCATATCTGGCGCTTGCGGCCCCCCCGAAGAGGACGCAACGACCTGCGTCGGCGCGTCACACAGCAGTACGACGGGGAGCAGGCCGGTGGACGGAGCTTGCTGCTCGGCAAGATATCGCCGCCGCCAGGTGTACAACATGTTCGCGTTGATGCCATTCTCACGGGCCAGTCTCGCGACCGAGACGCCCGGCTCACACGCTGCTGCCGCCAGCCGGTCCCGAAGCTCCCGTGGGTAATTCGGACGGCCTGCTCGACTTCCATGCTTCTTCTCTGGAGATTCTGACAAAGTGGTGTCCATCAAATCGGAAATGATGGACATCACTTTGCTGTGTATCGCAGCAACCGCCTACGACGGTGGGGACGAGCCGCTTACTCTGCTCTCCCGGGTCTGTCGACATCTCACGAGTTTGATAATTGCGGCCTGCTGTATCGGACACAAAAATCCAGTCTTGTACAACGACCGCCCGTGAGTCGTTGTTTTGTCTTCGTGCAAGCTGCCGGACTTCAACTTTTGTACTTGCAGATCTGCCATTTAAAACACTCCTTGGCGTAGAGCGAAGCAAGTCTGTCACTACCCGGCATTGCGCCGGCGTGGAAAATCGCGTGGAGGTTGACATTTTAACGTCCCACTGAGCGGCGCTAAAGTGTCAATTCGCATATATGCGTATTAAATTTGTCAATTCGCCTCCTACACTTCGAATCCCCTCTTGAAAGCGTGGATTCACGGAATCGTCCCTTCCGCTGGTCAAGCCGATCGCGCTTGTGCGGCCACGAGGCGCGCATCGGTTCGAAGCATTCAGCTCCAAGCTGCAGCGCCGGACTGCGTTCTGTCGACGTTTCCTGCTTGAATTGTGGGTGCTGCTCTATTTGGTCGGGAGGCGGCCGCGTCCTCCTACCCCGAAACTTGGCGCAAATCGTGTATAAATACGGAGACCGCCAAAGCGACATCACCATCAATTCACGCCCGCACAGGACGATGGCAAACAGATAGAGATGGGTCCGCTCGCGTACCGTGGAGCTCTCGCTGCTGAACCTTCTGAACGGTGAGTATTAGCGACGTGTCCAGGAAGCCCCGGCAATATTCAACCGACCGGCTCCCGCCGGTCAAGTCGTAATCACTGGAACAATCTACGGCAAACGGCTCTGCAATTCACGCAGGAATTCATCGGGAGGCACAAAGAACGGATTTTCCTGGAGATTCCCACCAATGATCACCAGCGGGTGCGTACGAACCACATCCATGATCACACCGGCGCTAAATTTCGCGAGATCATAGACGCAGACAGTAATGTGATCGTACTTTGGCAGGAGGTAATTCAGCCGTGCTTCATACTCGATGAGGTCGGTGACGCCCGGCCGATCCTGCAGCGCCCACTCCATGCTCGCCCAGAGGCGAGCATGGGAGAAACCATCCACATTGCTGGCGGCATAGAGCCCGTCGATCAAGCTGAGCATGGCATCGGGATTGAAACGCCCACCACGCAGATAGGCTTCCTCCCACGAGCGAATCTCGATTTGACCACGCTGACGGAGCGCGACGGCGTCGATGCCTGACTGCTCCAGCCAACGAAGATGTTCTGCCCGATACTCAGGATCCAGAATGAAGATTGATCTTTCGTCCTGGTCCATCGTTTCCTTGATGAAGGGCAGTAAGACGCGATACTCTTCCGCGCGCGAGTTGAAGAATGCGCAGGCGTGACGCCTTTCCGTGAGCATTTTTCCGGCGAGATGCACACACGGATCCCTTTTCGTCGTATCAGTCACGTTTCTACTCCTACCGCAGTCCGGCCGGGCTTGTCACAGCGTTGTTCAGGTATGTTCTGCGTTTTTTACCCACCGAAACGGCCTACAGAAGAATCTACGAGAAATCCTTTTATACTCTACTCCAGGTACAGGCCTGATCCAAGATATGCGCGGGAGCGACAGACTGTGGCGCAAGACGTGAAGCAAGTGGGGGCAGATGTGCACGATGAGACATCACGGTTGCGAACTGCGCTCAGGGATCTGGTAGCCATTTCCACCGTCCCAGCTGCTTGGGTAGGCAGGGAACCGCAGGCGATCGCTGCAGAATTTGCGGACATACTCGTCCGGTCGTTGCGTCTTGATTTTGTTTTTGTCCGATTACTCGATCCTAGAGACAATGTCGCGATCGAAGTCACGCGAGGAAACGCATGGCCGGAGTTTCCCAAATGGCTGCAGCGCCACCTCACCGAGGGCGGCCGGTTTCCCCCTCGTAAAATCTTCTCGGACATTGGCGGAGATGCCCATGAGGGGCACGGTATCGTCATTCCCATCGGTGGTAATTCCGAGGGTGGTCTGGTTGTCGCGGCACGTTATCGCGCCGGTTTTCCCGACGACATCGATCAACTGCTGGTTTCCGTCGCGGCAAATCATGCCGCAACTGCGTGTCAGAACGCGCGCCTGATCGTTGAGCGGAGGCGCGCTGAGGAGGCGTTGCAGCAGGCCCGCGATGACCTTGAGATAAAGGTTGCGGAACGGACCGCGGAATTGAGTCGGACGTTCAAGGTCTCGCAAGCGCTCTCGGGCGAGATCGTGCAGGACAAGCTGCTCGACACGCTCATGCGCACAGCGATGGAGCAGGCGGGCGCGGATCGCGGCCTTCTGCTACTGGCGAGTGGCGAGGAACCAACGATCAAAGCGCAAGCGTCGATCAATGGCGACAGGGTCTTTGTGCAAGTGGGCGACGAGTCCGTGACAGCGACGATGCTGCCACAATCCATGCTTCACTACGTCTTGCGCACCCGGGAAAGCGTGATTCTTGATGACGCGGTGAATGACGGTTCGTTCGGCTCCGATCCCTACATCCAGCAATGTCGGGTCCGCTCCGCGCTGTGCCTGCCGCTGATCAACCGGGGCGAGCTGGTCGGGGTGCTCTACCTGGAGAACAATCTAGCCCCCCGCGTCTTCGCGCCAGCCCGCCTCGCGGTGCTGAGGCTATTGGCGTCGCAGGCGGCGATCGCGCTGGAGAATGCCCGTTTGTATCGCGATCTGGCCGAACGCGAAGCCAAAATCCGGCGTCTGGTCGACGCCAACATTGTGGGGATCTTCATCTTTGCTCTCGAAGGTCGGGTCATCGAGGCCAATGACGCATTTCTTCATATGGTGGGGTACGACCGTGAGGATCTCATCTCAGGCCGTATCCGCTGGACGGATCTGACGCCGCCGGAATGGCTCGACCGCGACACCCGACAATGGCTGCCGGAACTGATGAGGACCGGGATCCTGCCACCGTTCGAGAAAGAATATTTCCGCAAAGACGGCACCCGGGTGCCAGTCATGATCGGTGTGGCGAGCGTCGAAGAAGCCGGGCATCAAGGTGTTACGTTCGTGCTCGATCTGACTGAGCGCAAGCGAGCCGAGGAGGCTTTGCGCGACGCGCAGATGGAACTGGCGCACGCGAACCGCGTTGCCACCATGGGCCAGCTCATCGCCTCGATCGCCCATGAGGTCAACCAGCCCATCAGCGCGGCGGTCATCGGCGCCCAGGCCGCCCTGCGTTGGCTGGATGCAGAGCCGCCGGATTTGGAGGAAGTGCGGCAGGCGCTCGAACGCGTCGTCAAGGATGGCTATCGAGCGGGGGCCGTTCTCGGCCGGATTCGAGGTATCGTCAAGAAAGCGCCCTCCCGGATGGAAGGGGTGGACATCAATGAGGCAGTCCGCGAGGTGATCGAGCTTACCCGCGGGGAAGCAGTAAAGAATGGCATCGCAGTACAAACGGAGATCGCGAATGGCTTGCCGCTCATCGAGGGTGATCGGGTGCAACTGCAACAAGTGCTTCTTAACTTGATCATGAACGCGTTCGAGGCAATGAGCGACGTCAGCGACGGCACGCGAGAGGTGCTAATCAGCACCCGGAACGCCGGGACAGACGGCGTACTCGTCGCGGTGCGCGATTCGGGGCCGGGCTTGGCGCCGGCCGTAGCGGAACGCGTCTTTAGCCCCTTCTACACAACGAAGCCCACCGGCTTGGGGATTGGACTTTCGATTTGCCATTCGATCATCGAAGCGCATGGCGGACGAGTGTGGGTGAACGAAAATCTGCCGCGTGGCGTCACCTTTCAATTCACTGTGCCTGCCACGAATAGCACCTCCTGAAAAAGCACAGTCGGCGTCACCGATGCGACAAAAGCTGGATAGATCATTACCGCGAACGTCCGGTGTCGCAACCATTGCCGACGGGCGTGCGTTCCGTTCGATTGCCCGCAACGGGTCGATTTTGGGCAAGTGCATCGGTCAGTAGCGGCCTCGAAGCGGTCGTCCGTATTCGGCCGCTCGACCATCAGGTGTCTGAATGGTTTGGCCAATAGAATTGTTTGGCCACGACGGCATGACGGTCGCGGGCCCTAAAGCCTACCCACCGTGGGTGCTGTATATCATGCAGGTTATATCGGAGAGTCTATGCGTAACGTTCGAAGAGCACTGTGCGCGCTGCTGCTCGCTTTACCCTTTTGCGGTATGGCACAAGCCGACATCATCACGTCCTGGCAGTCAGTCCCGATGCCTCCGCCTCCAGAGTTGAAGACATTTACCGTTACCGATCCAGGTCATACCGCGCTATTGCTGCTCGATTTCGACACCAGTACCTGCAACAGCAAAGAGCGTCCTACCTGCGCGGCCTCACTGCCGTATGTCGCCAATCTGTTGAGCAAGTCGCGCGAGGCGAACCTGATGATCGTCTACAGTCTGACTAGCACGGGCACACTGGCGGCGGTGCCGCCGGTTATCGCGGCCAAAGGTGGCGAGACGGTCGTGCAATCGGGTGTGGACAAGTTTTTCAACACCGATCTCGAAACGGCTCTGAAGAACAAGGGCATTCAAACCGTGATCGTTACCGGCACGATGGCACACGGCGCAGTGTTGTACACCGCAAGCGAAGCGGCGGTGCGCGGCTTCAAGGTAGTGGTCCCGACTGATGGCATGTCGAGCAGAGACCCGTTCGGCGAACTCTCGGCCGCGTGGATTCTAGCCAATGCGCCGGCCGGCGTGAGCAAAAACGTTACGCTGACTCGCTCCAGCATGATCAAGTTTTCAGAGTAGGCGATTCTTCGTCTGCGAGATCTGTCAGCGCGATGCGGAGGAGTGCTGTGAGTTGCTCCTACGTCTCAAAGCCTGGCTCGAATATATATAAGGGCCACGGGTGGAGCGTGGCCAACTGCGTCAGTCCGTGCCCGGCCAAAGGGACGGTCGCGGGTCGCCGACGAATGACTGCTCGTGCGGTGACATCGGCCGTCCGCCTGCTCGCACGCGCCTGATGGGCTATTCGAGGTTTCCATCGACCCAGTCTATGAATGTACGGGTTCGGCAACCTGGCATTCGATGCCGTCGTATTGAAGTTATCGCAAGCGGCTCGGCCAGCTCTAGGCGTCGCCGCGAACCAACCGTGATTGCCCGATCGCAGCAAGTAACGAAGCCAGTGATACCGGTTTGCCGACATGAGCGTCGAAGCCGGCTTGCAGCGCTTCCGCCACGTCTTTTTCGCGTCCAAATCCGGTTAAGGCGATTGCTGGCGTGGCCGCCGTCTGGGATAACTTCCGGAGTTCCGCGATGAGTTCATAGCCGCTCATTCCCGGCATGCCGATATCCGACAGGATCAGATCAAATCTGGCTTCGGCTGCTGCGGCGAGCGCGGCCTTCCCGCTGAGTTCGGCACGGACTTTCGCGCCTTCCATTTCCAGCAGCGTACGAAAGGCGTCCAGTGCGTCGGCAGAATCGTCAACAAGCAGCACCCGCAAATCCTTCAGGACGCTCCCATCAACCTCAATGTGGGCATGTTCCGCAGGCAACGAGGTTGCGATTTCGGGCAGTCTCACGGAGAACGTTGCGCCCCGCCCGACGCCATCGGAATGCGCGTGGATCTGGCCGCCGTGCATTTCCACCAGTTGCTTGACCAGCGAGAGCCCGATGCCCAGACCGCTGTGCTCCCGGGCGGGACCGGTACGGCCCTGGCTGAACATATCAAAGACGCGGGGGAGAAAATCAGGTGCGATTCCCTGTCCTGTATCTTCAACCTGCACGCACACGAATCCGTCTTCAGGCAAAAGAGTCACGTCTACCCGGCCTCCCGCCGGGGTGAACTTCAGCGCGTTACGGATGATGTTCCAGAAAATCTGTTCCAGACGGACTGGGTCAGCCTGTATCTGAACAGGGCTGTCCATGCCTGAAACGGATAGGGCAACGCCGCTGGCGGCCGCGTCAGACGCGCTCGCGTCGACCACCGTGCGCACGATTGCCGAAACATCGACGGATACCAGATGCAGCGCGAGTTTGCCGGTCCGCGCCCGGGACAGGTCAAGCAGATCGTCAATGATTTTTGCCTGGCCGACCACGGCCCGGAGAATCACATCGGTTGCATCCCGAACCAGCGGGATGTCCTGAAGTTCCGGTGCGCGCGTCAGCATCTCCGCCTTCACGTGTATGAGGTTCAGCGGGTTCTTGAGTTCATGCGACAGCACCGCAAAGAATTCATCCTTTTGCCGGTTCGCCGAGACGGCGCGTGTGCGGACCCGTCGCTCGAGTTCGAGCCGATCGGCCTGGCGGCTTTCGGCGCTTTTCCGATCCGTGAGATCGCGCGCGATTTTCGCGTAGCCTCTGAAGCCTTCCGTGTCGATCGCGGTCACCACGCCACTGCAATAGATCCGCCTGCCATCCTTGCGCACATGCCACCGTTCATCCTCGGCACGGCCTGCACTACTGGCCTTCTGTCTCTCAGCCAGCGGCACGCCCTGTTCCCGGTCCGCCTCCGCAAAGATCAGATCGATTGGCTTTCCGATAGCTTCCACCTCTTCATAGCCGAACACGCTCTGCGCGCCCCTGTTCCAGCTCACTATCACGCCATCCAGGTCCTGCACGATGATCGCGTAGTCGTCTGTAGTGAGCGCGGCAAACTTCAACCGCTCTTCGCTGGCTCGCGCCACATCTTCCGCGCGTCGTCGCGCTGTGATATCGATCAGGGTCAGCACCGCGCCCTCGATGCGGTCATCGAGGGTCCGGTACGGCAGCAGTCGCACAATGAACGACTCTCCATCGTTCGTGCTGACTTCCCGTTCCGTCAGCCTGAGCGTCTCGAATGCAGCGGCCGCATCCTGTGCCAGTTCCGGATAGTTCAGGCGATGCCGGAGGTCCAGCAACGGCCGGCCAATATCAGTCTCGATCAGGTTGAAGATATTCACTGCAGGCGCGGTAAAGCGCTTGATCCGCATGGCCCGATCCACGAAGATCGTCGCGATGCCGCTCGAAACAATTAGATTCTGAAGGTCGTCGTTTGCCCTCGCTTCGTCTTCGACCTTCGTCTGGAGCTCGGCATTCACGGTGACCAGTTCCTCATTGACCGACTGAAGCTCTTCCTTGCTGGTTTCGAGTTCTTCCGTTGCCGAGCGCATTTCCTCATTGATTGCCTGCAATTCCTCGTTCGATGCTTTCAGTTCCTGGGTCGACAGGTTCGATTGGTCGACGTTGGATTGCAGAAGTTCTTTCGTTCGGATCAGCTCGGTTTCGAGGTGGGATACGACCCGGTCCTGACCAGGGTTGCAAGCCGGATCGGCTGAGCCCACCATTTCCGCTTCGTGAAATTCGTCGAAGAAGATGGCGACCACGTCGCCGCCGGCTGCCTCGTCGTGGAACGGATGGACAGAGAGACTGACATAGGACAAGGTGTCGCCCCGCGAGAACCGGACCCGTTTGACCTCGACACTTTTGCCATGCTGTAGCGCCTGATAGAGCGCCGTTCTCAGTTCGAGGCGCAGATCAGGATTCACGACGGTGAGCAGATTGTGCGATGGCTCGCCGCCGACGTAACGCAGAAAGCGTCCGACCTGTTCGGACATGTGCAGGATTTCAGCGTCCCGGTCGACGAGGATGCTCGGCGGCGAGAAGTGTTCGATCACCCGCTGATGCAACGGCGCAAACGAAAAGCTTGGCGGCCTGGGTAACGGCCGCGCGACGTCGACGTGGGATGCGTGCGGCATTTTCCCGCCTGACGTTAGTTGGGGCGTGACTCGCGTTCGGCGCGGGGCAGGTTTCGCGCGGTAAATGCGGTTTTTCTTGTCGATGGGCGCAAACAGGTCCTGCGCTATCTCCGCTGACTCGGAGCTCCCAAGGAAAAGGTATCCGCCAGGGCGCAAGGCGAAATGGAACGTCTGCAGGACCTGCCGCTGAACATCGCGGTCAAGATAGATGAGCAGGTTGCGGCATGTCACGAGGTCAAGCTGCGAAAATGGCGGGTCACGCAGGATGTTGTGCGCGGCAAAGAGGACCTTTTCCCTGAGCGGCTTGCTAACAACGTAAAACCCTCGGGCGTGAGTGAAAAACTGCCGCAGCCGCGAGGGCGGCACATCCGTCAGGATGGACTCGAGATAGCGGCCGGATCGCGCAGACTCGATGGCACGTTCGTCGATGTCGGTGGCGAATATCTGAATGCCGGGCTGGTGATTCTCTTCGGCCAGCCGTTCGCACAACAGCATGGCGAGCGAGTAGGCCTCTTCGCCCGTCGAGCACCCGACAACCCAGGCGCGAACCTGCTCTTCGTCGTTTCTGGCTTCAAAGATCCTGGGTACGATCTCCCGTTCCAGTGCTTCGAATGCTTCGCGATCCCGGAA
Source organism: Paraburkholderia fungorum (assembly GCF_046027605.1). Classification (GTDB taxonomy): domain Bacteria; phylum Pseudomonadota; class Gammaproteobacteria; order Burkholderiales; family Burkholderiaceae; genus Paraburkholderia; species Paraburkholderia fungorum_F. The sequence goes on from NZ_JAQQEF010000031.1 coordinate 83,246, forward strand.
GAAATTCGTTACGCCAATCAGCATGTCCCGCAGCAACGCGCCGTTTTCGTCGTGATGTCGTTCGAGAAACAGCAGGTACGAAGGCAGATCAGGAAGCGCATTGACCTGCAGGCGACGTTCGATGCGCCGCAACACGGTTGCGCGCTTGTAGTGACGGAAGTCATGCCCGGTGTGAATCCGCAGTGCCTTGAGGATCTCCTGTAACGCATTTTCGGACGTCGCTACAGCGTTTTCACTCGGCGGGGCCGCAGCGATCGGGGGCTCCCCTTCAACCGCCGGTAGCTGGATCACCTGTGCATTGCTCCACAGTTCGATCAGTTTTTGCGGAAGATCGACGACCGGCAGCGACATGTCTATCAGCCCGGTCGCGATTGCGTTTTGCGGCATCTCGCCGTACTCGGCGTCGTCCGGGCTTTGAGCCAGCGTGACGCCGCCACACTCCTTGATCCGGCCGATTCCGGCCGTCCCGTCACTGCCCGTGCCGGAGAGGATCACGCTTACGGCCCGAGCACCATGTGCGTTCGCAAGGCTTCGGAAGAACCGGTCGATGGCCACCGGCCTGCCCGACGGGCGCTCAGCCGGCGTCACCCGGAGATAGCCATCAAACATGGACAGGTCATTGGACGGTGAGATCAGATAGACACTGTTTTTCTCGATGTGCGTCGGCTCGCGAACCTGCATGACGGGCATCGAGGTTACCCGCTGCAGCACCTGGTCAGCACGACTTTCGTACTTCGGGGAAAGATGCAACACAATGACGAATGCCATGCCACTGTCTGCGGGCATTTGTTCGAAGAGACGAAGAAGGGCCTGGATGCCGCCCGCGGAAGCGCCGATGCCTACCACGGGAAACGCTGGTGAAGTGGAGGGCGTAGCCGTAGCGCCGGATTGTCCGTGGCTCGGGTCTGAGGATGTTGTAGTGGTCATGAGCAGCGCTGAAGGGTCCGGGGATAGCGGGCCCGGTTTGCCGTGACGACGGCATCGATCGTTCAGCCTACACCGGCCTGCATGGACAGGGAAGCAGAAGCCGCGCCTGGATTCAGTGGTCGGGTGTAAGGGCGCAAGTGTTGCCGGAATTTTTGCCGCGCCAGGCGCAATCGGTAATAAGTGGGATTGGATGCGGATGCGAAATGCTTGAATCGCTCTGCCCATTTTTTGATGAGCCGACCAAGGTCCGCGCTTTTGGCGATCGGGATTAGAACACCGCTTCATACGGTAGACGTCAACTATGTGTTAGCGAGCAGACAGTCAGCGATATGCTGGGAATGACTCAGTTGGGTCGCCTGCGGCCAATTGCGCAACGCTAGCGCAATGCCAGATGGCTCCTCGAACTCCTTGACGTTCGCCTCCCGTGAAGCCTCACCTTGGAGGTCCGTGCCGATTACAAACATGCAACTAATTGTCTGGTACCTCTGCATCTTTGTTAACCGCAAACCCCGTCTCCAATGGGGCAGGCAGAACCTACACCACCAGTTGTCCAGGCGGACTGTACCTTCTGCGCGCGCCTGTTCTTCGTTCTGTAAAATTGAAGACAGGCGACAGGGAAGTTAAAAGTCCGCAGCTGAATTCTGGAGGTAGAAATCATGGACGTTATTGACCTAATGCCAGATGTCGCGGCGGGCCGGTATGAAATTTCGTTTCGCCTGAGCAGGCACCGCAGCGAGGTCACCGGTGCGATTACGCGAGAGGCGCTCGAAGCGCAATTCTGGCTGCCCAAAGATGCTGACGAGGTCCGCATCCTCAAGGCATTTGCGGACGAACGGCGCCGCATTATCGCGGTCGCCGGATGAAAAGCCCGCCTGCGACCGGGTGAACCGGTCAGGCTCACGGCCGAGGATTTCCAGATCAGGCGGTAGGACCTGGCTGCCGTCTGTCACCAGTCAATACGGTGTTTCTCGTCGGTCTCGCGGTGCCGGCGATCGTCGTCGACGTGAAGATACTGACTGGTCGTCGTCAGTGACGCATGCCCGAGGTTATCGCGCACGAGTCGCAGATCGACTTGCTGGTCTGCCATGTGGGACCCTGCGCTGTGACGCAGCCAGTGTGCCGATGCCTGCTCGAGGCGGTCCGCGCGCGGCGCATGGTCTCCACCACGCGCGCGCAGGGATTGCGCCGCACCGCTAAAAACATCCTTCACGATCCGGTGCAACGCTGCGCGCGTGAGCGGCTTGAGCGACTGGCCAACCGGCAGCACGAGCGGCGTGTCCTCGCCCGGTGAGGGCAGGGCTGGCAGTCCGCGTGCCCGCCGGTAGGTGCCAAGTTCCGTCATCATTTCCGCGGTGGCGGGCACCAGCCGCTCCTTGCCACCTTTGCCCATCACGTCGAGCCACCAGCGATCCGTGCCGTTTTCGTCACTACGACGGAAAAACCGTCCCATCGTGTTCGTGCCGACCTCCGTGATCCGCAGACCGCCCAGATAGAGCAGGGTAAAGAGCCAGCGCACGCGTGTGTGGTGTTCGCGGTCGCGACCGGTCTGCACTGGCATGCCCTGAATGTAGGTCTTGACCTCGCGCCACAGCTCGGGCGACAGATACCGGACGATGCGCGGCCTGGCCCGTCGGGCGCGCTGACGCGACAGCGACAGCGGATTGCCAGCCAGATAACCGGCCTGCACGAGCCACGCAAACATGACGTTGAGGATCACCATGGCCTGGCGCTGGCTCGCTCCGGACAGCGGGCCGTAGAACGGCCGCCAGCGTGGGTCGTTGCGGGGATGCTTGCGCCCGCCATCAGCGGTCCACCGCGCGGCGGGCTGGGGATCGCCGAGAAAGTGCTGGTAGACGAGCAGGTCCTCGTGCGTGAGCGAGGAGAGCGGTTTGCCGGTCTGCAGCACCGACCACAGCAGTAGTCGTTCGGCTTCCTTGCGGTAGTTGTCAAACGTGGTTTTCGTGTCGGCAAAGCGGGCGAGCCACGCGCGAAGCGCGTCGAGATCGGTGTCGGCGGCGACCTGCATGCGTCCGTTTGCGCGATTCGTGCCATGACGGCCGTCAAGGTCGGGGGACAGCTCTAGCGCATCGAGCGGGCGCGGGGCAGGCAGGGCGGTTGTCATGGTCGGGAGGGGCGGCGGTCCGGGTTGCTGGCGTGGACGTAATTATGCGACCAACAGGTTATAAAAAATCAACATTATAGCATTAATGTCAAAATTCAAGGAACGGGGCGTTATAAATTAATCGGTTTACGTAGTAATATTAAAGACAATCGACCGGTGAAAATCCTCATGATTGACGTCCTGTCCCCCGACGCGGCGCTGGCCGCCGAGATCGAGCGCCTGAAGGCGGCGTTTCCGAAGACCCGCGAGCTCTATCGCGAGGTGTGCGCGCTGATGTTTTTCCGCTATGGCATCACGCCGACCGCCAACCGGCTATATCAGCTCGTCCGGCGCGGCAGCATGGGCACGCCGACCGCCGTGCTCGGCGAGTTCTGGGCCGAGCTGCGGGAAAAAAGCCGGGTGCGCATCGAGCATCCCGACCTGCCCGCCGATCTCGGTGCGGCCGCGGGCGAACTGGTGGCCACCCTGTGGACGCGTGCCACCGCGTCAGCGGACGCCGCGCTCGGCGCGCTGCGCGACGAGGTCGAGGCGCAGCGTATCGAGGCGCAGCAGGCGGTCATCGCCGCGCGGGACGAACTGGGTCGCGCCGAGACGGCGCTCGAGCAGCGCACCGCCGCGCTGCTGGCCGCGCAGGTCGAGATACGGGATCTCGACCGGGCCCAGGCCGAAGGCCACGCGCAGCGACAGGCGCTGGCGGCGGAACTCGCGCGGGTCCAGGCGGCGCTGGCCGCGCGCGAGCGCGAACTGGCGGAGGCAAGGGAGGGTTTTTCGCGCGATCTGGCGAAGCAGAGGGAAGCGGCTGAGCGCGCAGAGGAGCGGCTCAGGGGGTCCGAAAAGCGCGCCCTGCTCGAGATCGACCGCGAGCGCAGTACCGCAACGAAGCTGCAGAAGGAGCTGGACGAAGCCACGCGTCGCGCGGACCGGAAGGACGCCGACCATCGCCGTGCATCTGAAGCCATGCAGGCGCAGCTGGGCGACGCGCGTCATCAGGCGGGCGTGCTGCAGGGACACCTCGATGCAATCCGGGCGGCCAACAGCGCGTACGCGCAGGAACTCGAGATCCTGCGGCGCCAGCCGCTCACTGCGCCCGCTTCACGCCCGGAAACCGGGGCGCACCGGAGTTCGCCGCACTCAAAAGGCACAGTCCGGAAGGCCGGGTCAGCCGCCCGCAAGCGACGTGCGTCGAAGGGCTCGGCGACATGAAGAAGGCGCCTGGAAGGCGCAGGCCAGTGGTCTGCCCGCCGATCGGTGTGTTGATGCAATATGGCGACAGGACGGTGCGGGTCGTCGCCGAGGCGAGCGGCCAGCGCGCCATCATCGAGTCGGTCGGCGACGACGGGAGGATTTTTCGCAGTAACGTGAAATGGACGAACCTGCTGGCCCTGACCGGGCAGCTGTTCTGAAACGCGACACGCCAGGCGTCTGCGCGAGTCGGGTAATTGTCTCCGCGACGCGGAGAGTTTTGCTGGCCAGATCCTGCGCGGCCTTACGGCGACGGGTTTGCCGGGATGTGGGGCGTCCTGTAAGGTGTCAGGCTGGGCCACCCAGGTGGGGCGATTGACGTGCGCTCTTCGACAGAAAGGAAAATCATGAACAAACAGGAACTCGTTGATACGGTTGCGACAGCAACCGGCAACAGCAAGGTGGCCGTGGCGGCCACCGTCGATGCGATCATCGGCGCAGTGACGGGCGCAGTCGCGAACGGCGAAGCGGTGCAACTGATCGGGTTCGGTACGTTTGCCACCGGTGCGCGCGCGGCCCGGGTTGGCCGTAACCCCGCCGCCGGAGCTGAAATGCAGATCGCTGCGGCAGAGACGGTCAAATTCGCGGCGGGCAAGGCATTCAAGGAAGCGGTGAACGCCGGGTGACTGGGGACATGAGTGGCATGACGAACACAGAGCCAGCTGGGGCGGACTACGCTGCCTGGCTGAACGACCTGAAGGCGCGGGTGTTGAGCGCACGGCAACGTGCGGCGCTGGCTGTCAGTCGGGAACTGGTGTTGCTTTACTGGCAGATTGGCCGGGATATCGCGCAGCGGCAGCAGGCTCAGGGGTGGGGCGCAAAGGTGATCGATCGCCTTGCTCGCGATTTGCGCTCAGCATTTCCCGACATGCGCGGCTTTTCCCCGCGCAATCTCAAATACATGCGCGCATTCGCGCAGGCGTGGCCGGACGGGGAATTTGTGCAGCAGGCTGCTGCACAATTGCCGTGGTTCCATCTGTGCACGCTGCTCGACAAACTGACCACCCGGGAAGAGCGTGAATGGTACGCAGCGAAGGCGGTCGAGCACGGCTGGTCGCGCAACGTGCTCGTCATGCAGATCGAAACCCGGGTGCGCGAACGCCAGGGCAACGCGGTGACGAATTTCCCCGAACGCCTGCCGTCGCCGCAGTCCGATCTTGCGCGGGACAGCCTGAAGGACCCGTATATCTTCGATTTCCTCGGCCTTGGCGAGGATGCGCAGGAACGGGATCTGGAACACGCCCTGACCCGACACATCACGAGATTCCTGCTTGAGCTCGGTGCCGGGTTTGCGTTCGTCGGCCGGCAGTACCGGCTCGAAGTTGGCGGCGACGAGTTCTTTGTCGATCTTCTGTTCTACCATCTGAAGCTGCGCTGCTACGTGGTCGTCGAACTGAAGGCAACGCCGTTCAGGCCGGAATACGCGGGGCAGCTGAACTTCTACCTGTCGGCGATCGATGCGCAACTGAAGGCGCCCAACGATCAACCGACCATCGGGCTGCTGCTGTGCAAGGAACAGAACAGGCTGGTCGCCGAATACGCGCTTCGTGGTATTGCCAAGCCGATGGGCGTGGCTGAATACCAGCTTTTGCGCGAGATTCCCCAGCCACTGGCGACTGAGTTGCCGTCGATCGAAGAGATCGAGGCCGAATTGCGCGACGAGGACTAACGCTGCTATTGCGTGCCGTTTGGCGATGCCCCTCCGAAAGGGGCAAGCAGTATCTGAAGCCTGGAGCAATCGTTGTACCCCAGATGTGCGGCCAATGTGCTGCCGCTACTTTTACTTCTGCAACGCTGCTACTTTTGCTTCATCACACGACTGCTGGCCCGGCATGAGCCGTGCGCAGCTGGCGCGCGTGCCCGCCGGCATGCGCTTCATCCGTCGCTGCGCGCCCTGGTGGACAGCTGCGGCGCCAGTGCGCCGGGTGAAACCGGTCACTTCAGTCTGACCGTGACGGTCGACGGTGCGGTGGTGCGACTCGTGGCCCATCTGCGCCGGATCACGAAACGCCGGCACCCGGCGCGTCCGGTGAAGGCGTCGAAGCCGCCGGCGCGCGATCCGCGGCAGGGCGATCTTTTCTGACGGGCCCCGAGGAGCTGAAAAATGGGCCGACCCCGGATTGAATGGAACGATGTACAGCTGCTCGCCATCATGAATGGCATCGCGGCGATCGACCGGGATTTTCCGCGCGACAACGCGCGCTTCCTGGATGGACTGATCGCGGAGGTCCGGGCGGTTACAGGCCGCGTGTTTGGCGCCACCACCTACAGCCGGCTGCTGCGCAATGTCGCGCCGCAGGTCGGCGTCCAGCGCCATCCGAGTGCGCCGACGGTCCAGCAGGCGATCCTGCGCGCGCAGGCGCTCGCGCCGATGTCGCAGCCGGGCAGCGTGGACAGCCGGCCGGTCGATCTCGAGCTGATGCGACAGGCGCTGGCTCCCGTGGTGCGTGAGGCGCTCGCGCCGCTGTACGCGTCACAGCGCGAGCGGGGGGACGGGCATGCGGACGGCGGCGCACCGGATCGTGGTGATGTGAACGCGATGGCGCAGCAGCCACTGCTGCAGGCGGCGCTGGAAGATGCCCATGCGCGGATCCGGCGGCTTGAGCAGGATAATGCGCAGCTGCACCGCGAACTCGGCGAAGCCCATGCGGCACGGGATCTGGCCGGTGAACACGTGAACCGGCTGCTCGGCGAGCTGCACGCGTCGATCGAACGCGCCGGCGTGGGCGCAACAACCCTCGCGCGGACGGCCGAACAACTGGTGGGTACCGAGCGTTTCCTCAAGATGCAGAACGACGCCGTGCGGCTGCAGGCGAGCGGCGAGGCGGACGCGCTGCGCGCGCAGAACGGCCAGTTGCGCGAGCGGATTGACCACCTGCTTCTCGAGGTCGATCAGTACCGGCGCACCCTGTCGACCCGACCGACCGGGAGCCGCTGAGCACTTGGTACGCCGCCCATCGGGCTGGCGCGCGGGTTCCTGCCGGGGCAGCCCAGCGTTTGCGTCATGGCCGGTTCGTGATTACTCCAGTTATCAGATGTGGCGATTTTGATTCGAGCATGCGACGGGGCGGGTTTGCGGCTGGGACGGCGCGCGAAGGGTAGGGCGGCAGGGCTCTCCGCGGAATCGGAACGTGCTGGGGCGAAGCGGGCCAGCGGCGACTTGATCGCGGGCAAGGACATGCCCGGTCGACGTTTGTGATGACTCGCAAGTGCGCGTCGCGGGAGGTCTGTGGTTTGCGTCGGAGCGCCCCGGTGCGGTAGGGTGTGGTTTGTATGGGCTGGCGCAGGGTTGGCCCTTCAACACGAGCTCTGGACACACATGAACAAGCAGGAACTTATCGACGCAATCAGCTCGACCACGGGCGCCAGCAAGGCGGCGACCGGCGCCACGCTCGACGCCATCCTACACGCGGTGACAGAGACGGTGACCCAGGGCGAAGTGGTCCAGCTGATCGGGTTCGGCACCTTTGCGACCGGCGCGCGCGCCGCACGCACTGGACGGAACCCCGCCACCGGCGCGGAAATCCAGATCGCGGCGGCGAAGACGGTCAAGTTTTCTGCGGGCAAGGCATTCAAGGACGCGGTGAACGCGTGAAGTCGAGCCCCGTCACCGCGCCGGCGGGTTACGCTCAATTGCATGGCGAGATTGCCGGCGTGGTCGACTCTATCCGCCTGGCTGCTGCCCGCAGTGTCAACGCGTTGATGACCGCGGCCTATTGGGAGGTCGGCCGGCGTATCGTCGAATTTGAACAGGGCGGTGAAGGCCGGGCCGGCTATGGTGAAGCGCTGATCAAGCGGTTGGGCGAGGACCTGTCCCGGCGGTTCGGGCGCGGTTTCGGCTGGCGTAACCTGTCACAGATGCGGGCGTTTTACCTCACCTGGCCGGCCGAGCAAATTTTGCAGACACTGTCTGCAAAATCACCGCCATCTACAATTCTCCCGACACCGTCTGCAATTTCTCTGGTGAACGAGAGATCCGCGCCCCGTGAACGCTCTTTTCTTAGTCTGGCTACTTTAGCGCAGGCTTTCCCGTTGCCGTGGTCGGCTTATGTGCGCCTGCTGTCACTCAAGAACGCCAGCGCCCGCAGCTTCTACGAAGCTGAAGCGCTGCGCGGCGGATGGTCAGTGCGTGAATTGGACCGCCAGATCGGCAGCCAATTCTACGAGCGCATCGCGCTCTCGCACAACAAGGCGGAGATGTTTCAAAAGGCCGAGAAGTCACGACTCGAAGAGACGCTCACGCCTGAGCAGGCCATCAAGGATCCTTTCGTCCTGGAGTTTCTCGACCTCAAGGACGAATATTCCGAGTCCGAGTTGGAAGACGGTCTTATCCGCCATCTGACTGACTTCCTGCTTGAGCTGGGTGACGATTTCGCCTTTCTCGGTCGGCAGCGCCGGTTACGGATCGACGACACCTGGTTCAGGGTCGATCTGCTGTTTTTTCACCGAAGTCTTCGGTGCCTCGTCGTGATTGACCTGAAGGTGGGGCGGTTCAGCTACGCGGATGCCGGACAGATGCACCTCTATTTGAATTACGCGCGTGAGCATTGGATGAAGCCAGGCGAAAACCCGCCGGTGGGTCTGATTCTATGCGCGGAGAAGGGCGCAGCTGAAGCGCATTACGCACTGGACAACTTGCCGAACAAAATTCTGGCCGCGGAATATCAGACCGTGCTACCGGACGAAAAATTGATCGCACTGGAACTGGAGCGGACCCGTGCTGAGCTTGATCGACGCGACGTTGTCTCGCGTAAATGAATATCTCCAATGGGAGTCCGCGTTTCCCCCAGCCTCACTCGATAATTTACGGCCGGCCGATCAGTATTTGGTTTTCGCAGTTTGCCTCGTTGTGATCCGGCTCACAAGTCAACCACGTCCTTCCGCATGACATGTTTGTTAGCTAGGTTTCATTTTTTGTTATCTATAACGAATATTCAATGCGCAAGGTGAGCGTCTTATCAGTAGAGCGCGTCCGCCCGAGGACAGCTACCTGCTCAAGCGTACGCTTCTCGTGCGAGGTGGATGATTGGAGGAGCACCTCTCCCCGCCCAACATATTCGTATTCGTTTGGGGCAACGCGAAAAGGTCAGCAAACAAATCATTCGACAGAGGATCATTCGTGAACCTCTGATTGCGCATCCTGATGGTTTCAAGATCGAGCTCTTCTTCGTCAACATCGCAGGCTACTGCCCCGAACGTCCTGTCCAGCATGTTGCATCCTTCCCATGCAACCCTTCATCAAGGAGTCGAGCCAGCCGGTGAAGGAGTCCGGTTTTCGGGTGACCGCCCTAGGCTCGACGGGATGTATTTTCTCAGAATTTATCCCGCACACCGCCCAAACCCATGGC
>NZ_JAQQEF010000032.1:0-92102 GCF_046027605.1 Paraburkholderia fungorum
CGCAATGCCACGCTATCGGCGGCAACGGCCGCCCGTTTGAGCTCGTGTAACGGCAAGGCAATCTCCTGTGCGGCAAGAACAAGTCAACAAGAAAGTCACCAGGAGGCAGGTAGAAAGCGGACATAAAAAAACCCGCCTCGTGGGGCGGGTTGATGTCACTGCTATCAGACGCGCGCTAGCCCACCATTCGATGAATGGTGCTAATAATCAGCGCAATACGGATGTCGAGGCAGTTCATGCGTTTGATCTTCGTTGACTTGACGGGCTTTGTCAATCCCTGTCTGCACGCCACAAACCATGCGAAAACTCAAGACTGCCGCGCCTGGGCGACGCGCAAGCCGGACTTCGGCGCGACACCATCAGGCCGCGCACCGAGCACTCTTTCGCGCAAGAACAGATCGAACTGCGCCATCACCGCATCGCGCGCAGCATGCGAAAAAAGCGCATGGTCGACTTTGCCGACCACTTTCGCGTTGACGTTCTTCAGCTTGCCAAGCTGGTTGCCGTTCGGTCCAAAATGAATCGCCAGCTCGTCCAGCCCCTCGTCGAGTGGGCCATACATCAGTGAGGTTTGTACGCCCTTGCGCTCCAGTTCCAGCGCGAGTCTGCGGATCGCGCCACCCGCCGTCGGCCGGCCGAGCAGGCGTTCGATCGCGGTACTGGCACGCACGCTGATGCGCGCGCACAGGCGTCGCGCGAGTTCGGTCATGATGGCGCGGCCGTTCGCGCGGCCGGTGAGCAGGCGCAGCCATTTGCGCGGATTGCGCATGGAAAGCCGATAAACGCCACTCGACGCAACGTGCCGGGTACCGAGCTTCGTTTGCGCGCCGTCCCACTCGAAAAACGGCAGATTGACCAACGCGCAGCCAATCACGCCAGCATGCGCGAGCGCCGTATGCATGCTCACATAAGCGCCCGTGCATACGCCGAACATGACGGTCTTCGGATGGCCCGCCGCCGCGAGGCAATCGACCCCGGCTTTGGCGTCCGCCACCGCGTGCCGGGCATACACCATATCGAGCGTGAGCGAGTCGTCACGGCGAACGCTATCGCCGAGACCGCCGAGATCCATCCGCAACGACGCGATCCCAAGCGCCGCGAGGCGCCGCGCCATCAGCACGGCAATCCGGCTATCGCCAACCCGGTGCACGCCGCCCGTATTGACGAACAACACAGCGGGCGCACCGTCGAGCGCGCGCCGCGGTTGGCAGAATATGCCGACATAGCGGCCGCCGCCGAACACCACGGGCGTCTCGCAGCCGTCCGCGAAATCGATCCGCGCGGCGCCCCCCGAATCGACGATCGCCGCTGCGGGCTCGCCCGCGCTGAGCGCGCTCGCGCCCAGCCATTCCAGCACGCTGTCGAAGCCGCGGCGCGGCGGCACGCTGTAGCGCGGATCAAGCAGGAACTTGCCGTATTCGCTGAACACCTGCAGATCCGCCTGCGCGCCCTGAGCCTGATAATGCGCGACCAGCCGCTTCACACGCGCGCCCTCACCCAGATCCTGCACCAGTACGCGCCGCGCAGGACGCTGCATACGCAGTTGGAGATCGACATTCACGAGAGACTCGAGCGTGTCGGGATAGAGGCGGAATCCGTGTGCGCCGACCGTGTGTCCGGCCTCGGCGTCCTGGCTGCTTTCGAGTCCGATTTGCGCACTGAGCCAGCTTTGATGCTGCATCTCCAACTCACGGATGTAGCTCTTGCCCGAACTCACCGGCGCCAGCAGCACAAGATTTTCGACACCGCCGAGCTCTTCGGCGGCCAGCGCCGCGAGCGTGGCGCCGAGACGCAGTCCACAGAAACTCAGTCGCGTCACACCGGTTTCAGCACGCAGCCACGCCGCGGCCGCCTTGATGCTGTCGAGCCATGCGCGCAGGCGCTGCGGATCTTCTTCGCAGCCGCTCGAGTCGCCGGTGCCGGGATAGTCAAAGCGCAAAGCAGGCATGCCGCGCACGGCGAGCGCCTCGGCGAACTCGCGCCAGCCGCGATGAACGCACAGCGCCTCGTAGCCGAACGGGTTGCACAGCACCACCCCCAATGCGGACTGAGCGCCCGACGGCCGGTGCAGCCATCCAAAACAGCCGTCGAAGCTAACCGGCCTCATGGTAGGAAGGTTCGTCATGATCGGTCGCGGCGGCGCCACGTCAAGTTCGCAACGCGAGCGACTCTTCCGGCACGATTCGCGCAATCGTGCTTGCGAGCGAATCGATGCTCAGAAACAGATCGTGCGTAATCAGCGCGCCTGGAATTTCGATCACGAAGTTCTCTTCGATGGCCATCATCACGCGGACCGCGCCGAGCGACGATAACCCCGCCGCGTAGAGATCGTCATTGTCGCCGAGCGTGTCGACCGGCACGTCGAGACAGGCGGTCTCCCGAAGAATGCTGCGCACATGATCTTTCATTTGATACCCCCGATACCTGAATTTTTACGCAAGACATCGATGCATCGAGAACATGCAGGGATGTGCCGCTTTTACTTGGTGCTTTTACCTGGTGCTTTTACTTGGCTTGTACTTGGCTTGTACTTGGCTTGTACCTGGCCCGTCCTGGCCCCTACCTGGCCCGATCTCCATAGTCCCTGCTTCCAAAAAATTTTCAGCGTTTGAAGCAACTCTTAAATCATCCAAAGCATCGTGTCGTTCGGCCTGTCAGGTGACCAGGTCGCCGCTTGCACACCGTTCGGCGAGCGCCTTCCTGTCAATCTTGCCGTTCGCGTTGAGCGGCAACACGTCGAGCGTCACGACTCGTTGCGGCACGGCGTACGCAGGCAGCCGCTGACGGCACGCCTGCAGAATCTGCACAGCGCTGCCTTGGGCGTTCGTCACGAAGGCGATCAGGCCGCAAGCCTGGCCCGCTTCGTCGACGGGCCAGGCGACCACCGCGCAGAGCGCCGTCTGGCTGCATGTCCGGACGACGTGCTCGACTTCTTCGAGCTCGATCCGGTTGCCGCGAATTTTGAGCTGCGTGTCCAGCCGTCCTTGAAACACGATGCCCTGCCCGGCTGCTTCACGCGCGGCGTCCGAGCTTCGGTACCAGCGCGACGAGCTATAGCCGGGATACGTCATCGAAACAAAGCGGCGATTGCCGGGCTCGTCCGCCGACAGATAGCCCGCGGCCACCTGAGGGCCGCCGATCAGCAGTTCGCCGCTTGCGCCGGGCACGACCGGCTTTAACGCGGCGTCGACGATCAGCAGTTCCATCCCCGGCAATGCACCGCCGAGCGGCATGACCGCGTGCTGGGAACCGTCGAGAAATTCCGCCGTGACTTCGAATGCCGCGCAGGCCACCGTGGTTTCGGTCGGCCCGTACATGTTCAGCACCCGGCTGTTCGGCGCGGCGCGCCGCCACGCCTCTACCAGTAAGCGCGGCAACGGCTCGCCGCCGAAGATCGTCACCCGCATGCCCGGAAATTCGTTCTGCCCCAGTTTGCGAAACTGCTGCATGAAACCGGCCACCGAGGGCACGCTGCTCCAATGCGTGATCGCGTGCTGCTTGATGAAGGCCCAGTTGTAGATCGGCTCGACGGTCTTCGGTACATACAGGCAGCCGCCGTTTGCCCAGCACACGAACATGTCATGTACCGACGGATCGAAAGTGAGCTCGCACAATTGCGCATAGCGCGCGCCAGGCAGCCTGCCCAGCGTGTGCAGTTGCCCCGCTACGTAGGCGTCAGCGTTCGCGTGCGAAATCGGCACGCCTTTGGGCGCGCCGGTCGACCCCGACGTGAAAAGGATGTAAGCGAGATCGCGCGGTGCGCGAGGGCTTCGTGATTCCGTAACGCCTGGCTCGGAAGGCAAACTCTTCAGGCCGTCCGCGCAGAAGGCTGAATCAGTGCGCGTGGCGTTCGTCTCCTGAGTGTCTTGAGTGCCTTGAGTGCTTTGAGTGCTTTGAGTGCCTTGAGTGTCTTGAGTGTCTTGAGCGCCCTGAGCAGCTCCGGCGTCCGCCTCGCTTTCATCGTCGAGCAGCAAAATCAGCGGACAGTCGTCAAGCAGCGCCAACACTTCGTCAAGCAACGCGGCGCAACGCCGATCGACCAGCAACAGCGGCGCGCCCGACTGCTCGATCACGGCGGCGATGCGCGCGGCGGGTACGAGCGGATTGAGCGGCACATAGGCGAAGCCGGCCTTGAGAATCCCTAGCAGCCCCGCATAAGCGGCCACGCTGCGATGCGCGAACAGCAGGCAGCGCCCGGGCCGGCCGGCCGGCATCGCGGCCGTTACGTCAGCGGCGATCCGGCGCGCCCGCACGGCGACTTCGTCATAACAATAGAGTCGTTCATCGACCCACAGCGCGGGACTATCCGGCTCGCTCGCGGCAGTTTCGAAGAAGAAGGAATCCAGCATTCACGGCCTCGGTCCGTTGGGCATCGCACCAGACTCGCATCGGCGTGCCCTGAACGGCGCGCGAGCAGTTGCCAGTCATGCCGGGAGCACACGGCCAGGCAGCGGAGCTACCCGGCGACGCGCTGCGTTATCGCAGGAAAATTTCACTTGAGAGATTCACGGACGACACGCCAGCAAAACCGCCTCCACACCCAAAACGTATGAGGAGACTGTCGTCAGGTCTTCGTAAGAATCATAGAGGCCCGTGAGACCAATATATGTGCGATACCGCTCTCAACAGACGAATGAAAAGACGCCGGGCCGCCCGCCGCGCGCGGGATGATATGGCCCTTCGCGTCACACGCCATGCGGCGTATCAATCCTGCACGCCGCTTGCCTTCCTGAAAGCGCCGAGAATGCGCTGCTCCAGCGCGTTGTAGTCGCCGCCGAAGTGATGATCGCCCGACGTGCGAATCACCGTGATGCCGGTCCGGGTGAGCGCCGGACACAAGGTGTCTTTCTCGTTCTCGCCGTAGAAACACTGCACGATCGCGGGTGGCACGCGCGTTAATTCGGGCTGCACCTTCAAGGCCTTATCGCTCGCCGGCATGCCAAGCCAGCCGCCCACGCGGATCTGGAAATCGGCGTCGGGCGCGAAGCCGAGCAGCGCGATCAGCGACACTTTCGCGCGCAGCGCTTCAGGCAGACGGTTATAGGCGAACGGCATCACGTCGGCGCCGAACGAATAGCCGACCAGCGCAATGTGCTCCGCATGCCAGCGCGCCCCGTAGGTCTGCATCACGCGGGCGAGATCGCGGCTCGTCTGCGCGGGGGTTTTTTCGCTCCAGAAATAACGCAGGCTGTCGATGCCGATCACCGACACGCCGTCTTTCTGCAACGCGAGCGAGATGGTCTTGTCGAGATCGCGCCAGCCGCCGTCGCCGGAAATCACGATGGCCATCAGGCCGTTCGGATGCACTGCCGGCAATTCGATCAGCGGCAGATCGGAGACGTCGTCATCGTTCGTCGAGGCCGTCTGCAAATGCGGCGTGACCAGCGCGACGAGCCGCGTGCGATCGCCATTGCCCGGCGCCGCCTTTTCGACGAAGCCCGGCACCTTGTCGCGGATGATCGTCGGGTCCGGCGGGCACGGTTGAAAACGTGCGTCCAGATTGCGCTCGGCATCCACCGAGACCGCGCCGGCCACCGTATTCGACGGCGCCTGTTCGAGCACATGCATGGCGAGCGTCGCGCCTTGGCCGGTACCCGCGACGATCGGTGCGAAATAGCGGCTCGATTGCGATTGCCGTTCGAGTTGATGGCTCAAGGCTTCAGCATCGCCCACCAGTTGATGGCAGGCTTCTTTTTTCGCGCCCAGATTGGCCGCGTAGCGCGCCGTATCCACGCCGACGGTCAACGCGCCGGCCTTGGCGAGCGCATCGGCAGTTTGCTGATCGGCCGCACTCCAGCCGGTCGCCCCCGAGTAAAGCACCACAAAGCCGCGCAACGGGCCGGTGGGTTGCGTCACCGTCACGTCGCCATAACGGCCGCCCGCTACGGTAGTCGTCGTGGCAAAAGCAGCGGCGCTGCCAAGCACGAGGCTCGCCGCCACGGCGAGCTTGAAACACGAATGCAATATCATGAACGCCGGCCTCCCGCCAGCAATGACAGGTCCGCGAGCGTGAAGAACACGCCCATCGAACCCGACGCCGCGAGATAGCGCGGCTCCCAATGCGGCTGGAACTTGCTCTTGAAAGCGCGCAGTCCGCGGAAGTTATAGAAGTGGCCGCCGAAGCGCCACACGATCCCCGCCAGCCGATGCCAGCGCGACGCGAGCGGCGTCGGCTGCATGCCGGAGAGCGGCGCGATGCCCAGACTGAGCGAGCGAAAACCCGCCTGCTTCAGATGCAGCGCGAGTTGGGTGAACAGATATTCCATCGCATACGGCGACGCGCTTTCCACATGCCGCATCACGCCGACCGTCGCCTCGGTGTTCATATCGGTTGTCATGAAGGTCACGAAAGCGGCCGGCTCGCCGTTCTGGCGCACCAGCATCACCGATTGCGCGGCGAGATACTCGTCGGTAAACGCGGCCACCGAGAAACTCTTTTCACGCGCGTCCCGGCTGTCGAGCCAGCCGTCCGAAATTTCACGCAGCGTTTCGAGCGACGCCGGCACATTGGCCTGATCGATCACTTCGACGCTAAAGCCGTCACGCTCGCCACGCTTTAACGCATAGCGAAGATGCGCGCGATGCGAGCCCTTCAGGTCGAAATCGTCGAGCACGACATGGGCTTCCTCGCCAAGCTTCATCAGCGTGAGGCCGGCGTCGAGATAGAGCGGCAAGGCGTTGGCGCGCACCTGATAGAACGCGGCGCGGCCGCCGTGCGCGTGCGCGAGCGCGACGAACTTGCTGATCAAGCCGGCCCATTCTTCGCGCGGACCGACCGGATCGTGCAGCGCGGCCCACGTGCGGCCGTTTTTCGCATACATCAGGAAGGCCTGACGCGACTCGGAAAAGAGGAAGCTCTTGTCGCCCATCAGCGCGAGACCGGCGTCGCTGCGCTCCTGCGCGCGGACGATACGCGCCGCGTCTTGCAGATCTTGCGGAGGCGGGATCACGAAGCGGCCCGCCGCCGGGCGCAGCAACTGCCAGAACGAGAAAATCGCGGCGAACAGGCTCGCGGCCAGCGTCGCGCGCAATGCACGCGGTGCGCGTTCGTCGAAAGCGAATTGCCACCACAGGTCGCGCGTGTACGGCACGTCGCGGAACGCAAACAGCATCACCCATACGGCGAGCGCGAGAACCATCGCCACCGAGATCAGCCAGCTCGCCGTAAAGCGCTCGGCAAACAGCGACGAATGACGGTTGAAACGGCGCCGCGTGGACAGCAGCAACGCGATCAGCATGCCGAGTACGCCCGCTTCCACGAATGCCAGGCCTTTGGTCAGCGACAGCGCGAGGCTCAGCACCGCCAGCAGCAAGGTCATCCACCACGCCGCATCCAGACGCCGCAGCAAGCCGCGCGCGACGAACAACAGCAGCACGCCGAGCACGCTGCACAGCATCTGCGAACTTTCGAGCACCCACAGCGGCAGCATGTCGCGCAAAATCAGAATGCGTTGCCAGAACGCGGGCGTCGCGCTGGAAATCACCAGCATGCCGCCGACCACGAAAGTCACGAGGCTCAGAAACAGCGGGGCGAGTTTATATGCGCCTGCCGCGTGCCGCAGCGGCAGCCGGCTTTTCAGCGCGCGGCCTTCGAAGCCGGCAAGCAGCGCCGCCGAAACGATCAGCGGGACACCGAAGTAAATCGCGCGATACGCGAGCAGCGCCGCCACCATCTGATGGGTCTGTACACTGCCGTTCAGCGTGAACACCATGGCCGCTTCGAACACGCCGACACCGCCCGGCGTGTGGCCGATCATGCCGAGCAGCATGGCGGCGGCATACACGGTGATGAAGGTCACGAAGCTGACGTTCGCATGCGGCAGCAGCGCCCATAACGCGAGGCCCGCGGCCACCACGTCGAGTACGGCGAGGGCCACTTGCGCGAGCAGATCGCGGCGCGCCGGAATATCGAACGCGAGCCACTCCCAGCGCGTGCGAATCGGGCGGGCGTCGCGGCGGCAAGCGGCAGCCGCAAGTCCAAGCACGATGAGCAACGCCGCGCCGCACCAGCGCAACGTGAGCGGCGGCAGATGCAGCATCGTCGCAAGCGGGCCGGCGACGCACACCATGCCGAGCGCGCTCATCAACACCAGCGCGAGCGCCAGCGAAACGCTTGTGAACACGGTCATGCGGCCGACCTGTGCGGGCGTGACGTTCGACACGCCATAGACGCGCGCGCGCACGGCGCCGCCCGTCAGGGCGCCGAAGCCGGTCGCGTTGCCGAGCGCGGAGCCCGCGGTCGCGCCGATCCATAGTGCCGCGCGCGGCACCGCGGCGCCCAGATAACGCAAGCCGACTGCGTCGCGGCCCACCAGCGCGATATAGCTGAGCACGGTCGCGCCGAGCGCCGCGGTCCACTCGCCCGCCGTCAGGCGCCGCAGTTGGCCTATCACCGAGCGATAGTCGACCGCTTGCGAGAGATGTTGCAAGACGACCAGCAGCAACCCGCAAATAACGAGCGCGAGTACGGGCGAGAGGATGCTCCGTTTGCCAGGCGTCTTCGATACACGGTCGAACATCGCGCCTGGCCGGTCGAATTTATTGTTATATCGGTGGAACATGGTCAATGCGGGCCTTGCAGGGAGCTGTCGCGGCGACGGATCGTCTGCCACGGCATCGCCTTACTTCAGCGATTACGAATAGATAACGGCAATGTGTGGAAAAGGTTGACAGTGTCAGCCAATTCATCGGGTTTTAACCTGGAGCGCCATGGGCGGCTAATGCGCTTCGCGGCCTGACAGAGCCATACGCGTGGATTAAACGGTCGATATTGCCGATCTGGACGGTCGTGCCAGGTGCGGACTGCTGCGCCCGACCGGGGGTCGAAGTCTAAACGCTTATTGCAGCGAGATGGGGATATCGGGTCGGCGGGGTGTCGAGCGTGCTGCTGATGAGCGCGTTGTCCGCGCGAGCGACCAGGGTGCAGCGGCTGCAGGCCTCACGTATCGGCGAGTGACGCACGGACGATCCGAGCCTTATTGCGAGCGAGACGGCGCTACGCATGCCGGCGATCCAGAGGCCGCCCTCCACGCGCCCTGAAGCGGTTTGATGCTCTAATCGATGACGATGCATCGATTTCGAAGCACGCTTCCCTCAGGACAGGAGACACGGATTGACGAACGAAAATCAACTCGAACGCTGGCTCGCACGCGAGCAGGAAGTATTGGCGGCACTAAACGCCGGGCCGGGTCCCGGTGTCGCCAGCCCCGAACAGGTAGCGGGCAAGACCGGTCTGGAAGTGATGCAGGCGATGATGAACGCGGAACTGCCCTACGCCGCGATTGCACGCACACTCGACTTCACAATCGTCGAAGTCAGCGCGGGGCATGCGGTGTTTCAGGGCACGCCGCTCGCCCAGCATCTGAATCCGCTGGGCACGGTGCATGGCGGCTGGATGGCTACCTTGCTCGATTCCGCGCTAGGTTGCTCGGTCCACACGATGATGCCGGCAGGCCGCGGCTACACCACCGCCGAGCTCAGCGTGAATTACGTCAAAGCGGTGACGCCGCGCGTGCCGCGCGTGCGCGCGGAAGGCAGAGTGATTCACTGCGGACGGCAACTGGCGACGGCGGAAGCTCGCCTTGTCGGCCCGGACGGCACGCTCTACGCGCATGCGACGACGACCTGCCTGGTGTTCGAGATTCCGGGCCGCTAAAGGACGCGGCCGGGATGCAATGCTTACTGCGGGCGGCGGTGTGCTTCAGCCAGCACAGCGCAGTTTTGCAGATGCAGGTTCAGCGCGTGCAAAGCCAGCGCGCGGAGCTTGCCCAGCCACGTGGTGTTAGCGGCGGCGGGTGCGGTGCGGGCAGTAGCGGCGTTGGAAGCGGTGTTCATGGCGGACTCCTTTATAGGGTTTATACCTAGGCAATAACCCGATTATAGCCTTCTCCCGCCGCACTGCAACAAATATCAAGAATGCGCCAGGGTGTTGTGTCACGGCCACATCCGCGACCTATGTAATCTCGAAAAGGGGTTGCATCGGGCGCTGCACTATTAACCATCCGCACCGTACAGGTGCAATAATGACCGCTTTGCCTGCGACCATTCGCCGCGGACTGCCCCGCCCCTCATGACCGTCGTCCAGAAAGCCCTGATTGCCCCCCTCATCGTCGCCTGCGCGATGTTCATGGAAAGCGTCGATGCCAATGTGATCGTCACTGCCTTGCCCGCCATGGCACGCGATTTTGGGCGCGATCCGGTCACGCTGAAAATCGCGGTGACGAGCTACGTGCTGGGTCTCGGGGTCTTTATCCCCGTATGCGGCTGGCTCGCGGACCGTTTCGGCGCGCGCACGGTATTCCGCACGGCGATCGGCATCTTCGTGACCGGCTCGCTCCTGTGCGCCGCGTCGAATTCGCTGGCTACCTTTACCCTCGCCCGTTTCGTGCAAGGCGTCGGCGGCGCGATGATGGTGCCGGTCGGGCGGATCATCATCTTCCGCGTGGTCGAAAAAGTGGACTTCATCCGCGCGATGAACTATCTGAGCGTACCCGCGATGCTCGGACCGGCCGCCGGCCCGCTGCTTGGCGGCTTCATCACCACCTATCTGCACTGGCGTCTGATTTTTTTCATCAATGTGCCGATCGGCATTCTCGGTATCTATCTGACCAACCGGCACATCGCCAACACACGCGAGCCCGACCCGGGGCCGCTCGACTGGATCGGCTTTTTTCTGTCGGCCGCCGGCGCGGTATTGCTGCTCCTCGGACTGTCGCTGGTCGGCGGGGAACTCATTTCGAATCGGGACGCGTTCGGCATGTGCGCGAGCGGCGCAGTGCTGCTCGCGGGCTATGTCGCGTACGCCCAACGCGTCAAACTCCCGCTGCTCGACCTGCGCTTTTTCAAGGTACCGACGTTTCAGGCGAGCGTGCTCGGCGGCTCGCTGTTTCGTATCGGTCTCGGCGCATTGCCGTTTTTGCTGCCGCTGATGTTGCAGGAGGGACACGGCATGAGCGCATTCGAGTCCGGCCTGATCACTTGCGGGTCCGCGTTCGGCGGCATGTTCATGCGCACGGTCGCCTCGCGCGTGCTGCATCGCTTCGGCTTCCGTTCGGTGCTGGTGGTGAACGCGGCGCTGTCGGGGATTTCGATTGCGGCGTGCGGACTGTTTTTCCCTGGCACGCCGACCTGGATCATCTGGTTCGTCGTGTTGCTCGGCGGCTTCTTCCCCGCGCTGCAATTCACGAGTCTCAACTCGCTGACTTACGCGGAAATCGCCACCCGCGACGTGGGGCGCGCAACGAGTCTCGGCAGCGTCGTGCAACAGATGTCGCTCGGCCTGGGTGTGACGGTGGGCGGTATCGTGCTGCAGATTTCGCGCGTGCTGCAAGGCCATCCGGGCATCATGTGGTCGGATTTCTGGCCCGCGTTTCTGGTGGTGGGTTTGTGCTCGTTCGCGTCGATTCCGGTCACGTTGCGTATGCCGCATCGCGCCGGTGAAGAAATTTCGCGAGGCGGCCGGGGCTAGGTCGAGAATAGGCCACGGATAGGCTAAGGATAGGCCGAGGGTGGTCAGCCCGTCGCCCATGCGGCAAGCGTGTCGCCGAAACCGCCGCGAGCGCGGGTCGCCGTGCGCGCGCTCGTGATCACGCGCGGCGCGGCGCTCCATGCAATGCGAGCGCCGATCGCGATCAGGCGGTCCACCAGGGCCACGTCTTCGCTGCACGTGAGCGGTGGAAAACCGCCCGCCCGTCGATATGCCTCGGCTGAGACGCCGAGATTCGCGCCGTGCACATGACGGTGGCCATCCGCGTCCACATAGGTCTTGCGAAAATATTCGCGCACGCTGTGCGGATGCGCGGTCCAATCGTCGACGGCAATCGAGCCGCATACCGCGTCCGCGTCCAGCGACAACTGCGCGACCAGCCAGCCCGGCGACACGCGGCTGTCGGCATCGGTGAAGGCAAGCCAGCGAGCGCCATCGGCCAGCAGGAAATCCGCGCCCGCCGCACGCGCGATGCCGACATTGCGCGCCTTCAGCGTCAATGTCTCGACCCCGTAAGCACGCGCGATCGCCCCGGAAAAATCGTTGCAGGCGTCGAGCACGACGACGATCCGCACCGCTTCACCGGCTAGATCGGCGTGCCGCGAGGCTTCGATCAACGCGGCCAGACAAGGCGCCAGCAACGCCTCTTCGTTATGCGCCGGAACGATCACGCCGATCATAGAAGCCCCTCGCGTTGTGCCACCGAACGCGCATCGCGCGACCATACGTCGATCAGCAGATCGGCTTCGTCGTGATGCGCGAGACGCGACAGACCGCAGCGCGCGTCGAACAATGCGTGGGCGGTGTCGGCGGATTCGAGCGCTTCGGCAAACGGACGGCGCCAGTGGCAGGCGAGCAGCGTGCCGTCCGTCGTGAGCGAGGCGGCGATTCGCGCGGCCAGCGTTTCGAGGTCGGCTGAATCGAGGTAATAGGCAAATTCGCTGATCACGATCAGATCGAACGGTCCCGTATCAACCGGCCATTGCAGCGGCACCGTGCGCTGTTCGACGCGAACCTGCGGCATGCCGGCAACCCGTTCGCGCGCAAGACGCACCGCTGTCTCGTGCAGATCGGCGGCGAGCAGCGCGTCGCAGCGGGTCGCCAGTTCGGCCGTCAGTTCGCCGTTCGCGCAGCCGGGCTCGAACGCGTTGCGATAGCGCGGACGTGGCAGCAGCGCAAGCGTGAGCGAACGCTTGCGGCGCTCGTACCAGCCTTCACGCAGATTCCACGGATCGTCGCTGCTTTTGTAGAGTTCATCGAAGTACATCGCTGCGGAGGACATGTCAGCGGCCCTCCCTGTATCGTGTCAGAGCATCCAAGGCGCACCTCCGGCAGCGGCGTCGCGCTCGTCGTTTACCTTGACGGTCAATTCGCCGAGCGCGGCAAGATCGCGTTCGGCATGGCTTTGCCGCAAGAACACCGGCAGATCCGCCAGCGCCCGCGCGAAGCGCGCATCGCGGCATAGCGGGCCGGCGCCAAGTGTGCGCGTCGCGTGATTCATCACCGCCGTGGCGGCTTCTTCAACGATGAGACGGGCGCGCATGGCTTCACGCTGCGAGTCGGCGTGGGGATTCGCGTCGATATGAGCGGCGGTTTCGCGCAGCACCGCGGCGGCGCCCGCTAAAGCGACCTCGACCGCGCCGAGGTGCGCGAAGCGATGCGCGTCGGCCCGTTGCGTGGATGCTTCGCGCAACGTCCGGCCGATTTGCGCGGCGGCGCCGTACCAGCACGCGGCAATGCCGGCGCCGCCATGCCAGAAGCCCGGCCGGCGCACATAGGCATGGGCCGCGCCCACGAGGGTGGCCGGCGTCTGAGTGAAGGTGACGTCGGCGCTGGCGGTGGCCTGCATGCCGACTGCTTGCCACTTCGACGCATCGACCGAAATAGACGCGTGATCCATCGCTACGGCGGCAAGCACGGGTTCGTCGTCGAGCCATGCCGTGATGAGCGCGTGACTCACTACGGCCGCGCCTGAGCACCAGGCTTTTGTGCCGCTCAGATAGAGTTGCGCGGGATCGTCCGTGCGAGTCGCGTCGCTACGCGTCGAGCGTTTGCTGGCCTGCACACGCGCATCAGGCGGCTCCGCGGCCCACACCCCCCAGCGGCTCTCCACCGGAGGCGTGGGACCGCGCAGCTCGGCGAGAATCGCCAGCGCATCGGTATGGCCTTCGAACAGTTTGACGAGACCCAGATCACACGCCGCAACCGCGGCGAGAGCGCGCCAGCGCGCCAACGTCTGCCCGTGCCCGGGCAAGGGCACGAAGGGCGAACGGTCGTAGCCGCGTTGAATCAGCGCGTGCAACACGTCGCGCAGCACGGCGGGGTCAGCCGCATCGAAATGCGTGCCGTGCAGAAAATCTTCAAGCGACCCCGCAGAAGGCATAGCCTGCTGCGCGGCGAGGGCCGCATACGGATCGCGAGTGCGGGTACTGTCCCGGGTACTGTCGCCGTTACTGCCGCGGGTATTGCCAATTCCTTCCGGCGGCGGCGCACTCACGCCGGCCGCACGATCACGCGTATCGAGCATCGTGCCTCCCTGAAGCTGTTCGATCTATGCGCGCGGACTTTCGATAGCCGCAGCGCGTGCAAACAAACAGCAAGCGGCGTGCCGCAGGTCTGGAAGACCTGGACACGCCGCAATAATTCAGGGGTTATGACGTATCGAAGACGGCCCGCAGCGCTCCTGTATGAAGGAAGCGCGAGCTCGCCGTCAGCGGTGACTGCGCTCCCGGCGCCGCCCTTCCACCTGCTCCAGCAACGCTTCGAACAGCGCGAGCTCCACCGGCTTGACGAGATGGCTGTGAAAACCAGCCGCTTGCGTGCGTTCGCGATCGCTGGCGTGACCGAAGCCGGTCATCGCAGCGAACAGCGTGTCAGCCAGCGCAGGTATCTGTTGCAATGCTGCGAGCGTCGCGTAACCGTCCATTTTGGGCATCGCGAGGTCGATCACGGCGAGGTCCGGCACGAGGCGCGGCGCAACATCGAGGGCCTGTGGGCCGTCGTAGGCAATGCGGACTTCGTGGCCTTTGAGTTCGAGCAGCATGGCAAGGCTGTCGGCGGAGTCGCGATTGTCGTCCACCAGCAGAATACGCAGCGGCGCCACCGCGTTTCCCGCCATGCCGTCCTGATTGGTCTGCGCGTCGGGAAGCGCCGCGGCAAACGGCAAACTGAGCGTGAACGCACTACCGCAGCCCTCTCCCTCGCTAGTCGCGATAATACTGCCGCCATGCAATTCGACCAGCGATTTACACAACGTGAGGCCGATGCCGAGACCGCCTTCGCCGAGGCTTTGCCCATGCTTTTCCTGCGCGAACAATTCGAAGATCGAATCGAGCGCACGCACGGGAATGCCGCAGCCGTGGTCGCGCACTTCCAGCACAGCCATCTGGTGTTCGACCCGCCCGAAGATCTCGATGCAGCTGCTGGTTGGCGAAAACTTCGACGCGTTGTGCAACAGGTTTTGCAGCACCTGCACGAGCCGCGTCATGTCGCCCTCGACGATCAGCGGCTTGGCCGGCATATGGGTTGCCACGCTCTGCTCTCGCGAATCGGTAAACGGCCGCGCCGATTCGATCGCGCGCGCCACCACTTCGGCCAGATCGACGCGCGCAAGCCGCAGCTCGACCTTGTCCGACATGATGCGGCCGACGTCGAGCAGATCGTCGACGAGACGTGTGAGGTGCGTGACCTGACGGTCGATCAGATCGCGTGAGCGCGCCAATGTGGGGCTCACGCCCGCTTCGAGTTGCATCACGCCGATCGCGTTGCGCACCGGTGCAAGCGGATTGCGCAACTCGTGGGCGAGGGTCGCGAGAAACTTGCGCATGCGCTCGCCGGAACGCTCCAGCTCTTCGCGCTCACGGCGCTCGGTCAGATCGCGCGTGACCTTGGCGAAGCCACGCAAGCGGTTCGTTTCGTCGTACACGGCGGTGATGTTGACGTTGGCCCAGAAGGTCGTGCCGTCCTTGCGCACCCGCCAGCCTTCGTCTTCGACCCGGCCGAGCTGCTTCGCGATCGCCAGTTCGCGCGCGGGCTTGCCGGCGGCCGCTTCTTCGCGCGTATAGAAAGTCGAAAAATGCCGGCCGACGATTTCGTCGCGCGTATAGCCTTTGATGCGCGCGGCGCCCGCATTCCAGCTCACTATGCAACCGTCCGGATCGAGCATGAAAATCGCGTAGTCTTTCACGTTGTCGACCAGCAAGCGGAAGCGCTCCTCGCTTTGCCGCAACGCTTCCACGTAATCGCGCTGCGCGGTCAGATCGCGCGTGATCTTGGCGAAGCCCGTCAGCACACCCGCCTCGTCGCGCACCGCCGTGATGACCACATTCGACCAGAAGGTCGTGCCGTCATTGCGAACCCGCCAGCCTTCGTCCTCGAAGCGGCCGGTGAGCGCGGCCTGCTGCAACTCGTAAGCGGGCCAGGCGCGCGCCACGGCTTCGGCTGTGTAGAAACGCGAGAAGTGCTCACCGATGATTTCGTGCGCCGCGTAGCCCGTCAGCTTGCGCGCACCGCCATTCCAGCTGACGATACGCCCGGTGGGATCCAGCAGAAAAATTGCGTAGTCTTCGATCGACTGGACCAGCGCCCAGTAATCGACTTTGACAGGCGCGGCGGCACTGAGCGCGGGCGGCTCGGGGGCGGCCTCGCCATTTTTGCCGGCTGAATGGACGTCAAGCTCGTTCATAGTAAGAAGTATCGATGGGTCTGCTCAAAGGATACACCGGCTCACCTTCACGATTCGCCAATGCCCGGATTGTCGCTTTCGTCGCTTTTGTCGCTTCGGCCATGGGAGACAGCCGCCCTTGGTGCCAGCCGGGCGGCGCTATTTGTGCAATGCACTGCGCACGCTGGACACGTCACGCGTGGTCACCGGCTCGGCTGCATTACCCCAGGCATTTCGAATAAAGGTCAACACGTGCGCCATTTCGCTATCGGTCAGCTGGTCGGCGAACGGCGGCATCTTGCGCGGCTCGGGACCTGCATCCGTATGCGGACTGCCGCCGCCCTCCACCAGCAGACGTACCAGCGACGTGGCAGACGGCGACAACACCGCCGGGTTACCCACGAGGCGCGGATATTTTTGCGGCACGCCAGCGCCGTCGGCCTGGTGACAACGCGCGCAGTAAGTCGCGTAGATACCCGCACCGGGCCGTTCGACGTTGCCGGTTTTCAAGGCCTGCACGCTCTGCTGGGCGGCGCGCGATCGGGCGTTGAAGTGGCCGCTCTGCGCACGCGGCGGCAGGCTTTTCAGATAGGCGGCGATTGCCGCGAGGTCGGCGTCGTTCAGATATTGCGTGCTGTCTTCCACCACTTGCACCATGCTGCCGAATGTCACCAGTCCGCCGCCATGGCCATGCTTCAGGAAGGCGGCAAGGTCAGCGGCAGAAGTTCGGCCAAGGCCTGAGCCCGGGTCGGCGGTGAGGTTCGGCGCGAACCAGTGGTCGTTGGTGCCGCCGGTCAGATAGAGCGAGCTTGCTTCAGTGTAACCGCGTTCCTCATAGGCAGGTCCACGCGGCGTGTGACACGCGCCGCAATGGCCGAGCGACTGCACGAGGTACGCACCGCGATTCCATTGCGCGTCACGCCCGGCTTCGGGTTTGAATGGGCCACTCGGCGCGAACAGCCAGTCCCAGAACATGAGCGCCCAGCGCTGGTTGAATGGGAACGGCAGTCTGGTCGGCGGCGCGGGCGTCGCCACCGGTTGCACACCGTGCATGAAGTACGCGTAGAGCGCGTGCATGTCCGCATCGTCGATCTTCGCAAAGGACGGGTACGGCATCGCCGGATAGAGACGCTTGCCGCCACGCGCAACACCGTCGCGCAAGGCCCGTGCGAAGTCGTCATAGCTATAGCGGCCAATGCCCGCCTGCGGGTCTGGCGTGATGTTCGACGAGTAGACGGTGCCGAACGGCGAGGCCATGCCGAGGCCGCCGGCGAATGGCGGGGCCAGCGTCGGCGCGGCGCCCGGCTGGGTCACGCGCGGTGCGGCCGTGTGGCAGCCGGCGCAGTCCGCGGCCTTGGCAAGATAGGCGCCGCGGGCGATCTGGGCGGCATCGGGACCAGCAGGGGCGTTGGGGACGGGGCTCACGTTGTTGATTGTGTTGTTGCTTGTGTTGTTGTTTGCGGTGCCATTCGTAACACTGCTCGCCAACGCCACGCTAGCTGCAAGCAGCCCGCTCGCCAGCAGGCCAATCAGCACGCGCCACCACGCCGGATGGGGTCCGTCATGTGCCTTCGCGCCGAGCCGCGGTTCCATCTCCCCGGCCATCACCGCTCCTTGAACAGATAAGGCGTCAGATACAACGTGCTGAAAATGAACAGCCACACGATGTCGACGAAATGCCAGTACAACCCACCGATCGTCAGCGCGGCGCAGCGTTTTTCGTCGAAGTAGCCGAGCGCGGTCCACAGCAGCAGAAACAGCAACACGACGATGCCGACGGCCACGTGCGCCATATGAAAGCCGGTGATCGTGAAGTACAGCGAACCATAAAGATGCGTCGTCAGGCCATACGGATGATCGTGCCACTCGACCAGCTGAATGCCCATGAAGACGATGCCCAGCACGACCCCGACCGCCATCGACGCCACCGCCCAGCGCAAACGCCTGCGCCGCACGCAACGCTCGCATAGCCAGACGAACACGCTGCTCGACAGCAGAATGACGGTGTTCGCGATGCCGAGCCCTACTTTCGGGAGCCCCTCGGGTGGCCAATGTTGCGCACTGAGCGTGGCCAGATACAGATACGAAAAGATCAAATAACCGAACAGTGCGCCTTCGGTAACGATCAACGTGAGGCAACCCCACCAGCCACCCGAACGCTCGCCCGCGCTGCCTACCGGCAAGGGGCGCACGGGCTCGGCGGGTTGGCGTGACGACGGATTCAGGTCGACGGCGTCGCTCATCTCACCCTCCCGCATCGTGCACGGTGGCAGGCTCGCGCTGGATCAACGCGCGTTCAGGCCACAACCAGACGATGATCGACACCGCACAACCGGCCAGCATCGCGCCCGCGAAAATCCAGGCGCTCATCGCGAGTCCCGCGAATACCAGCGTAGCAAACACGGCGAGCCAGAACGGCGCATAGGAATCGCCCGGCATCTTCAGGATCACATCGGGGTTGGCTTCGAGCACGGTCGTACCAAGCGCCTCCCGGCCTTGCGCGAGCAGATAGCCTTCGTCGAGTTGCGAACGCGCGTGGCCGGCCGCGCCCGGTTCGTCGATGCGTCCTTCCCACAACGGATGACGGCTCGCCAACCACGGCACCACGGCGAAGTTATACGGTGGCGGCGGCGAGCTGACCGCCCATTCGAGCGTGGGGGCGTCCCACGGGTTGTTACCCGCGGGCTTGCCGTTTTTCAGGCTGACCAGCAGATCGATCAGAAAGATCAGCACGCCTGCGGCGAACAGAAACGAACCCAGCGACGTGACCAGATTCACCGTATTCCAGCCCATGTCGGCGGGATACGTATAGATGCGGCGCGGCATGCCGAGCAGCCCCGCGATATGCATCGGAAAAAACGCAACGTTGAAGCCTGCGAACAGGACCCAGAAGCCGATCTTGCCGAGTCGCTCGCTCATCATCTTGCCGGTGAACTTCGGAAACCAGAAGTAGATGCCGCCGATCACCGGAAACACGTTGATGCCGAGCAGCACGTAATGCAGATGCGCGACCACGAAGTAGGTGTCGGTGAGCTGCCAGTCGAGTGGCACCGCGGCGGTCATCACGCCGGACACGCCGCCCACCACGAACAGCAACACGAAACCCGCGAAGAACAGGAACGGCACGCGAAACACCGGCCGGCCCGTCCAGATCGTCGCGATCCACGCGAACGTAGCCACCGCGCTCGGAATCGCGATAACCATGCTCGCCGCGCCGAAAAACGACAAGGCGAGTGCCGGAATTCCGGTCGCGAACATATGGTGAATCCACACGACAAAGCCGATCACCATCGTTCCGACAGTCGAGAGCGCGACCGGTCCATAACCGACCAGCGGCCGCCGGCAGAACACGGGCAATGCGTCCGAGACGATGCCCATGGCCGGCAGCACGACCGCGTAGACCCACGGATGCGCGAAAATCCAGAACAGATGCTGCCAGAGCAGCGGACGCCCACCGTTCAGCACGTCGAAGAAATGCGTACCGATGCGCCGGTCGAGCCACAGCAGGAAGAATGCGAGGCTCACCGACGGCACCGCCAGCAGATTGCCGCACGACGCCGTGAGCGTGCCCCACACCAGCACCGGCACGCGCTCGAGCGACATGCCGGGCGCCCGCATGCGCAGCAATGTCACGACGAAGTTCATCGAACCGACCGTCGTCGAGATGCCCAGCAGCACCATGCCTAGTGCGTAGATATCGATATTGGGTCCGGTGCTGTATTCGAGTCCGGAGAGCGGCGCGTAATTGAACCAGCCCGCGTCCGGCGCCTGCCCGGTCGGAAAACTCGCATACAGGAAGATGCCGGCAAACAGAAACACCCAATAGGAAAGCGCATTCAGGCGCGGAAACGCCATGTCGCGCGAACCGAGGATGAGCGGCCACAGATAATTGGAGAAGCCCGATAGCACGGGCAACGCGTACAGAAAGATCATCGTCACGCCGTGCATCGTGAAGAGCTGGTTGTACTGTTCGGGCGTGAGCACCGTGGCGTTGGGACGCGCGAGCTGGATGCGCATGATGAGCGCTTCGACGCCACCCATCAGCAGGAAGACGAAGGCGGTGACCAGATAGCGCAGACCGATGGTTTTGTGGTCGACCGTCGAGAGCCAGCCGCGCCAGCCCGGCGGCGCCTCCCAGATCTCGCGCAGGCGTTTCTCTTCGACCGAGCCTGGCGCCACGCGGCCACGCTGCGGCGTGCGCGTGAGCGGCGCCGCCGTGGGTGAAGGCGTTTGCGAAGCGCCTTGTGGTGCCTTTGGTGGTGCGTTTGGTGGTGCGTTTGGTGGTGCGTTTGGTGGTGCGCCGGGTGGTACGCCGGGTGGAGCACTTGGCCCTGCACTTTGCGGCGCCTCTGGCGCTGAGTCGGACGCGGCGTGATCGGACATTGAAAGGCGCTCCGTGATTTCGCAGTCGGGTGTCAATGCAGCGTCGCCAGATAAGCCGACAGCGCGGCGGCATCGCCGACGCTCAGCGTGATATCCGGCATCAGCGCTTCAGGTTTGATCTGCTGCGCGTGCCGGATCCAGTCGAGCAGATGGTCCGGCGTATTGGTCAGCGCGCCCGCGGCGATCGTGCGGCGCGAGCCCAGATGCGTGAGATCGGGCGCTTGCAGGCCGCCGGCGTCGGTGCCGCGAATCGTGTGACAGCCGGCACAGCGCTCAGCAAAAAGATGCTGGCCCGTAGCGACGACAGCGTTGTTGACCGGCACCGCCACCTGCCCTTGCGCGTCGCGCCAGGCGTTGAAATCGGCGGGCTTCTGGGCGACCACTTCGAAGGCCATATGGGCGTGCTGCGCGCCGCAGAACTGCGAACATTGCCCGCGATAGACGCCGGGCTGGTCCGCCTGTATCCACTGCTCGTTGGTTTGTCCGGGGATCGTCTGGGTTTTCCCCGCGAGGCGCGGCACCCAGAACGCGTGGACGACGTCCGCGCTTTCAAGCTGAACTTTGACCGGCTCGCCGACGGGAATGTGGATCTCGTTGGCTGTGCTGAAGTTGCGCGCCGGGTTGGGGTCGTCGGCGTAGTCGACTTTCCACCACCAGTCATAGGCAGTCACGGTGATGGTCAGTTGCGGCTGCGCGGCCGGTGAAGCGACCGACGCAAGCACGATCAGGAAATAGACCAGCATCGCCAGTAACACGGCCGACGACACGCCGGTGCCGATGTAAATCCAGCGCATCCCGCCGGCTTCGGCGTTGAGGGAATCGCTTCGTGCAGCCGGGCGTTTGCGCGCGATTGCCGCAATCAGCAAACCGGCGACGATGATCGTCACCGCGACGCAAATGGCCGTGAGTGTCCAGCCAAGACGCATGGTCGGCGTGGCCGCCGGCCCTGCTGCATGAAGGAAGTAATTGAGCGGTGCCGTCGGCGATGCGTAAGCTTCCGGGACATCGAATCCGCTTACGAACGCGACGGCGATGCACGCCCACGCAGCGTGAATGCCGGTTGCTCGCGTACGCGCCGCTCGTTGCATGCTGCCATTGCTCCCGTCGTTTTTGTTTGCGCCGTCGTGGGTGCTTCGACCTCACGCCGGGACTTGCTAATTGGGGGGCGCAGCAAAAAACGGACCTGTCAGGAGATAGTTGGCGGGAGGGCCCACCCTCTGGGTACTTATGCGTATCAGGCGGGGCGCGGACCTGATCGGGCCTCCCAATTGCTCTCTCGTCAACGCACCTCTATCTAAAATCAAGGAGCCTGACTTGAAACGAGCATTAACCACCTTAGCCCTCGCTGCGGCATTCGCCCTGACCCACACCGTTGCGCAAGCCGAAGGCTGCACTAAAGGCGCCGCGGTAGGCGGTGTCACCGGTCACGTCGCCGGCGATCATGCCGTGGCCGGCGCGGCTGCGGGCTGCGCAATCGGCCACCACGAGGCAAAAAAGAAAGACAAGGCAGCGAGCGCGGCCGCAGCCGCCAGCCAACCCGCAGGCAAATAAGCGCATGTAAAAAGAGCCCGGCGCTGACCTCTCGATCACCGCCGGGCTCGATCAATTCGCAACGGGCACGTCGGATACGCGCCTCAGCCTCTCACCCCGCCGCTCCGACCTTTTCCGCCAGCTTCGCGTCATAACTGGAATGGACGTGCACCCGCTTTTTCTCCGGATAGGCGTATGCGTACGCTTTACGCAGCGCCAGCGACGCTTCATGAAAGCCGGACAGAATCAGCTTCTGCTTGTTGGGATAGTTGGCAATGTCGCCGACCGCGAAAATGCCGGGCTGCGAACTTTCATAGTAGGACGTGTCCACGTCCACACGACCGCCGTGAATCGACAGATTCCACCGCGCGATCGGTCCCAGATCGGCGACCAATCCGTACAGCACGACGAGCTGCTCCGTGTCGAGGTGCGTTTCGCCTTCGATATGCCGCAGCGCGATCGACTTCAGCGCATCACCCTCGAGCTTGAGCCCCGAAATCGCGCCGACGACAAAGTCCATCTCGCCCGCCGCGACCGCCCGCCGCATCAGCTCGACGCTCGAATCCGCGGCACTGAAGCCGTTGCGACGATGCACCAGCGTCACGCGCCGCGCGACCTTACGCAGCGCCAGCGCCCAGTCGAGCGCGGAATCGCCGCCGCCGGCCACCACCACCGTCTTGTCGGCGAAATCGGCAAGACGTTGCACGCTGTAGTGCACGTGCCGCGATTCCAGCGGCACGGCTTCGGCAAGCGCCAGTTTTTGCGGCACGAAGGCGCCGTTGCCGGCGGCAAGCAGAAGCGCCGCCACATCGAATACGAGGCCACGGTCGGTATGCACGGTCCAGCGTCCATCGTCGCGCCGCTCGACCGACTCGACCCGTTGTTCGAGATGGATCGGCACATCGAACGGCTTGCATTGCGCCATCAAACGCTCGACTAACTCGCGCGCGGTACACGACGGGATCGCGGGAATGTCGTAGATCGGCTTGTCCGGATAGAGCTCCGTGCACTGTCCGCCGACCTTGCCGAGTGCATCGACAATCTGGCACGACAGGCCGATCACGCCGGCTTCGAAGGCGGCAAAGAGGCCCACGGGGCCGGCGCCGACGATCAGGACATCGGTGCGAATCGGTTGCGCAAGCGGGTCTGCGTGGGGCGTCATTCGGGGTCTCGTCTTCGATAGGTCGATGAGCCACCATACAGAATCGCCGGGAGCCCGGCAACGATGCCATTACACATGGTAAGGACGCTTGGCGTGGAGCAAGCGCCCTTCCGACCGACGCGTTTAAATAGATTCAATTTATGGAACTATAAAAAAACAACATTATTTTTATAGCCGTCGGCTTCGTATAGTCGAGCCCAGTTCAAATAACGCGCCCTCCGCTCGGCCCCTCCTTTCCCGCTACTGGACCACGATGAAACTACTCAAGTTCGCCCCTCTCGCGATTGCCGGCGCGCTCTCCAGCGCCGCCTATGCGCAAAGCAGCGTCACGCTGTACGGCCTGATTTCCGCGGGCGTCGGCTATGCGACGAACCAGGGCGGCAAGAATGCGTGGCAGGCCCTCTCGGGTACCAATCAGAATCCGCGTTGGGGATTGAAAGGCATAGAAGATCTGGGCGGCGGTACCACGGCCATCTTCCAGCTGGAAAACGGTTTTAACGTGATGTCCGGCACGGCGTCGCAAAACGGCCGCGAATTCGGCCGGCAAGCGTTCGTCGGGCTGTCGAACAAGACCTTCGGTACGCTGACCTTCGGGCGCCAGTATGACACCGTGCACGACTATGTCGGCCCGGTGATCATCGCGAGTAACGGCGTGAACATCGGCGACAACGACAACGGCTATAACGACATCCGCGTGCAAAACGCGGTGAAATACGTGACGCCCGACTATCGCGGCCTGAAGGCGACGGCCGAATACGGTTTTAGCAATGCCACCGGCTTCGCCAACAACAATGCGTACAGCTTCGGCGCCGGCTACGAGAACGGCCCGCTGAAGTGGAGCGTGGTCTACGCGCAGTACAACAACCCGTTCAGCGCGACCAATCCCGACGGCGCGATCTCGAACGACTACGCCTCTTCGCTGCTGATCTTCGCGAAGAGCGCGCTGCATCCGGCCGCGTACGCGAGCAAGCAGCGCATCTTCGGCACCGGCGGTTTCTATACCGTTGGTCCCGCGCAATTTGCAGCGCTTTTCACCGATGTCCGCTACGATTATCTCGACGGCTCGCACCTGCGTTTGCAGAACTACAACTTGAACCTGAACTACCACGTGACCCCCGCCTTCATTCTGGGCGCAGCGTATGCGTTCACTGACGGCAAATACGATGTGATCAACACCAGCCCCAAATGGCATCAGGTCAATCTGCAAGCCGACTATTTCCTTTCGAAGCGTACCGACGTCGCGCTGACGGTGATCGCCCAGCAAGCCGCTGGCGACGCGCAGCACGCACAGATTTTTGCGTATGCGCAATCCACCGGCATCCGTCAGATGATCACGACGGTCGGCATGCGCCACGTGTTCTGACCATGATGAACGCCCTCGATTCAAAGCAGGACCGGCGCGCATTTTTGCGCACGGCAATGGGACTGGCTGCCGGTGCATCGGCCTGGCCGATGCTAGCCGGCGCAGCCTCCGGCGTTGCTCCGGCGCCCACTGGCACGTCCGCTTCGAACTCCATCGCTTCCCAGAGCGGCGCGCGGCGCAGCGTGATCATCGATTGCGATCCGGGCCAGGACGACGCGATTGCGATCCTGTTCGCGCTCGGCGCGAGCGAGCGGCTCGACGTGCGCGCGATCACCACGGTCGCGGGCAACGTCCCGCTCGATCTCACCGAACGCAATGCCCGTATCGTGCGTGACTGGGCCGAACGTTCCCAATCGCTGCCGGTGTATGCGGGCTGTCCGCGGCCGCTCACCCGCGAGCTGATCACGGCGGCCAACGTGCACGGCAAGACCGGCCTCGAGGGTGTGCCGTTGCACGAACCTCTCGCGCCGCTCGCGCCTCAACATGCGGTGGCCTTCCTGATCGACACCTTGCGCGCGGCGCCGCCGCATAGCGTGACACTGTGCGCGCTCGGACCGTTGACCAACCTCGCCACCGCCTTCACGGAAGCGCCGGAGATTCGTAACGGCATCCGGGAGATCGTGCTGATGGGCGGCGCCTTCTTCGAACGCGGCAATATCACGCCCGCAGCCGAATTCAATATCTACGTCGATCCGCAGGCCGCGCAAGTCGTGTTTGCGAGCGGTGTGCCGATCGTCGTGCTGCCGCGCGACGTCGCTGTCAAAGCGCCCATCACGCCGGCCCGGATCGCGCCGATTCGCGCGCTGGGCAATCGCTGCGGCACCATGGCAGCCGACATCATGGCCGCGGAAGTCGCGTATCAGAAGGGCCGCCGGGGTATCGAAGAGGCGCCGATGTACGACCCCTGCGCGACGGGCTACCTGATCGAGCCGTCACTCTTCAAAGGACGCGAGGTCAACGTGATGATCGAAACCGTCGGCGAATGGACGCTCGGTGAAACCGTGGTGGATTGGAGCGGACACAGCGGCCGCAAGCCGAACGCGACCTGGATTACCGAAGTGGACGCGGACGGTTTCTATGCCGCCTTGCGCGCACGGCTTGCCACCCTGCCGTGAATCGGCCGGCCTCGGGATGAACCGGTGAATGAACCCATGACAGCCTCGACAACGCTCGTGCGGGGCGCCCGCAGTGCGTCAGATATGCGCGGCGATCCATTCGCGGCAAGCACGCACGTGCGGACCACGGTCGTCGCCGGCGAGCGAGATCAGCGCGATCGAGCGCGTGACGCGCGGCTTGTCGAGACGCAACGCAACCAGTTCCGCGTCATGCAGATGCATGGTGTAGAGGCTGGGCAGCACCGCGATCGCCAGCCGGTGGCGCACGAGTTCGTACAAAGGCTCGGTGTACTCGACGCGGTAGGCCACCGTGAGGTGCAAACCTTCGGCGCCGCCGGTGCGCTGCAACGCATCGCTGACGCTGCCGCGCACGAACACCGCCAGATCGCGGCCCACCAGCCGCGCCCACGCAAGGCTCTTTTTCTGCGCGAGCGGGTCGTCGCGCCGCACCACCACCACGATCTGATCCTCGAACAGATCCTGGTAGCGCAAGCCGGCTTCGCCGTCGCTGTCCGCCGCGGCCGCATCGGGCTCGTGCACCCCCACGCCGAAGTCCGCCGCGCCCTGGCGCACGGCGTCGAGCAACGCGGTGTTCGGCATATCGTTCAACGTGAAGCGCAGCGACGGCTGTTTGGCCCGCAACGACGCGAGCGCGGGCAACAGGCGCGCCGCAGCCGAAGGAATCAGTCCGATGCGCACCGTCTGCACGCGTTCGGCGAAGGTGCTCGCCATATCGTCGAAGGTGCCGCGCGCCTGATTGAGCAGGCGCTCGGCGAGCGGCAGCACGCTGGCGCCCGCATGCGTGAGCGTCAGCCGATGCGCGGAGCGCGCGAACAGCGGGCCGCCCAGCAGGAATTCGATCTGCCGGATCGCGGCGGTGAGCGCAGGCTGCGTCAAAGCGAGCGACTTCGCGGCCTGGGTGAAGCTGCGGGCATGCGCAAGCGTGACGAAGTACTGGATTTGCCGCAGCGTGAGCGCGGGCAGCAGGGACGAACGGTCGGTCATGGAGTGCAATGCATCGACGCAATGCGCAGCAGTATAAATGGCAGGGTTACAGGATGAATCAATTGATCAATAACGAATCTTCAATGCCGAAGACCCGCACCCCGCCGCTCGTGGCGCGGCGCGACTGGCTCGAACGGCGTTTCGCGCTCGCCGAGCGCAAGACCAGCGTGCGTATCGAAACGATCGCCGGCATCACGTCGTTTCTCGCGGCCGCCTATCTGCTGGTTGTGATTCCATCGCTGCTGTCCGCCGGCGGCATGGATCGCGGTGCGGCGACAACCGCCACGATTCTCGTGTTCGTGCTGAGCACGGTCTTGATGGCGCTCTATGCGAATCTGCCGTTTCTGGTGGGGCCCGGCATTGGCGGCTCGGTGATTCTCGGCATTACGCTCGCAAGCGAACACGTCGCATGGCAAACGGGTCTCGGCATTGCGTTCGTGTCCGGCGTACTGTTCCTGATCCTGACGCTGGTGGGCGCGCGCAGTCTCGTGATGCGCCTGATTCCGGCCCAGATCAAACTCGGGCTAGGGGCGTCGATCGGCCTGTTCATCGCGGTGCTCGGCTTCCGCAATGCGGGCATGGTGGTCGCCAACGCGAAGACCAATGCACTCGCGCTCGGCGATTTCTCGCGACCCGGCACGCTGGTCGCATTGATCGGCCTCGGCGCGGCAGTCGTGCTGCAGGGCCGCCGCGTGCCAGGCGCAATCTTGTGGGCGATCCTGATTGCGGCCGGCGCCGGCGTGCCGCTCGGGGTCACGCATCTGCCCGCGTCGTTTCTGTCCTGGCCGCATGGCATCGCACCGATTGCGTTCAAGCTCGACATTGCGAGCGCACTGAGCGTGGCCGCGATTCCGTATCTGTTCGTGTTTTTCGCGGCGGAGTTTTTCTCGACGCTCGGCACCACGCTCGCGGTGGGCGCCAAAGCGGATCTGCTCGACGAAAACGCCAATCTGCCGAACATCAACCGGCCGTTCCTGGTCGACTCGATCGCGGCAACGCTTGGGCCGGTACTCGGCATTCCGGCGCTCACTGCGCTGGTGGAATCCGCCGCGGGCGTCGAAGCCGGTGGTCGTACGGGTCTCTCCTCGCTCGCCGCGGCCGCGATGTTCGCGTTGATGCTGTTGTTCGTGCCGGTTGCTCTCGCCATTCCGAAAGAAGCCACCGCGCCGGCGCTGATCCTGATCGGGCTGTCGATGTTCAGCACGATTCGCCATACGCATTTCGACGACTTCAGCGATTCGTTGCCGGTTCTTTCAATGGTTCTGCTCACGCTCATGTCGAACAGTTTCGGCACCGGCATCGCGGGCGGCCTGCTGTGCTACGTGCTCGTCAAGCTGCTCGCCGGACGTTTCCGTGAAGTGCCGTGGGGCCTCTATGTGCTGGCCGTGCCGCTCGGCTATTACTTCTATACCGTGGTCAAACCGCACTGAGTTCTCTATCCCGGGCATCTTACCCAGGTAAGCCGGCCGGGCTGCATGCTTCATCCTGTACTCGTACCAAACTGAATTCGCACCACGCTTTACGCACTACCGACAACCATACCGACATGAAAGAGACATTGGGCAATGTGCCCGCATCGCGCCTCGGCATCACGCTCACCGATGCCCATCGCGCGTTCTTTACCGCCTTGCCGAAGGTCGAGTTGCATTGCCACCTGCTGGGGGCAGTGCGTCACGAGACCTTCGTCGCGCTTGCTGAAAAAAGCCACGCGCCCATCGAGCGCCAGGAGATCGACGCGTTCTATACGCGCGGCGAAAAGCCGGTCGGCGTGCTGCGTGTGCTGCGCGCGCTCGACGAGTATCTGCTCACGCATGCCGACGACCTGCATCGCATCGCCTACGAATATCTCGCCGACGCCGCGGCGCACCAGGTGCGGCATAGCGAATTCTTCTGGAATCCTACCGGCACCGTGCGCGTCTCGAAGATTCCCTATGCGGATGCGCAAGCGGCCATCGTCACCGCGATTCGTGACGCCGCGCGGGACTTCGGCATCAGCGCACGGCTGATTCCGAGCATCGACCGCGAAGCCGATCCCGACGAGGCGGTCGCGCTGGTCGACTGGATGTGCGCGCATCGCGCGG
Organism: Paraburkholderia fungorum; assembly: GCF_046027605.1. Classification (GTDB taxonomy): domain Bacteria; phylum Pseudomonadota; class Gammaproteobacteria; order Burkholderiales; family Burkholderiaceae; genus Paraburkholderia; species Paraburkholderia fungorum_F. The sequence continues at coordinate 28,788 of NZ_JAQQEF010000032.1, forward strand.
ACGAAGTGGCGGGCCTCGGCATCGACTACCGCGAAAACGACCGGCCGCCTGAGCTGTTCTGGAAGGCGTACCGCCAGGCGCGCAAGGCCGGTTTCAAAACCACCGCGCACGCGGGCGAATTCGGCACGCCGTGGCGCAATGTCGAGACGGCGGTCGACCTGCTGCAATGCGACCGGATCGATCATGGCTATACGATCGTCGACAATCCGCAATTGGCGGCGCAATACGCGGAGCGCGGCATCGTGTTCACGGTGGTGCCGACCAACTCCTATTACTTGCGCACGCTCGCGCCGGCGCTCTGGGCCGAACAGCATCCGCTGCGGCGCATGCCGGGCCTTGGCCTGAAAATTCACCCCAATACCGACGACCCGGCGCTGCACAAAGTGACCCCGAGCGAAGCATGGCAATTGATGTACAGCCACTTCGGTTTCAGCATCGCCGAGTTGCGGGGCTTCATGCTGAACGGCATCGACGGCGCATGGACCGACGAAGCAACGCGTCACGCATGGCGCGCGGCGTGGAGCGCTGAGTTCGATGCGTTGGCGGCGGCCTTGCCCGCTTGAGAGTAACCCCGCCGCGGGTCACGTCACCCGTGGCACGCGCCGCACATTCCGCACGGTGTCACTCACCAATCCACGAACCGCGCAGATCGCTGTCGTGCAGCAATTGCAGCAACGTGCCTGCCGGACGGCTCAGCCGTTTGGCCGCCAGCGCGATGAATTCCACCGAGGGCAGCGTCGGCAGACTGGAGGCATTGAGAGGGGGCGTCAGTCCCCGCGCGGCCAGATATTGCGGGCGAACCGTAATGCCGAGCCCGCCGCGCGCGGCCGCGATACAACCCGAGTGACTGCTGCTCGTGCACACCACCTGCCAGCTGAAACCGGCTTCGGCGAGCGCATCGAGCACCACTGCGCGCGTCACGCTCGGCTCGGCGACCAGAATCAACGGCAGCGGCTGGCTCAGATCGACGAGCGTGCCGCTGCGCGCCAGCCACTCCAGGCGGCCCGTGAACAACGGTACGCCGCGGCGGTCGCCCAGGCGCCGTTTGCCCACGAGAAGATCGATCGAACCCGCCTCCAGCAACTCATACAGCTTGCCGGTCATGCCGATGGTGATTTCCAGCTCGACGTCGGGATGCGCGTCACGAAACGCTGCCAGCACCGTGGGTAGCGGGCCCAGCGCGACGTCGTCCGATGAACCGAGCCGCACCCGCCCTTTCAGGCGCGGGGCGCGAAACTGCGACTCGGCTCGCGCGAGCGCTTGCAGGATCACGCTGGCGTGCGCCAGCATGGCCTCGCCGTCCGGGGTCATCGCGAGCGAATGGGTATCGCGCACCAACAGGCGCCGCCCGACGCTCTGTTCGAGGCGCCGGATATGTTCGCTGACGCTCGACTGCGTCAGATCGAGTCGCCGCCCCGCCTCGGTGAAACTATGGCAGGCGGCGACTGTCGCGAAGGTCTTGAGCCAGACGGGATTGAGCATGTGTCATTGTCGCCCTGGTTATCGGCAAAGTCGATAACAGTCAATAACCCTAGTGGGGTTCCCGATTGACGAGCATGTCAATATGATGACGGAATCCCGCAATAATGACCTTGGGCACGGCCCGCCGACCTTCCGTCCGGCCGCCCCGCCGCACAATTGGATATGAACAAGGATTCCGCCCAGACCGCGCTGCTCTGGATCGTCGCCGCCGGCTTTTTCATGCAATCGCTCGACACGACGATCGTCAACACTGCGTTGCCGTCGATTGCGCACAGCCTGCACGTCGCGCCGCTCGCGATGCAGCCGATCGTGGTCGCCTACACGCTGACAATGGCGATGCTCACCCCCGCTTCGGGCTGGCTCGCCGACCGCTTCGGCACCCGGCGCGTCTATTTCGCGGCGATTCTCGTGTTCGTGCTCGGCTCGATCTGCTGCGCGAGCGCGCATACGCTCGGCCAACTGGTGATGGCGCGGGTCCTGCAAGGCTTCGGCGGTTCGATGCTGCTGCCGATCGGGCGGCTTGCCGTACTGCGCAGCGTGTCGGGCGAGCAATACGTGTCGGCGCTCGCGTTCACGTCGATTGCCGGCCAGTTGGGGCCGATCGCCGGGCCGACGCTCGGCGGCTGGTTCGTGCAAGCCGTTACGTGGCACTGGATCTTTCTCATCAACGTGCCGATCGGCGCGGTGGGCCTTTACGCGGTACAGCGTTTCTTGCCGGAGCATGGCCAAACGAAGGCGCCGCCGTTCGACTTCGTCGGGTGCGGGCTGCTGTCGCTGTGCATGATCGCATTCTCGCTGGCGGTCGACGCGCCCGTGGAAACGCATCGTGCAGTATGGTCGGCGGGTCTGTTCGCGCTCGCCGTGGTCAGCGCGCTCGCTTATATTCCGCACGCAAGACACCGCAGTATCCCGCTCTTCAAACTCTCGCTCTTCAGCGAACCGAATTTCAGCGTTGGCCTGATCGGCAATCTGGTGTGCCGCATCGGCTCGAGCGCCGTGCCGTTTCTCGTGCCATTGCTGCTGCAACTGCAACTAGGTTACTCACCGCTGCACTCCGGCTTGATGATGCTGCCCGCGGCGATCGCCGGTACATTCGCCAAACGCTGGATCGCGCCGCTCATTCGCCGCTATGGCTATGACACGTTCCTGCTCGTCAATACGGTGATCGTCGGCTCCTCGATCGTTGCGTTCGCATTGATTACGCGGGGCACGCCGATTATCGTCGGGATCGTGATTCTGGCCGTGTTCGGCGCGGCCAACTCCATGCAATTCGCGGCGATGAACAGCGTCACGCTTAAAGGCCTCACGCATGAAGACGCCGGGAGCGGCAACAGCCTCTTTTCGATGGTGCAGATGCTGGCGATCGGGCTGGGCGTTTCGATCGGCGGCGGCCTGGTGAATCTGTTCTCGGCGCAATGGGGATCGGCGGCACTCGGATTCCGCCTGAGCTTCGTGTGCGTGGGCGTCATTACGCTGGTGTCGGCGTGGATCTTTCGCCATCTCGACGAAGCGCCTGTCGCTCACGGCGTGCGTGGACAGACGGCCCAAGGCGCGGGGCGCTGATCGCCAGCGGCGCGGTGGATGCCGATACGCGCTTCTGGCTTTGCGTGCGCTGAATCAGACAGGTGTGACCTGGACAGACTCTGCGCACTTTCTGCCGTCGAGGCCCTCAGTCCGGCAAACGGATGCCGGAAAATCCCTCGCACGCCGCGATCAAACGCTCTTGCACAGCGACGTCGTGTACCGCCGGATGCGTCTCGCGCGGTTTCAAATGATAGAAGTAGGCGCCGCTCACGGTGGCCGCCGGTTCATCGCTGACAGCGAGCCACACCTGGGTTTTCGGCGCCGCTTGCAGATCGTCCGGCGCGCCTGCCCCGCCCATTCTCGTCGCCACCCAGCCGGGCTCCAGTGCGTTCGACAATACCTCCGGCCAGCGGCGCGCCATCGCAAACGCCAGCAGCGCGTCATGCAGTTTCGAGTCGGAATAGGCCGCCGTGCCCTGCCACGGCCGCCGCTCCCATGCCAGATCGTCGAGGCTCGCGTCGCCGCTGCGATGCAGGCCCGAGCTCAGATAGACGAGCCGCTTCGGCTGGCGGATCAGCGCGGTCAATACGTAAGGAGCCAGCGTGTTGACCGCGAATACATGCGGCAGGCCATCCACGGTGGCGATCCGGCGCGGCTCCTGGTAACCCACCGCCGCGTTATGGATCACCGCGTCGAAGCAGCCGAGTGCGTTGACCTGCTCCGCCAATGCGACCATGGCTGCAAGGCTCGACAAATCGCCTGTTAAAGCAGTTTCGGCTGCCGGCACGGCCTTCAATGCGTCCTCGGCGCGCGCCGCATTGCGCGCGTGCAAAACGACTTGATGACCGGCGTCGACGAGCAGACGCGCGGCCATTTGACCGAGGCCATCGGCGGAACCGGTAATAAAAACTCGCGACATGATGGCGTTCTCCGTGGATGAGTCAAATATGCCTGACGCATGGTGAGAACCGCGTTTCATCGTGCCTCAGGCGAACCCGCACAGATTAGCGCCAGACGGGCGCTTGACGCGATAGCGTGGCTGTCATTCCACTCATGATTCGATGTCATTGATTCGTTCGGACAGGTAGGCGTTTCCCGACATCGGCACGTGAATTCAAACGCTGTTTCGCGTTAGCATGTCACGCATTAATGCAGAACAAGGGAAGATCAGATGCCATTTGACGAGCGCATGCTGAACGGCATGGGCGTGCTGACAGCGATCGTCGACTGCGGCAGTTTTGCCGCGGCCGGCGAGGCGCTCGACATGTCGCAATCCGGGGTCAGCCGCTCGGTTGCGCGGCTCGAAGCACGCCTGGGCATCCGGCTATTCGACCGCACCACCCGCTCCGTCACACTGACCGACGAAGGCCGGCGTTTTTATGAACAGATCGTGCCGCTGCTCGGTGGGCTAGAGGAAGCGGCCGCTTCGGCGGCTCAGGGTGCGACTGCGGTTCGCGGACGTTTGCGCGTGAACATGGACCCGTTCTTTTCGCGTCTCGTGCTAGGGCCGAGGCTTGGCGGCTTCATCGATAAACATACCGATCTGCAACTTGAATTGATCACGCGCGACCAGTTAGGCGATCTGGTCTCCGACGGATTCGATCTGGCGATCCGCTTCGGCGACCCGCCGGTTTCGACGCTGATCGCACGCAAGCTGCTCGACACACGGATCATGACCGTCGCCGCGCCGTCGTATCTGAAGAAACATGGACATCCGGCGAGCCCGGCCGAACTCGAAAGCGGCAAGCACGTGTGCATCAAGTTCCGTGATCCGCTGACAGGTTATCCGTTCAGCTGGGAGTTTCATCGCGGACGCAAGAAGATAGTGATCACGCCGCAAGGCCGCCTGACCGTGAACGACGTCGGCACCTTGCATAGCGTGTGCGCCGCAGGCCAGGGCATCGCGCAGATTCTCGCGCTCGGCGCCGAGCCGTTGCTTGCCAACGGCAAACTGATCGAACTGTTTCCCGACTGGGGCGACGAGGTTTATCCGCTGTATGCGCTCTATCCTTCCCGACATCATCCGCCGGCTAAAGTGCGGGCATTCTTCGACTTTATCGTTTCGCTGACTGGAGGCTCGGCACGCGAAACGGTCGTTTGAGTCGCGCCTCGACACTCGCAATGCCCTCGTAACAATCGGGCGGCAGTCATGCGTTGATCGGCGTAGGGCGCGACTTCGCATCCTGTACGGTAGCGTGCAGACAGGGGCTCGCGTCGCGCGCATGCTGCGTGGAGGCGATCACGGCACCTACGGGAAACCTATGTCGAACTACCCATTTGAGAGCGAGCTCGCTCATCTCGAACAGATTATTCCGTTTCTCATGACTGCACCGCCGTTGGGCCTGCCCTACTGGCGGCGCCGGATTCTCTCCTTGTCGCCCGATGAAGCACGCTTGCCGCCCGGCACCTTGCAGCGTATCGGCAGGTTAATGGACGCATTCGAAACGATCGAACGCAAGGCGTCGCCGGAGGCTGGGAGCCCTGCAACGATATGTTGACGGCGCGGCACTCACGCTGGGGGGCACTCGTGCTGGATGGCACCGACGCTGTGTGACACCGACGCTGTGTGGCACTGAAGCTGTGTGGCACTCGCATGCTGGCGCTGTGGCAATGGCACGGTAGCGTGCTTGTTAGATAGCTTGCAACGCCGGTAGCAGCCGGTCGAACTCGCGTTTGACCACCGCGTAGCATTCGCACACGTGGGTTTCCAGACCGGGCCGGTCAAGCACGGTGATATGGCCGTGGGCATAGCGGATCAAGCCGGCGTTTTGCAGTTTCAGCGCTGCCGCGGTGACGCCGGAGCGGCGCACGCCGAGCATATTGGCGATGAGTTCCTGAGTCATGCGTAGTTCATTCGACGGCAGCCGGTCGATGCTGAGCAGCAGCCAGCGGCACAACTGCTGGTCGATCGAATGATGGCGATTGCATACAGCGGTCTGCGCCATTTGCGTGATGAGCGCCTGCGTGTAGCGCAGCAGAAGCCGTTGCATCGGTCCCGCGCGATTGAACTCGTCTTTCAGCATGCGTGCATTGAGGCGCCAGGCGCGGCCCGCGCTTTGCACGATCGCGCGGCTCGGCGTGGTCTCTCCGCCCATGAATAGCGACACGCCGACGATCCCCTCATGCCCCACGATGGCGATTTCCGCCGAAGCACCGTCTTCCATCACATAGAGCAGCGAAATGATCGAGGTCGTGGGGAAATAGACGTGCTCGAGTTGGCCGCCCGATTCGTAAATGACCTCGCCGAGCGGCAATTCGACTTCGACCAGATATGGTTCAATGCGTGCCCATTCCACCGAGGGCAACACCGCCAACAGATGATTCTCTTTTGGGTCACCCTTGTCCATTGGTGGCTCCTTGCTGGGTTGCGGACGCGCTCGCGGCGCGGCGATGCATTGATCATGAGAAACGGCGCAAGCACCCGTTTCGTTGCAGAGGTGATTATGAGCCGCGGTCCGCGGGCGCGGAATCGGGTAAAGCGCCCGGTTTGCCGGTACCCGCCATTGCAATGGACGCGGCCAAAATAGAAAAACCGGCTTTACGCCGGTTATTTTCGTTCCGAGTGTCTAAAGTGCGGCGGGCTTCTTTCTCAGCGCCAAGACGCGGCGCGTTTGCATCAGGGTGCTCTTTGCGCCCAGCCACTTCGTGACGTGCTTGACCCATTGCTTCGGTGCGGCTTCATCGCCCGGCTGAACGGGCTGTGGTGCGATTGAGGTGGGTGCGGTGGGCACCGCGTGTGCGGTCGAATTGTCGATTTCGGCGAGGCGTGCTGCTTCACGGCGTCGTTTGCTATCGGCGATTTCTTCCAGATTGACCTGGTCATCATCCATGCTGAAACTCCCGCGACGAAGCAAGGCAAGCGCCGGTGGGCGCCGCGCTGCTTCGGCTGTGGAACAAGGCGGCGCACGGCAGGTCCGGTTGGACGTGCCGCGCCGCGCTGTCTATATCAAGAAATCGTGTAGCGGTTTTGCGGACCGCCGACATACAGGCCACGAGCAAGTGTGAGGATTTGCTCACGATGACGGTCGAAGGCTGCCAGCACTGCCGGTTCGTCAGAGCCCGCGCTTGGGCTCAGATTCGAAATGACCGAATTGTTGACAGTGAAGGCGATTTCGCGTGCGTTGTCATAGCCCCAGAAATTGACGCAATGACGGAAGGCGTCGTAGCTGCGGCTAGGGTTCGGGAAGTTGAGGGACATGTTGGGCTCCCGGGGTTCTTTTTCTTCTTCACGGTGCGCTGAATGTGGGGCGCGGTCAAGGGGTTTTTTTATTTTGCCCCCGTGCGGGGTGGGTTTTGCCTGCGGCGTTGGGCTTTTCTTTGTTTTCGTTTGCCTGTGCGGCGCATGGTCGCTGTCTGCCTACGGCGTTGGCCTTTTTTGTTGATCTGGCTTTTTGGCCTTTCCTTGAATTCTTATTGGTCTATTAGTGTCGCCCCTGTGCGGGGCGGCACTTACTTTCTTTGCCGCCGCAAAGAAAGATAAGCAAAGAAAGCGGCTCAACCCGCAAGCTCATAAGCAGGGCCCCTGGCTTGGAGGGGGTAGTGGTGCATCTGGAATCCGCGTTCTCGCACACTCCGCGTTAGTGACAAAGCCGTCATACCTCCAGCGACGCTGCGCGCGCCGAAATCTACCTCATAAAACCGATCACTACGTTTCCACACTCAAATTCCACATACTGCTGTGGCTCGCCGTCCCATTCCCTCTGCAACTGTATCTTCAATGGTTACTATTATTCCCAAAGCCAATGTCACTGCAACTGCAACTGCAACTGCAACTGCAACTGCAACTGCAACTGCAACTGCAACTGCAACTGCAACTGCAACTGCAACTGCAACTGCAACTGCAACTGCAACTGCAACTGCAACTGCAAAGATGTTGTATATGGCGATTGTTCCTGCACTCAAATGCATGTGGGGTTTTGTCATTTGCACACGTTAGGGTCTCACTGAGGTAAGTCAACGGCCGAACCGTTCCCAAACGAAGTCCTTGGTTTCCCAAGCAGACCCATCCGCGACGCACGCGGTGCGGAGTGGGAGCTGATGACACCCTTGTCACTCACGTTGAATGTGCGAGGACACGGATTCCAGATGTACCACTACCGCGACTGCGCGGGGGACCCACTTAAGAATTAGCGGGTTGAGCGGCTTTCTTTGCTTATCTTTCTTTGCCGCGGCAAAGAAAGTAAGTGCTCCCCCGCACAGGGGCAACACTAATAGACCAATATCAATTCAAGGAAAGGCCAAAAAACCCAGCTCAAACAAAGCCAAAGAGCCATTTCAAGGAAAGCCCAGGAACGGCCATCGTGCCCGACACCGCGCGAGTGCAACTGACACACCTTCGGCACCTGCCGACCCCAACGCCATGAGAATTAGCCCTCAGGTCCGCGCCTTGCTCCGTAATGGATGTTCTCAAACCAGGAGCACGCCATGACCGAAACAAAAGACAACCAAACTGGCAAGCCGGCCGACATCGAACATCCGCAGCCCGCCACCCACAGCGACAACGAGAAAAGCAAACTGCCGGAACGGAAGGACGAAGGGCGCAATCAGTCGCCGGCAGACCGTCCCGGTAAGAAACCGGGAGAGGGCGAACCGTCAGTCAGTTGAAAAATATCAGGTGCCCGCCCCGAGCGGCTTTGCCGCGTTTTTCGCCGCAAAGCCGCACAAATTTTCCCCTTCGAACCCCTTTCACGACGTTGACATTTTTTCCGAATTTTTACGAATTATTTTTTTCTTGTAATGGACTATTTTGCTGCATGCAGCAATGTGTGCGCAAAGCGAACCGGCTGCATCCTTAACTGATAAGAAAGGAGACGCCGTGTTTACCTCGCCTATCCCCTCCTCCGAATCCCGTTCTTCTCCCAAGGTTTCCATTTGTCTGCCGACCTGCAATCGGCCTGAACTGATCGTGGAATGCATCGATTCGTGCCTCGCGCAGACGTACAGCAACCTGGAGATCGTTATCGGAGACGATTCAAGAGATCAGCGCACGCAGCAGTTGATCGCAGAGCGCTATCCGAACGAGCCACGTATCTGCTATGCAATGAACCGGCCGTCGCTCGGCCAGGCGTGTAATGTCGCGAGCCTGTTCGAGCGGGCAAGCGGTGACAAGATCCTGCTGATTCACGATGACGACTTTCTCACGACCGACGGCATCGAAAAACTGGTGTCGCTATGGAAGCTTCATCCGCAGCTCGAAGTGGCATTCGCCGATCAGTACGAGGCCGACCACACCGGCGCCGTCGACTTCGACGCCAGCACTCGCCTGAACACCGCGTTCCGACGCACGAGAGACGCGGAAGGTTTGCAACCGTTGCCGGGCAGAACCGGCTTGATCCAGATGTTCCCGAACAACGGCTGGATGGCGAATGCCGAGCTCGTGAAACGAATCGGTTACAAGGAACAGTACGGCATGTGCTGCGATTTCGTGTTCGGCACGGAACTCTGTCTCGCCGCGCGCGAAGTGTTCTATCTCCACGAATACGTCTCGGTCTATCGCAAGACCGCGACCTCGATCTCGCACAGCACGCGGGGCACGACCGTCGCGGCGACCGTTAGCGCCTACGCCTTTGTGCAAGCACTGAAACTGCCGCTGCAACTGGAACCGTCACGCAAGCTGGCATTGCACCGGCTCGTGCCGATCGTCGTTTCGGTCTACGCGAAGAATCATGAGCCGCTGCTCGGCTTGAAGATCGCGCTCACCCATCTGTTCGCCTACGACTATGGCTTCAGCATGCGGCTCTATTACCACCTGCTCATGCTCTCGCGGGCGGCCGTCAGCATGCGGCAGCGCAGAGCGGTGGCCGCGGTGGTCGCGGCAGCGCCCGCTGTTATTGCCGAGCCGGCCGCGGCTGTGACAGAGCTCGTCACGGATCTTGTCACCGATCGATCCGAATTGATCTAGCGCCGCGGTAGGGAATGCAGCCGTAGTTCGCTGGATAGCGCCCGGACGCGCGCCCCCCCATTCCCTTGCCGCGGCCTGCTTCGTGAGCCCGATCGCCGGACTCGCATGGCTGCGGTTTTAAGGTATATCGGTTTGGCGCTGGTCGTTTGTCACCGGTCGTTTTCGCTAGTCGCTAGTCGCTGGTCGCCGGTCGCTGGTCGTTAGTCGTTAGTCGTTAGTCGTTAGTCGTTAGTCGCCGGACCATGCCTCAGTGGCGGCCGGCACGAGCGGCGGCCGCACGCTGCGCTTGCGTCGCGTCAACGCATAAGTAGCCACGCGGTCAAGCGCCGTGCACAACACCAGATAGATGAAGCCGACGAACAAAAAGATTTGCGCCGGATACACCATCAGGCGATTGCTGATCTGCGTCGCGACGAACGACAACTCGCCGACACCGACGATATACGCAAGCGAGGTGTCCTTCACCAGCGATACCCATTGATTCACGAACGAAGGCGCCATGATGCGCATCGCCTGCGGCAGCAACACGTAGCGCAGCGCTTGCATCCGTGTGAGGCCGAGCGACAGTCCGGCTTGCCATTGACCTTCGCCGACCGCGCGAATGCCCGCGTGCACCGAATGCGCGAGATAGGCGCCACCGATCAGCGAGAGCGCGCAGACGACGGTCGCGAGTCCGGGTACATCGACATGGAAGAGCATCGGCAACAGGAAATACGTCCAGAAAATCAGCATCAACACGGGAATTGCACGGAAGAAGCCGATCACGAGTAGCAAGGGCACACGGGCGATGCGCCCCGCCATGGCCAGCGCAATACCACCCGCGACACCGAGCACCGCCGACGCAAGCGCGGAACACAATGCAAGCATCAGCGTAAGCGCCGCGCCGCCGAGCGGCCCTTGCGGAAATGCGCCGACCAGCAGATACGGCAGATTATGGGTGAACAGCGTCCATGTCATGTTCAGCGCCTCGCGAATGCGCGGTCACGCGTATGCGCCACCGTATGCGAGACGGCCTCGATCAGCGCGACGGCGACGATATACAACACGGTTGCCACACCAAATGCCTCAAACGTCTTGAAGGTCTCCGTCTCGACCTGACGCGATGCATACGACAATTCGGCAAGACCGATCGCCATGGTCAGCGACGAATTCTTCACGAGATTCATGTATTGACCGAAGAGCGGCGGCAGAGAAATGCGCACGGCTTGCGGCAAAACGACGTAACGGAACGCCTGCAACGGCGTGAGACCAAGCGCAGCGGCCGCGGCATGCTGACCAGCCGGCACGCCGCGCAAACCCGCCTGGAACTCCTCGGCGATGAAAGCCGCCGTGTAGCACGTGAGTCCGATCCACCCAGCGACAAATTCGAACGACGGCCAACGCAATGCATATGCACCGATGTGCACGCCATGTGGCGTGTTCAGCCATTGCATCAACGCGTCAGGCATCAGCGTGGCCGCGCCGAAATACCAGAAGAACAGTTGCACCAGCAACGGCGTATTGCGAAACGCAAGCACATACGTGGCCGTCGCGCGACGCAGCCAACGATATCGGGCATGACGTGCGATCGCCAGCACGAAGCCGAACGCGGTCGCCGTGAGCGCCACCGCCAACGCGAGACCGACAGTGACACCGAAGCCTTGCCACAGCCACATCAGGTACTTTGGAGCGAGCCACGCCTGCATCGTTAAACCTGCTTCTTTAAACCTTCTACTTTTGAAAACGCCGACGGGCACGTTGCCAACGTGCCCGTTCACTCCTGACTGCTACACCAGCATGACGATCAGGTCTTGTCGCCGATCCTGAAGATGCGCGCAAGCGGGGTTTTCGTTTGCGGACCGAACCAGCGGTTGTAGATCTTCGCGGCGGAGCCGTCGGCTTCCAGTCCCTTCAGCGTGTCGTTCACAAAGCCGACGAGGCGCGTCTCGCCCTTCGGGATCCCAACGCCCATGTAGTCGTTCGAAATCGTGAAGGCCGGAATCTCGTAGTTCTGCTTGTCCGGCACGTTGGCGAGCAGGCCGACCAGCTTCGGACCGTCCTGCGTGATCGCCTGCACGTTGCCCGCGCGCAAAGCCGCGAACGCGAACGGCGTGTCGTCGTACGCAACGATCGTGGCTTGCGGGAATTTTTCGCGCAGCGTGATCTCGTTGGTGGTGCCCTTGTCGGCGCCCACTCGCAGGCTGTTGACCTGATCAGCCGACTTCAGCACACCCTTCTTCGCCAGAAACTGCTGGCCCGACGAGAAATACGGAATGCTGAAATCGACCTGCTTCGCGCGCTCGTCGGTGATCGTGAAGTTGGCAAGCACCAGGTCCACTTTCTTCGACGTGAGGAACGGAATGCGGTTGGCCGGATTGGTCGGTTGCAGTTCGAGCTTCACGCCGAGCTTGTCGGCGAGCGCCTGCGCGTAGTCGACGTCGAGGCCGACGATGTGATTGCTGGTTGCGTCGACGTAGCCGAACGGCGGGTTGCTGTCGAAGGTCGCAACGCGCAACACACCGGCTTTCCTGATGTCATCGAGACGGTCAGCATGGGCGAGCCCCGATACCGTCATCGAGAGTCCCGTGATTGTCATTAACCAGGCAGCGAGTATTTTCGATTTCATTTTTATGGATCTCTTTGTTCGTATGCGGTGCAGATGCAATGTTTCAGCAACAGATGCGTATGGGCTGGTATGCGTCGCAGGCACTCATCGCAACCGCGAGGTGCAACCGACGGCTACGCATGGGCGCCACATTAGCAGTGGGCCGGCGCGTACTGAACCAAGAAATGCTCCTGTAATAAGCGTGTTTTCTGCTAACCACCGGCTGATTAGCAAACGCGTATTTGTCGTTTGGTCTGGCGCGTGCGGCTGATTAGGATGGACCTCGAACCGTCATCAGCCCGGAGGCAAACCGCCATGTCCGACAGTGCCTGTTTCAAGCCGCGTGTGATCGAGCCGGTCGTCGTCAATCAGCCTGAAGGATTGGGGCTTGCCGTGGAGTTATGGCTTGCACATCCCGTCGAAGGCATTGCGGGGCGCGCCGTGCAGATTCATTTACGCAGCGATGCGAAGATGGCGCAAGCCGAGGCGCTGCGCGATCTGCTGCATGTGTTGGGAACGGAGATCGTGGTGGCTTGAGGGCGTGGTTCGCAGCGGGCTTGCCGTGCCTCGCTTGTGCCAATGCGACAAGAAAAACGGCGGCCGGGTTGCCCCTGGCCGCCGTTCTCACGCAGCGCTCATCCGCGCTGTTCGAGCGTGTCGCCCGTGCTCAAGGCTCGTGACGCAGATACCCTTCTTTCGAAGGATCGCGCATGCGCAACGACACGATGCCGGCGATCGCGCACAGCACGGTCACGTACCAGTAGAACATCGACTCGTTGCCCACCGACTTCAGCCACAGCGCGACGTATTCCGCCGAGCCGCCGAAGATCGCATTGGCCACCGCATACGACAATCCCACGCCGAGCGCGCGCACTTCCGGCGGGAACATTTCGGCCTTGATCAGACCGCTGATCGACGTATAGAAGCTGACGATCGCCAGCGCCACCACGACGAGGCCGAACGCCGCATAGGGGCTCGTCACGTCTTTCAAGGCGTGCAGCAGCGGCACCGTGCCGATGGTCGCGAAGAAGCCAAAGAACAGCATCGAACGACGGCGGCCGATGCGGTCCGACAAGGCGCCGAACGCCGGCTGCATCAGCATGTAGACGAACAGCGCCGCGGTCATCACGCTACTGGCCGTCTTGGCATGCATGCCGGCCGTGTTGACCAGATACTTCTGCATGTATGTCGTGAACGTGTAGAAAATCAGCGACCCGCCGGCCGTGAAGCCGAGCACTGTCGCAAATGCGCTCTTGTGCAGCCACAAGCCGCGCAGCGTGCCGGCCTCCTTGCGCTGGCGTGTTTCAGCCGTGGTGGTTTCTTCGAGCGATTTGCGCAGATACAGCGCGACCAGCGCCGCCAATGCACCGATCACGAATGGCACGCGCCAACCCCACGCTTTCAGTTCTTCGGTAGAGAGGGTTTGCTGCAGGATCACCAGCACCAGCAGCGCGCATAACTGGCCGCCGATCAGCGTGACGTACTGGAACGACGCGAAGAAACCGCGGCGGCCCTTGAGTGCGACTTCACTCATATAGGTGGCGCTGGTGCCGTACTCGCCGCCCACCGACAAGCCCTGGAACAGGCGTGCGACCAGCAGCAGCGCGGGCGCCAGGGCGCCGATCTGGGCGTACGTGGGAAGCACCGCGATCACGAGCGAGCCCCCGCACATCATGAACACCGACACCATCATCGCGGTCTTGCGCCCGTGCTTGTCGGCGAGCCGGCCGAAGAACCAGCCGCCGATCGGGCGCATCAGGAAGCCCGCGGCGAAGACGCCGGCGGTATTGAGCAACTGCGTAGTGGTGTTGCCGCTCGGGAAGAAGGCCGGCGCGAAATACAGCGCGCAGAACGAATACACGTAGAAGTCGAACCACTCGACTAGATTGCCCGATGAAGCGCCAACGATCGCGAAGATGCGGCGCCGGGTGTCGTGGGCGTCGGGAACCGTGGCCACGGTTTGGCCGGATAGGTCGGTCATGCTGATTTCTTTCCTTGTCTTTAAACGGAGATGACGGTCGTGGCGCCGCCTTCACTACACGCGCATCGGGGTGCCACTGGGGAGGCACTTGTAGCGCGCGTGCGCGAATTTTACAGAATTGCAAGGGGAAGATGGGAGTTTGTTAGGTTCGCTGGCGCGAACGGTTTGATGTTTTTTACTTGCGGGGCGGTTTTTTTTGTATGCCTGCGGCGTGGGGATTTGGGTGTTTGCCTGCGGCGTGGAGGTTTGGGTGTTTGCCTGCGGCGTGGGCCTTTCCTTGATTTGTTATTGGTGTATTAGCGTCGCCCCTGTGCGGGGCAGGCACCTACTTTTCTTTGCCTGCTGCAAAGAAAAGTAGGCAAAAGAAAGCAGCTCAAACCGCTAATTCTTAAGCGGGTCCCCCGCACAGTCGCGGTAGTGGTGCATCTGGAATCCGTGCTCTCGCGCATTCAGCGCCGGTGACCAGGCAGTCATTCTTCCCGCCTCGCACTGCGTGCTCGCCGGAACGGGCGATCATCCAAACCAGTGGCTTCGTTTGGCGCGGCGGGGGCCGTCGGCTTCGCCTCGGCGAAAGAGATGCAGGACGCCAGGGAATAGAGACGATACATATATCGCACCGCTACGCGCAATCGAGCGTGAGCGCAAAAACACAGCATCTAGTTTAAGAAGTGCCCTTCGGCGCGCGCAGCGTCGCCGGAAGAATGACGGCTTTCCGAAGGCGAATGACTGACACAAGTCCCCGGCGAAGCCGCTGATCCCCATCACGCGCCAAGGAAACCGTGGGTTCTCGATGAACCTTTCCGGCGAGCACGTAGGGCGAGGCGGGAAGTATGAGTGCTTTGTCACTCACGCTGAATGTGCGAGAGCACGGATTCCAGATGCACCACTACCGCGACTGCGCGGGGGACCCACTTAAGAATTGGCGGTGTGAGCGGCTTTCTTTGCTTATCTTTCTTTGCCGCGGCAAAGAAAGTAAGTGCCGCCCCGCACAGGGGCAACACTAATAGACCAATATCAATTCAAGAAGAGGCCAAAAAGCCAGACCAGGTAAAGCCAAAGAGCCACTTCAAGGAAAAGCCCAACGCCGTAGGCAAACAACCAATAAGCGCCGCGCAGGCAAACAGATCAAAAGCAAAACCCCGCGAAGCGGCCACCCCACCCCGCAGGGGAAAAACAAACCTCAAACCCTAACCGCCGGAGGCACATACTTACACTCATACCGCTTCCGCACGGTCCCATTCTCATCAACGCTTTCCAGATAAACATCGAACTGCCACAACCGCGCCATGTGCTTGAGCACCTCTTCGCTATCACCGGACAGATGCCGGTTATCGCTCATGAAATGCCGCAGCGTCAGACTGCGGTCACCCCGCGTGTTCACCGCCCACACCTGAATATTCGGCTCCCGATGATGCATGTCGTACTGCCGCGACAACGCCTGCCGCACGTACTGATACCCGCTGTCGTCATGAATCGCCGAGACCTCCAGCGCATCGCGCATGTCGTCATCCAGCACCGAGAATAGACGCATTTCCCGGATCAGATGCGGCGACAAATACTGCGCGACGAAACTCTCGTCCTTGAAGTTGCGCATCGCGTAATGCATGGCCGGTAACCACGGGCTGCCGGCCAGTTCCGGGAACCACTTGCGGTCCTCGTCAGTAGGCGCCTCGCAAATCCTGCGAATATCGCTCATCATCGAAAAACCGAGCGCATACGGATTGATCCCGCTGTAGTACGGTTTCGTGACCGGCGGCTGGTAGACCACATTGCTGTGCGAATGGAGAAACTCCATCATGAAGCCGTCTTCCAGCTTGCCCTGGGCGTACATCGTGTTAAGCAACGTGTAGTGCCAGAACGTCGCCCAGCCTTCGTTCATCACCTGAGTCTGGCGTTGCGGATAAAAATACTGCCCGACCTTGCGCACGATGCGGATCACTTCCCGCTCCCACGGCTCGAGTAGCGGCGCGTTCTTTTCCGCGAAATACAGCAGATTTTCCTGCGGCTCCGGCGGATAGCGCTCCTCGATTTCCTCGGGCAACGGCGTATGTCGGGTCGGCAAGGTACGCCACAGTTCGTTTACCTGCGATTGCAGATACGCCTCACGCTCGCGGCGCGCCGCAAATTCCTTTTCCAGCGAGAGTTTCTGCGGACGTTTGTAACGGTCCACGCCGTAATTCATCAACGCGTGGCACGAATCGAGCAGTTCCTCCACCCGGTCGAGGCCGAAACGCTCCTCGCATTCCGCGATGTAATTCTTCGCGTAGACAAGGTAATCGATGATTGCATGTGCATCCGTCCACAGTCTGAACAGATAGTTGCCCTTGAAGAACGAGTTGTGGCCATAGGCCGCATGCGCGATGACGAGCGCCTGCATCGTCATCGTGTTTTCTTCCATCAGATACGCGATACAAGGGTTCGAATTGATCACAATCTCATACGCCAGCCCCATCTGCCCGCGACGGTAGCTCTTTTCGGTGGAGAGAAAGTGTTTGCCGAACGACCAGTGACGGTAATTCACCGGCATGCCGACGGACGCGTAAGCGTCCATCATCTGTTCGGCGCTAATGAGTTCGAGCTGGATCGGATACACGTCGAGTTCATATTGCTCTGCAACACGGGCAATATGCGAGTCGTACTCTTCGATCAATTCGAAGGTCCAGTCGGACGGGCACGGCAAAGGCCGTCTATCGGCTACGTTCATACGGACTTCCCTTTGCCCCTCAGTGGGCGTTCCGGTGTGTCCCCGTGCTGCAGCGGTGTCGACTGCTCCGGCTGCGGCGGCTCCCGTATCGTCCGCCTTCGCCTCGGCATGCCCCGACTGTTGCTGCTGCGGCACGCCTTTCCCGCGCTCCGGCTGATAGCCGCGCGCTTCGTTGTGCAGGTGTTTTGTCATGAAGACGCCACCTGCTTTTCAAACAACTCGCGAAACACCGGATAGATGTCGGCCGCGGTTTCGACCTTCTTCATCGCCATATGCGGCTGGCTCAGCGCCAGTTGCGCATATTCGAGCCACAAGTTCTGTTCTTCCGGCGTGACCTGGATATATGCAAAATAGCGCACCTTCTCCAGGATGTCATCCGAAAGTATCTTGCGGCACTTCGGAGAATCGTCGGTCCAATTGTCGCCGTCGGACGCCTGAGCGCCGTAAATATTCCATTCAGTGGGCGAATAGCGCTCGTCCATCACCTTCTGCATCAATTCGAGCGCGCTCGACACGACCGTACCGCCGCTTTCCGTCGAATGGAAGAACGTGTCTTCGTCGACTTCTTCGGCGCGCGTATGGTGGCGGATGAACACCACCTCGATCTTTTCGTAGTTACGCTTGAGGAATAGATACAGCAGGATGAAAAAGCGTTTGGCCAGATCCTTGCGCTGCTCGTCCATGGAACCCGACACATCCATCAGACAGAACATCACGGCCTGGCTCGATGGCGTGGGCTGCTTCACGCGGTTCACGTAACGCAGATCAAACGGATCGATAAACGGAATCCGCCAGATGCGCCCACGCAAATGGTGAATTTCCTCTTCGAGCAGTTTGATCTCTTCGCGACGGTCGTCGGGATCGGCCTTCATCACCTCGAGTTGCCGTTCCATCTCGTGCAACTGGTTGACGAGCGGCGCACCGAGCGCGATGCGGCGGCCGAGCGCGCTGCGCAACGAGCGAACCACGTCGATATTGTTCGGTGTGCCTTCGGCCGCCCAGCCGGCGCGGATACTTTTCCACGTGGGCACGGCCATCAGATGGGTTTTGACGAGACGCGGCAGTTCGAGATCGTCGAAGAAATACTGCATGAACTCTTCGCGGCTCAGCTCGAACACGAAGTCGTCCTGACCGTCGCCCTCGTTGCTGGCCTGATTGCCGCCGCCTCCGCCGCCGCCCCCTTGCGGACGCTGGATCTTGTCGCCGCGGATGTAGTCGGAATTGCCCGGATGCACCATTTCGCGCTTGCCGCCGGGACCATGCCGGAACGACGGCTCCGCGATGTCCTTGCGCGGGATGGTGATGCTCTGGGTGTTCTGAATATCCTTGATGCTGCGATCGCGGACCGCTTCCGAAACGGCGCGACGAATATAGTTTTTGACGCGGCGCAAAAAGCGCTCGCGATTCGCAATGCTCTTGTTCTTACCAGCTAACCTGCGGTCGATGATTTGATGAAGCACGCCCGGTCTCCCGTGTCGACCAGAGTTGGCGCTTGAGCGCTTACTCTGGTCCCATGCACCGCATGTCGACCGGAGTTGGCGCTTCAGCGCTTACGCCGATCCCATGCAGTTGCCCTAATTTCGGGTGCGCGAGACGCATGTTGCATTCGCATGGCTGCCAACACGACGCTATGTCCATGCAGCTTGCGCCTCGCAAGGTGCCCGCGCGGTCGGACCGCGCGGGCGGCACGCAGTGCGTATCATGACGATTTGCGCACGCGCAGATACCAGTCACACAACAAGCGCACCTGCTTCGGCGTATAGCCCTTCGTGACCATCCGGTTGACGAAGTCTTCGTGCTTGCGTTGCTCTTCCGCCGAGCCCTTGGCGTTGAACGAGATCACCGGCAACAGTTCCTCCGTGTTCGAGAACATCTTCTTTTCGATCACGACACGCAGCTTCTCGTAGCTGACCCAGGCAGGATTCTTCCCTCCATTGGCAGCACGCGCACGCAGCACGAAGTTCACGATCTCGTTGCGGAAGTCCTTCGGGTTGCTGATGCCCGCGGGTTTCTCGATCTTCTCCAGTTCGGCGTTCAGCGACGCGCGGTCGAAACTCTCGCCGGTGTCGTGGTCGCGGAACTCCTGATCCTGAATCCAGAAGTCCGCGTACGTCACATAGCGATCGAAGATATTCTGACCGTACTCGGAATACGACTCCAGATACGCGGTCTGAATCTCCTTACCGATGAACTCAGCATAGCGCGAGGCCAGTACGTCTTTAATGAAAGACAGGTACTTCTGTTCGGTCTCCGGCGGGAATTGCTCGCGCTCGATCTGCTGTTCGAGCACGTACATCAGGTGCACCGGATTCGCGGCGACCTCCGTCGAATCGAAGTTGAAGACCCGCGACATGATCTTGAACGCGAAGCGGGTCGACACGCCGGTCATCCCCTCATCCACGCCCGCGAAGTCGCGGTACTCCTGATACGACTTGGCCTTCGGATCGGTGTCCTTGAGATTCTCGCCGTCGTACACCTGCATCTTCGAGAAGAGGCTCGAATTTTCCGGCTCCTGCAGGCGCGTGAGCACCGACATCTGCGCCATCATCTTCAGCGTACCCGGCGCGCATACCGCATCGGCCAGCGACGAGTTACGCAGCAGCTTCTCGTAGATCTTGACCTCTTCGCCATAGCGCAGGCAGTACGGCACCTTCACGACGAAGATCCGGTCGAGCAGTGCTTCGTTGTTGCGGTTGTTACGGAACGCCTTCCATTCCGACTCGTTCGAGTGAGCCAGAATCACGCCGTCGAACGGGATCGCGCCGAACCCTTCCGTACCCTTGAAGTTGCCTTCCTGAGTTGCGGTCAAGAGCGGGTGCAAGACCTTGATCGGCGCCTTGAACATTTCCACGAACTCGAGCAAGCCCTGATTCGCGAGGCACAGGCCACCGGAGTAGCTATAGGCGTCCGCGTCATCTTGTGCATACTGTTCGAGCTTGCGGATGTCGACCTTGCCGACCAGCGACGAAATGTCCTGATTGTTTTCGTCTCCCGGTTCCGTCTTGGCAATCCCGATCTGACGAAGAATCGACGGATAGCGACGCACCACGCGAAACTTGCGGATGTCGCCATTGAATTCGTGCAGGCGTTTCACGGCCCACGGACTCAGAATGCTTTTCAGGTAGCGGCGTGGAATGCCATATTGTTCTTCGAGAATCGGACCGTCTTCTTCATAGTCGAACAGACCCAGAGGCGACTCGTTCACGGGCGAGCCCTTGATCGAGTAGAACGGCACGCGTTCCATCAGTTGCTTCAAACGTTCCGCGATCGACGATTTACCGCCACCGACCGGCCCCAACAGATACAGAATCTGCTTCTTTTCTTCGAGCCCCTGGGCCGAGTGCCGGAAGTAGGCGACCACCTGCTCGATCACCTCTTCCATTCCGTAGAACTCACGGAATGCGGGGTATACCTTGATGACCTTGTTCGCGAAGATACGCGACATGCGCGGATCGTTGCGAGTGTCGATCTGTTCTGGTTCACCGATTGCCGTCAACATGCGTTCGCCAGCCGTGGCGTACGCGGCGGGATTGTCTTTGCAGAGCGCGAGATACTCCTCGAGCGAGAGTTCATCTTCTCGCGTTTTCTCGAAGCGGGTCGCGAAACTGCTGTAGATATCCATGCTACCTCCTCGCCGAAGTCTAGACCGATGTCGTGCGCGGCGCGCTATTCGGAAACGACATCGCTCGAATTCATCCTAAACCCTTTTAAATTTTTTTTCACGAACTACGTTGCGAAAATCGCGCCGTACCCGCCTCCCAACATTCCTCACTTGGAAACACAGATTCGCTCACCTACAATCTTGCGCTCACATCACAGCGAATGCGCAGCGATTGCCGGCCCACGTTGCTGCCTCTCCATGCTGTCATTTGCCGTCACAATTCGGCGGCACCTCTGCCTGCTGCGCTGCTCAACACAACTCGCATGCTCGGTTACAAGAATCGTCTCGTTCATCGAACGATCTCACTGCTACACCGGACAGCCTGTCTGCACACGCACACTTCGTCGCATTGAACGCGGACGTTATGCGTTTTCCGTGCCCGGGACTATTTTTCATCAACGCGCGGCATCGTCATCTGGTCTACAACAGCAAGCGCTGTGTTACATGTTCGTTCGCCCTGCTCACCCAAGCCGCTGTTAAGCGGCGCATCGTCAAGCGGTTCGTCATCGCACCGGCGATTTTGTTCCGCGCTGTGTCGCGTCGAACGCAATGATCGGCGCGCTTGCGGCTCCTGCCTGGCCGCCTGGATTAACCGCGTAAGCAGCATGGTTAGCTGCACATATCGCGCCCATAAGCTGGATCACGGCAGCGCAATGGGACGCTTCATAGGTGTATACGGCAAAACGCCCCAGGCGGATGCGACGAATAAAAAACGGCCGCCCGCAGGCAGCCGTTTGTTTAATGCCTCGTAATGGACAGTTACAAGGACGGTTGCAAGGACCGTCACCCGGCGCGCCGTTACAAAGTACAGCGTTACACGCTCAGGTCAGTTCAATCTCCACTTCCCCCAGACCGTCGATGTGACCGCGCACGATGCCCGGCTTGTTCACATTGTGCGCACCGACATATGAACCGGTGGTAATGGTCCATTCCGGCTCGATGACAATGCCCATGGCGGCGCAATGGTTGACGAACCACACCAGCAGTTCGCGCGGATCGCCGGCCGGATTACCGGTGGCTTCCCGCAGCAGCGAAGTACCGTCGAGACTCAGCTCCAGTTCGGGCGATACGAAATCGAAGCTGCGTGCGAGGCCTACATAGGCAACCGGATGCCCGGTGACCAATGCGCCGTTGTTCTGCGCATCAGCCAGTTGCGCGAGCGGCGCGACATTGGGCCACTCGGCAAAGCGGCTATCGACGATCTCGATGGTCGGCAGCACGACGCCGACCTTGGAGAGCACCTCGTCGCGCGCATAGGCCCGGCCGCGCGGCTCGATCGCCTCGCCGAAACGAAAGGCGATCTCCAGCTCGATCAACACCCGGAAAAAGCCGGCATGGTCTACCCGCGCGGGCGACGGCACCACCAGCGAAGCCGGAATCGGCGCGCCGGCCGCGGCCCCGCCTGGTGCTTTGGCGCCGATCTTCCACCCGCCCGTCGAGTCGCCAAGGCCCGCGATGACCGCCTGCTGGATCGCATACGCGGTTGCCGCGTCGGGCGGGAGGCTGTCGGGTGGGGGCGCATCGATCGGCCGATGCTGCCGGCGGGCTTCGACGAGGCGGTGCGCGAGGTCGTATGGCGTCATGTCGGTCCTTTATGGCTGGCGCGTTGAGCGGCAGGTTGCCGCGTTGAGTTGCAGCGGTTGAAGATGGCGGGCTCACGTTCCGCGCGTCGACTGCCTGAAGCGGCGAGTGGCCGTGCAAGTCAGAGTCGCGCCCGTCAATGTACCGGATCACGACGCTCACCAGGGCGTGGACTGCGCTCGTGTACGTTACTTAGTCCGCAGACCATGGAAAAAGACCGCGGTTGCATGCGCAATCGCGGTCTTTGTCGTCATGCGGCAGATCTGAATAAGCGTGGGCGCGTCCAACTCTTCATCGGGAACGAATGTTGCGACGGCGTGGCAGGTGCATCAACGCTGCTGGGATTCGGCGTCGCGTTCAAAGCGTGGCAATGACGGCACGCGGCTGTGTGCGGTTGTTGGTTCGAAGCGCGGGGTTGACGCAGCACACCCGCATTCACTGCCGCGTCCCGTCGACCGCGCTGCCCGTACGTTGCCGCTTAGAACGTCTCCCAATCCTGATCGCTACCGGCGCTTGCCACTGCCTTGACAGGCGCCCTTGCCGGCGCAGCGGCAGCTGGCGCGGCCGCTGCGGCAGGTACCCTGGCTGCCGAGGCGGCCTGCGCACGCGGTTGCGAAGCAGGTTGTGCAGCCGCGTGCGGCACGGCCTGCGAAGCACTCTGCAAAGCGGCTTGGGACACCTTACGTGCCCCGCTCGGGCGGCCCGGCGCGCTCGCGCGCTTCGGCGCCGCGCTCACCGGCGCCTTGTAGCCGCTTTCGTCGAGCTGGAACACGGCGACCGCGGTACGCAGCTTGCCGGCCTGATCTTCAAGCGACGAGGCTGCTGCGGCCGCTTCTTCGACCAGCGCGGCATTCTGTTGGGTCACCTCGTCCATCTGCGTGACCGCGCGCGCCACCTGGTCGATGCCGCTGCTTTGCTCTTCCGAGGCCGCCGCGATCTCACCCATGATGTCGGTCACGCGCTGCACCGCGCCGATGATCTCGGTCATCGTGCGGCCGGCTTCCTCGACCAGCGCCGAGCCGGACTGCACGCGCTCCACCGAGGTGTCGATCAGCCCCTTGATTTCCTTGGCCGCCGCCGACGAGCGCTGCGCGAGGCTGCGCACTTCGCCTGCCACCACCGCGAACCCGCGCCCTTCTTCGCCGGCGCGCGCCGCCTCCACGGCCGCATTCAGGGCCAGGATGTTGGTCTGGAACGCTATCCCCTCAATGATCGAGATGATGTCGGCGATCTTCGCCGAACTCTGATTGATCTCGCCCATCGTGCCGACTACCTGGCCGACCACCGCGCTGCCCCGGTTGGCGATCTCGGACGCATTGGCGGCCAGTGAGCTCGCCTGGCGGGCATTGTCGGCATTCTGCTTGACCGTGCCGGTCAGCTCTTCCATGCTGGACGCGGTTTCCTGCAAGGCCGACGCCTGCTCTTCCGTGCGCGAGGACAGGTCGATATTGCCGGCCGCGATCTGGCGCGTGGCCGTCGCGATCGACTCACTGCCGCTGCGCACCGAGCGCACCGTTTCGGTGAGACTGCGCTGCATTTTGGCGATGCCGTCGAGCAACTGCCCCATTTCGTCGCGCGAGGTGACCACCACCGGGCGATGCAGATCGCCTGCGGCGATCGCGGCAAAATGCCCCAGGGCTTCGTTGAGCGGACGTCCAATCGCGCGGCTGAGCGTCAGGTAGGACAGCACCGCGGCGAGCACGCCGACCAGCAAGGCAACGGCGCTCACCGTGCGGAACACCTGATAGCTGCTTTGCGCGGCGTCGAAACCTTCCTTGGCCGAGGTGAACTGGAATTTGCGCAGCGCATCATCGGCGTTGGCGAGCTCGTTGTACGCCGCCTGCACGCGCTTGGCGCCGTCGACGAGGTTGCTCGGGTCGTTCGCCGTAATGATCGCGGCAAACGCGTCCAATTGCTGATGCAGCGCGCCGCGTTTGGCCACCACGTCCTGGGCGAGACGGTCTTCCTCGGCGCCGCGCGGCAGGTCCATGTACTTTTTCCACCACATGTCGGACGTGGCGCGCATCGAACGCGCGCGCTCGATCGTCGGCGCAACCTCCGGCGTGCCGGCCATGAACGCCGCCCGGTCGAGCGCCAGCCGTTCGCGCGCGGCAAAGAGTTCGGCGTTGCCGATATTGACCGCGCTCGGCATGTCGTTAGTGAATGTGTCCTCGTACGCGGCGTTCGAGCTGCTCATGCCGAACAAACCGAAAACGCCAATGGTGACCAGCAGGGCGGCGAGAAAAGCCATCGTGAGGCCAATCCGCGCCTTGATCGTGATGCCTTTGTTCAACATGCTTGTTCCTGTGCTTAACAAATAAGAGGCTGCGTGCGCAGCGCGGCTAGCGTGTGGCGTCTGCGTAGATGGCGCTGTTGGATGCCGCTCTAATAGCCACGTTTACGGCATTTCATCCGCATACTTGAAGGTTCTGTATGGTATGAGGGAAGACACCGTAAGCAATTGGACCGGATTACAAACTACCGACAGACAGCATCCGGGAAAGGCCGCGCGGAATTTTGGGCGTTCAGGCAATTGATGCCAGGGCGGCTCGGAAGAAGTTACGGGACTCGGACGGCTGACCGCAGAGGTGCGAGGGGTCGGGCAAGCGGCTGGGTTGCGCGAAAGTCATGACTCGCGTGAGGACAGGCGCAAAGCTTTTAGCGCTCACCTTTGGTTGGCGCACGATGACCGTCGGAGCCCAGGCTGCGCTGCGCGGAAGACCGGACGCGAAGCCTTGGAACTCGCGCGAGGAACCCGGTGCCCGATATCAGGCGGCCAGATCGCGCCTGGCGGCGCCGGCCCATGTTGCGGTGGATTCGCGCACGATCAGACGCGGCGACACGACACGCCGCCGGCCCGGCGCGCGCGGACTGCCCGGCGAAGACCCGGCGATACGTTCGATCAAGGTCTGCGCGGCCATATCTCCGAGCGCGCGGACCGACTGCCCCACCGTCGAGAGCGACGGATAGGTGAAGCGGCCCAGTTCGATATCGTCGAAACCGATGATCGAGCAATCGCGCGGCACGCTGATATTGCGCTCGGCCGCGGCACGCAGCGCGCCAATGCCCATCATGTCGTTGCCGGCAAAAATCGCCGACGGCTTCAGCGTGTCGAACAACTGCCCGGCCGCGCGATGGCCGCCCGTCCCCGAGAAATCACTTTCGACAATCGCGTTGGCTGGAATCTCGATGCCGCGCTCGGCCATCGCGCGGATAAAGCCGTGCACCCGCATGGCGCTGACCGCGGTGTTCACCGGCCCGGTGATGCAGCCGATCCGCACGTGCCCCAGTTCGAGCAGATGCCGCGTCGCGAGATAGCCGCCTTTCTCATGGTCGATCTGCACCAGATCGGCGTTCAAGCCTTCAATATTGCGGTCCACCACGACCAGCGGCTCGTGCGCATCCGCAAGGGTCTGCGCCAGCACGGCGTCGTCGCCTGCGGAGGCAACGATCAGTCCGTCGATACGCTTTTCCTGCAGCACGCGCAGATAGTTACGCTGCTTGACCGGATCGTCGTCGGAATTGCAGAAGAACAGGCAGTAGCCGTTGCGCGAGCAACCATCCTCGATGCCGCGCGCCATTTCCGCGAAATACGGGTTCGTGCTGTTCGGCACCACCAGTCCGATCGTCGCCGTCGCCCGCGCCTTGAGCGAACGGGCTACCGCCGACGGCACGTAGTGAAGCTGACGGATCGCGTGTTCGACCTTCGCGCGCACGTCGGCCGACACCGGCCGTGAGTTGTTCACCACGTGCGATACCGTCGTGAACGACACGCCTGCCACGGCCGCTACATCCTTGATCGTCGCCATAACCTGTTGCTCCCCGCCTGTTGTTCTCGCCGGCCGCAACCAGCGGCAGCCCCGTGTCATACGGGCCCGATGCGCGGAATGCGCAGGCGCTTCTGACTCCGCACCCTCCCGCCGGTAGCCGCCGCAATGACGCTTACCTCTGGAATTAACGGCGGCGCGGAAGATTTCTTGAGCGTTTATTGAATTGACGCAAATCCGCGCGTTTTTCGCCATGCATCCCAGGTACAGCCGCGTGGACGCGAATCCACGTGGCCACGCGTGTTGCGGTGTTTCTTACAGTTCGTACCCGGTTCTGACTGCCAAAAACTTACTTGGTCACCAGATCGCACGGCGTTTCCACCACGCCGGACAACTGCGACTGCTTCTTGTGCTCGCTGATCGCTTTCAGCGCGGTATCAATACCGAATACGGCCTGCTTGGCGGCGTACTGATCGGCGGTGGCGAGCACGCGGCCGTCCTTGAGCATCGGCCTGATCGCGTTGATGTTGTCGTAGCCGACCACCAGCACCTTGCCCTGCTTGCCCGCCGCGCGCACGGCCGAGACCGCGCCGATCGCCATGTTGTCGTTGCCGGCCAGCAGCGCCTTCAGGTTCGGATACTCGTTGAGCATGGCCGATGCCACCGCATTGCCCTTATCGATTTCCCAGTCGCCCGATTGCACCGAGACGACCTTGGCGCCGACGCCCTGCATGGCGTCCTTGAAGCCCGCGGTGCGCTGTTGCGCGTTGGTGGTGGTCGACACGCCCTCGATAATGCCGACTTCATCGCCCGACTTCAGTTTTTTGGCAAGGTAGTCGCCGACCTTCTGCGCGCCCTTGCGGTTATCCGGGCCGACGAACGGCACATTCAGGTCTTTGGACTTGAGCACGTCCGGGTCGAGCCGGTTGTCGATGTTCACGACGATGATGCCCGCGTCGACGGCCTTCTTGACAACCGCCACCAGCGCCTTCGAATCGGCCGGGGCCAGCACGATCGCATCGACCTTCGAGACGATCATCTGTTCGACGATGCGGATCTGGTTCGCGGTATCGGTCTCGTCCTTGATGCCGTTGGTGATCAGGTCGAACTGGGAGGAATTGTGCTTCTGGTAGTCCTTGGCACCGTTTTCCATAGTCAGGAAGAACTCGTTCGCGAGCGACTTCATCACCAGCGCGACCCTCGGCTTATGGGCGGGCGCGGTTTGCGCATAAGCGGAGGAAAACGGCAAAGCGGCGGTGGCGGTGGCGAGAACTGCGGCCGCCAGCATGCGGCGGCGAATGCGAAGGGTCATGGATATCTCCAGGGTTTGTCAGGCTCGCGCCCGAGCCGTATTTTTAGTGGTGCGCAAACGTTTGCGATCGCTATTCTCGGCGTGCTGAGTTCGCCCTGTCAACGATTCACGGCGTTGCGATGCATCGGTTATTGCGCCCGGTCCAGGCAGGAATAACACCGGGCGCTGGCTAACCGCCGGTCAAAGCCAGCCGACCTTGCGGAAGCGCCAGTACAGAATCAGATCCACGGTCAGCATGACAGCCAGACAGATGGGATAACCATATTTGTAATGCAGTTCGGGAATGCTCTGGAAGTTCATCCCGTAGATGCCGGCGATCATGGTCGGCACCGCGAACAAGGCGGCGAACGAGCCGAGCCGCTTGGTCACCTCGCTTTCGGCGAGCGAGATCATCCCCAGATTGACCTGCACCGCGGTAACGATCATTTCGCGCCGGCCGTCGATGGTTCTGACAATCCGCTCGAGGTGGTCGTAGACGTCGCGGAAATAGGCTTGCATGCCTTCGCAGATGCTCGGAATGCGGCCGCCCGTGAGTTTGCCGATCGCTTCCTGCAGCGGCGCAATGTGGTGTTGCAGGATCACGAGGCGCCGTTTCAACGAGTACAGATCCTCGATGATCGCGCGCGATGCCGACGAATTGTTGCGGTCGAAGATACGGTCTTCGAGCGCTTCGATTTCGGTGTTCATCGCCTCGATAATCGGAAAATAACGATCGACGATGTCATCGGCCAGCGCGTACAGCACGAACGCCGAACCCTCCTTGAGCAATTGCGGCTCGCGCTCGCAACGGGCGCGCACGTTCTGGAACCCCGTGCGCGTGCCGCGACGCACCGACAGCACGTAGTTGTGCCCCACGAAGACGTCGACCTCGCCGATCAGCAGTTCGCCCTGTTCGTCCATTTCGACCGTATGCATCACGGCGAAGAGGGACTCGCCATACTCCTCGATTTTTGGACGCTGATGGCCGTATTGCGCGTCCTCGATGGCGAGTT
This sequence comes from Paraburkholderia fungorum, assembly GCF_046027605.1. Classification (GTDB taxonomy): domain Bacteria; phylum Pseudomonadota; class Gammaproteobacteria; order Burkholderiales; family Burkholderiaceae; genus Paraburkholderia; species Paraburkholderia fungorum_F. Next base: position 57,277 of record NZ_JAQQEF010000032.1, read on the forward strand.
CGTGCAGGCCGAACTCGTGTTTCATCACGGCCAACTCCTCCGGCGCAGGGTCTTTCAGCGCGACCCAGACGAAGCACTCGGGCCGTGCCACGTAGTCGCTGATGCTATCGATATCGATGTCAGCCAGTTTCCGGCCGTCCTGATAGGCGGCGCAATTGATCAGCATGTTGGATTACCTTGAAAACGGAACAAGCCGGCAGACGTCGCACGTTGCGTATGACCGCCGGCGGGTCTTCTGCATAAGTGAACACCCTGACAGCCGTCATGGTAAGGGCTATGTGTGAATGTCATGTATCCAATTGTTAAAGCTTACGTGTGGTGACGGTGAGCCCGGTTCGGCACGGACCGGCGTTGTCGGACCTTGCCTGCGTTATTGGGCAACCCTGCGCAACCCGATGCGGTGATCATCGCCGAAGGTGACCGACGCACGGTTCGTATAGCGCGTGTCGGCCGTGACCGTGAAGTGCATCTCCACAACCGGATCGAATTGCGTGGAGACACCGATGCGATGCACGCCCGGACTCAGATAGAAGACCACGTGTTCGCCGTTCATCAGATCGGTGACCTGCTCGCCGTCGATATACACGAGCGCGTCACGAAACCGGACGATCACGTCGCGGGAACGTTCACGCCGCACATCCACGGCGACCAGTCCGGTTCCGGGCTGCGTATAACCGGGCTGGACGATGCGCGCTTGCGGCACTTCCTTGAACGGCACCGGCTCGGCGGGGGTCGATGCGCAACCGGCGAGCGACGCGACGGCAAGCGCAAGGAGCGCGGCTTTGCAGTAGAAATGCGAGCGCGTGGGCATGCGGAGTCTCCCTGTTGTTGGTTGTGGTGCTGCTTCTCTGGTATCAACCAGGCGTTTGATCAACGCCCCGAATCCATAGATTTGCCATGCCAGGTTCTCCCCCTCACACACTGCCAGGCATCATAGCAATGCCCGGCCGTTATGCCACCCTGGCCGAACGGCCAACTATCCACGCAGCCTCTTGCGCACTGCCGCGTTCTTCTTCATGATCGCTGCAAAGCGCTGCGTCGTGGCGCGCCGGGCGCTGCGGATTTACCCTCGGATCCGTCGCGTGCCAGCTTTGTCTGCCAGACATGTTGGCTTCTCTGTACCAGTTATGTGCAATGCTTCAACGCGTGCCTGACCACGCATCCGATCAAGGAGACCGCAATGTGGTATTTCACCTGGATTCTCGGCATCGGCGTGGCATTGGGCTTCGGCATCATCAATGTGATGTGGCTGGAGGCCGGCGGCAAATTCGCGCGTGACCCGCAGCGCGCCGGCGGTCCGCCCGCGACGCCCGAGGACACGCCTTCGTGACGTACCTGGTTTTCTTCTGCGGTCACGCGGGCACGGGCAAGACTACGCTGGCGAAGAAGCTGATCGGCCCGCTGATGCAGGCGAGCACATCGCCCTTCTGCCTGCTCGATAAAGACACGCTGTTCGGCGGCTACAGCGCAGCCGCCATGGCCATGCTCACCGGCGATCCGAACGACCGCGACAGCCCGCTTTTCCTGCAGCACCTGCGCGATCCCGAATATCGAGGCCTGCTCGATACCGCCCGCGACAATCTCGAACTCGGTGTCAGCGCGCTGGTGGTCGGACCGCTGTCGCGTGAAGTGCGCGAGCGGCGCCTGTTCGATCGCGCGTGGCTGGGCATCGGCGCGGACGTAGCGCTGCGGGTGGTGTGGGTCTACACATCGGAAGAGATGGCGCGTCAGCGCATCGTCGCGCGCGGCAATCCGAACGATGCCTACAAACTTGCGCATTGGGACGAGTATCGGCAGCGACGCTTCGTGCCGAGCGGCGAGATTTGTGAAGACCTGTTGATGTTCGACAACACCGCGCCAACCCGTGCCGACTACGAAGCGTTGCTCGCAGGGATCGTGGGTGAACCGTATGCGTCATCTGCGATGCTGCCGCCGTTACCTGTATAGCATTGTCGGCCGCCAGACGGAAAAATGCCCCGCCAGGTGAAAACGCGCCCCAACGCCGGACATCCGTCCAACGGTTTGGGGCGCAGTTCATCAGCGGGGCGTTTCACGGCCCTCCGCGGGGCCGTTCTGCCTGACTCGCAGCAGACATCACCGCATGCGCGCAGCGTCCTCGGTTCTGAGCCGCAACGCGACAGTCACGGCTTACACCGTTGCCATCGCATCCAGCGATTGCCCTTCGTATAACTGGCCAAACCGGTTCGCGAGGAAGTCGCGCAGCGACACCTGCTCCTGGCGCACGAAACCGCTTTGCGGCAGCTTCTGCTCACGGAACAGATCGAGCACCGCGCACATCGCGCCGGCCGTGGTGATCTGGATCGCACTCATCGGCACGCCGCACACCGTCTTCGCGAAGATCTTGCGGGTGAACACTTCCTGCACCAGTTGACCGTCACGCATGCCGGACACGGTGATGAACACCAGCACGACGTCCTGCGCGGTCGAGGGCACCGAACGGCGCATGATGCTCTTGAGCGTATCGCGGTCGCTGGCAAGACGCAGATCTTCCAGCAGGAACTGCATCAGGTTGCGGTGACCCGGATAGCGCACCGACTTGTAGTCGAGCGATTCGACCCGGCCCGACAGCGTTTCGCATAGCGTGCCCAGGCCGCCGGACGTATTGAAGGCTTCGTATTCGGTACCGTCGAGCGAGAAGTGTTCGAGGCCTTCGAGCGGCTGCACCCACTGCGTGCGGCTGTCGCGGATCGCTTCGCACGGCTGGCAGTACTCGTTGATCAGACCGTCGACGCTCCACGTCAGGTTGTACTTCAGCGCGTTGGTCGGGAACTCCGGGAGTGCGCCCACGCGCATCTTGACGTCGCGAATCTCGGTGAAACGGTTCGCCAGTTCATGCGCGGCGATGCCGATGAAGCCCGGCGCCAGACCACACTGCGGCATGAAGGCGTGATCGGCGTCGTCGGCGATCGCGCGAATCGCATGGGTGGCGCGCACATCTTCGGTCAGATCGAAGTAATGGACGCCCGCGCCCTTGGCCGCCGACGCGACGTTCACGGCCAGGTAATACGGCAGCGCGTTGACGAGCGCGTCGAAGCCCTGAATGGCGGCACGCAGCGCGGCGGCATCGGCTGAATCGACGCGGCGGGTCGGGATGCCCTGGGCGGCGAGCTTATCGAGCGCATGCTGATCGCGGTCGAACGCGACGACGTCGTAGTCGCCGGTTTCACGCAACATATGGGCGATGGTGTGGCCGATCAAACCTGCGCCAACGATGGCTACTTTCATGTCGCTTCTCCTGGTTCTTGTGTGCTGTCTCCAGCTTGGAAGGTGCGCTGCGCTTAGGCGCCGCGCCCGTCGGGCCGAACCCTTGAGAGACAGTTTATGGAGAAGCAAAAACAGTTAATACGCGCAAAATGCTGCGCTATGACCATGAACTTCGACGTTATGACGAGGCGCTTAGTCGATATGTCGAAAACATATCAAAACGGCGTAAAAATCAGGCCACGGGATCACGGCGTGCCGCGATCGATCTTGCGCGCCAGAATGATCGACGTGGTGGTTCGCTCCACCCCTTCCAGGCCGCCGATCTGGTCGAGCAGGTCGTTGAGGCGGTCGGGCGAATCGGCGCGCAGCCATGCAACATAATCGAATTCACCACTCACCGCGCATAGCAGTTGTACCTCGGGCATCTTGCCGAGTCGTTTCTGCACGGCCGGCCCGTGCTTCGGTGCAATGATGATGCCGACGTACGCCTGGATGCTCGAGTCGAGCACGTCCTGGCCGAGCCGCACGCTATAGCCGCCGATCACGTTACTGCGCTCGAGCCGGGCGATCCGGGCGATCACGGTGGTGCGCGCCACGTCCAGTTGGCGCGCGAGATTGGCCACGCTCTCACGGGCGTTGGCCTGGAGCAGCGCAACGAGGTTGCGGTCGAGGTCGTCGAGTTGGTCGAGGCGCGGAGGTCTCATCGAGGGCGAAAGAAGTGGGTCAGTAGTGAAGGATTATCGCGCGTCCTGGGGATCGGGCGGCAGCCAGAGGAACCCCGAACCATGTGCCATGCAATGAAAAGCGGCTAGCAACCATCGGAAAGCGGAAGGCGGGAAACTGGCAAATGCGAAACGAAGCCTGGCAAGCGGCAACATCACGCTCCAAACCGCTCAATCACGAAATCGATGAAGCTGGTGAGCTTGGGCGTGGCGCGCCGATCGCGTGGGTAGACCAGATGGACGGGCGCGCCTTCGGGCAAATAGTCTTCCAGCACCGACACCAGTTCACCGCTGGCGATCTCCCGCGCCAGCAGCGCCTCCGGCTGCAGCACCAGCCCGAAGCCGCGCAAGGCGGCAACCTTGAGCGCCTGGCCGTTGTTCGCCCGGAACCGTCCGGCGCGCAGCTGGTTTTCGTTCGCGTTCTCGCCGCCTAGCCGCCACAGCCCTTCGCGGCCCCAATGCAGAAACCCCAGGCATTCGTGCTGCGTCAGATCGGCCGGCGTGCGCGGGGTGCCGGCCCGCTGCAGATAGGCCGGCGACGCGCACGCGCGCATCCGGTAAGGCTTCAACGGCCGCGCGACGAAACTCGAATCCGGCAGATGACCGATTCGCACCGACGCGTCAAAGCCCTCCTCCACCAGGTCGATCACGCGATTCGACAGATCCAGTTCGAGGCTCACATCCGGCCACGCGCTCAGGTAATCGGTCATGGCCGGAGCGAAGACTTCGACGCCGTAGGTCAGCGGCACCGTCACCTTCAGCACCCCGCGCGGCGTGGCCGTCATGGCCTCGGCGAGCGACTCCGCCTCCTTGACGTCCGTCAGAATGCGCCGGCACTGCTCGTAGTATTGCCGGCCGATTTCAGTCAGGCTCTGACGGCGCGTGGTGCGCGTTAAAAGCCGTGTGGCGAGCCGGGTTTCCAGCGAGCGGATGTGCTTGCCCACCATCGCCGACGAAATGTCGAAGCGCTCGGCGGCCGCCGTGAGACTGCCCGCCTCGACGACCGCGACGAAAATTTCCATGCTGACGAATTTGTCCACCCGCTATTTCCTGTTCGTTTCGGTTGTAAGCGTTTGTCGCACCGCAGCCGCATTGTAGGGATATCGTGATACTAATAGCGGCGACGGCGAAGTAGGCAGCCGGCCGCCACGCGTTGCCATGCCAACGCGTGCTGGGTCGCTCGCCATGCTCGTCTTGTCCTAATTCGAACAGACATCAGGAGTTCCGATGAAAAAAGCACTCGTAATGCTGGCCACCGCAGTCGCCATGAGCGGCGCGTTCGCACAAACTTCCGCGCCGGCTTCGGCACCCACGGGCGCCTCGGCTTCGGCGCCCGCCACAAAAGCCGGCCACGAGCGCAATGTCGAAGACCGTATCGCTTATCTGCACGCGCAGTTGAAGATCACGTCGGCACAGGAGTCGCAATGGAACGCGTTCGCCGATGTGATGCGCAACAATGGCGAGACGATGGGGCAGTTGTTCCAGCAGCGCAAGGCCGATACGAACCTGTCGGCGCTCGACGACATGAAGCAATACGCAACGATTGCGCAAGCGCATGCGGACGGCATGAAGAAACTGGTCGATGCATTCGACCCGCTGTATAGCGGCTTCTCGCCGGAACAGAAGAAGCTGGCCGACACGACATTCCATCAGGGCGGCCCTGAAAGCGGCCGTCGTCACCATGGCAAGGGCTCCGGCAAGAAGGCACCCGCGAATGATGCGACTGTGAAGCCGTAAGAGCTGACGCACGGTTGGATGCGCGCGGCGCGAGTTTTTGCGCCGCGCGTCTGTTTCTATGGCTTCGATGCGCTTCCCAGCGTCGATCGGCGGCGTTGATCTCGTTCCGCGTGGCCGCCGCGCTGGCCATTCCTTGAGTTGATATTGATTTGCCAGCTGTCGTCAGTGCAGGACATCCCCGACCCTCAAGCCGGGGAGGAAATCAACAGAAACGTCAGGCTTTAACCGCACTCTTGTGAACGTCAATCGCAAAAGTACCGGGATCAGCAAGGTATTGAGGCATATCGAACTTGACCTGTTTGGCATCAGGATCAAGCATATTTGTATAGAACAGCAGGTTTTTACTGCCCTTGCCGGAAGGCAGCGACGGATCCCGGGTGGGCAGCCTGTAAGTGCCGTCCTTGTCCGCACCGAAGAGTTCGGCGTGAATCGTGTCGTGGACGCGGTCATAGGAAATAGCCACCGCCCGATCGAACACGCGCATGGCCTGTCCGCTCGTCGGCCAGCCAAAAACCTGTGGACACCGCGACACCATGGTGACGGAACTGAGGTTTGAACCACTCGCAATACCCTTGAGATAGTCCTTGGCGGCATCGGCAAGGCGCTGGGCACGTTCCGTGATTGCCTGCCCGTAGTAGTCGTAGACACGTGGGTCGTGAAGTGTGTTCACGGGCAATTCGCCGGCTGGCTTACCTCCTGGCACATTTCCTTGCTCCTTCTCGAAGTTCTCGATGACGGGACGCAACTCCGGCGTATAGGTGGAAGAGAACCAGTTCACGACCGGCGTCGCGTCGAGCGCCGCGATTTTGTAGCGATCTTCGACTGCCCCCGCCTCGGTTTTCAGACCCTGTGCGAGCAGGTCATTCTTCTTACCCCTCAGTATCTCTGCGTGACCAATCTCGGCAAGATTGGGAAATACGATAGGCAAAAGTGCGGCCGGCGGAAAAACCAGAGAGGCTGCCGTTGCGGCCAACCCTCCGCCGAGCTGAAAAGTGCTGTTTGCAACATTCCATTTCGACTGTTCGTCCTTCGGGTTCAGGATCAACTGTTTGACGTCATTCGCAAGTTGCCCGACCGACGGTGCAAGACCAATCGCCGTGCCCAGCAGCGAAAGGGACTTCGATGCCAAGGTCAGTACGCGGCTTCCACTGGTGTTGATAAGTGCAAGGGTATCGCCAGCGGTCATCACGCTACCAGCGGTGACTGCAGTGATGCTCGCCAGATTGGGTCGATTCTTGACATTGTTAATGTCGGCTGCAAGGGAGACGCCGTCCGCAAGCACCCAATGGCCGTTTCCTTTAACGCTGTTCGGCACCCCGGGGGCTCTCGAGGACGCGCCGCCGGCATGATCCGACGTGGTCTGGGTACCCACCGCCGCTTCACCCCCCTGTGACTCGCGATCGGAGCTACCTGCCTGCTGCGCGCTCGCGCCTGGCAGCTGGTGCGTCTGGGTTCCCGCCTCCTTCACCCGTGGTTGTGTCTGTATTGACTTGTTCGAACTGCGCGGCTTGGCCTGCGTGGCGGATTCTCCAGTGCTATGTTGCGATTGCGTCCCGACGTGGTGCACATCCGAGTGTGTTTGCGTGTTCTTTGAATTGTTCGACCCAGTCTGGGTTTCAGCGGACATGCTTTTGACTTGCGTCTGTGATTGCACGGACTTATGTACCGCTGTGTGCTGTGTGGCGGAAGTGCGGACAGATGGCCTCGTGGACTGCGTGGCGGCATGCTGACTTGCTGGGCGGTGCTGCGATGCCTGTGTCGCACCCGCATCGGTTTGCGTACCGCTTACAACCTGCGATGTGCCGGCTTGGGTCGCCGTTGTCGTCTTCGTACCTTGCGACTTATCCGTTGCCGCGTTGGTCTCGTGAGTCTGCTCCGAGGCATCTGCCTTTATCGGACCCGTCTGAGGGGAAGATGAGCCGGCCGATGTTGTCTGCACTGCGGTCTGTGTCAGCACGGAGCGGCTCGCGGGCACATGCTGACTGCCACGGTCGCGGGTGGCAGCCTTGGACTGGACTTCCGCATCGGTTTGACTGGGCGCTTGCGTGACTGTCCCTTGGCTAGTCTGCGAACCTTGCGCGGTTTGGGTCGCTTTGTGGCTGTTCGCCGAACTCGCCGGCCCGCGCGGATCATTCGGCGTCAGATGGGACGCGTGCTCTCCTGCGCTTCGTGGGCGATCATGGTCCGGATGGCCCGGCACCGGCGGGCTTTGTGTCTGCGTACCGGCATGAGCGGGCGATGTGGTCTGCCCCGAGGCGTCGTGAGTTTGGGGCGTAGCCTGCGACGCCTGCGACCGCGTTGGCGTATGTGCCTGTGTTTGCTTGACAGCCTGGTTGGGCTGTACCTGCGTACCAGCGTCGGACTTGCTGGTTGAAGTGGGCTGTGTGCCTGCGTGGGTGGTTTGCGGTTGAACGGTCTGCGTCCCACGATCTTTGGGCGCGTTGCGCATGCTCTTCAACTCGATCTGCCCTCCGGAGGTGGCATGGCCGGGATGCTGGGGTACCTCGTAGACGCCTTGCCGTCGTGGTGAGCCCAGATAACTCGCCCCCATATCCTTCTTGTTGGGAACCCTTGACCAGTCAATGCCTGTGGCAACGCCATTGGCAATGTCCTTGCCGAGCTGCAAGCCGTACTGGTTAGCCTCCTGTTTGTCCTTCGCGTGCGCGAGGCTTCCTCCATGCTTGATCGCGTTTATGCCGCTTCCGGCCAGATTACCGGCAAGGAAGCCTGCGCGATTCGAGCGTTGTATCAGACCGGGCCGTGACATCGAGCCCGTTGCCGTGGTGCCGCCGCCCGATGTGAGTGGGTGCACCGCGCCGACCATGCCGCCAGCCTTGTACTGGAATGAATTGCCACTTGGCGGTCCCGCAGATGGACTCGGCGATGCCTGCGGGCCCGTACTCGTAGGGCTTGACCCAGGACCGGCCGGTGCGCCTGCGGCACCGTTATCTTTGTCCGCCTTTTTTTCCTGCTCCGCCTGCTTTGCCTGACCCGGCACCGAGTGGCCGGTATCTCGCCCCGCACCCACCGCAGGCTCCTTTTTGCGGTCAATAGGCCCGCCTTCCCTGCCCGGTTTTGCGCCGGACTGTGCTGATGGCGCTGTCGAGTAGACGCGAGGCTGCCGGGCAGGCGCAGCCGGCGTTGTTCCACTCGCACCTTGATTCTCGTCAACCGGATACATTGCATGAACCGTCGCGTCGACTTTCATCGTCCACCTCCGTGGTGTCACAATGTCCAAAGCTGTTGAGCGATTGTGACGACACGAACTACGCTTCCGGTGTTACATAGGTAGTCTGCGGATCGAGAGAACCTTCCGTCTTTCCTGCCATCGATCCGGCGTGGCGGAACCGATCACGATGAATATTGCCAAGCGATGTCGCCGAGGCAAAAAAATATCCCGATGCATCTGGCATGATGCGAACCGCTGGCCGCAACGCGGCACTTCCCCTCACTCCACATCGCTTTATGACAGAACTCAAAAACCTCGACCTGCGCACCGATGCAGCCGCTCATCGCGTCGTCAAAAACGAAACCGTGAACGTTGAATTTGCCACCGTCGAAGGCGAATTGATGAGCCTGGAAGGGCCGAACCGCTATGTCTGCGGCGACGCGCTGATTACAGGGTCGACTGGTGATCGCTGGGTCGTCTCACGCGAACGCTTCGACGCCAGGTATCTGCCGCAAGACAGCGCCGTCGCCCACGGCGAACCGGGTGCGTACCGCAACCGTCCGGCTGTGGTGCTGGCCAAACAGATGAACGAAGCGTTTTCACTGGCTCGCTCAGCGAGCGGCGGCGACGTGCTGCACGGCACGGCCGGCGACTGGATCATGCAATATGCTCCAGGCGACTACGGCGTGGTGCAGGCCGCACGTTTTGCGAAGGTCTATAAGCTCGCGGATTGAGTCACCGGCGGTCGCGACCGTTGAGTTGCGGCCGTTGAGCCGTTGAGTCACAGCCGGGCGATCACGTTTGTCCGACTGTGCGCAAACCCGCCTTCAAACCGACAGCATTGCGTCAACCGTTTCAAGCAAACTCGTCGCCGAGATCCACCGTCACATCACGCGGCACCGTCTCGCCGTTCGCATACTGTTCTTCGAGCGAGCCGATGCTGGCTTCGACATACGCCCGTAGCACCGCGAAACTGCGGCCGCGCAACCGCGCCGGCATCGCGCGATAACGCGCCAACGCCGCCGGCGGGATCACCACGGTCATCACGATCCGGCGCGCCGCCGCGCCGAAACGCATGGCAACCCAGTGAATCGCCAGCGTCGGCGTGCCGTCTTCACCCGCACGCTGGATGAACTGCGTCTGCTCGGGAAACAGATCGCTGATGACGCGCGCCAATTCCTCGAACTCGGGATTCGCGCAGTCGTATTGGTAAGCTTCCATGAGGTATGCCAAAAGATGAGCCTGAACGGTGTACCGAGAGGGTACGCCGAAAGTTGGAGAGTCACGCATGGCTTGCGCGACACGCGCCTTACGCGGCAACCGCCGGCCGGCGGAACGCTCTGAACAACCAGCCCGCGACGATCAGCGCGCCCACAGCATACACACCGTCCACCGCGGCGAGCGGCACGAGCTGCGCCTGGAACAACGCGGCCGGCACGTCCACCAGCGCGTGCAGCACGATCGCGAGCGGCAGGATGCCGCGCCAGCCCGCGCGCACGCCGCGCCACATCAGCACCGACAAGCCGATCTGGAACACCAGCGCGGCCACCCGTTCAAGCGTGAAAATCCCGGCCGTCTGCGGCGTCAGGCTGGCAAGGATCAGGTGGATGCGCATCACCGAGTCGGTCGGCAGATTGCTGAGGTAGCCGTCCAGTTCACCGCGGTTTTCGAAGATGGCGAACAGGATCCATTGAATCTGCACCAGCACGCCGACGAGCCACGCTTCCGCGCCGCCGTGGCCGAGACCATACATCAGCGCCGTGCCGTCACCCTTATCCGCCGTAGCAGAGGCGGACTTCGCAGCCGCGCGTTTCTTCAGCAGCCGCATGCCGATGAAACGCCCCACTTCCTCGCAGACCCCCGCGGCCAGCGCGCCGTACACCACGAAGGCCAGCGGATTGGACAGGAAAGTAGCGGTCGCTTCGTTCCGATGCAGCACGTAGTCGTTCAGCGCGCGCTCGATCACCATCGCGAACAACGCGAAGATAGCGATGCCGGTGATCGCGTCGCGCGGGTTCAGCGCGAGCGTCCTGCGCGCACGGCGGTAGATCAGGAACGGTAAGGCGGCGACGAACAGGGTCGCGACGGCGAGGCTCGAGAGGGTAAGCGGTGCAACAACCATGAGTTTCCTTGCGTTTGACCGGCGCGCACCGGCTGCGCGCCGCAGCCGAATGATCGCAGATCAGCGCGGAATCAACACAAAGTTGACGCGCGGACGATCAATTTGCCTGGCAACAGGCAGTCACGCGCGGTGGTCTGAATGCCTTCGATGCGCTCATGGAGAAACTCGACCGCGCGGTAGCCGATCTCGTAGGTCGGCTGGCGGATGGTGGTGACGCCGGTCAATTCGGCCCATTCGGGATCGTCGATCGACAGCAGCGCGACGCGTGTCTGCCAGTCCGCGCCGTAGCGCGCTTTCAGATGCAGGGCGAGGCACAGCGCGACCGGCGCGTTGGCCGCGAACAAGGCGATGCGGCGGGGTTTGCCGGTGGGGTTGCCCGTGGGGTTGGACGCGGCGTTGCCTGTCGCGCTGCCTGTCGCGCTGCCTGTCGCGCTGCCTGTCGCGCTGCCTGTCGCGCTGCCTGTCGCGCTGCCTGTCGCGCTGCCTGTCGCGCTGCCTGTCGCGTTGTCTGCCGCGCTAGCCTGCGCGCCGCCAGAACCGCCGGCTGCATCGATTGCGCGGTCCAGCTCGGCGAGGGCGCGCTCCACCGCTGCCGGCTCCGCAAGGTTCAGCACCAGCGTATGGCCACGCGCGCCGCCCTTGTTGCCTTCACCGTTGCCGCTATCTGTGCCGCCATTTATGCCGCCTTCGCTTTGCCCACTCGCCCTGCCGGCGCCACCCTCCCCCCTCATCACCTCGCGAAACGCCGCTTCGCGCAGTTGCCGCGAACTGACCTGCTCGAACGGCTGCACCACAAACCAGATATCGTCAAAGCCGTTTTCGAGCAGATGCCGCGTGCCGAGTTCAGCCGCCGCCCGGTTGTCCAGTCCGACCATGTCGGCGACGAGCCCGTCCACCGAACGGTCGACCAGCACCGCCGGAATCCCGCCGCCGCCCACCGGCCGCAGCGTTTCTTCACGCACCCCGAGCGCGTTGACGATCACGCCTTCCACGCGATACGTGGTCAGCAGTTGCAGATAGCGGCGCTCCATTTCGACTTCATTGGCCGCGTGGCAGATCAGCGGCATCAGCCCGAGCGCGTGACAAGCGGCTTCCACGCCTTGCAGCACTTCCACGGTATAGGGGTTGGTCAGGTCGGCGAGCAGCATGCCGATCAGACGATTGCGGCCACGCTTCAAGCCGCGCGCCATCTGGTTCGGCTGATACTCGAGCCGCTCGATGGCCGCCTCGATGCGGGCCCGCAACTCAGGCGACAGCACGCTCATCTCGCCATTCAGATAGCGCGAGATGCTGGTCTTGCCGGTGCCGGCTTCGCGCGCGACGTCGGTAATCGTCGCGCGGCGCCCGGCGGCAAGCGGCGTCGTGCTCATTTCTTCAATACGTCGCGGTTGACGATGTTGGTCGCGAGCGTGCCCTCGAGGGCCGCGACGAGGTTCTCCGCCGCATTGCGCGCCATCGCATGGCGGGTCTCGTGCGTCGCCGAACCGATATGCGGCAGCGCGACCACGTTCGCCATTCTCAGCAGTGGCGAATCGGCCGGCAGCGGTTCGGTCTCGAACACATCCAGACCCGCGGCGTGAATCGTGCCGTTTTGCAGCGCTTCGATCAGCGCCTTTTCATCGACCGTCGCACCGCGCGATGCGTTGATCAGAATCGCGCTCTGCTTCATCGATTTGAGTTCGGCCGCGCCGATCATGTGCTTCGTCTCGGGCGTGAGCGGCACTTGCAGGCAGACGAAGTCGGCGCCGGCGAGCAGCTCCGCCAACTCGACGCGGCGCGCGCCGTAGGCCTGTTCCGCCTGCGGGTTCGCGCTGCGGTTCGTGTACAGCACCTTCATGTTGAAACCGAGCGCCGCGCGCCGCGCGACCGCGCCGCCAATCCGTCCCAACCCGACGATGCCGAGCGTCTTGCCCTGCACCTCGACGCCGAACTGCTCAGGCCCGACACCGTGCTTCCACTGTCCCGCCTTCACCCACTCGGCTAGCTCCACAACCCGCCGCGCCGCGGCCAGAATCAGCGAGAACACCGTATCCGCGGTGGACTCGGTGAGCACGTCCGGCGTGTGCGCGAGCACGATGCCGCGGCGCGTGAGATCGGCAACGTCGAACTGATCGAAGCCCACCGAGATGGTCGACAGCGCCTTCAGCCGGCTCGCGCCTTCGAGCATCGCCGGCGTGATTTTCACGCTCGAACCGATGCCGCCGTCCGCATCCTTCAATGCGGCGACGAACGTGTCATGCTGTGCGGGGTCGACCTGCACGACTTGCGCATGCTGTTGCAGATACGCGAGCACATCCTCGGGCAACGACTTCCAGGCGACGATCTTCTTCATCAGTTCATTTTCCTTGCAACGGTGTAGCGAGTGAGGCGGCCTTCGTTTGCGGCTGCGCCTGTTGCGGCTTGACGATCAGCGTCAGAATCACCGCGGCGACCAGCGCCACGCTCATGAACGCATACGATGCCGCAGGCGAGCCGGTCGCGCCATTCAGATAGCCGACCACATACGAGCCGACGAACGAACCAAGCGCGCCCATGCTGTTGATCAGCGCCATCGCGCCGCCCGCGACGTTCTTCGGCAGCAGTTCCGGCACGATCGCGAAGAATGGGCCGTAAGGTGCATACATCGCACCGCCCGCGATCACCAGCAGCGCGTACGAAATCCAGAAGTGCGTGGAGCCGAGCGCGTACGACGCGGCGAACGCCACCGCGCCGATCAGCAGGAACGGCCATACGAACACTTTGCGGCGGTTGAGTTTATCCGATGCCCACGAAGCCGCAAGCATGGCGATCGTCGCGGCCAGATACGGGAGTGCCGAAAGCCAGCCGGTTTCGACCATGCCGAGCGTCGAACCGTTCTTAAGGATCGACGGCAGCCACAGCACGAAACCATACACGCCGATACTCCAGCAAAAATATTGCGCGGATAGCTTGATCACGGCGGGCGTGCGGAATGCTTCGCTGTAGTTGCGCACCGGTTTGATCGCGGCCTGTTCGGCGCGCAACGTTTCGGCGAGATCGTCCTTCTGCTGCTGCGTCAGCCATGACACCTGCTGCGGCTTGTCCTGCACGATGAACCACCAGCACACGGCCCACAGGATCGCGGGCGCGCCTTCGGCGATGAACATGTGACGCCAGCCAAACGAGTGCACCAGATAGCCCGACACCACCGACATCCACAGCACCGTCACCGGATTGCCGAGAATCAGGAAGGTGTTGGCGCGCGAGCGCTCGCTTTTGGTGAACCAGTTGCTGATAAAAATCAGCATCGCCGGCATCACCGCGGCTTCGACCACGCCGAGCACGAAGCGGATCACCATCAGCGACGGGATATTACTGACCATGCCGGTCAGCGCCGCGCAACCGCCCCACAGAATCAGGCTCCAGAACACGAGTTTTTTCACGCTGCGGCGTTCCGCGTAAATCGCGCCGGGAATCTGAAAAAAGAAATAACCGAGGAAGAACAATGCGCCGATCAACGACGACAAGCCTTTGCTGATCCCGAGATCCTGATTGATGCCGGCGGCCGACGCAAAACCAAAGTTCGCACGGTCGAGATAAGCGAGGCTGTACGTGATGAATACGATCGGCATGATCGTCCACCAACGGCGAATCGCGAGCGATGATGTCATGGGTGTCTCCTTTATCAACCAGAGTCGGCGCTTTAGTCCTTACTCTGGTCCAATGCAAGATAGTTGCTTACGGCTTCCCGAAGCAATGATGAGCGGTCATGCGGCGCTGTGCGAGCGCTCTTGCTGTTATTGAACTGGCCGATGGTGCTTGTGCTGCTTGTGCTGCTTGTGCTGCTTGTGCTGCTTGTGCTACTTACGCTCACGGCGCCGGATGCGCCGAATACGCCGTACACGCGCTCAGGCCGCAGTGGCAACCGGCGGCACATCGGCGCGTTCGAGCGCGTCGAGTTCCGCTCGACTCGGCAGGCCTTCCGAATCGCCGATCACCTGGATCGCCAGTGCGCCGATGCGGTTGCCACGCGCCACCGCTTGCGGCAACGTCCTGCCTTCGAGCAACGCGCTGACCACACCGACCGCGAAGCCGTCGCCCGCGCCGACCGTATCCACCACCTTCGCGACCGGCTGGCCGGCGATCACGGCGGCATCATCGGCGGTGCGGAAATACGCGCCTTGCGCGCCGAGTTTGATGATCACGCCGCGCGCACCTAAGTCCAGATAAAACTTTGCGATGTCGTCCGGCTGCGTGTAGCCGGTCAGGATCTCGCCTTCGCCGATGCCCGGCAACACCCAGTCGGCCAATGCGGCCAAGGCGTTCAAGCCTTCGATCATCGCGGCGCGCGAGGGCCACAGCGTCGGGCGCAGATTCGGGTCGAACGAAATCGTCTTGCCGGCGGCACGCATTTCTCGCGCCAGATGGAAAGCGAGTTCGCGCGAGCTGACCGAGATCGCCGGCGCCACGCCGGTCAGATGCAAGTGACGGGCGGGCAGCACGTAATCGGCGGCGTAGTCGGCCAACGACAGGTGGCTCGCCGCCGAACCTTTGCGGAAGTACTCGACGGCCGGATCGCTGCCGTCGTCGTTCTTCGATTTCAGTTGAAAGCCGGTCGGGTAACGCTCGTCGGTGGTGACGCAGCGCTGGTCGATGCCTTCCTTCGTCAGCGTGTCGCGCACGTACTGGCCGAATGAATCGCTGCCGACGCGGCTCATCCAGCCCACCTTGAAACCCAGTC
Organism: Paraburkholderia fungorum; assembly: GCF_046027605.1. Taxonomy (GTDB): domain Bacteria; phylum Pseudomonadota; class Gammaproteobacteria; order Burkholderiales; family Burkholderiaceae; genus Paraburkholderia; species Paraburkholderia fungorum_F. The sequence goes on from NZ_JAQQEF010000032.1 coordinate 72,951, forward strand.
GCGACAGGCCGATCGCCACGTTCAGATCGGCGCCCGCGACGCGCTTGGTGAACTGCCCGACACCGGCGAGCGCGCCGGTTTCGGCAGCCACGAACATGGCCATCGCTTCGCCGTAGGTGATGACGTCGAGTGCTGCGTTTGTGTTGCTCATGCTTCGCTCCTGCGGGTTCCTGTTTGCTGCTGGTGTGCTGCGTTGCTTATGCCGCCTTGCTTGTGCTGCGTTGCTTGTGCTGCGTTGCTTATGCCGCCTTGTTTTCTGTGTTTGCCGGCTTTGTGCACACAGCCTTGTGTGCTTGCCTCGCTTGCTTTCGCCGTGTGTGCTCACCGGTACTGCGTGTACTTCATTCTCCGGACAAGCTCTTTTGCCGCGCGATTTTTCTGGTACTACTTCTCTCAGGTCCTACGCACCGTTTACGCGCCGGCCAGCCATGCGACGTAGTGCGCCGCGTCCGCATCGATACGATTTACATCGAACGGAAATTCAATGCCGCGCGGCACGTGGCGCGGCAGCTTGTCGAGCACTGCGGTGAACTGTGTGTCGTCAACGGCCGGTGCGGCCGGAAAGCGTCGGGCGCCCTCGCCCACCGCCGTCTTGCAATGGATATATTCGACGTGCGCGGCCAGCGGCCCGGCGGCATCGAGCGGCGCGACATCGCGCCATGCCCAGTTGCCGATGTCGAAGGTCATACCGAGCACGCCGGCGTGGCCCTCACGCGCCAACGCGTCGAACAACCCGACGAATTGCGCGAGCGAACCGCCTTCGGCCAGCTGACCATTTTCGACGACGAGCCGCACGTCGGCACAACGCAAGTAATCGGCGATCACCGCAGCCTTGGCGGCGGAGCTGAACCCGCCGAGTTGCAGTTTCACCAAGCGTGCGCCCAGCGCAATCGCTTCTTCAATCGAGACCCGCAACGCGTCGGCGTCGAGCTCGCCATCCGTGGTGTACAGCGACGCCGGCGTCGAGTAGACCGACCACAGCCCGAGGTCCGCAATCTGTTGGCCAAGCGCGCGCAACGTCTGCGGCGCGGCGTCGGCTTCGTCCGCAAACAATTCGCGGCGAATTTCGAAGCCCGTCGCGCCGGCCCGTTTGCTCGCGGCGGCCCACTTCAGATGACCTTCCTTACGGACCGCGTCCATCCCGAAGGCGCTTGCGACGATCACCACCTCAACTGCGTCAGCCATGTCGAATTTACTCAAACCTGTATCAAGGTCAGCATTTGGAACCGGTTCCAAACCTGTTTCGAAAAAAAGCGCTGAAGCGCTCCGATGCCCGAATAGTGCGCCGAGCCAGCTGTCATGCACCATAGTGGAAATCCCCAGGCGAGCTAAACCGCACTAGCTGAAGGCCCATCCGCGAGGCATAACGCCAGGAACCGTTCCACCACCCGCGACGGCGCACTCGCGTGAGGCACCAGAATCGATAGCCGCCGCGTCAGGGGCTCCGGGCTCAACGAGAACAGACACAGCGCGCCGTCCTCATGCCGCATCGACATCGCCGACACGAAACCGATACCCATTCCCGCGCGCACCGCCTCCTTGACACCCTCAACCCCGGCAATCTCCAGCGCCACGCGCATCGGCACGCCCGCGCGAGCAAAAGCCCGCTCGACGATCTGCCGCACGCCCGAGCCGGCCTCGCGCAACACCAGCGGGTGAGGCCCGAAAGCCGCAAGCTCCGCCCGCCCAGCGTTCGCAGCCCTACCCGCGTCACCCGCCTGCGCCAGCGCCGCCGCCAACGGATGCGTGCGCGGCATGATCGCGACGATTTCGTCTTCCCGCCACGCATGCACCGCCGTATCCGGCGGCAGATCCACGCCGACCGGCCCTTCGATCATCGCGATATCCACCGAGCCCAGCGCGCCGACGATCTCCGTGGTGTTGCCATCGGCGGTATGCAGGGTCACCTCGGGATAGAGCCGATGAAAGTCAGCGATCAGGTAAGGCAGCAGATAGCTCGCCGGCGTGGTGCTCGCGCCGATGCGCAAGGTGCCCTGCTCGAGGCCGCGCAACGCGTCGCGATACGCATGCGCCTGCCGCCAGGTGTCGCGCAGCCGGGCCGCATAGCTGGCGAGCTGCTCGCCGGCGGGCGTCAGGCGCACACCGCGCCCGTCGCGCTGGTAAAGCGGCTCGCCGAATTCGTCCTGCAACTGCCGCAATTGTCCGGAGACGGCCGGCTGCGATAAATGCAGCGCCACCGCCGCCCGGCTGATATTGCGATGTTCGGCGACGGCAGCGAACGTTATAAGTTGGTCGGGGGTCATGATGGTCGAAGTATCCGCGTAACTGATACCTTACATCCTAAATCATGATTTTTCATATCGATATATCTAACTTAGGATTAGGCCTATCGAATCAGGACAGTCATAGGAAGGCGCTACGCCATGTCAACTGCTCATCTCACCGCTGCCGCGTCAGTCGCGGGTTCTTCGGGGTCCTCCACCCGCGGCCAGCTCAACGGCATTCTGTTCGTCGCGCTGTTTGCCGCAGCCGTGACCCGCATCGCCGCCATCCCGGCCATCGCCGGCCTGGGTTTGAGCCCGCTGATCGTCGGCATCGTGGCGGGCGCCATTTACGGCAACGCGCTACGCGACGGCATGCCCGCCAGCTGGGCGGCCGGCGTCAACTTCTCGGCGCGCAAGCTCCTGCGTATCGCCGTGGCATTTTTCGGGCTGCGCGTCAGCTTGCAGGAAATCGCTCAGGTCGGCTTGCCCGGTCTCGCCGAATCGGTACTGATCGTCGTGAGCACGCTGGTGATCGGCACGTGGGCGGGGATGAAAATCATGAAGCTCGACCGCGACACGGCACTCCTCACCGCCGCGGGCAGCGCGATTTGCGGCGCGGCTGCGGTGCTCGCATTCGAGTCGACGCTGCAATCGAAGCCGCACAAGAGCGCCATGGCGGTAGGCAGCGTGGTGCTGTTCGGCACGCTGTCGATGTTCCTCTATCCGGTGCTGTTCAAGGCGGGCTGGCTGCATCTCGACACGGTCGGCGCGGGCCTCTTCTTCGGTGGCACGATTCACGAAGTGGCGCAGGTGGTCGGCGCGGCCAGCAACGTCAGTCCGGAAGCGACTCACATCGCGACCATCGTCAAGATGACCCGCGTGATGCTGCTGGTGCCGGTCCTGCTGATCGTCGGCATGTGGGTGAACCGCTCGGCACGCAGCGAAGCCGCCACGGCAGCGGCCGCAGACGGCAAGCAACAGGCACCGCGCAAGCTGGCGATTCCCTGGTTTGCGCTCGGCTTCCTTGCCTTCGTCGTGATCAACTCGCTGCATGTGCTGCCCGAAAGCGCGACCGGCACGCTGAACATGCTCGACACCTTCGCGTTGACGATGGCCATGACCGCCCTCGGCATCGAAACCCGCATCGCGCAGATCCGTCAGGCCGGACCCCGCGCCTTGACCACCGGCTTCATCCTGTACGTATGGTTGATTGCCGGCGGACTGGGGATCACATGGACCGTCCAGCACCTGTTCGGCTAAGCCGTCCTCGCCTTCCCGCCAACCCCGCCGCGTGCGGGGTTTTGTGCGTTCAGGAGAACCATCCCGCACGCTTGCACGGCATACTGATTGCTGACGTCATCAGTTCGCGCAAACCCGTTCATGCAACCGGAATGAGGATCGATCGATGAGCCTGGAACTTTACTATTGGGACGGCCTGCAGGGCCGTGGCGAATTCGTGCGGCTGGCGCTGGAAGAAGCCGGCGCGGACTATGTGGAAGTGGCGCGTGGCGAAGCCTCGGACGGTTTAGGCACCAACGCGATGATGGCGGTGATGAAGAGCCGCGACGAGCCCTACCCGCCGTTCGCGCCGCCGTTTCTGAAAGACGGCGATCTGGTGATCGCGCAGACCGCCAACATCCTGTTCTACCTTGGGCCGAGGTTGAATCTCGCGCCATCGGTTGAAAGCCTGCGTTATGTGGCCAATGGTCTGCAGTTGACGATCGCCGACGTGGTGACCGAAGCGCACGACACGCATCATCCGCTCGCGAGCGCCCTCTATTACGAAGACCAGAAAGACGCCGCGAAAGTGCGCGCGCACGACTTCATCGACAACCGGATTCCGAAGTTCATGAAGTACTTCGAGCGCGTGCTGAAGCAGAACCCGGCCGGCGACACCTTCATGGTGGGCGACGCGCTCACTTACGTCGACTTGTCGATGTTTCAGTTGATGGACGGTCTGCTGTACGCGTTTCCGCGCGCGCTCAAGCGTTTCGGCGAACACTATCCGCGTCTCGCGGCGTTGCACGACGCGGTGATCGAGCGGCCGAACATCGCCGCGTATCTGCAGTCCGAGCGGCGCATCGAGCATAACGAAGCCTGCATCTTCCGGCACTACCCGGAACTCGACAAGGCGGCGACTTGAGCCACGCCGTCCTCCTTCGCGAACCCTCAGCAGCTCGCCCGCTTTCGAGAGCGGGCGCGCTGCTGTTGCCGTCCGCGCATTTCATCCACCCATCACACCCTTTACCGCCGACGTGCTTTCATTCCTGCTGAAGCTGCGCACCCGCGCCCAACACCTGTTCCGTCTGTCCGACACCCATACGATGCTGGTCTGGTCGGTGGTGGTCGGCGTCGCGGGTGCCTTCGCGACGATTGCCTTTCGCGAAGGCATCGCGTTGCTGCAACTGGCGACGGTCGGCAAGGCCGGCAGTTTCGTCGAAATGGCGCGCAGCCTGCCCTGGACGGTGCGGGTATGGATGCCCGCCGCGGGCGGTCTGATCGCCGGCTTCTTTCTGCTGATCGCGCAGCGTCACGTCGACAAGTGCAATCACATCGACTACATGGAAGCGGTGGCCATCGGCGATGGCGTGGTGCCGGTCAAACTGAGTTTGTGGCGCAGCGTGTCGTCGCTGTTCACGATTTCGAGCGGCGGCTCGATCGGCCGCGAAGGTCCGATGGTGCAACTGGCGGCGCTGGCCGCGTCGCTGATCGGCCGCCTGGTGCATTTCGATCCGCCGCGTCTGCGCCTGCTCGTCGCGTGCGGCGCCGCGGCCGGCATCACCTCCGCCTACAGCGCGCCGATCGCCGGCGCGTTTTTTGTCACGGAGATCGTGCTCGGCTCGATCGTGATGGAGAGCTTCGGCCCGGTGGTGGTCTCGGCGGTGGTCGCCAACATCACGATGCGCGAGTTCACCAGCTACAAGCCGCCGTACGAAATGCCCGTGTTCCCGCCGGTGGCGGGCGCCGAAGTCCTGCTGTTCGTCGCGCTCGGGCTGATATGCGGTGCGGCCGCACCGCAATTTCTTCGGCTGATGGAGTTCTCGAAGGCAAACTTTCGCAAGCTGCCGCTGCCGCTGCCCGTCAGGCTGGCGTTGGGCGGTCTGGTGGTCGGTATTCTGTCGGTGTGGACGCCCGAGGTGTGGGGCAACGGCTACAGCGTGGTCAATTCCATTCTGCATTCGCCGTGGACATGGACCGCGCTCGTCCTCGTGCTGGTGTTCAAGATCGTCGCGACCACGGCGACCGTGGGTTCAGGCGCGATCGGCGGGGTGTTTACGCCGACGCTGTTCGTCGGCGCGGTGGTGGGTTGCCTGTTCGGCCAGGGCATGCACGCGTTGTGGCCGCACGGCACTTCGGCGCCGTTCGCCTACGCGATGGTCGGCATGGGTGCGTTTCTGGCCGGCGCCACGCAGGCGCCGCTGATGGCGATCCTGTTGATCTTCGAAATGACGCTCAGCTATCAGGTGGTGCTGCCGCTGATGCTGTCGTGCGTGGTGGCCTATTTCGTGTCACGCGCGATCGGCAAGACCTCGATGTACGAGGTGACGCTGCGCCGCAATCAGGAGGAGCAGGAGCGCAACCGGCTGCGCGCGACGCAGATGCGCGAACTGATCCGGCCGGCCGAAACCGTCGTGCCGCCGAATGCGAGCGTGCAGGACATGACGCGTGTGTTCCTCGAATATCCGGTCAAGTATCTGTACGTTGCCAACGCGTCCGGCGCCTTTCTCGGCGTGGTCGCGCTCAAGGACATCACCTCCGATCTGCTCGACAACCGCGAGACCGCCACGAAAACCGCCGCGGATTATCTGCAGTCGCACTTCGATGTGCTGACGCCGGACATGCCGCTCGGCGTTGCGTTGCAACATTTCATGGCATTTCAGGGCGAACGGCTGCCGGTGGTCGAAAGCACGGCGGATCCGAAGCTAGCGGGAGTGGTCTATAAGACCTCGCTGCTCGATGCGTATTTCCGCATGAATCCGACGCGCTGAGGGCGCCTGCTTCCCAGCCGTGCAAAGCGCGGCAGATTCTCTACAATGAAAAAACGCTGCAGCGATTGCGAGCAGCGCGCGTTACGCCAAGACGGGCGCACGAAACGCCCGCCCTTCGACCGGAGCGAAGATGAGCGAACCGTCTCTCGATGCCGCGCGCCGCGATCAGGCGGGCTGGATTTTTCTGCATATCGAAGGCGAGCCGTACGATCGCGGCGAGCAGCATGGTCAATTGCTCGCCACTGAAATCCAGAACGCGATCCACACCGCCCGCTACCTCGCGAAATGGGACACCGGCGAAGACTTCGACACCTTCGTCGACGCCGCCGTCTCCCAGTTCGCCAACAAGCTCGACACTGAATTCGCCGACGAAATCCAGGGCATCGCCGACGGCGCGAAACTGCCGTTCGCCGAAGTGCTGGCCTGGAACGGCTACATGGATCTGCTGCAAAGCTGGTGGCCGAGCCACGCGGCGGCGCGGCAACCGCAGCTCGGCCTCAAACCGTGGCGTGGGCGCCGCGGCCATCATTGCAGCGCGTTCATCGCCACCGGCAATGCCACCCGCGACGGCCGCATCGTGATGGCGCACAACTCGTGGGACCGCTACGCGGCCGGCGACGCGTTCAACGTCGTGTTCGACATCGTGCCGGACCGCGGCAAGCGCATCCTGATGCAAGGCTTGCCCGGCTGCATCTCCAGCCTCACCGATTTCTGGGTCACGGAAGCGGGCCTGATGGTCACTGAAACCACCATCTCCAACTTCGTCGGCTACAACGCGACCGGTGCGCCGGAGTTCTATCGCTCGCGGCGCGCGTCGCAGTACGCCAACGACATCGGCGAATGGTGCGAGATGTTCGCGGTTGCCAATAACGGCGGCTATGCGAACAGCTGGCTGCTCGGCGACACCAAGACCGGCGAGATCGCGCGCTACGAACTGGGGCTGCACTTTTCCGGCTTCGAGAGCACGAAAGATGGTTTCTATAGCGGTTACAACACCGCGACCGATCTGAAAATCCGCAACCAGGAGTGCATTGGCGAAGGCGAAGACTATACGGACGTGCGCAAAAATGGCGCACGACGCTTGCGCTTCATGCAGCTCGCAGAGATACATCACGGCAAGATCGACGTCGAGCTGGCCAAAGAGATGATCGCCGATCATCACGACGTGTACCTCGACCGCAATGACAACCCGTGCTCGCGCACCATCTGTGGGCACCTCGAACTGGACGACGCGCGCTTCGGCGGCACCGACCATGGGCCGTTCAATCCGTGGGGCGCCAACGACGGCAAGGTGGTCGACAGCGAGATGGCGCGCGCCATGGCCTTCAACGCGCGCTGGGGACATCCGTGCGGCCGGCCGTTCGACGCGCAGGCGTTCATGAAGCGCCATCCGCAATGGAACTGGCTCAACGGCTATATGCGCGACCGGCCGTCGTGGCCGTGGACACGGTTCGAGGTGCTGCGTTAGAGCGGCGCGCGGCGCGCCCAATCTTCGCGCGCCGCAACATCATCGCGGCACGACCGTTCGCAACCGGCTCGGCTTTTTCCTGACATCATGTGGAATCTACAATTAGGTTTTGTCTCTTTTGCGCGCGCGGCGCCGCGGTTTGCCAGCTAAGATGGTAGAACACGCCGGCCGCACGCAACACCGCGCGTAGTTGCGCCCTCCTTTCGACGCGGGGACGGCACAGCGCTTGCTCAACTGTCAGCGCCGCATGAGCTTAGGAGGTCGGGCGATGAAAACCTCGACACTGTTGACCATGGTGACGCTGTCAGCCTCGTGCTTCGCCGCGCCGGTTCATACCGCGCCGGACGGCACTACCGCCAGTAGCGTTGCCGAACGCGCCAACGCCGCACCCGTCGCCCCCGCGGCGCCGGACGTCGCTGCCACGGACGACAATCGTCCGCAACAATGGCAACACATCGCGCTACCCAAGTCGCGGCATCTGGAGCGAAGCTTCACGGGGCAGAACGAGCACCTGCAAACCTGAGCCCACACCCATAGGAGCGCTTGCATGACCGCATCGGCTATTCCCGGCGAATCGATTGATCTGCAGATCGCCGACGTTCTGCGCGAAGTCAGTTTTCCGACTTACAAGGACGCACTAGTCGACGCCGCGCGCGAAGCCGGCGCGAGCAATGAAGTCCTGTCGATGCTCGACGGTTTGCCGGAGCAGGACTACGCCGACGTGAGCTCGGTCACGCGTCTCGTCGGCGGGAATTACGGGCCGGGTCTCGGCGCATGAGCAGAAAGCAGGTCTTGAGGTTGAACGGAGTTTCGTCAGATCTGAGGCCGGCTGCCGACTGGATCCACCGCTCGCCGCATTCGTCTGGCACGAGCGGCATAGAGCGAATCGAAGCGTTCTTTCATCACGCCGGTTATGCGATGCACCGGCACGATACCTACGCAATCGGCCGCACGCTCGCAGGCGTGCAGAGCTTCCGTTATCGCGGCAGCACGCGTAACAGCTTGCCCGGCGGCACGATGGTGCTGCATCCCGACGAACCGCATGACGGTCAGGCCGGCACCCGCGACGGCTTTCACTACCGGATGATCTATGTGGACCCGGCGCTGTTCCAGCAGGCGCTCGGCGGCAAGCCGTTGCCATTTCTCGAAGGCGGCCTGTCGAACGATCCGCGGCTGTTTGCGGCGACTGAGAGCCTGCTGCGCGCAATGGATTGTGCAATCGATTCGCTCGAACAGGACGACGCGCTCTACGAGCTGGCTATCGCGCTCGACGCCGTGGCGGGCGCGGCGGCAACGCGCCGTCCAGTGGATTACCGCGCGGCTGAGCGGGCGCGTGAGCGTATGCTTGCGTCGCTCGATCGCGCAGTGACGCTCGATGAACTGGCGGCAGCCGCCGGCCGTGACCGCTGGAGTCTGTCGCGGGATTTTCGTGCGCTGTTCGGCACGAGTCCGCACCGCTATCTGACCATGCGTCGGCTCGATCTCGTACGACGGCTTGCGGTTCAAGGCGTATCGCTCGCCGACGCATCGGCGGCAGCCGGCTTTACCGATCAAAGTCATATGACGCGGCACTTCAAGCGCGCTTGGGGCGTGGCGCCTGCGCATTGGCTGAAGATGCTGGGGCCTTCGACGCGCAGCAGCGCCGGGTAAGCACTCTGACGGATACCGCTGCCTGTGACGCCCACGCGGGCCGCACGAGCCGCATAAGCCCCACGAGCCGCGCGCACAAACGTACAAGACCCGATAGCGCCTGCCGCTCTAAGCTTCTGCCTGAGACCTACCACTCAGGAGAGCACCGAGATGTCCAACCATCAATCGATTCAACGGCCTCAGCGCGCCATCAACTTCGCCGAAAAGCTGGCGCTCTTCAGCGACCAATGGCAAGCGCGCGTCATCGCGGAAATGAACGACTACCAGTTCAAGCTAGTCCGCATCGAAGGCGACTTTATCTGGCATCAGCATGCCGACACGGACGAGACGTTTATCGTGCTCGACGGTCAATTGCGCATCGACATGCGCGACGGGTTCGTGCTGCTCTCGGCAGGAGAAATGTTCGTGGTGCCCAAAGGCACGGAGCACAAGCCGTACGCCGAACGCGAAGTCAAGCTGCTGCTGATCGAACCGCGCGGCGTGAAGAACACCGGCGAAGAAAGCAACGAACGCACCGCGGCGAACGACCTTTGGATCTAGGCGGACGCACGTGTTTGCCGCGTGCGCCGCGCTGCCGTTAAAGCGACGACACCACGATTCCCGAGCGGGTGGCCCGCTGCTTCGGCCGCGCTGCGTCGCCGCCCGGCAAGGCGGACACCGGCAGGTCACCGGCATAAACCGCCGGGGAGCCGGCAACCGCGCGCCTTGGCATCGCGGCGCGTGGATCGCGCGCGCGAGCGTCGGTCTGACTGAAATGCTCGACCAGATGATCGATAAAGGTGCGCACTTTCGCCGGCAAATGAAGGCGGCTTGGGTAAGCAATCGTGATTTCGATTTGCGGCAAACGGTAATCGCCGAGCAACGGTACGAGACGTCCGGACGCCAGATCGCGGCCAATCAGATAGCTCGGCAGAATTGCCACGCCCATGCCTAACAGCGCGAACTGCCTCAGCATTTCCGTATTGTTCGCCGCAATCGCGTTGGTCGGCCTGACGCGGACTTCGCCCGAGGGTCCCGTGAACACTCGTTCGTCGCCCCCCTGTTCGGCAGGCCGGCTCAGACACGGATGCATCAACAGATCTTCCGGCCGGGTCGGGGTGCCGTGCTGCGCGAGATACGCAGGCGTCGCGCAGACCGTCATGTAGCCGGTGGTCAGGCGCCGCGTGACGATGCTCGCGCTGCGCATCTGCCGCGCAACCATGATGCCGACGTCGAAACCCTCTTCCACCAGATCGACATGGCGATCCGCCAGCGTGACGTCGGGTCTCACATCCGGATAGCACGCCGCATAAGACTGCACCACCGGCGCGAGGCTATGCAGCCCGAATACCACCGGGGCGACGATGCGCAAGGTCCCGACTGGTTCGTGATTGCGCGCCACCACCATCTGCTCGACGCCTTCGAGGTCGTCGAGAATATGGCGCACGCGTTCCAGATAAGTCGTGCCGGATTCGGTCAGCGAGAGACGGCGCGTCGTGCGATTGAGCAGGCGGGTGCCGAGGCGCGCTTCCAGATCGGCAACATGCCGCGTGACGACGGCGGTGGAGAGTTCCAGTGTGCTGGCCGCGCGGACAAAGCTGCCTAGATCGGCCACTTTGACGAACACGCGCATCGATTGCAATTGATTCATGGGACGACTCCTGCCTCGGTAAAGCCGGGCCGGCGCAACCACGCCTGTGTCGACCCGAGCGGCAAGGCGCGCGCGGGTTTGCCCAACGATCCGATTGTATCGATCCGACCATGTCCCAACCCTGACCCGAACATGACAATCCGGTCAGATTCCCGAGGCGTTCGCGGCACACCTGCGAAGTCTATTGAGGAAAATAGCTAGGTATAAACCCTTAGGATCTGGTAACATTCGCCCGAAAGGAAATTAACCGCTATGCCACCTCGTCTTCAGCTCTTCGAAAAAATCGCGTTTTCACTGGTTTGCTGGTCCGCCGCTGCCTGTTCGGCCTTCATCGCTTACGAGCGGTGCCCGGACATCAAGGTCGTCTTGCACGTTGGTGAAGAAGCCCTGCGCTACAGCGGGCAGTATTCATTCGTCTGCGCCTCGCCCGTTGCGGACGCCTGCGCGCAGTTGCCGACGAACTGATTCGCCGGCATTTGCCTGCCGGCATTGACCTACGCATCGCGCCCGAACACCACGCGCGCGAAAAATCCCGCCAGCACGGCTTCAGCCATCTCCGCCGGCACGTTCTGCGGGTCGACCGTGTAGAAGAACTGCACGCCGTCGCACAAGCCCATCAAGCCCATTGCCAAAGTTTCAGCCGGCAGCAATAGCGGCGTGCCGACTCGCGTCGAAAACTCGCGGATGTACGCGCTCAACTGTTCGAGCTTCTCGTGCAGAAACGCGTTAAAGCGCAGCCGGAAGCGGCCGTCGCGCACGGCGAGCAGCTTCGCCTCCACCCACAGCAGGAAGCACTTGTTTTCGCGATGCAGGCTACTGTAGTAGCGCAGCACGCGCGCTTCCATTTCTTCGCGCGAGGCCGCGTTTTCGAAGATGGCCTGCAACCCCGCCTGCATGGTTTCGTGGTCGCGCCGCAATAGTTCCAGGAACAACTCGCTCTTGCTGCGGAAGTTCGAATAGAACGCGCCGCGCGTATAGCCCGCCGCCCCGGCGATGTCTTCGACACTCGCCGCGACAAAGCCTTTCTTCATAAAAATCGTTTGCGCAGCGTCGAGCAGACGCTGACGCGTCTGGTCCTTGCTCTGCTCGCGTGTAAGTCGTTGCCGTTTCATGGGCGCAAGTCTAGCACCGAAAAGAATCCGAATTCATGACAACATTCAAATACAGGTGTGTATTAGAATGCATCCATCCATTCGAAGTCAGACGCGTATGCCAATTGCATGTGGCGGCCTGTGCGTCTTCGCTGGCGGGCCGCTGCGGCTTGCCGTGTTCGTTCGCTGTCTCCAGTTGGGGTAATTGTGAAGCGTCCCGGTCCTCCCGCATTGTCTGCGATGCGCCCGCAGCTCCATTGGTATGCGCGCCCCGCGTGCCTGCGCCGCGCAGCATTCGCCCTCGCTATCGCCGGTATCGTCACGCTCGCCGCATGCTCGAAGAAAGAACCCGCCGCGCCCGCGCCGCGTCCGGTGGTCGCCGTCGCCGTGCATCCGGACGGCAGCGCCACGGCTGCGGCATCGTTGCCCGGCGAAGTGCAGGCGCGCTATTCCACACCGTTATCGTTTCGCGTCAGCGGCAAGATCATCGAGCGGCGGGTACGTCTGGGCGACGTGGTGAAGAACGGGCAGGTACTCGCCCGGCTGGATCCGGCGGATGCGCAGAAGAATGCCGCCGGCGCGCAGGCTCAACTCGAAGCCGCACAACACAGCTTCGTGTATGCGAAGCAGCAACTCGATCGCGACCAGGCCCAGGCAAAAGAAAACCTGATCGCGCCCGCACAGCTCGAACAGACCACCAACGCCTACGCGTCCGCCGCCGCGCAACGCGATCAGGCCACGCAACAGGCGGCGTTGTCGAAAGACCAGTTGCAGTACACCACGCTCGTTGCCGATCACGCCGGCGTGATCACCGCCGAACAAGCCGACACCGGCCAGAATGTGTCGGCGGGCCAGGCCGTCTATAACCTCGCATGGAGCGGCGCTATCGACGTGGTCTGCGACGTGCCGGAAAGCGCGCTGGCCTCGCTCTCGGTCGGGCAAACCGCAAAGGTCACGCTGGCCGCGCTGCCCGGCCGCAGCTTCAACGCGCGGGTGCGCGAACTGTCGCCCGCCGCCGATCCGCAAAGCCGCACTTATCGCGCCAAGCTCACGCTCGACAATCCCGGACCGGACGTGCGTCTGGGCATGACCGCCGATATCGCGCTCGCCGCGCCTTCGCCCTTGAACTCGGTTGCCAACTCAGGTGCCAATTCAGCTGCGAGCCAGGCGAGTGCCTTCACCGTGCCGGCCACCGCGCTGTTTCATGACGGCACGCAGCCGGCCGTGTGGGTCGTGCGTCCTGCGGATAATGCGCCGGGCGTCGGTACGCCGGGCGTCGATACGCCGGGCGTCGGCACACTGGAACTGCGCCGCGTGACGGTCACGCGCTATAACGAGCGCACGATCGTGATCGGCCAGGGGCTCAAGGACGGTGAACGCGTCGTGCTGCAAGGTGTGCATACCGTGACCGCCGGTGAAAAAGTCCACGTGATCCCGCCGCTGCATCCCGAGGACTTCGCTTCATGAGCACCACGCATGAAGAAGGACGCTTCAACCTGTCCGCATGGGCGCTGCGCCACCAGGCGCTGGTCGTTTTCCTGATCGCGCTCGCCACCGCGTTCGGCGTCCTCGCCTATACGCGTCTTGCCCAATCCGAAGACCCGCCCTTCACGTTCCGCGTGATGGTGATCCGCACCTTCTGGCCCGGCGCGACTGCGCGCCAGGTACAGGAACAGGTCACCGATCGGATCGGCCGGAAACTGCAGGAAACGCCTGCCATCGATTTCGTGCGCAGTTACTCCCGCCCTGGCGAATCGTTGATGTTCTTTTCGATGAAAGACTCGGCGCCGGTCAAGGACGTGCCCGAAACCTGGTATCAGGTGCGCAAGAAAGTCGGCGACATCGCGGCGACCTTGCCGCAAGGCATTCAAGGCCCGTTCTTCAACGACGAATTCGGCGACGTCTATACCAACATCTGGACGCTCGAAGGCGACGGCTTTTCCGCCGCGCAACTGCACGATTACGCGGACCAGTTGCGCACCGTGCTGCTGCGCGTGCCGGGCGTCGGCAAGGTCGACTATTTCGGCGATCCGGATCAGCACATCTACATCGAGATCGCCAACACGCAACTCACGCGCCTCGGCATCTCGCCGCAGCAACTCGGCCAGGCGATCAATTCGCAGAACAGCGTCGCGCCGGCGGGCACCTTGACCACCACCGACGACCGCGTGTTCGTTCGCCCCACCGGTCAGTTCCAGGACATCAATGCGCTCGCCGACACGCTGATCCGCATCAATAACCGCTCGTTCCGTCTCGGCGACATCGCGACCATCAAGCGCGGTTACGACGACCCGGTCGCCACGCAAATGCGCTCCGGCGGCAAGGCGGTGCTCGGCATCGGCGTCACGATGCAGCCTGGCGGCGACGTGATTCGTCTGGGCAAGGCGCTCGATCAGGAGACCGTCAAGCTGCGCGCCTCCCTGCCCGCCGGTTTGCACCTGGTCGAAGTGTCGAGCATGCCCCACGCCGTGGCGCTTTCAGTCGACGATTTTCTCGAGGCCGTCGCCGAGGCCATTGCGATCGTGCTGGTGGTCAGCCTGCTGTCGCTGGGCGTGCGCACCGGCATGGTGGTCGTGATCTCGATACCTGTCGTGCTCGCCGTCACGGCGCTGTGCATGTATCTGTTCGATATCGGCCTGCACAAGGTGTCGTTGGGCACGCTCGTGCTGGCGTTAGGGCTGCTGGTGGATGACGCGATCATCGCCGTCGAAATGATGTCGGTGAAACTCGAGCAAGGCTGGAACCGCACGCGCGCAGCCGCCTTTGCATACACCAGTACCGCTTTTCCGATGCTGACCGGGACGCTCGTGACCGTGTCCGGCTTCCTGCCGATTGCGTTGGCGAAGTCGAGTACCGGCGAATACACGCGCTCGATCTTCGAAGTGTCGGCGATCGCGCTGATCGCGTCGTGGCTCGCGGCCGTGGTGCTGATTCCGTTGCTCGGCTATCACATGTTGCCGGAGCGCAAGCGTCAGGCACACGAAGCGGACGATCACGAACACGACATCTACGACACCCGTTTTTACAAGCGCTTGCGTGGCTGGGTCGGTTGGTGCATCGAACGGCGTTTCGTCGTGCTGGCGATCACCATCGTGCTGTTCGTTCTGGCCATGGCAGGCTTCACGCTGGTGCCGCAGCAGTTCTTCCCGAGCTCGGACCGTCCCGAGTTGCTGGTGGATGTGCGCTTGCCCGAAGGCGCTTCATTCGACGCGACATTGCGGCAGGCAGAGCGGTTGGAGAAAGCGCTGGTGGGCCGTCCGGAAATTGATCATACGGTGGACTTCGTGGGTACCGGCGCGCCGCGTTTCTATCTGCCGCTCGATCAGCAATTGCCGCAGCCCAATTTCGCGCAGTTCGTGATCACGGCGAAATCGGTGAAGGATCGCGAGAAGCTCGCGCAGTGGCTCGAGCCGGAATTGCGCAACAACTTCCCGGCGATTCGCACCCGCCTGTCGCGTCTGGAGAACGGGCCGCCGGTCGGCTATCCCGTGCAGTTTCGCGTCAGCGGCGACGATATCGCCACCGTACGTTCGATCGCCGAGCGCGTGGCCGCAACCATGCGCGCCGACCACGGCACCCGCAACGTCCAGTTCGACTGGGATGAGCCCGCCGAGCGCTCGGTGCGCTTCGAAGTCGACCAGAAGAAAGCGCGCGAACTCGGCGTGAGCTCCGAAGACATCTCGAGCTTCCTCGCGATGACACTCTCCGGCTACACGGTCACCCAGTATCGCGAGCGCGACAAGCTGATCAGCGTCGATCTGCGCGCGCCCAAAGCGGAACGCGTCGACCCTGCGCGCCTCGTCACGCTGGCCATGCCGACGCCGAACGGGCCGGTTCCGCTCGGCACACTGGGCCATTTGCGTAACGACCTCGAATACGGTGTGATCTGGGAGCGCGACCGGCAACCCACGATCACCGTGCAATCCGACGTCGCGCCCGGCGCGCAAGGGATCGACGTCACGCACGCCGTCGACAAGGCCTTGAGCCAGATTCGCGCCACGCTGCCAGTTGGCTACCGGATCGAAATCGGCGGCTCGGTCGAGGAAAGCGGCAAGGGTCAAACATCGATCAATGCGCAGATGCCGATCATGATCATTGCAGTCCTGACGCTGCTGATGATCCAGCTGCAGAGTTTCGCGCGCGTGCTGATGGTGGTCCTGACCGCGCCGCTCGGCCTGATCGGCGTGGTCATCACGCTGCTGCTGTTCGGCCAGCCGTTCGGCTTCGTCGCGATGCTCGGAGTGATCGCGATGTTCGGCATCATCATGCGCAACTCGGTGATTCTGGTCGATCAGATCGAGCAGGACATCGCTGCGGGGCATAAGCGCTTTGACGCGATCGTCGGCGCGACGGTGCGGCGCTTCCGGCCGATCACGCTGACTGCCGCAGCAGCCGTGCTCGCGCTGATTCCGCTGTTGCGTTCGAACTTCTTCGGCCCGATGGCGACCGCGCTAATGGGCGGCATCACCAGCGCGACGATCCTCACGTTGTTCTATCTACCGGCCCTGTATGCCATGTCGTTCAGAGTGCGCGCCGACGAGCGCGAACCGCAGACGCCGTCCGTGTCCGGCACGACGCATACGGGGAATTGAGATCATGGTGAACTTCGCATTCCCTCGACAGCTGCGCCTCACACTTACCGGCGCCGCCGCGCTGGCGCTGGCCGCCTGCTCGTTCGGCCCGAACGGCGCGCCGCCCGCCATGCCGCAACCGGCGCACTACGGCGCCGAGGCGCAGCCGACGCAAACCGTGCCCGCACAGGGCATTACCCAGCAATTCGTGGTCGGCGCCCAGCCCGTGCCCGAATGGTGGAAGCTGTATCAATCGGATGCGCTGAATGCGCTGGTCGATGAAGGCTTACGCAACAGCCCGACGCTCGCCGCCACCGACAAGAGCCTTGCCGCCGCGCGCGAGCAATTGCGCGCGCAGATCGGCAGTTCGCTGCTGCCGACCATCGACGCCGGTGGCCAGGTGACCCGCAACCGCGCGCTGGCGATACCCGAAATTGGACCGAACACGTTTCTGTACAACGTCTTCGTCGGTCAGTTGCAAGCGCACTATACGTTCGACCTGTTCGGCGCCGCGCGTCTCGCCGATGCGGCGCTCGCTGCTCGCGTGAATGTGCAGGCCTATCAGTTCGATGCCGCGCGCCGGGCGCTGGCCGCCAACATCGTGACGGCAGCGATTACGAGCGCGGCGCTGCATGCGCAGATCGACACGACCGAGCGGCTTGTGACGATTGCCAACGACCAGGCGCGCGACACGCAACGGCGCTACGCATTAGGTGCGGTCTCGCACGCCGATCAGTTGAATGCGCAACAGAGTGCCGCGAGTCTGTCCGCGAGTTTGCCGGGTTTGAAGCAGCAATGGCTGACGACGCGACATGCTCTGGCCGTGCTGCTCGGCCGCACGCCGGACGCGGCGCCGGACGACCTCGACCTTGCGCAGCTGCACGTGCCTGAGCAGGTGCCGGTCGTGGTGCCATCCGAATTGCTGCGCTCGCGGCCCGACATTCAGGCCGCGGACGCCGCGCTGAAAGCTGCCGCGGCCGATGTCGGCGTGGCGACCGCGCAGATGTTCCCGAGTCTTTCGCTGAGTGCATCGATGGGACAAGGCGGCTTTAGCTGGCCGGTGGCGCTGTCCGGCGCGGGGGCGATATGGAGCATTGGCGCGTCTTTGTCACAACCGCTGTTTCATGGCGGCGCGCTGTTCGCGCAGCGCCGCGCGGCGATGGACACGTATGACGCCACGGTTTCGCAGTACAAGCAAACCGTGCTGGCCGCATTCCAGAACGTCGCCGACACGCTTGCAGCGTTGCAGCACGACACGCAAGCGCTCGACGCGGCGAACATTGCCGCGCGCTCGGCGCAAGAAATTTTCGACGAGACGTCGGGACGCTACCGGCTGGGCGCGTTGTCGATTGCGTCGACACGTTCGAGCGAACAGCAGTTTCGTAATGCGCAGCTTGATGAGATTCGCTATACGAGTGCGCGACTGACGGACACCGCGGCCTTGTTCCAGGCGATGGGAAATCCACCGGTGGAATCGGAGCCGACTGTGGCGGCGACGCCGGCAGTTTCTGCGACGAAGGTGGGCGCTTCGGACTAAACCTGGGATTCCGTACTGATGGTTGCGGACTTATCCCCAGTTTATGTTGATGAGGCTGTTGAAAACTATCTGACAAGCGGGCTAACACGTTGAGCGCGCTGCGATTTTTGGGTGCGGTGCGGAATGAGCCAAGGGATGTTTTTGGGTGCAGTATTCGTCTTCAATGAGCCGGTGGCATGTCTCGACGTTATCCCCAGTTTATGTTGACAGGGTTGTTGATAACTCTGGGGCTACGGGCTTAAGTGCTTGATGCAGATCGGGTTGTTGCCCGCGGTGCGGGGAGATGCAGGGGTGAGCGGCTAAGCCGCTCGTGGCGATGGGCGATGGGCGTCTCGAAGGGTGTGCCGCGGTTGCGTGGCTTATCCACAGATTTTGTTTATAGGCTTGTTGATAAGGCCTGGATATTCCGGGTAAGTGCTTGAGAGTTCGAAGGTTTTGCGCGTAGCGCGGGGATTGGTTTTTTTGCCCGCGCGGCGATTGATCGTCTGTTTGCCTATAGCGTTGGGCTTTCTTTCAATTGCTATTTGGTCTCTGGTTTGCCTGCGGCGTTGGCCTTTCCTCGAATTGGTTTTTTTTTGGCCTTTCCTTGATTTCTTATTGGTCTATTAGCGTCGCCCCTGTGCGGGGCAGCACTTACTTTCTTTGCCGCCGCAAAGAAAGATAAGCAAAGAAAGCGGCTCACACCGCAAGCTCATAAGCGGGTCCCCCGCACAGCCACGGTAGTGGTGCATCTGGAATCCGTGCCCTCGCACATTCGGCGCTAGTGACAACGCACTCATCAACTCCCACTCCGCACCGCGTGCGTCGCGGATGGGTCTGCATCGGAAACCAAGAGCTCTGGTTAGGCGCGGTGGGAGCCATCGGTTTCGCCTCGGCCAAACACCCACCGCAATCATCGTGAACCCCACCGCGAGTTAATTGTCGACGTGTTGCACTTGCACTTGCACTTGCACTTGCACTTGCACTTGCACTTGCACTTGCACTTGCACTT
>NZ_JAQQEF010000033.1:0-82431 GCF_046027605.1 Paraburkholderia fungorum
GTGCCGCCCCGCACAGGGGCAACACTAATAATCCAATAACAAATCAAGGAAAGGCCAACGCCATAAAAGCACAGACCAAACAAGCGCCGCACGAGCAACCAGCTCAAGCAAACCCCAACACCGTAGGCAAAAAACAACCCCAAAAAGTCAAATCTACATACAAGTGAAAAAAACCCCCTCCCTCCCGGCAAGGGCCATCGCCCCAAACCAGCCACCGTGCCACAGCACAACACCCCCCCACCAGCCAGCGGCAAAAACCCAACCCTCAGGCACACCCCTTGCTGAAGCCTCGCGCTAGCGAACTCCAACCGCACTGTCCAAGTGCAAAAAAACTGATCCCTTGGGGGCCATCTTGTCGCTCAACGTTCTTCTTGTCGCTTCCGAAGCTTTGCCCCTCGCCAAATCTGGCGGCCTCGGCGACATGGTCAGTGCCTATGCCGCCGCCCTGCGCGAAGCCGGCGTCGACGTATCGATCCTGATGCCCGCGTATCCGGCCGCCCTCGAGCGCGCCGTCGGCGTCACTCCCGTGGCCCGTATGACCGGCCTGCCCGGCGGCGACGCCAAACTGCTGCGCGCCCAGATGCCCGACACCGGCCTTCCCGTGCTGCTGCTGCAGATGGACCACCTGTTCGCGCGCCAAGGCCTCTACCGCGATCCGCAAGGACGCGACTACCTCGACAATCTCACCCGCTTCGCATCGCTCGCGGCAGCGGCCACCCGCGTCGCGCGCGGCGTGCGCGGCGTGAAGCGCCCCGACATCGTGCACGCGCACGATTGGCATGCAGGACTCACGCCGCTGTATATGCGCCTCGCGGGCGTCGCCGCAAAAAGCGTCTTCACGATTCACAACCTGGCATTTCAGGGCAACCACCCACTCACGATGGGCGGCTGGATCGGCGTGCCGCCCGAATTGCTGGCGCCGGCACTGTCCGATGACCGCAGCATCGAGTTCTACGGCTCGCTCAGCATGATGAAAGCCGGCATCGTGCACGCCGATCGCGTCACCACCGTCAGCCAGCGCTATGCACGCGAGATTCTGACTCCGCGCTTCGGCCACGGCATGGAAGGCGTTCTCCAGGCGCAAGCCAGCAAGCTCTCCGGCATCGTCAACGGCATCGACACGACGAGCTGGAATCCGGCATCCGATCCGCTCATCGCGCGCCCCTATTCCGTCGACGACACCGCCGGCAAGCAGGCCTGCAAGCGCGAACTCCAGCAGGCCTTCGGCCTGACGCGCGATCCGTTCGCGCCGCTGGTCGCCATCGGCAGCCGTCTGACAGAGCAAAAACTCGCTGATGTCGTGGTGCGGGCGCTGCCTGACCTGCTAGAACGGCATCCGCGTCTGCAGTTTGCGATTCTCGGTCAAGGCGAGCCCGGACTCGAACAGGCACTCCAGGCACTGGCCGCCGCGTGGCCCGGTCGGGTGGGCGTGCAGATCGGCTACGACGAGCGGCGCGCGCACATGTTGCATGCGGGCGCGGACATCCTGTTGCACGGCAGCCGCTTCGAGCCGTGCGGACTCACGCAACTCTATGCAATGCGCTACGGCACGATTCCGGTGGCGTCACGCGTGGGCGGTCTCGCCGATACGATCATCGACTATGCGCCGCACGAACGCCGGGGCATCGATCTCGCGACCGGTTTCCTGTTCAACGGCGAGAGCACAGGCGACGTCATCTATGCGATCGGACGCGCATTGGACACGTTCATGCAACCGTCGTCATGGCATGCGTTGCAACGCAATGCGATGAGCCGTGACTTCGGCTGGGGAGCGTCGACGTCGAACTATCTCGCGCTGTACGCGGATCTGGTCGACGCGCGGCCGGTCCTGCACGATGCTCGCGTTCGCAAGACGCCGGCCCGAGCACGCCCTGCAGTTTCCGGCGGGACGCGCAGAGCACGCCCGGATGAGAGCTTTAACGCAGGCGTGGGGGAGATGGCGCGGAGTGCCTAGCGTGGTTGCCGGATAACGTTGAGGACCTGCGGCGTGATTCAATCGTCCGCGCTTTTCACTCTCGTGAACCCATCGGCGCTCCACATTTCCGAGCTCACGCCGTGATGAACGAAGAACAGGCCGTCGGAATCGTATTGACGCTTCACGGCCGCGAGACGCGCATAGTTGCTGCCCCAGTTCGCTTGCTGCCAGTCGCCTTCGAAGAAATTGCTCTCGGATAAATACGTCCCCGCGTTGGGGACGACGGCACGCAAGGCCTGTGTCGCCTGGGTGATTCTGGTGGCGTACCGGCGTCCTTTTGCTTCGTCCGGTTCGTGGCCCGTCATGCCGGGAAAAGCCGGCGCGCCCTCGCCGGCAATGATGGCGAGCGCGAAAGCGTCGAGCACCGCCGGGTTCATCGGCGTGTCCCTGGTCGCGCTCAAGGCCTCGGCGGGAGCGCCAGCCAGCCCTTTGTTGAAGTGGAACGAAACCGTCCATTGACGCGTGGTCTGGAACAACGCGTCGATCAGACGGCCCCGCTGCGCCGGCGTCAACAACGCGGCAGGCAACCACGTCGACGTGTAGCCGTACAGGAACTGACCCGCTTCGACGAAGTTGTCCGCCCAGAAGACGTTCGCGGCCGGAGCGCCCGGACGGTCGTCCGTCTTGAGCACGCTGGGCAGGTGCTGCATCATGAATTCTCTGTCCCAGAAGCGTCGCGCGGCGACATCCAGCACTTGCGGCGGAGTTGTCGTGCAGCCGTTGGCGGGGTCCGCGATCCACGCAAAGAACGGTTGCCAGATGCGTACGGCCTCGTCACGGTTGATGCCCTGAAACAGCATCGAAATACCCAATGAATTGTCGGGGTGAAAAGCGACCGTTTCGCCCCAATGCTCGCTCACCAGGTTCTCGGCGCTGAAGCCGACAAACGCCCCGAGCAATGCCTGGAATGCAGCATCCGACGCTGCTTTCACGGTCGCGCGTACCACGCCGACCCGGCCGGGCAGTTCGTGCGTGCGTAACGTCAGCCGCGTGACGACACCGAGGCTGCCGCCACCGCCGCCCTTCAATCCCCAGAAGAGATCGGGGTGCGAGCACGCATTCGCGATTCGTACCACGCCGTCGGCGGTGACGACTTCGGCCTCGAGCAAGCTCGCCGCAGCGGTGCCGAATTGCTTCGAAAAACTGCCGAAACCGCCGCCCTGTACGAGTCCGGCAACGCCCACGGTCAGGCAGCCGCCGCCTTGCACGTAGCGGCCGCCTTGCGTACTGACGGCTTCGTACACGTGGCCCCACAGGGCGCCGGCGCCTACCGTCACCGCGGCTTCCGGTTTCAGGCGCCCTTCGCATCCCGCCGGCACGAATGCGTCGTGTAAGGTGATGTCTCGCATGGACCGCGTCCAGATCAGCAGCGAGTCTGCTGCATTCGACGTGCCCTGGTAGCTGTGACCGCCGCCTTTCACCACGAGCCGCAGGCGATGCTCGCGGGCGAAGTCGACCGTGCGCGCGACGTCCTGCGCGTTCGCCGCGGCCACGACGTAAGCGCTGGGCGCCGACGTCCACGCGTCGAGCCATCCAGAGGTCTGCGTCAGCGCCGGCGTGTCGCCGATGTAGTAGGGATTTTTCAGGCGCCCGAAGACTTCCGTGCAAGCGGCACTCGCAGGCGTTTCGGCGCAACTCGCCAATGGCGATCTAACGGGGCTCAAGCGGCCCTCCACGGCCCGGTTCAGATCTTGCCAGGCGCGCGCTGACGGCCATGACGGGTCGCCTGGGCGCACGCGGCGTTGCGTTGGCCGCATCGCCGCTGCCGTTGTCACGGTCGATGCAGCTTGTGCGTGGGTCGGCGAGCGCAACCCAGCGCTCAGCAACGGCGCGGCAAGCGCGCCTTTCAGCAAAGTCCGCCGGTCGAGTGCACACATCGCGTTGCTTCACCTTTGAGATTGATGGGCCATCGGCCCTCGGCGCAGCATATGGCCATTGCCAACAGGCCGACCAGCCACGAATGTTCGTAGTGGTGATAGCCAGCAAGGCTCGGACGCTCCACCTCAAGCGGCACATGTCATCCAATTTGCGCGCATCTTGCGCCTCTGCAGCGCTCACGAATCGCGCTAGACTACGCCCGAATCAAGCCGATGAAATCCAACCAGCACGCGGAGCGAATCAATGAGCTACGTTCTTTACTACTCACCGGGCGCGGCAAGCATGGCGGTTCATTGGATGATGATAGAAATGGGCATCCCGTTCGAGGCCCATCTCGTCGACATCGACGCCGGCAATCAGCGAAACCCTGAATATCTGCGGCTCAATCCGTCAGGCCGCGTTCCCACGCTGATAGTCGACGGCATGCCGCGCCACGAATCGGCCGCGTTGCTGATGCTGCTGGCCGAGCGGCATCCCGAAGCCGCACTCGCGCCTGCGCCCGGCTCGGCCGACCGCGCGGCGTGGCTGGAACGCATGATCTATCTGGCTAACACGCTGCTGCCCGGCATGCGCGACTGGTTTTACGCGGACGTCGACGGCGACCCTGCCGGCGCCGAAGCAGTCCGGGCACTCGCGCGGCGCCGTATCGAAGAAGCCTGTGAGCGGCTCGACGCCGATCTCGCCGACGGCCGTGATTGTCTGGTCGGCGGCACGCTCAGCACCGTCGATTTTCTCGCCGTCATGCTGATGCGTTGGACCCGCAACATGCCGCGCGCCGCAATGGGTTGGCTGCATCTTGCGCGCTATATTCGCGGGCTGCGCGCGCTACCCTCGTTCATCGAACTGAACACGCGAGAGGGGCTCACCGAATGGCGTAACGAGGACGATTGATGCGCGCTCAACCACTCTGCCGCCGACGCTGGTAGGCGAGACCACCACGTCTTGAAAGCCGTCCGTCAGTTCGCTCGCGTGCCGACGACCACAATGCCGCGTGAAAGTCCGCTCACGTTATCGACCGCCTGGGCTGCTGCGTACAGTTGCGTGAGCGGCACCCACACCGCCGGATACTTGTAGCGCGCCACATCGAGAAGCAGCGCACTATCGCTCGCGGTGTCGTAGGCGGCAAGCGGCGACCAGTGACCTCCGCCGGTTTCACCGATCTCCACCCGCCTGAAGTTCAATAACGCAAAGCGGTCACTGTGGCCGGTCGTGTCGCGAATCAGATCGCGAAACTGGGCGAGCGTCAGATCGGCGGCGTGGAATTTCCTCACCTCGACAGGAAACGCACCCAGGACCGCGCTGAGCTGGTCGAGCGTCATGCCCTCCTTCGATACCCGCGCGGCGTTGGCCAGCTGCGGATCGACGCTGCGAAAGAAATCCGCCTGGGAGAAGTATGGGAAATCCGGGTACTGCGTCGACTCGGGACGGCGAATACCCAATGCGTTGAGCGCCATTACCGAGGTCGCGACCGAACAGTAGGCTTCGTTGCGCTGTGTTTCGAAATACTCCGAAAGCGGCCAGTACGACTGGTTATGGGGGGTGGTTATCAGACGCTTCTGGCCCGCTGGCTGCATCAATGCAATGAGGTTAGGCGGAACCGGCAGCGGCCCGTCGGCGGGGCGTGCGGCGCTTGCTGCGCTTGATGCATTTGCCGCATTTGCCGCGGGCGCCTGATACGAATCTTGATGGGCAGTGTGATCCGCGACCTGATTTGCCGTCGGCGGCAGCTGCGCACAGGCCGCCAGGGTTACCGTCAGAACAGCGCTCATCCATCCCCGCGGGCTCGTACGTCGCACGGCATCAATCAAGGAATATCTGGACATTGCCCTTTCCGCAGTGGATGAGTTTCGAACGATTGCCATCCGCCAACGCGCTTTCTCCGCATCGGCGATGCCTCGAATTTTTAACACGAAACTAATCGACGCGTGAGTTTGCGCCCCGGCCGGGCGTTTGTTCAGCCGCTTGCTATACTCCCGCGGCCTATCCTGGCGCGCGCGACCGAACAGCTTATCGACGTCGCTCACAGCCAATTCAAATTGACCGGATTCGAATATGAGTGACCTGGAAAGCGCCGCGTCTGGTGCAAAACAAGACCCCGTCTCGCTAGACACCTCCGATAAAAAGCAAGGTCAATCCGGCGGCCCCAATGCGCCGCTTGCGACAGTGCCTTCTCCTTGCATTGACGTCTGCAAAATCGACGGAGATACCGGCATGTGCATCGGGTGTCTACGCACACGCGACGAAATTCGCGGATGGAAAAACATGACCGATGAATTGCGCCTCGAGATGATCGAGGAACTGTCGCACCGTAAGTTGAATCTGGAAACCCGCAAGGCAGGAACGTTATAGCGTCGGCACCATTAAGCGCATGGATCAGCTCGCCGGCTCAGCGAACGCGTAACTGTTCTTGCCGCTGCGCTTGACCCGGTACATCGCTTCATCGGCCGCGCTCACGAGGCCATGGTAATCGCCGACGGGATCGGGGAAACTGGCAATGCCGATGCTGGCACGAACCAGCCCGTTGCCCATCTCCCCGTCCGTTTGAACCACACAGTCAATCAGTCGCCGGGCAATTTCGCCCAGCTCTACATTGGTCGAAAATTCCCGGACCAGCACGGCGAATTCATCGCCGCCGATCCGCGCGACGACATCGACTTTACGCACCGACTCGCGAAAGCGCTTCGAAACCGCAATCAGAAATTCATCGCCAACGCGGTGGCCGAGTGAGTCGTTGAGCTGCTTGAAGCCATCCAGGTCGACATACAACACCGCGATATTGCGAGGCGCCCCGCCCGCGAGCGATTTCGCCGCCGACGCATCGAGCGTGGCAAATAGCTTGCGCCGGTTCGGCAAGCCGGTCATCGCGTCATGCAACGCCGCCTGCTCGAATTCGCGCGACTGGCCCGCGAGCAAGCGATTCCGTTTGGCATACATCCCCAGCGCGGTAATCAGCATGCAGAACAGCAACGCCGCCGACGCGATCAGCATGTGCGCGACATAGGCAATTCGCGCGCGTGCATCGGCGCTGGCAGCGTCGCGCTGCGCACGCCACCAGGTCGACACGGTAGTGAGCCAGGCAGCGGTGTCGCGCAGATCGGCATCGGCTGTCGGCGCCGGTGAAGACACATGCGGCGCCGCCGACGGACTCGCATTCACCAGCGCCGCGAGTGACGTGAGGCGATGGGCGAGTTCGGTGCGCGCTTGACGATATCCGGCGGCATGCGTTGCTGTGGCGTCTGGCAATTGCTGCCAGATGCCGACCACGCTCCGGGCGCCTTCCGCCCGTTCGACCGCGTCGAGAACGAGCTCCGCATATTCCTGTTTCAGTTGATCGGAAAAGATCGCCCGGATTTGCAGCGCAAGGTATGAGAGGCCAATCAGCAGACACACCAGCGCGGCGGCGGCGATGGCAGCCGGACCGGGCCTGAAGCGGATCGCGAGAGCGCGCCCACGAGCGGCGCGCGGCGTCCGCGCGCGCTCAGGGATGGGAATAGATGTCTTGCCGGCTTCCGGAGCCATGCTGGCGATAACTTACGCGACGAAAGAACGAACCCATTCGGGCGAACAGGCTGCCTTTCTGCCTGGCATTGGCTGTCGAAGAAGAGCGGCGATCCTGTTGCGCGAGACGCGCATCCCTGCCCGCTCGACTGGCGGCCGGCTGCTGCTGCGCAGCAACGTTGGAAGGGGGCGCTGCGCGGTGAACGGCAGGGACGGAAGATGCGGCCACGGCGGGCGTTGCGCGCGCCACGCTGGCTTGGCGATCCGCGGGCAGAGAAAAAGGCGTGACCGGACCCGACCAGGAGGCTTGCTGTTTTCCTTCTTCCTCCGGTGATGCCTGCGTTGCCGCCATGGCCGCCGTTGCCGGCTGACGTGGCGCTGCCGCGTAAGTCGCCATCCTTGCGGGCGCAATCAATTTCGCGGATGCCGGTGCGGTCGCCGCTAGCGCAGTTGTCCCGAGCGCCTGGCGTGCGCGCGCCATGGCGTCGGCATACGCCTGCTGATCGTGATTGAACCAGACGCTGTAAGCGACCGTTCCCACCACGCCAAAGGTCAGCGCGCTGGCCGCCGCGACCCACAGCGCAAGACGTCCGAATCGTACGGGGGGCGCCTCGGCCGACGGCTCGACACCAGCGTCATCGCTGGCATCCGGATGCGCTGCAGCAGATCTTGGTAAATCGGTATCGTTGAACATCGCACTACTCTCCGGAATCCTTACGTCTGACAGGTCGGCAGACTTTAATCACACGATTCAGCGGCCGTTCTGGAGTTCTCTGAACATTTAACCCGCGCGCCGGGTAGCGACGATACGGTAATGCTGCGCTTTAAACGGCAGCTTTGCGAGCCGTGTGTGCATTGATAAAAGCTGGTAAAAAATTCAACGCCGCGTGCATCGACGAGTGGTGCCGGGAAGGCTTGCAGGTTACGTTGTACGCCGGGCCGGGATGGTGATGTGAGCATGCGCTGATCGCTATCTGGCATGCAACAAACACGCCCGAGGAAACGGTGCGGACCTCCTCGCATTCAGCCGCCACACTTCGTCGAATTCGGACCAGCCTTAGTGTGCCGAAGCACTAGCTGCCACTTATGTGTTACGTGCACCCACCTTCTGACGCCGCGAAGAAAAGCATTACTCGGTTTTCCCGGTTTATTCGTCTACTGTAGAAATCCCCGCGACCGTGCGACTCAATGCGCCGTCGCCTCGCTGCAACCATGCTGCCAACCCCGGAGATTTTCATGTCACGCACCATCATGTTCGCAAAGGCCGGTCGGCCTGAAGTGCTCGAATTCGTCGAAACGCCTGTCGCGGCGCCTGGTCCGCATGAGGTTCGCATCAAGGTCGAGGCCATTGGCATCAACCGCGCCGAGTCGATGTGGCGCAACGACGCGTACATCGAACCCGTCAAATTTCCAGCCGGACTGGGCTATGAAGCCGCTGGCATCGTCGACGCGGTGGGCGCCGAAGTTCAGGGTGTCGCGCCCGGCGACAAGGTCAACGTCATGCCGTCCTTCTCGATGAACGAGTACTTCACGTATGGCGAAGTCATCCTCGTACCAGACTACGCGGTCGTGAAGCATCCCGAGTCGCTTTCGTTCGCCGAGGCGGCCTCGGTGTGGATGATGTTCGTGACAGCCTATGGCGCGCTGATCGAAGACGCCAAGGTGACCCGCGGCGATTTCGTCATCGTTCCCGCCGCCTCCAGCAGCGTCGGACTGGCGGCGATCCAGATCGCCAACTACGCGGGCGCGACCTCCATTGCACTGACTCGCACGTCGGGCAAGCGTGAGCAGCTGCTCGGCGCCGGCGCCGCCCATGTCATCGCCACGGAAGAAACCGACCTGGTCGCCGAGGTGATGCGCATCACCGCCGGCAAAGGCGCGCGCGTCGCGTTCGACCCGGTGGGCGGGCCGACCTTCGCAAAGCTGATTGCAACGCTGTCGTTTCAGGGCATCGCTTACATCTACGGCGCGTTGAGCGATGAGGTCACACCACTGCCCGTACTGGACATGATCGCTAAAATGCTCACCGTAAAAGCGCACAACATCTGGCTGACAAGCGGCGATCCGAAGCGTCAAAAGACAGCTGTCGAATACGTGTTGAAGGGTTTTGAAAGCGGCGCGTTCAAGCCTGTGATCGCCCGCACTTTCACGTTCGACGAAATGGTGGATGCACATCGCTATCTGGAGACTAACGGACAGTTCGGGAAAGTCGTTGTGACGGTTTGAGCGCCCGCTTAAAGAAAACCTACTGCACGGTGATGGTTTCCTTCATATTCGGGTGGATGCCGCAAAACACCTTATATACGCCCGGCTTGTCGAACTTGAACTGGAACGTATCGTTCTGATCGAGCGCGGCGGAGCGAAACATACCCGCGTCGTTCACGACGGTGTGCGGCTCGCCGTCGAGATTTTTCCACGTCACCGTCGCGCCGGTTTTGACTGTGAGCGCCATCGGCGAAAACATGAAGTTCTTGATGACCACGGCGCTGGGCGTCTCTGCCCGTGCAACGGACATGCCGGCCGACGCCGCGATGAGCATCGAGCTGCCGAGCAGCACAAAGAGGGCGCGGCGAATTGCACTAGTTTGCATAACTGATCTCCAATAACAAAATAAAAAACCTGAATCAGACGAGTGTCGTATCGGCCAGCGTCGCATGGAGCGGATGACGCACAACCTTGATGCTGGTCACCCCGAGCATTTTGGGAAGCTGATCGCTCGCTACCGTGAGCGGCCCAGGGCCGGGGCCATTGCCGGCGGTCGGCTGGGGATAGGCCGTCGAGCGCGCGGTATGGAAAGTGATGTTGCCTTCCACCTTCGACACGATCTGGTGAATATGACCGTTCAGGACGGTCACCGAGCCGAAGCGTTTCAGATAGCTCATTGCCTGACCGGCATCGCCCGTGCCCCACCCCCACGGTTCGTAGATGGTCCACATCGGCATGTGCGCAAACACGACGATCGGCGTGCTGGACGAGCGGCCTTTCAGGTCATTTTCGAGCCAGGCGAGTTGCTCGTCGCCGAGGCCACCCAAACCATTCGGCTTGAAATGCATGACGTTGACGAGCGCGACGAAGTGCACGCCGTTATGGTCGAAGCTGTAATACCCCTTGTTGTCCGACGCCTTGCCGAAGCGGCTGAAATATTCGGTTCCCGGGCCGTCCGTTACGTCGTGCTCGCCGGGCACGGTGTGCAGCTCCGTGATATTCAGACCCGACATCAACTGAGCCGCGAGATCGAACTCCGCCGGCTTGGAAAGATGCGTGATGTCGCCCGTGTGGATTGTCAGTGCGGGCTTGACGGGCATGGCGTTGACGTAGTCGATCGTCTGCTTGAGCGTGCCTGCGACGTCCGGGTTGGCCTCTTTATTGAAGCCAATATGCGAGTCGCTGATCTGCAGGAAAAGCGGCACACCCGTGATCGTCGACGAGGATTTCGCATCGGCCGCGAGGGCCAGCTCCACAGGCGTGAGAATGCCACCGGCAAGGACGAACACTGTGCCTACGCCGCCGAAGGCGAGACATTTCAGTGCCCCGCGGCGCGCCCGGTTGAAGGCAGGGTCAAAGGCAGGATCGGATGAATGATGTGACGACATGTTGACCTCACGATAAGGATTCGCGAGCAACCCCGGGGTCATCCCGCGGGGATCGCGACTCGGTTCATGAGCAAGACTGCCGTGCCCCAGGTTTTATTCCAGGCGCGGAAAAATAGCCTCGGCCAATGAGTCCCGCGACTCAGGCATATACGTCTCGCGTCAGGATCAATGTGGGAATAGCCGCGCTGCGCTCGCAGTCATGCAGACGAGGAAACTGAAAGGAGAAACACCATGGACATCATCGACATGGCCCGCGCGTCGGGCATGGCGGTCATCCTCGAAGGCAGGATCGGCCGTGAGGAGTACCAGAGCGTGTGCGGCTCGCTATCCGCATTGCAGCGCTTTGCCGAAGCAGTGCGTCAAGGCACGGTGCAACAAAGTGACAGTCAGAAGCGCGCCGGAACGGCTGCGTCGCGCGGATGAGACCAGTCCGCCGACGCCGCCCTGCGCGAATTCGCTCAACCGCGGCGTCTGAAACAAACGCTCTGAACATAGGGTATTAACGGAGGAAGACGTGCAACCCCCTTTACGCCGCCTGCAACTCGGATCGGGCGTGGTGCTGCTGATTTATCTATTTCTGCACCTGGTCAATCACGCACTCGGCATCTGGTCGCTCGATCTTGCCGGGCGCGGGCTCACGTTCGCGCTGTGGATCTGGCATAGCGCGCCTGGAACAATCGCGCTGTACGGTTCGGCCCTTCTCCATTTCGTGCTGGCCGTACGCACGATTTACGGGCGCCGCCACTGGACGCTTCCGCCTGCCGAATGGATCCGCCTGTGGGCCGGACTCAGCCTGCCTCTGCTGCTGATCCGGCATGCGGTGGCAACGCGCCTCGCGGCGTCGATGTACGGCTTCGAGCCGAACTACGAACGGATCGTGGTATCGCTGATCGTGAGCGGCACGCAAGGCTTGCAACTTGCACTGCTCGCGCCGGGCTGGATTCATGGCTGCCTCGGCGTGTGGTTTCGCTTGCGCCACTATCCGGCGGCGCAACGCGCGAGACCCATTCTGCTAGCTTTCCTCATTCTTTTGCCCTTGCTATCCGCCGCGGGTTTTCTGCGGATGAAGCAAGCTATTGTCGCCATGCATGCTGTTCTCCCCGCGCCCGATTCCACACTGCTGGCGCACCAGATTGCACTCGATACGTGGCGTCACAGTCTCGTCACGCTTTACCTTGTCGTGCTGGTTGGCGCGCTTCTGGCGGGTCTGTTGCGCAATTGGTTCGAGCGCCGGCTGCGTTCGGCGTGAGCCAACGGCGGTGTCGACCTCATCGTTCCGCTGGAACTCTGCTGGGCGATCAACAGTTACGGCTCGTGCAGCCGATGCATGCGGACATGCCGCGGCCCGCATCCCTCAAGATGCGGGCCACGGCGCTGCCCCTTTACTACGGTTCAGTTCGGCGCAATGCCGCTAACCGAACCGGGCCTACTGCGCTTGCTGCGCTTGCGGCTTCTGCTTCAACTTGCCTTGATACCGGATCGTCGGACGCAGCGACTGTGTCGTCGGCGCGGTCATCAACAATTGACGTGCGAGCGGCGCGGCAGACGGGCTAAGCGAACCAATGCTGCTTGCACGCGACGGATCCGCCAGACCGTTCTTCACCAGCAGCTTCGCCTCGAGTTGCAGACTGGTCAGCAGAACCGGATCCTTCAACGCATTGCCCTGCGCCAGCAACTGACTCCACGCGTTGTTGCTGTAGTTCGTCACGTAGTAGTCGAGACCGCTCGGATCCGCCAGCACCGCGGAACAGCCGTTCAAACGCACCTGCGTTTGCGTGTCCTTCATCGCAATCGTCTTGCGCAAGCTCAGTCCGTCGCCGTACGCGAGTGTCAGCGGAATCGTCCACTGCGTGCCGGGGTACTGGTTCTGATTCGGGAACGGTGACTGTTTCAGCGTGACCACGGTCTGATTGGTGGTCAGATCGCATTGCGTGTCGAGCGAAAGCAAAGGCACGCCGGTTTGCCGCACGAAACTGTCGCCGATCGCGACCATCGGCTCGCCGCTTGCCTTGGCCAGTTCGTCCCACAAGCGTTTCGGCGTGCCGTTGCCAAGGGAATAGTCCGCCAGATACGACTGCAAGCCCTTGCGCAATACGTCTTCGCCGAGATAGTTCTCCAGCATCTTCAGCACATGGCCGCCCTTGTCGTATGTAAAGGCGCTCGCGCTCAGCACGAAGTCGTTCGAGGCCCAGCCGTTGAAGTTCGGCTGCACCGGGAACGCGGTGGATTTCAGATCGGCATTGATCACCGCGTACTTGTTCTTCACGTCGTCGACCCAGCTGAAGCGGTCCGGGAAGAAACGCACCTTGGTCTTGTTTTCGAAGAACGTCGCGAACGATTCGTTCAGCCATACGTCGTCCCACCAGTCGAGCGTGACCAGATCGCCGAACCACTGGTGCGCGGCTTCATGGGTCAGCACCGTCACGCCATAGTCGGACATGGTGGTGCCCGGCGCGGGCAGAATGTCGTCGGCGAATTCGAGAATCGCGCCCCAGTTCTCCATCCCGCCGAAGTTCAGGTCCTTCTGTTCCTTGAACGCGTCGTTCGCGGCGATCGTGTCGAACTTCGTAAGCGGTAAGGGAATGCCGGTGTAGCGATAGTAGTAGTCGAGCGCCTGCTTCGTCTGCTGCATGGCCGGTTTCGCCCAGTCACGCATGCCGGGCGGCGTGAAGATGCGCAGATGCAGACCCTTGCCGTCGGGCAGCGGGCTCGCGAAGTCGTCTTCGAGCATGTCGAACTGACCGCCGCCGAAGAAGAGCAGATACGAAGGCATCGGCGGCGTCTTTTCGAACGACACCAGCTTGTAGCCGCTGTCCACATTCACCGCCGGCCGCTCCGCCGCGTTCGAGACCACGTTCCAGTTCTGCGGGACTTCCGCGCTCACCTCGTAGGTGGGCCGGAAAGCCGGTTCATCCCAGCCCGGGAACCATTGACGCGCGAGGTTCGATTCGCCCTGCGTGAGAATCGCGCCGCTCGTGGTGCCGTCGGTCGACTTCAGGTCGACGCGGAATACCCCCTCGGCCGCGGAGCAACCCGGATAGGGATCGTCGCCGCAACTGCCGCCGGTTTTGGCAACCGGATCGTCATAGGTCTTGAAGTTGATGATGCCGCTCCACTCCATGTGCAGCGAGTAGTTGCCGGCGGCAATCTGCCCGCTCACAGGCCGAAGCTGGTAGAAATCGCCATCGTCCTGCGGCGTGGCGATCAGTGGGATGTTGCCTGGCTGCAGCGTGATCGTGCCGTTCGTGAACTTGATGCGGTGCCCGGCAATCGTGATTGCATTAACGGCCTTCAGCACCTTGATCTGGACGTCCGCCCGGCCGTCAAATGACGAGAGCGCGGGGTTTGGCCGAAACCACAGCTTGTAGTTGATCGGTGTGACCGTGTCGGGCAATTCGACCGGCGGCACGCTCTTATTGATCGATGTGTCCGCAACGATCGGCGCGGCAGGGGGCGCGAGCGCCACCTCGGAGGCGGCCGCGGGGGCCTGGGCGGCCTTGCTCGACAGCGATGGCGAACCATCTGAACCGCCGCAGCCCGCCAGAGCCATTATGCCGGCTAGCGCCAGGCACTGTATCTGCAATCGGAAATTTATACGCATGGTTAATCCTCGACTGACAAAATCGGCATAAAGAAAGTGCGATGAGTGCTTAAGCTGTGTTTCTTTGCTTTTCAGCGAAAAAGGTCTCCCGCACTAGCGCCGGATTGCTAGCGAGAATATAGGGGCCTGTTACTGCCTCAGCACTTGTGGCTGATTTTCGAATTACTCGACTCGATAATTACAAAACTTTCAAAATTGCGACGTGAGCCGTTCTTTTGCCCTCTTGTACGGTCGTTTGACTGACCGGGCAAAGCAGCGGCTTACCTGCGTCTCCGGGCAGGTGCAAAGGAACAGGCCAGTTTTTTTGCGACAGTGCGTAGCCTAGTTTGGCAAACGTTATCGTGTCAACTTCCTTTCACAAACTTTCCTGAATTAGCTCACGGCGTATGCAGATCGAATGGATCAAGTAATCAATCGGGTTAAGATTGGGTTAATACTCCGGACACGGGACGAATGTGTACTTCTACGAGAAACTTTATTTTATTGCGGTGCGGAGTGTGATAAGGCAGGCAAAAGACACGCAATGCACTTCCAGAAATTAACTAGCCGTTGAGTTCACCTGGAGAAAATTAAATTGGTGTGGGCTCAGCCCTTCACCGCCGAGACGATTCGCGCGCACATCGCTTTGTCAGGCAGCGGACCGGACCCCGCTCGAACGTTGTCAGCCATGTATTGCGGACGCCCGGTTCCCGGGATTACCACCGTCACCGCCGGTTGTGCGAGGACGAATTTGAGCAGGACTTGCGCCCAGCTCGTGCAGCCCATTTCGGCAGCCCAGCCAGGGAGTGGTTGCTTGCCGACACGCGCAAGCAGACCGCCGCCACCGAAAGGTTGATTGACCACGACACCGATGCCCAACTCCGCCGCAAGCGGCAGGATGCGCTGCTCCGCGTCACGATCGTCCGCGGCGTAGTTGATCTGCACGAAGTCGGGTTTTTCACTGCGCATCACGGCTGCGACCTCGCCGAATGCACTGGACGTGTAGTGCGTGATGCCGATATAACGAATCCGGCCGTGTGCTTTCCAGTCGCGCAGTGTGGCGAGTTGGGTGCGCCAGTCGAGCAGGTTGTGAACTTGCATCAGATCGATACGCGGTTGCTGGAAGCGGCGCAGCGATTCTTCCATCTGCGCGATGCCGGCTTCCCGCCCTTCGGTCCAGACTTTAGTGGCAACGAAGGCTTTCTTGTGCGCGTCGAGCCGGGTCAGCAATTCCCCCGCGACCGCTTCCGATGAGCCGTACATCGGCGACGAATCGATTGCCGAGCCGCCTGCTTCGAACAGAATCCGCAACACGTCGGCAAGTTGCGACTGCGCGGCGGCGTCGTTGCCGACATCGAAGGTGCGCCACGTGCCGCAGCCGACCACGGGCAGGCGTTCGCCTGTCGAGGGAATCACGCGTTGCGCCATGCGCGGCGGCGGCGTCGTGGTAGCTTCAGCTTGTGTTTGGGACTGAGCTTGTGCCGGGGTGAGATGCGGCAACGCAAGCGAAACAGGCAGCCCGATTGCGGCGCTGCCCGCGGCGCGTAAAAAAAGACGTCTGCCGTAACGCCGGCCAGTGTGGTTCGACGGAAGTGCCATGGCGTGCCCTCGATTTGCAAGGAGTACTGTGACTCTGCACGATACGGCAATTCGGCAGTGCGCGTGACGACGCGAGGCGTGCGCCTTCCATGAGTTGAATTCGATCCGATGCACCGGTCAGTTTGCTACGTTTGCCGACTCCGTAACCGGAACGGTGTCAAGATTTTTCATGAACGGCGATGCCCGCGTGGCGTTCTGTTTGCGGCCCGTCGCCAGTCCGTTCTAGACTGCGGATCGGTCATATTCGAAAGAGCAACCCCGTATGGACATTCTTCAAGGCATGGCGGTATTCAAGCGTGTCGTCGATGCATCGAGCTTCTCGAAGGCGGCCGATTCGCTGGAGATGCCGCGTGCGTCGGTATCGACCCTGGTGCAGAATCTGGAGAGCCATCTGGGGGTACGCCTGCTGAATCGCACGACGCGCAGCGTGCGGGTTACCGACGACGGCGCGCTCTACTACGAGTACTGCACACGCATTCTCGCCGAGGTTTCCGACGCCGAATCCGCGCTATCGAACAAGCTGCAAAATCCGCGCGGCACGATTCGGGTCGACACCTCCGCCACATTTGCCGCCAACGTGTTGCTGCCCGTGATGCGTGAATTCAATGCGCGCTACCCCGACATCACCGTGAAGCTGGGGCTGGCCGACCGCAACGTCGATCTCGTGCAGGAAGGCGTCGATTGCGTGATACGGATCGGCACGCTCGACGATTCCAATCTCGTCGCGCGGACGATCGGCAGCGTGCGCATGTGCATCTGCGCCGCGCCTGCCTATCTCGAGCAGATGGGCGAGCCCGTCACGCCCGATGATCTCGACCGCCATCGTGCCGTCAATTATTTTTCCGCACGCGCGGGACGTGTCTATCCATTCGAGTTCAAAGTGGACGGCGCGCTGATTCGAAAGCCGGTGAATGGCATCCTCGCGGTCAACGACGGCCTCGTGTACGTGATGTCCGCGATCGAAGGACTGGGCTTGATCCAGACGCCACGCTTCATGGCTGCGCAGGCGCTTCGCACTGGCGCGTTACGTGAAATTCTCCGCGGTTATCCGTGCCCGCCTATGCCGCTTTCCTTGCTGTATCCGCAGCGTCGGCTGAGCATGTGCGTGCGGGTGTTCAGCGAGTGGGTTCACGAACTCGCGCTGAACAATCCCGATCTCAATGGCGAGGCGGACGCTTAACCATTCCCGGTATTACGGATTTTTCCCGCCGTCATAGACGCAGCGCTTGCCGAACGCCTGCGCGGCGGGCAGCTTATCGAGCGCCGGGCCGGGCTCCAGATCCTGGGTACCGTCACCCGCCGTGCCGGGGATCTGCAGGAAAGCATTGCTCTTCAGCGCGCCGGCGCCGAACAGTTGCGCGTTCATGCCTAGCGAGCGCATCGAGCGGGACGGGATCGCGGCATTGTTTGGCGCCCTCCTGCGCGCGATCGAGCAACGCGGCAAGCGCACCGGCGCTTGCTTCGTAACGGCGCGGCAGCGAACTCATCATGAAACGCGCAAGCCATGGTGCAAGAGGGGCAGATACCCCCAGCGCAATCTGAACGGGCTCTCGTTCGAGAGCAGAAAGCGTGGCAAATCGCGGTACACGGATGGGTTGTTGACCGGAATACAGGCATAGTGCGCGAAGGTCCCGGCGTTGCCGAACGACGCACCCTGCCCCACCCCGGCCGGATCGAACAACGTGACTCGATGGCCGTCGCGCATCAATGCCGCAGCGCTCGCGAGGCCGATGAATCCCGCACCGATAATGGCAATCTCCGGCATCACTTACGCCCTTTCATTGCACCGCCGCGAGCACGCCGACAATGGCCACCACGACTCCCTGTGAGTGGCGCCTCAGTACGCGCCACCAGACGATACCGAATCTGCAGAACCCAACCGTCACGGCCTGGCGCGTTCTCTAAATGAACGCGCCAGCCTGGGCGCTTCAGAACAAATTTTTTTACCGGCAAAGGAATAAACGCTCGACGCCGCACGTTCAATAACCGCTATCACCATCAGTCAAGAGAGAGGTGCGGTCATGAAGTCTGTGCTTAAAGCATTGGGCGGCGTCGTGACTGGCATGGCGCTAACGGGTCTTGTCGCCTGCGGCGGCGGCGGGTCGATTAATTCGCAGTCGTTCATCACGACCGCGCTGGTCTCCGACGGTGCCGTCTCCGCACCCCACACCGACGCGAATCTGAAAAACGCCTGGGGCATCGCGTTCAATCCCAAGGGCTTTGTCTGGGTCGCCGACAACGCGACCTCAGTCGCGACGCTCTATGACGGCAACGGTGTGCCGCAATCCCTGATCGTCAGCATCCCGAATGGAACAGGCGGTCCGGCGAATCCGACCGGCATCGTGTTCAACGGCACGACGGATTTCACGGTCACTCAGAGTGGCAAGACCGGCGTGGGTGCCTTTATCTTTTCTGGCGAAGGGGGCACGATCACCGCGTGGGCGCCGGCGGTCGCTCTCACGACCGCGATCGTCATGTTCGACGACGGCAGCGGCGGCGCTGTCTATAAGGGGCTCGCGCTCGCCAGTAATGGCGCGGCGAACTTTCTTTATGCAACCGACTTCCACAACAACAAGATCGACGTGTTCGACAAGAACTTCGCGAAGGTCTCGATGCCCGGCAAGTTTCAGGACGCCTCGCTGCCGGCCGGCTTTGCGCCGTTCGGCATTCAGGCGATCGGCGCAAAACTCTTCGTGACCTACGCCAAACAGGACGCAGACGCGCACGACAATCTCGACGGTGCCGGACTCGGCTTCGTCGACGTATTCGATACGGCCGGCAATCTGATGCAGCGCTTTGCTTCGGCCGGTCCGCTGAACGCACCGTGGGGCGTCGCACAGGCGCCTGGCAACTTCGGCCGCTTCAGCGGCGACGTGCTGATCGGCAATTTCGGCGACGGTACGATCAACGCCTTCGATCCGGCAAGCGGGCAATCCCTCGGCACTGTCAATCTGTCGAATGGAACCTCGTTCGTACAACCGGGGCTTTGGGGTATCGCGTTCGGCAACGGGCTCGATAATCAGCCGGTCAACACGCTGTTTTTTGCTGCGGGGCCTAATGATGAAGCGGACGGGATATATGGGCGCATCGACGTGAAAATGTGAGCGGCCCGGCGTGGGTTGGCGGGGAAGCCGGCGAACGCACGCTCGTGCCGCCACGCCGCGCGGCTTCGCACTCGTCATGAGCCGAGGCATGAACGGCTAGCTCTTTTCGCTACGCAACGCGCAAGCAGACAGCATCGCGAGACGTTCCACACTCAGCATCCGCGCGATGCGTTTCAACGCATGGCGCACGCGGCCTCGCAGATGCGCCACGCGCATACGGCGCCAGAACCGGTCCGGCACAAAGTCGACAAAACGCGCCTCCTTTTCCAGCAGCGCCTTGCCGCCGGGCAAATGGACGAACGAACAACAGCGAAACCAGCGCACGTCGCGATAATTGTTGCCGGGCCAATGGCGCCCGACGGCCTGATACGCGCCCACCTCGATCAGAGCCTGCCCTTCGTCGGCCAGTACATTGAGTGCCGCCGAAATGAACGCTTCATCGCCATGATGTCTCAAGCGCTCGATTTCGGTGATATAGCGCGCGTAACTGGCGCGCGCGCACGGCACCAGCCGGCGCAATGCGGCGGGCGTCGCCAGAAGAAACTCGCCACCGTACCAGCGCGGATTTCTGAGCCGCCTGTCCGCCACGATTTCGAGGTCCGCCACCACACGTTCGCTGCCGTACGGCGGAAACACCTGATCCGAAATATCGAACGCACCGAGCCCTGCTTCAGCACAGCGCTCAATCAGATCGTGGTTGAGCGGAAGTAGCGCGACCATGTCGGCGTCGAGTAGCAGGAGCATGGTGTCGGCGGGCAGCGAATCCGCCATCTGGTCCATCAGGTCCAGCTTGAAATGCGCGGCGTAGAACGGCGTGTTCTTCGGCAACTCGATTCGCGCATTCAATGTCATCAGCGCGGGCCGGCGTTCCGGCGTCACGCTTTCGAGCCGTTGCGCGACTAGCGCCGGCGCGTTGGTCATGATGGTCAGCGTCGGCATGCCAACCTGCCGCAAGCTGTTGTTCAGGCAGATCGCCTGATTCACGTACGAGAGCGGATCGCGATTCGTCGAGTTGGGACCCGGACTCGCATCGACATCCACATAAACCAGCGTGCAGGGAAAAAGATTCACGTTGTTCCTCACAAGGCGTGAGAGACGGTTCGCTTTTTCCAGCGCTGCCGTTATTGTTCACGGATCGATCCACATGTCCTTTCGTGGGGCAAGCCAGACGCTCGTGCGAGGGGTGCTGCCGTCATGCCGCGGCTCGCGCCTTCATGGCGTCACGCTCGAACCGGGTGTGCTGATCTGCGGCGATGGAGTCGGATGAGCCGGGGCGCAGGTATCAGGTATGACCTATCGTTTCACGTCCTTGCATTGCCTTTCCGCCAAAAGTCAGCGCGACGCAACGCAGCTGCCGTCATTCGGCTTTCGGCCGGTCGGAAGTACGCGACAAAATGCGTGTTTTACCGTTGAGCGAACAAGTTACCTGAGCACCGCGTGCGATTTTCGCGTCAACCTTCGGCCGCGCTGTCTTCGCTGTACCGCATGCCATGCGTGATGAGCAAACGGTACAGCGTCGCGCGTGAAATGCTGAGTTCGCGCGCGGCGTCGCCGGGGCGCCCGCGGTGGCGCAGCAGCGCGAGTTCGATGGCCTGGCGCTCCGCTGTCTCGCGTGCCTGGGCAAGCGTCACGGGCGTGGTCGCGACATAACCCGACAGTTCGAGATCGCCCGCGCTAATCGTGCGCCCCTCCGACATCACGATCGCACGACGAACCCGGTTGATCAGCTCCCGCACGTTGCCGGGCCAGTTGTATTGATGCATCGCTGCGATCGCGTCGGCGGAAAAGCCGTATAGCCGGCGGCTCGCATCTTTCCTGTAGCGGTCCAGCGTGTACAGGGCGAGCAGTTCAATATCCTTGCCGCGCGCGCGAAGCGGCGGCTCGTCGATCCTCAACACGCACAACCGGTGGTACAGGTCCGCACGAAAGCGCCCGGCTTCGATCGCGGCCTCCATGTCGACGTGGGTGGCCGAGATGATGCGCACGTCGACATCGATCGAACCCGTGCCACCCAGGCGGTCGATGGTGCTTTCCTGCAGAAAACGCAGCAGGCTCGCCTGACTCTCGAACGGCAGATCGCCGATTTCATCGAGAAACAGTGTGCCGCCGTGCGCGGCTTCGACGCGCCCTATTCTGCGTTGGCTCGCCCCCGTGAAGGCGCCGCGCTCGTAGCCGAACAGCTCCGACTGCAACAGCTGCGGCGGAATCGCCCCGCAGTTGATGGCGACGAATGGCGCGCCACGACGCGGCGAGCGCGCATGAATCGCCGCCGCCGTCAGCTCTTTGCCCGTCCCCGATTCACCGGAGACGAAGACCGGCGCGTCGTTTGTCGCGACTTTGCGGATCGAGCGGAATAGCGCGAGCATGGCCTCGCAGGTGCCGATCATCTCGCCTTCCGCCGAGGACGTATCGACAAAGACCGGCTCGCCGAGCGAGATCATGCCGCACGCATGGCCGACCGTATCGACAATTCTGGCGCTCGCGGCGGGGAGTGTTACGTAGTCGAAGCAGTAGTCCCGTACCAGCCTGCGTAGGGCTGCGTCATCGAGTTCCGGCGTCACGGTCATCGCCACCCAGCCGATATTCGGCATCGCGAGGCACGCTTGTAACGCGGCAATGTCGCGGGCGTCGCGAGCCTTGAATATGCTCGACAGGTCGACGAGGCCGCCCGCCAGCGAGCCGTCATCCACGAGTTGCCGGACCTCACGAACCGAGCCGGCGACTTCGACCGCCCAATCGCGCGCCGCGAAACTCGCCAATAGCGCCGGCGAAGGATCGCGCGTGAAGTAGACGACACGCCGCGTAATGGCCTTCATTTTCTGCATTGTTTTTTGCTTTCCCGCAGAGCCTGCGCTGAGACGCATTGCGTTTCAGGTCCCGCGCGCCGCGTGGTTCCGGTTGTCCCATGAACGCGAATGTCTGTCCTTGCGGATCAGACGCGCACCGGGATCGGGCATTTCATGGCGCATCGGATCCTGGCGAGTCGACGGCGCTGCGCAGGTTGACTGGCGAGAAAGCGAGTGCGTTAACGACCGCTGATCATACGCGGCTGCGGGGTCGCCGCAATGCGTCCTGACTATATTTGATGTTTGAGTTCGGAATGGCAGCCGGTATCGATGCGCGGCACGCGGCACGTGGCGCGATCTCGAAGCGGCACCACGTGCCTCGGCGCAGTTGCGCCGGCGCGCCTAGCGCCGCAACTTTCTGAAAAACTTGCGAATCTCGGCGGCGAGCAAATCAGGCTTTTCCATCGCGGCAAAATGGCCGCCGCCCGGCATGTCGGTCCATTGCGCGACGTTGAAGGTCCGCTCGAGCCACGTGCGCGGCGGATGATTGATTTCCTTTGGAAAACGGGCGAACCCCACCGGCGGCACGATGCGTTGCCCGTCGGCAAAGCGCATGGGCTGCAAGCGGTTTTCCCAATACATTTGCATCGCCGTGCCGGCACTCTGCGTGTGCCAGTAGAGCGAAATGTTGGTGAGCAATTCGTCTTTCGAAAATACCCGCTCGATGTCGCCGTCGCAGTCGCTCCACGCGCGAAACTTCTCGCCGATCCAGGCGGCGAGTCCCACTGGCGAATCGTTCAGCGAGGCGGCCACGGTCTGCGGTTTTGTGGCGTGCATGTGGGCATAGCCGCCCTCGAGCGCTGCCCATTCGTTCTTTTCTTGCAGATAGCTTTCCTCCTCGGACGTGAGCGGTGTCTGCGCGGCGCCGTTGGCGGGCTCGTATGAACTGGGCAAGAAGTTGAGATGAATGCCGTCGACCACGTCATGATGCCGAGCCGCGAGCGCGATGGAGACGCCGGCGCCCAGATCGCCGCCCTGGGCACCGAAATGCTCATAGCCGAGGCCACGCATTAACGAGGCCCATAGATCCGCCACCTGAAACGCGGATGTCCCGGGCTCGACGGGCGCCTGCGAGAACGCGAAGCCGGGCAGCGAAGGAACGACGACGTCGAATGCATCGGCCGGATCGCAACCGAACGCAGCCGGGTCGCACAGCCGGTCGAGCAACGCGTGGAACTCGAAAAACGAGCCCGGCCAGCCATGCGTGATCACCAGCGGATAAGACACCGGGCCCACGCCACGACGATGCACGAAGT
Source organism: Paraburkholderia fungorum (assembly GCF_046027605.1). Taxonomy (GTDB): domain Bacteria; phylum Pseudomonadota; class Gammaproteobacteria; order Burkholderiales; family Burkholderiaceae; genus Paraburkholderia; species Paraburkholderia fungorum_F. The sequence goes on from NZ_JAQQEF010000033.1 coordinate 23,330, forward strand.
GCACGCGCTGCCCCTCGACTTCGGCGAGAAATTGCGGTTGCAGATTCAGCTTGCGCTCAGCCTCGCGCCAATCGAAACGATCGGCCCAGTACTGCGCGAGTTCGCGCAGCCACGCGGAATCGGCGCCTTGCTGCCAGGCCGGCGACGGCGTTGCCGGTGCCCAGCGCGTTGCACGAATTCGCCGGCGAAGATCGTCGAGGTCAGCCTCGGGCACAGCAATCTGAAACGGCTCTATCTGCATGTCAGTTCATCCGGCACAGGGTGGATGGTGGGCGGTTCGGATTCGATGACACTCGTCACTCGTCACGCAGTCCAGCGGAAAGAAAGCCCGACGCGGCCAAGAAGCACGCCCGCAGCGGGCACTAAACACACGAAGCGTGCGAAGCGTGAAGCAGTCTGCATGGTACACAATGAGCGCGTTTCCGTTTTGTGTTCGGGCGGCCATTATGGGTGCAACGCGCGCGGTACTCCTCGCATCTCCACGCCCTGGTGAAGGCGTGTCTCATGTGTTCCCCCTGCCACTGCCCGCGTCGCTACACCCGCTGCTCATTAGCCGGATAATAAGACTTCACTTACCTATCGAGAGGAGCGTGTTGCGATGTCTGCCTATGAATCCAAAGTGCCGCGGGTACTGTTGACCAACGACGACGGTATCGACGCGCCCGGTCTCGCCGTGCTCGAAGCGGTTGCCGCCGAGCTCGCCCACGAAGTCTGGGTAGTCGCACCCGAGCACGATCAGAGCGGCACATCGCATTCCATCAGTCTGCATTCGCCGCTGCGCGTGAGCCGCCAGGGCGAGCGGCGTTTTGGCGTAGCGGGTACGCCGGGCGATTGCGTCGTGATGGGTGTACGGCATCTGATGCGCGACGCGCCGCCTACGCTGATTCTGTCCGGCATCAATCGTGGCGGCAATCTCGGCGTCGAGACGATGTTCTCGGGCACAGTCGGCGCCGCGATGACGGGCCTGTTGCTTGGGTTGCCGTCGTTTGCATTGAGCCAGACTTTCAGCAACCGCGACAAGGTCCGCTGGGACACCGCGCGCGCCCTCGCGCCTGGCGTGATCCGCCAGTTGCTCGCGATCGGACACGATGCGCCCACCTGCCTGAACATCAATTTCCCCGACGTCGACAGCGCCAGCGCGGGTCCGCTCACGCCGAGCAAACAGGGGGTCGGACTCGTCGAGGATATCGAGGTGCTGCCGCAAGTCGATCCACGCGGTATCGCTTATCACTGGTTGCGGTTTCAACGCGGCACACGCGCGAACGACGCCGATAGCGAAACAGCCGTGGTGGCGTCCGGACGGGTGTCGGTTACGCCTCTTGCGTTCGATCGCACGGACGAGCCTACTTTTGCGCGGCTTGCTGCGGCGTTGCGATAAGCGTGGGTCTGCGCGGCTCGCTGCGTCGCTGCCCTAACCGCCTTGTCTGCGCAGCTTGCTGCGTCGCTGCGATAAGCGGCGGTCTGCGCCACTTCACGGACGCGGCGCCGTAGTCAGGCTCGGCGCACCGCCGGGTCCAGCGGGATCCGGATTGCCGAACGCGGGAAGGCTGCCATCGGCGCGGGCACGGGCGATTTCCGCGCGGACCTGTGCGCGTGTTTTCGGGCCGCCCTCCGATTTCAACTGCGTACCGGCGGAAGACACAATCTGAGGCGACGATGAAGAGGATGACGATGATGGCGATGGCACCACGGCAGGTGCGGTCAGCTCGGCTTGCCAGCCTGGCGGCAGCGTAGATGTCGGCCGTGCTGGCGGTACCGGTTGTAACGCCTGTGTTGCCTGCGCCTGTGTTGCCTGCGCCTGTGTTGCCTGCGCCTGTGCCTGTGTCGCCTGAGACGCAGCAGCCGCACTGGTGCCGTTCGAGACGACCTTCACCTCAGCCAGCCCAACAGATGACGAACCGGCGACAACAGGTGCGCCGGCACCACTCGCTCTGCGTTGCGAAGGGCTAGCGGCGCCCATAGCGGCTCCTGCCGTTTGAGTCCCACGCCGGGTTTTCGCGTCACTGGATGCACGATTCGAGTGTTCACGCTTCGCGACATAACCTTCATGCGAGCGGCCGCTTTTCCCAGAAGACGCCATCGACGATCGTGCCGATTTCGATCCTTGCAGCGCCAGCGTCTCCCCTTGCGCGGGTACTGGCGCGTGCTGCACTAACTCCGCGCGCGCCTCCACTTCGCGCTGCAGCGCGAGAACCTGATCGTCGTCCCGGTGTGCCGCACGCACCGCGTCCAGTTGCGCCTGCGCGGAGGCAAGATCGTTGCGCTGCAGACTATTGCGCGCCGCCTCGAGATCACCGGCAATTGCCGCCGCCGAACCGCTTCGTCCAGCAACCGGTCCGGAACTCACCGAACCGGTCATGGTGTCGCTGCGTGGCTGATGAGTCGCCCCACTGTCGCGTTCCAGGCCGAGATCGTCCGACGACAACCAGCTTTTGTCCGACTGCGAAATATAAGCCGCGATCGCAACCGCGCCGACAAACAGGCTCGTGAGAACTATCTTCCTGGGTTCGCTAACCATGACGTCTCCCTCTCAATTCGTGACCCTGCGCGTTCGCGAGATCGCAAAACGTGCCCGAATTCATCAGAGGGTTCACAGCGAATCCATCAATCGATGCCGCCGCAACGACCGCGAGTTCGGGCCGGTACAGTCACGTACGAATAAGAGTGCAAGGCGGATGCCTGCTATTTGCTATTTATAGCCTCGAAAGTTCGATTCGTCCGCTCGCGCGGGGCGTGTTGTCCGAAAAAGCCAGCCTGCTGACCCCGCCATTCCTACGACGATTTTTTGGAACTCCGAAGCAATGTCGAACGGGTTCGCATTCGGCAAAACCATGCGCCTAAACAAGCGGCCCCTCGCTCTGCTTGCCGCGCACGGCAACCACAATCGAGCTTCCAACGATCAACGCAATACCGAGCAGCGCCGTGCTGCCGATCGTCTCGCCCCAAACGATATAGCCGAACAGCGCGGCCCACACGATGCTCGTGTAGTTATACGGCGCGAGCGCGGCGGCGTCGGCCTGTCGAAACGCCATCGTCATCAGCAACTGCCCTGCCGTGGCGAATCCGCCGAGCAATGCCATCACGCCGAGCGCCTCGATGGAAGGCGGGCGCCACGCGAAAAATAACGACGCGCCGGTGACGATCGTGCCGATCATCGTGAAATACAACACCGTGGTACGCGAATCGTCGGTGGCGCGAATCCGCTTGATCTGGATGATCGATAACGCGCCAAAAAACGCGCTCGAAATCAGCAAAACCGGACCCAGCCAACTCGAGTGCGAACCGTCCGGGCGCACCACGAAAAGTACTCCGACAAAGCCAATGGCGGCGGCAAGCGCATCGCGTGGCTTGAGCGTTTCCTTCAGAAGGAGCGGTGCAAGAACGATCACCAGCAAAGTTTCCGAATAAACAATCGCCACGGCTTCGCTGAGCGGCACGTAGGGCAGCCCTGCAAAAAACAGCCCCGAAGCACCGAGCAACGTCAACGCACGCAAGGTCTGTCCACGCAGATCCATATGCCTGAAACGTTCGAGGAGCGGCTTGCCGCGCAGGCAAACCGCCACGGCGGGCAACAGGCCGAACAGCATCCGGAAGAATGTCACTTCATTGGCCGGATAAGCGAGCGCCACGGATTTCGCCAGGGCATCGACGAGCGCAAAGCAGAACATCGAAACCAGAATCAGCGCGACGCTGCGCAACGGCACGGCTGCACTCCGGACAGCGGTGATGGGCGGCATGAATTTTCCTGGACACGTGCCAGGCGGCACGCGTCTGTAGGGTTTTTGCCCCCGATGAAAGGGCGGCGTAATCGAAAAACGGATTATGCCTGCGGATCCTCGCGCAATCGACTCAAAGACCGCGGCCAACAGTTCAGCATGGCGCCCGGAGAGCGTGTCCGCGCTCTCTGCCTAGCCGCCAAGCACGGGGTCAGCCGTTGCCGCCGTGCCAGAGCGTGAGCTTGTTCACCACGACAAGCACACCCGGCACGGTTCGCGCGATCTGCTCCGCCTGCCTGATCTGATCGGCGCTGTGCACCGTGCCGGTCAAGATCACCGCGCCGTCCTGTGCGCGCACGAACACGCCCGACACATTGAAGCCTGGGGCCTTATCGAGCGCTTGCCGGACTGCCGTTGACAGATTGATGTCCGACTGCGACGCAGCTTTGCCGCTAGTCACTGGAGGAGGCGCACCAGCGTTTGACGAACCGCCGCCTGTTTGCACACAAGCCGAAAGCGCCGTGGTCATGCAGACGGCGGCCAACAGAACACGTACTGGTTTGCGGTTCATGGGTTTTGTCCGGTGGACATTCGCGGCGCAACCCAAAACACTGTATAAAAACACAGTATAATGGTCCATCTGGACGGCCCCGCGATTCGTGCCCGGGCCGTCGCTCTCCAAGGTTTGAGTCATGGTGTCCCAGCAAGGCCTGTTTGCCCCCGAGCCGGTACGCCTCGTCAATGACGAGCAAGGCGGGATTCGCTATTTACCTGAGTCGATTCCGGCACTCACGGCGCAAAAGTGGTTCGATCAGGCGCTTGAAAATGTCGGGTGGTTGAGCCGGCAGCGCATGATGTACGACCGGGAGGTGGCCGTTCCACGTCTGCTCGCCACTTTCTCCCGCGAGTCCGACGACCTGCCTGCGCCGCTCGCCGAAGCATTTGAAGCCGTCCGCTCACTGCTCGGCGCGCCGTTCAATCGCGTCGGTCTCAATCTCTATCGCGACGGCAACGATAGTGTCGCGCTTCATAGCGACAAGACAGAAAAGCTGCTGCCGGCCCAGCCGATTGCCGTCGTCTCGCTCGGCGCGAGCCGCCGCATGTCGATTCGCCCGAAGGCGGGTCCTGGCCGGATCGTGCATGTGGAGCTGGAGCCAGGCAGTTGCATCGTCATGAGCTATGCGTCGCAATTCACGCATGAACACGGCATCCCCAAGCTGGCCGATATAACCGGCCCGCGTATCAGCCTGGCGTTTCGCTGCTTTGCCAGCTGAGCGTCACACTCAAGCGGCATATCCAGGCGGCGCACCGAAGCGTCACACTCCAGCGGCACTCCTGGCCGGCACACCCCGGCGCCACATCAAACAGCATAAATTTCAGTGTTCTCCACCAACGGCAAAAACTCCCCAGTACGTCCGTCAAGTGCAAGCATCGCGCCGCTTTCGATATTGAAAATCCAGCCATGCAGCCGCAGTGTTTTTTTCGCGAGACCCACGGCCACCGACGGATGCGTGCGAATGTTCGCGAGCTGCGCCAACACGTTGTCTTTGACCAGAGCGTCGAGACGCTCCGCATCGGACTGGTAAGTCCGCGACGCATTGATCGCTCGCGCCGCGTCTGCGTGGCGGAGCCAACCCGCCACGGCCGGCAGATGGTCGAGGTTCATGCACGTGCAGATCGCTGTCATCGCCCCGCAATTGGAGTGACCGCAAATCACGATATCCCGCACGCCCAGCACGGCCACCGCATATTCGACGGTGGCCGAAACGCCGCCCGGCTCCGGGCCATAAGACGGCACGATGTTGCCCGCATTGCGGATCACGAACAGCGAGCCGGGCTCTACCTGGGTCAGCAATTCGGGAACGACACGGCTGTCCGAGCAGGTCACGAACAGCGCACCCGGACTTTGCGCCGTCGACAAACGTTTGAACAAGGCGCTCTGCTGCGGGAAGACTTCGCGTTGAAAGCGGATGAATCCTTCAATGATGTCCTGCACAACGTTCTCCGGATAATCAAAGCCTCAGGCGGCCGGCCCAGCGGCAAAGTCCAAGGCGTGTCTGCGATCGGTTGGCGCGACTATACCGCAGCCTCGCTGGTCTCATCCATCGTTGGGCGACGCCGATCCTGAAGCACAAACTGTACGCCCGCGAATCGTCCTTCATACCCACGGCGAAACAAAAAAAGCCCCGACTGTTCGTGACCGGGGCTGACTCTCCCGCTCGCACAGCGAAACCGTGCGGGCATCAGATTGCAACTCAGTTGAAATCTCCGGTTTCGAGCTCCACGGATTGTCCCCCGTTTTTTTCGAGGACCCGCCGGGTAGCATTTTCAATCCGCGCGCGGTTTGCCTCGAAGGTACCGACCAGATTGTGGGCCGATGGTCCTTCGTTGCCGAAATGGTCGTTCAGCGCGTCCAGCGACACGCTGCACCAGACGTCTGCTCCATCGACATTGGCTTCGAAGGCGACGCGCGCCGCTGCCACCACTTCACGGCGTCCGGTGAATTCGATCCTCATAATGACCCTCCATTTGTCGAAAGTAACACTGAGCGCGCAAAGGCTGTGCCAAGCCGTTCTGGCTTCGCCATCACCTCGCTATAACGGCTTTTCGTTCAGCGCACATTCTCCACAAGGTGCATACTCGTGATCGGCCGCCTTCGGGCGGCCGCGCTTATGCGTCGGCGTGCATGTCATCTGCCACGCCGTCAGACGCCTCCAACATACTAATCTTACCGCCCCATGTCCCGCAGCCCCCAATCGTCGCGTCCTCTCATCATTGCCGCGGTCATGGCTTCGATGGCAATGGTCGCCATCGAAGCCACCATCGTTTCCACCGCCATGCCACAGATCGTCGCGCAACTCGGCGATCTACATCTCTATAGCTGGGTCTTTTCCTCGTTCCTGCTGACGCAAACCGCGATGACCGTGGTGTTCGGCAAACTCGCCGACCTGTATGGGCGCAAGCCCGTCATGCTGGCCGGCATCGCGATCTTTCTGCTCGGCTCGGTGCTGGCCGGCTTCGCCTGGTCGATGCCCGCCATGATCGTGTTCCGCCTGATTCAAGGTGTCGGGGCGGGTGCGATCCAGCCGGTCACGCTGACCATCGTCGCCGATCTCTACCCGGCGCGCGAACGCGGCAAGGTGCAAGGCTATCTTGCCAGCGTGTGGGCCATTTCCGCGGTGATCGGACCGATGGTCGGCGGCTTCATCATTCACAACCTGTCATGGGCGTGGATCTTCTGGATGAACGTGCCGATCGGTCTCGCGTCCGCGGCGGGCTTCATTGCGTTCCTGCGCGAATCGGAGCGGCATGCGCGTCCGTCGATCGACTTCGCGGGCGCGGCGCTGTTCATGGCGGCGATCGCCGCATTGATGATGGCGCTGACTTATGCCGGCGACGACGACCTCGTCAAGGCATCGCTCGCGGGCGGTGCGTTCATGCTGTGCCTGCTGGCGTTCGTATTTCAGGAGCGCCGCGCGACTGAGCCGATGATCTCGTTCGCCCTGTGGAGCCGCCGGCCGATCGCCGCGTGCAATGCCTCAACCGTGCTGTCCGGCATGATCCTGATGGGCGCCACCACCTTCCTGCCGATGTATGTTCAGGGCGTGCTGCACCGCTCGCCCGTGGTCGCCGGTCTGGCGCTCACGATGATGATGGTGGGCTGGCCGACGGGCGCGACGTTCGCGGCGAAATCCCTGCATCGCCTCGGCCTGCGGCGCATCCTGATCGGCGGCAGCGCCTTCGTGCCGCTCGGCGCGGTGCTTCTGCTGTTCCTGCAGCCCGGCGGCTCGCCGCTCGTGGCGGCGTTCGGTTCGCTCATCATGGGCTTCGGCATGGGCACGGCGAGCGTCAGTTCGCTGATGCTGATCCAGGAGATCGTCAAGATGGATGAGCGCGGCAGCGCTACCGCATCGAATCTGTTTTCGCGCAATCTCGGCAGCACGCTGGGCGCGACGGTGTTCGGCGCGGTGCTCAACTTCGGGCTCAGTCACTCGAAGGGCGTCGCCGTGGTCACGTCGGACCAGCTGAAAGCCCTGCTGCAGAATAAGGTAACGAGTCTTGCCGATAGCGACATGATCCGCATGGTGTTGCATCAGTCGCTGCACCTGACCTTCATTGCGATCTTTGTGATTGCGATTTTTGTGGTCGCGCTGCTGGGGTTCGTGCCGGCGATCAACATTGGCGCGGACAAGCAGATGCCGCTTGAAGCGCTCGCGCCGCTTGAAGATTGAGCTTTGGCGTTTCGCTACGGGCCGCTCGCGGGCAGCGTGGCCGCGAAGAAGTCGACCGCTCGTTGAGCGGTCTGCGCGTGGATCGCATCGCGGTCCACGCCCGGATTGTCTTTGCAGATGCCGGCAAGGCGCTCGACCACCTCGGGCAGGCAGGTGTCGAGAAAGGTGTAGTGCGACGCGCCCGGCACCATCGTGACGCGGGCCTTCGGCAGCAAACCCGCGATACGGTGAATGTTGGTGGCCACGGGCGCAGTCACGTCGGCCTCGCCCGCCACCAGCGAAACGGGAATGCTGACGTCCGCGAATGACGCGCTATCGAACGCCTCGCCCAGCGCCGGCGCGATCGCAAAGACCGCCTTGATGCGCGGGTCCCGGTACGACGCGCCCGCGCGTGCCCGTGAGGCCTTCGTCTCCGGCGAGAGCGTGGCGAGCGTCAAGGCAGGCGCGTTGGGATCCTCGTGAATTCTTGCGGCCTCAGGCGGATGACAGATCGCGTCGGCCTGCGGTGACGCGCAAAAGCGCTCGAACGCCGCCAGATTGGTTCGCGCGCCCGCCAGTTCAAGCACCGTATAACCACCGAGCGAGAAACCCACGGCGCCGATCCGGTCCCGGTCGACATGCGGACCCAGCATCGGGTCGGCGAGCACGCCGTCGAGCACTTCGCTGGCGTCCGTGGCGCGTTCCCACCAGAGCATGAAGCCATCGCGGGTCATCGGCTCAGTCGCGTTGTTACCCGGATGATTAGCGCCCGCCACGATATAGCCTTCGGCGGCAAGCGCCGAGGCCAGCCAGTCGAGGCTGTCCGCGGTGCCGCCGGTACCGTGCGACAGCACGAGCAGCGGATAGGTTGCGCGTGCGCTGGACAGCGGCGCGCCCAGCACGGCCGGATGCCCGCGAAACAACGGATGACCGGGCGCGCCGAGGTCATGCGCGGCCTCCGGCAATGCCGGATCGGCCGGATACCAGATGCTCGCCACCAGCGCCTGGGTCCGGGCCCCGCGCCAATGACGGGCCACGGCGGGATGAAACACACGCACGCCCTCTCCTGCATGCCAGGACACATGATCGGCCGGCACGGCGGCGCCCGCCCACAACAACGCCACCGCACATGCGAGGGCGGCACACATCAATCGAAACATAGTCAGTCCTTGTGGATGGGGATCATGCGGTGCCGGGCTTCATCATGGCGCCAGGATAGCGGCCTCATTGCCGGGAGATGGTGCAGAGCTTGCGAAGTTTGCCGGGACGCGCGCCGCAATGGCCGCACATCTGGTTCATGTCCATCCTCCCGATCGAGTCGCATTTGTAGAACCGGCCGTCCGTGCCGTTTACCTGAAATCGCGGCCCACCCGAATTGCCTCAGCCGCCCTTCGCATATAACGTCGACTCCGCGAATCCTTCTGCAGCGAGCACGTGTCCCACCAGAATCAGCGCGGTCCGCTCGATGTGGGTGGACTGCACTTTCCCGACGATATCGTCGAGCGTACCCGTGATCTTTTCTTCATCCGGCCAGCTCGCGCGGTAGATCACCGCGATCGGACAAGCGCCGCCGTAATGCGGCCGCAGTTCATCGACGATACGCGCGAGATGGCGAACGCCGAGGTGAATGGCCATGGTCGCGCGGTGTCTCGCGAGGTCGGCGAGTTGTTCGCCTTCGGGCATGGTCGTTTTGCTGGCGAAGCGCGTGAGGATCAGCGTCTGCGAAATATCGGGCAACGTGAGCTCGCAACCGAGCGCCGCCGCGCACGCCGCGGTCGCCGTCACGCCGGGCACGATCTCGTAGGGAATGCCGAGTTCGCGAAGCCTGCGGATCTGCTCGCCGATCGCGCCATACAACGACGGGTCGCCGGAATGCACGCGCGCCACGTCCTGGCCTTTGTCGTGGGCCGCTTTGAGTAATGCGACGATCTGATCGAGGTCGAGCTCGGCGGTATTCACGACCTGCTCCGCGCCATGCCCTTCCAGCACAGCGGCCGGCACCAGCGAGCCGGCGTACAGGATCACCGGGCAAGCACGCACGAGGCGCTGCCCTTTCACTGTGATCAGTTCCGGGTCGCCGGGACCCGCGCCGATAAAAAACACCGTCATTCCATACTCCAGGTTCGTTCGGCCGGCATGTCATGCATGGGCCATTTAACTTAAGCGTTGCCCTCGCAATGCTTCCATCAAGTCGGCCACGTTTGCAAACTCACGATCGACTGCGGGCAAATCAGGCCGCCGCAGCATCACGACCGGCAAACCGCGTTCGCGCGCGACCTCGAGTTTCGCTTCTGTCGCGCTGCCGCCACTGTTTTTGCTGACGACCACATCGAATGCTTCGGTGCTGAACAGCGCTCGCTCGCCTTCGAGCGTGAAGGGGCCGCGTGCCGCCAGAATGCGCGCACGTGGATGGGTCTCGTGTGCTTCCAGGCAGCGTATCGTCCAGAACTGCTGCGGCGGGATCTCGTCGAGATGCGCGAGCGGTTCGCGGCCGAGCGTGAACAGCGGCCGCCCGAACGATGCGAGCGTGGCCGTGAGTTCGGCCCAGGCGTCGACCATGCGCCAGTCGTCACCGGCTTGCGGCAGCCATCCCGCGCGACGCAGCGCCCAGCACGGCACGCGCGCGGCGGCGCTCGCTTTCGCCGCATTCGCGCTAATCCGCGCGGCGTACGGATGCGTTGCATCGATCACAAGGCCGATACGTTCGTCCCCGATATAGCGCGCCATGCCTTCGCCACCGCCGAAGCCGCCCACGCGTACGGCGCATGAGAGATCGTCCGGCACCTTACCGAGGCCCGCGAGACTGTACACGTGCTCGGGGTCGAGCTGTCTTGCGATCCGCAACGCGTCGCCGGTGCCACCGAGCAGCAGGATCCGCGTCATCGCGCGACTCCGATCAGATTGCCCTGGCGGTCGATCGCGAACATTTCGACCGCGACCTGCGGCGGCACGATCTCGCGCGCGACAGCGAGCGCGTGCCGGCAGACGATATCGCCGAGCGGCACGTGTCGCGCGTGCGCCAACGCGACGGCCTGCTGGCTCGTATTGGCGGCGAGGATCGCCGCCTGCAAGGCAGCGTCGGCGCCCTGCCCGGCGGCCCACGCTGCAAGGCGCTCCAGATCGATGCTCGAATTGCGGCTATGCAGGTCGAGGTGCCCGGCGGCCAGCTTGCTGAGTTTGCCGAAGCCGCCGCACACGCTCAGGCGCTCGACCGGCGCGCGCTTCATATGCTTGAGCACCGCGCCGACGAAGTCGCCCATTTCGATTAGCGCGATATCCGGCAGACCATAATGCGCGCGCATCGCGTCTTCGCTCGCGTTGCCGGTGCAGGCCGCGAGATGCACGTAACCGTTGGCACGCGCGACGTCGATGCCCTGATGAATCGACGCGATGTAGGCCGAGCACGAGAACGGCCGCACGATGCCGGTGGTGCCGAGAATCGACAAGCCACCGAGGATGCCCAGGCGCGGGTTCATCGTCTTCAGGGCGAGTGCTTCGCCGCCTTCGACGCCGATCGTCACTTCGAAACCGCCGCTGTACTCATGTTCATCCGCGAGCGCGGCCAGATGGTCGGTCATCATCCGGCGCGGCACGGGATTGATCGCCGGTTCGCCGACCGGCAGCGTAAGGCCGGCGCGCGTGACCGTGCCGACGCCCGGCCCCGCCCGAAATATCACGCCCGGCTCGGCACGCAGGCGCACGTGGGCGAAGACGATCGCGCCGTGGGTCACGTCGGGGTCATCGCCTGCGTCTTTCACGGTGCCGGCTTCCGCGCCGTCCGCAGTGAGGCGGCAAAACACCAGCGGCATCGGCACGTGCTGGCCCTTCGGCAACACGATCTCCGCGACCTCGCTGACGATACCCGCGAGCAACAGACGCGCGGCCGCGAGCGACGTCGCGGTGGCGCAACTGCCGGTGGTGTAGCCGCTACGCAGCGGCGCGGGTTGTTCGGGCGTTTCTTCGCGCATTACGTTTGGGGCGGGGAATCGCCCGGCTTCGTGACATCCAGCAACGTGATCGGCAGCGCCTGACGCCACGTATCGAAGCCGCCGAGCGGCTGTGCGTCGGCCAGCGCGATGCGGCTCAGCGTGCCGCCATGCTGCGCCCGCCACGCCACGAGCGCCGCCTCGCCCTGCAACGTGACCGCATTCGCGACCAGCCGCCCGCCGTCACGCAGACGCGCCCAGCACGTTTCGAGCACGCCCGGCACCGTCACACCGCCGCCGATGAACACGGCATCCGGCGCCGCCAATCCTTCCAGCGCATCCGGCGCGCGGCCGGCCACCAGCTGCAAGCCCGGCACGCCCAACGCATCGCGATTGTGTTCGATGAAACGCTGCCGTTCCGCATGCCCTTCGATCGCGATCGCGCGGCAAGTCCGGTGCGCGCGCATCCATTCGATGCCGATCGAGCCGCTGCCCGCGCCGACATCCCATAACAATTCGCCCGGCGTCGGCGCGAGACGCGCCAGCGTGATCGCGCGCACGTCGCGTTTGGTCAATTGACCATCATGGCGAAACGCGTCATCGGGCAAGCCGGAGGTCAACGGCAAACGCGGCGCGCCTTCCGTGGCCCGGCATTCGAGTGCGATCAGGTTCAGCGCCGCTGCTTCGGCCGCGGACCACTGATCCGCGCGGCCATCGATACACCGCTCCAGTTCGCCGCCCAGATGTTCGAGCACCGTCATTCGGGTCGCGCCGAAACCGCGCGCATTCAGCAGTTCAGCCAGCGCCGCGGGCGTGCGCCCATCGGCGCTCAACACGAAGACACGCGCGCCCTCGTGCAGATGAGCGTTCAGTATCGGCAAGGGCCGGCCGACCAGCGAAACGGTCGCGACATCCTGCAACGGCCAGCCAAGCCGCGCGGCCGCCAGCGACACCGACGACGGCGCGGGCAGCACCCGCAACTCGCCCGCCGGCAACTGCCGCGCCAGCGTCGCGCCGACGCCGAATAGCATCGGGTCACCACTCGCCAGCACACACACAGAGCCGCTACGCTCGGCCAGCAAAGGCGTCAGATCGAACGGCCGCGGCCATGCCGCACGGCGCGCGGCGAGACGCGCGGGCAGCATCGCCAGATGCCGTTCGCCGCCGTAGACCACCGACGCCTCCAGCAAAGCACGCCGCGCGGCCCGCCCCAAGCCGGCGAAGCCGTCATCGCCTATGCCCACCACGGTCAGCCACGCCGGCATGCATCCATCCTTGTTCTGTATCTTCAAATAGTGCGCTGTGCCACGCCGATCAAAGCGTCCAGCCTCGTTGTGCTGTTCGAAAAAAGGCATAATACAGCCGCCGGTGCCCTTCGGGGCCGAAGAGGGAACACAGTGCCACTGTGGCTGCCCCCGCAACTGTATGCAGCGAGTCCGCCTGCGCTCCGCGCCACTGGTTCGACCGGGAAGGCAGCGGCGGACCATGACCTGCCAGCCAGGAGACCTGCCGGCCAGACTGTTCGTGCCAGCCACCATCGGGCGGGGTGTACCGATGCCGCAGCAATGCCCGCTGGGCGGCGCTCGGGCCATCGCGCGACGCTCAACCCGGTGTCCGTCTTGAAGCAAGTTTCGCCCTCCACTGTTTTGCCCGACGCGGCCTTCGCGCTGCGGCCCTCGGCGTGCCCGGGGCTGCTGCGCATCGTCGCTGCGCGCGATGGCGGGATTTGCCGGATCAAATTGCCCGGCGGCGAGCTGAGCGCGGCGCAGGCGGCGGTGATCGCGGATGTGAGCGAGCGCCATGCGGCTGGGGTGGTGGAGCTGACCAATCGCGCGAATCTGCAGGTGCGTGGCGTGCGCGGCGGACATGAGGCGGCGCTGATCGCGGCGCTGGTCGATGCGGGGCTCGGGCCGATGTCGACGCCGACGCCGATGCCGACATCGGGTGCAGCGGATGCGGCCGTCGAATCGACGGTGAGTGGAGCGGCCGCTTCAACGGCACGGTCGGCGGACTTGCGGCATGCCTTTTCGAATCTGCAACTGGCTTCGGCCGCCGACGACGTGCGCAACGTCATGATCAGCCCCGCAGCCGGGCGTGATCCGTTCGCGCTGTTCGACACGAGACCGCTTTGCGCCGAGCTTCTCGCGCTGCTGCAAAGCGATGCGCGTTTCGCGGCGCTGTCGCCGAAATTCGCGTTGTTGCTCGACGGGGGTGAGCGCCTTGCGAGGCTCGATCATCCGCATGATGTCTGGCTGGCGGCCACGCAAGCTGGAGACGGTGTGCGATTTGTGTTTGGTTTGGCGGGTTGTCCGCCTGTGATGGCGAACGCGAATACCGGCGCCGTTGCAACCGTGCTGCCTTCGCAAGTCGCCGCCCTGGTCCGCGCATTGCTGCATACGTTCCTCGATCTGGCAGCCGCCGATGCCACGCGCATGCGTCACGTGCTTACCGCACATTCGATCGACACCGTATTGCAGCACGCTCAAACGTATGTCGATTTCCCGCTGTCACACGACACGTCGCTTGCAAACTGGCAACGCGCCACGCCTGCCGATGCCTCCCTGCGACTCGGCGCGCACGCCCAGCGCGTGGTGGGCACGCTGCACGTAGGCGGCCAACCCCCACTCGGACGCCTCGACGCAGCGACCCTGCGCGGCCTCGCCACGCTCTCGCAACAGCAAGGCAACGGCACGCTACGCATCACGCCCTGGCAAAGCGTGTTGCTACCCGATATCGCCGCCCATGCCGCGCCCGCCGTGCTCGCTGAAATGGTCGCGCTAGGCCTTGCCTGCGATCCCGCGCAGCCCATCACACACTTGATCGCCTGCGCCGGTTCAACAGGCTGCGTAAAAGGCCTCGCCGATACCAAAGCCGACGCGCTGCTTCTAGCGGATCGCTTGCCCAATGGCGTCGAGATCCATCTGAGCGGCTGTCCGCGCTCGTGCGCCGCCGCGCATTGCGCGCCGTACACCCTGCTGGCCGCCGCGGCCGGCATCTACGACCTTTATCGACGCGACGGCCAGCCGGGTTTCGGCTCGTGCGTCGCGCGCCACCTCACGATCGAACAGGCCGCCGACATGCTCGACTCATTGGCACACCCGGCCCGGAGCCCTTCAGATGCTTGATTACATTCGCGACGGTCAGGAGATCTATCGCCAATCCTTCGCGACGATACGTGCGGAGGCCAATCTCTCGCGCATTCCCGCCGACCTCGAGAAACTCGCGGTGCGCGTGATTCACGCCTGCGGCATGGTCGACGTCATTGAAGACCTGCAGTTCTCTGAAGGTGCAGGCGCGGCGGGCCGCACGGCCCTCGCACAAGGTGCGCCGATCCTGTGCGATGCCGGCATGGTGGCGCAAGGCATCACGCGCGCGCGACTGCCCGCGAACAACGCGGTGATCTGCACGCTCACGCGTCAGGACGTGCCCGCGCTCGCGCGCGAACTTGGCAACACCCGCTCGGCCGCCGCGCTCGAATTGTGGCGGCCGCATCTGCCAGGCAGCGTGGTCGTGATCGGCAACGCGCCGACCGCGCTCTTTCATTTGCTCGACATGCTCGATGCCGGCGCGCCGAAGCCTGCGCTGATCCTTGGCTTTCCGGTCGGTTTCGTCGGCGCGGCCGAATCGAAAGCGCTGCTTGCCGATGACAGCCGCGGTGTGCCCTACGTCGTGGTTCACGGTCGACGCGGCGGCAGCGCGATGGCCGCCGCCGCGGTGAATGCGCTGGCGACGGAGGTCGAGTAAATGACCGTGCAGGGACGTTTATTCGGACTGGGCGTCGGCCCTGGCGACCCCGAACTCATCACGCTAAAAGCGCTGCGTTTGTTGAAAGGGGCACACGTGGTCGCGTATTTCGTTGCGAAGGGTAAGAAGGGCAACGCGTTCAGCATCATCGAAGCGCATTTGCATGACGCCCAGCAGCATCTGCCGCTCGTTTATCCCGTCACCACCGAAGCGCTCGAGCCGCCGCTTTCGTATGAAGCGATCATCGCCGACTTCTACGACACCGCCGCGCAAATCGTCGCGGGTCACCTGGACGCGGGCCGCGACGTCGCGGTGATTTGCGAAGGCGATCCGTTTTTCTACGGCTCGTATATGTACTTGCACGACCGGCTCGCGCCCCGCTTCGAGGCCGAGGTCGTGCCCGGCGTGTGCTCGATGCTCGGTGGCGCGGCGGTACTCGGTGCGCCGCTGGTGTATCGCAATCAGAGTTTGTCGGTGCTCTCCGGCGTCTTGCCCGAGGACGAATTGCGCCGGCGTCTTGCCGATGCCGACGCTGCCGTCATCATGAAACTCGGCCGCAATTTCGATAAGGTGCGGCGCGTGCTCGGCGAACTGGGACTCGCGCATCGTGCGCTTTACGTTGAGCGCGCAACGATGGGCAATCAACGCATCGTGCCGCTCGCCGAGGTCAATCCGATGGCTTCGCCGTATTTTTCGCTGCTCGTCGTGCCGGGGGAAAAATGGCAAGGATGACGCCGCCTGCGATCGTGATTCTCGGTGCGGGCGCGCTGGAAACCGCACGACGTATTCAGGCGCTGTATGCCGGTTGCGAGGTGCATGCGTTGCGGGGGCGAGTCGAGGCTGACGTCGCGTATACCGAGCTCGGCGCGCACTTGCGTGAGCTGTATTCGCGCGGCACGCCGATCGTCGCGCTGTGCGCCGCCGGGATTGTGATTCGATGCGTTGGGCCGTTGCTGTCGAACAAGGGCGTCGAGCCACCGGTCTTGGCGGTTGCCGAAGATGGCAGCGCGGTCGTGCCGTTGCTCGGCGGCCTTGCAGGTGTCAACGTGATCGCGCGTGAGATTGCGGCTGTGTTGGGTGTGTCGCCAGCGATTACGACGAGCGGAGAACTGCGCTTTGGCACGTGTGTGCTCAATCCGCCTGAAGGCTATGCGCTTGCCGATATCGTGCAAGGTAAGCGCTTCGTGTCGGATCTGCTAGCCGGAGAAAGCACGCGGATTGAAGGCGAAGCGCCGTGGCTCGACGATGCGCAACTGCCGCGCTCTGATTCGGCGCGTCTCGCGATTCGCGTGACGCCGCGCGCCTCGCGTGGGCGTGATGATGAGTTGGTGATTCATCCGCGGAGCGTGGTCGCGGCGGTGACGGTGCGCACGGAATCCGGCGAACAGATAGCAGCTCGCGTGCGCCAGGCATTGGACGCCCAGGGTCTCGCCACGCTTTCTCTCGCCGCGTTGCTGGCTTCTTCTGAACACATGGCGGATCCGGCGCTCGCTGATGTCGCTGCCCGTCTGAACGTGCCGCTGCGTTTTGCTCAGCCGCGCCCGGAAGACGGCGAGCCGCCGAGCAATTTGCTGCATGCCGCGCTGCGCGTCGCTTATCAAACGCTGCACGATGACGCAGACGGAGGGGTCGCGCTAGCATTGGCAGCCTTGGCCATCGATCCGGACACAATCGGCCGACCACGTGGCCGCCTGACGGTGATCGGCCTCGGTCCCGGCAGCGCTGACCTGATGGTGCCCGCTGCCCGGACAGCATTAAACGAAGCCACCGATATTCTGGGCTACGAAACCTACGTGAAAATGGCAGGCCCGTTTCGCGCGGATCAACGCGTAGACGGCACGGATAATCGTGAGGAGATGCAGCGCGCGCGTCACGCGTTCGAGTTAGCGAGCACGGGACGTTCGGTGGTGATGGTGTCGTCGGGCGACCCCGGTGTGTTTGCGATGGCGGCCGCGGTGCTCGAGGCGCTCGATAACGCGCAGCCGAATGCGGCCTGGCATGCCGTCGAGTTGTCGATCGTGCCAGGCGTGTCCGCCGCAATGGCGACCGCCGCGCAAGCCGGTGCACCGTTGGGCCACGACTTCTGCATGCTGTCGTTATCCGACAATCTGAAACCGTGGACCATCATCGAGAAGCGCCTCAAGCATGCGGCCGAAGCAGACCTGGTGATGGCTTTCTACAACCCGATCTCTCGCGCACGGCCCTGGCAGTTGGACAAGGCACTGGACATTGTGCGGGAATACCGCGCCGCAGCCACGAAGGTGGTGCTCGGCCGCGATATCGGCAGACCAGGCAGCACCCTGCGAACGACCACACTCGGCGAATTGCGAGCGTCGGATGTGGACATGCGGACGATGGTGATCGTGGGGTCATCGACGACGCGGGGGTTTGCTAATGGCATCGACGGTGGCGAGTGGGTTTATACGCCGCGCTGGTATGAGTGAGCACGCTGCTCACAGTCGCCCCATTCCCTTCACCAACGCCCTCATCTGCTCCCCGTCCGCTCGCGCAAGGTCCTCAAGAACCGTAAAGTGATTGCACCCGGCGAGCGCCACAAACTCGACCTGCTCACCCGCTTGCCTGCACGCCGCCGCATATTCCTCCGAATGCCGAACCAGTTCCGCCAACTCGGCTGTGCCGACGCTGACCGTCATCGGCACACCTTTGCCGATGTGCCGCATCGGGCTATAAGCATCGATCTCTGCTTGCGTGAGCTGCAGCTTCTCGTTGAGCCACGACATCGCAATCGGCTCCAGGTCCACCAGGGCGCTGATCGGCATGGCGTGCACCACAGACTCATGCGTGCGATAAAGCGCGCTCAACTGCCCGCCCGCGGAATGCCCTGCCAGGCAAACAGGGCCCCGCGTGCCGAGCCCATCGCGATCGGCCGCCAGCGCCGCCAGCAGCGCATCGATTTCACCGACGATCTGCGTCATCGACGCCTGCGGCGCCAACGTGTATTCCGCGAGTACGACATTAAAGCCGCACCCCAGCGGCCCACTCGCGACGAACGCAAAATCCTCCTTGCTGCGCGCCTGCCAGTAGCCGCCGTGAATGAATACGAAAATTGGCGCGTCAGGCCTGCCGCAAGGAAACCAGTCGAAACGTTGCCGTGGCTGAGAGCCGTACGCGACATCACGCCGGCATGGCACAGCGGCATACAACGCCGCGCTGCGCGTCTGAAACCCGAGCATGCGTTCGGCGACGTCGGCCACCGCCGCTACGTTGTCGTAGGCCGCGCGCAGCGCCACTTGATCCATGCCGCGATAGAGTTGAGTCATGATATCCCCGAGTCATTCATCGAAATCAATCCGTTCCAAGGCCCTCAAGCCCCTAAGCCGCCACCTTCAAATCATCGATCGCCCGCTGCCTCACCCCCAGATCGTCCCAAAGCTCAGGATGGCATGTGAACACGAGGATCTGGTGTCGCGTGGCCGCATCGATCAGTGCGCGCTTGATCGCCTCGCGCCGCGCCGCATCGGTATGCACGGCGGCGTCGTCGAGCATCAGCAAGGTGGGGCGGCCCGATGCTTTCAAAAGATCCGCATAGGCTAGCCGCGTCAAAATGCCGAGCTGTTCGCGCGTACCGAAGCTCAACGCATCGAGCGTATCCGCACGGCCATAACGATCCAGCGTCGCGGGGCTCAGATCGTCGCCGAGCGCGAGCGTCGACTGCGGGAAAATCCGCTTCAGGTAGTGCCCAAGCCGCTCGGTCAAGGGCGCGCGCAACTGCGCCACCGCTGCATCGCGTTCGTCGACGAGCACTTCGTCCAGCAAGCTCAACGCACTCGCGCGCAAGCTGAGTTCGTCCTTGCGGCGCGTGGCTTGCTCGACCGCTGCGTTGACCACCGCAAGACGCTCGCCGAGGCCGGATGCCCCCACCGTCTCGAGCTGACTGCGCAACTGCGCGATCCGCACTTGCCGTTCGTGCTGCTCGTTGCGCGCGAGTTCCGCCGACGCTCGATAGCGCTTTGCCTCAGCCGCCGGATCGTCCAGACGCGCGGCTTCCAACTCGCGCTCGCGGCCCTCGAGCTGTTTCTTCAACGCCTCAACCTGCACACGCTGTTCGACGATTTTCGTCTGCCACTGTGCGCGGTTGCGGCAGAACGCTGCGTCGCTCAACTGCGCTTCCTTGCGCTGCAACTGCGCGGCGAGCGATTCCGTCGTGGCCGTGGCGGTCGAGCGCTTTTCGGCGGCTTGCGTGAGGACTGTCCTGGCGGCGTCCAGCGCATCGCGCGCGATCTCGGCGTTGCGGCGCGCCTCGTCGAGCGGAGCCGCGGCGGACACATCGGGCAAAGCCGCAAGCCGTCCATTGGCCGATTGCAATCGTGCATCCGCCGAAGCCAGCGCCGCCCGCAGCGCGTCGATACCCTGGGGCGCATGCACCTCGAGTATCTTCGCCTGACTTTTCTGCTGCGCGACGAGTGCCTTCCACTGCTCGTGCCTGGCCTCAGCCTCACCCAGTGAAGCAACGCCAAGCGTCTGCACCAACTGCGCATGCCGGGTTTCGAGCGACGCCAGCTCAGACAGTTGCGCGGACAGATCGGACACGCCCGGAATCACCCGCAATTCACCGAGCGCGCCAAGGCCGATCCGCTTCTCCTCGTCGAGCCGCAGTACACCCTCGCCGCTCACCTCCGTATCGCCGACGGTAATCGCCCCGTTCAAGCGATACTCGATGCGCGTCATCGCCGCTTCAGTCCGCGCGCGCAGCACGGTCAACTCCGCATCGAGCGATTGGAGCCGCTTCAGTTGCGCCCCGTCGATTTCAAGCAGGGCCGCCGCGCGCGTCGCTTCAAGCACGGCCTCGTTCGCCTTGCCCGCGGCCTTGATCGACGCCTCCAGCCGCTCGCGCTCGGTGCGGTGAAGCGCAATCTGACTCCGCAAATCACCCACGGTGACGGCAGCGTTCGCCAGTTCCTGCGCGCGGCTCGCATCGGCGTATATCTGTTCGAATTGCGCCACACGCGCCTGCGTCTGCGCATGTTCGTTCTGAAGCGCCGACACATCGGCTCGCGCGGCATCGAGTTGCTGCCGCTCGCGAGCGACGGCCGCTTCCAGCTCCGTTGCGGCCTGCTCCTGCTGCACCGAGAGCGCCAGTTCCGCATCGCTCAATTTCAACGACTGCGCGAGCCCCTGAAGACTGCGCTCGAGCTCCGCCGCGGCATCCGCGCGTTGCTGCGCCTCTACGGCCTTCTGCTCGTGAAGCGCCCAGGGACGCTTGCGCTGCGCATCCTCGAAAGCTTCCTGCTGCGTGGCAAGGCGCGCGATATTCTCGTCGAACTGCTGACGCTGCCGCTCCAGATCGTCGCGTTCGACAATCAATGCCGCCAGGCTCTGTTCGGCCTCGGCTAACGGTCCGGTGGACTTTTGCGTACGCGCCGTGAGCAGTTGCCGAAGCTCGCGCTGCACCGCCGCGATCAGCGCATCCTCACCCGCCGATTCATGACCGCCCGACAGTTGCGACAAGGCATCGCGCAGATACTGCGCCGCGTGTCCGGTGGAGTCGCGTACTTCCTGCGTGCCACCTTGTTGCACCCACAACAAACCGGGAACGCCTGCATTTTCAGCCTTCAACGGACCACGCGCGGCACGCGAAAAGCCAAGCAGCGCAGCGAGCTTGTCTTCCGCTTCATCCTCGCCGAATACCGCCTGGCCGATCTTCAGCTCGCAGCGCTGGCGCGTGACGAACTGCTTCGACAGCCGGCACGCCGTGCCATCCATATCGAACGTCACTTCAACCGACGGTTGTCCGCTCGCCTTGCCCCATGGCAACAGGTCTTTCAGATGCGAAGCCTTGTAGCGTTCGAGGAACACCGCCCGCACAGCTTCGGCGATCGTGCTCTTGCCGGCCTCGTTCGGGCCGGTGAACAGATTGAGCCCGGGCTGCAGATCGCCGATAACGAGCCGGTCGGTGAACTGCTTGAACTCCTGAATCGCGATGCTTTCCAGCTTCATGCGGACCTCGCTTCGCGCGGCAGTTCACGCTGAAAACGCGCCAGCAATAATAAAGCCTCCGCCGCGCGTTTGACCTGTTGCGGGTCGGACTGCGGGTCCTCCTGCAGGCCGCGCAAGCGCGCGACCACTTTCGCCAGATAGCCGCTTTGCGCGCCGAGTTCGGCGAGATCGTCGGCGGTGGGCAGCACTTGCAGGCCACTCAGATCGACGCGTAGCGCACGCACCCGCGCGCGGGTTTCTTCCACCGCGACGTGAAGCGCTTGCGCCTCGGCCAAGGCGCTCGTGCCGCCGACGGTGACCCGCAACACGTCGTGACTGCCCAACGCGGCGAGGCGCAGCTTGAGCGAATCCACATCGGTCGGCACGGAGATCGTTTCTTCCCAGCGATGCCATTGATATTTGCCGACTCGCACCGCTTCGACTAGCGGCGCGGCGCCTGGCTCAGTCAGCGTGACGTCGAGCATGAAGCCGGGATCGTTGGCGCGGAACCGGTCCTGCTCGTGTGTGCCGGCATACCAGGTGCGCTCGTCCACACGCAAATGGCCGTGCCAGTCGCCCAGCGCGAGATAGTCCAGACGGGCGCTCGCGGCACGCGTCGGCGCGATCGGGTTCGACGAATCGATGCCCTCCTGCAGGATCCCGCTCACGCTGCCATGCGCGAGCCCGATGCGGTGATAGCCGGGCGGCGTCGGTGTGGTGTCGAAGAAGCCGGTTGTGTCGTCGTAGGTGATACGTTGCGTGAGCGGCGCGCAAAGCAATGCGGCCTTGCAGGCGTCGAGCGTCACCACGCCGGGTTCGAGCACCACCCGCACGTTGGGCGCAATGCAGTTCAGCCGCTGCGCACGGGTCCACACGCTCTCGACCAGCGCGGCGTCGTGATTGCCGGGCAGCATGATCCACGGGCCCGGGAAGGCTTGCAGCGCGCCGAACAAACGGCGGATCACCGTGTCCGATACGGTCTGCAGGTCGAATACGTCGCCGGCAACCAGCACGGCGTCGACCTGGCGCGCCGCCGCTTCCTCGGCGAGCCGGCGCACGGTTTCAAAGCGTGCTTCCGCGAGATGCGCGGCTTCGTCCGGCTCGAACTGGCCGAATTGCGTGCCGATCTGCCAATCCGCAGTGTGCAGAAACCTGATCAATGTGCCTCCATTCCGTTCAATTGCATCGTCTTTCAGCGCGCATGCAGCGCTCGTTCAAGCATCGCCACGCAGTCTAACCGCAGATGTTACCGCGCGGCGGATCAAGGAATGGCCAAAGCCGGACCCCATGCCGGAACAGCGGCGCTACACTCGCGTTTCTGGACGAGCATGCCAATCGCACCGCACATTTCAATCGACCTGAACGCCTCCGCCCTGCTGCCGATGAACAAAGAAACCGAACTGAAGCAAGCCAAGCGCACGCCGTTGCTGCTGTTGGCGGCCGCCGCCTGCGTTTTCGTCGTGACTGCCTTCATGCCGCGCGGCATCTGGGTGGACGGCATCAAGGCGGTGGCCGAGGCCGCCATGGTCGGCGCGCTAGCCGACTGGTTCGCCGTGGTCGCACTGTTTCGCCGCGTGCCGATCCCCATTGTCTCCGCGCACACCGCGATCATTCCGAAGAACAAGCACAAGATCGCCGACAACCTCGCGGTATTCGTGCAGGACAAGTTTCTGGACGTACCGTCGCTGGTCGGCCTGATCCAGAAACACGATCCGGCACAAAGCATCACCGCGTGGCTGACCACGCCGGCCAACACCGCGCGTCTGGGCGACTATGTCGTCAAGCTGACGGGCGGCATTCTCGAACTGACCGACGACGTGCGCATCCAGGTCTTCATTAAAGACGCACTGCGCGACGTGCTGGCCAAAGTCGATCTGTCGCAATCCATGGGCGCGATTCTCGACACGCTCACCAAAGACGGCCGTCACCAGGAACTGCTCGACGCCGGCATCGAACAGGTCGTGGCGCTGTTGCGTGAACCGCAGGCGCGCGAGTTTATCGCGGAGCGCATCGTCGAGTGGGTGAAGAGCGAATATCCGAAGATGGAAAAAATCCTGCCGTCGGCGTGGCTCGGCGAAAAAGGCGCCGAGGCGATCGCCAAGGCGGTGAACCGGATGCTCGAGCAGATCAGCGAGAATCCCACCCATCAACTGCGCCAGAAATTCGACGACGCCGCGCAGAAGCTGATCGGCAAACTCAAGACCGATCCGGCGTTCCTGCAAAAAGGCGAGGAACTGAAGCGGTATCTGGTGGAAGGCGACGCGCTCAGCACGTATGTGAAGGACATGTGGGGCGGATTGCGCGCATGGCTCAAGCGCGATCTGCAAAGCAGCGAATCGGCGCTGCACGCCAGAGTGATGGCGATGGGCCAATGGGTGGGCCGCGAACTGGCGCACGACCCCGCGCTGCGTCAGTCGTTGAACGACCATCTGGAAGAAGCGGCGCGCGCCATGGCGCCGGATTTCGCCCAGTTCCTCACTCGCCACATCAGCGATACAGTGAAGAACTGGGACGCGCGCGACATGTCCCGGCAAATCGAGCTGAACATCGGCAAGGATTTGCAGTACATCCGCATCAACGGCACGATCGTGGGCGGCTTTATCGGCCTGCTGCTGTATGCGAGTTCGCAGCTGTTCGAGCTGCTGCGTTTGCACATCGGCTAAGGGGCTGGTTCGCCGCGCGTCAAAGCGCCTACAATCCAGGCATATGACTTGCTCTGGCGCTAGTCTCAGCCGCCCTTCCATTCCCGCGCCCCTCATGGAAGCGACAGCGTCAACCTCGAAAAGTGTGCTCATGAAAATATCGTTACCGCCGCATGGACGGCCGAACCGCGTATACCCGCCAGGCACGCCCAGCCTGCACGGCTTGGCGTCGGTGATTACCGGCGTGGTGGTGGTATGCGCGCTGTATTTCGGCCGTGCGGTATTGATCCCGATCACGCTGTCCGTGCTGCTCAGCTTCTTGCTCGCCCCGCTGGTGCAGGCATTGCGGCGCTTGCACATGGGTCAATTGCCGTCGATCTTTATCGCGGTGCTGTTCGCCCTCGCCACCCTGCTGGCCGTGGGTGGCTTGATTGGGGCGCAACTGGTGCAACTGGCCGGCGATCTGCCGCAGTATCAGGTGGCGATCGAGCAGAAGATCGAGACCGTGCAGGAGAAAACCGTGGGGCGGGCCGATTCACTGATGAGCCGCGCCGCCGCCACGCTGCAACGGGTCGCGCCAACCAAGCCGAACCCACCGCGCCCCACTGGACGCGCGGCGCGCAATGCGCCCGCCGTGCCGCAGCCTGTCGAAGTCCACGAGCCTTCGCCCACGCCGATGCAACTTGCGCAGCGCGCGCTATCACCGGCGATTGCGCCGATCGAGACGACCTTTATCGTGCTGGTCGTGACGATCTTCATCTTGCTTCAGCGCGAGGATCTGCGCGACCGTTTGATCAGTCTTTTCGGTTCGCGCGATCTGCACCGCACTACCACCGCGATTAACGACGCCGCCGTGCGGCTGAGCCGCTATTTCGTCGCGCAACTTGGCGTGAATCTCAGCGCGGGAGGCATCATCGCGATTGGTCTGGCGATCATCGGCGTGCCGGGGGCGCTGCTGTTCGGCGTGATTGCCGCGTTATTGCGCTTCGTGCCGTACATCGGCATCTGGATCGCCGCGATTCTTGCCGTGTTTCTCGCCGCCGCCATCCAGCCTCAATGGACCATGGCGGTCTATACGCTGATCCTGTTTATCGTCGTCGATGTGGTGGCCGGGCAGATCGCCGAGCCGCTGCTATACGGCCATCGCTCGGGTCTGTCACCGCTCGCGGTGGTGGTGGCGGCGATTTTCTGGAGCTGGCTGTGGGGGCCGATCGGGCTCGTGCTCTCCACGCCGCTCACGCTGTGCGTCGTCACGCTGGGCCGCTACGCCGATCGTCTGAACTTTCTCACGGTACTGCTGGGCGACCAGCCCGCCCTCACGCCCGCGCAAAATTTCTATCAAAGGCTTCTGGCGGACGATCCGCATGAAGCCATCGTGCAGGCCGAGCGCCTGCTGCGCGAGATGTCGCTGATCGATTACTACGACAAGGTCGCGCTCGAAGGCCTCAAGCTCGCGCGCAACGACGCGATGCGCGGCGTGTTGATGCCCGACCAGTTAGCGCGGATCAACGACGCGCTGGTCGACATCGTCGAAAACCTGGAGATCGCCGACGGGCTCCCGGACCGCCTGTCGCGCACTGACTCGGCCGACGCCGCCGAGGCGCTGCTGGCTTCGGCCTCGGCCGATCTTTCGGAGCGCCATGAGAGCGACCTCCCGGCACGCCAGCAGGCGCGCCATGAGACCGACAGGACGTCGGTGCTGTGCGTGCCCGGACGCGGCGCATTCGACGAGGTCACCACCGCGATCGCCGTGCAATTGCTTGGACGCCAGGGGCTCACACCGATGATGGCGACGCACTCCGGTTATCGCAGCGCGCGTGCCGACGAACCGAGCTTCAAGGACGCGCCGATCATCTGCATCATCTCGCTCGACGCGCCGGACTCGCCGCCGTATCTGCGCAATATGCTGCGGCGCACGCGGGAATGGCGGCCCAGGGCGACCCTGGTGGTGGGCGTGGGCGGCGCACCGGAGGGCGCTCCGGAGATGGGCGCGACCGGTGCTTCGCATACGGCGCCGACGTTCCGCGCGATGATCGAGGAATGCCAGCTGGGCGCAAGCATGCAGCACGCGCGGCAGCCTTCGCATGCGGCCGGGGCTGACTGAGCTTCATGTACCCAAAATGAGGACAGCCGCGCGCCGCCCCTCCTCCATACTTCAGCTATCGATTCGCACCGCTTCCAGAGCGCACTCAGGCCGCGGCGGGCAATCCACCGGCATCGAAGATCCAGGAGACACGCATGAGCCGCAGCTTCAAACCCTATCCGTTCACGCCTCGTCACTATGCGGGCGTGGTGCCGCCGCTGATCGACGGCCGCGACCCGGTGCGGCGCACCGTCGCCATTGTCGGCGGCGGGCCGGTAGGCACGACGCTGGCGCTCGCGCTGGCTCGCCAGGGCGTGCGCTCGGTGCTGATCGAGGCCGACGACGGCGTGTGCACCGGCAGCCGCGCGATCTGCATTTCCCGGCGCAGCCTGGAGATTTTCAAGCGCCTCGGCGCCGTGCACGGCTTCCTGCAAAAGGGCTTGCCATGGACGGGCGGCCGCAGCTTCTACCGCGACGCCGAAGTGTTCCGCTTCACGATGCATCAGGACGACGAGCAATCGCTGCCGCCGATGATCAACATCGCGCAATACCAGATCGAACAGCTGCTGCTCGACGAAGTGGAACAGCACGCCGATCTGATCGAGATCTGCTGGCAAACCCGCGTGACCGGCATCGAGCAGCATGCCGCGCATGGTGCAACCGGCGCTACCTTGGACCTGCGCACCGCCGACACCGCCTGGACCATGCACGCGGACTGGGTCGTCGCGTGCGACGGCGGCCGCAGCACGATTCGTGAAGCGCTCGGCCTTAAACTCACCGGCACCACGTACGAAGGCCGCTACGTGATCGTCGATATCGAACTGAAGAGCGAGCGCGCCACCGAGCGTCTCGCCTATTTCGATCCGCCCTCCAATCCCGGCTCGACGGTACTGGTGCACAAGCAGCCCGACAACGTGTGGCGCATCGACTACCAGCTTCGCGACGATGAAGACCCGGAGGCCGCGATCCAGCCTGACAACGTGATGCCGCGCGTGCAGAGCGTGCTCGACTCGATGGGTGAAACAGGCGAATGGACGCCGATCTGGATTACCGTCTACAAGGCCAATGCATTGACGCTCGAGCGCTATCGCCACGGCTCGGTGCTGTTCGCGGGCGATGCCGCGCATCTCGTGCCGATTTTCGGCGTGCGCGGCGCGAATTCCGGCATCGACGACGCCGATAATCTCGGCTGGAAACTCGCTTGCGTGGTCAACGGCATCGCCTCGGAGCGCCTGCTCGACAGCTACAGCGACGAACGCGTTTTCGCCGCGCGTGAAAACCTGAGCTACGGGATGAAGAGCACGGAATTCATGGCGCCGCCCTCGTTCGCATTCGATCTGATGCGCAAGGCCGTGTTAGGACTTGCCGAGCGTCACGCCGCCGTGCGGCCGCTGATCAATCCGCGGCAGACGCATGCAATTGCGTATGTGAAGTCGCCGCTCAACTGGATCGCAGCGGTGGCGTCAGGCACGTTCGCCAAAGGTCCGGCACCAGGCACGGTATTGCCGGAGTGCCGCCTGCGACGGGTTTGCGAGGGTGCAGCCGTCGATATTCATCTCACCGATCTGCTTGGGCCCTGCTTCACCGCACTACGCTTCGGTGCGGACACGGCACAAGACGACGCATGGCAGCAACTGCACCACGCGCTTGGCGAACATAGCATTCCGTTCAAGGCAGTCACGCTGATCAGCGGCGATGCGCCGCGCCCTGCCAGCGCGCATGTGGTCGATCCGGCGGGCCGCTTGCACGAGATGCTCGACGCGGCGCCGGGCACCGTCTATCTGATCCGGCCGGATGGACATGTGCTCGCCCGCTGGCGCAAAGGCAGCGCGGCCAACGTGCAAAGCGCCGTGACGGCCAGTCTGACGAATTGATGCAAGAGGAACCCACACCATGACCGATAGCGAACTCGACCTCGTCTACACGACGCTCTGCAAGACACTGACCGCCGAAGGCGAAGCGCAGGCGCCCTTGTATCTGGCGCGCCTTGCGCTGCTTTCGATGACGGAGATCGGCGATACAGAGCGGGCGTTGTCGCTGATCGAGGCGGCGAGGCTGCCGGCCTCTACCGCCGTGACCGCGTAACGCGCAAGCTTCACTGTTGCGGGTACAGCCCCAACGTGCTCGCATGCAGACGTGCGAGGCCGAGCAACGCGTCCGTATAGGGCGTCGGCACATCGGTAAGCTGCCCCAGCTCACGCACCGCGGCGACCAGCGCGTCGAGTTCCACCGGCTTGCCCGCCTGCACGTCCTGCAGCATCGAGGTTTTCATCGCGCCGAGTTTGAGTGTGACCTCATTGCGATCGTCCGGCGCCTGTTCGATTGGAATACCGAAACGCGCGCCGATCTCCTTCGCCTCCAGCATGATGCTCGTCACGAAGTTGCGCACCAGTTCGTCGCTGAGAATCCGATCGGTGGTCGCGCCGGTGATGGCGCTGACAGGATTCATCGTCATGTTGCCCCACAGCTTGTACCAGACGTCGCGCTGGATCTGCTCCGACACCGAGGCGTTGAAGCCCGCTGCGGCGAACGTGGCGGTGAGCGCGTTGACGCGTTCGCTCGGCTGCCCTGACGCCTCGCCGATGATCAACCCGTTGCCCTGATGATGCCTGATGACGCCCGGCGCTTCGACCAGACAACTCGCATGCACGACGCAACCCACTGCCTGCGCGGTCGGAATCGCGGCGGCGATCGCGCCTTCAGGATCGATCGACTTCAAACGCTGGCCCGCGAAATCACGGCCGAGCCCGTCGCAGAACCACCACGGCACGCCGTTCATGGCAGTCAGCACGATTGTCTGCGGGTTCAGCAGCGGCGCGATATGCGCGGCCACCGACGCCATGGCCGGGCCCTTGACCGCCACCACGACGAGGTCCTGCACGCCGAGCTCCGCCGGCTCTTCGCTCGCGTTCACCCTCGCGGTGTGCGTCACGCCGTCTTCGATCAAACGTAAGCCGTGTTGCCGCAACGCGTCGAGCGTGGCGCCGCGCGCCACCACGCTGACCCCGTGACCGGCCTGCGCAAGCTTCACGCCTATCCAGCCGCCGATCGCGCCTGCACCGTAAATTGCTACTTTCATCGATTCGATCCTTGCATTGGTTCCCGCGTTAATCCTTATAGCTCGCATCGATCCGATCCACGCGCCGCACTAAGGCATCGAATACATCCTGACCCGCACCGTGACGCGGATCGAACTGCAACGAATCGCGCGAGCAACGGATCGCCACCTCTTCCGGCACCGGCCGTGCGCGGCCCATTGAGAACGTGGCCATCTGGATTTCGCACGCGCGGTTGAGCGTCCACAAGATAGCGAAAGTCTGCGGCAACGTGTGGCCCCATGCAAGCAGGCCGTGGTTGCGCAAGATCACCGCCTGCCGGTTGCCGATATGGTCGAGCAGACGCGGCCCTTCTTCCGCATGCACCGTGATGCCTTCGAAGTCGTGATACGCGATGCGATCGTGCAACTGCGCGCTATAGAAGTTGGTTTGCTCCAGACCGTTCTCGAGGCAGGCCACCGCGACGCCGGCCGTGGTGTGCGTGTGCATCACGCAGTGCGCGTCGGCGAGCCCTTCGTGAATCGCGGCATGCACGACGAAACCCGCGGGATTCACCGGATACGGCGAGTTGTCGAGCACGCGCCCTTGCGCGTCGATCTTCACCAGATTGCTTGCCGTCACTTCACTGTAGTGCAGGCCGAATGGATTGATCAGGAAATGCCGCTCGCCGCCGCTCACGCTCGCCGGCACGCGCAATGTGATGTGGTTGTAGATCATCTCGGTCCAGCCAAGCATGTCGAAGATGCGATAGGCCGCGGCGAGCTGCACGCGCGCCTGCCATTCGTCGGGATGCATCGCGGCGGATTTCGGCGGACTTGCCGGTTGCTGTTCAAGTGTCGTCATCAGGGTCTCCATTGTTATAGTTCGCTGCCGTTGGTTACGTGGGTTAAGTTCGCTAAGTTCGTTATCGTCGGATGGTGGCGAACATCAGCCGTTATGCGCCCGCTACCACCGCCGCGATCGACGAAGCCACATAGCCTGCGTTGCGTGCGTTCAATCCGGCGACGCACATACGCCCCGAACGCAGCACATACACGGCGTATTCGCTGCGCAACCGCTCGACCTGGGCTTCGCTCAAACCTGTGTACGTGAACATGCCACGCTGCGCGACGTAACGCGCGCGCATCACTTCATCGACGCGGCCGGCCAGGCCTGCGTGAATTGTGCCGCGCATGGCGAGAATCCGTTCGCGCATGGTGGCGAGTTCCGCCTCCCATGCTGCGCGCAGCGACGTGTCCGACAGCACATTGGCCACGAGGCGCGCGCCATGCGTCGGCGGATTGCTGTAGTTGGAGCGCACCGTCGACATCAATTGACCGAGCACGCGAGCCGCCTCTTCCTTGTCTTTGCACACCACGCTCAACGCACCGCAGCGCTCGCCGTACAGCGAGAAATTCTTCGAGAACGAGTTGGCGGCGATCAGCGGCACACCCGCATCGGCGAGCAGGCGCACACAGGTGGCGTCTTCTTCCAGGCCCGCACCAAAACCTTGGTAAGCCATGTCGACAAAAGCGATCAGTTTGCGGCGCTGCAATACCGGCACGAGTTCGGCCCATTGCGCCGGGCTCAGATCGACGCCGGTGGGATTGTGGCAGCACGCGTGCAGCAGCACGATGCTTTGTTCTGGCAAGCGGCCGATCGTTTCGATCATGTCGCCGAAACGCAAGCCGCCGGTGAGTTCGTCGTAGTAGGGATAGGTGTTGACCGTGAGGCCCGCGCCTTCGAACACCACGCGATGGTTTTCCCAGCTCGGATCGCTGATCCAGATCTGCGACCCCGGGAAATAGCGCTTCAGAAAATCCGCGCCGACTTTGAGCGCGCCCGAGCCGCCGATGGTCTGCAAGGTCGCGATCCGGCCTGCGGCGCGCGCTTCGTGGCCGGCGCCGAATACCAGCGCCTGGGCTGCGTCGCGATAGAGCGGCAGACCCGCCATCGGCAGGTAAGAGCGCGGGCCGATTGAATCGAGCAACGTGGTTTCGGCGCGGCGTACGGCGTCCATCACGGGCAACTTGCCGGCGTCGTCGAAATAGATGCCGATGCTCAGGTTGACTTTGTTGGGCCGCGGATCGAGTTGAAAATCCTCGTTCAGGCTCAGTATTGGGTCGCCCGGATAGGCGGGAATGTGGTCGAACATGGCGATTCCTTGCGTGGAGCCCGGCATGGGGCTGGATTGTGGCCGGCGTGCGCCCGGCATACGGGCTGTTGCAGGTCCGCACTCTCCAGGCTTGCGTTAGCCGCGTGGGCGAGACGGAAGTCTAAGCGGGTTTCCACCTTCGCGTCGATGAGGACGAGTGTCGGCCAATGGCGCGTCACTTACAATCAATCGATTTTTCACGATTAGTAAGTTTTTCTTTAGAATCGCCGGATGCCACTCACACGCGTCACCATCCGTCAGTTCGAAGCCTTTCTCGCCATCGTCGATCTGCACAGTATCGGCGCGGCGGCGGAACGGCTCGGGCTGAGCTCGTCGGCGGTCAGCCAGTTGCTGGCCGAACTGGAAACGGAACTGGGCTTTCGGCTCTTCGACCGGACCACGCGGCGCGTCAATCTGTCGAGTGCGGGACAGGATTTTCTGTCATCGGCGGAATCCGTGCTGCGCTATGTGCGCGCCGCCGCCCAATCCGCCGACGACATTCGCAATCGCGCGGCCGGCATCGTGCGAGTCGGCGCGCCGCTGGTGCTCGCGGCGACCGCGCTGCCGGCGGCTATCGCCGAATATGCACGCGACAAACCGAAGGTGGTTGTGCGCATCGTCGACACCGTGGTCGAACAACTGGTGGAGCGCGTGGAAAGCGGCGACGTGGATCTCGCGATCGGTCCGGATCGTCAGAGCGGCACGCGGGTGCGTTGCGATCCGGCGTTCGCGAGCCCGTGGGTGATGTGGTGTGCGCCGACGCATCCGTTGAACGCGCGGCGCCGGGTGCAATGGCAGCATGTGCGCGACGTGCCGATTGTTGCCACTGGCCGCGATCACGAGCGCGCGGTGGAGCAGATGCTGGCTAATCTGCCGGTGGAGGCGCGCATCATTCCGGTGGACGTGGTGGACAACGTGACAACGGCGTTCGGCGTGGCTTCACAGGGGCTTGCCGTGACGCTCGCGCCCGCCTATGTCGCGCCGCTCGCGCGGACCTTCGGGCTGGTGATGAAGCGGATCGTCGACCCTGAAACGATCCGCGAAGTTTGCGTGTATCGCTCGACCGAGCGTGCGCTGTCGCCGCCCGCGGATGGATTCGCGGAATTCCTCATGCCGTGGCTGAAGCGCTGGGATAGGGAAACGCAAGCCGACGGGCGGACGAAGCGCGCTGAATCAAGACTGCTCAGGCAGCAGACATAGCGCGAACAACTGGCGCTGACTGGAGATACCCAAGCGTGCGTAAGCGCGCTTCTGATACGTAGTGACGCTGGTGGCCTTGACACCCATCTGATCGGCGATCTCGGCGGCGTTGGCACCTTCGAGCGTGCCGCGCAGCACGTCGATCTCGCGCGGCGTAAGGGCCGGACAGGCGCGCCTGACGCGTGCCAGCATCGCGGCTGCCGTGCCTTGCTGGTGCTGCCCGTTGATGGCGTAATGGGATTTCGCGGCGTGCGCGAACAGATGCGCCATGTTTTCCACGTGTTCGAGTTCGCGTGGCTGAAATATGCCATTGGCACTGTCGCGATACAGATTGATCGACAGCCAGACGCTTTGCATGGGTTGCAGAAGCAACGATAGCCGGTCGGAGACATTGGGCTGCGCATAACACGCGGCGCGGTAGGCTTCGTTCTCGATCTCTTCGCTGTGCTGCTGGTGCAGCATCAATGCCTGATGCGGGTGTTTCGCCTGCGGGCGGCCGATGATAGCGCGGTTGCCGTCGAGCGCATGGAAGTGCGTGGCGTAGCGTTCGGCGACATCACGGAGAAAGCGGCCGCCACGATGGTCGGCGGCGGAGACGGTGCGCGGCCGCGCGTCGAATTCGTAGGCGAAGATGGTGCACTGTGAGATGGGGAGTGCGTCGCCGACGGTTTTCAGAATGCTTGCGGCGAGCGCGTCCGGGTCTGCATGTGAAATCGACATGACGAGGTCGGTCACACGTGATGTGTTGATTTGCCCGCTGCGGGGCGGCGTGGTGGGTATGCGCCAGGAACGCATGATGATGGGATGAGGGCGGCAGGGGCGCCGCCGGGGTTTGAGTTTTGGTAGCGTAGCACAATGGGGTGTTTTTGCCGGGGGCTGCGAGTGTCTTTGCCGGGGGCTGCGTTGGCGGTGCTCTTTGTTTGGTCCGTTTGCCTGCGCGGCGCTTGTTTGTCTGTTTGCCTACGGCGTTGGTCTTTCCCTGAATTGGCTCTTTGGCGTTCGATTGTGTTTGATTTTGGCCTTTCCTTGAACTGGCTCTTTGGCTTTTGATTGATTTTGGCCTTTCCTTGAACTGATATTGGTCTATTAGTGTTGCCCCTGTGCGGGGCGGCACTTACTTTCTTTGCCGCGGCAAAGAAAGATAAGCAAAGAAAGCCGCTCACCCCGCCAGCTCATAAGCGGGTCCCCCGCACAGTCACGGTAGTGGTGCATCTGGAATCCGTGCTCTCGCATATTCGACGTGAGTGACAAGGGCGTCATACTTCCGGCGGCGCTGCGCGCGCCGAAGCGCTATTCATGCGCAGTCATTTGCGCCGGCTTTTTCGCACTTTCATTCGCTAGCAACGCGAATCTTTAGGATAACTGGGTGCTTCGCCGAGGCGAAGCCGATGGTCCCAACGGATCCAGACGAAGCGCAATGCTTCTGATGAACCCTTCCGGCGAGCACGCAGTGCGAGGCGGGAAGTATGACTGCTTGGTCACTCACGCCGAATGTGCGAGAACACCGATTCCAGATGCACCACTACCGCGACTGTGCGGGGGGCCCGCTTATGAGCT
Source organism: Paraburkholderia fungorum (assembly GCF_046027605.1). Classification (GTDB taxonomy): domain Bacteria; phylum Pseudomonadota; class Gammaproteobacteria; order Burkholderiales; family Burkholderiaceae; genus Paraburkholderia; species Paraburkholderia fungorum_F. The sequence goes on from NZ_JAQQEF010000033.1 coordinate 57,536, forward strand.
GGCGGGTTGAGCCGCTTTCTTTGCTTAGCTTTCTTTGCGGCGGCAAAGAAAGTAAGTGCCGCCCCGCACAGGGGCAACACTAATAGACCAATATCAATTCAAGGAAAGGCCAAATTCAATCAAAAGCCAAAGAGTCAGATCAAGGAAAGGCCAACGCCGTAGGCAAAAACCTTACCTTCCAGTAAAAGACCCCCTCACCAACGTCACCATCCTCGGTAATTCAATAACAAAAACCGTACCAACAACCTCATCAGAACTAACACTGACACTCCCGCCGTGCATGCGGGCAATCTCCTGCACGATATGCAACCCAAGCCCCAACCCCTCCCGCGAACGCGCCCCACTGCTATTCGGCCCGAACGCCTTGAACAGATGTGGAAACACCTCAGCCGGAATCGTCCCGCGATTAGCAACCTTCAACCGCACGGACTCGACAGAGTCCCCATCCACCTCGACACCAATATCCCCGCCCTGCTCGCCATGATGCAACGCATTACTCACCAGATTCGACACCGCCTGCCAAACCAGATCCGTATCCCACGCGCCCGCAGTGTTCCCCCGGCTCGCAAACACGATCCGCTTGCCGTTCTCCCGCGAAGCAAACTCATCGATCACCGATCTGCACAATGTCCCCAATTCGATCGAGCGCGGCTGCAACGGCAACCGGCCACCTTGCAGGCGCGCAAGATTGAGCAACTGATCCACCATCCGCGCCATGCGCAGCGAACTGTTCTTCACGCGCGTCGCCACCGTCATCGATTGATCGTCGGCCGCGGTGCGCATCAGATATTCCGCCGACGCCAGCACCGCGCCGAGCGGCGTGCGCAAATCGTGACTCAGCACCGCCATCAACATCTCGTTGGCTTCGAGCATCTGCCGCGTCGTGACGAGCTGCGCCGCAAGCTGGCGCTTCTGCTGCTCCAGTTGCACAAATACATCGACCTTGGATTGCAGAATCCGCGGATCGAACGGCTTATAAAGGAAATCGACCGCGCCAGCCTCGTAGCCACGAAACGTGCGCGATGCATCCTGCGCCGTCGCGGTCAGAAAGATGATCGGCACATGCGAAGTGCGCGGGCTGCCGCGCATCAACGCAGCCAGTTCGAAGCCGTTCATGCCCGGCATGTTGACATCGAGAATCGCCAGCGCCACCTCGTGCTTGAGCAGCAGATCGAGCGCCGCAGTGCCCGAGTCCGCCACCAGCACGGCAAGGTCCGGCCGCGCCAGCAAAGCTTCAAGCGCGGTAATGTTGTGGACGATGTCGTCGACGATCAGGATGTTCACAGGTGAGTTCGTCATGGCATCGGGTCAGAGAGAGGCCGGCAATGCTGCAAGCCGCCGGGCCATGGTTTTGGGAGAATAAATATGATCCGCCGCACCGCGTTCAATCGCGGCGCGCGGCATTTCTGGAGAACTGGCGCTGTCGGGCGCCTGCACCCAGGCGGTGCCACCTAACGCCCGCACGCGCTTCATGCCGCGCGCGCCGTCGTCGTTGGCGCCGGAGAGCAGAATTGCCAGCAAACGCTCGCCATAAACCGAAGCCGCGGAATCGAACAGCACATCGATCGACGGCCGCGAAAAACGCACGGCGGCATCGGTCGAAAGCGCGACGGTGCGGTCCACTTCCACCAGCATGTGATAGCCGGGCGGCGCGACATGCACGCGGCCCGGCATGATCTGCTCGCCCGCGTCGGGTTCGAGCACGGGCAACGCGCAGCGATGCGCGAACGCCTGCACCAGGTAGCTCGGCGAATCCGGCGGCAGGTGGGTGACGATCATCACCGCCGGCGCAAAGCTCGCGGGCAGCGCGCCAAGCAGCACGTTCAACACTTCGATGCCGCCGGCCGAGCCGCCGATCACCACGAGCTCGAAGCCGCGTGCTTCGGCAGCACCCGGCTGGGATTCGGCGGCTGGCGTGGCGATTGAACGGGACATGATGACCGTGTTAGCGCTTCTGATAAATGCGTTCGCTCGGACGGAACTCGTCGAACGCTTCGTAATGGTTGGAAAAACGCAAACTTTCCTTGCTGCCCAAGCCGAGAAAACCGCGCCGCACCAACGCGTTTTCAAACAGACCCAGCGCACGATCCTGCAAGCCGCGATCGAAATAGATCAGCACGTTGCGGCACGACACCAGGTGCGCCTCGAGAAAGACTTCGTCAGTAGACAGGCTATGGTCGGCGAAAACAACGCGATCCTTCAGCGAGCCCGCGAAACGCGCGCCGCCATACGCCGCATGATAGTAATCCGATAACGACCGCTTGCCGCCGGCCGCCAGATAATTCTGCGTGAAGCCCTGAATCCGGTCGAGCGCATAGATGCCGGACTCGGCGCGCGCCAACGCGTCAGGGTTGATGTCGGTGGCGTAAAACAGCGTGCGTTCGGTCAACCCCTCTTCGTCGAAGAGAATTTTCAGCGACCATAATTCCTCGCCCGTGCTGCACCCCGCCACCCATACCTTGATCGACGGATAGGTGCGCAGACGCGGCAGCACATGTTCGCGCAGCGCGAGAAAATACGACGGATCGCGAAACATGTCGCTGACCTGCACCGTCAGATACTGGAACAGCCGCGAAAACTCGTCGCCATTACGCATGATGCGGTCCTGCAACTGCGACAGCGTCCCCAGCCCGAACTCCTCGAGCGCCTGCGACAGGCGGCGGCGCAGCGACGACATCGCGTAATGCCGGAAATCGTGCTGGTACTTGAGGTAAATCGCCTCCAGCAGTAATTTCAACTCGATGTCGAAATCGCTGATGCGCTGCGGCACGTCAAACTCGGACTGGCTCATCGTGTTCCTGCGTCGTGTTCCTGTTTCCCGACTACCGTTGCCGCAACCACACGCGGCACAGCGAAACCAGCTTGTCCACGTCGATCGGCTTGGACACGTAATCGTCGGCGCCGGCTTCGAGGCAACGGGTGCGGTCGTTCGCCATCGCCTTGGCGGTCAGCGCAATGATCGGCAGATGCGCAAAACGCGGATTGCGGCGGATCTCGCCCATTGCCGTCAAACCGTCCATCTCCGGCATCATGATATCCATCAGGATCAAATGTACTTCAGGACCGTTTTCCAGTGCCTCGAGCGCTTCGCGCCCGTTGCGCGCAATCTCCAGTTTCGCGCCGAGCGGCTCCAGGACGTGAGAGAGCGCGAAGATATTGCGCACGTCGTCTTCGGCGAGCAGGATAGTGCGGCCCTCGAAGGCATTGTCGCGCTGCCGCACGGTGCGCAGCATGCGCTGCTGCTCGGGCGCCAGCGACGACTCCACGCTATGCAGAAATAGCGTGACTTCATCGAGCAGACGTTCGGGCGACTTCGCCCCCTTGATGATGATCGATTTCGAATAGCGGCGCAGCCGGTGCTCTTCCTCGTCGGACAGCATGCGGCCCGTGTAGACGATCACCGGCAGCGCGGCATGCGCGGTGTTCGCGGCTAGCTGTTCGAGCAGATCGTAGCCGGTGCCGTCGGGCAGCGCGAGGTCGGTCACCACGCAATCGAAGGTGAACTTCGCCAGATACTCGAGCGCCGCCGCCAAGGTTGCGACCGCAACGATCTCGGTGTTTTCGTTTTGCAGCAACGCGCGGATGCTTTCGCGCATCGGCGCGTCGTCCTCGATCACCAGCACGCGCTTGAGGCGCTGTTGCAGGCGCGCTTCGAGACGGCGGATCGCGGCTTCCATCGTGCTGCGCGCGGTCGGCTTGAGCGTATAGCCAATGGCGCCGAGGTGCAGCGCCTTGTCGGCATGATCGGTGGCTGAAACGATATGGATCGGGACGTGGCGCGTGAGCGGATCGTTCTTCAGCCACTCCAGCACGGTCAGGCCGGAGCGGTCCGGTAAGCCGACGTCGAGCAGCACCGCGGCCGGGCACATGTCGCGCACCAGCGCGAGGCCGGTGGCGGCGCTGCTGGCGTGGACGAAATCGAAATCGAGCTCGTGCGTCAGGTCGCGCAGGATTTCGGCAAAGGCGAGATCGTCTTCAATGGCGACGATCAGCCGGCCGGCACGCGTGCGGTTGTCGCGGTCGTCGGCGATCGGGCCACTGGTGGCTTCGGGTGCATTCCCCTCGGACAAGCCGTTGGCGGCCGTTATGACGGCCGGTTGGGCACCGCTCGCAGGGGTGCGCGCCAGCAGCGGCTCCGGCGCCGCCCGGACCGGGCTTGCTACAGCTGCCGCCGCCTGATTCTGCGCAAACGCTGGCGCCGGCGTTTGCACATTGCGGCTGCCCGCCAACGCCGCCTCGGCGTCGAGCGGCAACCAGAGCGTGAACACACTGCCCTTGCCCACTTCGCTGGATACCGTAATCCGGCCGCCGAGCAGACGGGAAAACTCGCGTGAAATGGACAGGCCCAAACCACTGCCGCCGTACTGGCGGCTGGTGGAACCGTCGGCTTGCTGGAATGCTTCAAAGATCATTTCCAGCTTGTCCGCGGGAATGCCGATGCCCGAATCGCGCACGTCGATGCGCAGCATATTGTCTTCAGCCGGCGCGGCCGACAGCGCCACTTCGCCGTGTTCGGTGAACTTCACGGCGTTCGAGAGCAGGTTACGCAGAATCTGCGTGACCCGCTGGCCGTCGGTAATGAACGTGTCGGGCGTGCCTGGCAGACGGTCGAAGGCAAGGCTCAAGTGCTTCGCCGCGGCCATCGGCCTGAACATTTCCTGTAACGACTGCAGCGTTGCATCGACCGATACCGTTTCGAGTTCGACCGTGACCTGTCCCGCCTCGACCTTCGACAAATCGAGAATGTCGTTGATCAGCACCAGCAAATCGCTGTTCGACGCGTGAATCGTTTCCGCGTAGCGCACCTGCTCTTCGTTCAGATTGCCGGAGCGGTTCTGCTGCAACAGCTTCGCGAGAATCAACGAACTGTTCAGCGGCGTACGCAATTCATGCGACATGTTCGCGAGGAACTCGGACTTGTAGCGGCTCGACTGCTCGAGGCGCTCTGCGTTGGCGGCGAGATCGTCCTGCGCGCGCAGCAGGTCCGACTTCTGCCGCTCGAGACGCTGGGCATATTCCTCGAGCTGTACGTTGGTCTGCTCCAGTTCGGCCTGCTGCGCCTCGAGGCGCGTTTGCGACTCCATCAGCGCGCGGCCGCGTTCTTCCAGGCCATCGTTGGAGACGCGCAGTTCTTCCTGTTGAACCTGAAGCTCTTCGTTCAACTGTTGCGTCTCGACCAGCGCATCTTGCAGACGTTCGCGATACAGTGCCGCTTCGACGAAATCGCCCATGCTGTTGCTGATCAGATTCATGAACTCCTGATCACGCGCCGTCAACTGGCGGATAAAGCCGAGTTCGACGACGCCATTGACCTGGCCGTCGTTTTCGATCGGCATGATCAGCAGGTTCTTCGGCGCACTTCTGCCCGTGGCGGAAACCACTTGGACGTAGTTATCCGGCACATCGCGCAGCACCAGCAGGCGGCGTGAGACCGATGCCTGGCCGATCAAGGTTTCCGATTCCTCGACGTTGCGCGCGGTAGCCTGCTCGCTCTCACGGCTGAACCCATAGGTGGCGATGCGCTGTAACGTGCCGTGCTGTTTGTCCCGCACATAGAGCGCACCGACGGCCGCGTCGAGATATTGCGCGAGGAAGTCGAGCATCGCGCGGCCGACCAGTTGCGGCGTCGCCCGGCCAACGACCTTTTCGGCAAGCAGGCGCTGGCCGGAGCGCAACCACACTTGCTCCTGCAATATGTCGGTCTGTTCGGCCTGTTTGCGCAACACGCCGTCGTAGGTGGCCGACAGACCCATCAGTTCGCGGCGCCCCACCCAGGCGAGCAGGCCGCTCACGCTCAGACTGAAAAGCAGGAACACGCTGACCAGGGTGGTGGTGACGCGGCGCGTCGCCTCGGCGCGCTCCTGGCGCAGACGCAACTCGACGTCGAGAAATTCACCGAATTCGCGGCGGGTTTCGTCGAATTCAGTCTTGCCGCGATTGCTCGCTACCGCGCTTTCGTAGTCCTGATTCCGGCGACGTGCGTCGATCAGGGCTTCGGCGATATTGGTCCAGCGTTGCTGGATCGCTTCGATCTGCTTGAGTTTTTCGACTTGCGGGGGATTGTCGGAGACCAGTTCCTGGAGCCCCTCGATCTGTGCCTTGAAGTTGGGGCCGCCGGTTTCGTACGGCGCGAGGAAGCTTTCGTTGCCCGTGATCAGGAAGCCACGCATCGAGGACTCGCGGTCGACCGCGAGACGCAGCATTTCGTTCGCCTGGCCGATGACGCGTTCGGAATGCTCCGCCCAGTTCATGGTTGAAACCAGGTATGCGATCAGGCCGACGAATACAGCCATCGTGACGAGGCCAACGCCTAAAGGCAGTGCGATGTTGCGGCGAATGATGCTGCGAAAACGGTTCTGATCGACGGCCTGGGATGCGGTCATTTTTTCTGTCTTCGGCGTGGGGGTCGGAATTTTTTTCGGGTATTCGATGACGGCTGTTTTGGTCGCTGGGCGACGGGCGTAATCATACAGGATGGGGTCCTTGTTTTGAGGTTTTTGAAGGTGGGGGACCCATGCTGGGCGCGGGTTTGGTTTGTTTTCCTCATTGCATGAGGGGCTTTTTCTGTGTTTGGGTTTTTGGGGTTTTCTTTGATCTGGGTTTTTGGCCTTTCCTTGAATTGATATTGGTCTATTAGTGTTGCCCCTGTGCGGGGCGGCACTTACTTTCTTTGCCGCCGCAAAGAAAGCCAAGCAAAGAAAGCGGCTCAACCCGCCAGCTCATAAGCGGGCCCCCCGCACAGTCGCGGTAGTGGTGCATCTGGAATCGGTGTTCTCGCACATTCGGCCCGGGTGACAAGGCCGTCATACTTCCCGCCTCGCACTATGTGCTCGCCAGAATGGATCATCAGGAAGAAGGGCGGCCTTGTTTGCATGGGGCGTGCAATTGGCGCAACCTTGCGTTGCTAACCGAGTCAATCGTGAGAGGAATAGCTGTCCTTCATCATTCACGTCTCCACTCCCTCTTGTCGCCGATGACCTATCCCACCCTCGCCGCCCTCTCTCGCTCTCGCCTTCGTACCGCACTCGTCGCGACGCTCCTGTGGCACGCGTCTTTTGTAGGGGCCGGTCAGCCGATTGATGCGCCAAGCGTCGGCGGGGGCATCGCGAGCGCCGCCATGCACGTGGCGCCCCCCACGCAAGCGTCGCCCGTCGTGGCCGTGCCGCCGTCCGAGCAATACCCCACGCTGTATCGCGATGTCGAACTCGCTCATCTCTATCCTGACAGCAAAACCTTCGCCGATATGGTGCCGCTTTCGCCGCCCGCGCAGATCGCAGCTGCCTATGAGGCCGCAAAGGTGCAGGCTAATTTCAGTCTTGGTGATTTCGTAAAGCGTAATTTTGTGCTCCCCACTCGCACATCAAAGGCCTACGTCTCCGATCCGGATCAGGATGTGGTCAGTCATATCGATACGCTCTGGAATGTCCTGCGCCGGGAACCGGATGCAACGGCAAGCCCTTGGTCATCACTGTTGCCGTTGCCCTACGCGTACATCGTGCCAGGCGATCGCTTCGATGAGATCTATTACTGGGATTCGTACTTCATCATGCTCGGTCTGGAACAAAGCGGACAACACGCGCTCGTCGTCGATGAACTGAAAAACTTCGCGACCCTGATCGATCGGTATGGCCATATTCCAAACGGTAATCGCACCTACTATCTAAGCCGCTCGCAGCCGCCGTTCTTCGCGCAAATGGTGCGCCTTGTCGCCGAGAAAGACGGTGACGGTGTCTATGCGCAATACCTGCCTGAATTGCAGCGCGAATACGCCTACTGGATGGATGGCAGCGACGGTCTTCCGGCAGGCCAGGCGAGCCGGCATGTGGTGCGCCTCGCGGACGGCACGCTGCTCAACCGCTATTGGGACGAACGCGCGGCGCCCCGTGACGAGTCGTATCGCGAAGATGTTGCTACCGCACAGCAAACGCCTCAACGCGACTCGGCCGATCTGTGGCGCAATCTGCGCGCGGGCGGCGAGACCGGTTGGGATTTCAGCTCGCGATGGTTCGCGGACGGCAAGGCGCTCGCCACCCTCGACGTGACCTCGATCGTGCCCGTGGACCTGAATTGCCTGCTGGTCGATCTGGAACGCACGCTGGCAAAAGCATACCGTCTGCGCGGTGATGTCACGCATGCGGAAAATCTGGAGCAGCGCGCCGCCACGCGAGCAGACGCCATCCGGCGCGTGCTGTGGGACCCCAAACTGCAAGCGTTCGGAGACTATGACTTCGTGCATCGCACACTCGCGCATCGCCTCACCGCCGCCACGGTCTATCCGTTGTACACGGGTGTAGCGAGCCGCCAACAGGCGAAGACCGTTGCCGCCACCGTGCAGCGCGAATTGCTGCGCCCCGGCGGGCTCGCCACCACGCAGGTGAACAGTGGTCAGCAATGGGATGCGCCGAACGGTTGGGCACCTCTGCAATATCTGGCAGTAATCGGCTTGCGCCGCTATAGCGAACCGGTCCTCGCGCAGACCATCGCCACGCGCTGGATCAGGACCAACGTCTCCTACTATCAGCACACCGGCAAACTGGTCGAGAAGTACGACGTCGATGCGGCCACGCCGGGTGTCGCCGCGGGCGGCGGCGAGTATCCGCTGCAAGATGGCTTCGGTTGGACCAATGGCGTGCTGCGCGTCCTCCTCGTGCTCTATCCGCAAACCGCGCAGGCCTCGCGGCCCAGCGATATTCCTGAAGGTCCCGCTGGCGTGTCGGCAGCCGCGGCTTCCGCTGCCGCGGCACCGAAGAATACCCATCGGCTGCATGAGATGCGAGTCAATCCGTAACCTTCGGTCTCGTCATTTCAGCACGTAAAAAACTGGCCGGTTCGCACCGGCCAGTTCCGCTTAAGCAATGCGGCTGCTTGAAGAGCCGCCATGCCCAGCCAAACCTGATACGCGAGTCATGCCGTCATTACGCCGGCACCGTCTCCGCCTGCGCGGCACGCGACCACACGCGATGCTGCTCTGCCACCTTGATGAAGTTCTTCAGCACATCGGCCGCCTGCTTGTCGTCGCCGCTGACCACGCCGTCCGCATGGTCCGGCAAGTGGGCCGCAGCCAGCACCTCGCGGCCCGCGCCGATCGCCGCAAGCGCCTTCAGATGCTTGAACGCTTCAAGCACAAAGTGCCGCGCATCGCCCGATTTCGCCAGCGTCTTCGCACCCGCTTCGCCGCCCACCACGATCACCGCGTCGAACATGATCGACGGCAAGCCGGCAATGGTTGCGTCCGGCGCCATGCCGTCGATGGCGGCAAGCGTCGGTGCAATTAGCATCGGCGCCGCGCCCTCGCCTTTCAGCGCCTGTTGCAGCTTCCTGATGGCCGGGCCATCGGAACCGGGCGCGGCCAGCAAGGCGATCTTGCGGGTCTTGATGCCGGGCTTCACGCGATTGAGCAGACTCAGCGCCGGCGACGCCTTTGTTCCCGTGAGCTTGGCCGTGCCTTTCTTCGGGGCGGGCAAGCCTAGTCCTTCGGCAACCTTCGCTGCAAGCCCCGCATCGAAGTTGGCGATAATCTCGTTCACCACGCGCGCGCGAATCTCCGGCTTGGTGACCTTGCCAAGTTCGAACTGATACGCGGCGGCGATATGATCTTTCTCGGGCTGGGACATGCTGTTGTAAAACAGCGCGGCCTGCGAAAAATGATCGGCGAACGAGTCGCTGCGCACCCGAATCTTGGTGCCCTCCACGCGCTCCTGATAGCTCTCGAACCCTCCATCCGAAGGTGCCGGATCCGTTTCCTTCGGCCAGCCGCCGCTCACCGAATTCGGCTCATACGAGGCCTGCCCGACATTGATTGCCTGGCGATGCATCGCATCGCGCTGATTGTTATTGAACGGGCACACCGGGCGGTTGATCGGAATCTCGTGGAAGTTCGGCCCGCCAAGGCGGCTGATCTGCGTGTCGGTGTACGAGAACAAACGCCCTTGCAAGAGAGGATCGTTCGAGAAATCCAGACCCGGCACGATGTGGCCCGGATGGAACGCGACCTGTTCGGTCTCGGCGAAGAAGTTGTCCGGATTGCGATTGAGCGTCATCTTGCCGATGATCTTCACCGGCACCACTTCTTCCGGAATCAGTTTGGTCGGATCGAGCAGGTCGAAATCGAACTTATGCTCGTCGGCTTCCTCAACGATCTGCACGCCCAGTTCGAATTCGGGGAAGTCGCCCCGTTCGATCGCCTCCCACAGATCACGCCGATGGAAATCCGGGTCTTTGCCGGCGAGTTTCTGCGCCTCGTCCCATAGCAGCGAGTACGAGCCCAGCACCGGACGCCAGTGAAATTTGACGAAACGCGCCTTGCCTTCTGCATTCACGAAGCGGAACGTATGAATGCCGAAGCCTTCCATGGTGCGCAGGCTGCGCGGAATCGCGCGGTCGGACATGGTCCACAGCACCATATGCGCGGACTCGGGCACGAGCGACACGAAGTCCCAGAAGGTATCGTGCGCGGAGCCGCCAGTCGGCATTTCATTCGGCGCCTCCGGCTTTACCGCATGCACGAAGTCGGGAAACTTGATGGCGTCCTGAATGAAAAACACCGGCATGTTGTTGCCGACCAGATCGTAATTACCTTCCTGCGTGTAGAACTTCACCGCGAAGCCGCGCACGTCGCGCACCGTATCGGCCGAGCCGCGCGGGCCCTGCACCGTCGAGAAACGTACATAGACCGGCGTCTGCTCGTTCGGGTCCTGCAGGAACGCGGCCTTGGTGTACTCGCGCATCGACTCGTACACCTGAAATACGCCATGCGCCGCCGAGCCGCGTGCATGCACAATCCGCTCAGGGATCCGTTCATGGTCGAAGTGCGTGATCTTCTCACGCATGATGAAATCTTCAAGCAGTGAGGGACCGCGCGGACCCGCGCGCAGGGTGTTCTGGTTGTCGGCGATTTTCACGCCCTGGTTGGTTCTCAGCGCCTGACCTTCCGGAGAGACTCGAAACTGATCGAGATCCTTCGATTTCGGATCGTTGGCCTGCGCAGGCTTCGCTGCGGGCTTCTGCGGATTCGTTTTACCTGCCATGGGGATGTGCTCCTTGCATTCGGGCGCGCCGGGGGGAATATCCGGTCTAACGCATCAGAAGAAAGCAGCAAACCATGTTCCCGCGAATTAACCTGAGCAGGATCTCGCGCGAGTCCTCCAGCGCACGTTATTATGGCGCGCCGCAATGGCACGCCTTTGCTTCATACGCTCTCAGATGCGAAAACGCTGTATCAGAAGCGATAGTTAATGGAGATATCGGCCACACCGGTGGCGCGTGTGTGTGTAAGCGGACTATTGCCAGCACCGCCCACGAGTTGTTCAAATGCGCCGTCCGCGGTGGCAAACCAGTGCTTGTCGAACAGCCACACTGCGCTAATGCCGAAGCCCACCGACTTGAAGCCGGCGCTCGCGTGGTACTGCGAGTATTGCGAGTGCGCCGCCTGATTCTGATTCACGCCGTACCAGCTGTTCATGTAGTTGGAGTCAGCGAGCGACACGTTCGGCCCGGCAAACCAGAAGAAATTTTTGGTGCTGCCCGGCATCGGCATATAAGCGCCCAGATCGCCGATCCAGCCATTCGATCCGCCGAAGTAGCGTCGCACGTCGGCACGCAACACCAGCGGGAAATCCTTCGACACGACATATTCGCCGGAGAGTTTGAGGCCCGGCGCCGGATTGATGTTGCCCATGCCATTCAGTTCCTGCGCATCGTCGTGAGCGCGGCGTCCGAGGTCGTAGACCGCCGCGAGACTCGCGCGCCAGTTCTGCCCCTGCGCGAAGTTGACACCGAGGCCCTCGCCGCTCGAAAAGAAGAAGAGGTCCTTGTAGCGCACGTCGATGCTCGGACCGGCCATCAGGTGATAACGGTCGGAGCCCTCATAACGCGGCTGGAACGACGTCGCCGCGCCGACGCGCACCTGCCAGTCCGGAATAGTCGGCTGCCACATCTTTTGCAGCGGAATGCCCACAGAGTACTGCCATTCGCCCAATGGCGAAGGTGTCTGGGCTAGAGCCGAATGCGGTAAAGCGGCAATTCCGCCGATGGTCGCGACGACCAGAGAAGTTGCCGCGATGCTTGTTTGTTTATTGCGGATCTCGCCGATCCGCTTTCTACGGCTGTTCAACACCAGAAGCCTCCGTTCTCGCCTATCGCGAAGGGTTTATGTCTCGCCCGAGTGTCCAGATGGATTAAAAGCATCGGGACGACCGCCACACTGCCACGCACGGTGTGTAATTTTTTCAGCAGACAACACGCATTCCCGGCAAAACGCACTATTCGAAGCTGATGCCACCCCGTAAATTGGGCTTTTGTATGAACAGCGACGTGCGAAAGATTTGCCGACGCACGACCCTGTGCAAAATGCGGGCCTGGTCGCTGGAGCGGCAGCTCGGACGGTAAAACCTAAGGACGAACCAACGGCGAGGACAAGCTCGCCGCGGCGGCAATGACAGGCAGAATACAGGCACAAAAATCGGGTCTTACTGCGCCGCTTCGACTAGCACAGGCTTCTCGCGATAGAGATTCGGAAACAGCCGCTTCAGGTTGGCGACTTTCGGGACGTCGTAGAGGGCGATATACGCGGAGTTGGGATGCAGTGTCAGGTAATTCTGATGGTAGAACTCAGCGGGGTAGAAACCTTTGAACGGCTCCGTCTTCGTGACGATCGGCGCGGCGAAAGCATGTGCCTTCTCGAGTTGGGCGATATAGCTTTGCGCGACATGACGCTGCGTGTCATTCAGCGGAAACACCGCTGAACGGTATTGCGTGCCGCTATCCGGCCCTTGGCGGTTCAACTCGGTTGGGTCCTGAATCACCGAGAAATAGATCTGCAACAACTGCCCGTAAGTGACCTTGGCCGGATCGAACGTGACCTGCACGGATTCAGCATGGCCGGTGTCGCCGCCGCTGACGGTCTCGTACTGCGCGGTGTCGCGCTGGCCGCCCGAATAACCCGACACCGCCCTGGTGACGCCCCGCACGTGCTGGAACACGCCCTGCACGCCCCAGAAGCAGCCGCCCGCGAACACGGCGGTTTCTTCGTGCGCGGTCGTGGCTGAGATCGGTTCATCGAGCGCGGGCGGTGCAATGACCACCCCGGTCTCCGACGAAAACGCCATGCGCTGCGCCAGCAGCAGCGCCAGCGCACCGAGCCCCACTGAAAGCGCGACAGCGGCCACTCGCGAGCGGGCCGGTTTGCCGATGATGCGTTTCTCGATGTTCATGATGTCCGTCCCGATTCGATCAACTCGTCCCGCGCGCTGCGGGCGTAAAAGTTAAAGCGAGGCCGTTCATGCAATAGCGCAGGCCGGTCGGCTTGGGGCCGTCGTCGAATACGTGACCCAGATGGCCGCCGCAACGCCGGCATAGTACTTCGTCACGCGTCATGCCGAACGACTTGTCGGTATGCGTGATGACCGCATGATCCAGCGGCTGCCAGAAACTCGGCCAGCCGGTGCGGCTATCGAACTTCGTCTTCGATGAAAACAGCGGCAATGCGCAGCCCGCGCACGCGAATGTGCCGTCACGGTGCTCGTCGTTTAGCGGGCTGCTGAACGGCCGCTCCGTGCCGGCTTCGCGCAGCACGCGGTATTGCGCGTCCGTGAGCAGCTTGTGCCACTCGGCGTCGCTGTGCGCCACTTCGTAGGCCGCCGCCGCGCCCATCTCCGCCGCGCCTGCCGTGCGCCAGGTCGCGGTACTGCCGACGAGCGACGCCGCGCCGATTAACCTGAAGAATAACCGTCTGTTGCAAGTCATGATGATCGTCCCGGAAAGTCCGCACCGTTCACCCGTTCTGGCGCTGATGCACCGCCCGCGAGTGGTCTCGACATTGAGTCGGCCAGCCGGGGGATTTATGACAGCATGCGCGTCTTTTTTATACGACGGCGGCGATTACAACGGAAACTTCGTGGTCGACAGGATCTCCTTGAGCACCATGAATGAGCGGATTTGCCGGACGCCCGGCAGATACAGCAACTGCTCCGCGTGCAGACGATTGAAGCTGTCGCTATCGCGAGTGCGGATCGTCATGAAATAGTCGAACTCGCCGGTGACGACGTGGCACTCCATGCACCCCGCCACTTTCTGCGCCGCTTTCTCGAACTCGGCAAACGACTCCGGCGTGGATCGATCCAGCACCACGCCGATGATGACCAGCATGCCCGCCCCCGCCGCCTTCGGGTCGATCAACGCGACGACGCCGCGGATCAGGCCGGACTCTTTCAAGCGCTCGACGCGCCGCAAACAGGCCGGCGCGCTCAGTTTGACTTTGGCCGCGAGCGCGACGTTCGAAATCGACGCATCGGTTTGCAGCTGACGCAAGATCGCCCGGTCGATGCGATCGAGCATGTGAAGCGGCTCGGCTACGGCGGTTGCGGTGGCTGTTGTCGCTACGGCTCTAGCGGCTCTCGCGGTTCTTCCGGTCTTTCCAGCCTTTCCGGTCTTTCCGGGTGCCGCCGCCGGAACAACACGAACTTTTATTGCGTTCATTGGCTTCCGCTTGGCTTTTTATTAAGCCTTGGTGAGGTATGGAGTTTCCAAATTATGTCGAATGGACTTTCTTTGCAAGCTCATTTCGACCGCTTTTCCCTACCATTTGTTTAGCGCGACGACTTCCTGCTCGCGTTGAATCCACCACTCGGAGCTGCCATGAACCTGCAACGATTCCCTCGTTACCCGCTGACTTTTGGTCCGACGCCGATCCAGCCGCTGAAGCGTTTGAGCGAGCATTTGGGGGGCAAGGTGCATCTGTATGCGAAGCGCGAGGACTGCAACAGCGGCTTTGCGTTCGGGGGCAACAAGACGCGCAAGCTTGAGTATCTGATTCCCGAGGCATTGGCGCAGGGTTGTGACACGTTGGTGTCGATTGGGGGTATCCAGTCGAACCAGACCCGTCAGGTGGCGGCTGTTGCTGCGCATCTGGGGATGAGGTGTGTGCTGGTGCAGGAGAACTGGGTGAATTATTCGGACGCCGTGTACGACCGCGTCGGCAACATTCAGATGTCGCGCATTCTGGGCGCTGACGTCCGGCTGGTTGCCGACGGCTTTGACATTGGTTTTCGCAAGAGTTGGGAGGACGCATTGGAGAGCGTGCGAGCGACGGGCGGCAAGCCGTACGCGATCCCGGCCGGCTGCTCCGACCATCCGCTGGGCGGCTTGGGATTCGTGGGTTTCGCGGAGGAAGTTCGCCAGCAGGAAGCCGAGTTGGGCTTCAAATTCGACTACATCGTGGTGTGCTCTGTGACGGGCAGCACGCAAGCCGGCATGGTGGTGGGTTTCGCTGCTGACGGGCGTGCCGAGCGCGTGATTGGGATCGACGCATCAGCGAAACCGGGGCAAACGCGCGACCAGATCATCCGAATCGCGAAACAGACGGCGGAAAAGGTCGACCTTGGCCGCGACATCACGGGCGAGGATGTGGTGTTGGACGAGCGCTATGGCGGTCCGGAATACGGGTTGCCGAACGCGGGGACATTGGAGGCGATTCGTCTCTGCGCGCGGTTGGAGGGCGTATTGACCGACCCGGTCTACGAGGGCAAATCGATGCACGGCATGATTGACAAGGTGAGAAACGGCGAATTCGCGGAGGGCTCACGCGTGTTGTACGCGCACCTGGGCGGCGTCCCCGCGCTGAATGGCTACAGCTTCATATTCCGGAACGGCTAAAGCGAAGCGGCGCCCACGCCGCCCCCCCCCCGATGATCCGTTCCGGCGAGCACGAAGTGCGAGGCGAGAGGTATGAGCCCTTTGTCACTCACGCCGAATGTGCGAGGGCACAGATAGGCGACAGCCGGTCTTTCCGATGATCCGTTCTGAAGAGCACGAAGTGCGAGGCGGGAAGTATGAGCCCTTTGTCACTTGCGCCAAATGTGCGAGAACACGGATTCCAGATGCACCACTACCGCGGCTGTGCGGGGGCCCCGCTTATGAGCTGGCGGGTTGAGCCGCTTTCTTTGCTTAGCTTTCTTTGCGGCGGCAAAGAAAGTAAGTGCCGCCCCGCACAGGGGCAACACTAATAGACCACTAAGAAATCAAGGACAGGCCAAAATCCAGATCAAGCAAAGTCCAACGCCGTAGGCAAAAAAACAATCACCCCCCCAACCCCTCCCTCAAAAACTCCACAAAAACCCTCACCGCCACAGAACTCTGCCGATGCTGCGGATAAACCGCATAAACGGTAACTGCCATTGGCAAAAACTCCTCCAACACGGTCACAAGCTGACCACCAGCCAGCGCCTCAGCAACAATAAAATCAGGAAGCCGAACAATCCCTAACCCAGCTACTGCCGCATCACGAATCAACTCCCCATTATTCGCCCGCAGCGGCCCCTCCACCTCAAACCCTTTCGAAACCCCATCAACAACAAAATCCCAACTCACAACCCCACCATGCCCATACAGCAAACACGAATGCCGCGCGAGCTCAGCAGGATGACGCGGCGCGCCACGCCGCCGCACATACCCCGGACTACAACACGCCACCATTCTGACGTCGCCAAGCTTCTGCGCGATCAGCGTGGAATCCGGCAACGTGCCGATCCGGATCGCCATATCGAACCCCTCGCCCACCACGTCGACGGTGCGATCGCTCAACTCCATATCGAAGCGCACATCGTCATGCTCGCGTAAAAAGTTCGCTATCAACGGCGATAGATGCATCATCCCGAATGACATCGGCGCACTGACCCGCAACAGCCCACGCGGCCCGGCGCGCCGCAGCGACATCGCCTGTTCGGCGTCTTCCACCTCGCTGAGAATCCGTTTGGCACGCTCGTAAAACTCCTGACCGAGCTCGGTCACGGCCAGCTTGCGGGTATTGCGGATCAGCAGCTGCACACCGAGCGACTCTTCGAGCGCCATCACGCGCCGGCTGACGAACTGCTTCGACAGCGCCAGCCGCTTCGCCGCCGCGGTGAAGTTATGGGCGTCGACCGTAGCGACAAAGATCCGCATATCATCGATTTGCATCGTATTGTCCACTCCAACGAGACAGTGTTTCCGTTTAAGCAGAGATTATACGCATCCAGATTGACCTACACTGTCATTCATGGATCGCGGACAAACATCTGGCCGGATCGCACAACAGAACCCAAGGAGAAATACGATGCTCGATATCAGACACGCCAATCAACGCGGCCGCGCGGAGCACGGCTGGCTCAGCTCGCGTCATACGTTTTCCTTCGCGAACTACCACGATCCGAAGCAGAACGGTTTTTCCGACCTGCTCGTGATCAACGACGACCGTGTCGCTCCGGCGCAAGGTTTCGGCAAGCACCCGCACCGTGACATGGAGATCTTTTCGTACGTGCTGGAAGGCGCGCTCGAGCATAAGGACACCATGGGCACCGGCTCGGTGATCGTGCCTGGCGACATCCAGTTGATGAGCGCGGGAACCGGGGTCGCACATAGCGAATACAACCATTCGAAGAGCGACTCGGTGCACTTCATGCAAATCTGGATTGCGCCGGCGCAGAAAGGCACCGCGCCGCGCTATCAGCAACGCCACTTTGGCGCGGATCAGAAGCGCGGCGTCTTGCGGCTCGTGATGTCACCGGACGGCGCGCAAGACTCGCTGGTGCTGCAACAGGATGCGCGGGTTTATGCCGGTCTCTTCGACGGTGACGAAACCGCGCGCCTCGAACTGGCCAGCAATCGCTATGCTTATATCCATGTGGCGCGCGGCAGCGTCACGGTGAACGGTGTCGAACTTGGCGAAGGTGACGGCGCGCGGGTCCGCGGCGAAGAAGCCCTGACCTTCACGCAAGGTCACGACGCGGAGGTGTTGGTGTTCGATTTGCGTAACATCGAAATGTCGGAGTTGTGGGCTTAAGCGGCTTGATCCTGTCGATCTGGCCGCCTTGAGCGCGGCACGCCGCGAAGTCTTGCGGCGTGCCGCGCCCTTCCTAATCTACCGAGAAAAATCATGCGCTATACACTGTTTGAAAACCAGAAAGACACAGTCATTCTCGTCGCCCGCATCCTGTTGATGGTGCTGTTCGTGATGTTCGGCTGGTCGAAACTAACCGGCTTTTCCGGCACCGTCGCTTACATGACGTCGAGCGGGGCGCCGGTGCCTGAGTTGTCGGCAGTCATAGCCGTCGTGATGGAGTTTGTGGTGGGCATTGCGTTGCTGGTGGGCTTCTATACGCGGCCGCTCGCGCTGCTGCTGGCACTCTATACGCTGGGTGCGGCGATCATCGGCCACCACTACTGGAACATGACGGGTGCAATGCAATACGCGAACATGATCAACTTCTACAAGAACATCAGCATCATGGGTGGACTGCTGCTACTGTGCGTGACAGGCGCGGGCCGGTACTCGATCGACCGTCGTTAAGGCTCTACTGCGAGCGTTCGATACGCCCTCGAACGCGTTGCGCCGACTTGTCAATCCATGCTGCCGGACTGCGCGGGAGCGCAAAAAAATCCGCCAGGCAGTCGCCAGGCGGATTTTCTTACATGAAGCACTCCGTACTAGCCAGCGAACCGCGCCAACACGCGTTCACGAATTGCCGGCCGGATATTCGACTGCGCCATATTGCCTTGATAATGCGCGACCACGCGTGGGTTCATCACGCGAAACCAGAGTGGCGGCACATACGCGAGCATGATCATGGTCGCGTAACCGGAGGGCAATTGCGGCGCGCCATCCAAATGACGGAGCGCCTGGTAAGAGCGCGTCGGATTCGCATGATGGTCCGCGTGACGTTGCAGCTGATACAGGAACAGATTGGTTACGATGCGATTGCTGTTCCACGAATGCTGCGGCTGGCAGCGCTCATAACGGCCGTTCCCGAGTTGCTTGCGACCGAGCCCATAGTGCTCCAGATAATTGACCACCTCGAGCAGCGAGGCGCCGTACGCAGCCTGAATCAGCAGAAACGGAATCACCGTCTTGCCGAACAGCGCGATCATCGCGCCCCACAGCACGACAGTCATGGCCCACGCGTGCAGGACTTCATTGCGCCATGTCCAGGGCGATTTGCCGAGGCGTTCGAGCCGCTGCTTTTCGAGGCGCCACGCCGATGCGATGCTGCCGAACACCGTGCGTGGCAGAAAACGCCAGAACGATTCGCCGTAGCGCGCGCTCGCCGGATCCGGCGGCGTCGCCACCCGCACATGATGGCCTCGATTATGTTCGACGAAAAAATGACCGTACGCGACCGGCGCCAGCGTGACCTTGGCGAGCCATCGTTCGAAGCCATCGGTCTTGTGGCCGAGCTCGTGCGCCGTATTGATCGAGACGCCAGTCGCCGCCCCCAGCGAGAGCGCAAAGCCTAGATAGTCGTACCACCTGAGGGAATGCGTGCCGACAATCCACAGCGCGCCGAAAAACGAAACATATTCGATGAAGGTGGCCAGGTACACCACGCGACGATAGTAGCGTTCCCGTTCGAGCGTGGGGACGACCTCTTCGGGCGGATTACCCGGATCGTCACCAATCAGATAGTCGAGCACGGGAATAATGCCAAACACGAAAATGGGCCCGAACCACCAGAAAATCGGCCAGCCGGTCTGCAACGCCAGATTGGCGGCGTGCAGCGGCAAGGTGATGGTGAGCGCACCGAGCAGCCACAGATAGCGCTTACCGTCGACCCACCGAGCGGGGGCCGCTTGCGACGTTGCCATTGTCTCCCTCCCTGTTTTATGTCGCCCGGCGGTAGCAGGCGTTACGCTTGCCAGCCGGTGCGCATGCCGGCGAGACCTTGCCCGACTCCCAGATTTATAGGGTCTGGCGGGTGGGATTGCCAAGGAATTGGCGTAGGTGAAGGACTCCAAACAAAAGGTTCGCTACGCCAGCGCGCGTAGCGTGGTTGGAGCGAGTGAATGAAACGGGTGTTTGTCAGCCTGTTACGGTGCACTTCCCGTTAGGTTTTTTGCAGTCGACCGGCCCGACCAGAAGACCAGATCCGCATTGATACGGGAGCGTATCTGACAAAAACTGACAAAAAAAACGGCGGCCCGAAGGCCGCCGTCTACTACTCAAACAAAATCATCAGACTGTTGCTTCAGCCTCTGCTTCGCTCACCACTTCGTCCGCGTCGCTATTACGGATCAGGTGATCGAACGCGGAGAGCGATGCCTTCGCGCCCTCACCCACTGCAATCACGATCTGCTTGAACGGCACCGTGGTCACGTCGCCGGCGGCGAACACGCCCGGCACCGACGTTGCGCCGCGTGCATCGACAACGATCTCGCCGTGCTTCGACAACTCGACCGTGCCCTTCAACCATTCGGTGTTCGGCACGAGACCGATCTGCACGAACACACCCTCGAGCTCGATGCTCTTCGTTTCGCCCGAACGCAGGTCTTTATAGACCAGACCGTTGACCTTCTTGCCGTCGCCGGTGATTTCCGTGGTTTGTGCCTGCGTGACGATCGTCACATTGGCGAGGCTACGCAGCTTGCGTTGCAGCACTTCGTCGGCACGCAGTTGCGCGCCGAATTCGAACAGCGTCACTTCACGCACGATACCCGCGAGGTCGATTGCCGCTTCCACGCCCGAGTTGCCGCCGCCGATCACCGCAACGCGCTTGCCCTTGAACAGCGGGCCATCGCAATGCGGGCAGTACGCCACGCCGTGGTTACGGTATTCGCGCTCGCCCGGCACGTTGATTTCGCGCCAGCGGGCGCCCGTCGCCAGAATGATGGTTCTGGCCTTGAGCACCGCGCCGTTTGCCAGACGCACTTCGTTGATGCGGCCCGGGATCAGCGCTTCAGCGCGTTGCACGTCCATGATGTCGACTTCGTAGCTCTTCACGTGCTGTTCGAGCGCCGTGGCGAACTTCGGCCCTTCGGTTTCGGTCACGGAGACGAAGTTCTCGATCGCCAGCGTGTCGAGCACCTGGCCGCCGAAGCGTTCCGCCACGACACCCGTGGCAATCCCCTTGCGCGCCGAGTAAATCGCCGCAGCCGCGCCCGCAGGGCCGCCGCCGACGATCAGCGTATCGAACACCGGCTTCTTTTCCAGTTCCTTGGCCGCACGCGCACCGGCGTTGGTGTCGAGCTTGGCGAGGATTTCCTTCACACCGCTACGGCCCTGGCCGAACACTTCGCCGTTCATGAACATCGTCGGTACCGCCATGATCTGGCGCGCTTCGACTTCGTTCTGGAACAATGCGCCGTCGATCGCCACGTGGCGGATGCGCGGGTTGATCAGCGCCATCACGTTCAGTGCCTGGACGACTTCCGGGCAGTTCTGGCATGACAGCGAAAAATACGTTTCGAATTGATAGTCGCCGTCGAGATTGCGGATCTGTTCGATCACCGCATCTTCGAGTTTGACCGGGTGGCCACCGACCTGCAAAAGCGCGAGGACGAGCGACGTGAATTCATGGCCCATCGGGATGCCGGCGAAGCGGATGCCCGCTTCCTTGCCCGGCTCGCCGATCGAGAACGACGGCTTGCGCTCTGCGTCGCCGCGGCGTTCGAGCACAGTGACGCGTTCCGACAACGTCGCGATATCGTTCAGCAATGCCAGCAGCTCTTGCGATTTCGCGCTGTCGTCCAGCGAGGCGACGATCTCGATAGGCCTGCTAACCTTTTCGAGGTAGGTTTTCAATTGAGTCTTGAGATTGGCGTCCAGCATGGCTTCCGATTCCGTGGCGAGGGTGTTGGGTCCCGGCCGCCGCACGCATCCGGATAGGAGGCGCGCAGCCCGGGGACGCGCGAACCGCTGTAAGAAGCGGTCCGCACGGCGGTGCGCCGTGAGGCGCCTACTGCTAGAGGCTTTTAGACCTTAGATCTTGCCGATCAGGTCGAGCGATGGGGTCAGCGTTTCTGCGCCCGGCGTCCACTTGGCGGGGCAAACTTCACCCGGGTGAGCCGCGATGTATTGCGCAGCTTGCACCTTGCGCAGCAGTTCGCCAGCGTCACGGCCGATGCCGTTGTCGTGAATTTCGGCCAGCTTGATCTCGCCTTCCGGATTGATCACGAACGTGCCGCGCAGTGCCAGACCTTCTTCTTCGATCAGCACGTCGAAATTGCGCGAGATTGCCAGGGTCGGGTCAGCGATCATCGGGTACTTGATCTTCTGGATCGTGTCCGACGTGTCGTGCCATGCCTTGTGCGTGAAGTGCGTATCGGTCGAGACGCTGTAGATTTCCACGCCAAGCTTCTTGAATTCGGCGTAACGATCGGCCAGGTCACCCAGTTCAGTCGGGCAAACAAACGTAAAGTCAGCCGGGTAGAAAACGAAAACCGACCACTTGCCCTTCAGGCTTTCTTCAGTGATGGTCTGGAAATCGCCATTGTGATAAGCCTGTGCCTTAAACGGTTTGACTTGACTATTGATGATCGGCATTTACTGAGTCCTCTTTCGAAGTGGTTGGAAAGTGGAGTCAGTATGTCAGACACTGCTTAATAGGTAAAGCAGAGTGTTTTAATGATAGCGATAGTTTGACGCTATTTATTCACCGACCGATGACTATTGCACCGCATCAGTCCTTCAGGAGCCGCCACAAGGTCGTGTGACCGATTCCCAGTGCCCGGCTTGCTGCGGCGCGATTGCCGCCAGTCTGTTCGAGCACGCGTAGCGCGTCCTCGCGGGTGGGTGGCGTGCGATCGGCTGTGTCAGCGGTCGCAGGTGCCGTTGCAACTGGCCCTTTCAAAGCCTCCTTCTGCTGCATCCGCCCGAATTCCGGAAAGACCACCTGCAGATCCTGCCAGCCTTCGCTGTCCGAATCGCTCAGATAAATCGCGGCGCGCGCCAGCAGATTTTCCAGCTCCCGCACATTGCCGGGCCACGCATACTGCTCGAACAAGGGCGCAAGGAAGGCCAGCACCCGCTCCAGCGCGGCACCCGACAGCCCATACTGGAGCGCGCTGCGGTTCAACAGGTGCGGCGCCAGCGGCGCGCCATCGCCACGTCTTTCGCGCAGCGGCGGTAATTCTATCTGAAGCAAATTCAAACGAAAATACAGGTCCGCGCGAAACACGCCCAGCTCGACCAGCGCGTGCAGATCGCGATGGGTGGCGGCAATTACCCTTACGTCGACAGGGGTCGCGCGCCCCGAGCCGAATTTCATGACTTCGCGCTCCTGCAGCACCCGCAGCCGCCGGCTTTGCAGCGCCGCCGGCATCTCGCCGACTTCGTCGAGGAAGATCGTCCCCGTGTGGGCAACCTCGAAGAGGCCGGGCTTGCCGCCCCGGCGCGCGCCGGTGAATGCGCCCTCCTCATGACCAAACAATTCGCTTTCGATCAGGCCTTCAGGCAAGGCCGCGCAATTGAAGGCGACAAACGGATTGCCGCGGCGCCGGCTGGCATTGTGGATGCCCTGCGCGACCAGTTCCTTGCCCGTGCTGCTTTCGCCGCTCAATCGCACGGTGGCATCGTGAGGCGCGCCCGCGCGCGCGAGCCGCCGCACCCGCTCGAGCGCCGCCGAATTGCCCACCAGATCGCCCAGCTGGTGCCGCGCGACCAGATGCTTCGGCCGCTGGCTGGTACGCAGCGAGCGGTCGATCCGCTGCGCGACCAGCGCGTCCTGCACCGTGACCACGGAGCCCGAACGCAAGCCCTGCTCGACGATCGGCACACAGTTGACGATCAGCGCGCGCCCGCCGATCTGCTCGATACGTTCTTCGACCGGCATGTCATGCTCGAGCGTCCCGCGCAGCAATGGCCCGATGGCGCGCGTCAATTGCGCCGGGACGCCCTGTTCGCGCTCGAGGCCGAGCAGATCTAGCATTGCCGGATTGACCGCCTCGAGTCGGCCGGCGTCGTCGAAGGCGGCCACGCCGTCGCGCAGATGAGCGACGATCGTATTCAGGCGAACCCGCTTCGACTCCTTCTGGCGGCTCACGCGCGCCAGCTCGACCGAGCGCTCGACGGCTTCTTCGACGGCGCCCAGCGAGTACAGAAAGACAATCTCCAGACCGGCCTGCTGGGCGAAATCGCAGGCCATCCCGGGGCCGATGATCACGCTGCAGCCTTCAGCCGCGAGGTTGCCGACGGCGCGCCGCACTTCGTCGATCGAGCGGTAGGCGCGCTGTTTCAGGCCGACATTCAGCCATGCATTCAGGTCGGCGAGTTCGCGCGAGATGGTTTCGTGCAGGACCAGACCGATCTGCGCGCCGGGCCAGGCCGTCGTGATGCGGGTGATCGCGCTCAGCACGTCGAAGCCGTTCACCTTGGCCATGACCACCGGCACGCTCAGGTTGTCGCGCAGGTAGGCACCGTTCGATCCGGCGGCCAGCACGACATCCACCGAGCCGGCGTCGACATAGGCCTGCAGGGCCGTGACGGCGGCGCCATAGCCCTCGCGAACGGAAAAGAACCTGGTCCGCCCGGTATAACGCGGTACGACGGCCTCGCAAAGCGATTGCAACCGGCTGATACTGACCAGGGCGACGCCTGGGCGGCCAGAATTAGAATTCGCAAGCGATGACGTGAAAATGGACACTGGGACGCTCCGCCCGCAGTTGAAACGTTCCATGAAACGTTTCACGGAACATGCCGTCATTCTGCCATGAAGCGCGGCAACGCTCTTTACCAGACTAAGCTTTTGATTATTCGACGCAAACCTAGCAAGCCGGCAAATGGCACGCTTCCTGCAAAATCACCTCGGCGTTCTATCAACCACTTCCTCTCTGGAGACAGTCTCATGAGCACATCCGCCAACCGCCGCGCCGCCTTCCGCGCCAAGGTCAACCAACGCCAGGGCCTGCTCGTGCCGGGCGCCTTCAACGCAATGAGCGCGCGCGTAATTGAAGACGCCGGCTTCGAAGCGATCTACATCACGGGCGCGGGCGTCACCAACATGTCGCTTGGGCTGCCCGATCTCGGCTTCATCGGCCTTGCCGAAGTCGCCGAGCATTGCGCGCGGATTCGCGACGCGGTCGCGCTGCCGCTGATCGTCGATGCCGACACGGGCTTCGGCAACGCGCTGAACGTGCGTCAGACCGTGCGCGTA
>NZ_JAQQEF010000034.1:0-76619 GCF_046027605.1 Paraburkholderia fungorum
GAAAATAGATAGAACACACATGAATCGCGAATCCGCACTGAATCGCGATAACCCAAAGCAGTATTGAATTGAACGACAAGCTATTTCCGTCGGAAATGGGATTGCCGCGGTATCACTGGATTTTTCCGGCTATTACATGGCAGGCTTCAGCACAATTCCGGCGTGCGCTCGCCGCTGATCGTCAAAAAAGCCCTGTCGCGCAGGACGTCGAGTCTTGGCCGGATTGATCCGCGGAGCGAAGGCGACGATCTTGATCGACTCGCCGGCTGTGCCGATGTTGACCTGCAAAAGAGGCCCGATGTGGTCGGACCGATTGCTGGACGGGAAGCCCCGAACAAGTTCGTGGTCTGCGATTGCAGCCGGTCGAACTCGTCGAAGAGGTCGCTCCCGAAGTAGAGGTCACTCATGGTCGTATCCTCCTTCAAGACGCTGAAAAGAGGCGAACGGGCGTACGCGCTCCAGTTCGCCTGCCAAGCCTCGGGCAAACAAATCGAAACACGCAGCGCGCTAGCGCGACTGCCTGAGCGAGATCCAGAATAGGAACGCCTCCGCGAAATTTCAAGGGGGTGCGCCGGATGGTCGCAGGAGTGCGAAGGCCGTCGGGACGCCGCGAGTTTCGCTCACTGAATCGGCGGCACCGAGCCGAGTTTTTGTGCGAGCAGGCGTTCATAGACGCCAAAATTCAGCTCGACCTCGGCCTGCGCAACCGTGTTCACCGTCAGCGTCAGCTGCTCGGGCAGCAAGCCGAGCACAGTAGCCAGCGCCACCTCTAACTGTGCGGCGCAAAGGCGGTCTTCCGCCACGGTGGTGCCGACGACGACGTCATACGCCTTGTCCTGATCCCGAAACACGACTTCCACGAGCCGCGCACGCGCGCTCATGTTGTTTTCAATCGCGAGACGCGCCACGTCGGCGACCGTGCGCAACGCCTCCGTCGGAAAACCTCTTGTCGAGCGAAGCCTCACCCCGTGTTTGCCCAGTGTCAGCCATTCCACGTCGAAATCCATACTCGCCTCCTTATGAAAAAACGCAATGCGTGCCGAGAATACGGGCAGCAAAGCGGATTTCAAGGGCCGCGCGACGTCCCCCTGCGGCCATCCAACGCACCCCTTGAAATTTCGCGCGGGCGTTCCTATTCTGGGTTCCGTTCAGGCAGTCGCGTTATCGCGCTGCGTGTTTCGATTTGTTTGTCAGAGGCCTGGCAGGCGAACTGGAGCGCGTACGCCCGTTCGCCTTCCTTTTGTGGATGAAAGGAGGATACGACCATGAGTGATCTCTACTTCGGGAAAGACCTCTTCGGCGAATTCGACCGCTTTCAGCGGCGGATCGACGAACTCTTCCGGGGCTTCCCATCCAGCATCCGCTCCGTGAGGCGCGGTGCGTTCCCGCAAGTCAACCTCGGCGTCACCGACGACACCATCGAGATCGTCGCTTTCGCGCCCGGCATGAAGCCGGACGAACTCGATGTTTCGATCGACAAGGGCCTGTTGACGATCAGCGGCGAGCGCAAGTCAGCAACGCCCGACGGCGACAGCGACCGGAAGGTCTACGCCGGGGAGCGCTTCGCCGGCACCTTCAGGCGGGTCATCGAACTACCGCAGAACGCTAACCCTGACAAGGTGCAGGCGCGTTATGTGGACGGCTGTCTGTGCGTGACGGTGAGCAAGCACGAGTCGTCGAAGCCCCGGTCGATTACGGTCCAATGATTTGAGGAGAGAGCCATGAGCGATACCACTCAAGTTATCGAACGCGAACAGCCAACCAGCGTGACGCCGAGCACGCAGGCGAAGTCCGCGGAACGCAGGTCAACCATCGTGCCGGCCGTCGATGTCTTCGAGGACCAAACGGGCATCACGGTTGTCGCCGATCTACCCGGTGTTTCGAAGGACCGGCTCGATGTGAAGGTGCAGGACGGCAACCTCGTGATCGAGGCCGAGGCCCGCGTGCCGACACCCGATGGCTTGCGGCTGCAGCATGCCGAAATGCCGGCGCCCAGCTACTTCCGGGCCTTCACGCTGAGTCCGGACTTCGACCCGGCAAAGATCGAAGCGAACCTGCAGGACGGCGTGCTGAAGCTGCGCATTCCGCGCAGTGAAAAGGCTCAGCCTCGTCGCATCGAGGTCAGGGTCGAGTAACCCGGAGCACACCATTACGACAATGAGGAAACCTGGTGGCGCGCCGCTGGGCGCCACCACTGCATTTCTGGGAGTTTGCAATGGAAAGCGTCACAAGAGTCCTGGAAAGGGCATCAAATCAACATCCATACCGTGCCGGTTCGATACATTCAGACGCCGGTATCCGCCCCTGACGGCTATGTGGCGATCGTGCAGATCTGCATGAACGGCGACGTGCTGGCCGACTGGCACCTTTCGCGTTACGGCGAACGGTGGCGCAGTCAACAGGAAGCTGAGCGCGAAGCGATGCAATACGCCGTTCAACTGATCAACCGCGGTCTGTTGGATGAACCGGTGCAAGCGTTGGGTTTGGCCGCGTAGCAGGCTGGAGCGATGTCGGATCTTTCCACGCGCACTTCACGCCAATCATCATGCAATTTGTAGGAGGGTGAAATGAACACTGATCTGAGTAAATGGAACCCGTTCAAATTCCTGCGCAAAGCGCAAACCGAAAAAGGCGGCGAACAATCGTCGTCCAGCGCGCCAACGTCGAAGCAGTGGCTGGCCGAGTGGCCCGACGTGTCCCGGCTCTTTTCGTCGGACCCGTGGCGGGTGATCGGCGAAATGCTGCACGATCCGTTCGCGGGCGCCGGTGGCCTTGACCGATGGTTCGGCGATTTCAGTTCATCGCGGTTCCAGCCGCGCATCGATGTCGTCGACGACGGCGACGCGCTGCGCATCACCGCTGAGCTGCCGGGCATGGATCGTGAGGATTTGCAGACGTCCATCGAAGAGGGCGTCCTGGTCCTGCGTGGCGAGAAGAAGCAGGACACGAGGAGCGAGGAAAATGGCTGCTACCGGCTGGAGCGGTCGTATGGCTCGTTCACTCGAACGATTCCACTGCCCGATGGGGTCGATGTCGACAAGGTGGATGCGAAATTCGACAAGGGCGTCCTGACGCTTCGTTTGCCAAAAACGGCCTCCGCGCGCTCCGCGGTCAGGACGATCGAGATCAAATGAGTTCTTTGACGCGTAGGGTCGAACGATAGTGTGCCCCGGGCGGGGTGGCAATCATTCGCCACGCCACCCGGCGGCACTGCGGGACCGACGCCGCTAACGGCGCGCATACGACATGCTCAAAAGAGGTTCGCAAACACGCTCCAACGAGCAAGGAAACCTTGACCCACACAGGTATAGCTGGAAACAACCAGCCTACGACAGCAACCATGAACAACCTGGAAGCTCACCATGAATGAGAACAGGAATGTGGCCAGCAAAGTGATGAACGCACTGCGGTTGGAGCCGCGCGTCCTTGGCTTTTACGAGCGCTTCGAACAGGCGGTCGTGCATATTCTGAGCGGCGTCATTTCCGTAATCATCGCCATATCACTGTGGCAACTCATCCGCGCGGTAGTCGTATTGCTCGTGTGGGAAGCGCTGAACCCGCTGGATCATGCTGTTTTCCAGACGGTCTTCGGCATGATCATGACGTTGTTGATCGCGATGGAATTCAAGCACTCCATCATCCGCGTGATGCTTCGACGCGACCATATCGTGCAGGTGAAAACGGTCGTGCTGATTGCTTTGCTCGCGATCGCGCGCAAATTCATCATTCTTGATCCGAACACCGATCCGTACCGAATTGGCGCGCTGGCCGCCGCACTCCTGGCACTGGGCGGGGTCTATTGGCTCATGCGTCAGCGCGATGATCCGGTGGAAGCGGAAAGCTCCCCGGAATGACATTGATCGCCGCCGCTCTCGCGGCGGAGGCGCCTGCCACGCTCGATCGCAAAGGGTGAGCAGATTCCCATCACCCTCTCGCGCGCCTCATCCTTATTCAAGAGCCGTTCGAGCCGACCGCGTTTCGGTGAGCTACAGCCCGCTCCGGGTTGGGAGCGATCACGCCGCCCTTCCGGAGGCGGACACCCACGGCGCAGCGTTGATCGACCCTTTCCCGCGATCCGTGACCGTCCGGAGAGGCCGTGAACGTTTCGGCGTCCGCGGGCTCACGGATGACCGTTGGACCTCGCGAACTGCCGTTGAATTCAGGCGGCGTCGGGGGGCTGCAGTGGGTCGACCTGCGCCGTTCGCCGAGTCTCCTGCGCTGACGTCAGGATGAGCGATTCTCTCTGCGAACGATCAGACAGCGCGTGTGCTGGCTTGCAGTAGCCCTATCAGGCGACGGAACTCGTCGTCATTTCTGTCGCTTTTCCAGCGGTTGACGAAGCGGCAAACCACCTGCAGATTACCTGCTTCGTAATGGCCGTCGCTATCGATCCGGTCCAGTGAACAGATCATCTCTGGATCATCCGCTGCATCTGGGTACTGCAATGGTAGTCCAGTGATTGCGCATGCTTCTTCCTGAGCGAGGATCAGTTCCTTGACGTAGTCCGCAAAGACGGAATCGTTCGCAAATTTCACCTCTTTATTTTTTATCGTGCGCGTCACTTCCTGGCCATTCGAATTAGCACTCGTATGCGTGGCCATGTACACCATCGTCAGGGCTGCACGACCGACCACGTCCTCTACTGAGGGCAATCCTTTCCGGGAATTCTCGACCGCCTTTGTCCAGTTAGATTGTGAATGCCAAGGGGACAAATCGTCGCCATTGATGAGGGCAAGTGCGTAGGCCACGTTCTCTGGCCTGAGGCGTACCGTAGTTCCCCGGTTCCACAGGAAATCCTGCGCGACAGGATATATCGCGCTCCATAGCAGACGCCCACCTTTTTTGTTCGTGTTTGACCAAGGCTCGACTGGCTTACGCATCACATAGATCATCGTTCCCTCCTGGCCAGGAGCGCGCGACTTCTCCGGGGTTGTCGAAGACGGATCCGGTTTCGAGATCGTCCACCACAATTCGTCTTTTTTGCGGTGCAGCCAGATGTCACCATCAGAGTGGCTGAAGATATCGGGCAGGTTGTACCAACGACCGGCCGCATTTTTTTTAAGAGCTTTGCCCGTCACCGATTTCTTGTTCGTGATGGCTAGCGCCACGTATCCGTCCCGATCCTCATTTACCCGAAGAGGCCACAGATCCGCATCCTCAATCATTGCTATCGCAGCCCCGTCCCGACACTCCGGCCAGAGATAATTTTTCGGACCAAAATTGGCAAGCCGGATGTCCATCGGGGAGCGCCCTCATCGTAAGCGACTTGCGTCGCGCATTCGCAAGTATAGATAGAACGCGCAGTTGAAAGCGCTCTGTGCGGGTTAAGAAGGGCGGGCAGTGTCCAATCGTCGATGCTGACAAGGGAAGCTTGCCGCCGATTTAAATCAAGTGGGCGGCTTACGTTTGATCGAGTTCATGCTCAGGCAATCACGTTGACGTCGGCAAGGTCGACCACCAGTCAGCGATGATATCGCTGGCGAGTGACCGATGTACCCCGGAACTCGCCTCCCGGGCTACGATCTGCTGACCACGCCGAGTTGGGTCGACTTCGGCCCTTCGCTGTCGCCGGCAACTGCTGTCGGAGAATCTTCCTTACCTGACTGCCCAACGGTTTTCGCTGTTTTCCTTTGCCGAGCAACTCACCCGACTCCCTTCGGGTTGCGCGTGTGTTTCTCGTTGTCCGCTGGCTAGTCGCTGTGTTATTCGCCGTGATCCGCGCGACGGCGCGATCAGATTTGTGACAGCAAGAACTCGCATCACACGTGTCCCTTCTACGAGTCGCAGCCCTTTGATCGGAACAGGAGCGCTTTCGCTTCTTCAAGTACAGCGTCGAGGCGCTCATGATGCGCTTTGGCGGTGGGACTTCGAATGATCGCAGACTGCCTCAGTTCTCCCGATTGCATCAACGCTTCGGCTACTTTCAGCCTCGACAACGCAAGCTCGAAATCAGTCACGGCGACCTCCGTTCACAAGCGCAAGCACGCTCAACAAAGGGTAGTTCGTTTTCGCCCTTTGGCAAGACGCCAGGCTCGACGAATGAAGGCAATGCTTTTCCTGCCCGTGCTCAGTCGACCTTTACGACCTCGAGTTCGTAGTCTGCCATCCAGTCGGAACCGGCGCCACCGTCGCTGGTAACGACGCCGTTATCGAGTTGGTCCTGCATCTGTTCCTCAAACTCATCAAGCGAGCGATAGCGCGCACTTCGCCGGTCCTAACATCGCGATACGCTTGCCTTCAGTCTCGTAACCGTCGCATATCGGACAGAGGCAAAACAGGCCGGAGCGGGTCAGCTCATCGGCGTCGGGCACCGACGGTAGTCCGTCACGTATGCCCGCGGCGAGCAAAACACGTCTGGCGTGCACCGAGCGCGCGGTTTGTGCGTCGCCGCCTCGCATTGGAAGATAGTCAATCCGGAAACCATCGCTGACAGCCTTGATGGCCTCCACCCGGGCACGTTCGGGCGCTACGTCGTACGGCGTGAGCTGCTCGCCCAGGTTCGCCAGCTAGGCCTCACCGTTGATGCCCGATGGAAAGCCCGGCACGTTGCGCGCAACAGGAATAAGCCGCGCGCGACTTTCGCCGGCGTCGAAGACCCTCGTCGTTCGGCGATAGCGCGTAAGATAGAGTGCCGCGGTCAAGCCGGCCGGCCCTCC
Source organism: Paraburkholderia fungorum (assembly GCF_046027605.1). Lineage (GTDB taxonomy): Bacteria > Pseudomonadota > Gammaproteobacteria > Burkholderiales > Burkholderiaceae > Paraburkholderia > Paraburkholderia fungorum_F. The sequence continues at coordinate 6,657 of NZ_JAQQEF010000034.1, forward strand.
GCCTACGATTACACAGTCGATCGAACCATCCATCGGAAAGCTTCCATCTCGAGCACAATGGGTAACACAACCCTCTTCCACCAACGCTCGCTGCAGACAGCGAGCGTCGACTGCGGGTCACGTCGTTGCTGGCGAGCCCTCTATCATTTCAGTTTGGAATGACGTGTCGCTGATGGTGGCATCGGTAGCATGGAACTCCGTATTCTGGCGACCAGTCATCAGATCGATTGCCTCCACGATTTCACCGGCTAGCGCGTAATGCACCATATGTCCCGCCTCCGGCGTCATGACGAGCGTGCTATGGGATACCGCTTGGTGCAGCCGGGCCGAATTCGATTCGGCGTCGACAACCTTGTCCTTCGCGCCGGCAAAAATACTGACCGGCATCCTCAGGTCAGAATAGTGAGCACTCAACTGCGCCGCGGCCGGAATCATGAACGCGGCGTCCTCGGCCTCGGCCCTGATCTGCACGGGACGAAGCAGCATTTCACGAGGAATCACGTCGAAGAAGTCGGCTGGCATCGGTGCCGGAGCGAACATCACTTCCACGCTGCGCTTCAGCAGCAGGCGAGCGGCCAGCGGCCAGCGGCCAGCGGCGAAACGGTATAACGCAGGACATCGCCGAGCACGGGAAGCGCCGCCGGTGCAGCGAGCGCGACGTCAGCGCGCACGGTCGGATAGTAGTAACCGGAGACCAGCACAAGCCCGCGCACGTCAGCAGCGGCGCCGACCGCCATGCCAAGTGCGACCAGCGTGCCCCATGAATGTCCGAGCACGACGGGTTGCTCTATGCCCAGCAGCGTGAGCGCCTGTTGAATGAGCGTGGCCTGCGCTTGCGTGGTCCAGAGCCGGTCGCGTGGTCGCCCGCTGTAACCGAAACCTGGCCGATCGAACGCGATCACCCGGTGCCGCTCAGCTAAACGATCGATCAGGCCACTGCCGACGAAGTCCTGAAGTAGCACCGCGTTGCCATGCAAAAGCACGACGGCAGGGCCTTCACCCTTGTCAACATAATGAAGCGGTACTCCGTCGACCTCGACGACGCTCCCGATCGGTGGATTATCGCGCTCGGCATTACCTGCCCGATAGCGAACCCACACCGCACCGGCGGCCGCAACGGCTGCCGCTGCTGCGAGTGCTCCGGCAGGTTTCCGGGAACCGACGATTTTATTGAACCGGCGACCCGTGACTTCTCCTGTAGTCGCCACGGGGCGGACGACGATCTCCTCGTAGAGAAGATCGGCCACCCTGCCGCGGCGCGTAGGTACTCGATGAATGGCTCGCGCTGATTCGCGCCGGCCAATATAGGATTACCAACTTTCTCTAACCGCGCAACGTTCATGCCGCGACTGCGCCTTGGTAGCGCTGACGTTGGCAGTTACCGGTCGCTGGCTTGCTGTCAACTATTGCGCGCGGCATACAACTGGTACGCGTCAGATTTTCAATCTGATGCTAACCTCCACGCAAGAACGGCAAACGGCTGCCTTCCAACAGATCTGCAGGTGAGCATCGACCGTATATTTCCGATGGCGCGGATAGGACTCGTGGCGGGACTGTTATGACGCTGCCCCAGCTCCGAGCGGCGACGCATCGAAGCAGGCAAGCAACGCCCCGGGGCCGGGATAAACGGCCACGCAGCCGCCAGCTCGGAGACTGACTTCCGTAAAGCCACCACACAGCAAGCCAATGGTTCGCATCCCGGTTTTCTCGGCCGCTTGCGCGTCGTATGGGGTATCGCCTATAGCCACAGCATCGGTCGCGGCGATCCCCAATTTTTTGAGCACCGCCTCGAAGATGTGCGGTGCGGGCTTCGACTTCGCCGCATCGGTCGACGACGTGGATTCGTCAACCAGCTGCGAAATTCCTGCGATATCCAGGTAGATCTCAAGTTCTTCCTTTTTAGCGGACGACGCTACTGCTACCTTGAGGCCGCCGTCATGAACGCGACGTAGCAAATCCGGCACCGCCGAAAACGGGCGAACCATCGGCAGGTACTTTATTTTGAATCGCTCGCCGCGCCATTCTTCCAACGCGTCGCCATAGTCCTCGCGCTGGGCGGAAGAAAGAAAGACCGGCAGAAGCTGGTCGCCACCTTTGCCGATCTGGCTCCGCGCCTGCTCGAACGTGACTTCATGCCCGAACCGGGCGAACGCCTCTTGCCAGGCGCTCGCATGCAGATCGACAGAATCGACCAGCGTTCCGTCGATGAAGACCGCAGCCTTGGTCATGGCGAATTACTCCAGGTGAGAGCTACGTCAGAATGTCGATGTTGCCGATAGCTTGCCGAGATACCGGGTCCTCATCAGGCTGGGCTTGTCATTGCCGACGAAAGGCCATCGGCGGCTCCAATTGAAGCTCTGGCAACCTTACTTCGTGACTGCCGCATCCTGCCCGGCGCCAAGGTCAGCGCCGGTGACCGGATCTGTGTCGATTGCAGAGGCCGTACGCGATGCCATTGCGCTCAGCACCTCGACATCTTTCTTCGAGACCTTGACGGTCGCGAGCCCGTCACCGCCGTCGACCGCAGGCTGGGGCTGCTCGACGAAGTCCCAACCAGGCCCTTCGTTCCATGGACCGCGCGGCGCGTCGTCGCCGTCGGACATGTTGTAATAAACGTTTGTAAATTCAGGAACGCCTGGCAATTTCCCTTGCGGAAAATTCGGCTGGATCGAGTGAAGGGCCTTTCAAAAGATTTTTGATGCGCAATTTCGCGGGTCATCAGAAAGCCGAGCGCTTCCTTGATACCGGGGTCATCGGTCACGTTGATCAACCGCTCGTATACGATCTTCGCGCGGGCTTCCGCGGCGATGTTCGATCTCAGGTCAGCCGTCGGCTCACCGATAGTGTCGATGTACGCCGCAGTCCAAGGCCCGCCCGCCGAGTTCGTCAGCGCGGGACCCCCGCCATAAAGCAATGCGGTCGTGTGGGAGTCGTTTCCGCCTCCGGTCAGCGAGCGATAGAGCTCCGCTTCCTTTTCGACGCCTTCTGCCAGTTGCCCCTTCGCGCCCTTGTTAAGCATGGCGACAATGGAGCCGATGATCTCCAGGTGACTGAGTTCTTCGGTCGCGATATCGAACAGCATGTCGCGTCGGCCGGGGTCGTCCTCGCTTACCGCCTGGGTGAAATATCTGCACGCGGCGGCCAGCTCGCCCTGCGGCCCGCCAAACTGTTCGAGCAGCAGGTTCGCAAGGCCGGGGTTCGGTGCGGCCACGCGGACGGTGTACTGCAGTCGCTTGTTGTGAACAAACATCGCATCTCTCCAAAAAGTAATGTGGGTTCCGCAGACGCAAGTCCCCGCGTGCGGGTAATACATCCACGGAATGTCTCGTTGGAAATCAAGCTGGGGGCGATGACGAACGCATGCGCGGAATGTCCCGTGCCCCAGTCTCAGAGCGATCGCTCCGGCGGAAAGTGCGCGCAGGAACGCAACGGTAATAGGCCTGCGATCGTGGGCGGCGCATGCGTCGTGCCTGAAGATTGAGGTCCGCGAGTAACCCGACTTCCTTGCTCCTTCGTAAGCACGGTTCGATGCCGGACTGCCTATGAGAGCGAACTGATCCGCCGCGCTGCGTGAAATCTGCCCGTGCCGTTCGTGCGGCATGCGGCTTGCGCGTTGCCAGGCGTCCGCAGCGCAAAGGGACAGTGGGGTTGCGCGCGGCTCGCTCGCGCGAGCCGTCTTTTTTCCATCGCGCAGGCTTGGAAGGTGCTTTGCGTTGGCGTGTCAGACGGCATGCCCCACACGTGACAGTTGAGCCGGCAAACACACTACTTGACCAGGGAAGAAAAAATGAAAAGCAGCGTGAAAAATTTGACAATGATCGGCGCGCTTAGCGCGGGACTCACCTTCGCGTCGGCAGCTGCGACTGCGCAGACGCAGGCCGCCTCGACGACTGCGGCCAACCCCTTGGCACAGGTCGACAAAGACTTCGTACAGGCTGCGTCCATGTCGTCATCGACCGAAATCGATGCGTCGAAACTCGCGACCAGTAACTCCAGTGACAAGGATGTGAAGTCCTTCGCGCATCACATGATGCTCGATCATACGAAGCTGACCGTTCAACTGAAAATGGCAGCACCTCATGGCGTCGCGGTGCCGAAAGACAATTCCGATACCGCGGTGCTCGAGTCTCTCAAGACGCTTAAGGGTGCAGACTTTGACAAAGCCTACATAGCGAAGGTTGGCCTCGAGGGGCATCAGCAGGCTATCGCGGCTTTCGAAAAAGAGGCTTCAGAGGGCCAGAATGCCGATCTGAAAAAGGCAGCGCAGAAAGCCTTGCCAACGATCAAGGAGCGCTACCAGATGGCCCAGCAACTGGCGTCGAAGAAGGGCGTCGCCCAGTAACGGCCGCATGGAAAACCGGAGAAGCACATGGAACCCACATCGCATGGAATTATTTTCTGGCTTGTAATCGGTGGCGTCGCCGGCGCGCTTGCTGGTCGTATCGTCGATGGGGGCGGATTGGCATCGTCGTTGACATCATCGTCAGGTCGTCGGCGCGTTTCTCGGCGATTGGGTGGGCGACGCTCCTGGGCTCCATCTCGGTAGCGGGATAGTCGGCTCGCTGATAACTGCCCTGATCGGGGCGGTGATCCTCCTGTTGATCGTTCGTCTTTTCGGTCGGGGGCGATCCGGGGCGCCGTCTAACCAGGCAGCGGGACCGCCCGCGCCGTTGCGCTCGCAGGAGTGCTGCCTGACGGCGCCCGGCGGTTCTCAGGTTTTCGCAGCGACTTAGCCGTCGTCCGCCGCGCTGCCCTGCTCCTTGTCCGCCCCCTTCCCATCCGCCGCACCATCAGCGCCTCCCCGCATACGCTATTCATCCGCGAGTTCGGCTTCGACAAGAGTTCTCGCTTTCCGTCAGTACTCGTCCTTCCATGCTGCTGTCCTCCTGCCAGAGCTCATATGCTTTGGCCCGGATGCGCTCCTCAAACGTCGCTGTGTTCATGCAGGACTCCTTGGTCGTAGGTCGTTGGTGCCAACTATAGATTTTCGTTCCGTCAATCGCAGTTGGATTCATGGGATGTCTACGCTGCGAAACATTGTTACGGCTGCGGGACCTCGATCCGGTGAACTGCCCCAACAAATGCAGGCTCCGCCGGACTTTAGAGACGTACCCGGGCGCAGGCGACAGGAGACATGCGGGGACGTGGCGGCTTCCGTCGCGCGTCACGCCTTGACCGGGCACACCCGTTGCGAAATCGAGGCTTCCTACACCCTCAGGGAGTCCATCATGGCCCAACGCAAGACAGTCGACGATCTTTTTGTTCATATGCTGTCGGATATCTATAGCGCGGAAAAGCAGCTCACCAGGGCACTGGCGAAGCTGTCGCGCGCAGCGTCCGATCCCAAGCTGAGCGACGCGTTCAAAACGCACCTAGAGGAGACGCACGGGCAGGTCGAGCGCATCGATCAGGTAGTGGACGTCTGCGGCATCCGCCTGAAGCGAATGAAGTGCGTTGCCATGGAAGGACTTATCGAGGAGGGAGCGGAGCTGATCGACGAAATCGAAAAAGGCCCGGTTCTGGACGCGGGGCTCGTAGCCGCAGCCCAGAAGGTCGAACACTACGAGATCGCGGCCTATGGCAGTCTGTGTGCGATCGGCAAGCAGCTTGGATTCACTGAAGGGGTGAAGCTGCTCCAGGCGACCCTTGAGGAGGAAAAGGCAACTGACCTCAAGCTTTCCGAGTTTGCAGAAAAGGCGGGCAATGCGAAGGCGTCGGCAGCCTGATAAGGATGCCGCACTCAGGGCTCACGGCGGGGGCGCAGCATCAAGGTTACTTGCTCGCCCCCGCTTGCCGGGCTCCTAGCCTACGGCGACCTCAATCCGCCGCGGCCGCGCCTCTTCGCGGCGTGGGATCAGCAGCTTCAGTACACCATTCTTGAGATTTGCTTCGATCTTTGAAGTATCAAACTCCGGTCCAAGCGTAAACGAGCGTGCGAAGTCCGGCACACGCACTTCAGCGTGCTGCAGCCGCAGCCCTTCCCGGGTCGGCACGCTGGCGGATGCGTCGATCCGCAGATTGCCGTCCTGCACCCTGATCTCGAGGCTCTCCCGTGCCACGCCCGGCAGATCGGCCCATAGGGTTACGCCGTGTGCGTCCTCGATGACGTCGACGGCCGGATTCAGCGTCAGGCGTTTTTCCGCACGGTCCGGCACTGCAGCGCTTGCCACTTTGGACTCCCGGCGCGTAAGTTGGTTTGTATCGCTCATGATTGGCTCCTCTCCGTGGACTGTGTTACTGGACGGTAATCGCACGAGGTTTCGACGACTCGCGCTTTCCGATGCTGATGCTCAGGCAGCCGTTGAGATAACGGGCCTCCACCCGGTCAGGATCAGCATGCTGGGGAAGCTCGATCACCCGGCGGAATTGCCCGCTGAAACGTTCCCGCGCGTAATGACGCGTGGCTTCGTCGACCTCGCGCGTCGCCGCGGCCCGTTCGCCGGCGATCGTAAGCAGGCCCTTGTCGATGGAGACTTCCAGTTGCTTTGGGTCGATGCCCGGCGCGAAGGCGACGATCTCGATGGTGTCATCGGTCGTCCCGACGTTGATCTGCGGGAAGGCCGACAGGCGGTCGGTCCGGATACTGGAAGGGTGGCCGCTGAACAGCGTCGCCATCTGCTGATGCAGACGATCGAACTGGCTGAACAGGTCGGACGTGAAGTAGAGATCACTCATGGTCGTTTCCTCTGGGAAAAATGCGGCGAGGAGACGGACGGGCCTACGCGCTCCAGTCCGTCTACCCCACTGCGGGCAAACAAATCGAAAGACGCAACGCACGATGCTGAATTCGCGCGGCTGCCTGAGCGAAATGAAAGATAGACGTTGGCGCGCAGATTTCAAGGGTGCAGAAATTTTTTTTTAACCTCTTGAAAATCCGTTCACGCACCTTACTCTCCGCGCAGATCTGTTCCCACTGGAGGACGCTCATCGAATTCGATTCAGACTGGGTCACGCTCGGCAGGCATCGCGTACGTCTGCGCTCGCCGCAAGGTTTTCCGACCGAGGGCATGCGCACGGCGGTCGACGTGATGCGCCTTGCCATCGAAAACAATATGAGCGCCCGGGCCCGCCTGGTGGAGGCGGCGGTGCGCGAAGAGAAAACATACGAGCTCTCGATTGGCACGACGTTCGCGGACGACCAACTGTGCGTCCCCCAACTCGAATCCGCGACCGCAGTCGTGCTTGGATTGCTGCCGCAACAGGTCCGCATCTTTGTGACGGTGGTCACGCAGCAGGAAGTCGATCTGCATTTCGGCGTCTATGAAAGAATGCTGGCGGAAAAGATCGGTGGGCTACCCCCCATCGGGCACGAGCTGCCTGTCCACGCTCGGGAAACACGGGAGACGTAGCCCGGCTGCTAGAACCAAGGAGGAATCGGCGGAAACACTTCAGTGCTGCGCCAGGCTTGCACAACCAGAAAGGTCACTTCCGCTTCCTGGTTGAAAAATTTTCTGACGACAGTCCCGGGACGGTGCATCGTGAGGACGCCAGGATAGGGCAGCGGCGGTGCTTATCTGATCATCCGGACCGAAATCGCGGGACTTGGGGGCCGGTCTCGCCCGACGTGCCGTCCCCGTGCGCAGGTACATAGCTTGCTGCCACGTCGCAGAAGGCTCCCCGAGACGTCTACACCGCCGAGAACATGCATACAGGCCGAGCATACCGGGCACAGCCGGGACGAACACCGAACAAGGCGTTGGTTCGTCGGCTTTGGCAAACCCTTGCCCCGCTGGTGCCCGGCGGCGTTGCCGCGCGCGTATGCGCCGAGCCCACCCAAAACGTGCTCCATCCGGCCGGCGTGCAGGCCGCCCATATCTTTACACTTTGGACGATCACGCTTGCCGTCTGCTCGCTGGTCTTCGCGGCAGTTCTGATTGTCTTGCTGCTCGCCGTCATGCGGGCTCCGCGCGCAAATCATGACGACCGCCCGGACCTGACCTCGCTCGATCGGCCCGAAAACCGGCTGCGTCGCGTCGTGAGCGGTGCGTCGGTGGCGTCGGTGGTCGTGCTATTTGGCCTTCTCCTCACTGACGTTATGACCGACCGCGCCCTGTCGCGCCTGCCGGTCGCCAACGCGGTTCATCTCGAGATGACAGGCCACCAATGGTGGTGGGAAACCCGCTATGCCGACGACACCGCCGGCGGCGGCTTCGCCGTGGCGAACGAGGTCCATGTGCCGGTAGGACGGCCCGTCGTCGTTTCACTCAGGGCGGACGATGTGATCCACACCTTCTGGGTGCCGAACCTGCATGGAAAGAAGGACATGATCCCAGGCCGCGAGTCGACAATCGAATTCCGCGCCGACCGTCCCGGCACGTATCGCGGACAATGCGCGGAATTCTGCGGGCTCGAACATGCGCTGATGGCCTTCTCAGTCGTCGCCGAGTCGCCGGCGCAATATCAGGCGTGGGTCGCGCACCAGCAGATGCCGGCGCCGCAGCCCGCAAATGACCTTCAGGCGCAAGGCGAGCGCATCTTCACCACCGGTGCCTGCGCCGGATGCCATACAGTGCGAGGCACGTCCGCCCACGGCGCGCTCGGCCCAGATCTCACGCACGTCATGAGCCGGCCGATGCTCGCGGCCGGCACGTTCGCGAACAACACTGCCAACCTGGAGGCCTGGATCAAAGCACCGGGAAGCATGAAGCCGGGCACCACGATGCCCGCGAGCCCATTATCGCGACAGGAACTCGAAGCGCTCGTCGCGTGGATCGGAACCCTTCAATGAGCGACCGTCAATCTGCTTCGGACGATACATCACCACATCTGGTGGACGGTCCCGCGGCCGGACCTCGGAGTATGGAAGCGCTCGCGCGCACGTGGAGCGATCCGCCCGGATGGATCGGCCGGCTTTCCGCGGTGAATCACAAGACAGTGGCGCGGCGCTTCATCATTACGACCTTCGTCTTTTTTCTGCTGGGTGGCTTACTCGCGCTAGCGATACGGCTGCAACTTGCACGCCCCGGCAATCGGCTCATCGGACCAGAACTCTACAACCAGATCTTCACAATTCACGGCACGACGATGATGTTCCTGTTCGCCGTGCCGATCATGCAAGCCGTCGCCACATGGCTCGTGCCGCTGATGATCGGCTCGCGCAGCGTCGCATTCCCGCGAATGAACGCGTACGCGTACTGGGTTTTTCTGTTCGGCGGGCTCACGCTATATGTGGCGTTCGTGCTCGGCGCGGGTCCTGACGCTGGCTGGTTCAGCTATGTGCCGCTAGCCGGTCCCGACTATTCAACGGGCAAAGGCGTCGACATCTGGGCGCAGATGATTACCTTCACCGAACTGTCTTCCCTGCTGGAAGCGGTCGTACTCATTACGACGATCTTCAAACTGCGCGCGCCGGGCATGTCGCTCAATCGCATGCCGTTATTCGTATGGGCCACGCTCGTCACGCAGTTCATGGTGTTGTTCGCCATGCCCGCGGTGATGCTCGGCAGCACGGCGCTGATTCTCGACAGACTGGTCGGCACGCACTTTTATAACGCGGCCCGCGGTGGCGACGTGCTGTTATGGCAGCACCTTTTCTGGTTCTTTGGGCACCCCGAGGTGTACCTGATCTTTATTCCGCCGCTCGGATTCCTTTCGTCGATCATTCCGACTTTCGCGCGTCGTCCGATTTTCGGTTATCCGGCGATGGTTCTTGCGCTGATCACGACAGCGTTTTTCGCGTTCGGCCTGTGGGTGCATCACATGTTTGCCACGAGCATTCCAGCGCTCGGCAAAAGCTTCTTTACCGCTGCGAGTCTGATGATCGCCATTCCGTCCGGCGTGCAGATTTTCTGCTGGCTCGCGACACTCTGGACCGGCCGCCTCAATCTGAAGACGCCTCTGTGGTTCGCACTGGGGTTCTTTTTTATTCTGGTGCTCGGCGGCATGACGGGCGTGATGCTGAGTTCCGTCTCGCTCGATCTTCAGGTTCACGACACTTATTTCGTTGTCGCGCATTTGCATTACGTGCTATTGGGGGGCGCCGTCTTTCCGCTGTTCGGCGCGTTCTACTATTGGTTTCCCAAAGTGACCGGCCGTCTGATGAGTGAAGCACTCGGACGTTTGCAGTTCTGGCTGTTCTTTATCGGTTTCAATGTGACGTTCTTTCCCATGCATCTGCTCGGTCTGCACGGCATGCCGCGACGGGTGTGGACCTATCCTCACGGCATGGGCTGGGACAACATGAATCTCACCGCCACGATCGGCGCCTATACGATCGGCGTGAGCGTGCTGATTTTCCTCGTCAATGCAACCCGAAGTTATCGGCATGGCGAACTTGCGGGCGCCGATCCCTGGGGCGCGGGCACACTGGAGTGGAGCACGCCCAGTCCGCCGCCGCCGCATAATTTCGATGCACTACCCGTTGTGCACGGACGCGATCCGCTATGGGAACCCGGTGCACAGCCGGGCTGCGTCAGCGGACTTGCAGCCGACTCGCGCGAGGTACTCTCGACCACCGCGCTCGACGCGCTGCCCGACCTGCGCCTGCTCTTCCCGTCTCCGTCGATCTGGCCGTTTATCAGCGCGGTGACGACCACCGTGTTGTTCATCGGCTCGATCTTCTCGCCGTGGGCGGTGGTTTGGGGCTCGGTGCCGGTCGCTATCGCGATGATCGGCTGGTTCTGGCCGAATCGCGGCGAGAACCGGCGCGCCGTTCAACTGGAGAAACGCCCATGACGGAACTCCGCAAAGTTATGGCCGACAATCCCGTCGTTCACAACGGCGCGACTCCCGCGTTGACGCTGGACGTGCGTCACCTGCCGAGCTTCGGCTTTGGTCATCGCAGCCTGATCTGGTGGAGCACTGTGTGCCTCATGCTGATCGAAGGCACAGTATTCGCCATTGCCGCGATGGCGTATTTCTACCTGCGCAGCCTGACCACGAACTGGCCACTGAATGCCGCGCCGCCGGCGCTCCTGTGGGGCAGCGCAAACACTGCGGTGCTGCTGTTAAGCATGTGGCCGAATCAGCTCGCCAAACGCGCTGCCGACCGCGAAGATCGCGCCCGCTCACGGATCTGGCTCTCGATCTGCCTGTTATTCGCCTTCGTATTTCTCGTGCTGCGCGGCTTCGAATTCGCCGCGCTGAACGTGAGCTGGTACGCGAACGCCTACGGCTCCGTCGTCTGGCTTTTGCTCGGCCTGCACACGACCCACCTCATCACCGACACCGTGGATACCGCCGTACTTGCGGTTCTGTTGTTCACCGGGCCTTTTGAAGGAAAACGGTTTGTCGACGTAAGCGAAAACGCGCTGTACTGGTACTTCGTCGTACTGAGCTGGTTGCCGATCTATGCGGTGATCTATCTCGCCCCGCGCCTGTAATGGAGGTCGCCATGCGAACCTGGCTCGCGCTGCTTGGTGCGCCCTCGGCCGTTCTGAGCGCGCTGAGTGCGGACTATGCACTGGTCACGCCAGCCTGCGCATGGCGCACGCTGCTGCCGCTTGGCAGCGTGACCGGCACCGCCCTGCTGTTTTCGATGCTCGCGACGCTGCTCGCCTGGCAACGCTGGCGCGAAGCCGCCGTGGTCGCGCCGGCGAGCGCGCCCGCCTTGCCGGCACGGCCCGCGATGCTGGCGTGCGCGGCCACCTGGGTCGGCATGATCTCGACCCTTGCACTCCTCGCAATGTGGATACCTCAATGGCTGCTCTCCCCTTGCGTGCAATGAGCCTCGCGGCGACCCGTCCGCTCGCGCTCTCCGCGGCTTTCTCACCCGTTTGCGTGCAGGCACATGTGCTGAGCGCAGCCGGACGAGCCGCCCCCAACATGCTGCGCTGGACTTTCGAGCCCTGGATCGTGGTACTGCTGCTCGTGAGTCTCGGTCTGTATGTGGACGGCTATTGGCGCCTGTGCGCACGCAGCAAACGCGGTCGCGCCATTCGCACTCGTCAACTGGTCGCCTTCGCACTCGGATGGCTCACTCTGGTTGCCGCACTCGATTCGCCGCTCGATACGTTGAGTACTGCCCTTTTCTCCGCGCATATGGTGCAGCATGAATTGATGATGATCGTTGCCGCCCCGCTGCTGGTGCTCGGGCGCCCGCTGGCTGTATGGCTCTGGGCATTTCCGGGCCACACGCGCCATGCAATCGTCGCCGTCCTTCGCTCTCCGCCACTGCGTGGCCTCTGGCGGGTGATATGTGCGCCGCTCGTCGCGTGGCTGCTACATGCAGCCGCGCTATGGGCATGGCACATGCCGCGTCTCTTCGAGGCGGCGTTGGCCTCACCCAGCATTCACACGCTTCAGCACAGCAGCTTCCTTCTGAGTGCGCTGCTGTTCTGGTGGGCTGTTTTCGGCGATGGCGCGCGGCGCGAACAAAGCGGCTACGCGATGTTGCTGCTGTTCACTACCATGGTACACACCGGCGCACTCGGAGCGCTGCTCACGCTCGCGCCAGGGCTCTGGTATCCGGCGTATGTCGAACCGACGTCGGCCCTCGGCTTCGATCCGCTGCAGGATCAGCAACTTGGCGGCCTCGTCATGTGGGTGCCTGGCGGTCTCGCTTATCTGATCGCCGCGATCGCGACCGGCGCTCGCTGGCTGATGCATCGCGCGCCTGTGACGTTCAGTGGAACCGCTCTGGCTCCGCGCGAGGACGGTACGTCATGAGGCGCGTGAAGTTGACCGCGCTGGCTAGTGCGACGGCCCTGTGCACCGCATTTTCGCCGGCGATACTTAGCCAAACGCTAAACACGGCGGACGCTCAACTCGTCGCGCGCGGCGAATACCTCGCGAAAGCCGCCGACTGCGCAGGATGCCATACAGCTGTCGGCGGCCCCGCGTATGCCGGGGGACTCGGGCTCACGTCGCCGTTCGGCACCATCATGAGCAGCAACATTACGCCAGATCGACACTACGGCATTGGCGCATACAGCTTCGACGAGTTCGATCGCTCGATTCGTCTTGGTGTCTCGCCCGGAAATAAACGGCTCTATCCGGCCATGCCGTACACATCGTTTTCGAAAATGTCGACCGATGACATGCGTGCGCTTTACGCGTACTTCATGCACGGCGTGAAGCCGGTGGCGCAGGCCGCGCCGCCGACCAAAGCACCGTTTCCGTTCAATCAACGCTGGGTGCTCTATTTCTGGCAAAGCGCATTCGCTCCGACCAGGCCGTATGAGCCGAAAGCTGGACACGACGCTCAATGGAATCGAGGTGCCTTTCTCGTCCAGGGGCCAGGCCATTGCGGCGCATGCCATACGCCTCGCGGCGCAGGCTTTCAGGAACGTGGCTATGACGAATCTTCTTCCACGTATCTGGGGGGCAGTATCAACGACAACTGGTTCGCGCCCAACCTCACCGGCGATCCGGGCGCAGGACTTGGACGGATCGGCGAACAGGACATCGCCGCGTTTCTGAAGACGGGGCACGGCGCAGGCGTGAGCGCGTTCGGGACGATGGTGGAGCAGGTCGAAGACAGCACACAGTATCTGACCGACAGCGACGCGCTCGCCATAGCGCACTATCTGAAGTCATTGCCGGCACAGAAACCATCGGGACGCTACGATCCTGGCGCGCTGCCGGATCTGGCAACTCGCAATGGCAATCACATCGACTCGCCGCAATCGGTCGGTGCGCGCGTGTACGTGTCGTTCTGCGCGCAGTGTCACGGACCCGGGGGCGCGGGCGTGCCCAACGTGTTTCCGCGGCTTGCGGGTAATCCAGCCGTGATCACCGAGGACACGACATCGCTGATTCGCCTGCTCGTGGAAGGCGGCAGCAGCCCCGCAACCATCGACGGGCCGCCGCGCCAGACTATGCCGGGCTTCGCGCAAACGCTGACGAACGCACAGATAGCCTCGGTGCTTTCGTGGATCCGTGCTTCATGGGGCAACGATGCACAGCCAGTCACCGCAAATGACATCCGGTCGCTGCGAGAAACATTGCACAAATGACATGGCAAAGACGGCGGGTAACCATATCGTTGAATGGCTCGATTACGCGTCCGCGCAGGTGGCAATCGCCGCAGCGGCTGGCAGCCGCAGAACAAGATCGAGAAATTCGGTTTGGAGCCGCCGATCAGGCAACCCGGCCAACCGGCCGCGCTCGTGCCGGTTCATCTGCTGCTGGGTCATGAAGCGAGCTTCGTCACCGGCGAAGTGTATGGGTAACGGGCGGCAATCGTTTAGTGTAAGCACGACCCGGCAATTTCAAACGATGATTTCAAAGTACCCGGTATGGGGAGCAGCCGCCGCTTCCCCCCAAACGAGGCGGGCGGCAGGCAGAAGATGAAAGACAGGGCAACCGTTGTATGCGTTCGGGACGACCGTATTTTGCTGGTTGCCAGGCAACGGTCGAGATAGGCCTTGCCCGGTGGACGGATTCGCCGGGGCGAGTCGCCACAGGACGCTGCGTCGAGAGAACTGGGCGAAGAAACGACTCTTGTCGCCGACGCTCTGGTTTATCTCTTCCAGTTCAACGGCTTCGACACGCAGCATTACGTCTTTTTCGCGGACGTCGACCCTCTGTTATCCGCGCAAGCCCGCAACGAAATTGTCAGGTGCGGGTGGTTCACTCCGGCCAAGGTAGAGACGCTCTCGGCGAGCGTACCAACGCGTGGGATCGTGGCGCTTTTCTGCCGACATATCGGCGACTTGAAAGGCTGATGAGGCCGTGCAGAGGTCGAGCGCCAAACGCGCGAGAACCCCGCCGCCGCATGAGGTCTATACGACAGTGCCCTGCGGTAAACCGTGGACAGAATTGCTTCGAGTGCGCAACGAGGCCTTTTTTGCAAGCCGATCGTCGGCCAACAACTGCCGACGAAGCTCCCGACATTCGTGGTACGGCCGTTGCTCAGTTGAACAGATCGAACCCGGTATCCGGCCAAACCCTCGGTGCGCAAATTGGCCACTATCCCTCAGGAGAGTCACATGAGAGCACTTCGCTGGCACGGCAAGCATGACATTCGCTGCGACACGGTTCCCGATCCGATCATCGAAGAAGGCCGCGACGCAATCATCAAGGTATCGACCTGCGCGATTTGCGGATCGGACCTGCACCTGTTCGACGGTTTCATGCCGACCATGGAAAGCGGCGACATCATGGGACACGAATTCATGGGCGAGGTTGTCGAAGTCGGCAAAGACAATGCGAAACTCAAGGTGGGCGACCGTGTCGTGGTGCCGTTCACCATCTTCTGCGGCGAATGCGAGCAGTGCAAGCGGGGCAATTTCTCGGTGTGCGAGCGCAGTAATCGCAACAAGGAGAAGGCTGACAAGGTGTTTGGTCACACGACCGCCGGGCTCTTCGGCTACTCCCATCTGACCGGTGGTTATCCCGGCGGCCAGGCAGAATACGTCCGAGTCCCGATGGCCGACACCACCCACGTGAAGATTCCGGACGGCCTGACCGACGAGCAGGTTCTGTTTCTCGGCGACATCTTCCCGACCGGTTGGCAGGCCGCCGTGAACTGCGACATCCAGCCTGACGACACAGTCGCGATCTGGGGGGCGGGTCCGGTCGGTCAGATGGCAATTCGCAGCGCCGTCCTATTGGGCGCGAGACAGGTTGTGGTGATCGACCGCGTGCCGGAACGACTCGCGATGGCGCGTGCGGGCGGCGCGACCACCATCAATTTCGACGAGGAAAGCGTGCTGGACCGCCTCAAGGACCTGACCAACGGAAAGGGGCCAGAAAAATGCATCGATGCCGTGGGCATGGAGTCGCATGCAACTCGCTCCTTCGATGCCGTGTACGACCGCGTCAAGCAGGCGGTGATGCTTGAGACCGACCGTCCCCATGTGCTTCGCGAAATGATCTATGTTTGCCGCCCTGCGGGAACGCTGTCGGTGCCGGGTGTCTATGGCGGTCTGATCGACAAGATCCCGTTCGGCGCGTCGATGAATAAAGGCCTCACCTGGAAAATGGGTCAAACCCATGTCAATCGGTGGACCGACGATTTGCTCGAGCGGATCCAGGAAGGCCAAATCGACCCCTCCTTTGTCATCACGCATACCGTATCGCTGGAAGATGGACCGGGCATGTACAAGACATTCCGCGACAAAGAAGACGGCTGCATCAAGGTCGTGCTGAAACCTTGATGCCCCTCTCACGTTGCCGCACTGAGGTCAGCGCCTCAGGCGTCGTTGCAGACGACGCATTCATGGCAAAGCTGGGAACTGCGATGCAGAAAACCAGCCATCCTCTGATTAAGACGGATGGACTCCATCAAAGCGCGAGTGACCTGCGCGAGCGATCGGGCAAGAACGGTCGCGTCCGAGAGACGAGCGTGTACACAGAGGCAGTCATGAACAAGCGAGTCGGCGGCCTGCTGCTGGCGGGAGCGGCAGGGTTTGTCCTGGCGTCACTCTCCCACAGGTCGGCGCGGACAAAAGCGACTCGCTGAGCGAGGGGTAAGTCTCGAGGTTGAAAAGTGGGACTTACCGTGGGACATACCCTATCACGTTCATCGGCGGCCGCTTTTCAGAACTATCAGTTCTCGTCCTGGGGCCGCGTGCGCTTTCGCCGGATCCGGACCGTCTCTTGCTACGTGGAAAGAGACGTTTCCTCCTTCCCTGGGTGCGGCCATGAATGTCCTTATGCAGGTCGTGTCGTTCCTGTCATCGCGCGGGCTGAAACTCGCCACGGCCGAGTCGTGTACCGCGGGGCAGATCGCGTCTTATCTTGCCAGCGTACCTGGAAGTGGTGCGTGCCTCGATGTCGGTTTTGTGAGCTATTCCCCTTCGGGCAAGGTCGGCTTTCTCGGTGTCAAGCAGTCAACAATTGAACGGTGCGGTCTCACCAGTGAATCAGTCGCGCGTGAAATGGCCGAAGGTGCGCTCCAACAGGAGGGTTGTTGCGCGGACATTGTCGTGTCCAACACGGGACTGGCGGACGATGGAACGGAAGGCGGGCCGCCTCCTGGCACGCAATGCTATGCGTGGGCATTCCGCACGCGGGAAGGCAACGTAGTCACGTTTTCCGAGACACGAAGGTTCGCGGGCAACAGGAACGAAATTCGCTCGGCGGCCGCACTCTATGCTCTGTCGCGCATCGAGCATTACTTCAACGAAGTCGCCAACGTAGGGCGGCAAATTTACACGAGGCCCAGGACATGAACCTGTCATTCTCGGGATTTGCACGCGGAAAAAGACGTGGCACAAGCGCTAAAGCCCGGTTTCGGCGCACACATCGGCAAACCGGGTGTCGCCGGCGTCGTTACCTGCGGCGCTCGGACGCTATCGTCTTGCTGCGACGCATAAAGTTGTGACATGAGCAGTCCATACGTTCGCCTATCCACGCGTTCCGGCGGGCCTGCGCCGGAACGCGTGGTGGGGTCATGCGGACGGTTTCAACTCGACCTTGATCCAGCCGGGCTGACGTTCGTCGAAAGCCTTGAAAGCGTCAATCGCGTTGGTCATCGATTCACACTGGGTGAGGATTTTCGACGGATCAATTTTGCCGGTTCGCACCATTTCCACCAGTTGCGGCACGTACCTGCGATGATTGCAATTGCCCATGCGGATCGTCAGGTTCTTGTTCATCGCCATGCCAATCGGGAAGAACGAATCGGTGGGCGGATAGACGCCGATGATCGAGAGCGTGGCCGCCTTCGCGAGCGCCTGAACCGCCCATTGCAGCGCCTGCGACGGCGCATCACCCGGATGCCAGTTGTCCCCATGCGGACGGGCGTGGGACGCGATCTTTTTCCCCTCTTCCTCGAAAGCCTGTTTTTGTTCTTCGGCCTGCGCGGCCGCCGGACCTGCGTGCGCATGAACCGCGTCGACGCCCACTGCATCGATCGCTGAATCTACACCGATACCGCCGGTTAGCGATTTGATCGTCTCGACGGGATCCTCCTTGTCGAAGTCGATAACTTCGGCGCCCTGCTCACGTGCCATCGCCAGGCGTGAGGCGAGACAATCGACTGCGAAGATACGGCCTGCGCCCATCAGTTTCGCCGAAGCGACCGCAAACTGGCCGACCGGGCCGCAGCCAAACACCGCTACCGTCTGACCGGGCTTGATGTTGGCAAGGTCCGCGCCAAAATAGCCTGTCGGGAAAATGTCGGAAATCGGAATCGCCTGCTCGTCGGTCACTTCGTCGGGCAACTTGACCAGATTGACGCTTGCGAATGGCACACGCACTTTCTCGGCCTGCATCCCGTTCAATCCACCGGCCGCTTTGGGGCCGCCGTAGAACACGGTGCCCGCGCCAGGACCATTCGGGTTCGCGTTATCGCATTGCGCATAGTAACCGGCGCGACAATAGGAACAGTAACCGCAAGCCACCGTGGACGGCACAACTACACGGTCGCCAACCTGGAAATTTCGCACGCCCTCACCTATTTTTTCCACGATGCCCACGCCCTCGTGACCGAGGATAGTGCCTTCGTCCACACCTTCGAAGGTGCCTCGAATGAAATGAAGGTCCGTGCCGCAGATCGCGCTCGTTGTCAGCCGGACAATCGCATCGGTTGGCTGCTCCAGCGTGGGCTCAGGTACATCTTCAAGGCGAATATCGCCAATGCCGCGAAAGACAATCGCTTTCATCATGGGCTCCTAGGATGGACTTAAAGACTGGGATGGACTCACCGCATGACGCGACGATCCAACGCTGCGGATCGACGCGCAAGCGACATTCCCACATCCGAGTGCCACCGGCCGTTTGCTGAGCAGGAACCCCGTTTGCTCATAAAGCAACGGCTAGCCGACCGCCACCCTTCCCCCAGCCTCTACTCCGGAGTAGTCATGCCTTCAGATGATCCCAAATCGACCACGCGCCGCAAGTTGATGCAGGGCGCGACAGTCGGACTCGCTACCGCCGTCGCGGGACGTGCCGTCGCGCAGACGGGCGCGCCGAATGGGACGGCAGAAGCTGCGCCACCGCAAGATTCGCGCAACCTGTATCCGCGTCCGCCCTTCCCAGCCCAGCAGCAGCCGTGGCCGGGTCTTGCGGGCCGCATGAATCCCCGCCCCGACCATGGCGAGTCCAGTTACCGAGGCAGCGGCCGCCTCGCAGGTCGGCGAGCGCTCATCACCGGCGGCGACTCCGGCATTGGCCGTGCGGCGGCAATTGCTTACGCGCGCGAAGGCGCCGATGTCGCTATCGTTTATCTTCCACAGGAAGAGCCCGACGCACGCGAGATCATCCAGATCATTCGAGCGGCGGGACGCAAGGCAGTGGCTCTGCCCGGTGACATTCGAAGCGAGGCGTTTTGCCAATCTATTGTCGAGCAGGCCGTAGCCGGGCTCGGCGGGCTTGATATTCTCGTCAATAACGCCGGTCGCCAGCAGAGTCACGATTCCATCCTGGACATCAGCACCGAGCAGTTCGACTGGACGCTTCGTACGAACCTGTACGCTCTTTTCTGGATCACGAAGGCCGCGATACCGCACATGCCGCCCGGTGCGGCGATCGTCAATACCGCCTCAGTCAATGCCTATGACCCCTCGGCGAATCTGCTGGACTATGCGATGACCAAGGCGGCAATTGCGAATTTCACGAAAACGCTCGCAAAACAGCTGATCGAGCGGGGAATACGGGTCAACGCAGTCGCGCCCGGTCCTTTTTGGACTGCGCTTCAGGTCACGGGCGGCCAGACGACTGAAAACGTGCAGAAGTTCGGTCAACAGGTGCCCATGGGGCGACCGGGCCAACCCGCTGAAATTGCGCACGTTTATGTGGACCTTGCGTCGAGCCAGGCAAGCTACGTTACCGGGCAGATTTATGGCGCTATGGGCGGTACGGGACAGCCGTAGTGCATCGGCACGACGCGGGCGTGACGGTGGCGCAACCGCGCGAGTCGGTTACCGCTTGCGCGCTTCCGGCTTGTATTGCATACAAATGGAACCAGCCGTTCGCGTCGACGCGTTCGCAAAGGTCACCGGGCCCCGCACTTCGCTTCGGACTTTCTGTTGCCGGGGCTCGCTTATGCATCGGTCGTGACCAGCCACACCGCCCGGGGACGCATCGTGCACTTCGAGTTGACTTGCGTCCGTCCGGCCGATAGCGTAATCGGCTTGTTCGCGCGTGCCGACTTTGAAATGCGATCTTGCACGTGCCCGATTTGATGGGAGGCGGCTAGTCGAACAGTTCGGCGCTGCCGCTTGGCTCCGATGAAGTTCGCCAGGCTGGCCAGATCGTCGCGCTGGGACGCGGCTTAACGCATTGAGATTGAATACGACCGTCAGCTGAGCGGTCTTCCAGTTTGGCAAAGGCGGCGAAAGAATTTGTTGCTTTGCGGTGGCGTCGCGGCATGCGACGGCCCGCCGTGGAAGATGGCACAGCCTTTGCTCGGTGGTAGGAGGGCCATTTCACGATTAGGAGACATCTATCATGAAACTATACTATTCACCGGGTGCGTGCAGCCTCGCCGACCATATCGCGATGCATGAGGCCGATCTCAGCTTCGACCGCGTTCGAGTCGACTTGAAGACCAAGGAAACCGAGACTGGAGATCAGTTCGACCAAATCAATCCCAAGGGCTACGTCCCAACCCTTGAGATGGATGACGGCCAGCGACTGACTGAAAACGTCGCAATCCTTTCGTGGGTCGCGCAGCGCAAGCCCGCCCTTGCGCCCCATGGCGAAGCCGGCAACTTACGCCTGCTTGAAATGCTGGCATTCATTTCGACTGAGATCCACAAACAGTTCGGCCGTATTTTCAAGCCTAGTTCGGATGCGGAGGCAACGGCCGCACGCGAGAAGGTCGGGCAACGCTTTCGGTTGATCGCCGGTATGTTTAAAGGCGATTACCTGTTCGGAAGCGAAATGAGCGTGGCAGATGCCTATCTGTTCACCATGCTACTTTGGGCGAAAAAAGCGGGTATCGAAGTGCCTCAAAAATTGACGGCCTATGTTGAACGGATGCGCGCGCGTCCGGCCGTACAACTTGCGCTGAAGCACGAGGGGCTGGATTGACGAGACGGAGGGCCGGAAAAGTCCTCCGGTCTTCCAACGGAGCGCGGCAGCTACAAGGCGTGCGGTTGCGCACGCTTTGTCGTTGTCGTTTCTGGCTGTCTGGAAGCCGGGTCTCGTGCATTCTGTGCAGTATCTCTGGATGGCTGTTATATGGCGCAGACCAGTCATCACCGGGCGCCGAGGCCACAGGCGCTGTGTGGCCAGACGTCACCTTGAGGCACTGTACCGGGTAGCGGCGAGCCCTCCTGCCAACCAGCCAGCACAGGCGCGTTCTTCAGCCTGCATAGATCGAGGGAACGCAAACACGCTGGATCCGAAGTCAGGTCTCGTGACGCGATAACACGGGCACGTATCGGCCAGTTTCGGCGCCAGTTCGAGATTGATGCCCGAGAATACTCCTTCCAGGGGCATAAACATGTTGCGCAAGGCTACCCGCCGTTTGAAACGTGCCAGCGTGCATCCTTTAACCGATAGATTCAGTCGTCTCCAGGCAACCCGCTTCCTGCGTTCAGAAGACTTGCACAGTGCTTGACTCGCCGCGCCAGAAGGTCCGGCCGACACACCCCGGGCTCAAATGTATCCGCAACGTTGTCGAATCCGCAGTTGGCAAAGGTTCGACAGGCTAAACGCGCCCGGCTCCACAAAGTTTGCGTTCGTCGGTACGTGCAGCACTTTGCCGGATCACGTTAAACCATTGCGTGCGTAAAGCCCTTGCCAGCGCCAAGGGGTCTTCATTACCAGTACCCGAGCCGCCCGCGCTTCGGCCAACCGTAGCGGGTTCTGAGCTCTCGTCGGGTAAGAGCGACATCCACAGGCGTATCTCGATCTGATGACCTGAGGTCCGACCCGTGGATGAACGCCCGCGCGCCGGTAAAGCCTCGTACAATTAGTGTCCGTCGGCGGGTACCCTGACTGAACCATTTGGGCTCGCTTGCCGCAAGATACTTTCGCGACGTCCTGAAGGCCATCACGCAGCCGCTGCTATCGCAGCGATTCGGCTCTACCCTTTCTCCGCGCGACTCGATGCCATGGAAAGCACTCGCAAACCCGCACAAACGAACGAACTCAGCATGCGTCCGGTACGACCAGCAGACTTAGCCGCTGAAAACGGCGTCTTGCTGAGGCTCGCTCGTGCGCAGTCGGGGTCGCGCGAGCGGCTCTTACAGGAAATAGCGAACGGTGCACTTTCGCTCTGCGATGCAGGCAGTTCCGGCATCAGTCTCGTCGAGGGTGCGGACCTGCGAAAGCACTTTCGCTGGCTGGCTGTGGCAGGCTTATGTCTGGGACTGCAGGGCAGAACGACAGCGTGGCAGGAATGCCCGTGTCGGCTCGCGCTGGAGTCCGCAGCTCCCCAGTTGTTCGTTCGGCCCCAGACCCACTTTCCCAGCTTGCGGTTTCCCGGCGTTGACATTGCCGAAGGACTCGTCGTTCCCATTCCGACCGAAACCGGCTTCGTTGGCGCGATCTGGGTGATGTCGCACACACCGGAACGCCACTTCGACCTTGAAGACGTCCGCTTGCTCACGAACCTCGCCGTCTCCGCGGGCGCTGCGCTAACCATCGTGGATGCCCGTGATACCGGCGAGGAAAGCGAGCGACGGCACAGCGAATTCATCGCGATGCTCGGCCATGAACTGCGCAACCCGATGGCGCCGATCGATAGCGCGGTCGGCGCTGCCAAACAGTTGTGCGCGGATAACGAACAGGCGGTTGCAGTCCTCACCATTGCGCAGCGGCCGATGAGACATCTTCGGACTCTTGTCGACGATCTGCTGGACGCGGCGCGGCTGAAGCACGGCAAGCTCGCCATCAAGCACAGCGATACGTCGCTCGACGAGATTGCGTTCGATGCCATGACGGCCGTGAAGCACCATATTGAATCGAGACGTCACTCCCTCAGGTTGTCCGGCCTTGAGGCGCCAGTTCCAGTCACTGCCGATCACGTGAGGCTGAGCCAGGTTTTCGGCAACCTGCTGTCCAATGCAGCGAAGTACACGCCGATCGGCGGCACCATCGATCTGGCCGTGACGATCGTTGCCGAAAAGAGTGACTCCGCGCGTAAGAATGTGGTCGTTATTGAAGTGCGCGACAACGGAATCGGAATCGACAGTTCGATGCAGCCGCACGTTTTTGAACTCTTCGCGCAGTCTGCGCGCGGTAATGCCAGGGCAGAAGGCGGATTGGGCATCGGCCTTGCCGTCGCGAAGCGAATGGTGGAACTGCACGACGGAACGATCTCGCTTCACAGCGACGGAACAGGCAGGGGCACGTCAGTCACCCTGCGACTGCCTATATTGCGATCTGGCCCGGGCACGACGGCGACGGTCGATACTGCGCAGTCGCTCTGTCTGGGGCCTGTAAGGCTGCTACTCGTAGATGACAACGTGGATGCGTTGCAGTCGCTAGGGGTCCTGCTGGAGCTGGAAGGACATCAGGTCACGACGTGCAACGGCGGCCGTGAAGCGGTCCAGTTGATCAAGGAAACACTGCCCCAGGTCGCCATCATCGACGTCGGCATGCCAGACATGGACGGCTTTGATGTCGCCCATGCGGTGAGGGCTGACAGCGGGCTTGATAATGTCATGCTCGTAGCGCTTACTGGCTACGCGGCAGAATCGGACAAATCCCAGGCATTGGCTGCGGGCTTCGACTTTCATCTCACCAAACCCCGATCGCTCGAGAAGTTGCAGTACATACTGGCAAACCGCGCTGGCGGAAAACTGGCCGGCATCGTTTGATTCCGGGTGCGTAACCAGGCCCGACCTTTTCTGCCCGGCAGCGCCTCGTTCGGAGAAGCACTAAAGCCATCGGCGACGGCCAGAAATTCCGAGCGGTGCCGCGTATCCGATGGTGCGGTGCCCGCCCCCGGCAACTCAGCCGTGCCGAATGCCGCAGTCATACCGGCTGATGAATTGCTCGCTCAAAACAGGTGACAGTAGCCGCCCGAAATCTTTCGGGGAGAGTGCTTACTCCGTGACGTACTCGCCGTTCATGAGTGACCACGCGTCGTTAGCGACACCGCATGCCCCCGGGCATGTTCGTGGTGACGCTCACGCAGTGCGGCGGTCAGGCGGTCAACATCTCGTGAATCGGAGTCGGGAACACATCGCCGTTCATTTGGCCGCCGCCGGACTTCATGGAACAGGCGCTTTGGCGCTGCAGAAGGCGGCGAAATCTGACGGGAAAACGACGACACGTGCCACCTGCACGGCACGGCACGTATGGGCGATGATCCGTCAACCAGCGTGGTCAACGCCGATTGCCGGAACTGGGATATCCCCAATCTATGAATATGCGACGGCTCGGTGTTTCCGACTGTCGGTGGCGTGAATCCTTCGCTGACCATTCAGGCGATAGCGTGCCGAACCGTCGGTCGCATCGTCGAACTGGCTGCGCGCGGCGAACTTTAAGCCCCCCCACCTTTGCAGGACGGATATGCAGAGCGCGAGCCGATTTCAGTCGCGAGAGGTTAATGAAATCGACCTCAAGTCAGGTTGACGCTCCAACGCATCCTGTGCGAGTTTGCCGAGCCGAAAGCTCTGAGCATGTCTCCCATGAGCGCGGTACGACTGAACGGGCATCCGTCAGCGGAGCGGACGCCCATTCAGCGACGAGCGCCATGCCATTACGGCTGTCGCTGTCCACCCTGGTGCTGCGGTGCCTTTTGCTGGTTCTGCTGCTGTTGGCCTTGCTGTTTGCCTGTTTCCTTCGGGTTGGCGGGTTGGGAATTCGATTGCTTCGTATCACTCATGTCGACACTCCTTGCCGGATACGCCGGCTGCTTTACAAAAAGAGCAAGCCGCGTTCCGCCGCGGATGCAGACTTTGCAACCGCAGAGCTAAGCGGGCCGCATTCATCCTGTGGCTTACGCGGTTCTCCCTTTGTCATATTCGGTGCGCACGCCCGCGGGCAGCCACGGCTCCTTGTGACAACACCACAGTTCGTAACTCGGCTCATACAGGCCAACACGGTCGAAAGCGCCCAGCGGAAGATCCAACTCCTCGCCATCGAGGTATTCCATGAATGCCACCGATCCGCATACCGGGCAAAAATGCCTTCGCGCTTCGGGTGAACTCTGCCAAGCCTGCGTCGGCCCGGAGAACGCTACAGCACCACGCTCGAACATCGCGTAACCGCCGAGTACGTTGCCATGTATTCGCCGGCACGTCATGCAATGGCATATCTACACGCGCCTGGGTCGCGTGCTCACGCGGAACCGCACCGCTCCGCACGCACACCCGCCGGTTTCTTCGATTGGTTCCCTGTTCGTCACCACGATGCACCCCTTCGCCCGCAATCTGGACTGCGCGCCACCGGTTCTACTTCTCGCTCTTAGGAATCTTTGCACCCGACTTGCGCGCCTGGTCCAACGCAATTGCTACAGCCTGTTTGTGTGGCTTACCGTATTTTGTTTCGGTCTTGACATTGTGCGACACGGTGTCCTTCGACTTCCCTCTCTTAAGCGGCATGATGTTCTCCTGTCGATCAAAATAGTCCTGAGGAAGCAGCCGCCCGGCGGAGCGGCTACACGTGGAGCAATCGCAACATGCGGCGTGCCACTTTGGCGACGGACGTGCAGCGATGGGGCTCCGTTTTTCCGACCGTCGGCAGCGTCAATCCTTCACCGACCATTTAGGCGATAGCGTGCCGAACCGTCGATCGCATCGTCGAGCTGGCTGCGTGCGGCGAACTGCAAGACATCGCCGTGCGGGTGTGCAGGCCCTTAACCCAGGAATGCCCGTTGCTCAATCGTAGAGCCCACGCAGAAGGCGTCACGCGATGCCCGCTGCGGCCACCGACCGACGCAAAGGAGTGCGCACATGTCCGACACCAAAAACCGGTTCACCATGCAGGACCCCACGAAGCAATACCCCCAGCCGCCTTTCGAACGCCAGCCGCAGTCGCCCCCGGGCCTCGCGAAACAGATGAACCCGCAGCCCGATCACGGCGAGAACAGCTACAAGGGTTTCGGCAGACTGGCAGGCCGACGCGCGCTGATTACGGGCGCGGACAGCGGGATCGGCCGTGCGGTTGCGATCGCCTTTGCGCGCGAAGGCGCCGACATCGCGCTGAATTACCTGCCGAGCGAAGAAGCGGACGGCCGTGAAGTCATCCAGATGGTCGAGGCCGCCGGCCGCAAAGCTATCGCGCTGCCCGGCGATATCGGCGACGAAGCGTTTTGCACGCAGCTTGTCGATCAGTCGATCGGGCAACTCGGCGGCCTCGATATCCTGGTGAACGTCGCGGGCAAGCAGACTTACGTCGATGACATCGCCGAGCTTTCGACGGAACAGTTCGAAGCGACCTTCCGCACCAACGTCTTCGCCATGTTCTGGCTGTGCAAGGCTGCGTTGCCGCATCTGCCGCCAGGCGCGACCATCATCAACACAACGTCGATCCAGAGCTATCAGCCCAGTCCCGGGTTGCTCGATTATGCGTCGACCAAGGCTGCCATCACGGCCTTCACCCATGCACTGGCGAAACAGGTCGTAGGCAAGGGTGTCCGTGTGAATGCCGTTGCGCCCGGGCCGGTATGGACGCCGCTGCAACCGAGCGGTGGTCAACCACAGGAAAAGGTCGAGAAATTCGGTTCCGAGGTTCCGATGAAGCGACCGGGACAACCTGCCGAACTTGCGCCGGTCTATGTGTTGCTGGCGTCGCAGGAGTCGAGCTTCGTGACGGGCGAAGTGTATGGCGTGACTGGCGGCAATCACCTGACGTGATCGGCGCCTGTCCTCTGGCAGATTGACCGGCACCTACTGGCTTGCCGCACTTGCCGGTGTGCTTACAACGGGCGCTTCGCTAACCGGCGCGTCCGTCGAGCTGGCCGCGCTGCCTGCAGCGCTATCCGCCCGTTTCGCGGCATTGCTGGTGCCCGCCGTACCGCTCGGGCCGGCGGAATTGCTCAACGCACCGCTGCTTGCCGAGTCCATCGCACCTGGGTTCCCGTTATCCGTCCTCTTGCATCCGGAGGCCACCGCGACCAGCGCGGCGATCGAGACATAAATGAACTGATTCGTCATCGTCCGCTTCATGACCTGGGTACCTCCAAAGGTATGTTGTGCAACATCATGTTGCGTGCCGAATTTCTACCGAATAGCGAGCATCGGTCATGCCCGATTACTGATCTGGCAACGGTCGCGCTTTCGTAAGGAATGCGCATTGCTCCACCTCCCGGTGATCACTTGTGATTAGTCGACGGCGCACGGGCCCACGTGCGGGGATGGCGCCGTGACGACCTGTTCAACACGCCGGCCTGCCGGAGGTACGGATGAATGAAGCGAACATGGACCAACGTCTCGAAGAAATAGAACTGGCGCTTGCCGCTATCTTCGAATCGCCCAAAGCACCAGCGGTCAGCAGTTATGACGAAGGCACTCGCCTATTCCTGCAGTTATCGTGGGTTGTCGAATCTCATCGCGATACGACGCTCGACGCGCGGTGTGTCGGCGCGCGCGGGAGGTGTTCCATCAACTCGAGCAGGCACGCTACGAAGTGGACGCGCTCTCTAGCGGCCTTTCCGGCAAGATTTCAGTGGGTGCAGTCGCCACCGTGCTGCCGGTGTTCGCGCCGGAGTTGATACTTGAGTTAAAGCGGCGCGCGCCGCAGGTCAACGTTGCGTTGCACGAAGCGACTAGCGACCGGCTCTTTCCCATGCTCGCAAATGGATCGCTCGATTTCGTGTTGGAGCCGCACCGAGCCGGTAGGTTTCGGCAAAAGCGAATTCGCGTCGCGCGCCATCATGGACGATCCGATCGTGGTGGTGTGCGGGCGAGATCATCCGCTAGCGAGCCGCAGAAACGTCGCAACTGAAGACCTTGCCGGTTTGCCCTGGATCCTGCCGCCGAAGGAGGCGCCCACCTACCTCGCTTTGCAAAGCTGGCTGGCCGATTCGGGGCTCGCGTTCCCCGACGGTTGCGTGCAATCCATTTCGTTGCCGACCAACGAGGCCATTCTGGCGAACTACCCATTTCTCGCACTGATGCCATTGGCCGTTGCGCGCAAGCGAGCCGGCCGCGTCGGTCTCGCCATCCTCGC
The DNA here is from genome assembly GCF_046027605.1 of Paraburkholderia fungorum. GTDB lineage: Bacteria > Pseudomonadota > Gammaproteobacteria > Burkholderiales > Burkholderiaceae > Paraburkholderia > Paraburkholderia fungorum_F. The sequence goes on from NZ_JAQQEF010000034.1 coordinate 34,557, forward strand.
GATACCTGGCGCGAGCTTTCTCGAGACCGTGCAATTGTTCTATAGCACTTCGTCCGTGAATTCCGTGTTGCCTGCGGCGCTGGAATGCGTCGGCGCAGTTCAGGAGCGACTATGCCGGTCGATAGCTGATTGATTGGGCCCCGCCCTATGGCGCGGAGCGAACGACGGCTTACGAGTCGAAGCCGGCCGCACCAAAATCAGGCTCGGGACGCCGTTCCTGGCCGAACTTCGCCCGACGACGACCGACTCAGGGCGACCCAAAAGCGACGGATACCTCTGCGACGTCGCCGACTGCTATGCATGCGATGACGGCCGATCAGGCGGTGCAGTTTGACGCACTCCGTAAAACGAATTCCACCAGCCCGCGTACGCCAGGCATATGAAATGCTGGCCTATTGATGCCAGCAGGCGCACCCGAAGTGCGGATCGGCGAGATAGTCGGAGGTGGCGAAAATGGACATGCTAAAAATTGCGCGCGAGTCGGGACTGGCAATAGTCCTGGACGCCAAGATCGGACGCGAGGAATACACGAGCGTATCCGGGTCAACGAGTGCACTCTTGCGATTTGGCGAGGCGGTGCGGTCGGCTTCGTTACGTGTACGCCGGCGTTTCACCCGTTCGAGCCCTCTAGGCGACCGGATAATGGTCGCAAGAAAAAAGCACGCAAACGGGCTTCCGGTGAGTGTTGCGCGAAAGATCAAGCGCCCATCAACGCCGTGAGTCGCAAGTTGGTCGCGCTCGCCCGATCAGGGCTTTCCGTGCAGCAGACGATACAACATTGAGTGGGGCGCTCCTCCTCGCGGCCGGGGACCATCAATCCCCAATTGCGGTTCCATTTGCACGCGGGAGTGACACCGAAAATGACGTCTCTGTTTCGTCGGAGCGCGCTTCGATCGTACCGTGATGGGCCTTGGCGATTTCGCTGGCAATATACAGACCCAATCCGAGGTTTCCCGTCCTGTCATATTTGCTCTGGTGTTCCGGCCCCCGCGTCAGCGGATCGAAGATGCACGCCAGCGTTGCATGCTCGATGGCTGGGCCGCAATTTCTGACGTCGATACGGACGTGCGTTACGTCGCCCGTCACCACAACCCGCACGGGCGAGTCCTTGGCCCCATACTTGATGGCATTGAGCACAAGATTTTGAAGCAATTGCTGCAGACGCTGGCCGTCCCAGACTCCCTGCGAATCGCCACTCAGATGTAACTCGATCTGCCGGTCAGGATGAATTGCACGCAACTCGTCCAGTTCGTCGGCAAGCACGTCCGCCAGATTGACATCCTTGGGTGCGACGTTAATGCCCAAGCCCAGCTTGCTCCGGTTGAAATCGGTCAGGTCATCAAGCAACGCCTGCATCCGGGCTCCACTACGTATCAGGCGGGAGGCGGCCCCCGATACTTGCTCCCCTGCATTGAGCGCCGCCAGACAAGATGCAGTCACCTGAATTGCCTGGAGTGGGCTGCGCATGTCGTGTCCCAGCATGCCAAGCAGGAGGTTCCGGTTCTGTTCGATCTGCACACTGAAAAAGCTGACCGATTCGGCAAGGGCCTGGTCGATCGCTTCATTGAAACGAATGATGTCGTCCAGATCAGGCGCTTCGGGTTCACAATCGTCCGCCCACAAACGAAGTACGCTTGCGCGCAGTGCGCGATATTCGGCGGCGAGCTGGTTAATATTGAAGCCGGCTTTTGCCCTCAGAAGGGCATGAGTTTGCGCGGCCGTTTCGGTCGCATCGATCAGCGTGGGGGCTCGCCCAATCGATTTTTCGCGTTGGGCTTCTCTGGTCTGCGAAGTGCGCAAATCTTTTGCCACGGCGTGCAGGATCTGTTGTGCGTGGTCGCGCAACCCGGATGACTCCATGCTTGCCGCCGTCGGCAGAAGGGTGGCGGCGAACGCCTCCCACTGTGCCAGAATCGGCTCCTCGTCCCGCGAGATAAAGTCAGCAAGTCGCATGTCTGCGTCTCCAAAGCGTAAACCGCATGCCGAGGTCCGATCAGCGTACCAATGTTACGCGTAAATTAGGGACGAACTAGCGGAACCTGCCCGGAGCCTTTATATCGCCTGCAGATCGGGTAACAGTCGGGCGGACTCCCGTTTCACCACGCCATAGCAGTCGCAAGCGCGTTTTTCGAGCCCCTGCCGATCCAGCACCTCAATATGATCACCGCTGCATCGTATCAGCCCGGCATCCTGCAGCTTCATTGCTGCTTCGGTCATGCCAGCCCGTGGGACCCCAAGCATGTTCACAATGGACTCACGCGTTATCTTCTGTTCGTTCAGCGGTAGGCGATCGACACTGAGCAGCAGCCATCTGCACATTTGCTGGTCCGTCGAGTGATGCCGGTTACAAACGACCGTCTGGGCCATCTGCGTGATCAATGCCTGGGTGTAGCGCAGCAACAAGCGCTGCACCGGGCCAGCTCGGTCGAATTCCTCCTTGAGGATTCCGGCATCCAGGCGATACGCCTGCCCTGCGCTTTGCACGATCGCCCTGTTCGGCATCGTCTCTCCGCCCATAAACAGCGCGATCCCAACGATCCCTTCGTTACCCACGATCGCGATTTCTGCAGGCGCTCCGTCATGCATCAGGCGCAGCATCGATACAACTGATGTCGTCGGGAAATAGACGTTCTCCAGGTATGCGTCAGACTCATACACAATCTGCCCCAAGGGCATATCGACCGGCACCAGGCTCGCTGCGAGACGCGCCCATTCTGCGTCCGGCAGGACCCTGAGCAAGTGATTCTCTTTGGCACGATGTTCGTTCGTCATGTTTCCCGCTCCCAGGCATCTGGCGCAGAACCGCACTGCATGCGAAAGCCTCGTCTTGACGGGATCAGGCATTGAAGCCGTGATGAACGCGTCGAACAAACGGTATGAATGTCGCCGCGTTGTCTCGACCATCAGCCATGGCGTGATGCGTTTACGGCACACTGGGGCAACTCGCCACTGGCGGATGCGCCTAGGAAACATGAGCGCCTCACGGCGCAGCGGGCACGTCTGTACGGTAGCGTTCAAGGCTGTCCGCCCGGTGATCCTAGCCGATATCGCTTTTTTTCGGGCGATATCCAGCCCCCTCGTCCTGAGTCGATCGCTTCGAACGGTTAATGGCACCAGGTGAACGGCCAGTATGGCGGGCAAGAGCAAGATCAAGGCATGGTCAACGAACGTCCCTTGTCGTTCAGCAAACGGGCGCGCGATGCTTGGTCAAGTGACTGAGACTGGCCGAGGCCGTGTAAAAACGCGTGTGCCGGCAGTCTGTCGAGCGACTGGTGAGGCCGCGCCCTCGCAGCTTCCTGTTGTCTACGACTGAACTGATTGCGCCACGCCCGCAAGCATAGGCAGATGTGAGACTACGCGCCTGCCAGCCTCATCGCTCGGAGTGTCTTTGCAAACCCGAGGATCTTCATGACGCGTTTGAGGTTGTACGCGAGCACATGCAAGCTCATTTCAGTCGAGACGTTCCCAAGCCTGCGCATCTGGAAGTGGGTTGAGCCCATCCAGTGCTTCAGCGTGCCAAACACGTGTTCGACCGTTCGTCGCCGTATTGTCATAGCGTCAAGCTGACGATCCAGTCTGCGTTGCATTCTGTCGAGTACCGCTTCATGTTCCCACCGGCGAATGCGCCGATACGGTGCCGGCGTGCACTGCTTTCTGAGCGGACAGTGTGGACAGGCACTGCTCCAGTAGGTACGCAGTTTCAGCAGATTGGCACTCTCCAACGAGGTGTAGCGGTATATCGCGCGTTGCCCTGCTGGACACAGATACTGGTCGTCTCTGGCGATGTAAATGAAGTCGGCCCGGTCGAAGCGGCCGTCAGCCTTTGCACCGGAGGTTTGTGATTTGGGCACTAGGGCCGCAATACCCGCGTCGTCGCATGCCTTGATCTCTGGTGCGCTGAAGTATCCACGGTCTGCCAGTGCCTTAATTCTCTTCTTGCCCATCGCTTCGCGCGCCGCTTTGGCCATTGGGCTCAACTGCGTCCGGTCGTTGCCGACATTCGTGACTTCATGAGTAACAATGAGATGGTGCCGGGCGTCGACGGCGACCTGAACGTTATAGCCAAGCACGCCCGTACCCTTGGCTTGAGAGATCATTGAGCGTGAGTCGGGATCGGTCAGCGAGACCTGCTTTTCAGGCAGGTCGTTCAGAAGCTCCGCTGCGCGATCCAGATCGCGCATCTGTTCACGCAGCGTCTCGATCTTCTCCCGTAAGCGTTCAGTCTTCGCTTCTACCTCGGCCGGTTGAGTGCGATCGGCGGTCTCCAGTGCATCGAGATAACGCTGGATACTTTGCTCGATCTGCTCCTGGCGTCGTGCAATCTTGTTGGGCGTGAAGTTGTTATCGCGGCTGTTGACCGCCTTGAACTTGCTACCGTCGATGGCTACGACCGCTTGTGTGAACAGCTTCAGGTCCCGGCATATCATCACGAAGCGACGGCACACGTTGCGAATGCCTTCACCATTGCTCCGCCTGAACTCGGCAATCGTCTTGAAGTCTGGCGCGAGCCGGCCGGTCAGCCACATCAATTCGACATTGCGCTGGCACTCGCGCTCCAGGCGTCGGCTAGACTGCACGCGATTGAGATACCCGTAGATATAGATCTTGAGCAGCACGGCCGGGTGGTAAGAAGGTCGCCCTGTGCTTGCCGGCGTGGTGCCTTCGAATCCGAGGGATGCCAGTTCGAGTTCTTCGACGAACGCGTCGACAATCCGTACAGGGTTGTCTTCAGCGATGAAGTCATCGAGACACTCTGGCAATAGTGTGGTCTGACTGCGTTGCGCACCTTCGACAAATCGCCCCATCTGCGCCTCTCGTTTCAGCAGGTTGCTTCAGTCTAGGTGATCACACGCGTTTTTACACGGCCTCGGCCATTTACGGTCAATCATGAGAGTCTGGCGAATGACCGGAGTTTGCGCTTGAGCGGACCTTCGTGGCTTTAGCCATCCTGCCCAACTGCAGCGATCACCGTTTCACGGGAGCTTCGATGGCGATGTTCGCTGTAGAAATCATGCTGCTCGCAATCTGGGCGAACACCAGTTCGAAGACTATTTTTTTCGCAGACGTTCGCTCACGAGGCGAGCAATGGCCGCCGGTGCTTGCTCCGGTATGGCAAAAACCGAGCTGACGTTGATCTCGCAGAGTACGTAGGTATCCTCGCCCGATTCGGTGCGCGGCCCATACAGAAAGTCAGCATCCCAGATAATCGGCAACGAAGCGCTGTCGATGCTCAGGAGATCCATCATTTGCGGCGTCCATTCGAGTTCCATTTTTGCTCTGAGGGCCTGAAACGGCTCGGCCGAGGCAGGGTGCATGATACGTGGCCCGGGCTGCGCAGCGTCAGAGTCTGGGCCTTCTGGTGGTGGGGGTATCAGCGCCTTGATCAACTGATGTCCAAACCCGACAACCTGGTCTGTTCCCATGTAGCAGCGAATCATGCCGTCGGGCAGGCGTGACTGGAAGGGTTGATCGACAATGCAGCCGTCAGGCGGGAGGTATGCCTCGCAGCGGGCCATGAAATCGTGCAGCGTTATCTCTTCCGGCACGCTCCCTCGGCGTGCATGCAGAACGCGAACCCATACCGTATCGCCGCCAGGCGGCGAGATCTGCTCGACTTTCCAGACCCCCTGACCACCATTGCCCCGGTTCTGTTTGAGAACGCGTGGCCCGGCTGATTCAAGCCGGGACGGGAACTCAGACTGGAACGCAAATCTGTCGCGATAGAGATGGGTATCCGTTCCCCAGCCGAGATTCCGGGTGCGATGCAGAACTTCCTTGACGCCCATCGTCAGGATGACGTCGGGGTGGGCACTGACCCAGGGTCCACGCGACGCCACCTCCCGCAGCAAGGTGTCAAGCGCTGCCCGGCTCTGCCCGTCGTGAATCGGATCAACCCATACCAGTACGCCGTCAACCTTCAGAAGCTGCTCACGCACTTCATCCACTATCTCGTCGGAATAGACAGCGGGTTGCGCCTCGATACCGATCGCCGTCAACTCTTCGAAGACGCGATAAAAGCGATTGTTCGCCGGTGTCGCACTTTTACGCGCCTCGTAATCGCCGCGCCACAGTACGGCCACCTTGGCGGCAGTTTTAGTTTGACTCATCTCGTCCTCCACAGTCGCCAGCATCCAGGGCGTCACTTAAGCGCGAACAACTTCGCGATTGGCAGGGTTGGCACTACGCATTCCGACTCCGTTGTCTTTATCACCGCTTGCCGGTCTTTCCAGGTGCAGGGAGCGATTCCGCCATCCGACGAAGTGTTTAACCGCCCGAGTGCGCCAGGATTGCCTCAGTCTTACGGTGCCATGATGCGCAACGTCGCCTGTCCCTGAACATCCTTGAGCGGGAAGTAGGCGCGATGCGTCGACTCATCTACCGCGACAACATGCGCGTTGGGACCGACCCGGCCGTCGCCAATCTTCGACACGTTGCCCGTGTCGGCTTTGAACATCGAGACGATGCCGGCTTCGCCAGCCACGTAGAGCAGATGCAGTTGCGAGTCGAAGGCCAGGACGTCCGGATCCTGACCGACGTCGAAGGACGACGTGACGCGCATCGTGCGCATGTCGAGCACCAGCAGCTTGTCGTTTCCTTCGCAGGCGATGAAGGCAAGCCGTTGCTGCGGTTCGATCAACAGCCCGTGATTTCCCTGCGCACCCGGCAGATCGATTCGTGCGACGATCCGGTCGCTGGCTGGGTCGATTTCTAACAGCTGCCGTCGGGATTGCACATTCACGAAGATGTGTCGGGAAACCGGATCGTACTGGGTATTGCCGACTTCACCGCCGAGCGGGATCGTTGCAATCCGCGTGTTCGAGCGAACGTCGATCACCGTCTCGGTGTCGCCCGTTTCGTCGGACACATAGAGCTTGTGCGCATCTGGCGCGTAGGCCATTCCGTCCGGGTAACTGCCGCCCGGCACGCGCGCGGTGATCTTTAATGTGGCTTCGTCAATTGCGACGATTTCATTTGAGCCGGTGGCCGATGCATACACGCGTGACATTGCGGGAATCGCTAATACGCCATGCACTGATCCCACGTCTGGAATCCGGGCGATCACGCGAGCTGCTCGCGTGTCAAACGCCACCACCTCGCCGTCGCCCAGGTGAGCAATGAATAGCAGTTGGCGGTTCGGGTCAAGGCTTGCGTAGTCGAGGCGGGTTGGCCGTCCGCCCAACGGAACGTCGGCGATCTGTTCCAACGGCAGGCCGCCCATTTCAAGATGGTCGTCCGCTCCTGACGTGGAGAACACCATGACTCCCAGCGCGGCTGCGATAGCGCACGCGGCAGAAAGCAGCCAACGGGCAGCAAGCCGAGTCCACAGCGCATTCATGATGCGAGCTTCATCATTGTGTCACCATGCGAAAGAGATCCGCGAGCGGCGCTCACTCAATCGTCTCCGTCTTCGCCAGACTCACGCATCATCCATTTCACGTCAGCCTCCGCGCAGGCGACGCTGCCTGTATCCGCATGGCCGCGTTGTCCCAATTGATGAGGCTGAAAAGCTGATTGACGTATTCGTTGCGTTTGTTCTGGTACTTCAGGTAGTACGCGTGCTCGAAAACATCGAGGATGAGGATGGGCTGGATGCCCCAGGCGGTCAGCTTCTGATGGTTCTCGCACTGCAGGATCATGAGCTTGCCTGTTGCAGGGTGGTAGCCAACAACGCCCCAGCCCGATGCTTCTACAGCAATCGTTGCAGCGACCAGTTGTGCCTTGAACTTCGCATAGGAACCGAAATTCCTGTCAATTGCTTTGGCCACCTCGCCCTTCGGTTCGCCACCCTTCCCCGAGATACTGGTCCAGTAAATGGTGTGCAGGATGTGGCTGGAAAGCTGAAACGCGAGCTCTTTCTCGTAGTACTTCACCAGCGCGAAGTCATTCGAGTCCCGCGCTTTCGCCAGTCCGTCTTCCGCCTTGTTCGCAGCAACTACTGCTGGCTTGTGGTGAAAGTTGTAATGCAGTTCGACGGTGCGCGCATCGATGACGGGTTCAAGCGCGTCGTAGGAAAATGGCAGCGGTCCAGCAACATACTTGCCGTCCGCATCTGTGAGCTTGTCGGTATAACCGGGCTCCTCTGCCGCACAGGCGGTTTGTGCCTGGGCCAGCATGATTCCCGCGCCAACAGCAGCGGTGTCCTGCAGGAAGGTCCGACGTGTTGCCATGATTACGTTCCTTGTAGAAGGCGCGCACGCGCATTCCGTCAGATCGCGTGCGAATGAATGAGCGGATAGACAGCAAGACCAAACAGGGCAGCCGCAACGACAATCACCGGCTCCTGCAGCTTCTTGAATCGCCAGAGCAACACGACCGTCACAAGCGCAAGCACGACAGTGGGCCAGTCAACGATCGAGCGCCGCGCGATGACAATGACTGAGCCGGTGATCGCACCCACGGCCGCCGCCGTAATGCCATCGACGAACGCCTTGACGGCAGGCAATCTGCCGTATTTCTTGAAGTACGGCGCTGGAAGCACGGTGAACAGGTAACAGGGCAGGAAGGTCCCGAGCGCGGCGACGCAGGCGCCCGGGAAGCCCGCGACCAGATAACCGATGAAGCCAACTGTGATGACGACCGGCCCTGGCGTAATCATCGCCACGGCCACCGCATCGACGAACTGCTTGTCGTTGAGCCAGTGATGCTCGGTCACCACGCCACCGTAGAGGAACGGCACGATCGCGAGTCCCGAGCCGAACACGAACGCGCCGGCCTTGGCGAAGAAAAGGCCGATCTGGCCGAGCAGTGGCAAGTCAAGACCACTTAGAACGCCGCTCACACCCGGCGCCTGCGTCACGGCAAGCGCATTCAATCCGCCTTTGCCAAGCCACTTCGGTGGTGCATGCCGGAACCAGTTGAGCAGGCCACCCGCGATAAACAGCCATGCGATCTCGGATTCAGTGACCACGGTGACGACCGCCAGCGTCAGGAATATCACCCACAGCAGTCTGTCTTTACCGACGGTCTTCCTGGTCAGCTTGTACGCGCTCATCGCGATGATTCCGACCACCGCGGCACCCACGCCGTAGAAGACTGCCTGCATCCACGAGAGGCCGCCAAACTGCGAGTAAGCCCAGCCGAGCGCCACAACCATCAGGAACGACGGCAGGACGAAAGCAATACCGGCCACCGTTGCACCAACGACGCGGTAATGGACGTAGCCGAGATAAATGCCGAGCTGTGCAGCGAGAGGACCTGGCATCATCTGGGCCAGCGCCAACCCCTCCTTGTAGTCCTGTTCGCTGATCCAGCCCCGGCGCTCGACCAGGTCGCGGTGCATGTAGCCGACCAGCGCCACCGGGCCGCCAAAACCGAAGGTACCGAGGCGCAGCATGTAAAGGACGATCTGGCCGAGCGTGTAGCCCGGTGCGGTCGCCGTCGTGGTGTTCATGAACGGCCCTCTGCGTTATTATTTTTTTTGCTCGTCGCAAAGTACGCGTAGATTGAATCGAGGACGTGCCCCATTTCGTCGAGCAGTTGATCGTCGTCCAGCGCGCGTTGTCGCGCGCCGGCCATCACCGCTTCGAAGCCGATCGCCTCGGGCACCGGTGCGCCGCCCACATCAAGCGCGTGCACCATTTCACCGAGCCGAAGAAGCGCCGCGTCGTCATCGAGACCGAAACTCACGAGCAGTACCTCAAACGTCACGCGCTCGCCCACGTGTGTAAAGGCGGCGCCGTCGAAGTCGAAGCCGAGTGCGTCCGGCGGGCAGGTCTCGGGCGAATCCAGCCAGTGGAACCGCGCTTTCGGGTCGATGAACCGACGGATCAGCCATGCGCTTGCGACGCGATCGACCCACAGCCGCTGTCGGGTTGCCCACGTGCGGGCCTGGTACTCGTCGCGCCGTAACGGCCGGATGGGCTGCTCGGCCGCATGTGGCTCACCCGGCGACAGGACCGTATCCGCGAGCGCTACAAAGTCTTCCCAGGCGATTTCGGCGTCAGTCGAAGCGGCGCCCGGGAAGTAGTCGATCGTCCGGATCGCGTCATAGTCCTTGCGCAGGCGACGCAACAGGCGGGTGACTTCCGCTGGTGCCTGGCCTCCGAGCGTCTTCCTCGCTGCACCCAGTGACGCAACAAAGGTCCCGTAATCGTCGTTGCGATCGAACAGCGCGCGGAAGTCCGCTTCCTGTGACGAGTCCAGACTTTGCGCCCGCAGCAGATGCGCAGTGCCGCCGGCTTCGTCGATGCTGCCAGCGAGTTCGCGCAACGTTTCCTCACGCTCCGGGGTATGCGGCAACACGTAGATGCCGTCGCGCAGGACGGCGCACCCCTTCGCTTTCAGCGCCCGCCACGCCCGCATGCGCGCGGTGGCGTTCTCGGTGGGGAACGTCAGGACGAGGACAGACCAGGTGGTTAAGGTATTCATGTAAAGTAAACTACACGTATGTAGCGTACTTTACAAATTATTTTTGTTTTGACTTCGGCGGAACCGCATTGACCGCGATTGAACGGAAGGGCCAAGGGGCGCGGCGGCTGGTATCCGACTGGCGGCCCAAAAAGGAACTAGCCGTCAGCCGGACGAAACGAGAGCTATCTCGCGGGCTCAGTGCGTGTGACGGTGATGAATATCGGGGAAATGCGCGTGCGTGTGGGTAATAGGTGCGTGCTGATGGGGGTGCGTATGGGGTTCCTCGCCGTCCCACTCAAAATCATGCGTGTGCTGATGGTGTTCGTCGTGCCGGTGCCGATGGTTGTGGTCCAGAATCTCGTGAGTGTGTGGATGTTCATGCCTCTCGCGGATATGAAGCCAGATTCCCAAAGCCATGAGCACGGCTGCAACCCAGAAAGAAAGCGATGGCACCTCGGGCCACAGGAAAAGCGACAACGCGACGCCGAATATTGGGGCGACAGAAAAATACGCGCCGGTTCGGGCGGTTCCGAGATTTCGCAGGGCGACGACAAACAGGACCAGGCTCACACCGTAGCCAGCGAAGCCGGTAAGCATGGCTAGAGCCATTTTTCCAATGCCGGGCAGATGTGCACCCAGCAGCAGCGCGATGCACAGATTGACTGAGCCGGCGACAAGTCCTTTCAGACAGGCAATAACCATCGCGTCGTTCGCCGAGACTTTTCGCGTCAGGTTATTGTCGACCGCCCACGCAACGCAGGCTGCGACCACGAGCAGTGCACCTGGCGAGACGCCAGCGGCACCCGGCTGCCACGACAGGACAACACCCCCAAACACGATTGCCACCATCCCGAGAAATATCTGCAAGTCCACGTTTTCGCGGAATACCACCCAGGCGATGACAGCCGTGAAAACGCCCTCGAGGTTCAGTAGCAGGGAGCTGGTCGCAGCAGGAGTCGAGCTGAGACCGAGCATGAGCAGCGCAGGCCCGGCCACCCCGCCCGCCACAATTGCCCCGAGAAGCCACGGTACTTCGGCGGCCTGAATGCGACTTTCGTTTTCTCTATCGCCCACCGTACGACGAAGATGTCGGACGAGAATCCCTACGGCGAGCCCAGCACCGCTGCCAAGGTAAAACAGGCCCGCGACCATGAAGGGCGAAAGCGACCCAAGCAAAGTTTTGGCGAGCGGCGTGGTTGCGCCAAATAGCGCGGCTGCAAGAAGAGCGGTAAAAGCGGCGTTGTGACGTGCGTTCATGGATTGACGGGCTACGAACATTAACCAGGTTGGGGAAGTATCTGGCGGAACCAGCGAGTACGGAGAATTTCGCGTGAGCAAAAAATACCCCCACCCCCTATGGTAGACTTCGAGAAATTATATACCCCCTCGGGGTATCTGGAGGGGGCGATGAGTCATACAGTTCACGAAAAACAGAAACTTCTTAACAGGGTTCGCCGTATCAAAGGGCAGGTTGAAGCCATCGAGCGGGCGCTTGAGGACGAGCACGGTTGCACGGATGTTCTGCAGCGTATTCGAGTTGTCGCAGAGCGATGAACGGCCTGCTGGCAGTTGTGCTGGAAGACCACATCAGGAACCACCTTGTCGATGCGGATAACGGCGAGGACCATGGCGGCAGCGCGACGGAACAACTCATTGAAGTTGTTCACAGCTACTTCAAGTAGAGTCAAAAATGAGTGATTTCAGAGACGCCGCATTCGGCGCAGGGCACGACCACATCTTTCTGGGCGCCGGTCATGAAAAGAACGAGCGCAAGACGTGGGCCGTGATTGCTCTGTGCAGCGCGATGATGCTGGTTGAAATCGTCGGCGGCAGTATGTTCGGCTCGCTTGCGCTTGTCGCCGATGGCCTGCACATGTCGACGCATGCCGGCGCGATGCTGATTGCGGCCCTCGCGTACACCTACGCGCGCAAACACGCCTCCGACCCCCGCTTCGTGTTCGGTACCGGTAAGCTCGGCGACCTCGCAGGGTTCACGAGTGCCATCGTACTCGCGATGATTGCAGTGCTGATTGGCTACGAGGCGGTGTCGCGCTTTCTATCGCCGGTGCCCATTCACTTCGACGAAGCGATTCCTATCGCGGTGGTCGGCCTGCTTGTCAACCTGGCAAGTGTGTTGCTGTTGAGCGGCGGCGACCATGGCCATAGCCATGGTCATAGCCATGGTCATAGCCACGGCCACGGCCACGGACACGACGGCCATGCTCATGAAGACGAGGTGCAGAAGGTTTTTGCACCATCCGGTGTGTTTGCCGTTTCCATCTTCGAAGATGGCGTGCCGCCCGTTTTCCGGATTACACCCGCGACGGAGGGGTCGCGGCTGGACGCTTCGACAGCGTCTGTTACCACGGTGCGACCTGATGGGACGCAACAGGTATTCACGCTGGCGGACCGTGGCAGCTATCTGGAATCGAAGGAGGACATTCCTGAGCCGCACGCCTTCAAAGCCATCGTCCGGATACCGGACGCCGAGCACGAAGTCGAATTCGAAGAACATGAGCACCACGACGATGCACATGAAGCAGCGACCCGCGACCATAACATCCGGTCGGCCTACATTCACGTGATGGCGGATGCGGCGGTCTCCGTGCTGGCTATCATCGGCCTCTTACTGGCACGCGCATTTGGCTGGCTCTGGATGGACCCGCTAGCGGGTGTCATCGGCGCGCTAGTAATTGCAAACTGGTCGTACGGCTTGATGCGAGACACGGGCGCGATCCTGCTCGACATGAACTCCGACCGACGTATGGCGGAGAACGTGCGGCATGCTATCGAGGACCGTGGCGACAAGGTCGTCGACCTGCATGTATGGCGCGTGGGTCCGGGTCACATGAGTGCTGTCGTGTCGGTGGCGACGAGCGAAGCCCAGCGAGACTCGCGCTTCTATCACGCAGTGCTCGAGCGCTTCAAGGGGCTGTCGCATGTCACCGTTGAAGTGCAACCTTCACACGCGGCGGCCTGACCAAGGGCAGTCAAGTCGACGTGCGTCGATGTCTGTGCCTTCGGCGGCAAGACCAGATTGTGCGTTGGATGTTTTCGTACTCTCGACGAAATTCGAGGGTGGAAGAAGATGACCGACCACCGGCGACATCAGGACATCAAGTGAATAACGACCGGGCACGACCGCAATCGAAGTTGCAACGGGAATGCTCCGAACCGCATCGGGGACCTGCAACTTTGGATGACTGAATCCGCCCATTGTCTCGGCTTCGGTTTTGTCCTACCGGACAGCCGAGTTAGCGCATCCTCGCTTGCCAATGGCGAAAGTTACTCGATAGGGTGCCCGCTGGTCTGACAGCACTGGCGTGAGCGGCCGTCCTGGACCGAACAACGGTCGTTCGAAAGTAAAACGCGATTGGCGCTTATCGGTCGGCTACGGTCCGACGCGCGATGCGCGACCTGCGAGTTCACGCGTGCGGGACGTCGGGCAGGGTTCGGCCCGAATCCGGGCCGACGACGAACGCCTCTGGTCGACCCAATTCAGTCTATTGAATTTCTACAAACCAGCCACTCATCCGTCGTCGCCTGCAATGGGTTTCTGTCCTGACGGGAGCGAACCAACGCGACCACAAATGACAATTTCTAGACCACTCGCAGATCCCACAAAACATCGAGGACGTGTTGCGTAGTGTTTTCAACGCGGCCCGCACGATGTGCGATGCCGAGCCGACGCCACAGCGTTGGTCGCAGCGGGCGCATGACAATGCGCGGATCGTGAAATGGAGTAGCGGCTTCATGAGGCAACAGCGCTGCGCCGTAACCAGCCGCGACCAGGCTCCTGATTGCGTCATTGTAACTAAGCTGAATGCGTGGCACAGGATGATGACCGCCCGCTGCAAACCATTCGGTGCTCAGGTGCGAAAGCCGTGTAGTCGAGTCATTGAGAACGAGTGGCTTGCTGGCCAGCCACTTGGGTGTGACGCGGGCCGGGCAGCTCCAGCTGGCAGGCATGAAGGCCATGACGGGATCTCGGCGCCATGGCTTGATCACAAGGCCCGCCATCGCGGACTGGGGTAACGCGACTAGCCCGATATCCAGTGTCCCTTCCGCGAGGCCGCTGAGCGTGTCCTGCGACGTCAGCACCGTAACCTGAACATCAATCGCAGGATGTTGCTGCCCCAGCGCTTCAAGGGCTTGCGGCAGGAGGTTTGCTATCGCGCCCGTCGACGCGCCAAGTCGTACTCGACCCTCAAGCCCCTGTACTTGCCGTCGAGCATCGTCCAGCGCCTGGGCGGCACCGGCCAGAAGGTGCCGTGCCTTTGTCAGAAGGGTCTCCCCAATCGCCGTGGGTTGAACGTGTCCGCGCTTGCGTGACAACAGCGGCGCACCAATGCGCTCCTCCAGTTCCTGAATGTGAAGGCTGACTGTTGGCGCTGCCAGATTCAGGATACGTGCGGCCTCCGCAAAGGAGCGATGATCTGCGATTGTCACCAACGTGCGCAGGCGGTCCAGACTGATCTCTCTCATGACGGTACCAGATTAGGAATAACTGAACGTAAGTTTCAGGAAATTCAACTTTTCATATTTTATCCATGGAACCAAGATCGGAGCTAACAGTTCAGGAGGATAGAAAATGATTGGTATCGAGGAGAGCACAAAGGGCGATGAAGATAGCCAACTATCCGCTAGCGATGTACAGGCACAACGATGGGTAGCTGCGCTAACGCTCACGGGTTTATTGATGACCATTCTGATCATCGCCGGCCTGTATGTCGCGACAACTCCCCGTAACGTCAATCAGGCGTGTTTCCAGACAGAAATGGACGACGGGCATATTCTCCTGGAAGCTTCTTTCCAGACACCACCGGAGCAGGATGCAATCGTGGAGGTGATGCGCGCTTGTTCGCGCTGACGTAACCGGCAATTGGGTTAGCAGTCGTTTCGCACCGTACGATTGTCGACGATCCAGGCAGTAGGGTCGAACGTCCGAAAGTGGCCCGCACTAAGCCCGACGGCGGCCGGCTCAGGGGACACCCGCGATTTTATAAAGGAGACCTTCGCGTGATGCCCGCTCGCGCCGGTACTACTCACGAACGCGACGCCTGAATTCGTCGAACATAGTCCATTGCGACTCTTCGCCGATGTGTATGTTGACAGGCACTTTTGAACGACCACCAAGCGCTTCGTTGAGCCGAACCATGAATTCATCCCCGGAGCGGGCGTAGTAGGCGCACTCCCTGAGGTTTTCTCCCGTAGAAACGAGAACGAGGCTTGCAAACTCGCCTTCTCGACAGCGAACCTCAGCGCGTCTTCCGTGGAGTCCATCCATTCACGCACATCAGCGGCCGGCATTCCTGTTTCCGAGTCATATTTCCAAGTAATGATGACCCGGATAGGATTGTCGAGTCGGTCGAAATCCTTATCGAAATCCCTGACGTAGCGAAAAATGATGACGCGGCCATTGCTTTAATTTTTCGATGTTGCGGTTGTCCATACGGTCGTCATATCGTTATCTATACATGTTCTTGGCATCCAAGATGCTGAAAAACTTGATTTTTAAGTGTGACGAACAAGCGTCATCGTGACACTATTTTCAGTGATCTAGGTCAACGCGTCGACTATCTCTTCCCGGCCGGACCCGGTCCGACGCAGACGTCGGAGGATCACCGCGCGCAGTATTTAAGTGAGTGTCATAAGGCAACCCAACACGGACCACCGGTCTCCCTGTTGGTCGACGTCCGTTCTCCGAGTGCAAGTGTCATTGAATACTCGCGTGAACCTCCGTTACGCCGCCATTTTTCTTCGCCCCACGAAACGGAGTCTGGAGCGGGGAGCCGCGAGTAATCCGGACCGTGTATGTCACGATCATGCGAGATCAACGGTACGCACGAACTTCAGCAGTTGGTCGCTGACCTCGGCGGCGGCCTCATGCTGTACCCAATGCCCCACGTTATCGAGTTCGAGTCCTCCAACAAGCCCCGGTAAGCCGGCGCGAAGGTCGTCGATGCTAAGCGGATATAACTCTCTCAGACCGTCCGCCTTGCCCCAGATAAAAAACGACGGCTGAACGATCTTCGCGCCCTTCCACGGAGCGGACAAGGCGAAATACGGCTCCGCCGCGCGGTAGTAATTCAATCCTCCGTGGAAACCGGTGCGCTCAAATTCCGTAATGTTATGCGCGACGTAGTCCGGGGACGCCCACGAAGGCAACGGTCCGGGAGCAGCACGATAAAGACTCCGAGCCGGATCCATTGGACTCCACTGCTGGCCGGCTGGCGCAGTACCCGATGCCCAATACAGAATGCCGGGAATGGTCACCGCGGCGTTGGCCCAGATTTCGTCGGCGTCGGGCCGAATTTGCTCGAACATATAGAACTTGTCCTGATGCCCGGCCTTTCGCATCCTGTCGAAAACACTGACGTCTCCGCGCGGCACGAAAGGGACACTGAGACAGAATACCGCCGCGAATCTGTCCGGGCGCATCAACGCCGCGTTCCACGCGTGCGTCGCCCCCCAGTCATGACCGACGAGGATAGCGCGGGGAATCTCCAGCGCATCGAGCAGACCGATCAGGTCGCCTGTCGTGTGCAACGGTGTGTACAGGTCTGCGTCGGCCGGAGCCGAGCTTCGCCCATAACCACGCATATCCGGGGCAATGGCCCGATATCCCGCCGACGCAATAGCCTTCATCTGCCCGCGCCACGTATAGGAGGTATCCGGAAAACCGTGGCAAAACAGCACGGCTGGCCCCTCCCCTTGCTCCGTCACGTGCAAGGTAATGCCATTGGTTTCGATGTCGTATTGCTTGATGCCATCGCTGTTCGATGCGTTCATTTCACTCAACTCCTTTAGTCGACGTGCAGGACCCGATGTGGGTCAGGATGTGTCCGTGATGGCTACGACAGTTCCTTCGCCTCGAGCCAGGAGCGGATTGCCTGGACGAGTTCAGCCTTGTGTTCAAGCGGAAGCCAGTGGCCTGCGCCCAACGTCGCCACAGACAGATCCGTGCAAGCGTTTCGCATGGGCCCGCCGAGCGCGCTGCGGGTGATGTCGCAGATGCCATCGAATTCGCCGTTCACGAACAGCACGGGCTGGCTCAGGCGGCCGCTGTCGGGCGCAGTTCGAGCGTAGGCGATGTTGGCGTCATCGTTCTGATACCAACTGTTACCCGGACGAAAACCGGTCACACGGAACGCATCAACCAGCGCGTCGAAGTCAGCGGACGGCCAGAGCGCTGCGTCCCGCGCCACCGCCAGCGCGCGATGTGCCGACCCGAACCAGCCTCCGTTGCGCGAGACCAGCGCAGAGCGATAGATCTGGCCCACGGACTTCGGGTCTCCAGACCGATAGATCGCCGCCAGGGACGACGCTATGTCGGCATTGAAGTCGGTCACGGTCTGATCGAAATGTGTGGGATAGAAGCGGTAGTAGTCCCATTGCCCGTCCGGATACTGGTCGGCGGGATAGAGAGTCCGATCGACCAGGGGCAGCAGACTGCGCAACCCGAAGCTCTCGGGCATATACGGAACGGAGACGAATACAACCGCGCGGCTGCGCTTCGCGTGATGCGCAGCGAGCGCACCGGCCACCGGGCTTCCGAGGTCGTGGCCGACCCATATTGCCGGACTCGCGCCCAAATGGTCATGCAGCTCGACCATGTCGTCAACGATCTCTTTGAGCGCATAGGCATCGGGCGCGCCCGGTGTCGACGAGCCGCCGTATCCGCGCATGTCCGGCGCAATGCAGCGCCAGCCCACCGACGCGAACGCCTCGATCTGCGCGCGCCACATCAGGCCGATCCCGGGCCAGCCGTGAAGGAAGATCATCAATGGCCCCTCTGCGGGTCCGGCCTCCCAATAGTGCGTGGAATGACGGGGTGAGGCGAAGGTGTGGGCGATCATGGCAGGAACATTCTCCGATGGAGGGCCGTCCGGAAAGGACGCCGTCTTCGATTTTCATTTGCAGCGTGCTTTTGCGAACGCAGCTTAACGCGCTTGCCGCCCGCGTCGAGCGCGACATTCTGCAAAAGACTAGGGCGAAACTATCATCAATTGTCGATCAGGATTACGACTATACTCCAGTTCAGATCCGGTGACCGAAGTGTTCATCACCGTCCCAGTTAATGAATTGAACGGAGCTTTCAAATGGCTTTTCGTAAATTTTTTATCGCAGGTGCGACTGGCGACACAGGCGGAGCAGCGACAACCGCACTTTTGGCTGCAGGCGAACAGGTACGAACCCTCGTTCGACGCGAGGACGCCCGTTCAGAGCAGCTGCGCGCGCAGGGCGTCGAGGTGCTGGTTGGCGATCTCTCGGATATCGACGACGTCGCACGCGCTCTTCAAGGCATCTCATCGGCCTATTTCGTTTATCCGATCGAATCTGGAGGGATGGCGGCCAGCGCTTCCTTCGCACAGGCGGCCCGCGAGGCCGGAATCGAATCCATTGTGAACATGTCGCAGATTTCGGCCCGCCGTGAAGCGAAAAGCCATGCTGCGCAAGACCATTGGATCTCGGAGCAGGTGTTCGACTGGGCTGGCACGCCGGTCACGCATCTTCGCCCCACGTTCTTCGCTCAATGGCTGACCTACCCGGGCCAGGTCGCGAGCGTCAAAAAGGACGGCGTATTGCGCCTTCCGTTTGGCGATGGGCGTCACGCGCCGATTGCAGCCGAGGATCAGGGGCGCGTGATTGCCGCCATCCTTCGCGATCCGGCACCGCACGCGGGCAAGGTATATCCGCTGTACGGGCCGGTCGAGATGAATCACCATGAGATTGCGGCAGAGATGAGCCACGCGTTGGGCACGACGGTGACATATCAACCGGTCGATCTCGACATGTTCAAAAAGCGCCTGGACACCGATGCAAAATTCAGCGACACCTTCGCGCAGCATCTGCTGTCGGTTGCCGTCGATTACCAGGAAGGAATTTTCGCCGGTACCGATTCCTTCATTGAGGAATTGACCGGTACTGCGCCAATGACGGTCCAGGCATTTATCAGGAAGCACGCGGCGCTGTTCGCCTGAGCACGGTTCCCTAGCAGAGAAGACGAATAAAACAGGAGCTTGTCATGCAGTCCTCCAACCTTGATACAGCCAGTGAAGTGGCAACTGAGGAATACCTCGTGAATCCCGTCTGGATCGCGCTGACCGAGGCGCCTCCGGCCTTCGTGGAGCGCCGCGAAGGGGCAGCCCGATATCGGCCGGATTTTGCACCGTTCGGGGCCGCGCAGAATTACACCGCGCAAAACGTCTCACAGGTTGCAGCGATGCTCCAGCCAGGACAGCGCCTTTCGTTCTTCACGGCGGGCAAACCGGACTTGCCGCCCGGCTTTGACGTGGTGCGAGGCGGTTGCCAATCAGATGGTTGCCACCAGGAGGTTCACCGTATCGTCCGATAAGCGGATCGCGCGACTCGGCGTCGACGACACGGCTGATATGCTCCGACTCGCCGGGCTGACGGAACCCGGACCATTCAACGCCCGGACCAACGAACTCGGTCACTTCTTTGGCATCAAGGAGGGCGGCGAACTGGTGGCGATGGCGGGCGAAAGAATGACTGCCGGCAAATACGTCGAAATCAGCGCTGTGTGCACGCAGCCGGAGTGGCGTGGTCGAGGGTTGGGTCGGCTGTTGATGGAGCATCTGTCGGCAACAATCCAGGGACGCAGCAAAGTACCGTTCCTTCATGTGTTCACCAATAACGTTGCCGCCGTTCGTCTGTATCGGGAACTCGGCTTTCGTGTTGCCAGAACCCTGCAATTGACGGCCATCGTGAAGTCGTCGGCTAGCGCTGGGTGATCGCTGCTGCGGAAGGACGGGGCGAGCGGCACCGCCGATCGACCCGCAGGACAACACATCTTTGAGAAAGAGAAAATGGGGCACTCACAGGCTGAGAAACTGTCCACGCATCAGCGGATTGTGCAGGTCGCTGCACGTCGTCTCCGCGAGCGCGGTATTGACGGGATCAGTGTCGGCGACATCATGAAAGAAGCTGGCCTAACCGTCGGCGGCTTCTACAAGCATTTCGAGTCACGCGATGCGCTTGTAACGGAGGCTTTCATCCTGGCGTTGCAGGACATCGAGCATATTCAGGACGCGCTCAAGACGGCGCCTCAGCGTGCGGTAAGCACCTACGTGTCAGGAAGTCATCGGAACAACGTCGGCAGAGGTTGCCCAATTTCGGCCTTGGTCAACGATATGTCGCGCGCTCCCGATGCAACCCGCGAGGCATTCACCGAACGTGTCAGTGAAATCCTCGATTTGCTCGCGCAGTCTTTTCCTGAAGCGGAAGACGCCCAAGATAAAGCGGTGATGATTTTTAGCACCTGGGTGGGTTCAATAGCGCTCGCTCGCGCAGTGAAGGACACGAATCTGTCGAACAGGATAATCGAAGGAGCGCTGATGGAAGTCCTCAAGATGTACGACTGATGCAGTGCGTAAATCTTAGGCCTCGTGCGCGTTTCTCTCATCCCAACCTGGTCGTTGCATAACTCGAGTTGACCTTGCCGCGTAAAGTTTAGGCCCGTGCCATGGAGCCGGCAGCGAGCCGCTTGCGCCAAGCGATCCAGCCGACAACCATCGATAGTGCCGGAGCGACAAGTGGCGCCACCCGATCTCGTATTCGCCGTGGAGTGTGACGGTCGCGAGCGCAGCCAACATCGCGGTGCAGCCGAGCGCCGAGCCCCACGGTCGCGTCCGTGCCCGCGCCAGCAGAACGGCGGTCATGGGTTCCAGCGAACGGGTCACGAAATGGAACCCGTGCGGATATCCCCACTTCAGGTATCCCTCAAAGATGGATCGCGGGGCGACGGTGTTGCTGAGCGATCCCACAGCGAAACGTCTCACTCTGCATCGGAAGCCGCCAACACTGCCAGGACCATTGCCGTAACACCGACGCCTCGCCGATGATTCGGCAGCGGTGAACTAACTGGTCGTACGGAAATGTCCAGTCGCGAGTCACGTTTTGCGACAGGTGTCGGCCAGTTTTCCGGCGCTTTAGCTTCATAAAGTTTCGCGAAATGATGTCTATAGTGTTCCGCTCCCGTTTGAAGTTCATCTACGGATGTGAGGTGTCGTGGTCGCGCCGGAGCGATCACAATTCTGTATTGCTTCCGGTCAGGTTCTTCGTCCAGCACAACCCACTCCCGCTCCGGATAATCGATCGCTGGAAACTGCATCCATAAAGGTCCCGATCGCACGGCTCCGTCGTTGGATTCATCAAGGTAGCAGGAAAAACTGTCGAGGCAAGCCAGTGCAAAAACGCGCAGGATTGTCCAGCGCTCCACCGACGGGGTCCATCCGGGCAAGCCAACTGGTGCGAAGAGAGAAAGCCAGACAAGGACACCAAGCAGCCCGTGTTCGCATCGGCCGAAAAGATGCGCCGGTACGCCGACACCCTCCCATTTTGTCCGCCATCGCAGTACCGCTTGGGCAACCGGACAGAACGGTGTCGTTGTGCATGCATCGAGCCGCCATGTGAGATAGCGGCCAGCGGTATAGACACACCTGCGATGCCGTTGCACGACATGGCGCATGAGATATCGTCGAATCGACTTATAACAAGCGATGGCGTCAGGCAGCACGTCATCGGAAGCGCCTATCGCCAGCGGACGGGGTAATCCTCCGACGCACTTACGGCGATGGTCAACATCTGTTTCTAACGAATCGCGAGCAAAGGCGAACGAATAGACCAGGACGTTCGAAACCCCTTCCGTCTGCCCCTGCACAACACGCGCGCAGAAGCCGCCGAGCCCATCCCCACCGCTGCCCTGTGGCGGCGCCGATGCCAGCCAGGCCTCGCGAACTTCCGGCTGACGTAAGTTAGCCAGCAGTCGCCGAAGATTTGATGAACGGCGGCCGAACCAATCCCGCGCAAGACCTTGAGCGACCTTGCACCGGTACTCACGCGATATCCGGGTCGCGGAATCTCCTGCCGCACGGGGCGAGCGCACCCAGTTGTGCCCGCACGTCGGACAACATAGGGGCAGCCGGAAATTGCGCGCCTGAAGTCGGTACGCCATCAAGGCCTCGCCACATTGGGTGCAACGGTCACGGAGTGGACTGCCGTGGACCGGGCATGTCTTGCACCCGTCAGACTGAAAGACGGCGAGATGAATGCCGCGCGCCGCACACTGCATGCACCACATCAATTGTTGCGATCCGGCACTCCGTGACACGTCGCTAACCGGCAAAAACGCAGCCGCGACGTCGCAAAGCGGAATGCACATCAGATCGGACATCCGGAGGAGATCGAACTGACGCATGTCGCGCAGGTCAATGCCGTGCTTCAAAGGCCAGCGATCCGGCTTTCGTAAGAAAAGTGCCGCCAACGCTGTACACGACAACGCGTTCAATTGCTGGAACCTGGCGAACAGCATAAACGCAGACTGACCTGGCAGATTCCAGTCGTCGCGCCAGCACCACTCGCAGACTTGCGAATTGTCGGCGCCGGGGAGCAGAATTTCGAAGCGACTTTTCATGGTCCAGCAGCTACGTCGTCAACGAAGATGATGCGCAAATCTTCCAGTGCCGCAACGTAGTTGGATTCGTCTACCGCTTGCGCCCACAATGCCTGGCTGAGCGCAAAATCCGATGCATCGTAGCTCATGTTCTCGACGAGCGCGATCTCGATAGTGCGCGCGACATACTCCATCGGCAGCTCCATCGTGAAATCAAACCTCGCGCGCTGGTGCGCAGCATCGAAAGCATCCCACAACGCGAGGTGCTGCTTCTCAAGGCGGAAGCCAGTGTCGAATGCGCGTTGCAGAAAATAGCGCGTGTAAGGCCAGTCACTGCCGTCTGGAAAAGTTGACGTGTCGTAAGCGGCGAGTGACATTTTCAGATCGTCGGCGGCACGAAAGCCATCGAAGCGTAACTCATCGACCATGAAACGGGACACGATCTGAGAGGTGTCCACGCTCTGTCGGAACGAACTCTTGCGGTTCAGGATGCCAGGTTGACCGACCAGGAATGTGAACATCCGCACGCCCCGGCGCTCGAGTTCGTCCTGCACGTCGCGCAGCCATTCGTAGTGTTCGAGCTCAAGCCGCTGCGCCTCGTCGACAAATACGATCAGTTTGTTGCCGGCGGCACGTTCGACCAGTTCAGCTAGTTTATGGTAGAGGCGTAGCCGACGCTGCAACGCCGTGCCGCTATCCGGGCGCCCATGCCGTGCCGCCTCGAGCAGCATGCCGAAAAACAGCGCTTCCGAGTGCGACGGATTGCGCGGCATGCCGATCGTCAGGATTGCCACGCGAGGCAGCTCCAGATGCAGCAGCCGGACACAGTATCGAATCGCATAGGTCTTGCCCCAGCGCGTGTGTCCATAGATCACGGCGCCAGCGACGCCGCGCCGGATACACTGGCGCACGCGAGAGTACATCGCGGCGATTGCCGGGGTGGGCACCATGTACGCCTGGTTCACGAGCGGATGCGCCGATGGATCAACGGGGCGTTTCAGCGAATCAGGCATCGTTCACCCAAACGTAAAGATCTGCGTGAGCCACGGTGCGTCCGGCGTCTTTCGGACAGGTGTTTCTGCCGCTGGCGCTTCGCTTTTCACGGCTGGCGCCGCATGAGCGACATCGGGCGGCGGCAGTGCCTGATGTGACTTCGCCCGGTCTGTCAGCATGCGCGCCAGGTCATTGGCGTCACGTGTATGGCTTCGCGCCTGTTCTTTCTTGTAGGCAAACCATGCGCCAACCGGATCGCTGCCTTCGCGCACCGACAGCTTTCGCTGATGGATCAGTGAGAAGATTTCCTGTCGCACGCGAAGCGAATGGGGCGTAAAGCACCAGGGACGCGCGGCAGTCAACACACCCAGTTCTGACCCGTCCATATGGAACGCGTGCAGATGGCGGATGTCCTTGACGTTGAAATAGATACGAAGCTGCTTGCCGATCAGCCCTGCGATGCCCGACAGCACCCGGCTGTCGTAACGCACGTGTTCGAAATTGATATGCGGGCGGTCGCCGCGGCTCACGTTGCCGCGGATCGTGACAACGCGAGCCTCCTGAAGCAGGCACAAGGCGCTGCGTCTGGCCACCGGTAGCGTACGCAGCAGGCCGTCCTGTTTTTCGAGCAGAAAATGCATTGCCTCCAGCGGCGTACGCCCGCCCAGTCCCCCATGCGGCTCGCCATTGTAGTTGCCGAGAACCACGTCGATCACATCTTCGAGCTCGTCGAGCGTCATCATCAGCGAAGCTTTCTCGCCGACATCATTGAGCACACGTTCGACTGCGCGCGGATCGCTGCCCGTGGTGGCCGGCAATCTGTGCGCGAAATGCGACGCGAGCTGATCGAAGAAGCGCTCAATCAGCGCGCGTTCGTTCTTCTGGCCCAGTGGCCCGTTGTCGGCTGTGCAGCCGATGACCTGGGTCAGGCGCTCAAGTGTCGCCTTCGCGAAATGTGCCTTCGCTGCGTCAAAGCGGAACGTGCTCCAGCACGCCCACGCGCTACCGGGAATCGCCTCGGACGGAAAGCCTCCACCGGGTCTGACCGCCAGCGCAGGAATCTTCGAAGCGCGGGCTGTGTGTGGCATCAGGCTCGCCTGCAAGGCCGCGGCAATGTCGTCCTTGTTGTACTCGCGACCGAGCGCGAGCGCATAGCCAATCACTGCACGGGTTGCCACATCGAGCACCACCAAGATCCAGATCCGGTGCAGCACGAGCAATGTTTCGAAACCGAACGGGTCGTCGATGCGCAGCGTCAGGCGCACGTCGATCTTGTGACCGTCGAATTCGACCGCCTCAAATGGACGGGTTGCGGGTTTGCGAACGGCATCAGGATCGTCGTTCCAGCGATGGCTGATCTGCTGGGCGCCTGCTGCCCGAGCCGCCGCGTCGAAATTCCGGTTCGACAGCGCTCGGGCGTGACTGGCAAGCGATCGCTCACCGAGATATTTCTGATTGAATGGATATTCGTGTGCCTGAATGCCCGCCTGCCGGCATTGCGCAAGAAAGCCTCCGTGGAGTCGCCACAGGTGCCGATGCACTTCGGTGAGCGCTGCATGCTTCCTGCTGCGTTCGGCGACCTTGCGTTCGATCCAGCGTGCGATGTCTGGGTAACGCTGCAGCAACTGGCTGAAGGCACCGCTTGCGTTGCTTGCGATGCCCTCCCGGGATGGTTTGACCAGCGATCGGCGGTCGTACGACCGCGTGTGCTGATAAGGGATCAATGCGCGGCAACCGAAGATCCGACCGTCCTCGTGCTGCGTGATGCATCGCTCGAAGACGCGATAAAGGTCGTTGAAACCAACTCCCGTTTCCCGGCTGATTTCGCGAAGGGGTGTATGTCCATCGACAAACAAGGTCATCGCCCGGATGCGGCGCGTCAGCAGGTCGCGCCCCTCATCAGACAGGGCGCTATCGTCCGCCGCCGGCCATTGCCCGATATCTGTCAGACCCTGGGGAATGGAGCGGCGGTCGAACCGCAACGTCCCAAAAGCGATCTTCTTCATGGCCGCTCCAGACGGGTACGCGGCCCGAGTGGTTCCAGTGCAAGCGTTGGACATCGAACCTGTCCATCAAGCACCAGTCTGAACACCGCAGAACGGACCAGCATCGGATCGGCCGCCGTGAATTGCCGTTCCAGTTCTGCCAGCGTGGTGCCATTGCTGCATGCAATGAGCACGCCGGCCATCAATCCGTCAATCGGAAGGGCGTGGCCGCTCACCAGGTAACGGAGCATCATGACCCGGTTCTCGCGCAGCACATGTGGGTCGGCGAGTTCCTGCGGATGAATCATCTGCAACTGCATCGAGGACGCCCGGCTCCACGACTGAAAAGCCGGAAACAGGAAATGTCCTTGCGCCACAGAAGTCCATTCCGCCGTTCGCAGCACGACACACAATCTCTCGTCGTGACGCGTGCGGATCCAGAAGTCGACAACGCGGGACGGCTTGGCGTCCGGGATGCAAAGGGGCCGCTCGCAGTAAGTGACCACTTGCGGGTCTGATTCGAGGCGAACCCAGAGATCGAGGGCGAGCCGCCCGAACAGGGTTAGCCGGCGCCCGATCTTCGGACCGATGAGGTCAGATCGATGCGCGCCGTGCGGACGTGCGTTGTTGACTGCCCGCAAGAAACGTGGTGGTATCATCGACAGCACTCCGGTTTGCCCGACCATCATGTTTTAGTACAAAACGACCCGGACATCCGCCCCTCTGACGGCGATGTGATTGCGTTTTTGCACGCCAATTCAGTCACTACAAAATACGTGTTATTTGCTACGTTTTTTCACGTCGATAAATGTGCATATACACATAATCCGCACTTTGGCGGCCTGACTGCGCGCCCACCGCGTCCAGCCGTGAAACAATACAACGGAAAGCCGGCAAAATTGGCCGCAAAGCCTTACCGCCATTGCTTCTTTGGTTGCTGAAGGAGATCAGCCATCTGTTTCACGGACATGCCGGCCGGACAGTGCCAGGGCTAGGGCCTATGACATTTCAAAAATTCTCTTCCTTCGTGTGGCGTTTCCGACTTTCGCTTCTTCACGCGCAGAAGCAAAAGTTGTTACGACACAGACAGCAACCCAGCCCTCGCCGATTGTAGGCTGACCGGAGGTGCTGCAACTTTTCCTTCAACCGACGCCTTCGGCCTGCCGCCGGTGCCGGCGCCGGCGCCGGACGAGACCCTGCCACTCGTGCTGTCAGTGCGGCGCACGAAGTGGGGGCAGTGGAAAGGCGTGCGTAGCCGCACAGCGGTCTGGCACCTCGCGACTGGTCTCTCTCGCGAAACAGCTGACTACGCCCGCGGGTCGGGCCGGGCAACGGACGCCGCCCGCCTCGAACAGGCGTCGACCCACTGGCTCCGGCACAGCTACGCCAAGGGCCTGGCTGAAGGCATGAAAAACGGCCTGGACGCCCGCGCGGCGCTTGACAACATGGGACACGCCGACGCGCGGACCTTCAACCAGTACGTCGACGACGAACCGCTGAAACGCGCTCTGGCGACCACCCTCGCCCGCCAACGCAGAACAGGAGTTAGCGGCATTGAAGCGGCGCAAAAAAACGGCCCGCGCTGTACACACCCTCGCGGACCGCTTCGTGATTCGTGGCGGAGCACAGACGGGCGGCCAGTTGGCCCGCCAGCCCCGCCTCTGCTCCGTTTGTGGTCACGTGCGTTTAGCACGGACCACCTCTCCATGATAGCCGCTGTTCTACCGCCCTGCCGGCCCCGCGATCCGGCCGCGACGCCGTCCCGGCGCCCCTGCCCCGCGCCTGTCATCCTGCGGCCCGGCGCGTCTCCACCTGCGGCCGCGCGAGGATCTGCCGGATCGCCGCCAGATGACGGTCGCCGACCTCGATATGCGCCGCCGCACCGGTGACCGCCGCGCGCACCGGCCACGGCAGCCGCAGCCCGAGCTGCCGGCACAGCTGCGAAACGTACGGCTTGCCCGGCCGGCCCGGTCCGATGCAGGCCTGCGCGGCCGCGGCCAGCGCCGCGTCGTTGGTCCGCTCGCGCAGCCACGCGAGCGTGCGCCGGTCCGATTCGTTCTGCACGCGTACCAGGTGTTCCATGCCGACCCCCAATTACTGTATATATGAACAGTACTGTTAATATATACAGCATTAGCGGTGTATTCAAGCGTAAGCTATCCGTGCGACAAGGCCGAGGAACGTACGCCACGCGCCCGGCAGCGCCACGACGGCGTCCCTACAGACAAAGAGGCGCTTTTGCCGGATCGACGGCGACGCTACCGGTAGGCCTCGCAATCTCGGTGCTCGTGGTGCTCACAGACAATGCCCACCACCAGATCGACGGACTGCAGCGCGAGACTGTACCTGCGCTGACACGGCGTCGTCTGCAACACCGTGTCAGCGCAGTCGGCCGCCGCTTCCGTGCCCAGATAGTCGTACAGCGCATCCTTGTGCTCGACCTTCCGCGACCGGGCGTCCGGACGCTCGGAATGAAGCATACCGACTCGTGGGCAGCCATCGCCTCGAGGAGCCGCAGCTTGACCATGTAGTTGTAGAGAAAGGCCCTTCGGATGCCGGCGGAAAGCGGCGTTGGAGTTTTCTTTCCGCACCGTGATCGTGACGAATTCGATATCAGCGCGCCTGCCGCGGAGCTTCGCCAGCTCGGCGGCAAATCCCAATCGTTCTCCGGCCGACAGCTGGACCGACTTGAGTTCATTCTGAGTCGAGCGGGCACGCCGTTTGTACAGACCCCGCACCATGCGGTTCAGCATCGTCCGGGATGATGGCTGCGGCTAGCGTGAAGAAACGACTGGAGCCGCCGCGCTGGTAGGGTGCATCAGCTTCCAGCCAAGGCAGCCGCTTTCGTCGAGGTAGGTCGTTGCGCCCATATGAAAGTGGCCTCCCGAAGGAAGCCATTGGAAAAGGTGCGGGACCCGGACCTGACGCACTCAAAGTACGCTTAAGATTGTCGACGCCGATTTGTCGCTGGTGATCCGGGCATCGATTTAAACCGCAGGGTCGCTACAACTCCATCATGCGGATTAAGGGTGGGATTTTCAACTCTGCGCCCTCACGCTGGCAAGGCGTTCCGCTTCCAATCTCCATGCCCCCTTTTCTACGTGGTGCGGCGGGGCATTCCCTTGTCATGTCGCGCATCCAGTCCCGGGGTTCCGGCGTCGGACTGAAGTGCAGCGAGAACAGGTAGAAACACGGCGCACTGGAGAGTGTGTAAAAGTTGGGGAAATTGAGTCAGGAAGCACGGGCTGGCAGCAGGGTTGTATGGTCCGTTCTGTTCGTTGGTAGGTGCCGGCCTAGCGATGCTACCTCGATGCATTTGTCGTGATGCGAGGCGGCTATCTCGAGCGCCGAGATGTAGCGGGGCGAGAATTGTCCGTTTAAACCTGCGCCATACAGTGCGTCTCTTCGTCAGTCCAGCGCGTCTGTCGCTTTCTGCCCATGCGGTGGCTGACGACCTGGTTCACCGCGAACTCGGCGATGCCGCTGCTGATCGCCAGACCCTTGCGATGCCGGGCGCCGTGGTTGATCAACGTGTGCGCGTTGTTCCTCAGGTACCCGGAGAGAGTGTTCAGGTTCCACCACAGGCGCTGAATTCGTACCCCTCCTACGTCAGCAGCCGACCGTCCAGTGCCTTGATCCGCTCCATCGCCTTGCTGCCCTGCCATGCCAGACCAACCACGTGGCGTGATTGATTTCGGTCTCCACAGACTCCCGTTTCAGCGCGGCGATCATCTTGCTGCCGAACACGGTACGCTGCGCCCCGTGGAACTTCATCGCTATGTGGAGCCAGTCGAGGATCCGGCCGCGAGCCAGTTGACTGCCCTGGACGGCCTTGTCAAATTCACCAGCGTCGTCGTTGATCACGGTCACGCGTTCATCGCTCGCCACTCCGTTTCGGCTGAGGAACTGATCGAGTCGCGCTGCAGCCGAGGTGAGTTCCTTGTGTACATAGGCATACAACTTTTGGGGACCGTCTGTGAGCGTCGCTCGCCCGGCGACGATGTTCACGCCCCATCGGCCAGCCTTGCTTCGATGATCAACCGCATGGTTTGCTCCCACCGTTGCTATACCGGTCAGCGTACCCCACATGAAACCTGTGCCGCGCCCGGCAGATCGAGCCGCTCTCCCTAGGAGCCTCCTAGGTTTGCACGCTCTCCAAGTAAGTCGCCGGACCCCGCGGCGACACAATCGATCCCGGCGGATGAGGAACTGTTCGCCGTTGATCGTCTGCGGGAGGCCGTTCGTTCATCCTACCCGCGGCGGGAGGCAAGACATTGGAACAGCCACTGCGGGTGATTCCGGGCAGAAGGCTCGAACTTTGAGAAACCTGCATGATTGGCCGCGTCGGCTGTCGTTAGGTCCAAGGCGAGGCGTAGCTGATCAGCGGGTCTGTGGACACTTCTCGGGCACATTTCGGCCCAATGTGCGGCGCAAGCGGCCTGCGCTGTCTCTTACCCGGCAAATCCAATCGGCACTCGCTTTAGCAGCCATCGTCCGTTCCCAAAAGCGTTCGGATCCCGACGCCCCACGGGTGGCATACGACCGCGGAGCGTTTCCGGTGAGGCGGCCGACTCAGGTCGCCTCACAAGCAGGGCCTCGACCGAAGAGTGTGCCTAGTAGCACACTCTTCCACCACCCCGCCGCTAAAGGGGAGGAGGGGGGCGGCTAACGCCAGCCGTGTGGCCACAAGGGATTCACGGCTATTCGGTTGACTCGGGTCGAGTCACCTCGGAAGCAGGGCTCGTCCGAAAAGTGTGCCTAGTAGCACACTCCCGTTCGCCACCCTGCTCCCCGGGTGGACGGGGATCTGCTCCGGCCACCCGAGGAGCCAAGCTGGCGAACGCACATCGGCATCGCGTACACCGGCGGCTATATAACACACCGAATCTTGCGGTCGAAAGAAAGCCCGCATCAAGGCGGGCTCCAGACCTATTGGGGATGCCTCACTCAAGAGGGCTGCCGTTAAACAACTCGCTTATGACTTGGCGGATGCGGGTCTCCTGTGCATCTGACAGGACGCCCGTTTTGATTTTTACGGTGAAGCTGTTCACGTCCTTGGTAATGCTGCCTGCGTGATTCTTTCCCGCAAAAAACTTCTCGATTGAGCGCT
Source organism: Paraburkholderia fungorum (assembly GCF_046027605.1). GTDB lineage: Bacteria > Pseudomonadota > Gammaproteobacteria > Burkholderiales > Burkholderiaceae > Paraburkholderia > Paraburkholderia fungorum_F. The sequence continues at coordinate 65,413 of NZ_JAQQEF010000034.1, forward strand.
CGCGAGCCGTCTTGCTAGATGCGCGACGGCCGACCAAGGCAGCAATCGCCGGCGCGTACTTACCTTGATCGAGGTTTCCCGATACCACTTCCGGCCAAAGTTCGCGGGCAGCGGCCACCGCTTTCTCACCATGCTTCTTAATGACGTTCGCGATCGCATCGGCGGCATTGCCACCAATAAGCGTCGGATTGATATCGAGGTCGCTGGCGATGAACGCGGGTAGGCTGTCGAATGCGAGGTATCTGTACAGCCCTCGCCGGCTCATGCCGACAGCTTCGGCCAAACGCGTGCGATTTGGAAATTCCTTTTCGGTACGGCGAATAGAGATGGAAATCTCATAGTCGGCCAGGTCATCCCTGCCGATGTTTTCCACCAGAGCCAGCACCGCCATATCCTGGTCCGAGCAATCAACGACGAGGACTTTGATTTCCTCAAGTCCGACCAGCTTGTGTGCGCGCCAACGCCGCTCGCCCGCAACAATCTGATAGGCAGACTCCGCTCGGCGAACCACGATCGGTTGTAACAGCCCGACCTCGCGAATCGACTCTGCGAGTTCAGCTAGCTTCGCCTCGTTGAAAACCCTCCGGGGCTGCCAAGGGTTCGGCACTATCTCTGACACGGGCAGCACTGATTGCGCGCCGCGAGTTTCCAGCTCCTGAATCTTGATGTTGGCCGCAGCCAGGGCAGCAGCCATCCCAGGCCCGGTCTTCGGCTTATCGTTCGCTTGCCTAGAGGCTGTAACTTCGTCTTTCGGGATATCTGACGCGGCGCGCAGATTGGCAGTCTGCTCAGCCATTCGAGCACGGATATTCATTTGCCGAGTCTCCACTGTTCGACGTACATATCGTCAATCCACTTGCAGTATTCCCTGAGCGGCTGACGAACCCGCTCAACAGTTTTCGAACTCGCGTCCTTCTTGCTCAGGTCAAACACCGTCGACAATGCAAGCGCGCCGCTACTCATTGCCGAGCTTGCCGGAATTTCGGTTGTCGTAAGCCAGTCGCCATAGGCCCGTTGAGTCCATGGACGAACCACAGAAGCCGACGAAGTCGGGCTGTTATCAACCTTTGAAAGGATGATCGAAATGAAGTCGTAGGCCTTGTTGGCCTCCCTCTCCATGAAGTTACGTGCGATGTCGGAGAACAGCCCCCAGAAAGATACAGAACTGATGAAGTCGAGGCTTTCCGGAACCAGCGGCATGACCATCGAATCCGCAGCCATCAACGCATTGAGCGTCAGGTAGGACAATGAAGGCGCCGTATCGAGGATGATGTAGTCGTACTTGCTGCGTAGCGACGCGAGACCTTCCCGGAGGATTGCCCAGAATTGAAAGCTGGGCTTAGCCTTGAGCATCGACGGGATGTAGAACTCCGCACTGAACAAGGAGGGGTGGGCTGCGATGACGTCCAAACCGTCCCAGTAGGTCTGCTTGATGAATGATGACAGCCCGCCTTCGATCGTCTGGTCATAGATGAACGGCAAAACGGTCGAATCTTCATCAACCTCCTTCTCTGCATACAAGCCACAAAGCTCGGAAAGTGATGCCTGCGGGTCTAGGTCGATGGCGAGGACCCGCCGACCGCGGAGCGACAATCCCTGCGCAAGACACATTGATGTCGTCGTTTTGGTCGAACCGCCTTTGAAGTTGGCGACGAGGATGACCTTCCCGTCCGCACCGCGCGACCCGGTGACCAGCGGCGACTGATATATTTCAGATAGCTGCTGCACGTACGTCCGTGCCTCGGCCAGTGTGAAATGGCGGCTACGACCAGTACCCGATGCCTCACCCGCTGGCAGCGTGCTCCCATCCCTTGTGGCCTGGTAATGAATCTTCGTGCGGTCCATTCCGCAAAGTTCGGCGATCTCCGCCGTAGTAAATGACGGAGCCGATTTTCGCGGTTTCGGCGTCAGGATACTGTTACGCAAGTCTTCCGTGAGCGTGTTAAGCGTCTCCGCGAAACCCGCAAGTTCACCCAAGGTCACTCTTCGCGTAATTGCCGGGAATTCTGCTTTGGACATGGTTTTTAAGGTTTAGCCCGAAATCGATACGAAGCGTAGAATACTAGAAAAATACAAAAATGTACCCGTAACTTAACCTCGTTTCTTAGAAACCGACGTTAAGTGGCTATTTCGCAACCAAAAACTCGTGTTAATTTCATAATGTGGAAAGACGCAGCCCGGTGACGCGTCAAATATATGTTTTTGTGAATGAATTTTGAAAGATCATGGTGAGGGAAATTGTTGACCAGTGAAGGTTCTGGTCACGAAGGTGGGTGAGAAATTTTGTTGAATACATAACGAGAAGAGGCGAGCGGGCTCAATTTGAAACGGGCGCGCCCCGTCTTGCAGTGAATCACTGCGTAGAACAGGACGCCCCACAATATTCCTCACAATCATCGCTCGCTTTGCCAGCCCGCCCTCCCGAATCAGCTCACCATGAGTGAGCAGCGTTGACAGCGATCCAACAAAACTTCTCACCATGCGACCATGGGAGCGCAACCCGGCAGCCAGCCACAATTCCCCTCACCATCGCGCCGGCAAATTCGAGTATCTCCTTGGATACTCCCTAACTACCGAGGCCATAACGCTTTTCCCCTTGTTCCACCGTGGGTGGCGCTGGCCCATACAAATTTGCTCACCGTCGCCAACAGAAAACCTCACCACCGTCGCAGATTGGGTCGCTGGAAACCCCCGCCGCATACGGCTTTGTCGGCGGCTCGGAAGGCTTCAACAATTCCTCTCACCATGGTCCCGGCGGCCACATGAAGTCTCACCCTGAACGGGTAAACACTTCACTCTCATAGAGGAATTTCATTCACCTTTGCCCTACAAAAGGGCTCACCTCTGAAACAAAATCACTCACCTTTGTAGGGCTAACTCGTTGTTTTTGTTTGAGTTTGATAGGTGTTGTAGGTTGGTGGGTTTGTTTTTTCTAAGACTTTAAAAACACCAAACAAACGCCTCGGGCGAGCTGGACAGAGCATTCTGGCGACGCCTTGGTGGTCCTAATTCTTGACCGATCGGGTAGCGAAGGTGGGTGAGCCGAATTGTTGAAACAGTGTTTCGATGGTGAGCCTTTTTGTTTTGACATCTCACCTACGCGTGTTAGAGTTTTCCGCGGCTAACAACCAAGAAAAGAGGGCACGATGTCAACCGCCGTATCGACAAGCGCAACATCGCGCCAGATGTCGCTCGAACTTTTTGAGGAGATGTTGGCGACCGACACGCCGATCCATAAGTCAACCAAGGAAATCGGCTATCAGCGGAACAACGTTTTCGTTGATGTCACTGACGTCGGAGTTACGGCGCGTCGCCTGCTTGATGCAGCGCACTTCATCGTGGCGCAGGAGCCTACAACACCGAAATATTACGACGTCGAGCTGAGCTACTTCAGGTGGCTCATGCGTTACGACAGCTACAACTACAAGCATCTGAGAGCAGTCGTATCCGAAGCACAGAAGGCACTCATCCAGGTGACCGCGGCCCCGCAGGGTAGCATCGCAACTGAAAACGAAAAATGGGTATCCGTGCAGCTGCTCGGCATTGTCGGTATTGACAAGGGACGCATAACGTTTGAAGTCCCGCAACCGCTCATCCGCCACATCAAGGACCCAGAAAAGTCGCACTGGTTGAGCCTTCGCATCACGTCGGCCTTCACCCTTACTTACGCACGTGCAATCTATGACCACGTCATTGCGTACGTGACGGACGGCATCACCGATTGGTTTGAACTCGATGTGATCCGAAACTGGCCTGGCAAAGCGGGCTCCAGTGCAACAGTCTTCAAGTATTTCAAGCGGGACAGTCTCGAGCCTGCGGTAAAGCAAATCAACGAAGTCTCTGACATCGAGCTGAGCTACGAGACGCGCACCGAAAGCCCGAAGTCCAAGAAGATTGACCGGATACGCTTCAGGCTTTCCAGGAAAGAAGGGGCCGACACCGTCCGCGCGAGCTTGATTGGGTTGAAGGAAACCTACACCACGTTGAAAAACGAATTCGCCTTCACCGAAAAGCAGTTCAGTGTCATCTCGCAGAACCGCGCCATCTGGTCCGATGAACGCATCCTTGATGCAATCGAATACACTCGCGCAAAGATTGATGACGCGAAGGTGACAAGGAGTCCTGCGGGCTATCTGATGAAGGCCATCACTGAGGGCTACAAGCTTTCAGAGGCTGAGCGCCGGATGAAAACGGTACTGGCCCAGAAAGCCACGGAAGAGCAGGCCGAGGTGACTTCCAGAGCCACCACGAGAATAGCAGTTGAAGCGAACAGTGCAGCTCTTGAGGAAGAAGCCAAGCTGCGATTGGCCGACGAGGTCAGCGCTGGTCGCGAAGCTTTCGACCAGGCCGACGCACGGGCAAAGAAAGACTTCATGCGCGCGTACATTGCGTCTCCTTCTGGCAAGCTGGCCATCAAACGTCTCAAGTTCGACATAGCCACCATTGGCGAAGCAGACGTGCTCAAGCACGCGGACCTTTCCTTCGCCTTCTACCATTTCGTGTACCTGCGCAACAAACCCAAGGCAGCCCGAGCGCGCGTCTGACCGGCAGAAAACTAACGGGAGCGTTGCCTACCTGAGGAACAACGCGCGCACGTTGGTCAACTACGTCGCCCGGCATCGCAAGGGCCTGCCGATCAGCAGTAGCATCGCCGAGTCCGCGATGAACCAGGTCATCAGCCACCACATGGCCAAGAAGCGACAGATGCGCTGGACTGACGAAAGGGCGCACTGTATGGCGCCGGTCAGGGTCGCGGTTTTGAACTCGGAATTCTCGCCCCGCCGCATCTCGGCGCTCGAGATAGCCGCCTCGCGTCACGGCAAATGCATCGGCGCAGCATCGCCAGGCCGGCACCGACCATCGAACAGAACAGACCGTGCAACCATGCCGCACGCCAAGGCGGCCTGACGAAATCGGCCTCCCCAACTTTTGCACGCTCTCGCCTGGGCGTGTCGTCGATCTCCCCCCAAAGGGGGTTTGGGGGCGATCATTCGCTGAAAGTAGCCGGCAGTCCGGCCCGGACCGGCGATGCCCTGGCAGCAACTACTGTCTCTGCCATTTTGGTATAAAATGGATGCCAAATGGCAGGAGGTGAAACTGATGAACGTTATCGAGAAGGTATCAGCCGATTCATTGCTCGGAGGGCGGTCGGTATTTCCGCGTTCTCCCCGATCCGGCCTTGAATGGGTGGAGGTCGTCCGCCACGGCATTTCGTCGCGGGCGCTGGACGCGATGCTCAAATCCATCGGACTTTCGCAAGCAGAACTGGCGCAGGCGCTCGATATCCCGGAGCGGACCTTGGCGCGTCGCAAGCGGGAAGGGGTGTTGAGCCGTGAGGAGTCAGCCAAGCTGCTGCGACTCGCGCGTGTCGCCGCGCGCGCTGCCGAGGTGTTTGATGATCTCGACCTGGCACTCGCCTGGCTTAAGATGCCGGTTGCTGCCCTGGAAGACGCCACGCCGCTGAGTCTTGTCGATACCGACATTGGCACCGATAGCGTGATGGATACGCTAGGACGCATCGAGCATGGCGTGTTTGCGTGATGTTCACGGCATGGCGGGTGGTGACTGAACGATATGCAGATACCGCTTTTTCTGGGGAAGGAGCGCGATTGTACGGTGGCCGGTGGAACCCCAAAGGCGTCGCGATGGTGTATACGGCGCAGACGCAATCGCTCGCGCTGCTCGAGATGTTGGTCCAGGATTCACCGCTGCGCGCCCGCTATGTGATGATTCCGGCCAGTATCCCGGAGAAAATCGTCGAACGTATCGATCCCGCCAGTTTGCCTCGCGACTGGCGGGACATTTCAGCGCGGGCCGAACTGCAGCAACTTGGATCAGCGTGGGAGCGGAAGCGAACCAGCGCAGTGCTGGCTGTTCCCAGTGCGGTCGTTCCTGCGGAATCCAATTATTTGCTCAATCCCAATCATCCGGACTTCACGCTCGTCCTGGTTGGAACGCGTGATGAGTGGTTGACCGACCCTCGGTTATTGCGGCGCGCGGCTGCAAAGGGATCGTGACGGGCATCTCGTGTGGCGGTGGCAAGCGGACGATGGCGGGTGATCAACCAACCCGCCGGCCATGCTTCTCTGGATGCCGCCATTCAAGGCGCCTGTGTGTTGTCAAAACCGATTACATCATGCGTTTAGGGGCGTCGCCAGTCACGGACCACCATTGGCGGAACCGGTCCCGCAGGATCCTGATCTGGCTCGTGCCGATCCGGTCAGTGGGGGATTATTTTTCGTTACGGTCACGGTCGATGTAACGGTTAAATGCGGCTTCGTCGTCGTAAAGTGACCTCGAAAACGTGTCGTCGGCCCAGTCGATCAGGCGCTCGATCACCGCGCGTCGGGACAGGCCGAAGTGCGCGACCAGCCGCTCCAGCGCGAAAAACTGGGTGCCAGTCATCGTCAGGTGCAGACGGCGCTCGCCGGAGCCGGCGTCTTCCTGACGCGGAAGCCGCCCGAGGACCGTCGCCACGTCAGAAGGAACTCGGGCAGACGGCTTCCCCCGTGACACAGTCTTAAGCTCTCGCCGCGCCTGTACCAGTTCAGCACGCAGCTGCTCGCACTCCCGCACCAGGGCGTCATGGGCGTCGGCAGGCGGAGGGGTATTTTTCGTTACAGTAACGGATTTTGTGCGCGCGCCATGTCGGGCTCGCCACGCTGCCTGACGCTCGGCGTTCGACATCGCATCCGGTTTCCGTGGCCGGCCACGGCCACGCTTTTCCGTGGTGCCGGTTACCTTGTCGTTTGCCGGTGAAGGCATGATCCATCCTGGTGCGGTTGACCACATCTATTTTACGTTATTCATAACGATAAATATGGTATTTCGTTACGCGTAACATAAATGTGCACAAGCTGCCTTGCACGGCATGTATTCATCCGGGCAGATGGTTGCAGGTGTCGGGTCCCAGCCCGGGTGTCGTTTCCCGGAGAGGATCGCTCACGGCGCAAAGCCGGTTGCAACCCGACATGGCATCGCTCTATCTTTTTTCGTTTTGTTACGTGACACACTCGGGGAGGCCGTCAGGGAAGAGGGCATCTGAAGATTCGGAGATACCGGGATGGCCCCAGCCTCGCGTACGTAAACGTCCGACTCTTGAAGGGGCACCCCGATCAGTCGCGCCCCCGGCGTGATACAGGAACCGCAGGATTGCGAATCATCAGCGTTTCGAGGCTACTCTTCTGTTTCCCAGATGTGGCCAAATCCGGCGGCATGGCAGAGTAGCGCCCATGCGGAATAGGGGATTTCATTTTCGCCGCTGATCCAACGACGTATCTGCCGCCCGCTCTTGTCAGCGAGGTCCAGAAATTCCGCTGCACTACGTCCGGTAAAACCGGCCAGCCGGACTACCTCCTGGATTTCCGCCCCGGTCGGTTTGGCCCAATAGATCGCGGGCTGCAAGCATTCGCGTCGGATTGTCGTGTTTGTGTCAACTGCCATATGCTTTTCCCCTGGTACTCTTACGTTCGTCTCAACTACTGGCGCATAAGGCGTGCGCCCGGAATCTAAAGCCACTGCGGCCGCAGCTCGCCTTCTTACATGTCGAGTGGCCCTTCGTGCCACTCACGCGGCCGCCACGCCCCACGATGCAGGTCGATAAGATCGTGGCTATACGCTCCGAGTCGCCAGCTGAAAAGTGTAGTTCGATCGGCAACTGGCGTGCAGGGTCCCCGTCAATCGCCACTGCCAGCGTCATATCGTGATAACCTGGTGCTTCCTGATTCGTCACATCGCGGCCCTGATAGCGTTCGCCATGAACCGGCGGCAGCTCCGGCGCGGGGCGTTTGTCCAGATTCCAGCGCGTGATTGTCTGCTGCCAGCGCTGCTCACCGCCAGGAAAATAGCCGTGCACTTCAACAGTCGGGCGGTGGTGGAGTCGCAGCACGGCCAGACAGTGCTCGAACAGATCGTCGTTCAGCGCCCGCAGTGCCGTGAGGTCGAAACGGTAGTCGGTGCCGTTGTACAGGCCCGCGAGAAATTCGGCGACGGTCTCCGCCTGTCCGGTTTGGCCTTCGGCCACGTCAACGAGCTGCAGGAGCGAATCGAGGCCGCGGTCACGATCGCCAACGCGGGTCTCCGCGGCGCGCTGCGCCGGCGTCTGGCCGCCGTGCGCGTTCGCAAAAAACTCCGTGATGGTGTGCTGGGGCGCCTCGAGGAGGTGCTCGGGCACGTCGCTCGTAATCCGGTGCGTTTTCGGGCGGGGCGCAATGTTCACGGTGTTACCCTGATGGTCCGGAGTAGGAGGCTTCGGCCTCGTACCCGCGGTTGGTGATCAAAGCGGCGATGCTGAACGACACTGTTGCATCGAGGGCATCGGCCAATGCAAGCCCGGAAACCATCCCGCGGAAACATTCGCTACTGTACCCAACGCCAGTTCCTTGCTGCCGTTCGCGCCAGGTCACAACCATGTGTGCCTTGAGACGTTTCAGTTCGTCGGCGCGAGCGTAGATCGTTCTGCCTTCCATGTCGGGTCCTGTTGATTCAATCCGTATAAGGGATCGTACGACAGCGCCGGCCTCAGCGGTCCGCAAGCCGATCCAGGATCCAGCCCCCACGGCTTCGCCGCGGAGGAAACACGCTGCCTCCGGCTGCTTGACGACCCCGGCCGCGGTTCGCTTGCGCTGTACCGGATCGTCCCGGCGCTAATGCGCCGCGCCGGCGCTCTCCCCACGCCTACTGGCGCGGGTCCCCGTGCGCCTCGATCCGGGCGCGCCGGCGCGCGCGTGACGCCTGCGGTTACCCGGGCTCAAGGTTTGGCAGGAAGGGGGTGCCCTTTCCGGACGGCTGGGACGCCCATTCCGCTGAGGCAATTTTCGGCCAGGCATCAGCTGGAAGGAACCACCGCAGCCCAGGGTTTCAACGTCATCTCCTGTGCTGGTCAACAGCCCCGGCATGAACCGGGGCCGACATGCATCATTCCTGACGCCGCGCGAGTTGCGCCCGCTTGAGTTCGCCAGGCGCGCCGAAGTCGAAGTTATCGACCGTGAAGTTATATCCGTAACGCTCGATGCCTTCACCGTCCGTGAAATCGTTGTTCGACAGCTTCGCCTCAACGATCAGTTGATCGCCCTTCAGAACGTTTCTGGCGATGGCCTCACCACGCGAACCAAAGGCGGTGAACTGGATTCTCACCTGACGCTCCTTCGCTTCACCGCTGCCTTCGTCGCGACCGGCGTACTCGTTGGAAATCAGGGTGAATTTCGTCACCTTCGAATCACCGTGATTCGCAAGCACAGGGGCGGCGGCAACACGGCCAGTAAAGAAAAGCTTGTTCATGATTGGTACTACTTAAAGTTTGAATGAAACAGAGGACAACTTTCGTTCAAAATCCTGACTCGGGTAGGGCAGGCTGCGGGGCACGGGGTGGCACACGATGAAACTCGGAGAGAGCGTTGCGGGCTATCGCGCGCAACTCTTCCCGGTGCATGTCGATTGGGTGCCCGTCGCGGTCCAGCATGTTGGCAATCCGGTCGAGTGCTTCGGCGGAGCGCGCTGCGGCATCGGCGGACAAGGCCATGCGGAACAGCTCCGCGCGGACCAGAGAACGGTCGCCGTATTGATAGACGGCCAGCAGCGGAAGGAGGGCGGTCAGCCACGTTGGGCGGATGTGAGCGGTATCCATGTCGGTTTCCATAGTTGAGGTCATGCCCGGCCCGAAGGCCGGGCGCACCTGTCAGCCGCGCAGGCGGCACAGTTCGTCGGCGAGCACCCAGAGGGCGCGGTTAAGCCTGATGTTCTGGTCAATGCCGGTCACGGCGCGGGTTGTGGTCGCCCGCCCATTCGAATTACGACCGCGCAGGCCGCCGTTGATCATTTTTTCCTGCACTCGATTGAATGTTGTCCACAGGTCTGGTGCGCGATCCTCCATGCGATGCGGTGTCAGAAGTTGCTGTTCAGTGATCGGCGCGGGCCTGTCGTCGTCGTACCGCAGCGTAAGCGCGGACCGCGCGAAAGCGGTCTGTTCGCCGTCGGTCAACGCGAGACCGGCCATCCTCTCGCGCTGCTGGGTCGCCGCCTCGAAGCTGTCGAGCACCTTGAACGCTCCCTCGATCACCTCGCCGACCACGTCGCCCTTATGAGACACGCGGATATCACCAATGGTGTCTCCGCAGACCATACCGTTCTGGCACACAAACCGGAACATCCCGGCGAGCATCTGGTAGCTGCTGCTGCCGTCGTGGCTGTTCAGAAGGATGATTTCGTTGGCTTCGCGGCCCGCGATCTGGTCGGCGTGGCGTAATAAGAAGGACGCTGTAATGCGAAGGAGTACCGTGTTCCTCGGCGCTGAGTGTAGGTTTCGGCTGTTCAACTCGGCATTATTTGACAGCCTCCTGAACCGCCAGTCATGACGCTCGCGCTTCCGCCAGGAAAGGAGGTCATCATGTATCGATCGGTACCTTGTTCAAGTCCGTGGCTTGATCTATTGAGGCGTCGTCTCCAGGAGGCAGGCTACTGTCACAGGGTCGCTAAGCAATATGACTTTGCTGCGCGATGCTTCCTTCTCGATCTGGAGCGTCGTGGACAAACCATAGAGTCTGTATCTCCGTCGGATGTCGACATGTATCTAGCGAATCTGAAGCGGCTGCGTGACCAGCAGCCGCTCCCCGTCGTCAATAGAAGGAAGGATTGCGCGTCTATCAAGATGCTGTTGCGACTGGTCCACAACGGTAAATGGCCACCAGAGTTCGCGCAGGCAACAGACCACGATATCGTCGTGTGCGATTTGGTGCGCAAATACGATACGTGGATGGTGGAAATGCGCGGGCTATCTCAGAACACACGCAGAAATAGACGCTTCGAAATGTATTCTCTTCTGAGGTGGCTGCACGACCATGGAAAGAGCATCGAAACGTTGCGCCTTGCGGACCTCGATGCATATATTGCATCGCGCGTTGTCGTGATGAAGCGCCGCTCAAAGGCGGAGGTAATAAGCACGTTACGTGGTGTACTGCGCTATCTGTTCGATAGCAATCAGACGCCAACTGATCTGGCAGACGCCGTTGAAGGGCCTATCATCTACGAGCACGAGGCTACTCCGACGACAATCCCTCGAAGTGACATCGATCGGGTACTGGAAATTGCCCGACGTGATCGCTCACCCTTAGGTATCCGTAACTACGCGATTCTGATGCTGCTGTCGACCTATGGCCTGCGCAGTGGAGAGATCCGTGGATTGCGCCTGTCAGACATCGACTGGCGGCATG
>NZ_JAQQEF010000035.1:0-70613 GCF_046027605.1 Paraburkholderia fungorum
CGCCCCAAAAACGCGGCAAAAGAACGCCGGGCGCAATCTTGCCAGATGCGCGCCTACTCTTCCCGCATCACTCCTTCCCCATCCGGAGCGCATTCGCGTAACCCGTCAGCTCCAGATAAGCACGTCCGACGTCCACGCCTTCGCGGCTCACCCGCACGGCGCCTTCCCAATACACTGCGCCGGTCGATTGACGGGAATCGAGTTCCTGGTCGTCCATCAATGGATCGAGGTGCCATGTAAGCGTACCGGTTTTGACTGTCATCGAAACGGGATACGGCGTGTTCGTGCGTGGCGAGCGCCACGTGCGCACCGGAGTGAAGTCGACCTGATCGAGGCCGAATGTTGTCACCTGGCCGTCGCGATTTCTCAGCGCTGCATGTGCCCACAGCGCGTGTCCATCGCGACTGCGGACCTTGAAAGCCATCAAGGCCGAGCCATCTGACAAGTTGGCGCCGAGCCAATCCCATCCGACCGCGTCGGTAGCGAGCAGCGTGCTCGACCATTCATGATCGAGCCACGCCGCACCGGTAACAACTGTTTCGCCTCCCGATTTCCCGCCTGCCACAACCGGTCGAACTACGCCGCCGGTCACACGCAATTGCGGCTCGCTGTAGTAATAGCTCGCCTGTTCGGGTCGCGGACCTTTTCGTGAGTAGCCTTGCTCACCCTGTACCAGTGGCGATTGCGTTGGCGTCAGCGCGAGATGCAATGCGAATCCGTTCGCGTCGACCGTGACGTCGTAGTGGCCGTCGGCAGCACGGGTGATTTTCCATGCGTCGAGTTTGACGTCGGTATTGTTCGGCTTCGCATACGCCAGCCCGAAGCCCTGGCGCGCAATGCGCTGATCGTGCGCAAGATGACCGACAGCGGGATCGCTCAATGCGGCATGCGCAATGATCAATTGCGACGGCGCGAACGCACTCGGATCGGCCGCATCATGTCCAGTTGCCGAGCGAAAGAAGGTAATCTGGAAACCGAGCGGTTGATTGTCCGGGGTAGTGAGCCAGCCCGTCGCGTACCACCACTCGGTGCGAAAAGCCGGGTGTGCGCCAGTGTCTTGAGGCAGCACGATCGAATGGCCCGGCACGACCGCCGCGAACTCGGGTGTCGCGGCGACCGCAGATGCGGTGGCCACCAAACCCAGGCAAAGCAACGCCGCATGAATCGCAGCGCTAAGTCGCCGTGCACTTGCCAGGCGGGGCAGTGTAGCCGATGACCCGCCTGGAACGCTGTGCGCCAGACAGACCCGACCGCCTCGATAAGAGCGAGCCGCCACTCGATACGTCACTCGATACGTCGCTCCGTCCACCGCGTCATCCATCGACACCCGCACCATCTCACGCGGCAATTCCCTCATCACCAATCCTCCTTCACCGCGCGCACCGCATCCACCGATACCGCGCCGCGTCCTGCCATCACCGCCGTCGAACACGACGAAGCCAGCATCACCAACGCCACTGTGCCGAGCACCGTCCATGGAACATGCAGCGACATGCTCCAATGAAACGACTGCGGATTGACGACGAACACGAGGATCAGACTGATCGCGAACCCGAGAACGAAGCCCATCGCAATGCCACAAGCGGTGAGCATCCCGCCTTCGAATGCAAGAATCGCGAGAACCTGCGAGCGGGTCACGCCCACATGCCGCAGCATGCCGAACTCACGGGCCCGCGCGAGTGTTTGTGCGGAAAACGTCGCCGCGACGCCGAACAGTCCGATTACGATCGCGACTCCCTCGAGCAGATACGTGACGGCAAAACTCCGGTCGAAGATAACCAGCGTATGTGCCCGGATCTCTCCCGGTTGCGACAGATCCAGCGACGCGCCGAAGGGCAGCGCCCGCAGCCCGGTAATCACACGTTCAACGCTCGTTCCGGGTTGAACAGTGACAGCCACATCCGTCGCGCTCGTGTCGGCGGTCAAACGCCGATAATCCGCAAGCCGTATCTGGATCGCGCCGGTCTGACGTACGTAATCACGCCATACGCCGGCCACGACGAATACGTGACCGTGTTCGCCGAGCGGCAACTGCACGCGTTGGCCAAGCTTGTATCCATACAGATCGACCATTGCTTCGGATACCCAAACAGGTGTTTCCCCACTATGCAGTTGAGACGAAGGCAGCACCGCGCCCGTCATCTGCAGATTCGCGCCGGGATCGGCGGCATCGATTTCGCGCGCGAGCACGGCGACGTCCGGCCGTGCAGGATCGAGCGTGAGATGTGAGGTACGGGCAAACGCAGCCGTCCTGATGCCGGGCACAGCCGCCAGCAGCGTCTGTTCGTCGGGGCGTAGGGCGCCCGTATCGCCGTTCGGCGCCGCGCGCACGTACAGATCGGCCGAGAGCAGATGGCCCAACCAGTCTTCGACGGAAACGCGGAAGCTCGCCACCATGATCGCCATCGCGACGATCAGCGCGAAGCTCGACAACACGCCGCCCATGGCAATCGACGCATGACCCGGCGCATTCGCGAGGCGCGCCAACGCCAACGTGCTCGCCGCGCCGGCGCGACGCCGCGCGCTGAACGCACGGCTCGCGGCACCAAAAATCAAAGCGGTCACGCGTGGCATCAGTGCGATCCCGCCGACCAGCAGCAGCGCAACGGCCAGGTAGCCGCCGATGGGCGCATCGAACAACGGCGGCACCCGCGTCAAAACGGCGGCAACCAGCAGACATGCCAAAGCGGGCCAAGGCGTAGCGAGCCGCGCCAATGCGCCTTCTTCCGCGCCGGCTTTGAGCGCCGCTGCGGGCCGCGCACGTGCCGCCTCCAGCGCGGGGGCCAGACTGCCTAGCACCGACACGGCAATACCGAGCGTCAGAAACAACGCGGTCGCCAGCGGTTCGAAACCGACGTGCGGTTGCACGCCAGGAAAGTAGCCACCGCCCAGGTCGCTGCCGAAAAAGCGCAACGCACCGCTCGCCATCGCATAGCCAAGCACGAGTCCGGACAGCGAACCGAGCAGGCCGAGCAACGCGCCTTCCATCAGGATCTGACGTAACAACTGGCCACGCGTCAGTCCAAGCACACGCAGCATCGCGAACTGGGCACGGCGCCGCACAACGCCCAGCGCCTGCGTTGAAAACACGAGGAAGGCGCCGGTGAAAAGTGCCACCAGCGCGAGCACATTCATATTGATCCGATACGCGCGCGACAGACGATCGGTGCGGTTTTCGGCATCGCGTGTCTCGGCGATCACCCACTGGCTGCCGAGTCGCGCTTGCAGGTCCCGCTTGAAGCGTTCACGGTCGATGCCGCGTACGAGTTGTACGTCGATGCGAGACAGCTTGCCCACCTTACCGAACTTCCACTGAGCGGCGGCAATATCCATCACCGCCAGACGCTGACCCGGCCGTGTCCTCACGAGGCCACCGGCCACGCGCAAGTGCACGATCGAGGTGCCACTTTGCAGCGCCACGTCATCGCCGATCTTCACTTTCAACCATTGTTGTGCCGCCACCGAGAGAAACACCGTATCAGCCGAGAGCGTATCGAACGGCCGTTGCGGCGATGGCACGCCGATCAGATCGGGCGCAAGGCGGCTCGCCTTGAAGACGTCGATGCCGAGCACCGGCAGCGCCGCGCTCTGGTCCGGAACAGTCACATCAAGAGCGAGTACGGGACTCGTCAGCGCGACACCAGGCTCAGTCGACAAACGCGGATAGATGGACTCGTCGAATAGCGGCTGTGCGGCACGCACCTGCAGATCGGCCTGGCCCGACAGGCTGCGCGCCGCCGCCGAGAATTCATTGAAAGCCGCGCTGTTGATCAATTGAACCGCGTAGCCCAGCGCGACGCCGAGCGCGATCGTTGCAATCGCAACCAGTGCGCGTCCGCGATGACTGCGCCACTCTGCGTCCAACAACCAACGCGCGAGCATGCGATGACCTCGCATTCGCAGCAACAGGCGTGGCTCAGCGTCCATCATCGGCGGAACGCGCAGGGGTTCGAGCGTCGGCGTACGAGGCCGAAAAGGCGTTGCGTCCGGACGATGCATGCAGGCCGCCGTCGCTCAGAATCAGGATTCGATCCGCCACGGCCGCGGCTGCTTCCGAGTGCGTGACCATGATCGTGGCCGCACCGGTTGCCTTGCTTTGCGTGCGGAACAGACCGAGCACGTCGTGTGCGGTATCGGGATCGAGATTGCCGGTGGGTTCGTCGGCGAGAATCAGTTTCGGGCGATGCACAAGCGCCCGCGCAATGGCGACGCGTTGCAATTCGCCGCCCGACAACTGGCGCGGAAAATCATCGCCACGGCCGCTCAAGCCGACCGCCGCGAGCATGTCGAGCGCGCCGGCTGTGGGCAGCTCGTTGAGCAGCAGCGGCAGCGCGACATTCTGCGCAAGTGTCAGATGGGGCAGGACGTGAAACGCCTGGAACACGAAGCCCAGTTTTTGCCGGCGCAAACGCGTCGCCGCATTGTCATCCAGACGCGAGACCGCGCTGCCGTCGATGATCACATCGCCGCTATCCGCGCTGTCGAGTCCTGCCACGAGATTCAGCAGCGTCGATTTGCCGACGCCGGAGTCACCCATGATCGCGACGAATTCACCCGGCGCGAGTGTGAAATCGAGGTGCGCCAGCACGATGCGGCCGGCGCCGTAGGTCTTGCTGAGCCCGCGGCACTCGAGCGCGGGAACGACACCTTCATCTCGAAGCACCATGCGATATCCGATAAGTCAGGCCGGTGAGGGCGGTGTCGCGCTGTGCGAAGAACGGGCGCGCCGCGTATGAGCGTCGGCCCTGTGAACCGCCGAAGTATATTCGGCTTCTGTAAGGCTCGCAGGCGCATGCCGTCATCGTTGAAACCCAACTGAAAGCGGGCCGCCGAGCATTCAAGCCAGTTCATTTCCGAGGCTCGCGGCTATTTCTTTAGAGTGCCGGGTCAAAAAAATTTTCTGTTTGCGGACGCGCTAAATTTTTGATGGGTGCTCGAAATCGGTCTTTATAGCGTCTTATGCACCAGCATGATTCATTCCATTCCTGGACATGGCGTGGAAGCGTTTTTGCAAGAGTAGTTAAGCGGCCTCCAACTGCTTTCTTCTGCGTGCAAAAAGCATGGTGTATACCCTGCCTCGAAGGCTTTGTGCATCTGCACACTTTTCGATGTTTCGCAAGGGCCGACGTGGAGACGATGCGTTGTTTCAAGCGTTTCAGCCTTTGTTGCGCTGCAAAAGTATTCTTATCTTGGTAATCTCCCACCCTTGTTCATTCGACTGCGGGTAAACGCGAGGCAGGCAGCACTGTTTCGACGTCGATTTCAGCGAAATCCAGCCTACATATCCATTTCAATGCTTTCGTTTTCGAAGGCGTTGATGCGGCGTTTTGTATCTCAAGTTTTCAACAGAACACATGTCATTGCCTCCGCTTCTTAGCCTACTCATCTGGATCCCTATTGTCGCCGGCCTTGTGGTTTTGCGTGCCGGATCTGACGCGGCACGTAGTCGCACGCGATGGCTCGCGCTGATCGGCGCGGTCGCGGGTTTCCTGCCGGTGATTCCGCTGGTGTCGAATTTCCGCAACGACGTGACGTCGATGCAGTTCGTCGAGAACGTGCGCTGGTCGCCCACGTTCGATATTGCGTGGCACGTGGGTGTGGACGGGATTTCGCTGTGGCTCGTCGCGTTGACGGCGCTGACCACGATCATCATCGTGGTTGCCTCGTGGGAGTCGATCACCGAGCGCACCGCACAGTACTTCGGCGCCTTCCTGATGCTCTCGGGTTTCATGCAGGGCGTGTTCACGTCGATGGACGGCATGTTGTTCTTCATCTCGTTCGAAGCGACGTTGATCCCGCTGTACCTGCTGATCGGTACATGGGGCCATTCGAACCGCTCGTATGCCGCGGTGAAGTTCTTCTTCGTCTCGTTCCTCGGTTCGCTGATGATGCTGATGTCGATGCTGTATCTGTACAGTCAGACACACAGCTTCGACCTCGCGCTGTGGCGTGAAACGCACCTCGGCACCTGGCCGCAGGTCTTGATCTTCCTCGGCTTCCTGGCAGCGTTCGGCGTGAAGGTACCGATGTGGCCGCTGCACACGTGGCTGCCCGACGTCCACCTGGACGGCCCGACCGGCGCCGCCGTGATGATCGGTATGCTCAAGCTGGGCGGCTACGGCCTGCTGCGTTTCGCGCTGCCGATCGCACCGCAGGCCAGCCATTTCTTCGCGCCGATGATCATCACGCTTTCGCTCATCGCGGTGATCTATTCGAGCTTGCTGGCACTGGTGCAGACCGACATGCGCCGTTTGCTCGCGTATTCGACGATCGCTCACATGGGTCTCGTGACGCTCGGCCTGTTCGTCTTCAACCGTATCGGCCAGGCGGGCGCGATCGTACAGATGCTGTCATACGGTGTGGTTTCCGGTGCCATGCTGCTGTGCACGGGCATGCTTTACGACCGCACGAAGACCGCTTCGATCGCCGAGTACGGCGGCGTCGCCAACACCATGCCGCGTTTCGCCGCCTTCGTGATGCTGTTCTCGATGGCCAATATCGGTCTGCCGGGTACCTCGGGTTTCGTCGGCGAGTTCATGGTGTTGATGGGCGCGATTCGCTTCAATTTCTGGATCGGTGCCATCGCGGCTTCCACGTTGGTGCTCAGCGCGGCCTACACGCTGTGGATGTACAAGCGCGTGATTTTCGGCGCGATTGCCAATGCACGCGTCGCGAAGCTGCAGGACCTCGGCAAGCGCGAGTTCGTCCTGCTCGGCGCGATGGCTTTGCTGGTGCTGGCCATCGGTATCAATCCGAAGCCGTTCACCGATGCAATCGACCCTTCGGTCGGTACGCTGCTGGCCCAATCGGAACGAAGCGAGCATCCGTCGGACGCCGTGCCGGCTGACGGTGGCGAGCATCTGCAGGCGGCGGCACCTGCAACCGTCGCGGCACGCACACCGGGCTGATCGGAACGAAGCGCTGAGCGGGTGCAGCATTCGAAGCAAGGATGCTGCCTTCGCCGGCGCGGGCCTTTTCGCATCGACACACGTCTCTTTGCGAGCGTATAGCGCGGCGCAACCATTCAGATGGCGCTGCGTTTTAATGCTTGTTTGAAGGGACTTTAGTGATCCGGCGGCTCAGTCGGTACGTTGCGGAACCGCATGGTAGACCCTCGCGTGCGCACAGCCATGCGGCAACATGTCACACGGTGCTGCGACGCAATAGATCGTTGCGAAAATGAGTGTTTATATCCACTTGACGCGCCCTTATTATGCGAGCGCTTATTAATGGAGAACGGTTCAATGACGTTCGTGGAAGACGTAAAGAAAGGGCAATGCATATGAAAGGAAAGACTCTGGGCGGGTCGATAAGTTTCCTTTCCACCGGCCTCGTGTTGTTGCTCTCGGGTTGCAGCAACCTCGATATTCTGAATCCGAAGGGGAGTGTGGGTCTGGCCGAACGTGAGCTGATTACCACGTCGACCGTGGCCATGCTGATCGTGGTCGTTCCGGTGATCGCACTCACGTTGCTGTTCGCGTGGCGTTACCGCGCTTCGAACAGGAACGCCGAATACCGTCCGGGCTGGGTACATTCGACGGGTATTGAAATCGCCATCTGGACGATTCCGACGCTGATCATTCTGTTCCTCGCCGTGCTGACGTGGAAGAGCACGCACGAGCTCGATCCGTATAAGCCGCTCGAGTCGCAGGTCAAGCCGATCAACGTCGAAGTCGTCGCACTCGACTGGAAGTGGCTTTTCATCTATCCCGACCTCGGCATTGCCTCGGTGAACCAGTTGGCGATTCCGGTCGGCACACCGGTGAACTTCCTCATTACGTCCGACACGGTGATGAACTCGTTCTTCATCCCGCAACTCGGCGGCCAGATCTACGCGATGGCGGGTATGCAAACGCGTCTGCATCTGATCGCGGACGAGGCCGGCAACTATGCCGGCACCTCGGCGAATTTCAGCGGCAAGGGCTTCTCGGACATGAAGTTCCGTACGCTCGCCACGTCGCCTGAAGAGTTCAATGCGTGGGTTGCGAAAGTGCGCGCGTCGTCGGACACACTCAGCATGGACCGTTACCACGCGGTCTCGGCGCCGAGCGAGAAGGATCCTGTGCGCTACTTCTCGTCGGTCGATCCGAAGCTCTTTCACAACATCATTGCCCGATACAACAACGGTAACGTCATGGACAACATGAAGGACGCTAACTGTGCGCCAAAGGGTAAGGGGTAACGCATGTTCGGAAAACTTTCACTAGACTCGATCCCGTACCACGAGCCGATCATCATGGTGACGGCTGCCGGGATCGCCCTCGGCGGTGCGCTCGTTCTGGGTCTGATCACCTATTTTGGCAAGTGGCGCTACCTGTGGACCGAATGGCTCACGTCGGTCGACCACAAGAAGCTCGGCGTGATGTACATCGTGGTTGCGCTCATCATGCTGTTCCGCGGCTTCTCGGACGCGATCATGATGCGTACCCAGCTAGCGCTGTCGTATAACGCGCCAGGCTTCTTGCCGCCGCACCATTACGACCAGATCTTTACCGCGCACGGCGTCATCATGATCTTCTTCATGGCGATGACGTTCATGGTCGGCCTGATGAACATCATCGTGCCGTTGCAGATCGGTGCCCGCGATGTTGCGTTCCCGTTCCTCAACTCGTTGAGCTTCTGGATGACCGCTATCAGCGCGATCCTGATCAACATCTCGCTGGTGGTCGGTGAATTCGCGCAAACGGGCTGGCTGGCTTATCCGCCACTGTCCGAATTGCAGTTCAGTCCAGGTGTCGGGGTCGATTATTACCTGTGGAGTCTGCAGCTCTCCGGTATCGGCACGTTGCTGACTGGGGTGAACTTCTTCGCGACCATCGTCAAGATGCGCGCGCCGGGCATGACGTTCATGAAGATGCCGGTGTTCACGTGGACCGCGCTGTGCACGAACGTGCTGATCATGGCTTCGTTCCCGATCCTGACCGTGACGCTCGCGCTGCTCGGTCTGGACCGTTACCTCGGCATGCACTTCTTCACGAACGACGGCGGCGGCAACGCGATGATGTACCTGAACCTGATCTGGGCATGGGGTCACCCTGAGGTGTACATCCTGATCCTGCCGGCGTTCGGTATTTTCTCGGAAGTCGTGGCGACCTTCGCGAAGAAGCCGCTGTTCGGCTACAAGACGATGGTGTGGGCGACCTGCGCGATCATGGTTCTGTCGTTCCTCGTGTGGCTGCACCACTTCTTCACGATGGGTTCGGGCGCTGACGTCAACGCGTTCTTCGGTATCGCGACGATGGTCATTGCCATTCCGACCGGCGTGAAAGTGTTCAACTGGCTGTTCACGATCTACAAGGGCCGTCTACAGTTCACGACGCCGATCCTGTGGACCCTCGGCTTCATGGTCACCTTCACGATCGGCGGTATGACCGGCGTGATGATGGCGATTCCGGGCGCGGACTTCGTGCTGCACAACAGCCTGTTCCTGATCGCTCACTTCCACAACGTGATTATTGGTGGCGTGCTGTTCGGCTACCTGGCTGGTTTCAACTACTGGTTCCCGAAGGCGTTCGGCTTCAAGCTGAATGAGAAGTGGGGTAAGGCGTCGTTCTGGTTCTGGCAGATCGGTTTCTGGGTTGCGTTCACGCCGCTGTACGTGCTGGGCTTCATGGGCATGACGCGTCGTCTGAATCACTATGACAATCCGGATTGGCACCCGTGGCTGATGTTCGCGTGGGTCGGTGCTGTGCTGATCGCCATCGGTATCGTTTGCCAGGCGGTGCAACTGGTCGTCAGCATCCGCGACCGCAACCTGCCGCAAAACCGCGACGTCACGGGCGATCCGTGGGACGGTCACACGCTGGAATGGGCAACGAGCTCGCCGCCGGCCTCGTACAACTTCGCGATCATTCCGGACGTGCGTGAACTGGACGCATTCGCTGAAATGAAGTTGCGCAAGAATCAGCCGAAGCCGGTGTATAGCGACATTCACATGCCGTCGAACACATCCGCGGGTCTGGTTGTGGCGATGTTCTCGCTGGTGCTGGGTTTTGCCGCTGTGTGGCATATCTGGTGGCTCGCGATTATTGGTCTGGTCGGCGCGATCGGTACTGTGATCATTTACAGCTTCCAGAAGAACGAAGGTTTTTACATTCCGGCCGCCACGGTCGCGGCGATTGAAGCAAACCGCTCCGGTTCCGGTGCGCAGGTCGGGATTGACGGAAAACGCGTTGGTGCGCAGGTCACGTTGGAGGTGGATTGATGTCAAACAACACGCTTACGGCGGACTCGCATCATCACGATGCGCATCATGCCGATCATCCGCCGTCGCATTCGGTATTCGGCTTCTGGCTGTACCTGATGACCGACTGCATCATCTTCGCGTCGCTGTTTGCGGTGTTCGCGGTGATGGGCCACCAGTTCGCCGGCGGTCCGAGCGGCAAGGATCTCTTCGAGATTCCCGGCGTCGCGCTCGAAACGACGATGCTGCTGCTGAGCAGCATCACGTACGGCTTCGCAATGCTGGGCGCGCACAAGAACCGCAAGGGCGTGCTGCTGTTCTGGCTCGGCGTGACGTTTCTGCTGGGCCTCGCGTTCCTCGTGCTGGAAATGCGCGAGTTCTCGCACCTGATCGCTGAAGGCGCGGGCCCGAGCCGCAGCGCGTTCCTGTCGTCGTTCTTTACGCTGGTCGGCACGCACGGTTTGCACGTGACGTTCGGCCTGATCTGGATGGTGGTGCTCTCGATTCAGGTGATGGGTCATCGCGATCTGACCGAACGCGACATGATTCGCCTGACGTGCCTGAGCCTTTTCTGGCACTTTCTGGACGTCGTGTGGATTGGCGTCTTCACCTTTGTCTATCTTGCGAGCGTGATCTAAATGGACCATAGCCATAATGGACACTCGTCACATTCGGGTGAAAGTCACGGCAGCCTTGGCAGCTACGCGACGGGTTTTATCCTGTCGGTCATCCTGACTGTTGCGGCGTTCGGCCTCGTCATGAACGGGACGCTGACGGGCGAGAAGGCACTGCTCGCCATCGCGGGTCTTGCTCTCGTGCAGATCGTCGTGCATCTGGTTTTCTTCTTGCACATGAATACGTCGTCGGCGCAGCGGTGGAACGTGACGGCATTTGCTTTCACGGTGTTGACCGCGGTTATTGTGGTTGGCGGTACGTTGTGGGTTATGCATAACGTTAGTATGAATATGATGTCGCGCTGAGCTTAAAAAGTTTTAGCGTGAAATAAAGCCCCGCAAGATGAAGATCTTGCGGGGCTTTTCTATTTGGCCAGTGCAGTGCTTGCTGCCGGCTATTTTCAACTGCCGTCGCTCAAGGGAGCGACGTAGCGCTTCGGCAGCAGGCACAGCAGGAATTTCATCGTGTAGATGACGATCAGGGTGCCGAGCAGATCTCCGACGAACATCGCGATAAAGCGGTTGAAGATATCCTGCGTATCGCCGCGCAGAAAGAACCAGATGTGATGCAGAAGCGGACTTGCTACAGAGTACGCGAGCACCAGTACGAGCAGACGCTTCGCGGTGAGATTGGTGAGCGAAGAACGCAATCCGTAAAATTCCTGCGCGAGCCGATAGACCGCGTAGGGCGCTACAGCCGCGATGATGCCGCCCATGAAAGAGCGCACCACGTCGTTCGGAAAGAAATAGAAGCAGTTGACGAGCCAGCTGGCCAGCAGCAGGCCGAGCGCGCCGTCGCCGCCGAGCAGGAGCGTTGCCAGCAGTCGGATGCCTGCCGGCAAATAGATCCAGTTCACGCCACGCACGAATTCCGAGTGTGTGAAGATATCCTGATTCGCCCAGAGCGCAAAGATGAATACCGCGGCGGTGCCGACGACCGAGCAGAAATGCAAACGTAAGCTTGCCATCGAGGTAGAATTATTGGACCCGCAGTCATTAACGTTGCCATGTTAGCGCACGGGTTCTATTCCCTGCGCATCGCTTGCCCGCTAGAGCACACATGACCCGTCCCGCTGATATCTACCTTCGCTTTCTGCAGTTGACCGATGCCTTGCGCGGCTTGCCCTCGCTGCCGTCGCTCGACCCGCTGGAGGAGCGCATTCTTGCGCTGGTGGCGCGGGCCAGTCAGACGCGCGAACGGCTGTCGGTGAGAGACATGATGGCGAAGAGCGAGCTGGGTTCGCCGGCCATGCTGCATGCGCGTTTGAAGTCGATGCGCGAGAAAGGATGGATCAGTCTTGCCGACACTGAAGACGCGCGGCGCAAACAGATCGAACTCACGCAAGCGGCGTTGCGGCATTTTGATAAGTTGTCGGAGTGTCTGGTTAAGGCGGCGAAGAACGGGTAAGGCTTCGGGCAGTACGGATTGATACGCTCGGTCGCGTTATTAAATGCTTTGCGGACGCTGTTGATTAGATAGAGCGAGTCCAGTTTATAAAATGCCTAAACGTATATATCGGCAAGCTCGGCAAAAACTTGAGGATTTTTTTCGGCACTGACCGCGTGCTGAACTACCGCGCCAAAATAACCTTCTGGATGCTTCCTCGCGCTTGCGAAGCGGCGCGTAAACCGTTATATTTTTTATATCAAAAAAAGAACCTGAGAGAGTTGTAGTGCGGCAAGCGCGAGAAGACCAGGACCGCCGGGGCGTTAGTGATGACGCTTCGGCGGCGCCGCATTGTCAGTGAGCGAGGCGGGCAGCGCTGCGCGGTTGCAACAGTTTGAACTGTCGAGAAATTGTGGTAAGCCGCCGGAAAAGTTGCAGTGCGTGAGCTTTTCAGAGCGTTTAACGTTTGCGCGTGTGCCACGGCTATTTTTGTACCGGATAGATGCAGACGCTCAGTGTTTCAAACGGATGAAGGCGGCCTTCGGCGCATCAATAAAGCAACGGGAAGATTAAGTGTGAAGTTAATAGATGCGCAGTCTCAATATTTCTCATATACTCGCGATGAAACACACCTAGGAACGGATTTAGTCGTTCCGAGTTGAAGACCTCCTTCCAGAAGAGATAGAAGAACTATGAAGACCTTGATTGCTTCGGCGGTTGTACTGGCGTTGGCCGCGCCTTCGTTTGCGTTTGCGCAGACGGCTCCGGCGGCAGTGGCTGGCCAAGTTTCCGGTGCGGGCGCCGGTGGTGGTGCTGCGGGCACTGGTGCCGTTGCTGGCGCAGCTGGTGCCGCGGGCGCCGGTACTTTCGCCGGTGTGAGCATCGGTGTGGCGGCTGCTGTCGGTGCCGGCGTTGCAGCGGCGGCTGCGGTTGCAGCTGTTGCGGCTGCGGGCGGCGGGGGTGGCTCCACTGGTACGACGGGTACCACTGGTACGAACTGACGCTATTGCACTTATCTGCTCGGCTGAATGCAAAGGGCCCCGTTGGGGCCCTTTGTTTGCGCCTGAGATGTATGCCGTATTCGAACTAAAACATGTTGGCGCGTCTGCTTTCGCTTTGCTGCATCACATTGCTATGCAGTTGCTCGACCTCGATGCAGGCCATCGTCGATGTCACTAATCTATTTCGCCACACCAGTGACGGTCAGGTGGGGAGCGCTCAACTTGACAATCGTTACCGCTATTTGCGCGTGTCCATTCGTGGTCGGGCGACGTTGTTGATTCTCGGCTATGTCGACAACGATCCGCTTGGCCCGGTCGAAACCTGGTATAGCGGTGGTGGTAAAGAAACAGTGCGGCTGCAAAATGGGCGATTCGTCGGCGGTGCGGGGCTGCCGGTCGAATGGGTTAACGTGAGTCTATCGGCGCAGCCTGACTGGAATACGGTGAAGCAGCCGGTGCAAATCACGCGCCGGCGCGACGTCATGCCAGGCTACGAATACGGGCTGACCGACACGCTGACCGTCACTCCGGTCCGGGCGCCGCGCGGCACAGACTTTTCCGGCAAGACTGATGGCTCATTGCAGTGGTTCGAAGAATCATCGTCCGGTAGCGCGGCACTTCCGCCATCTCACTACGCGGTGCGGACCATCGGCGGTAAATCGCAGGTGATCTACGGCGAGCAGTGTCTCAACCAGTCCTTATGCATTAGCTGGCAACGCTGGCCCGCCAATTCCTAGCATGTCCATAAAGAAAACTGCGAGCCGCGACCGCTGCGGCTACGCGTGGCTGTCCTGCGTCTTCGCCTGCGTACTGCCTATGCATGCGCTGGCCGGCGTGAACGAGTCCATTGCGGTCCCCGTCTACCTCGGCGACTGGCTTGCTGCCCGTGAGACCAGCATCCCGCTTGCCGCACCCAGTGCAAAGCCCGGCGCGCTCTATAGTCCGGGATTGAGCTGGCGATCCGCAAAGGAAGTGGACGTTCAGGAGCAGCGCCGTCAGCGCCTTCTTGGTGATATCAATGCGCTGCCCGCGTTGAAGCCCAGTGCCTTGGCCGCGCGCGACCGGATTGCCGATCTGATCGCCGCGCGTAACGCGACAGGTCGCGTCGTCGTCAAAAGCGCCGACGCTCACTGGCTGCAGACCAATGCTGCGCAAGATCCCTATCTGGAGCGCGGCGACGTCATCGTCATACCCGATCGTCCTTCGACAGTGACTGTGGTTCGCTCGGACGGCACGCTGTGCGTGCGTCCCCATGCGCCAGACGTGGAGGCGTTGCAATACGTATTGGCGTGCGACTCGAGCGCGGCGCCCGACATGGCATGGATCGCGCAGCCCGACGGCACCGTCACCGCGAATAAGGTTGCTGCATGGAATCGCAGCGCACAGGATCTACCCGCGCCGGGCAGTTGGATATGGGCACCCGACCGCGGCAGCATCTGGACCCCCGACGTGTCGCTCGCTATCGCCAGCTTCCTCGCGACGCAGGGCGTATCGGGTTTCGACGCAGCCGGCGCTCCGCTGCAACAGTCCGGGCCAGCGCCGCGTCAGCAGACAGAACTTTTCTTTGGCACGCCGACGCGGTCGTCCAGTTTCCCTGTTACCGGTGGCGACTGGGGCACCGTCGGTATTCTGCAGACACCGACCGCGCGGATGAACAAGGCAGGCGAAGGGTCGATCAGTCTGAGTCAAGTAACACCGTATACGCGGCTCAATTTCACTCTTCAACCGCTCGACTGGCTGGAAGTGGGCTTCCGCTACTCCGACCTCAGTAATCACCTGTATGGCCCGGAGTCGTTGAGCGGCACGCAGACCTACAAGGACAAGAGTATTGACGTGAAATTCCGGCTTTGGCGCGAGTCTGCTTACATTCCGGAGTTCGCTGTTGGCTTCCGCGATATTGCCGGAACGGGGTTGTTCTCCGGCGAATATCTGGTCGCAAGCAAACGCACCGGTCCGTTCGATTGGAGTCTGGGACTCGGGTGGGGCTACGTCGGGGCGCGCGGCGACCTGTCGAATCCTTTGTCAGTATTGAGCAGCAGGTTCAATACACGTAACGATGCTTCGACAGCTAGCGGTGGCGCGATCAATACAGGTAGCTGGTTTCGTGGCCGTACGTCGCCTTTCGGTGGTGTCCAATACCAGACGCCATGGGAACCGCTGGTCTTGAAGCTGGAATACGACGGCAATGATTACAAGCACGAGCCATTCGGCACCGTATTGCCAACGAGATCGCCGATCAACGTTGGCGTTGTATATCGGGCGACCCGCCATGTCGATCTGACAGTGGGGTATGAGCGGGGCGAGCAAGTGATGTTCGGCGTGTCGCTGCACGGCAATCTGGCGAACGCTTCGATGCCGAAGATTGGAGATCCGCCGCGCCCGCCAGTTACCGAACCGGCGATCGGCGCGGCGTCGCCTGTGGTGGCACCGTCGCCCGCTGGCAGCACGGCGCCTCCGGTCTCGCGGATTGTCCCAGTGATTGCCGACCAGGGTTGGAGTACCACGGTCGCGGACCTGCAGAAACAAACTGGATGGCACATTCAGAGTATTCGGGAGCTTGGGCCGGAGTTGCTGGTCGAGTTCGACTATGTCGACGCATTCTATTTGCAGGACCGGATCGACCGCGTTGCCACCATCCTGAATCGCGACGCGCCGCTCGAAGTGCGCAGCTTTCGCATCGTCCCGCTTCGATATGGTGTACCGGTCGCCGACTTCCGGGTGCAGCGCGCGCAATGGCTGGCCAGTCACACGCGGGCGTTGATCCCGCAGGAGCAGGGCGCCGTCGTGACGAACGATGTGCCGCTCACCCGGCAATCGATCGATATGCTGCCTCCGGTATTCGAGCAAGAACCCAAACGTTTCCATATTTCCGTCGGGCCAGCCTACCAGCAGACACTCGGCGGCCCCAATGGCTTTCTTCTGTATCAACTCTCGGCGAACGCACTGGCCGAGTTTCGGTTGACGCGCGACCTCTGGCTCAGTGGCGATTTGAATGTCGGTCTTGTCAACAACTACAACAAGTTCACATACGACGCGCCAAGCGACTTGCCACGCGTGCGGACCTATTTGCGCGAGTACCTTACTTCCTCCCGGGTGACGATTCCTTTCCTCCAGGCGACGAAATTCGGCAAACTCGGCAATGACCAGTACTTCAGCGTGTACGGCGGTTTACTTGAAAGCATGTTTGCGGGTGTGGGTGGTGAGTGGCTTTATCGCCCGCAAGACAGCCGGCTTGCGATTGGTGTGGACTTGAACGCTGTGCGCCAGCGCGGTTTCCGCCAGGACTTTGCTCTGCGTGACTATCAGGCGCTGACGGGCCATCTGACGGCGTATTGGAATACAGGTTGGCAAAACGTGCAGGTGAATCTGAGCGTCGGGCAGTACCTTGCCAAAGACAAGGGCGTAACCCTGGACATTTCGCGGCACTTTCATAACGGCGTAATTATGGGTGCGTACGCAACTAAAACGAATGTGTCGTCCGCTGAGTTTGGTGAGGGCAGTTTCGACAAGGGTATCTACGTAACGATTCCGTTTGACGCGATGATGACGCGTTCGAGCGGTGGTGTTGCGGACCTCCGTTGGTCCCCACTTACGCGCGATGGTGGCGCAAAGCTCGATCGCCAGTATCCGCTTTACAACATGACCGACATGAATGATCCACGCAGCCTTTGGTATGGCCCAGGCGGTGAACCTGATGCGCCGTAAGGAGGTGAGCGCGTTACGTGAAAGTTCTTGCGCCGTAATCGTATTCTTGTCTTCATGTTGTAATAGTGTGGCCGTGCAGTCGCAAACGTTTGCGTTAGCGCAACTGCACATACGCGCTGAATTGAGTAGCTAATTAGTAACAAAGAGCTACGCTCCGATTTTTTTTTGCTAGACTTGCCGCAATCATTTTTACGTTGTCGAGGCAACATAACGCGGTAAAAAACAATTGACTGAGAGAGCGTCTCCATAGCCTTTGACGCCGTATTTCTTAAAACACCCGGCATGTTCTTTCCGGACGATCCGATCGGGTCGGCGGAGTAGCTGTGCGCCTCCACCCTCATGGTGGGCGCAATGCCGCTAACTTTGCAAGGCCAAGCATTGTTTTAAGGTGTCAGCGGAAATTCGTATCGGGGGCACGGTTGTCGAACCAATGCTAAGCAGCATGTTTCGCGACTTGATGCGGACGGACAAAGTATTCACAAAAAAGAGTCGTTCGATGATCGGCATAGCATTGGCATTTGCAGCGTCGTTTTCTGTGACGTGGGCGGTAGTGTATTTTTCACCTCAGTTTGGGCGATTCTTATTCGACCATGATCTCGATGGCGTGCAGAAATTCCACGTTGCGCCCGTTCCGCGCATTGGCGGTCTGGGCATATTTATCGCAGTCATTGTGTGCATTGGCGCGGCCATCGTCGTCAACACGGGGCTCGGCGATGAGTTGTTTTGGCTCGTGTGCTGTTCCTTACCCGCGTTTGGCTCTGGCTTCATTGAAGACCTGACCAAAAAGGTCTCTCCTCGTGTGCGTCTGCTGAGCACCATGCTCGCCACGCTGCTGGCTTGCTTTGCATTTAATGCGATCGTACGACGCCTCGATTTGCCGCTGATCGATGTCGCACTCAGTGCGGCGCCGGTAGCGATCGGTTTTACTGTGATCGCGGTAGCGGGCATGGCCAATTCGATCAATATTATTGATGGATTCAACGGGCTCGCGTCGACGGTGTCGGTGATGATCTTCGCGTCGATCGCATTTGTCTCGTATCAAGTTGGCGACCCGCTCGTGCTCACGGTCGCGCTGACGATGATCGGCGCAATTCTCGGTTTCGTGATCTGGAATTTTCCGGGGGGTGCGATTTTTCTAGGTGACGGCGGGGCGTATTTCATCGGTTTCATGCTGGGCGAGTCGCTTGTGCTTTTGATTGTTCGACATCCGGAGGTGTCGGCATCTTATGCAATGGTGGCGCTGTATCCGTTGTTCGAAACGTTATTCTCCATCTACCGGCGCAAGTTTGTTCGAGGCACATCGCCGGGTGCGCCCGATGGCGTACATCTGCATACGTTGATCTATCGTCGCGTCATGCTGATTGGCGCCGGAGCGTCTGAACTGCGCACGCGCACGCGACGTAATTCGATGACATCACCTTATCTATGGGTGCTGAACCTGTTTGCGGTGGTGCCGGCTACATTGTTCTGGGACGATCGCGGGTGGCTTCTTGCTTCCACGATCCTCTTTATCGCGCTGTACGTTTCCTTGTATTCGTCCATTGTCAAATTTCGCACACCGTCGTGGTTGATTGCACGGCATCGGCCGCCGTTGCTTGTCGAGCGGGTGTTTGAGAATATGTCCGATCAGGAGTCCCACGCAGCCGAGATTTGTGAAGCGGAGTGCGTTGCCGAGAAGCAATAACCCGGAACCACCCGTCTACGCGCAGTGTGTGGTTCTAATGTCAACTGCGTCGCGTTACCCGCCAGCTGTTGTCCCATTAAAAGTTTTTGCTGTTCGAGCGATGATCGTGTTCAAGAAGCCCCGAGTTTTGCCGCATGTCCGTTTGTCTCGCCTAATTAGTAGCCGCTTTGCAACTCGCGCGCGGATCGTCCTTGCGGTCATGCTCTGTCCTATTGCGCCCTTGTCGTATGCGCAGACGGCTGCGACAGGAATTCCGGCATTGCCGCCGCTTCCGCCGTCGATGCAATCCAGTGACGTGTCTTCGGCGGGTGGTGTATCTGCATTGCCATCTATCGCACGCGATGCGCGGGCGAGCGGATCTCAATCGTTGGGCGATGTAGGTGTGGTCAATCTGAACGACCCGTCGGGTAACAATGCTAACCCGGCTGATCCGTCGGCAGCAGCGACCAATGTGCATCGCATGGATTGCGTTAATGGGGCGACAGACGGATGTAGACCGGCGTCTGCGCCGAGCGCGCAGCCGTCGCCACCGACTGAATTCGAGAATTTCGTAACACAGAATACCGGGAAGAGGTTGCCGTTGTTCGGCTACAACCTCTTCTCGCGTAGCGGGGGAGCGTACGGCGCGGTTGAAAATATGCCCGCGCCGGCCGATTACACTATCGGACCGGGCGATGAAATATTGATGCATGCCTGGGGTGGTGTGGAAGGCGATCTGCACCTGGTGGTCGACCGTAACGGGCAGGTCGCCATTCCCAAGGTCGGCACTGTGGTGGTTGCGGGCGTTCGCGCGTCCGATCTCGATAGCGTGCTGAAGAAACAGATTGGGCGCTACTACACGAACTTCAGTGTCAACGCGACGCTTGGCCGCCTCAGGTCGATTCAGGTGTACGTCGTGGGGCAGGCCATGGCGCCCGGCGCCTACACCATATCGAGCCTTTCGACGCTGGTAAGCGCGTTGTTTTCGACCGGCGGTCCCGCTCCCACGGGCTCTATGCGTGCAATTCAGCTGCGTCGCGGCGGCGCAGTGATTGCCACCGTAGACATGTATGCGTTCATCACGCAAGGCAGTGCGGCGGGCGACGTGCATCTGCTGCCAGGCGACGTGATTGTCATTCCCCCGGCAGGACCCCGCGTTGCAGTGATGGGTGCACTCGATTCTCCTGCGATATACGAGTTGCGCGGTCAAGAAGAGTCGTTGCGCGGTCTGCTCGGCTATGCGGGCGGGACCACGGCACTTACCACACCGGACAAGGTCCAGATCGAACGTGTCAACCGGGACAATCCTTCTGCGCCGCGCTCGGTCGAAGAACGCAAGCTCGATGAGCAGGGCCTCGCCAGTACTGTTAAGGACGGGGATATCGTTACGCTCTTCGGTACAAGTCCGGCGTTTGCGAATGCAGTGACACTACGCGGCAATGTCGCGGCGCCGTTGCGGTATCCGTATAAGCCGAATATGACGCTAGCCGATCTGATCCCAGATCCGGAGGCGCTTCTTACGCCCGATTACTTTCTGCGCAAGAACGTGCTGGTTCAGTTCGACGGCCAGAGGCGCGCTGACGCGAACCAGGTAGCGGGCGATGTTAAAAACCTCATCGACGAACCGAACTGGAACTATGCAGTTATCGAGCGATTCGATCGTGCGACGCTGAGCGAGAGGCTGATCCCTTTCAATCTCGGCGATGTGGTGCTGAGGAAAGATCCCCGTGCGAACATCGCGCTCCAACCGGGTGACGTGGTGACCATCTTCGGTAAGAAAGATTTGCGTAATCCGCTCGCGACCAGCTCTCGGCTGGTACGCGTCGATGGGGAAGTGCGCGCACCCGGCGTTTACCAATTGCATGCTGGCGAATCTCTGCAGCAGGTGTTGCAGAGGGCGGGGGGGGTCACGCCGCAAGGGTATCTGTTCGGAACGTTCTTTACTCGAGAGGCGACACGGCGCCAGCAGCAGCAGAATCTCACGGCCGCGTTGGATCGCGCTGAACAGCAAAGCAGCAGTCAACTCTCCGCTGCAATCGCGAATCTGCCGAATAGCAGTGACAACTCGTTATTGCAGACACAAATTGTTAACGCACAACGCGCTCAAATTGCCCGATTGCGCTCCCTTAAGCCGACGGGCCGAGTTTCGCTGGAGCTTGATACGCGAGCCAGTAGGATCTCGGATCTGCCCGATCTTCCACTAGAAGACGGCGACGCGATCTACGTGCCGCCCGTGCCGGCCTTTGTCACGGCGATTGGCGCCGTCGACAATGAAAATGCGCTTATCTGGAAGCCGCATCGCACGGTGGACGATGCCTTGAAGATTGCAGGCGTTGAGCAGGATGCAGCGGACATGCGCTCAGCGTTTGTACTGCGTGCGGACGGAAGTGTGATTTCGTCGGGCGGCACAGGGTGGCTCAGTTCGTTTGGATCAATTGATCTGATGCCAGGCGATGCGGTTGTGGTGCCGGAAAAACTGGATCGCCGGTCGCCGATGACTAAATTTGTTGCGGGGCTCAAAGACTGGTCGCAAGTGCTTGCGAACTTTGGTCTGGGTGCGGCTGCGATTCAGGTCCTTAAATAAACATGAGCACGGAATTTCAAGGTGGCGCGCACAAAGGCGCCGACATGGCAACCGATGTTGTCCCAAACCCGGCGTTGCTATCCGCGTTGCAAGTCCTCCAGTTGTTGGGTCGTGGAAAGAAGGTCGTCTTTCTGACGACTGCAATTTTGTCCGGGCTAGCGCTTGCAGTCGCACTGATAAAGACACCAACCTATACGGCTTCGACGCTCATTCTGCCTCCGCAGCAGTCGATAGGCGCGACCGCTAGTTCATTAGCGGGATTGGGGGCTCTAACAGGCTTGGCCGGCTCTGGACTCGGCGTGAAGAGCTCCGATGAGATGTATGCCAGCCTGATGGTGAGTGAGTCGGTCTTAGACGGATTGATTAATCATTTCGATCTTAAAACGCGTTACCGGGCCGATACGATGCAGGACGCACGTACTCAATTGATGAAGCGGCTGTCCGTCGTTGCCGATAAGAAATCGGGTCTTTTGACGCTGAAGATTGAGGACCGAGACCCAATGTTCGCTGCGAATCTGGCAAACGAAGTTGTCCCGGAATTTCGCCGGCTTCTCGACCGGGTGGCAGTAACCGAGGCACAGCAGCGGCGACGTTTTCTGGAAGACCGAATTGCGCGGACACGTACCCAGATTGCGGATGCAGAAATGCGTCTAAGATCTGCGCAGGCTAGCTCCGGCCTGCTCAGCATAGATGCACAAACTCAGGCAGCCATTCGGCAAGCTGCCGAACTACGTGCGGAAATTGTCGCGGTACAGGTCAAGATGGATTCGATGGCTGCATTTGCGACTGCGGAAAATCCGGAAATGAAGCGGTCCGCAGCCGAGCTTTCCGGCCTTAGGCAGAGGTTGTCCGAGCTTGAGGCTGGCACTGATGCTGCCCGGCCCGATGCTGCAAGCGACGCCAAAGGACTCGACAATGTGCGCGCATACCGAGACCTTAGATACCAGGAAGCGATGCTTGACACGTTAACCAAGCAAGTCGAGCTCGCACGGATTGACGAAGCGAAAGAGGGTCCCCTGGTGCAGGTGATCGATGTAGCGAGGCCGCCCGAGAGACGATCTGGACCTAAGCGATTGCTCATCGTCGTCGGCGGCCTACTTGCAGGGTTGATCGTCGGAGGCGTTATGGCTGTGGTTTCCCAGAGCAAACTGGCGGGGCCATACGCAGAGAGCCTTGCTCGAGTTCGCGAGGCATGGTCCGTCTCCCGAAGCGCGAGCAGTAACAGAGAGCGCCTGTAGACGGCCGCGTATGAAGCGGATGCATTCCGCTGAAACGCAGTGGCCGTGTGGAAAAAGTAGACAGATGACCAGGCCGCGGGTTTTCACAACGCGATCGATCTTAGATGCATTAACGATATTGAAATATATATTATGAAAGTCCTTGTTACAGGTGGCGCTGGTTTTATCGGCTCATGGTTGGTGGATACATTGCTTTCCGCCGGGAATGCGGTGTCGGTGCTCGACAATCTAAGCCCTCAGATCCACGGTAGCATCCCGAAGCTGGACGTGCCCTGGATGGATCGTGATACGGGAGTGGAGTTTGTCAGGGCGGATATCAGAGACATGGATGCACTGGATACTGCGTTGGCCTCATGCGATGCGGTCGTCCACCTTGCTGCGGAGACTGGGACCGGACAATCCATGTATCGTGTTGCGCATTACTACGAAGTCAACCAGCAGGCAACGGCCACGTTGCTGGAATTGATTGCAACGAAGCATCGACATGTTCGGCGCGTGATCCTTGCGTCGAGCCGGTCTGTCTACGGTGAGGGCGCGTATCGGCTTGGCGACAAAATCGTGGTGCCGGGCTCGCGGGACCCGAATCGACTCAAAGCCGGTCTGTTCGACCCGATTGACGAACAAGGAAACTCGCTGACGCTAATTGCGACTCCGGAAACGGTCATGCCTCAACCGTCATCGATTTACGCTGCCACTAAATTGGCAAACGAAACGATGGGCCGCGTCATGGCCGAGGCATATGGAATAACAGTTGTTGCATTGCGTTTCCAAAATGTCTATGGGGAGCGTCAGTCGCTGAAAAATCCTTACACCGGAATTCTGTCGATATTCTCTAATCGCATGCGTCAGAACTTGCCGATCAACATCTTCGAGGACGGTAAGGAAAGCAGGGATTTCGTGCACGTCAGCGACGTGGTGAAGTCGATCGCGCTCGCCTTGGTGGCTGAACTCCCGGCCTACACGACTGTCAACGTCGGTAGCGGCGTGGCTACCTCGGTGCTCGATGTGGCGGCGGAACTCCGGACCTGTCTCGAGAGCCGGTCAGAGTTTCAAATTACTGGTGACTTCCGCGCTGGAGATATTCGGCATTGTTATGCGGACGGTGCACGCGCACGTTCACTACTTGGATTCTCGCCAGCCGTATCGTTGCGAGACGGTCTGCGAGCATTTAGTCGCTGGGTGCAAACGCAACCGGTGCTCGAGGACCGCTCGGCTCAGGCGCAAAGCGAAATGGCCAGCTTGGGACTGGGTAAGACGTCGGAATGATATCGCGCCGCTTGGCGTCCAATGCATTCGCCAATCTGGTAACCGGTGTCAGCGCAACGGTTTTCCAGATTGGACTGACGGCAATCGCGACGCGCAGTTTTGGAAGCAACGGATTCCCAATCTGGGCGTTGGCTATGTCATTGGCAGCGCTCGTTCCGTTGTTTTCAGCGAATCTGTCGACGGTGGTGACTAGGAGGCTACTAGAACGTTCGCCGACAACGAGCGAGATGGTCGTGGTTCAAGCGGCGGCGAAATATGCGAAGCGTCTGAGCTGTGTGGCTATCTTCGCCATCTTGGCGATATCGGTTGGTTTGCATGGTTGGTCAGTTCCATTAAGGAATGTGGGCTTAGCCGGGTTTGTTTCGCTTGTCGCGCTTCTAGTCGCTGGGCAAATGTGGCAAATCATGCTGCAGCCGGGATTTGGCCGCTACTTCGCCCGCGAGCGGAACTGGAATGTCGCGCTTACCACCATTTTTGCGCGACTAGGCGCACTGGCCGGTATGGGATTTCTTTGCTGGCTCGTAGCCGGTCGCCCGCAGCTTGCGGCGGCTTCGTTGACACTGGGGGCGTGTATAGGACTTTATCTGGTGCATAAGGTCCTGAAAGGCGGCGATCTGCTCGAGAAGGTGCCTGTTGAGCAGACGGAGGACGAGTACGCAGCGATGAGGCCCTTCTTGAAGGCTTTCATTGTGTGGTCGATCAGCGCTGCTGCGATCCAGTACGGGTTGCCAGCGATCATGTCGATATTGTCGCCTACTGACTTCAGTGCGTTCTACTTGGCCTATACGCTAAATCTGGTGGTTGTAGGGACGGTGGCCGCTGCCGCGTCAGCATTGCTTGCTCCATTGGGGCGCAAGCGTCTAGCGGGGCATTGGGATTCGCTTGAGCGATGGATGAAATTCGCGCCAATCATGACTGGATTGATGCTGCTTTTGTTTCTGACAATAGTCTGGTACGCATTGCCTGTTCTGCTGAGAGTATGGTCAGCGGGCGTTTCGCCCCCTGACCAGGTTCGGCACTCGCTGTTGTGGCTTGCATTGCAGACCATCGCCCGATCGATGACGATGGTTTATTCAGTTCTTCTTTCATCGGGGGGGCGGCCAGGTCAACTAAGCCGACCAGTCATCCTTGAACTCACATTAACCTGTTCGGTGGCGCTTGCTGCTGGTTTCGTATTCGGAGAGACAGCTTTTCTCGCGACCCTCGCAATAACCGGACTCGTGACGGCTGTTTACACAGTTTGGATCACCTTGAATCTTGATATGTGCCCATCGCATTCACGCTTCCGACTCATGGGTATCTTCCTGTTGTCGCAAATATTCACGTTGGGGTCATGGATTCTAATCACACGGTAGGCTACTCGCAGAATCGGTACGCCAGCCAGTTGCTCGAAGGAGGACCACTAGCTCGCTTGATCAGAAGCGTGCGCTGGAAAATCCGACGTCCGAAGGACCTGCGACGCCTAGGCAGCGCCACGCGCATTACATTTCCCGTACGCTGGACGAGTGGACACTGCATCGAGATCGGCGATCGTGTCATTATCGGGCGGAACTGCCTGCTGCAACCCATTGAGCGATATCTCGATCAAGTGTTTACTCCTCGATTGATTATCGAGGACGATTGCTATGTTGGACACGACTGTCAGTTCCACTGTGTGAATTCAATTTGTCTCGGTCGCGGCAGCGTGCTGAGCGACCAGGTCTACATCTCGGACGTCGGACACGGACTCGATCCGCGAGCTGGGCTGATCATGGATCAAAGCGTGCGAAGCAAGGGCCCGGTGCACGTAGGCGACGGTGCTTTTGTCGGCTTCGCATCGATGCTTCTGGCCGGGATCTCGGTCGGCAAGCATAGCGTGGTTGGAGCGCGCAGCGTGGTGACGCGTTCTGTGCCGGACTACACCATGGTGGGTGGCAATCCAGCTCGCGAAATAGCCCGGTTCAACCATGAAACCGGCGAGTGGACGGCGATCACCCGTCCAGGAGATTGACTCCATGAGTCCTAAGTCGGTATTTTGGCGCGTCGTGTCGCTGGTTTGGTGGCGCAGACGGTTTGGCAGTCTGGGGAAAGGCTCAATACTTTTCTCCCCGGTACTTTTGACATATCCAAAGTCGATTTTTATCGGCGATAAGGTTTGTATCCGGGACGGTGCACGTCTCGAGATCATCCGGAATCCTGTTGCAACTTGGGAAGCGCGCCTTGTTATCGGCAACCGGGTCAACATAGAGCAGGGCGCGCACATAGTGTGTCAGTCCCGGGTCGTCATTGAAGATGATGTGTCGATCACGCCATATTGCGTGATTGTCGACACGTACCACCCGCATGACCCGCCGGATACCAGTGAAAAGATAGGAGATCGGCTGCCCGACCGGGCAACTAGCGTGCGTATCGGCAAAGGGACTTTTGTCGGCACACATAGCGTTATCCTGCCGAACGTGAATATCGGACGCGGTTGCGTGATTGGCGCGGGTTCGGTGGTAAGCCGTAACTTGCCGGACTATTGCGTGGCTGCGGGTTCTCCCGCGCGCGTGCTCAAGATATACGATCCCGATACACGACGGTGGTCGCAAGTGAACGACCTCCCAGCAGGTAACCCTGCCTAATAGCGGAAAGATAATGTCTGACTCCTCCAAGACCCCCCTGATTGGCGTGGTGACGGTGCTCTTCAATAGCGACGATGTCCTGCCGGGCTTCTTCGCAAGCCTCGCAGCACAAATCGACGTGAAGATGCATCTCTACGTCATTGATAACAGTGCATCGGATTCAGGCGCCTTGCTCAGCAAGAAGCTGGCGGAGTCGCATGGCATTCAGGCGACCGTGGTTTTCAACAATGCAAACGTTGGAGTCGCGCGGGGAAACAATCAGGGGATAGAACTCGCGCTGGATGATCGCTGCGATCTCGTTCTTCTGGCCAATAACGATACTGAGTTCTCGTCCACCACGATCCGAACGTTGCAGGCTGTGGTCTCGAATGATTCCGCGCGTGTCGCAACGCCAAAAATCATGTACTTCGATAAGTCCGATCTCATCTGGTACGGCGGCGGCCATATCAATCCATGGACCGTGCGAACACCTCACTACGGCGTCGGCCAGAAGGATCAGGGCCAGTTCGATATCGCGCGGAAAGTTGGATATGCGCCGACGTGCTTCATGATGTTTGATGCACGCGTGTTCGGTGAAGTGGGTCGAATGGACGAGGCCTACTTTGTCTACTACGACGACACCGACTTCGTGTGGCGAATGGCTTCACGTGGGATCGATATTCATTACGTGCCGCAAGCCGTGGTCTTGCACAAGGTGAGCAGCTCGACCGGCGGAGGCCAATCGCCTTTTAGCCTGCGCTTCGTCAATCGCAACCGGATGTACTTCATCCGCAAGAATCTCGTGGGCGTTCAGAAAGCGTTCGCACTGTCTTACGCATTGGCCACGCGCGTTCCGCAACTGCTATTTCTGCGGCCGGCGATTGCCTCGCATGGATGGAAAGGTGTATTCGAGGGACTTAGGATGCAGATCGCCAAGGAAAAGATATGAAATCTCAGCAAGCCAGTGAATGCGGCTTGCATCAGTTTCCGAGCAGGGCGCCTATGCGTAGCCTGTTGCTGTTTCTGTTGCTCGTACCGACTCTGCTTTTTTACAGCAAGCTGGCGTCTTCCATGGCGCTCGGTACAGCATTGGTCGCTTGCATCGCGATCTTCGTGTTAGTTCTTCTTGATCCGCCGGTGCGCGTCCGAGCCCGCGCTTTCAAGTGGATCACAATCATCGTCGGCGTTATCACTGTTCATGCTGTGGTAGCCTCCGCCTTCACGCCAATCGATTACCCAAAAGCCCTCGGATCGCTGTTCATCCTGATCATTTGTCTTGCTGGCAGTGCGGCCATGGCTGACCTGTTGGCGGCTTCGACCACTGACGAACTGGTCAAAGCGGCTCGTCTATGTTTGGCGGTATTCTGGCTGGTCGGCATGCTAGGTTGCGCCGGGTTGGCGCAGGTAGCAAGTGGGGACTATCCCAAGCCCGTTTTTCCGTTTACTGAGCCTTCGCATCTGGCTGTTACTGTAGCCCCATTGCTGATTTTCGGTTGTGTAACCTCGGGTGGTATGAGGCGAGTGTTCTATATCGGCTCGTTCCTCATCATTGCCGCTGTGCTTCAAAACGTGACGCTTGTTGCGGCCTGCTTGATAGCGGCTGCGGTCTGTATCCCGCTGCGCTACATTTTCGTGCTACTGCTTGCGGGCACCCCGCTATTGCTGAATGCCGACCTTAGCTACTACTTGGACAGGTTGGATTTTTCTGATCAAAATCAGAATCTCTCAGCCTTGGTTTTTGTTCAAGGCTGGCAATTTATTGCGGAAGCTTGGACACGCACACATGGTATCGGGTATGGCTTCCAACAACTCGGCACGACAGAATCAGGCAGTGCCGCCGGCTATCTGATTTATGCGATTTTGGGGCAAAATCTAAACGTTTTCGACGGAGGTTTTACTTTGTCGAAACTTGTGAGCGAAGGAGGCCTCCTAGGTCTTTTGCTGGCCACCCTATATGCAATTAAAGCAGCGACAGCGATAGTTTTCCTTAGGAGTGTCGCGCGCGCAAAACGGAAGGCCGATATTTTGCAGGTTTTTTCTGCTAGCGTCATTGCCGGGTACCTACTTGAGATGTTTATTCGCGGCTCGGGATATTTCACACCGGTGGGCTTGTTGCTGATTTCGGCGATCTGGATAGAGCAGTCCGCACGAGCTCGGACGTTGAGAAGTCCATCTAATTGCCCGAATAATATTCAAGAGAAGTATTGAACTATGCGGCCACGAGAGCTAATAGACTTTGACAACATTATTTTTAATATTCAGCGTTTTGGCGGAGCGTCGACGTACTGGCGCGAGCTGACTACCCGAGTGAGTGGATCGCTTCCCGGGCAGGTTTCGTTCTCGACAGGAAGTGTCCGTTCGCGTCTCTTGCGGCCGAAATCAAGTGCACGGGTCTTTCATTCCAGCCACTTCCGGATCACGCGCTCGAAGCAGACGAAGAACGTGGTCACTATCCACGATCTTATCTACGAGAAGAGACTAACGGGGGGAATAGGAGCAGCCGTCAATCTCTTTGAGAGACATAGAGCCGTGGCAAACGCTGATGCGATCATTTGCATTTCCGAATCGACGAAACGTGATTTGCTCGAGCACTACGGCAGACACGCGACGGGCAAGCCGATATTCGTGATTCACCATGGGTGCGATAATTTTTCCAGAGAAGGTGCGGCCGACGCCCTCGGGCAACGTTCGGTAGGGCGCAGCGAACGTTCCGCGTATTTCATCTACGTTGGAGGGCGAACTGGCTACAAGAACTTCGATGTTGCACTCGGGGCGTTTGCCTCAGGGGGGTTTTCAGCTGATGGAATTGAGCTCATTTGTACGGGCTCTCCATTTTCTGCACCCGAACTGGCAAAGATTCAAGGCCTCGGCATCGAAAAGTCGGTGAAGGCAATCGGGACAGTGGCGCCCGTTGAGTTGGGACGGCTCTACTGCGGCGCACTGGCATTACTGTATCCGTCTTCTTATGAAGGGTTTGGATTGCCTCCGCTGGAGGCCATGGCATCAGGCTGTCCAGTTATATGTTCGGCGTCGTCGTCGCTGCCTGAGGTGGTAGGGGACGCTGGCCTGCTAGCGGAGGCGGGATCGGTCGATTCATTTGAAGACGCAATGAAGCGATTCACTGACTCGAGCGTCAGAGCGAACTATATTGAGCGTGGATACGCGCGTGCTGCGATGTTTACGTGGGATGTGTCTGCAAACAAGCACATGTACGTGTACAACACGTTTGCTTAGTTGCGACCTCCAGAAAGCTGTGTTTTAACTGAGGGATTGTCGCTGTGAATCTAAAGAATGTGCTGACCGCCGATCTGAACAGACTGAGGGGGTTGCAGGGAATGCCCATGGTCGAAGCATCATGGTGGGTCTTGGTCTGCGCGTGTGGATCAGTCAGATTTCTGCCAGTGGCGTTTTTCCGGTTTTCCCATGCTGCTCACTCAAGAGGACGTGGAAAACTTGCGCATCTCTTTTCTCTGTTGAATTTCATTCTGTTTGGTCTCGAGGCATCTCCACAAATAGAGATCGGACCTGGATTGTTCTTCCCTCATACCCGAGGCACGGTTATCGGCGCAAGATCGATAGGTGCCAATGCAACGATTTTCCACCAGGTTACGATCGGCGCGAGCCAACTCGATATGGACTTCAATCCACATCTTCGTCCTGCACTCGGCGACGAAGTCACACTGGGTGCAGGGGCAAAGATACTTGGTGCAATAGAAATCGGGTCAAGGGTGATAATAGGTGCAAATAGCGTGGTGGTGAAAGATGTACCCAGCGACACCGTGTGCGCTGGAGTTCCAGCGAAGGTAGTCAGACAGCGAAACGCATCAATTGAAAAATGAAAACTGAGAGTACGGTTCTCCTCATAGCCCCGTTGTACTTTGGATATGATCAACTGCTAGCGCAATGCTTGTGCGATCGTGGCGTAAAAGTTGACTTTCTGCCGGACCGCCCATTCGATTCCAGTGCGGGCAAGGCTATGATTCGCCTGAATCGAAAGCTGGTTCTGCCGTATGCAGATCGATTCTATAGATCCAAAGTCGCCGATTTTGCACGTAAATCCTACGATGCGATCTGGATCGTTCAGGGGGAGGCCATATCGCCGATTCTGCTGAAATGGTTGAAACGTGAGTTTCCCAATACACCAATCGTTTGGTATC
Source organism: Paraburkholderia fungorum (assembly GCF_046027605.1). Lineage (GTDB taxonomy): Bacteria > Pseudomonadota > Gammaproteobacteria > Burkholderiales > Burkholderiaceae > Paraburkholderia > Paraburkholderia fungorum_F. The sequence goes on from NZ_JAQQEF010000035.1 coordinate 30,441, forward strand.
TTTGGGATTCTTTTGGAAATAAGCCAGCGCTTTTAGGCAATCTGGCGTATTTCGACAGCGTATTTACTTTCGATCCCGAAGATTCCAGTCGATTCGATATAGGTTTTCAGCCGTTGTTTTTTTCACCGCACTATGCGAGTATTGATGAGAATAGTGCTCCGACGTACGATATGTGCTTCATCGGAACCGGCCATGAAGATCGTTTCCGCGTGGTGCAGTCGCTCAAGGCGGCTTGTCCGGGAAAGAGCTTTTTTACATTTTTCTATTTGCAATCGCCACTGCTTTATTGCATCCGTCGGTCCACCGATAGAAATCTGTTCGGGACAAAGCCAAGCGATTTTTCATTCAAAAAAATGGCGCAGAACGACGTGAAGCGTATTGTTAGCAATTCACGCGCTGTGATTGACATTCAGCACTCGGCCCAACGTGGTTTGACTATGCGTACCCTCGAAGTATTGGGGGCGCGCCGGAAGCTCATCACAACAAACGTAGAAATTCGGGCGTATGATTTTTTTGATCCTGATAATATCGCCGTCGTTGACAGACATAGTCCGTCCATACCATTGGAGTTTTTAGAACGACCATATCGAGAAATTGCCCCTGCAATTCGTTCAAAGTACAGCATTAGTGGGTTCGTGGATTCGGTCTTGGGGAAGCATCTGCCTGCCAGCGCCACCGCTCACGTATCGGACGTTGTGCGAGGGGCACTTACGATGACCGCTTGAGGATTTGGGGTGCATTTTTAGCGTTCCCGGAAAAGGCTTCGACTTCCCGATCCTTTCCCCACGTACCGTCGGCACCTGGCCGCGGGTGAGTCAATTGTCGTTGTTTCCATTTAGACTTGCTCAGTTTGCCATCGCCGCTTCACGGAAAAGATTATCTGACCGTTAATACACTGCGTTAGTCGCAGTGACTTGGCTCGATTTGCATGAGTAATTAACGCAGATGCGGTGGCGCGTGGCAAATATCCGCAGGTGCAGTTTAATAAATCAACGAAATAACTGCGCGACCCAAAAAATAGGAAATCGATCGTGGCACGCAAAGGTATTATTTTGGTAGGCGGCTCCGGTACGCGGATTTATCCTATCACGCATGCTGTTTCAAAGTAGATTTTGCCGGTTTACGACAAGCCGATGATTTACTGCCTGCTATCAACTCTAATGATTTCGGAAATCCGTGACGTATTGATAATTCCAACCCCTCGGGATACGTCTTGTTTCGAGTCAGTGCTTGGTGGTGGTAGTCAATGGGGAGTGAATATCCAATATACGGTACAGCCTTCGCCGGATGGACTAGCGCCGGTGTTCATTATTGGCCGTGATTTCATAGGTCCAGATGAGGTGACGCTCGTGCTCGGAGGTAACATTTTTTTACGGACACGATCTTCCTGCGCAATTGAAACGGGCAAACGCATAGACGATCGGTGCTTCCGTGTTCGCCTATCACGTGCACGATCCGGAGCGATACTTTGCGAATCGAAGCATTTGCGTTCATTGCGACGCTTCAAAAGCGGCAAGGTCTCGTAGTCTTGTGCCCGGACGGAGGTCGCATTTCGAAATGGCTGGATTGATGCTGATCGATTTCTGACGTTGGCCCAATTGGTGTCGAAAAAATGCGTACGGCAAACACTTGATCCATCTCTTGATGGATCAGGTTGTCTGATGATCCCGCTTTATCGAGTTCGATTCAAGCTAACAGCGTTGCATCACAGGTTTTATGGAAGCTTGGTCGCAAGTGCGTTGCAGGTCCAGCGAGGGGTCTCCACGCAGTGCTCGCCGGTGTCTGTTCCATTGCTCGTGTCGAACTGGCGTTGAAGTAGTAACGGAGGACGGCTGCAGCATGTGGCTTTGCTGTAAACCAGCGACGATAGATCTGACGTTCGCACACTGGCGCTTCTGGTCGACTATCCAGCGGCCGTCGCGATCCAACAATTCACCTTGGCGTACGTGCCCTGTAACCGTCGATGGCGGGGCCGGCGCGGATTGTCGTGCTGCTGGTGAATGACACTGTGGCCTCTGCCTACGCTTCGTTGGGGCTGACCATTCGGTGGGTGCATGTGCTGTTTGCTTCCCGGCATGGTTAGGGATATGTTACGTACGCTAGCCCGTTGTTCACTGTGGTCTTGGAACGGTCGTTTGCTTTCACTTCGGGGTCCGACTGAGTTGGACCGTGACGAGCTTGTGCAGCTCTGTGCCAATCTTTGTTCACCATGCACGTTGTCGAGATGTGCTTCAATACGGAGCGTATGGACCAACACAGATTCGCCCCTGTTCTGGTCAAGGGTCGGAAAAGGGCGCGGAAGCAGCCTTAAAAAGCATACTAGAAAGCTAGGAATGCGAGTGCCGGCTTATTGTATTAGTTTTACGGAAGAGGGATTTTAGGGTGAAAAGTTCACGTTAGATAGGTCAGCGCACGAGGTCGACTGATGGTAATGGACCTGATTGGTATAGTTATAGTTGTTGCCATATTGGTGTTGGCGATCGTCGCCGTGGTCGATACTTTGCGCAAGAAAAAATGAGTTCTTGGCGAAATCGACATCAAGTCCTCCCTGCGCAAGATGCTTGAAGGTGCTGCGGCATGTCTCGGGTAAGATGGAAATACGGCCGTCCGAGCCCAGACGCGTCAATGTATGTTGCGTGCTGGCGGCGTAACCCGATCGCCCTTGTTTCCTAAACATGACTCGTCGAACGGGGCGCCATAATCGAATGCACCGCTGGGCGTTAACTTTATTGGAGCGCCTCAAGCATATGGCGACCGTCCACTCACTAGCCCATCCACACTAGTTCGACTTTTTGAAGGGTTGGACGGGTGAACTGGAAATCAGCACCGAACAGCTAGTGGATGACTGCGATAGGCCACATCGATGCTACCATTTCACATAATTAAAAAATCCAGTGGGATTCAGATTGCAGCGCTCGGGGTTTGAGCGTTCCCGCAAAGCGAACAGCTTTGCCATAAGAATGTTTCCAACTCATAAAAGTAAATGGAAAGGTAGGTAGACCATGCGCGTTCATCCCGTAATCCTTTGCGGCGGAAGCGGCACGCGGCTGTGGCCGATGTCGCGCGGCGGATATCCGAAGCAATATCTCAAGTTGACGGGCGAAAACACGCTAGTTCAACAAACCGCACTGCGCCTGCGCGGTATCGCCGACGTCGCGTCGCCGATCGTCGTCACAAATAATGAACAGCGCTTTCTTGTCGCCGAGCAGTTGCGCCAGGTCGACGTCGTGTCGTCGGCGATCGTGCTCGAACCGTCCAGCCGCAACACGGCGCCGGCTATCGCGGTGGCGGCGTTACTGGCCTTGCGAGAAAGTCCGGACGCGTTACTGCTCGTTCTGCCGTCCGATCACGTGATCAAAGGCGAAGAGGCTTTCGTCAAAGCGGCCGGCGCCGCGGCCCAGATCGCCAAAGATGGCTACCTGGTCACCTTCGGCGTCACGCCGACCGAACCGCATACCGGTTATGGCTACATCCGTTCGGGTGCGAACCTCGTTGAAGACGAGCAGACCTTTACGGTAGATTCCTTCGTTGAAAAGCCGGATGCGGAGACGGCCCAGCGCTTCCTCTCTGAAGGCAGCTACTACTGGAACAGTGGCATGTTCATGCTGAAAGCGTCCACCTACATGGAGGAGCTGCGTCGCTACGAGCCTGACATCGCGAGGCAGGCGGAGCTTTCGCTGGAAGGCGCGCAGCGCGACAACGATTTCGTCCGTCTCGAAGCACAAAGCTTCTCGACCTGTCCCAGCATCTCGATCGACCATGCCGTGATGGAGAAAACGAAGCGTGCCGCCGTGATCGCGGTCGCGGATCTGGGCTGGAACGACATCGGCTCGTGGACGGCGCTTGCCGACATTGCGCAGCGTGATGGACAGGGCAATGCGCTGATGGGCGACGTGCTGACCGACGCCGTGACCAATTCGTACATCCGCGCAGAACACCGGCTGGTGGCCGCGATTGGGCTGGATAACGTCGTGATCGTCGAGACCGCCGATGCTGTGCTCGTCGCGCATCGCGACCAGGCGCAGGACGTCAAAAAGATCGTCGAGCAGTTGAATGCGATGGGACGCCACGAGTCGGTCACGCATCGTCGCGTGGTACGGCCGTGGGGATCGTACGAAGGCATCGACAGCGGCGAGCGCTTCCAGGTCAAGCGCATCGTCGTGAGTCCCGGCGCGCAACTGAGCTTGCAGATGCATCATCATCGCGCGGAACATTGGATCGTCGTCAAGGGCACCGCGGTCGTCACCAATGGCGACAAAGAGATCATCCTGACGGAAAATCAATCGACGTACATTCCGCTCGGGGTCACGCATCGATTGCTGAATCCGGGCAAGATTCCGCTCGAGTTGATCGAGGTGCAGTCCGGCGCTTATCTTGGCGAGGACGACATCGTCCGCTTCGAAGACACCTATGGTCGTGTAGCGAAGGCTTGATCGCGATCGCACGGCTCGCCATGCATACGGCGGCGACATCGTTGCCGTGTGCCGTGTGCCGTGTGCCGTGTGCCGATTGCGGTTGATGTTTGCCCGCGTGGCTAAAGGCGCACCGACAGGATTGAACGTCGATCGGCGCGTGAAAAGAGGCGCAATGAAGATAGACGAGCCGCTTATGCCGGCCCATCTATCTTCTTTCGGTTTCTCGCACGGTCTAAAGCGGCACCACCTTCGGTTCACAGTGCGAAGGCGGGTTCCCATATGGCTGAAAGACCGGGCCACACCCCCAATGAATCGGCGGACACTCCCACCCACGCCGGACGACAACAGGTGGCATCATGCCGCCGGGACAAGCAGACGGCGCTTCTCGCGTGAGGTAGGCAATGCCGCCGCGAATGGATTGCGAAGCCGAGCGGTCGAGTTCATCGACGCGGGGCAAATCTTTGAGGACTAGCGTTTTCATGGTGGATCTCCGGCAGGGTTGGATTAACAATGAGCCCGGTTATCGCGGTGCTCATGAATTCCAATTGCACACACCGTGCCACCCACCGCGGAACCGCGCGCGCTCCACCTGTGCCCGATTTTGCGCGCGCAAGGTGGTTGAGATAGCCCGACTCGCGACGCGACGGTGTCGGTGCGCCGCCAACAGTCACACCCGTTATGGCGAACGAGCCTAACCGCCTCGCGGTGGAAGATCGCGTATATCGCGTGCCGATCGATCCTGCATTCGCGTAACGGCGCGTGCCCTCAGCGCGGCATGCCTCGCCATCCCGCAAGCAGCCCAGGCAATTCGGCCATGTCCCGAAACACATGCACCGCGCCCGCGCCATGCAACGCGGTCGCGCTGCTGTGGCCCAGCTCTTTCGGGCAATAGCCGAACACGGTGGCGCCGGCGGCCACGCCTGCCGTCGCGCCCGTGACGGTATCTTCAACAACCGCGCAACGTTGCGGGTCCACGCCCAGCCCCGCGGCCGCGGCCAGGTAGACATCGGGATAGGGCTTGCTGCGTGGGGTTTCGTGGCCGCTGAAAATGCGGCCTTCGAAACAGTCGAGAATCCCGGCCTTCGCCAGTTGTAGTTCCACTTTGACGCGATCGGCGCCCGACGCGACAGCGATGCGTCCGTCGAGTGCCGCGTAAAGCGCGCGCACGGCAGACGCCGCGCCGTCAATCGCCACCAGTTCGCGATCCAGCGCCTCATTACGGCGCGCACGAAACTGCGTCAGCCAATCCGTCGTAATCGCGAAGCCGGTGCGCGCTTCGATCAGCGGCGCTTCGTCCTTGACGGCCTTGCCGACAAAAATGCGCATCGTCTCTTCAACGCTCAATTGCCAGCCCAACTCGCCGAGCATCTCGGTCAGCACGCGGTTGGTGATGGGTTCGGAGTCGACGAGCACGCCGTCGCAGTCGAAGAGTACGGCGTCAAAAGGGAAATCGGCCATCGGGCAGGGTACAGGTAGAGGTCGCGGAACCAGCAAGGATACCTCACCGGCTCGCGCCGCCGAGTCTCGCCGTTCACCCGATGATCGACGCGGTTCTTTAACTTTGAACGATTTCTGGCCACCGCGAGTCGCACGCTTTCAGCGCGGTTCTTCTCCATGCAAATCAAAGCGACGGATTTTTCCGGCTGCTGCGTTCAAGAAGAAACGGAGCCGCTTCCGGCTTCGGCTCGGATGGGAGAAACCAGCATGACAACGACCAAACCGGTCCGCTTTCTGACCTCGGTGCTCGCAGCTGCAATTACTAGCGCCGCCGCGCTGACGGCGGCGCCCGCCTTCGCGCAGGCGGTGATCGTTGCGCCGATGGCGCCACCGCCGCCGCGCGTCGAAGTGATGCCGGCGCCGCGTGCCGGCTACGTCTGGGATCAAGGCCGCTGGCGTTGGGACCATGGACGTTATGTGTGGGTGCCGGGCCATTGGCGGCCGGTTCGCGTCGGCTACCGCTGGGTGCCGGGGCATTGGGTGCAGCGCGGCCCGAACTGGCGCTGGGTCGAAGGGCATTGGGCCTGAAGGTTGAGCGTCGTATATTGATGCCATGCACGCAGTCGTCCAATCGCGGTGCGCCGTTCGGATCGGTGCGCGCACAACCACCCGATTCGCGCTGCGCCCCCGGCGCGCGCTGCGGAGCCGCACGCCTTGAGCGAACGCGAGCCCCATGGCGATAGCCATCCCGATCGCGCAGACCATCCCGATGGCGAACGCGATCCCGACGCGGAACTGCTGGCACGGGTTGCCCGCCAGGACCCGGCCGCCGTCTGCTCGCTCGTCGCGCGCAAGCTGCCGCGTCTGCTCGCGCTCGCCACGCGCCTGCTGGGCGATCGCATGGAAGCGGAAGACGTCGCGCAGGAAGTCTTCGTGCGGATCTGGAAACAGGCTTCGCGCTGGCGCGAAGGCGAGGCGAAGGTCGATACGTGGGTGCATCGCGTCGCGCTCAATCTTTGCTATGACCGCTTGCGCGGCCGCCGCGAAGTCCCGCACGACGACCTGCCTGACGAGATCGATCCGGCCGCACTGCCCGACGCCATGCTCGAAACGCGCGACCGGGACGAGCGTGTTCGCGCTGCGCTCGCCGCATTGCCGGCACGGCAGCGCGAGGCGCTGGTGCTCAATTACTACCAGGAAATGTCGAACCTCGACGCTGCTGCCCTGATGGGCATCACGGTCGATGCGTTGGAAAGTCTGCTGGCACGCGCGCGCCGCAATCTGCGCGCTCAACTGGCCGGCAGCGGTCTTAGCAAGGACAAGTCATGACGCCCGAAAGATTCCATCAGATCGTCGAAGCCTACGGCGCAGATCCACACCGCTGGCCGCAACAGGAGCGCGCGGCGGCGGAGCGCTGGGCCGCGGCGCATCGTGTTGAGGCCGATACGGCGCTGGCGGACGCGGTCAGCCTCGATGCGTGGCTCTCGGCCGATAAGCTCGAGCCGCCTGGCATGGCGCTGCAGCAGCGCATCATCGGCAGCGCACCGGTACGGCGCCCGAGCTCGCCCCGCCGGCGATGGTGGTGGTCGGGCGCCGCGGTGGCCGGCGTCGGACTGCTGGGCGGCGCGGCCGGCGCTTTTGCGGTGTCGTTTTTTGTGGTGACGGGGACCGTTCCGCAAGTGCATGAATCCTCTTATTTAACTTCGAGCTTCGGTGGTTCTCCCGCCGATTGGAGCGGCGAATGAACGGCCGGTCATGGAAAATCGTGCTGGTGGCGTCGCTGGTACTCAACGTGTTCTTGCTGGGCGCGATCTTCGGCGGTGCTTATCAATGGTTTGCCGCGCGTGCCGCGGGTGGCGTGGTGATGGCACAGCAGCACACGGCGCTGCGCTTCGCCGCCGAATCGCTGCCGGCTGAGCGTCGGAAGTCCTTTGCCGACGGTTTGAAGAATGCGCGCCACGACGGACGGCAGTTTGCGCGCGAGGGCCGTGAGGGACGTCGCGACGTATTGCGCCTGCTGGCCGCGCCGCAATTCGATCGTGCGGCGCTGGATGCCGCGCTGGCCCGCACGCGCGAGGCCGACAGCAGCCTGCGCGCGAAAGTGGAGGGCAGTGTGGCGGACTTTGCGGCCACGCTGTCGCCCGAACAGCGCGTCGAATTCGCCGAGAGCCTGAAGCTGCGCGGACAGTGGCGTGAGCCGCAACCGGCCGCCAATGCGAACAAGCCGGCGAAGTCGGGCAATGCGGCCGCGAGTGACGCATCGAGTGACGCATCGAGTAACGCATCGAGTAACGCTGCGGCCGATTAAGAAAATGCTAAACGGGCGCGACGGATTTCATCGTGGCGCCCAGTTAAAGAAATATCCAACGCCGAAGAGGATGGCATGGCTACCTCACCGAACATGAATCCCGCGGCGATTGCGCTGAACCGCTTCGGGCTGGGCGCGCGTGCCGACGACACGCCGCCCGCCGACCCGAAAGGCTGGCTGCTCGCGCAGTTCGAGCAGTATCAGCCACGGCCTGCCGCGTGGGCGAGCCAGCCTGATTCAGTCGCGCTGTCCACCGAGTTGGCACAGCAGCGCATGCAGATGAACCAGTTGAATCAGCAGGTCCAGCAGACCCAGCAGAATCCGCAGAACGTCAGCGAAGGCGCGGCGGCTAGCCAGGGGAATGCGCAAGCCAACGGACAAGTCAGCACGCAAACCAACGGAAAAACCAACCCGCAAGGCACCGGACAAGCCGCAACAGAAACCACTGCCCAAACTGCTAAGCAAGCCGAAAGAAAGGCGCTGCGCGGCGAAATCCTCGGTATGTACCGTTCGTCGGTGAACGCGCGGGTCGTCAGCGCGCTGACCACGCCGACGCCTTTCATCGAGCGGCTGGTTCATTTCTGGGCGAACCATTTCGCGGTATCCACCGAGAAACCCGGTGTGGCCGCGCTGGCCGGCTCATTCGAAGCGGAAGCGATCCGCCCGCACGTGCTCGGCCGCTTCGAAGACATGCTGGTCGCGGTCGAACGTCATCCGGCCATGCAGTTGTTCCTTGACCAGACGCGCTCGGTCGGGCCGGACAGCATGGCGGCCATGCGTGCCGCACAGCGCAATCCGGACATCAAGCGTGGTCTGAACGAGAATCTGGCGCGCGAAATCATGGAGTTGCATACCCTTGGCGTGAGGAGCGGCTATAGCCAGGACGACGTCACCGAATTCGCTCGCGCACTGACCGGCTGGAGCCTCGCCGGCAATCCGGGCAATCCCGGCAATGCTCGCAGCGCGGGCCGGCAGGCCATGCCACCAAACGCCGCCCCAGGCACCTTCGTGTTCCGCGTCGCGCTGCATGAACCGGGCGCGAGAACGATCATGGGGCGCCGCTACGATCAGCCGGGAGAAGAGCAGGCGTTGGCGATCCTGCACGACCTCGCCAGCGCGCCCGCGACAGCGCAGCACATCGGCGGCAAGCTCGCCCGTCACTTCGTCGCGGACAATCCGCCGCCGGACGTGAGCGCGCGGCTGGCGAGCGCGTTCGCGCGCAGCGGCGGCGATCTGCCGACCGTGTACCGGACGCTGATCGACATGCGGGAGGCGTGGTCGCCGGTCGCCGTGAAGTTCAAGACGCCGTGGGAATGGACCATTTCCTCGATGCGCGGGCTCGGCTGGCAGGACCTCGGCAACCTGCAGGCCGCGCCTGTTCTGACGCAACTCGGTCAGCCGGTATGGCGTCCTGGTTCGCCCGCCGGTTACGACGACATTGCCGCGAGCTGGGCGGCGCCGGACTCGCTCGTGCGCCGGGTCGAAGTGGCGCAGCGCTTCGCCTCGCGCGTCGGCGACCGGCTCGACGCTCGCTCGCTCGGGCCCACCTTGCTGGCCGGCTCGCTCAGTGCGCCGACGGCCATGGCGGTGTCGCGGGCCGAAAGCGCGTCGACGGCGATTGCGCTGCTGCTGGTCTCGCCGGATTTTCAACGGAGATGAATCCCATGCTTTCACGCCGCCAGTTTCTGGGCATCGCCGCCGCGGGCGCGGGCGCGATGCTCGTGTCACCGCAAATCGCTTTTGCCAGCGTGGCCACCGATCGCCGCTTCGTGTTCGTGATCCAGCGCGGCGCGGCCGACGGCCTGAACATCGTCGTGCCGTATGCCGAGCCCGCGTACGCGACACTGCGGGGTGCGCTTGCGATCGATGCATCGAGCGCGACCAGGCTGGACGGCACCTTCGCGCTGCATCCCTCGCTCGCACAGACTGCCGCGATGTATGCGGATCATCAGGCGCTGTTCGTGCACGCGGTGGCGTCGCCGTATCGTGACCGCTCGCACTTCGACGGGCAGAACGTGCTGGAAACCGGCGGCACGTCGCCGTATCAGATGAAGGACGGCTGGCTGAACCGGCTCGTCGCGTCGATGCCGGCCACGCGCGCGAACGCGATCGCCTTCGCGCCGACCGTGCCGATGGCGCTGCGCGGCAACGCGGCGGTGACGTCGTATGCGCCCTCGGGCTTGCCGCAGGCGCCTGACGATCTGCTCATGCGGGTCTCACAACTGTACGACCAGGATGCGCAATTGCGGCCGCTATGGGAGTCGGCGATGACCGCGCGTGGGCTCGCGGGTGACGCCGGCGCGCGTCAGGACCCGGCGAGCCTCGGCAAACTCGCGGCCGGTTTTCTGTCGCGCGACGATGGTCCGCGTATTGCGATGATCGAAACCGGTGGCTGGGACACGCATACCGCGCAGAACGCGCGCCTTGCCAATCAGCTGAAAGCGCTCGACACGATGCTCGCGGCATTACGCGACGGCATGGGTCCGTCATGGAGCAAGACGACCGTGGTGGTGGCAACCGAGTTCGGCCGAACCGCCGCCGCCAATGGCACGGGCGGCACCGACCATGGCACCGGCTCGGTGGCGATGGTGCTGGGCGGTTCGGTAGTGGGCGGACGCGTGCTCGCCGATTGGCCCGGCCTGAAACCGGGCGAGCTTTACGAGGCGCGCGACCTCAAGCCGACCTTGTCACTGGATGCGCTGATCGCGGGCGCCGCGAGCGAAAGCCTCGGACTCGATCCGCAACGCACGGCCGCCACGCTGTTCGGCCAAACGGCGGGCACGCGGCCGATGACCGGGCTCGTGCGCGCCTAGTGGTGGGGCGCAAAACACAAGGCGCTAGCATCCCGGCGAGCGGACTGGAGCGCTGTGCGCCGGGTGAGCGGTACGGCGGGACGCTGAAACGGATGTCGTGAAGTCGTCGGCCTGGCCCGACGATGATGGTTTCAAATACCAGGACAACATCAGGACGATAGGCATCGCTGCAGCGTGGTTCTTGCGGCGATGCCTATCGCGACCAGTCGTCGTTCAATCGCCAGGCGAGATCAACCCCCGCCGCCACCGCCTTGCGTACCGAGTGTCAGCTTGTTGTTCACCGACTTGACGCCGGCCACGTTCTTTGCCACTTCCTCCGCTTGCGGGATCTGCGCGCCATCGGGCACCGATCCAGTCAAGGTCACCGCGCCGCCACGTGCCCGAACAAACACGTTCGACACGTCAAAGCCCTGCGCTTTCGACAGAGCCTTGCGCACGGTCAGCCCTAACTTGCGGTCCGCGCTCTTCACGGCCTTCGCAGACGGAGCCGCAGCCGGCGCCGCCATCGCGTCGCTGGACTGGGCATAGGCACTGGACGCAGTCGCTACACACAACGCGATGCCAAGCGCCTTCAATAGATTCACTGTTTTCACGTTTTCTCCATCCTCGAAAAGTTGAGTTCGCATCGTTGCATGCAAAAATCACGCGCCTGCGGGCGCTTTGCTGCCCGCATGGAGTTCCCTGTCTTGTAGAAGAGTGACGTTGTGAAGCTCCCAGCGCGCTTAAACAATACTCCAGCAAACGCACTAGTGTTGAAAAAACTGACCTGAGGGGTTGGTGCTGGCCGCCAGTGGCGGGATTTGGCTATCGATGGAGCGATGCGCTGCGATGCTGGTGCGAGGAGGAACGTCTCGCTGCATCGCAGCACGTGGTTGGGGTTTCCTTGAACTGACTTTTTGGCCTTTCCTTGAATTGATATTGGTCTATTAGTGTTGCCCCTGTGCGGGGCGGCACTTACTTTCTTTGCCGCGGCAAAGAAAGCTAAGCAAAGAAAGCCGCTCACCCCGCCAGCTCATAAGCGGGTCCCCCGCACAGCTATGGTAGTGGTGCATCTGGAATCCGTGTTCTCGCACATTCGACGTGAGTGACAAGGGCGTCATCAGCTCCCACTCCGCACTGCGTGCGTCGCGGATGGGGGCTGCATGGGAAACCAGTGGGTTCGTTTGGGGTATGAGGACCATCGGATTCGCCTCGGCGAAGCACCCAGTTATCCTAAAGATTCACTCTGCTAGCGAATGAAAATGCAAAAAATCCAGCTAAATGACTACGCATAAATAACGCTTCGGCGCGCGCAGCGCCGCCGGAAGTATGACGCCTTTGTCACTCCCTTCGAATGTGCGAGAACACGGATTCCAGATGCACCACTACCGCGACTGTGCGGGGGCCCCGCTTATGAGCTGGCGGTGTGAGCGGCTTTCTTTGCTTATCTTTCTTTGCCGCGGCAAAGAAAGTAAGTGCCGCCCCGCACAGGGGCAACGCTAATAGACCAATAACAATTCAAGGAAAGGCCAAAATCAATCAAATGCCAAAGAGCCAGATCAAGGAAAGGCCAAAAACCCAGATCAAGAAAACCCCACCGCCGCAGGCAACCACCCATCCACATCGAAAATGAATGACCGTGCTTTTATTTACACGCCGAACTCCGCCACGTATGATGGCCAGAACCCTGCAATAAAAAACTCTGCATCGCAGCACAACCGAACCACACCCGGAGGCGCACCGTAATGTCTGTGAAAGACCTGTTTCAACTGGACGGCAAGGTTGCACTGATCACCGGAGGCTCGCGCGGGCTAGGCCTGCAAATGGCCGAGGCGCTGGGAGAAATGGGCTGCCGCGTGGCGATCACCGCCCGCAAAACCGACGAACTCGCGGAAGCGAAAACGCATCTCCAAAGCAAGGGTATCGAGGCGCAGACCGTGGTCAACGATCTGCAGCGCTTCGAGGGTATTCCCGGTCTCGTGGATGAAGTACTCGGCGTGCATGGCCACATCGACATTCTCGTGAACAACGCGGGCGCGACATGGGGCGCACCCGCCGAAGACTATCCCGACGAAGCGTGGCACAAGGTAATGAACCTGAACGTCAACGCGCCGTTCTTCGTCGCTCGCGAAGTAGGCAAGCGCAGCATGATCCCGCGCCATGCGGGCAAGATCATCAACATCGCATCGGTGGCGGGTCTGAAGGGTTCGCCCCCCGGCATGAACACGATCGCGTACAACACGTCCAAAGCCGCGGCAATCAACTTCACCCGCGCGCTCGCGGCGGAATGGGGCAAGTACAACATCAACGTCAACGCGATTTGCCCAGGCTTTTTCCCCTCGAAGATGTCGGCAGGCTTGCTCGACAAACTCGAAGACACCATCGTCTCGCACACGCCTTTGCAGCGTCTCGGTGGTGACGAGGACCTCAAAGGGCCGATCGTATTTCTTGCGAGTGAAGCGTCGCGTCACATCACGGGTCAGTATTTCACGGTGGACGGCGGTGCGATCATCGTCTGATTGACCGACCCATAGCGCAGCGCGAGAACCCAGCCGCGTTGCGCTTGCGTTGCGAACAAGGAGACGCCGCGGTTAGCCAGCCGCGTCCGTCACGCGGTGGATGTGAACAACGCGCGCGCCGTCAGCGTGAAACGCGTACAGACAGTCAGGCAGGAGACGCCCATGAACGAACGCCATCACCCGAATTGGCCGCCGCACGTGCCGCTACATCTGACGCTGCCCGAAACCAGTATCTTTTATAACGCCGAGGTATCGGCGGCGCGCTTTCCCGACAAGCCGTTCATCGTCTTTTATGATTCGCCGGTCACGTTCCGCGAGTTCAAGGACGAAGCCGAGCGTATCGCAGGATTTCTTCAGCAGGAATGCCACGTCAAGGCGGGCGATCGTGTCCTGCTCTACATGCAGAACAGCCCGCAATGGATCATCGCTTACTACGGCATCTTGCGTGCGAACGCCGTCGTGGTGCCGGTCAATCCGATGAACCTGAGCGGCGAATTGGCTCACTACGTCGAAGACAGCGGGGCGACCACAATCATCGCGCCGCAATGCCTGTTCGCGAACGTCGAGCCGCTGATCGGCACGGGTCCAGGGCAGGGTATCGAGCACGCGATCGTGGCCACCTATGGCGACTATCTGAAGCGCCCGTCGCCGATTACCGTGCCGGAATTCGTGGCAGCGCCGCGCAAGACCTTCGATATTCCCGGCGTCACGCCGTGGCGCGAGGTACTCGAACGGCGCATCGCGCCGGGTCCGCTCACCACCGGTCCAACCGACCTGTGCGTGATGCCGTACACGTCCGGCACGACCGGCAAGCCGAAGGGCTGCATGCACACGCACCGCAGCGTGATGAGCACGCTGCTCGGCGGTTGCGTCTGGTTCTCGTCGCCGTCCGACGGTGTGTATCTATCGGTATTGCCGTTCTTTCACGTGACCGGCATGCAAGGGGGCATGAACAGCGCGGTGTTTTCGGGCGCAACGATCGTCGTGTTGCCGCGCTGGGATCGGGAAGCCGCGGCGCTATGCATGCAGAAATATCGCGTGAGCGCGTGGCAATCGATCACCGCGATGATGGTCGACTTTCTGTCGAACCCGAAGCTCGGCGAATACGATCTGTCGAGCCTGACGGGCGCGCGGGGCGGTGGCGCCGCCATGCCGGATGCGATTGCCAGAAAGCTCAAATCGCTCACCGGGCTCGATTACGTCGAAGGCTACGGCATGTCCGAGACGATTGCCGCCACGCACATCAATCCGCCGCATCGGCCGAAGCCGCAATGTCTGGGCATTCCGGTGTTCGACGTGGACTCGCGTGTCATCGATCCCGTCACGTTGCAGGAACTCCCGCAAGGCGAAACCGGCGAGATCATCGTGAACGCGCCGCAGGTCATGCAAGGTTACTGGCGCAATCCCAAGGCAACTGAAGAAGCGTTTATCGAACTCGACGGCAAGCGCTTTCTGCGTACCGGCGACCTCGGTCATATCGACGAGGACGGGTATTTCTTCATGACCGATCGCCTCAAACGCATGATCAATGCATCGGGTTATAAGGTGTGGCCCGCGGAGGTCGAGGCGTTGATGTACCGGCATCCGGCTATTCAGGAGGTGTGCGTGATCGGCGTGAAGGACGCGAAGCGCGGCGAAACCGTCAAGGCACTGGTGGTGCCCGCTGCGGCGCATGCCGGCACGCTCAGCGAGCAGGAGGTCATCGACTGGGCGCATGAGCAGATGGCGTCTTACAAGGCGCCGCGCATTGTCGAGTTCGTGACAACGTTACCCAAGTCGGGCAGCGGCAAGATTCTGTGGCGCAAGTTGCAGGAAGAGGATGCGGCGCGCACGGCAGCGGCCAATGAGAGCAATGGAGGCGAGGGAGGCGCCTCGTCATGACATGACTCAGCGCGCTCCCAGCGTCTCTATCAACATATCGACGAACGCCTTGACCCGGGCAGTCATCTGCAACTGTTGCGGGTACACCGCGTAAATATCGGCGCCCGGCGTACGGTATTCCGGCAGGACATGAATCAGGCGGCCATCGGCGAGATACTCCGCGATATCCCATTCCGCCCGCATCAGAATGCCGTGGCCGTCCAGTGCCCACTTCACCGCGATCTCGCCGTCATTGGTGGTGAGGTTGCCGCGCACGCGAGCCGTCTCGGTCTGTTCGGTCGACCCGCGTCCGGTGGTCAGACGCCACAGCCCGTAGCCATCATCGCCCTGACGAATGCCGATGCAGTTGTATTGCGATAGCTCCGCCGGATTGCGTGGCGCGCGCCGGTCGACGAAATACGCGGGCGATGCGCAAAGCAGCCGCCGGTTCGACGCGACCCGGCGCGCAATCACGCGCGCTTCCGGCGGTTCGCCGAAGCGCACGCAAACGTCGAAGGCGTCGTCGCTGATGGGCGGCGGATCGACAGAGAGCTGCAATTGCACGTCCACCTCGGGAAAGCGCCGCACAAACCGGGATATCAGCGGCGCCACATGACTGCGGCCGAACCCGAGCGTCGCGTTCACGCGCAGCAGGCCTTTCGGTGCCGCTTGCGAGCCGCCCAGCAACTGCGCCAGGTCATCCATTTCGCTCAGAATGCGCCGCGCGCGCGTCAGATAGAGTTCGCCCTCCGGCGTGAGACTCATGCGCCGTGTCGTGCGGTTGACGAGCGACACGCCTGCACGCGATTCCATTTGCGACAGATGCTTGCTCACGGCTGCCGTACTCAAGCCGAGTTCACGCGCAGCCGCCGTCAGGCTGCCGCTTGCAGCGAGCGTGGAGAAGAAGGCGAGGTCGTCCGGTTGTATCGACGAGGTCATGTTGAGGAGGCAGTTGAGCAGATCGGTGAGCCGGCCGCCAGGTAGCGCATGAGCAGCCCATTATTAACTCAAGGTTAAGGATGCTTTAAGTCTAGCAGCGTTTTCGCGCGCGACCCTTGTTCTAGGATGCTGTCCTACGTTCAACGTCATGGAGACGCCAGTGAAGACCTACCAGATCGCAACCATTCCCGGCGACGGCATCGGCAAGGAAGTCGTGCCCGCGGGCCAACGGGTTCTCGAAGCCATTGCCGCACGAAGCGACGCCTTCAGATTCGAGTTCGAGAACTTCGATTGGGGTGGCGACTTTTATCGTCAGCACGGTGTGATGATGCCGGCCGATGGGCTGGACGCCATTCGCAACAAGGACGCGATTCTGTTCGGCTCGGCGGGCGACCCGCATATTCCCGATCACGTGACGCTCTGGGGTTTGCGCCTGAAGATCTGCCAGGGCTTTGATCAGTATGCGAATGTGCGTCCCACGCGCATCCTGCCAGGCATCGACGCACCGTTGAAGCGTTGTGGGCCGAAGGACCTCGACTGGGTCATTGTTCGCGAGAACTCGGAGGGCGAGTACTCCGGCGTCGGCGGCCGCGCGCACCAGGGCCATCCCCTCGAAGTGGCAACGGACGTTTCGATGATGACCCGCGCAGGCGTCGAGCGGATTCTCCGGTTCGCGTTCCGCCTCGCCCAGTCGCGGCCGCGCAAGCTGCTGACAGTGATCACCAAGAGCAATGCGCAACGTCACGCGATGGTCATGTGGGACGAGATTGCACTGGAAGTATCGAAGGAGTTTCCCGACGTCAAGTGGGACAAGGAACTCGTCGACGCTGCGACGGCCCGCATGGTCAACCGTCCCGCAACCCTCGACACGATTGTCGCGACGAACCTTCACGCGGACATTCTCAGCGATCTGGCGGCGGCATTGGCCGGCAGCCTCGGCATCGCGCCGACCGCGAATCTCGACCCCGAGCGCCGCTATCCGTCGATGTTCGAGCCGATTCACGGTTCCGCTTTCGACATCATGGGCAAAGGTCTTGCCAATCCGGTCGGCACATTCTGGTCGGTCGTGATGATGCTCGAACATTTTGGCGAGACGGCCGCCGCCCAGCGATTGATGAATGCCATCGAGCGCATCACGGCTGACCCGGCGCTGCATACCGGCGACCTCGGCGGCACGGCCACGACAGCGCAGGTGACCGATGCGGTATGTGCCATCCTCGCAGCGGAACCGGCGGCGCAGTTCAAGGCAGCCTGAGCACGCCAAACACCGCAGAACACGCCACGCGCAGCCCACAGCGCGTGCGTTACACAAAAACATAACGCCCGGACGAACACGTCACGGGCGATTAAAAGTACGGAGACAGGCATGACCAATGAACTGCAAGCCCGTGTGGTTCGCAAGCTGACGTGGCGCATTTTGCCCTTCGTCATGCTGCTTTACTTTGTGAGCTTCCTCGACCGTGTGAACGTGGGTTTCGCGGCGCTGACGATGAACAAAGACCTCGGCCTCTCGCCAACCATGTTCGGCCTGGGCGGCGGCATCTTCTTTCTCGGATACTTTCTGTTCGAAGTACCGTCGAACCTCATTCTCAACAAGGTCGGTGCGCGCATCTGGATTGCACGCGTGATGGTGACGTGGGGGCTGGTGTCGGCGGCTTCCGCGTTTGTCGTCGGACCGAACTCGTTCTACACGCTGCGTTTCTTGCTCGGTGTGGCGGAGGCGGGTTTCTTCCCGGGCATCATTCTCTATCTCAGCCAATGGTTTCCCGCCCGGCAGCGCGCGGTTGCGGCGGCCGCGTTCATGGCGGCCGCGCCTTTGTCGACGGCAATCGGCTCGCCCATTTCAGGCGCCCTCATGCAGATGCCGGCGCTGTTCGGTTTGAAAGACTGGCAATGGCTGTTCCTCATCGAAGCGATTCCTGCGGTCGTTCTCGGATTCGTGGTTTTGAAAGCACTCACCGATTCACCGGAAAAGGCGAGCTGGCTCGCCGCGGATGAGAAGGCGTGGCTTATCGCGACCTTGCGCGAAGAACGGGCGGGACGCGAGTCCCAGGCTGGGCACGCGGCCGGCGCACTCGCGGCGCTGCGCGATCCGCGCGTGTGGATCATGTCGATGATTTACTTCGGCACGTCCGCGGGTCTTTATACGCTCGGACTGTGGGCGCCGCTGATCATTCGTCAATTCGGTTTTAGCGCGCTTGGCACTGGCGCATTGAATGCGATTCCCAGCGTGCTGGCCGTGGTCGGCATGGTGATGTGGGCTCGCCATTCGGATCGCACTGGCGAGCGCACGTGGCATGTGGTGATTCCATGCGTTGTAGCGGGTGTCGGGCTCGCATGGGCCGGCTTTGCGGACACCGTCGTTGCAGTGGTGCTCGCACTGATCCTCGTGAACGTGGGTATTAGCGCGGCCAAGGCGCCGTTGTGGGCCATGCCGAGCACCTTTCTCTCGGGCGCCGGTGCGGCGGCCGGCATCGCCATGATCAATTCGATCGGCAATCTTGGCGGTTTTGTCGGACCGTTTGCAATTGGTTGGCTGAAGAGCGTGACGGGGGGCTATGCGGCCGGGCTTTTTGTGGTGGCGGCGAGTCTTGCGGTATCCGCCATACTTGCCCTAGCTGTCGGCCGGCGGGGATATCGGACGGCACCCGCGCCGCAATGATCTGGTGGTGAGAACCTATCCCCGATGAGGACACGTATGAGCATGCTGAAGAGAACATCGTGCGGAACAGAATCGGGATGAGAATCGGTGGCGTTCTCGCTAAAGATGGGTTTTAGGGGCTTCATGATTTTCCGTGCCTGAATCGACTACGCTTCGTTGTTAGCGACCCGATAAGCAGGCACGGCACATGGCATCCAAACATGAAGTCAAACGGTACAGAGCCAATCTCTCTGATGAACTCCATAGCGCCGCGCTCTATGACACGCTCGCGAAAGTCGAGAAGGACGACACACGCAAGCAGGTCTACAGTGACCTCGCGAAGTCGGAGCACGATCATGCACAGGTCTGGGCCGATAAGCTGAGAGCGAACGGCATCCAGCCGAAGGGCAGCGGCCAGGCCGTGAAGACCCGCTTGATGAAAACACTTGTGCGCATGTTCGGCGCGGGTTTCGTGCTGCCCACGCTCGCTGCGGCCGAATACGCCGACCGTAACAAATACCAGGGGCAGCCGGACGCGGGCCGCATGTCGGCCGACGAGCATCACCACGCGGCGGTGGTCCAGACCCTCGCTCACGGCGGCGGTGACCTGGACCTGTCGCAAGGTGCGCGCATCGCCGCAGCGGAGTCGTGGCATAAGGGCGTCTCGTCGGGTAACGATCTGCGCGCGGCCGTGCTCGGTGCGAACGACGGCCTCGTTTCGAACTTCTGCCTGATCATGGGCGTGGCCGGTGCGGGAACCGGCAACAAGGCGATCCTGCTCACCGGGCTCGCCGGCCTGATCGCCGGCGCGTGTTCGATGGCATTGGGTGAATGGCTGTCGGTGACCAATGCGCGCGAACTGGCCACGACGCAGATTGCTAAAGAAGCGGAAGAACTGGAGATGTCGCCGGAAGCCGAAGAGCACGAGCTGGCGCTGATCTATCGCGCGAAGGGTCTTGACGCAATCGAGGCCAAACGGGTGGCATCGCAAATGATGCGCGACAAGGACAAGGCGCTCGATACCCTGACGCGTGAGGAACTCGGACTCGATCCCGCCGAGTTGGGCGGCAATCCGTGGTCCGCTGCGGGAGTCTCGTTTTGCCTGTTCTCGGTCGGCGCAATTTTTCCGGTGATGCCGTTCCTGTGGACACATGGGCTCAATGCGATCGTGCAGTGCGTCGTCCTTAGCACGCTTGCGCTCGCGTCCATTGGGGTCTTTACCTCGCTCTTCAACGGACGCAGCGCGGGGTTCTCCGCCATGCGGCAGATCGTCATCGGTCTCATTGCCGCGGGATTTACATTCGGCGTCGGGAAGCTATTGGGCGTCTCGATCTCGTAACAGGGATCGTGGCGTCGGCCGATGCCGCCGCCACGTCGTTTATTCCCGTCTCCGTCTCCGTCCCCATCCCGGCTGTAGCTTCACGCCACCGTGGTCGAATCCACAGTCCGATGTGCGGATCGGGCGGCGGCATTCGTTCTGGTTCATTCAGCAGCATGTTCAAGGTTACTCATCGTTAGAAGATGATGTGGGTTGGATATTTAACGATTTACGTTATATTATTGACTAAATCAACCCAAAGCCCTTCCCATGTCCGATGCCCTGCCTGATGAAACGCGCCTCGCTGGTGAAATCGATCGCCTGAAAGCCGAATTCCCGAAAACCCGCGAGTTGTATCGGGAGGTCTGCGCGCTGTTGTTCTTCCGCTTCGGCGTTACGCCGACCGCAAACCGGCTGTATCAACTGGTGAAACGCGGCAGCATGAGTACGCCGACTCAGGTGCTTGGCGAGTTCTGGGTTGAGTTGCGCGAGAAGAGCAGGGTGCGGATCGAGCATCCGGACCTGCCGGCGGATCTGCAGGCGGCAGCCGGGGAGTTGGTCGCCGCGCTGTGGACTAAGTCCGCCACCTCGGCACAAGCGGCGCTCGAGGCACTGCGGGCCGACGCCGAAGCGGAGAAGGTCGAGGCGCGCAAGGGGGTAGAGACACTGCGGGCCGAGCTCGCGCGAACCGAAACGGCGCTCGAGCAGCGCACCGGTGCGTTGCTCAATGCGCAGGTGCGGATTCAGGAACTCGAGCAGGCGCAAGCTGCGGGCGAGGCGACGCGTCGGGCGCTCGAAACTGAAATCGCGCGGCAGCAGGACGAGATCGGCGCGCGTGATCGTGCACTGGTGCAGGCGAGGGCGGATTTTTCGGGTGAGCTGGAAAAGTTGCGCGGTAGCGCGGCGCTGGCGGAAGAGCGTCTGCGGGCGGCTGAGAAACGGGCATTGCTTGAGATCGAGCGGGAGCGTAGCACCGGCGCGCGCCTCCATAAGGATCTCGCTGCCGCGGCGCGCCGGGCGGAACAGGGCGAGAGCCGACATCGGGAGGAAATCCGGGCGTTACAGGTTCAGCTTGGCGATGCGCGCCATCGCGCAGGTGTCGTGGAAGGGAGTCTTGAAGCCCTTCGCCATTCGAACACCGCATACGTCACGGAACTCAACGAACTAAGGCTGCGGTTGGCAACCGCCAAAACGAATCAAGCCACGACACCCAAGCGTCCGAGATCTCCCGACGAGACGGGTAAGCCTCGCCGCGCCGCATCCAAAACCGCGACACGGAAACAATCAACGTCCTGATCCTGGGGTGACGGCTTCGCGGGAGCGGTGAAAACTCGACATTGAGAAAGCAATGATAGAACGACATATGGTTACGACCGCGTTCGAGCTTCCAGGGCACAGGATTGAACGCTCTTTCGGCGTCTCGCGTGGAATCATCGTGCGGTCCCGATCTATCGTCGGCGCGTTTGGAGCGTCTTTGCAGACGATCTTCGGAGGCAACATCACGCTATACACATCGCTGTGTGAGCGGGCGCGACAGGATGCATACGAACGCATGATTGCGCAGGCTGCGGACCTGGGCGCGAACGGCATCATCGGCATGCGGTATGACGCGACCGAGATAGCCAGGGGCATCACAGAGGTGCTGTGTTATGGGACGGCGGTGCACGTAACCGTGCCGGTTTGAAGTGCGTGTGCGGATCGATGTTCACAGGCCCCGACGCCGCTACCAATCCAGGGATCGCCGGGGTCCCGAACACCACCATTAGCCTTAGCCGCCTGTAACCCGGTCCCAACCGTGCCGCACGGCAGCCTTGAATCGTTCCCAGCCACTTTCCGGGTAGCGCGACTCCCAATTCTCGCGAGCGTTCGCTTCCACCCCTTGCCAGTCATGGCCGCGATACCGCTCGTCTTTTCCGAGCGTGGCGCCGTGCGTGTAGGCTCGCTGATATTCGTCGTATGACGCACCGGTGTTCGCGTAGTGAGCGTCATAGTCCTCGCGAAATTGATCGTCATAGGGAGCGTCGTCCAGCGGAGTACCCATGACGGGATCGGTCACAGGGCCTGTCCCAGATGTCCGCTCCGTTTTTGTCCCGCTCGTGCTGTCATCTGGCGGGTACGCTGCGCGTGATTTGACACTCTCGCGCCCGCCCTCGGGTGTACGCGTGAGACCGACGGCGGGTTCCCCCGATAACTGCTGCTCGTTCTCCCTGGACGCAGTCGATCCGAGCCCCTCCGTACGCGTCGCTACCTGTTGCATCCCACCTACCATCTTCGCCCCTGCCGAAGAAGTAGCAGTGCCCTGCATCACCGTGCCTCCGGCCGCAGGCTCCTCGCGATTGGAGTAATCGCGGGTCGTCAAGCTATCCCGATGCAACGCGGGTTCTGCGAGACCCGTCTCTACGGAACCATTTCGCCATACCTTGGCGCTTTCCTCGATGTCGGCTGCGCCGGTACGGCGCATCAAATCACGAGCGAGGTCGACTTGCATTTCGGAAACGTCGGCGCTGACGATCGTTCCGCCGCGACGGATCAATTCTCTGTAGTCCTCGGTTTCCGGCGGATACTGGCCACTTTTGAACAGACGTGAAAACAACTGCTCGAGTTGATCGAATACCGGGTTGTGATGGCGCACATCGCCGCTGCCCGGTGCATAAACACGCGGCCCCTTTTCGACGGGTGCGTCATTTGACATGGAATAGATGGCAATATCGGCCTGGGCTACGCCAGCTTCGCCCAATATCCGTTGTGCCGAGCGTGCATCGGCATAGCTATCGAACACGCCTAATACGGTTTGTCTCATGATTGTGTCCTCCGCGATCGTAGCGCGGCATTCTCGCCGCCGTGATGGTAGCGGACGCAACCCGCGTGCCCGGGGCCGGACGATGAAGCAGGAAGCGATGCAAGTCATGCCGTGCCGGCATGACTTGCTATCGACAAAAGGTTTTTGTCAGCGAGCGTCTCCACAGGCAAAGTGCTGGAAAAATGGAGACGCAACTTGAATACCACCTCGTTTATTGCCCTCTGCCGTCCTGGCTGAGTGCTTCCTTCCCCTTCTTTGCGCGACGCGCGCGGCTCACGTATTTCGTGACGCCGAGACGTCAAGTCGTGCACTTGCGCCGGCTGCGGCGAGTTCAAACCACTCGGGATCGACGTGGTTCGGCCGTGCTCGTCCATGGGTCGTAAGTGCTTCAGGCATACCTGCGCCTTTTTGCTTCACCTACATCGATAAAACCCGGAGAATCAGATGAAGAAGACCTTGCTCGCGGTTGCCGTCGCGGCGACCTTGCCACAACTCTCGTATGCCCAGAGCAGCGTGACCCTGGCAGGCGTGATCGACGTCGGCATCAACGACGTGACCAACGCCGGCGGAGCGCATCAGTACATGATGTCGAGCGGCGTGAACAATGGCAGCCGGGTCATCTTTAGGGGCATCGAAGATCTGGGCGGCGGTCTCAAATCGTTGTTCTTCCTCGAAAACGGCTTTAACGTCAACAATGGCGGCCTGGGGCAGGGCGGCTTGCTGTTCGGCCGGCAGGCTTATGTCGGCCTCGCGAGCGAACGGTTCGGGTCGGTGACGCTGGGCCGTCAATACGATTCGGTGGTGGACTATGTCGGCCAGATTGCTGCAGCAGACAACTGGGGCGGCTATATCTCGGCGCACCCGGGCGACCTCGACAACTTCAACAATAGCTACCGTACCAACAACTCGATCAAGTACACGAGTCCGACCTTCGGCGGTTTCACCTTTGGCGGCGTGTACAGTCTTGGCGGCGTGGCCGGCGATGTTTCGCGCAACCAGGTGTGGTCGCTCGGCGCGGGTTACGCGAACGGGCCATTGAGCCTCGGCGTCGCGATGATCAATGCCCGCAATCCTAACCTCAGTTTCTTCGGCAACAACTCGCAGACCACGCTTACGGCAGCGACTGCAAACGGCACGGTCACGCCGGTGTATAGCGGCTTCATGTCGGCGCGCAGTTACACGTCGATCGGCGCTGCTGCTGCCTACACGATCGGCAAGGGGACGGCGGCAGTCACGTACTCGAATGTGCGCTTCAGCAACATGGGTGACGCGAGTTCGGGTCCGAATCCGGTGCACTACACGGGCACGGCCATGTTCAACAACGCGGAGGTCAGCTTCCGCTACCGTCCCACCCCTGACTGGCTGTTGGGCGCAGCGTATGACTTCACAGACGGCAACGGCGCCGGCGGAAACGACGGCGCACGCTACCACCAGGGAGAGATGAGCGCGCAGTACTTCTTGTCGAAGCGGACAACGTTGTATGTGCTCGGCGTCTACCAGCATGCGGCGGGCGTCGACTCGACCGGCAAGCGCGCTGTGGCGGCGATCAATCTGCTGACGCCGTCGTCATCCGACTCGCAAACCGTGCTGCGCGTGGGCTTTCGGCATAAATTCTGAGCGACGCCTGCCCGCGTGAGCGCACGCGCGGCATCCCGTCACGCTTCCTCCAGCACCTGAGTGTCGTCGCCAAGCCACGTGACGTGGTCTTTCCATGCACCGATCGTGGCGAGGTCGTGCAGCTTTTCCGCGACCACGTCCGACATGGTGCGCACCAGCCGCGACGCGCGTTGTTCACGCAGGGTGGCCAGCGCGACAGTCGATCGGATGGCCGGGCGCTCGATGGGCAGCGCCTTCAGTTCGCCGCGCTGGACCTCTTCCTTGATCGCCGTATAGGTGAGCAGCGAATATCCCAGGCCGCGGCGCACGAGTGCCTTGGTGAGCGTCACGCTGTCCACTTCCAGAGCGATGCGCAGATGCACGCCATGCTGTACGGCAGCCTGTTCGAGAACGCGCCGATTCGCGTGCGGAAAGCCCGGCATGATGAACGAGAGTTCGGCGAGGTCGCGAATCCGCAGCGGTTCGCCGCCACGCTCCTGAATCAAGGTGTCATCGGGCGGCCCCACGATGACCATCGCTTCGCTGCATAGCGGCCGCACGTCGAATGCCTCGAGCGGCGGCTGGTTGTAGACGATCGCCAGATCGACGCGGCGGTCGAGAAGCCATTCCTGCAGCGAACTGCTCAAGCCTTCGCGCATGTGCAACGCGACCGCGGGCCATCGTTCGCGAAACGCTTCGACAATCGGCGCGGAAACCCACGCACCGACCGCCGTGGGCAAGCCCAGTGCGATATGGCCGCTCAGACGATCGGTCGATGCGCGGACCTGTTCGCTCGTCTGTGTGACGAAATTAATGATCATCTCCGCGCGTTCCAGCAATTGAGCGCCTGCGCTGGTGAGCCGGACGCCGCGTCCATAACGCACGAACAGAGCCGTGCCGAGTTCGGCTTCGAGCTTCGCGATCTGTCTGCTGAGAGCCGGTTGCGCGATGTAAAGCTCGGCGGCCGCACGGCTGACGCTGCCCACGCGCGCGATGTGCACGAAGGACCGCAATTCCCTGATTTCGATGATCCTCTCCGGTGATTTACTTCTTCGTCTTGACCCATGCCATGACGGCATAGCTTCTCATCGTAAAAAGGTTTTTGTCAATCGCATGCGTATCGCGCACAGTATCGGGAAACGGAGACAGGCAACCTTGAAGCTAATTTCGAACGATGTCGGCGACGCTTCGCCGACAGATAGCAAAACGGCATGGATGGCGCTGTCGGGTGGCAACCTACGCTACGCACTGAGCGGATCGGGTTCGGCCGGCGCGGTGATGATTCACGAACTGGGCGGCAGCATCGAGAGCTGGGACGAGGTCGCAATGGAGCTTGAAACCTCGACGCGACTGCTTCGCTACGATCAGCGAGGCCAGGGACAATCGGATAAGGTCCACTCGGCTTTTTCGTTGACGGACCAGGTCGACGACCTGCGCGAACTGCTCGATGCGACCGCATGGCCGCAGCCTTGCTGGTTGATCGCCGCCGCAGCCGGCGCGGCGATTGCCGTGAGTTTCGCCGCCCGCTTTCCCGACGACGTTGCCGGTATCGTGCTGTGCGCGCCTGCGCTCGATGTCGACCCGGCGCGTCGGCACTATCTCCACGAGCGCGCCGGGCTTGCCATGCGCGAGGGAATGGCGGCGATCGTCGATGTAACGCTCGACAACTCCTGGCCGCCGGTCCTGCGCAATGATGCGTCGGCGTTTAACCGATACCGTGATCGGTTCGTCACCCACGACCCTGCGGGTTATGAACTTGCCAGTCGCGCATTGAGTGGCATCGACCTGTCGGTCGCGCTCGAGACGTTGGCGTGCCCGTGTCTGGTTCTTGCCGGCGAACACGATCTCCAGCGTCCGCCCGAGCGGCTCGCACTGCAGGCGGCTCGCATGGCGCGGACTAGCTTCGCGGTCGTGCCTTCAGCAGGTCACCTGATGGCTTTGCAACAGCCAGCGGAAGTGGCGAAGCATATCGGCGCGTTTATCGGCCGGGGGCGCGCATGAATCAGGTCAGGTATCCAGCGATTCTGATGGTGTTGATGGAGCCGCCGGCGTCCCTCGAGGAGGAGTTCAACGACTGGTACGACACGGAGCACTTCCCGCAGCGTCGTTCGCTGCCAGGATTCAGGAGTGCCTCGCGTTGGGTCTGTCTCGATGGCTGGCCTCGCTGGCTAGCGCTGTACGACCTCGAGTCGCAGGAGGCATTGCACACCGACGCTTATCGGGCGGTGTCGGGCGCGCATTCCACGCCCTGGAGCCGCCGCATCCTGCCACGTACGGTCGGACGCGCGCGCGTGGCCGCCGTCGGACTGATGCCTTCCGTACCACTCGCGCAGCCTGTTCCCCAGGGTGCGTCCAGATTGCTCGTGATGGGTATCCAGCCGGTACCGGACAGTGCACCCGTGGAGGCCATCTTCGGCGCCATCGAAAAGGCGCT
This sequence comes from Paraburkholderia fungorum, assembly GCF_046027605.1. Classification (GTDB taxonomy): domain Bacteria; phylum Pseudomonadota; class Gammaproteobacteria; order Burkholderiales; family Burkholderiaceae; genus Paraburkholderia; species Paraburkholderia fungorum_F. Next base: position 57,500 of record NZ_JAQQEF010000035.1, read on the forward strand.
GTCGGCGCGCGCGGACCTGTTGCAACTGCGCGGGTTCGTCGAAGCAAACGGCACGCTCTGGATGCTTGCCGCTTTCGACGCGCCTGTCACGTCATCGGCTGTCGCGTCGCAGATTGGACGGCCTTGCGGTTGCGGTATCTCGACATTCAATCTGTACGCGCCCTATCTGCGCAGTACTTATTGAACGAATCAGGCGATGCACGGCTCGCAAAAAGCGAATCGACGCACACCACAAGAAGCGGAGACATTGATGAGACAACTCAAGAAATTGCACATTCAGGTGCTGATCGCACTGCTGCTGGCTGTGCTGCTCGGCATATTCGCGCCAGCGACAGCGATCGCGATGAAGCCGCTCGGCGACGCGTTCATCGGCTTGCTGCGTATGCTGCTGGCCCCGATCGTGTTCTGCACAGTCGTGCATGGACTTTCGCATGCTCAGGACATGCGCCGGCTCGGCCGGCTGGGCGCGAAGACGCTCATCTATTTCGAAGTCGTCAGCACGCTCGCGCTGTTCGTCGGGCTCGTTCTCGTGAACGTGGTCAAACCGGGTGTCGGGCTGCACGCCGCGCACATCGAGAGCACGGCAAAAGTGGCGCAATTTGCCGAATCGGCCGCGCATATGACCGTCACCGACTTCCTGCTGGGCATCGTGCCGTCGACACTGGTCGGCGCCTTTGCCGCCGGCAATATTCTGCAGGTTCTGCTGATCGCGATTCTTGCCGGCATCGCATTGAACATCGCGGTCGGACGGGATTCGATTCTGTTGCGCGGTATCGGAGAGGGCCAACGCGTGCTCTTCACGATTCTCGGTTTCATCATGCGTCTCGCGCCACTCGGTGCATTCGGCGCGATGGCCGCAGCCGTCGGCAGTTATGGGGGCGCCACGTTGCTGTATCTGATGAAGCTCGTTCTTCTGTATTGGGCAGGCTCGATCATGTTCATCGTCGTTGTGCTCGGCGGCATTCTGGCGAGTTGCGGTCTGTCTCTTTTCGCGGTTCTGCGCATGATTCGCGAAGAGTTGCTGCTGGTATTCGGCACCGCCTCCGGAGAAGTGGCGTTTCCGCGACTCGTGCAGAAGCTGCAGCAGGCGGGTTGTGACGAGATGGTGGTCGGCTTCGTGCTGCCGGCGGGCTACAGCTTCAATCTCGACGGCACCGGCATCTACATGGCGCTCTCGGTGGGCTTCATCGCGCAGGCAACCGACACACCGTTTTCGCTGGGTCAGCAGATCGCATTGCTGGGTGTCCTGATGCTCACCTCGAAGGGCGGAACGACCGTCGCCGGCGGCGCATTCATCAAACTGGCCGCGACCATGGAGTCGGTGCGTGCGCTGCCGCTCGGCGGCCTCGGATTGCTGTTCGGTATCGACCGGCTGATGGCCACCGCAACTGCGCTCACCAACATGATCGGCAATACGGTAGCGGTCTTTGCGCTCGCCCGCTGGGAAGGCGCATTCGACATCGAGCGTTTTCATGCCTACCTCAAGGAGCAGGCGCAGCCCCTGGCGGTGCAGGAGGGGAATCACACCACGACGAGCAACGTCGCCCTGGCTTCCAGTGAATCATCCGCGAAATGACATGGCCGTGCTTGACGTGACAGACATTTCGCCGTCACACCAAAAGGAAATACCGATGAAACGCATTGCCGACCTCGACCCGGACCACATGACGCCGGCGCAGCGCGGCGTCTACGACACGATTGCGAGCGGTCCTCGCAAAGGCGTGCGCGGGCCGCTTGCCGTGTGGCTGCATCGTCCCGAACTTGCGCAGAACGCGCAGGCGCTCGGACGCTACTGCCGCTATGAAACATCACTCGAACCGCGTCTTTCGGAACTTGCCATTCTCCTCATTGCGCGCATCTGGGGCTCCGAATACGAGTGGTACGCACACAAACCGATCGCGCTGGAAGCGGGCCTCAGCGCCGAAGTGGTGGAGGCGATCCGCACGGGTGTTGCGCCTGCCTTCGCGCATGCCGACGAGGCGGCGATCCACGCGTTTGTCCTCGAGCTGCATCGCGAGCGCAAGGTGTCGGATGTTACGTATGCGAAAGCGGTCGAACGGCTCGGCGAGGCGGGTGTTGTGGACCTGGTCGGTCTTGCCGGCTATTACACGTTGATCTCGATGACGATCAACGTTTTTCAGGTTTCGCCGCCGGCTGGCGTCGCGAACGAACTGGGAGCATGAAGTATCGAACATGACGAGTCCATTCAAGCAATCCGACGCGCCTCTTGCTGATCCGCGCACGCCGAAGCTCGCCCTTCCGGCGGGAAGTTGCGATTCCCACTGTCATATTTTCGGTCCCTTCGACAGATATCCGCTGCCAGAGGAACGGAGCTTTACACCGCCTTCGGCGCCCGAAACCGCGCTACGGTATTGGCATGAACGCTTCGGCTTCGCACGCTCCGTGATCGTGCAGAGCCAGGGGCATGGCTACGACCACCGGCCGCTGCTGGATGCACTTCGCGCAGGTGGCGGGCGTTACAAGGGCGTGGCGCTGGTTCGCCCAACCGATTCTGACGAAGTCATCGCGGCCTACGACGAAGCCGGCGTGTGCGGCGCGCGCTTTCATTTTCTGGCGCATCTGGGGGGACGTCCCGATCTGGACGCGATACGCAATGTTGCCGCGCGAGTTAAACGGTTTGGCTGGCATCTGGCCATTCATGTGGCCGGGGACAATATCGTGGAGCACGCGGGGTTCATCGAATCGCTGGATGCGCCCGTCGTTATCGACCACATGGCGCGGCCCGATATCGCCACTGGCCCGGGCGGCGCCGCTATCGCGGCGTTGCGCCGCTTGATGGACACGGGGCGCGTCTGGGTGAAGCTGAGCGGCGCCGATCGTCTTTCCAGAACGGGCGCACCTTTTCATGATGCTTTGCCGATCGCGCGCAGTATTGCTGCTCACGCGCCCGAGCGCGTGCTATGGGGTAGCGACTGGCCGCATGTCAATCTTCATGGCCCCATGCCCGACGACGGCGATCTGGTCGATCTGATCGCCGATATCGTGCCAGACGAAGCAGCACGACGGCTGTTGCTGATCGACAATCCGGTGGAATTTTTTGGGTTTGAATAGCGGGGTGATGCTGAACGGCCTGTCGGAGGCTGACCGCCGACAGGTGAGCTGTCTGCGTGCGAATGTAACGCCGCGTATTGAGCACGCTGATCCAATGCCGGGTTTGTGTCCCAATCAGATCCGACGCGAGAGGACCGGTATTGTCGAAATCGCTGGCGAAAGAAATGCATTTCGGGCACATTATGGTGTAAGCATTTAATAATTAGCGGGCCAACGCTACCCCCCACGCAAGTTTTGGTCGTCGGCGATCGACGGATGCTGTGAAGCAGGTGACGCTGCTTCCATGGTGCGTCCCGCGCCGGCAGGAGCGGCTCAGATCACGACAACCAGCCCGAAGAACACAGTTTATGACGCAGGAATCAACGTCTCCCGCCTCTCCTGCGATACCGGTCCAGCATCCGCCGCTGCAAGGCGGCCAGCTCGTGATCGCCACGATCGTGGTGGCGCTTGCGACTTTCATGACCGTTCTCGACACGTCGATCGCGAACGTCGCGGTGCCCAACCTCTCGGGTAATCTCGGGGTGTCGGTCGATGAAGGAACGTGGGTCATCACGATCTTTGCCGCCGCCAATGCCGTGTCCATTCCACTGACGGGTTGGCTCACGCAGCAGATCGGGCAGATCCGGCTCTTCGTCGGCGCGATTCTGATGTTCGTTTTCGCTTCGTGGCTTTGCGGCATCGCACCGGACTTGCCGTTCCTGCTGGGCGCGCGGGTTTTGCAGGGCCTGGTAGCCGGCCCGCTCATTCCTTTGTCCCAAGCCGTCCTGCTCAGCTCCTATCCGAAGGCCCGGGCCAACATGGCGCTGGCGCTGTGGGCAATGACCGCCACAGTTGGCCCGATCGCGGGGCCGGTGCTCGGCGGCTGGATCACGGACAATTACAACTGGTCCTGGATCTTCTACGTCAACATCCCGGTCGGATTTATCGCGGCCGGTGCCACCTGGATCATTTACCGAAAGCGCGAAACGCCGACGAAGAAACTGCCAATCGACGCGGTAGGGCTTGCGCTGCTCGTGACGTGGGTCGGGGCGCTTCAGGTGATGCTCGACAAGGGGAGGGATCTTGACTGGTTTTCGTCGCCCTTCATCGTTGCGCTCGGGCTGATTGCCCTCGTCAGCTTCGCGTTCTTTCTTGTGTGGGAGCTGACGGAGGCGCATCCGGTTGTCGACCTCAGGCTGTTCGCATTGCGCAATTTCAGCAGCGGCACGATTGCGATTTCCGTTTCCTACGCGCTTTACTTCGGCAACCTCGTTCTGCTGCCGCAGTGGATGCAGGAGTATCTCGGCTACCGGGCTTACGACGCCGGCCTTGTCACGGCGCCCGTTGGCATCTTCACGGTTCTACTTTCTCCTTTTATCGGGCGCCTGCTTCAATGGTTTGATGCCAGGGTGCTGGTGTCGGTGGCGTTCGTGGGTCTGTCCGGTGTGTTCTTCATGCGCACGCAGTATGTAAGTACGGTAGATGCGTGGCATCTGGTTATACCGACCTTGCTCCAGGGTATTCCAACTGTGCTTTGGTTCGTTCCGCTCGTGTCGATCATTCTTTCCGGATTGCCTCCTGAGCGCATTCCCGCAGCGGCAGGGTTATCCAATTTCGCGCGTATTTTCTGCGGCGCGGTTGGCACGTCCATCGCGGGCACCGTATGGAGTCATCGGACGGTGGTGCACCATGTGCGACTCACCGAGCAGGCGAGCATCGACAATCCGGTTTTCAATCAGACCATCGCGACATTGCAATCGCAATTCCATCTGGATGTGGGCGCCGCGTATGCATCGTTCGAATCGATGGTCGCGAGTCAGGCTGCGGTCATGGGTCTCGACGATTTCTTCTATGCGTCCACGTTCATCTTCATTCTGATCATCCCGCTCATCTGGATTACGCGTCCGACAAAGAGTGGAGACACGACAGAAGCGTCCGCTGCTCATTGAGGTGACCGCGATCCGAAAACCCGTCGCTGGACGAGGTATCCAGAACGAGGTCATCCTCGCTACCTGCGTCGGCCGTGGTCAGGAGAGGGCGCCGAAAGGCCTGCCTTCGTACGAGCAAGTCGCGCAGGACATTGTTCCAGATGACCGCACCCGAACCGTGGAAAGCTTCACGAAGGCCGTGCGCGAAGGCGTCGACCTGGAAGTCGCGTACCGCCTCAGGAACTTCGATACCGGTGTGAGAACCCTCCGTTCCGTGGGGCATCCGATTCTGGACCGCTCCGGTCAGGTGATCGAGTACATCGGCACCACGATCGATGTCACGGAGCAGAAGCGTGCAGGAGCAAGAGCGCGAGGAACATCTATGGTTCCTCGAATGCATGGGAATCGGTGGACCGCTTTCACTTGCTCGCTTCTCCCAGACGCGCACCATGTTCATCTCGAAGTTCGGATGGTGAGCGTGGATTCGATCGGCTCAAGAGTGCTTTGCGGAACGCGACGCTTGTCGAACGATTTGCATAACGGCCTTCGCCACGCGTCGAATCGCGCCGATGCACCACAAGCACGCGGCTGCGAGGAGAAGCGGACCGGCCACAGTCAGCGTCGCAGCCAATGCGATCTTCAGGATAAGCATCGTTTTTTCCTTCGAGAATGCCGTTCGATTCGAACCCGTCAACGGACAGCAAGCCGACCTTCGCAGTGAGGTTGCGCGAAGAGCGCGTTTCGTCCGGCACCGGGCCTCGGTCCGGGACGGCGTTCGGAGCGACGTCGAGCGAGATGCAGGCCGTTACTTTCCGGCCTGACATCGGCACCGGCAGATGTCACTGATGCTGGTCTATATCTCGTGGTTTCGGTATCGCAGGTAGTTTCGCGTATTGAAACGCAGGCATTGCTTTGAGTGCGTCACGCGTCGCCCCAAGCAAAACAAGTTTGCCATCGACGAAATCCAGTCGATCGATGGGAACTGCTACATCGTGACGAGGTATCCCAACGAATCCCTGTGTGTTGATGATGGCATACGAAACCGATTTGTCCGGCGCGACGACGATATCGTAGACCGTCCCTATCTTCTCGGCATCATCGTCAAATACAGGCTTGCGTAAGATCGAACGTTTGACACTCCACCCCGAAAGGATAGCGTCCGTTTCTGCTACCGTTATTCCGATCGGCTGCTGGCCCGCCACCTGCGCCGCTGCTCCCTGCGCAGTCGCAGCGGCACAAGCGGCAAGAAGCACGGACACTAGTGATTTTGAAACCATACTATCTCTCCAAGGGGAGTTTTTGAATTGGTTGCCGTGAATTGCTCGGCAGGACGTTCATCCTGCCCGCGATCACACCGAGACCTTGATGATAGTTGGCGGGGCGAAGGGCGGCTATTACATGAAGCTGGAATCAATCGGATTACATAAAAATGTAATGTCTCGGCCGGGCACAACGATATATGTTGCTTCTACAGCGTTTGATCAAAGCGCCGGAATAGCCAGCCAACAAGCTCGTATCACCGCCTCCGGTTCACCTGGCAAGGGAGGGGTTTCATGGAATCCGCAAACGAACTGGTCTATGTCGTGGATGACGACAGCCGGGTGCGCGAAGCACTCTCTTCGCTGCTGCACGCAAACGGAAGAAACGTCCAGACATTCAGATCCGGCGGAGAGTTTCTGGGTGCGCCGCGTCGGAATGTCGTTTCATGTCTGATCCTGGATTTGAGAATGCCAGACATGAATGGCCTGGAAGTCCAGAAGCTTGTCAGCATGGACTCTCGAATTCCCGTCATTTTCATTACCGGCTGGGCAGATGTGCCGTCCGCGGTACTCGCCATGAAGGGCGGGGCTATCGATTTCCTCACGAAACCTCTCTATGAAGACACATTGACGCGCGCGGTCGATGCGGCACTCGCCAGTGCGCACGTTCTTCACAAGAAGGCGGAGGATGCAGCGAAGCTCCAGGCTCTCTATCAATCGCTGACGCCTCGTGAGCAGGAGCTGTTGCCGTTACTCGCAAGCGGCCAGCCCAACAGGCGGACGGCGGCAATCCTTGGCATCACCGAATATACCGTCCAGGTGCATCGCACCCATATCATGAGAAAAATGCAAGCGGATTCATTTGCCACTCTCGTCAGGCAGGCAAGCAAACTGCAAATCGAAACCTCGTCTATAAGCACGTTGGATGCCTGACGTAAACGTTAGACCATTTTGACCCGTCGTCACTATCACAGATGCTGTATCGTGAATGCTCCACCTTTGCACAGAGCCCATGATCTTCGTAGAGATGTCCTAGATGATTCCACTTCACCGCAATCCAGCTTTTTACCAGCTCCTTACCGATAGTTACGCCCGGCTGCTTGGTCTCCCCCTGGTGCCGCAGGGCAGGCCAGTAGTCGAAGCTGCCGAATGGCTCTATGAGAGTGCACCGTTCGCAGTACTTGCGCACAACACCGATCCCGACCCGCTCTTTATTTATGGTAATAAGGCCGCGCAGCGCCGCTTTGAATATAGCTGGGATGAAATCACCCGACTGCCGTCCCGGCTCTCAGCTGAAGCCCCGAATCGCGAGGAGCGACAGCAGTTCCTCGCACGCGTACAGCGGCTCGGCTATGAGGCGGGCTACAAGGGCGTGCGTATCGCCAAATCAGGCCAGCGCTTCATGATCGAAGAAGCAACACTATGGCAACTTCTTGACGCGGAAGGCAAATTGCACGGCCAGGCAGTCGTCATCCCGCGCACGCGCGACATCTGATAGGCGAGGTGCGTGATGGCAGCAACCCGTTCTTCGCAGTGACCCAGCCAGTGGCAAAGGCCGTTGCGCCTCAACCTTTCCAGGTTTCCAGGAAATCAGGCAGTAGCGTATTGACCCGTTCCGGCTGTTCATCTCACGGCGGTATCACGGAGATGCCTTCGCTGATTTTCAGCTGGGGGTTTTCGCGGCCGCGTGCTGCTCTCCATCTGTGCAGCGCTGTGCGACCGGCCGCTCCGGTCTTATGCGCATCACACTGCGCAGGCCTGCGAAGCGCGGCGCGCCGGCTGTGCCGGGAGAGCGGCCGAAGCTCTCGGTGATGCGGTCCAGAATGATCGCGAGCAGCACGACAGACAGACCGCTTTCGAAGCCAAGGCCGACATCCAGACGCTGGATGCTCGCGAGCACGTCGTTGCCGAGACCGCCCGCACCGACCATCGACGCGATGATCACCATCGACAGGGCCAGCATGATCGTCTGGTTCACGCCCTGCATGATCGACGGCAACGCGTTCGGAAATTGGACCTTGTACAGCAATTGCCATGGCGTGCAGCCGAACGCCTGTCCCGCTTCGACGATCTCGCGATTCACGTGACGGATACCGAGGCTCGTCAGACGCACGGCGGGCGGCATCGCGAAAATTACCGTCGACAGAATGCCTGGCACGTGGCCCAGGCCGAACAGCATGGCAGCCGGAATCAGATAGACGAAAGCGGGCATGGTCTGCATCAGGTCGAGAATCGGCCGCACGACCATCGCGACATGCCTGTTCCTCGCGGTCCAGATGCCGAGCGGCACGCCGAAGGCGAGGCTGATCAGCGTCGACGACAACGTCAAACCCAGTGTGATGACGGTCTGATTCCAGAACCCGGTCGCATAGATCAGCAACAACGCTAACGTCGCGAAGATCGCAAAGCGCCAGCCCACGCGCCACAGACCGATGCCAATGAAGAACGCCATCAGTGCCCACATCGGAATGGCCTGCAGGGTGTACTCAATCAGCGCAGCAAAGCTTTCGATCGTCTTGCCGATCGCATCGAACGTATTCGCATCGTGATCGAGCAGATAGTGAACCGATTGATCGACCCAGCGGCCAAGTGGAATGATCTCAGACATGGGCACCCCGATGGCGCGTGATTGCCTTCAGAACGTCCGCCTGATCGACGGCGCCGCAATAGCGGTCTTCATCGTCGACTACCGGCAGCGGGGTCGAGTTCGCACACACACGCGACACCACCTGCTCGAGCGACGCCCCGCGCGGAATGCATTCGAGCTCGCGCAGCGTCGGCGACGCATTGCCGATCGCATCGCGCGTGACGAATCCGCGAATGCGGCGCTCCGCGTCGAGCACGAACGCGTACTCGGCGTTGCCGTTCAACGATGCTTCGACGCTCGACTGATCGAGATTGCACACGAGCGGCACGCCGTCGATCTGCATCAGATCTCCGGCCGTCAGATATCGGCTTGTATCGACGCCTTCGAAGAAGGCACGCACGTAGTCGTTGGCGGGGCTCGCGATGATGTCTTGCGGTGTGCCGATCTGCACGACACGGCCGCCTTCCATGATCGCGATGCGGTTGCCGATGCGCAGCGCTTCTTCGAGATCGTGCGACACGAATAGGATCGTGCGGCGCTGGCTCCTTTGCAGTTCCAGCAGCACGTTCTGCATTTCCTTGCGCTTGAGCGGATCGAGTGCCGAGAACGCTTCGTCCATGAGCATCAGCGAGGGGTTCACCGCAAGCGCTCGCGCGAGACCCACGCGCTGCTGCATGCCACCGGACAGTTCGGCCGGCAGCTTCTGCGCGAATGTCGCGAGGCCGACCTGCTCGAGCACTTCGAGCGCACGGTGTTCGCGCGCCTTGCGGCCCACGCCGCCCACCTCGAGGCCGAATGCGGCATTGGACAGCACCGTGCGCTGCGGCATCAATGCGAATGACTGGAACACCATGCTCATGTCGGTGCGCCGTAGCGACGTGAGTTCGGAGCGTCGCACGGCGGCGATGTCGCGGCCATCGATGATGACCTTGCCCGCTGTTGGCTCGATCAGCCGGTTGATCAGTCGAATCAGCGTGGACTTGCCGGACCCGGACAAGCCCATCAGTACGAAGATCTCGCCTTCCTGAACGTCGAACGAGACATTGTGGACGCCGACCACATGGCCTGTTCTGGCAAATATCTCGTCCTTGGTGGCGCCGCGCGCGAGTAAGTCAGCGGCGGCGTTGGGGTTGTCTCCAAAAATCTTGCAGAGACCTTCAACCATGACTTTAGGGGAATCCATTGAATTCATGTCCTTGTGGTGCAGGCACCGGCCTGCACATCGATGCGAGAAACGCACAAAAAGGGCAGGTGGGTCTCGCCATCGACACCAGGTAGGCGCCACGCAACCAGGAAGTCATTGCGTCCCGGCAACCCAGCTATCGACGCGATCCGCGTGCGCCGCAATCCACGCATCGGCCGCAGCCGTAGGGTTGCTGCCATTCTCGGTCGCCAGCATGACGCTATCGATCTCACCTGGTTTCCACTGGAATTTCTTGAGGAACGCGACCACAGGCGCGGCCTTCGTCTCGAGTTGTGGGTTGATCACGTTATCAACATGCTCGGCGCCACCAAATACCTTCCTGGGATCGTCCAGAAATTTGAGCTTCCACCTGGCAAACATCCAATGCGGCGCCCAGCCAGTCACAACAACCGGCTTGCTCTGATTCATCCGCCGAGCGAGTTCCGCCGTCATTGCGCTGCCCGAGCTCGGCATCAACGTCAGGCTGAGGTTATAGGTCTTGATGGCGTCGTCGGCTTTCTTCATCACACCCGCGCCTGCGTCGATCCCCACGATACGATCGTTGAAATCCGCTTTGTGCGCTTCGAGATCGGCAACGCTATTTTCGGGCACGCTAGCCGGTACGACCAAACCAATTTTCGCATCCCGGAAATTGGTGCCAACGTCGGTCACTTTCCCCTTGAACTGTTCCCAGTACGCGCCATGTGTCGCCGGCAGCCACGCTGACAGCGTCGCATCAAGATCGCCCCGCGCGACACCCTGCCACATGACACCCGCCGCCACAGGCACGAGTCGAACCGGATAGCCCAGGCGCTTTTCTATAATGCGTGCGGCCACGTTCGACGTTGCGACGCTGTCGTCCCAACCTTCGACATAACCAATCCTGATTGGCGGTTTAGTGTCCGCTGTCGCATTGACGGCTGTACTCAACGTCGCAACCATTGCGGTGCCCAGCACACTGCACAGCAACCTTTTTTTGAATGCCTTCTTCATTGATTTCCTTTGCTTGTGAACCATAGGGAGAAAACTGCTGGCTTGCTCATGATCGGGCTGTCCTGATACGCGGGGTTGACCGCGAACTGGCCAAGGGTGGCGATGTCGTCCCTGCGATAAGGCTCACCGGCGGCGTGCCCATCGTGCGTACAAGGTCGTCGTTCCGACGATCCAGTCATCGCATGCCGCTCGTGACAGGCTCCCCGCGACGCTCCGCAAGAATGTTTCGCGGCGGCGCGCGCTGCGATCGTTTCTGTCACCGGGCCGAATACGCGTGTTCAGTGATAAGGGACACACGCGTCGTTGAGGATTGCACAGGTTTGTCTCAGCGCGCTCAGCATCGCGCGCTTAATTCGCCGAGGGAATGAAGCGCGGACGTTCTCGCTTGCTCTGCGTGCCACTTGAGGATTTCCGCCAGCTCACGCCCGGCCACGCTGCCCTCGACACAGAGAAAGTCCACGCAGCGCGCGGCCTTCGGCGCGCCTTCAGGATGAGCGGAATCAGCAAACGTAACATGTCATTGCCCTTTGATTTCGTTTGCACGGGTTCATTTCAACAAATGCGGCATCAAGGCGCCGAAAAAGATCCGGTTCGACGCATAAAGATACCGTCAACGTGGCTCGGAACCGGCAACTTTGAGCAGTCAGTCGGGAAGGCTGTTGAGAAGGGGCGGCATACATGAATATGCAATATCGCACGCCCGACCCGGAGTGCCAGAATGACGATCCGTACTAATCCTTGTTAAGTGAGACTAAGAATATTCAGCCGATTTCCCGGATAGGTTTGCGTTGAGGATTCAGTGCGAATGCCGATCTGGAACGGGTAACAATGAATCCGCCTGCCGATACAGTAGTTTGATAAAACTGGTTGATCGTTATGTCGAATGAAATAAGTAACTCGCAGGTGGTGACGCCGATGCGCGTCTTATTGTTTGCCTTCTGCTGTGCAGCGCTGACTGCGGACCTGTACTACCTGCAACCGCTGACCGCGTTACTGGCCTCGTCGTTTGCCGTCCAGCTCACGTGGGCAGGGTATCTCGTGACGTCGATTCAGTTTGGATATGTGATTGGGGTTGTATTTATTGTTCCGTTGAGCGATGTCGTCAATCACCGGCGCCTGGTTGCCGTGATGCTGGCCTGCAATGTAATCTCATTGACGGGCCAACCTGATCCGGGTGATCCTCGAAGGCACCAGCGCCCCGGATCATGCCGCGGCAATCGCCATGCCGTCGTTTGGCGCGGCCTATACGGACGCCGAAATCGCCGCGGTCGCCAACTATACGATCGCCCATTTTGGCGGCAAGCAGGGGCAGGTCACGCCGAAGGACGTTGCGGACGCCCGGCCATGAGTAGGTCCACTAGCGCCATGCACTTCCGGATTCGCTCGGTGGCGCGCCAGAGTTGCGTGCAACCCATACCACGTCCCGAGAATCGTATCCCAACTTTATGTAATTGCGAGCGTCACTGGGCTATCTCCCACTTAGTCCGACAGCCATGATGCTTGCACCAGTGGGAACCCGGAGGCAACAGTGAGCAAAGAAGACGCGGTCTTTCCCATGGCCGACATGGTGGAAGATGAACTTCCATCCGAGCAGGACTGGATTGAGGACCAATACAACCCGGCGAGAATCACACTCGATCGCATAACAAAAATAACCATACTTTGCGTATGCGGTTGGTCGTTGGTCGAGACCCCCCTGGAAATCGGTGCATTGAATTTGAACACCTGGCTACTCGCGCTTGCCGCGTCGAAGTTCATAGTGATTCTAATCGGTACTGCCGCTATCGCGAGGGTACGAGGCGCGCGTACAGTCTTTGCTCTCGTTTGCGGAATAAGTGTGCTCGCCATTGTGCCCGCACTGCCATTCGTCTATACGCGATCCGTTGGAATTGCAGTGATATCGGCGGTGGAATGCGTTCTAAAGGGCGCGTTTCTTGGCGCTCTTTGTCTTTCGTCGTTTCGGAAGAAGCTGAGGAGGGGCCGGCCGGGCGCGGTGGATCGCGGCATGCGGTAGGACCGGTTACGATTCGCTGGCGAGTACGCGGTTGTGGTCGTCTATATGCACAGAGCCGTATGGGATTGGTAATTTGACATAAGATAAATTATCAACCTT
>NZ_JAQQEF010000036.1:0-64693 GCF_046027605.1 Paraburkholderia fungorum
GTAGGCAAACAGAAACAAGCGCCGCGCAGGCAAAAACCCACCCTTTTAATTTATTTCGCCAACTTCGAATGACGCCGCGAATACCCAAAATAAATAACCATCCCAATGAGCAGCCAAACCACAAACGCCACCCACGTCACCGCCTGAAGGTTAGCCATCAAAAACAGACAAGAGGCGACAGCCAACACCGGCACCACCGGCACGCCAGGGCACCGAAACGCCCGCGGCAACTCAGGATGCGTCTTCCGCAAAACAAGAACCGCAATCGACACCATCGAAAACGCAGCCAATGTGCCGATATTGATCAACTCAGCCAGCACATTCAACGGCACCAGCGCGCCAATCAATCCGAAGAAAATCCCCACCAGCCACGTCGTGAAGAACGGCGTAGCAAACTTCGGATGCACACGGGAAAGCCGCGCAGGCAACAACCCATCCCGCGACATCGCGAAGATCACACGCGTCTGACCGTACGCCATCACCAGAATCACCGTCAGCATGCCCAGCACCGCGCCCAGGTCGATAAAGCCCGCGACCCACTTCTGACCCGCCACCTGCAATGCATACGACACCGGATGCGAAATATTCGCGAACTGCGCCGACGGCACAATACCGGTAACCACAGCCGCCACGGCTACGTACAACACCGCACACACCCCCAACGACGCAATGATCCCAATCGGCAAATCGCGCTTAGGGTCCTTCACCTCTTCCGCCGCGGAAGACACCGAATCGAAACCGATAAACGCGAAGAACATCACCGCCGCCGCGCCGAACACGCCGTTCCAGCCGTTCGGCATGAACGGATGCCAGTTCGCCGGGGTCACGTGGAACACACCCACGCCGATCACCAGCAGCACCACGATCACCTTGATCGCCACCATGATGTTGTTGATCCGCGCGGACTCACGCACGCCGAGCGACAACAATGCCGTAATCGCCATCATCACCAGGAAAGCAGGCAGGTTGAACCAGGTCTCATGCCCCGGCAAGGCGCCCGGAGCCGCCGTCAGCGCAACCGGCAAGCTCACCCCGAAGCCTGACAGCAGCGATTGCAGATAGCCCGACCAGCCGACCGATACCGCCGAAGTTGCCAGCCCATACTCGAGCATCAAATCCCAGCCGATGATCCACGCAGCCAGTTCCCCGAGCGTCGCATACGAATACGTGTAGATGGATCCGGCGACCGGAATGGTCGACGCGAACTCGGCATAGGCGAGCGCCGCGAACCCGCAGGCAACCGCCGCGATCAGGAACGAGACCATCAGCGCCGGACCGGCCTGAACGGCGCCCGTGCCGGTCAGCACGAAAATGCCGGTGCCGATAATGGCGCCGACGCCGAGGAAAGTCAGATCGAGCGCGCCGAGCGCTTTCTTCAGGCCGGCGTTCTGAGCGCTCGCGGCAATCATGTGCTCGACGCTCTTTTTGCGGAACAGGGACATTGGCGGTGGGTCTCCAGTAGTGCACGCATCTTGCGCGCCGAATGTCGGGGAAACCCTGGATTTTAACGGAAGCACGCCGCTGCACCATTTTGGGACGGTGTTTTCATCGTCGCAGGGGAAGCCGGAACATGCGTGGCTGAAGCCCCTTGGATACGGCGTTTTGTCTGAGCAGGAAAAGCGGCCGAAACGCTTTCGCCCGCCCGCTGCACGTCCCAAATCGAGGAACTCGCTCCCGTGCAGTCAGGTTGCAGGCAAGCGCGCTATTCAACCATCACGGTAAGTGACGGTCAGCCGGCCATCGCCGGATTCAGATCGACGAGACGGTTGCTCATCACATAGAACGTCAGTTCGGCGTTATTGCGTAGCTTCATTTTCTCGAGCAGTCGCGTGCGGTACACGCTGACCGTCTTCACCGATAGCGATAGCGCCATGGCGATATCCGTCAGTCGCTTACCGGATGCGAGCATGCATAGCGTCTGGTATTCGCGGTCGGAGAGCTTTTCGTGCGGCAATTGTTCGCCATCGAAAGAGACATAGTCCGCCAGCGCTTCGGCCATAGCCGGGCTGACGTATTTGCGGCCCGCCGCAACCTGCTGGATCGCGCCGATCATCTGGGCGGCGTCGACGGTTTTCGACAGGTAGCCGACGGCGCCGGCCTTCAGCGCGCGTACGGCGTACTGATCCTCGCGGTACATCGAGAACATCAGCACGGCCACGCGCGGCGCTTTGCGCTTCAGGCGCTTGAGCACTTCGACGCCATTCATGTCGGGCAGCGAAATGTCGAGCAGCACCACGTCGTAACTGTCGTGGGCGACAGCCTCGAGCGCTTCGGCGCCGCTTTGCGCCTCGGTCACTTCGCGCGCCACGCCGCGGTCGAGCAGCAATTGGCGGACGCCCTGGCGAACCACCGCGTGGTCGTCGACGAGCAGGATGCGCAAGCTCATGATGGCGTGCTCACGATTGCAGCACGCGACGTTCGGCGCCCGGCGCGAGGGCCAGCATCGCATCCCATGCAAAGCGTGCCCGCACGATCGTGCCGCGCGGCGCTTTGCCGCTGTCGCCACGGGATGAGGCGCCTCGCCGGGCGCTGATCCGCAACGTGCCATCGAAGGCGGCGCAGCGCGCCTGCATCCCGCTCAGGCCGAAATGGCCGCGACGGCTGCGGGCGTTGCGCGTTACGCCGATGCCGTCGTCGCCGACGATCAGCGTCAGGTGACGGCGGCCGGCTTCGATCCGCATGTCGGCGGATTCGGCGCGGGCGTGCTTGGCAATATTGTTCAGCGCTTCCTGGGCGACCCGGAACACGGCCAGCGCCGCGTCGGTGGGCAAGCGGGTCAGGCGCACATCGGCGGCGCAAACGAAACTCGTGCGCAGGTTCGTGCGCGCGGCGAAATCGCCGGTCCATTGCGCCAGCGCCCCGACGATCCCCGCTTCGAGCGACGGCGCATGCAATTCCGCGACGGCCTGGCGGCTCGCGGCGTACACGGCGTCGAGCGAACGATTCGCGACGGCGAGCGCGGCGGCGCACTGCGACGGCGCATTGGCGGGCAGCCAGGTTTCGACGCCGGCAAGCGCGAAGCGCGTTGCCGTCAGTTCGGCACCCACGCCGTCGTGCAACTCGCGCGCCACATGACGGCAGGCAGCTTCCTGCGCCTGAACGAGTTCGGCAGACAGTTCGCGCACGCGAGCGCGCAGTAGCGCGAGTTCCCGCTCAGCAGCGGATTGCGGCGCCGTGTAGGCGGGAGCAGACGCATTGTGGGTGCTGAACGGGACGACAGTCGACGTTTCCATGACTTTCCCTCTCAGGAAGCGGTGTGGACGGCGAAACGGTTGCGCATCGGCGACGCGAAGACAAAAGAACGCATGCGAGTCTCTGGCCTCGAGTGATGTCCTTGGCGCGTTGTGCGCGCGAAGGACAAATCGCTACAGCGTGGTGTAACGAAATTTACATTCGGTAACAAAACGGTCACCCCACGACCGAGATGTCAAACACCTGTTCGTGCGCCGCGATGATATCTCATAAAAAGAATAAATGCAGGCGCACCAAGGGTTAGCGTCTATATTTCATGCAATGGTTGATGTCGGCCAGCGGCCTATTTGTAGGAAGAATGCCGACATTAAATGTTAGAACAATGGCGCTGATTTGTAACTGACAATAAAAAAGGAGCCCGAAGGCTCCTTTTCTGCTATCAGGCGGCGCGAGCCGCTCAATCTGGAACGCGCGCTTAGCCCACGAAGGCCTTTTCGACCACATAGTGGCCCGGCGCGTTGTTGCTGCCTTCCTGGAAGCCCAGGTCGTCGAGTAGCTTGCGCGTGTCGCGCAGCATGTGCGGGCTGCCGCACAGCATCACCCGGTCGTCTTCTAGCGAGAAGCCCGGCACGCCGAGGTCGGCGAACAGCTTTTCGGTTTCGATCAGTTCGGTGATGCGGCCGCGGTTCTGGAACGCTTCACGCGTCACGGTCGGGTAATACAGCAGCTTTTCCTGAACCAGCTCGCCTAGATGCTCGTGCGCCGGCAGGTGATCCGTGATGTATTCCTTGTACGCCAGCTCGTCGACGAAACGGCAGGTGTGCGTCAGGACCACGCGCTCGTAGCGGTCGTAAATGTCCGGATCCTTGATGATGGACATGAACGGTGCGAGACCCGTACCGGTGGACAGCAGCCACAGCGTCTTGCCGGGCAACAGGTTGTCGGCCATCAGCGTGCCGACCGGCTTCTTGCCGATCAGGACTTCGTCGCCGACCTTCAGATGCTGCAAGCGCGACGTGAGCGGGCCGTCCTGCACCTTGATGCTCAGGAATTCGAGGTGCTCTTCGTAGTTCGCACTCGCGAGACTGTAGGCGCGAATCAGCGGCTTGCCGTCGACTTCGAGGCCCACCATCGTGAACTGGCCGTTTTCGAAACGGAACGACGGATCGCGCGTGCAGGTGAAGCTGAAAAGCGTATCGGTCCAGTGGTGGACGCTCAGGACGGTTTGTGAATTCAGGTTGCTCATGGCTTCTTGGATAGTGCGAAAACAAAGGCGGCCAGTCGTTTTAGCCGGCCGGCACGGCAAGGGCAATGCTGCGCTAACCCGAGGTCGGGAATCACGCGCAATCCGCTATTTTACCGCGCCCGCTGCCCGAGGGCTGCGGCACGGCGGTTGAGCGTGGTGAAGCGGGGTACCGGACCTGGAAGCGTTGGCGCCGGTGTTGGTACGAGCGGCGCCGCGAAGTACATTGGCGGGCCTGCAGCCACGCTTCAACAAGGGTTCGGCGATGGGCGAAAGCCGCGCAGGGCGGCTGCCATCGGCTGTCCGGCATGCGCCGGATAGGCGCGCCGCGCGGGCAACATTTTCAGGATGATACCGAAACCCGCCGTGCGCCGCAGCATTGACCCTGCTGATAAAACTGGCAAAAGCACAGGAAATTGGAGCGGAAGGTGCGGAAACTGGACCGTCGAGGCGCGACGCGCCGAGCAGGCGGATTCACTTTTGCTCGCGCTGTCGCACCGTGCGGTGTTGGTACACAAAGGTGGCGGGGTGGCCGCTAAAATCGCCGGGAGTCGCTGCGGTATAGGGTTTGCCGCGTTTTATGCTTTGATCACGCCGGGGCCGTCTCGCGCTTCTTCCCACGCTGTTTCAACACTCGCGCTTGCAGCACGATCACCAGCAGCAGGAACACACCGCGAATCACCGACTGCCAGTACGCCGACAAGCTGATAAACCCAAGCCCATTTTCGAAATTCAGCAGGTTGAACACGAGACCGAGCAGAAGCACGCCGGCAATCGTCATCGCAATCGAGCCTTCGCCGCCGGTGAGCAAGGTGCCGCCGAGCACCACCGCCGAAATCGCGAACAGCTCCCAGCCGACGCCTTCGTTCGGCTGACCGGCGCCGAACTGCGCGGCGAGGATCACGCCCGCCATGCCGGCGAGCAGGCCGCTTACCGCATAAGCCATAACTAGCGTCCGGTCGACGTTCAGGCCCATCAGCCGCGCCGCTTCCTCGCTGCCGCCAATTGCCAGCGAATGCCGCCCGAAGCGCGTGCTGCGCAGCGCGAGCCAGCCGGCCATAGCGGCGACCACTGCCACGATCCCCGGGATCGGCAGTCCGAACAGATCGCCTTGACCAAAGTTGCCGAAGTTCGAATCGGCGGCAATCGACACCGCGTCGTTCTTGCCGAGCAGCAGCGCGACGCCGTGCGCGCCGAGGCTGGTCGCGAGCGTCACGATGAAGGGCAGGATTTTCAGCCGCGTGATGATCAGACCGTTGAGCACGCCGACAGCCATGCCTGCCGCGCAACCGGCTAAGACGGCAACCCAGCCGCCATAGACGCTGGTCAACGCGGCGACGACGCTCGCCAGCGCGGCCACGGTGCCCACCGAGAGATCGATGCCGCCCGTGATGATCACAAAGGCCATGCCGATCGAGATCAGCGCGAACATCGAGTTGTAGCGCCAGAAGGATGTGATGTTGTAGGCCGAGCCGAAATGGTCGTAGCGCACGAGGCCGAGCACGATCAGCGCGACGAGAGCAAGCAGGATAGGAAGGTTCTTTTTCATCGCATCGAATCCGGGAGGGTCCCTGAAGCGTGAGGGTTAGCGCGAGCGTCGCTGCACATACACTGCGGCGACGATGATGCCGGCCTTCACCACCAACGCCGCCGCATCGGGAATGCCGTGCGCGAGCAGCGTATAGCGCAGCAACTGGATGATCAGCGCGCCGATCAGCGTGCCGCCGATATACGCCTTGCCGCCCGTCAGCGCCGTGCCGCCGACCGCCACCGCGGCGATCGCGTCGAGTTCGACGCCGAGCCCCACCACGTTCGCATCGGACGACGAATTCACCGAGATCGAGATCAGACCCGCCAGGCCCGCGAGCGCGGCGCAGAGCGTGTAGGCGATCAGCTTCACAGTGGCCGTCGGCACACCGCACAGATAGGCGGCCTTTTCGTTGCCGCCGGTGATCAACAGGTACTGGCCAAACAGGGTCTTGCGCACGATCCACGCGAACAGCACGACCAGCGCAAGCATCAGCAGCACCTGGAACGGCACGCCGGCGACCTTGCCCAATGCGATCCACTGAAACGCGGGCGTGTTGAACGCCTGCAAGCTGCCATCCGTGACGACCTGGGCGATACCGCGCCCGGCGATGAACAGCACCAGCGTCGCGACAATCGGCTGGACGGATAGCCTCGTCACCAGCAAACCGTTGAAGACGCCGCACAGGGCCGCCGCCAGCACCGGCAGCACGAACGCGAGCGCAATGCCGCCCGGCCCCGGAATGTTCAGGAACAGCATGGGCGCCAGCGCGCCCGAGATCGCCATCGACGCGCCCACCGACAGGTCGATGCCGCCCGTCGCCACCACCAGCGTCATGCCGATGCCGACGATCACGATCGTCACCACCTGCGTCATGTTGACGTTGAAGGTTTGCAGCGACCAGAAGTGCGGGGTGAAGATCAGGTTGAAGAGCACCATCGCGAGCAGCACGATCACTTCGCGTTGCATGGCCAGGTGCCGCCATTTCTTCACCGTCGACGCGGCCGTGGCGCGCGGCGCGACGGTGGCCGGCAGCGGCGCTGCGGTTTCGTGGTGCAGCGACTCGGTGTGCAACTTAAGCGCCATGACGGTCGCCCTCCAACGCGTCTTCGATATGGGCGGACTGGGCGGCTTCGGCCAATTGCGACTGGCCTTCGCTGCCGTAGGCGATGGCGTCCATGATCGCGGTCTCGCTCATGTCGGCGCCATTCAGTTCGGCGACAGTGCGGCCGTCGCGAATCACCACCGCGCGGTCGGCCACCGCCGTCAGTTCTTCGAGTTCCGATGCGGACAACAGCACGGCGAGACCCGCGTCGCGCAATTCACGCACGATTTTCGCCACGTCGGCTTTGGCGCCGACGTCGATGCCCCGCGTCGGTTCGTCGAGCAGCAGCAGCGACGGTTCGGCGGCGAGCCAACGCGCCAGTAAAACCTTCTGCTGATTGCCGCCGGAGAGTTCGCGAATCGGCTGATCCGGCGAGCGCAGCTTAATGCCGAGCGACGCAATGAACCGGTCGACGATCGCCTGCTGTTTCTTCACGTCGACCACGCCGTGTTTCGCCAACGTGCGCAAGCAGACCAGCGTGAGGTTATCGCGCACCGAGAGCTCGGGGACGATGCCTTCGGCTTTGCGGTCCTCGGTCAGGTAAGCGAGGCCACGCGCGATCGCATCCTGCGGCGACTTCAGCGCCACCGTCTCGCCGCCGATCGACAAGGAACCTTGTTCGAGAGGATCGGCGCCGAACATCAGGCGCATGGTTTCGGTGCGGCCCGAGCCGAGCAGGCCGGCGAGACCCACCGCTTCGCCCGCATGGACTTCGAGCGAGACGTCGCTCACCTTCGGGTGCGTGCTGAGGTGGCTCGCCGCGATCGCCAGCTTGCCGCGCCGCGCCAGATTCGCTTCGCGTGCGGCGGTGTCGTCGTGCACGACGGCGGCAAGCGTGCGGCCGAGCATGGTGGTGACGAGTTGCAGCTTGTCCATGTCCGCCATCGTGCTTTGCGCGACTGTCTGGCCGTCGCGCATCACGGTGACGCGGTCGCATAGCGCATACAGTTCGTCGAGCCGGTGCGAGACGAAGATCACCGCGCGGCCGTCGTCGCGCAGTTTGCGCACCACGGTGAAGAGCAATTCCACTTCGCGTTCATCGAGCGACGAGGTGGACTCGTCCATGATGACCATCTTCGCATCCGACGACACGGCGCGTGCCAGCGCCACCATCTGCTGGATCGCGGTCGAATAGCGGCTGACCGGTTTCTTCACATCGATCTGCAAGCCGAACGATTCGAGCAGGGCGGCGGCGCGCTGCTGCACCGCGCGCCAGTCGATCAGGCCGAAACGGCGCGGTTCGCGGCCGAGGAAAATGTTCTCCGCCACCGAGCGGAACGGCACCAGATTGATCTCCTGATAGATCGTGCTGATGCCGGCTTCGCGCGCCTGTTTAGGCGTGCGGAAATCGATTTCCTGGCCCTCGAAGCGCACCGTGCCCGAGCCGCGCCGATACGCGCCGGTCAGGATCTTGATCATGGTCGATTTGCCGGCGCCGTTCTGGCCGATCAGCGCATGCACTTCGCCGGCCGCGACGCTCAGATTGGCGCTGCGCAACGCGGGTACGCCGCCGAAGCTGATGCCGATGTCCTGCATCTCCAGCAGCGGCGAACGGGTGAGGGGAGAGTGTGGCGTTTCTTTGGCGGATTCCGTCACGGGTGTCCTCCTGATGCGTGTGCTGCTTCATGTGCTGCATGCGTGGCACGTGCGAGCTGCTATGGCGATTGGTTCGGGCTTCCATGCAGAGGCGCATCGTCGAATCATGCCGACCCATGTTACGCCGCATAAAAGCGAAGCGACGGCCCGTGCTGCCACGAACGCGTCGCTCCGAACCCTTCCCGTCGCCCACCCCCCGAGGAGACTGATTTGGAGCGGGGACGTCCTGCGAGGCTGCGGTGTTGCGCTATCGTTTCGCTATCAATAGCCGTACTGCATGTTCTGCTGCACGTTGCTCTTGTCGTAGAAGCGGTCGGACACCTTGACCCACGTCGGGATCTTTTCGCCCTTCGCGTAACGCTGTGCGACGTCGCAGGCGAGCGGGCCGAAGAACGGGCTCGACTGCACGCTCGCGCCAAGTTCGCCGGCGGCGATCGCGTCCATGCCGCCCTTGGTGCCGTCGATCGTGACGATCTGGATGTCCTTGCCCGGCTGCTTGCCGGCTGCCTTGATCGCGGCAATCGCGCCGAGTGCCATTTCGTCGTTATGCGCGTAAACGGCGGTCACGTCCGGATGCGCCTGCAACAGCGTTTCCATCACCTGACGACCCTTGTCGCGTGCGAAGTCGCCGCTTTGCGAAGCGATGATCGTCATGCCCGGATTTTTCGCGATGATTTCGTCGAAGCCTTTCTTGCGATCGTTCGCCGCGGAAGCGCCGGTGGTGCCTTCGAGTTCGATGATCTTCGCCTTGCCGCCGGTCGCCTTGACGAGCCAGTCAGCGGCGCGATGGCCCTGATCGATGAAGTCCGAGCCGATGAAGGTGATGTAGTCGCGGCCCGCCTTAGCCACCGACTGATCGACGTCGCGGTCGACCAGGATTACCGGAATGCCGGCCTTTTTAGCTTGCAGCACGATCGGCGCAAGCGGTTTTTCTTCGCGCGGCGGGAACACCAGCAGATCGACGTGCTGCGCGATCATGTTCTGGATGTCCGAGACCTGCTTGGAGTTCGAACTGTTGGCGTCGGTCATGACCAACTGCCAGCCGCACTTCGCGGCGATGTCCTTGAAGCTTTTGGTTTCCGCGAGACGCCACGGGTTGTTGCTTTCAGTCTGCGCGAAGCCGACCTTCAGCGGAGTCTTGGTGGACAGCTTCGGCAGCGCGTCGTCAGCGTGCGCCGTGGCGACGCCGAAACCGATGGCCAGAGCCAGCAGCGAACCTGCCAGCGGACGAATCTGCTGCTTGCGCACGTGCCTGCGCGACTGCGTGTTGAGCGACGCCATTGTCTTCCTCCAGTACCTGGTGAGGTAGGTGTATTTGCTTTTAGTGTTTCTCCTGCCGGCCGGCGCTGTTTCGCCATGACCGGACGTGCCGATTATTCCACTCAGAATTATTATCGGTCAATCACTAATAATATTAATTATTGGCTTTTTTGCCTCGGTAATTACCCTGACCGACGCGCGTTCGACAAGCGGACCATCGAGCTTGACCATACGATGCCGCACCGGCGCGCCGGCGGCGCGGTTTTGCTCCTCTTGCAGCAGGGTTTCGACGGCCCAGCGTCCCAATTCGTAGTTCGGCAAAACCACGGTCGAGAGCGGCGGATGCGTATGGCGGGCGATTTCCTGGTCGTCGTAACCGAGCACCGACACGTCTTCGGGGACGCGATGACCGAGCTGTTTCAGCGCCTCGATCGCGCCGATGGCGGTCAGGTCGTTGGCGCAAAAAATCGCGGTGGGCGGATTGCCTTCGCGCATCAGCGAAAGCGTCAGTTCGAAGCCGAGACCGGAGCTCCAGTCGCCGTCGCGCACCAGTTCCGGCGCGAACGGCAGATCGGCGGTGGCGAGCGCGGTGCGGTAGCCCTTGAGGCGGTCTTTCGAGGCGTCCTGCCAGGGTTCGCCGTTGATATACCCAATTCGCCGATGCCCCGACTGCAGCAGATAGTCGGTCGCCAGATGGCCGCCCGCGACTTCGGCGGGCACCACCGATGAAAGCCCGCCCTCGCTCGTGTAGCAGTTCAGCAGCACGGTCGGCACCTGCGAGAGCGCCGCTGGCAGCGTGACCTTGCGGGTGTAGACGGTCGCGTAGACCACGCCGAATACATGCGGGTTCGACAGCGTCGCGTCGAGCACCTGCTTTTCAATGTCGGCATTGCCGTGGGTCGAATAGACGGCGAGCATCTTGCCGCTCGCATAGGCGGCGTCGCGCGCGCCGTCGATGTTGACGACCGGATGCGGACTGGTCGAGATTTCGTCGGCCAGATAGACGATCAGGTTGCGTTCATCGTTCGAAGCGGACACCGGTTCGCGCAGCGAAAGCCGGTAGCCGAGATCGTGCGCGGCCTTCAGCACCTTGTTGCGGGTGCTCTCGGAGAATTTCGCGCCGGTCGCGTTGTTCAGCACCAGCGAGACAGTCGATTGCGACACGCCGGTGAGCTTGGCGATGTCGGTCATGGTGGGACGGCGTTGAGTCGATTTTTTCATTGTGCGGGCCGCGCCGCGGCGGCGCGAAAGCAGGAGCATGCCGGCGGCATGGGTGGTCCTGACGGTACCACTAATAATATGCGCGCGGCAACGCGCGCTAACCCGCCATTTGGGAGTTCTGATGACGCATAGTCTGGCCAGCTTCGGCAAAATTTATTACTAATAATATTGACCGATGCGCTTTGTCGTGCGATTCTCGGTCGCGCGGACCCAGACGGTTCGCCAGCCGCGTGCTGTGCGCGGCACGTCATAGGAGACATTGATGCGCGTTGCTGCCGCCCTCCGTCAGAGGCGCCGCCTTTTCTGACCATGCGCGACGTTTCCCTGAACTCGCTCCGGCCGCTCGCGACCGAACGCTCGTGGCTCGACGACGCCGTGATCGCACGGACGCTTGTCACGCTGACGGCAGGCGCCATGCGAGTCGTGATCGCGCCTGAAATTGGCGGCGCACTGGCCGCGTACTACGAGATCACGTCCGCGGGCCCGCTGCACTGGCTGCGGCCGGCCACCCAGGCGGCATTCGAAGAACGCGATCCGCTGCGCATGGCGAGCTTTCCGCTCTTTCCTTACTGCAACCGGATTCGCGACGCACGCTTCCAGTTCGACGGCGACACGGTCGATCTGAGCGGCAATGACCAGCACTTTGCGCACGCGCTACATGGCAATGCGTGGCGGCATCCATGGAAGGTCGGAGTGCGCACGGAAAGCGCGGTGGAATTGCACTTCGAACACGAACCGGATGCGCGGCAGCCCGGCGACTGGCCGTTTCGTTATCGCGCGCAGCAACGCATCGAGTTGATCGACGGCGCACTGCGTATCGTGATGTCCGCGCAGAATCTAAGCGAGCGGCCGATGCCCTTCGGCATGGGCCATCACCCGTACTATCCACGCACCGCACAGACCCGCATTTACGCCGACGTGCAAGGCATGTGGCATGCCGACGCCGACGTGCTGCCCACGCATCTTGGCCCGCATCCCGCCGTCGAGGCGCTGCGTCACGGCATGTCGCCCGACGCGTTCGATCTCGACAATAATTTCGCCAACTGGTCGCGCGAGGCGACGATCGCATGGCCGGATGAACACCGTCAGCTGAAGATGACCGCCGATGCGCCCTTCGATCACATGGTGGTATTTGCGCCCGCCAACGACGCACAACTCTGCGTGGAACCGGTGACGAACACCACCGATTGCTTCAACACGGTCGATATGCTGGAGCACGTAGGCGGTTGCGTGTTGCAGCCGGGCGAGGAGATCGCCGCGGCGCTGACGTGGACGCCGAGTCGAGACTAGTTCACTCGACTCGTAACCGCGCCATATACGGCAAATGATCCGACAGCCACGCAGTCTCCTGCGTCGGCTGGATCCATTCGACCGGCTCCATGCCGCGTACGAACATCTTGTCGAGCGCGAGCGCCGGCGAGAAAGCCGGGAACGTGCGGCCCGCTTCGCCGAGCAGTGTCGCCACTTCCTGCAGACCGTGCTCGGCGAAGAGCGGAACGGAGTCGTTGCGCCAGTCGTTGAAGTCGCCGGCCAGCACCAGCGGACCCTCCGGCGCTTCCTTCGCGATCCAGTTCGCGATCCAGTTCATCTGCCGTAAGCGCGCCGAGCGCGTGAGGGCGAGATGCGCGCACAGCAACGTGACCGAATGACCGCCGAAGGTCGCCCGCGCCACCAGCAGTCCGCGCTTTTCGAAACGATGCGCGGAGATGTCCCAGCGCCCGCCGAGATCGAGCGGATGCGGCGACAAAATCGCATTGCCATGCCGCCACGACGGTTTGAACACGTTCGGCCCAAGCGCGATTTCGAGTTCGGCCGCGCGTGCGATTTCAGTGGCCTGGCAATGCCAGACATCGCTCAGCGGATCGGCGAGCGGTGAGCCGAAACTGCTTGCCAGGATCGGCGAGGGCATGCGCCGGGCCATCGCTTCCTGCAAAAAATACGCGTCCGCGTGGGTCGACTGAACCCAGCGTTGCATGGCCTGCCAAGCCTGAAAGCCGAGCGGTGTGCGGCCCTTATGCAGGTTCCAGCTCACCGCAATGAAATCCTTGGGCGCTGCGCTCTCGCGGATCAATTCTTCTGGGTTTCGCATGCCGCGTTGTCCACGTGTTCTGTTGGGGGCTTCGGTTCTTCGCTTCGGTTCGAGCTGCCTGCGCAATTCGCATCCATCCGCGCGGGTTTGCGCGGGTTGATGTTAATTCGCGCTGTTCGCAAGACTCGCATGCACGCGATAGACCAGGTTCGGGTCCTTGTCGACGATCGTCCAGCTGGCCCACTGCCCGGCCGGCACCCTCAGACCCGGATGGCTCGCGCTGACCTGACGCGGTTGCGGCGGCAGCTTGCAGCCGGTATCGGTTTGCCGCGCGGTGTCCTCCTCGAAGGTTTCCTGAGCTTCGATCGACAGCGTGACCGCGTTTGCATCAGCCTGCAGCGGCGAGACGGTCAGCGTGCGCGCCAGATCGATGCTGCCGCCAGGCTGGTCTTTACAGCCGACGTTATGCTGCACCATCTTGTGATGCGTGTCCGTACGCGCCTGGCCGACGGTGGTGGTGCCGTCGAACGAATCAATCTGCTGGCCGTCGCGCATCACCTGCAATTGCCATTGCACGACCTGCTGCGTCGACCCTTGTTGCGCGTTCGCGAGCAGCGAAGTGCCGGACAGCGCGGTGGCTAGCACGGCAACGATACTGGTTTTCCACATAAAAGGATTCTCCGGTCACTGCGTCCGGCCGAGTTGTCAGAGGGCCATCTTACGCCTGATGGGCGGAACGCTTTTCTGACACGTCAAACGGGGCCGGGTTCAGCAATACAGCGTTTCAGATGGGGCAAGGAATGCTTCAGGGGCACTTCTTCCGGGCGTCGCCGGCAACACGCCGTTGTTAGCAGCAGAGCCGCACGACTGCTGGCTTGCACACGAATATGGCCTCGTTACACTGGACTTGAAACGGCGCCCGCGAGGCGCCGCCGCAGCAAGACCAGTCAGACGGGGTGAGCGATGACAACAGCAATGGTCAAACAGGAAATCGCCGTGGCGTCTTTCAGCCGAGTGTACGACCTCGATCAGGTCGAGACCGCGCTGAACGATCTCGGCGAAGGCGCGAACGAAGCGCTGCGTACCACCTACGAAAAGATGCTGAAAACCGGCAATCTGCGATTCTGCGTCAAGCCGAACCGAATGCCGTCGATCGACGATCTGATCGACGCGCTGCCCAATTTTTCAGCGCCGCTCGACGACATCCGCAAGCAGGTCGCCCTGTGTCTCGAGACCGAAGACCGGCTCGAACTGATGCCGATGCTGCTGCTCGGCGACCCCGGCATCGGCAAGACGCACTTTGCCAAGCAGTTGGCGCGCCTGCTCGGCACCGCCTATCAATACGTGGCGATGAGTTCGCTGACGGCGGGGTGGATTCTTTCGGGCGCCTCGTCGCAATGGAAGAACGCGAAGCCGGGCAAGGTGTTCGATGCGCTCGTGAACGGCAGCTACGCGAACCCCGTGATCACGGTCGACGAAATCGACAAGGCCAGTGGCGATTCGCAATACGATCCGCTTGGCGCGCTTTACGCGCTGCTCGAGCACGACACTGCGCAAACCTTCACCGACGAATTCGCCGAGATTCCGATCAATGCCGGCCACGTGATCTGGATCGCGACCGCGAACGACGAGCGCTCGATTCCCGAGCCGATCCTGAACCGGATGAACGTCTACGAGATTCCGCCGCCGGATCATGACGGCGCACGACGTATCGCTCAATCGATCTACGGCGAGATTCGCTCAGCGCATAACTGGGGTCTGCGCTTTCCCGAAACGCTCGGCGACGCGGCGCTCGACGCGCTGAAGCGGGCATCGCCGCGTGAAATGCGGCGCGCGATTCTGAATGGATTCGGCGCGGCGCGAATTGCCGGCCGCGATCAGATCGACGGCGCTGACATTCGGCTGGATTACGGAAATCGTCGAAAACCGATCGGTTTTTAAGGTTTTTCGGCTGATTTTGGCCAGAAATTGCCTTCTGGACGGCTTTTTTCTAGCATGAAATCGGGCGTCTATACCGAAAATAGGATGAATGCTTCGGCAACTGTTGCTAATCACGAGGTGCGGCTGCGTGTCACCGAATCACGCGACGCGCTGTCCCGCTCGCATGAAGAATCGAGCGCGGCGACCTTCGACGGCGTACACTGGCTCTCTCAGGCCCAGACGTTCAAGACTGGCTCAAGACAGAAATGCCCGCAGTCGTTCGACTGCGGGCATTTCTGTCTGTGCAGCGTCGTAGAATTTTGCAAAGCGGTTCCATCAGGGCAGGGTGCGTTCGACAGCGAGCGGTGTGCGGTCTTCGATAGCCGCATCCTGTCTTTATCGATATCGGCTGAACGAGGTAGCGCGCGGCGAGTTCAGCCGCGTCAAGGGACATGGATCAAATCGAATGTGTAGTGATCGGCGCAGGCGTGGTCGGTCTCGCCGTGGCACGCGCACTGGCGGCGCGCGGGCGCGAAGTGATCGTGCTGGAAGCGGCCGAAGCGATCGGCGTGGGCACCAGCTCGCGCAATAGCGAAGTGATACACGCGGGAATCTACTATCCGCGCGGTTCGCTGAAAGCGGCGCTCTGTGTGCGCGGCCGCGAGTTGCTCTATGACTACTGCGTCGAGCACAACGTGCCGCATTCGCGTTGCGGCAAACTGCTGGTGGCCACCTCGCGCAATCAGATTCCTCAGCTCGAAAGCATCATGGCGAAGGGCCGCGACAACGGCGTGCTCGATCTGATGCGGATCGACGGCGACCAGGCTCAGGCGCTCGAGCCCGCGCTCGAATGCGTAGAGGCGGTGTTCTCACCGCAGACGGGTATCGTCGACAGTCATCAGTTGATGCTGGCGATTCAGGGTGACGCCGAGCGTGACGGCGCGGTGTGTGCGTTCCATGCGCCGGTCGAGGCGATCGAAGCGAGCAACGGCCGCTTCATCATCAAAGTGGGCGGCAGCACGCCAACCACGATCAGCGCGGCTTGCGTGATCAACAGTGCCGGTTTGCAGGCCAATGCGCTCGCACGCAAGATTCGCGGTCTGGACGCGCGCCATGTGCCGCCGCTTTATCTCGCGCGCGGCAATTACTTCAGCATTTCGGGGCGCGCGCCGTTCAGCCGCCTGATCTATCCGATGCCGAACGAAGCCGGTCTCGGCGTGCATCTGACGATCGATCTCGGCGGCCAGGCGCGTTTCGGTCCGGACGTCGAATGGGTCGATGCGATCAATTACGACGTCGATCCGCGTCGTGCCGATTCCTTTTACGCGGCGATTCGCGCGTACTGGCCCGCGCTTCCGGACGATGCCCTGCAGCCCGCCTATGCGGGGATTCGTCCGAAGCTTTCCGGCCCGGGCGAGGCCGCCGCCGACTTTGTGATTCAAGGTCCGGCCGCGCATGGCGTGCGGGGGCTCGTCAATCTGTTCGGGATCGAGTCGCCGGGATTGACGGCGTCGCTCGCGATCGCGCAGCGCGTCTGCGAATTGAGCGGGCGCGCTTAACGGGCACACTTTCGCGGCCACACTTCGTGGGCGCGCTTAGCCGCCACCTCCCCGGGCTCTCATGTCGCGTTCGCGTTTCATGTGAACAACCCGCCTTCCGCGCCCGACTTTCGGGCGCGGGGTAGTACAAATTCGGTTATCTCTATCATTTGGGGCCTCACGCGCGACGGCTTCATTGCTATCCTTGGAAAGCGCTGTCACTAGAACGGCGATCAGCTCAATACAATGGAGTTAATCCCCATGAAGTCTTCCCGTCGTACGTTTTTGATCACCAGCATTGGTGTGGCATCCACCTTCGCGCTGTCGCGCCAGGCTTTCGCCGACGCACCGAAAGTCGCCGAGACCGATCCGACCGCGCAAGCACTCGGCTACAAGGCCGACGCGAGCAAGGTCGACAAGGCGAAGTTCGCGAAATACGCGGCAGGCCAGGACTGCGGCAATTGCAGCTTCTATCAGGGTAAGGCGACGGACCCCTACGCCGGCTGCCCGATGTTTGCGGGCAAGCAGGTCGCAAGCACGGGTTGGTGCAGCGCATATAACAAGAAGGCCTGATCACGTTTGGGCCGCACGCAAGCGCAGTGGCGCGGCAAATGCGCCGCAACGCCGCGGCGCACTTTCCTCTAGCTGCGCGCCTGCATCAACGGCGGCCGTTTGTCGAACCACGGCCGCGCCGCTTCGAGCTGCGCGGCCAGTCGCAACAGCGTGGTTTCACCGCCGTTACGCGCGGCGAACTGCACGCCAACAGGCAGCCCGCGCGCGTTCCAGTAAAGCGGCACCGACATCGCCGGTTGTCCGCTCAAATTGAACAACTCGGTGCATCCTGCCCACGCGAACGCCTTGTTCGACGCTTCGGTCAGCAGCTTCTTCAGCAAGGGTTCGAGCGGCATGGCGGTAACGGCGCGCATTTGCATGCGCTCGGCGGAGGTCGGCTGCATTTCGCCGATCTTGATCGGGGCGCCGGCGAGCGTCGCGCACAGGAGCACGTCGTAGCGGCTCAGCAAATCGGTGAGGCGTTCGGTGATGCGTCGCTGTTCTTCGAACGCGCCTGGTAGTCCACGCTCGCCAAGTTTGCGGCCGACATGCGCCATGGCCCACGTGGAAATTTCGAATTCGTCGCGCAGCGGCTTGCGGCCGGTGATGCGATCAGCGTTCAGCACCATTTCTTCAGCCGTCACCGACCACAGCATCAGGAACGCATGGCGGACTGCCGCGAAATCGATGCCGAGCGACACCGGTTCGATGTTATGGCCTAGCGAGCTGGCGAGTTGCGCAGCGTCTTCGAGCGCGGCGCGTGAGTCGGCGGAGAGCGACGGCGCCAGCATCGAATCGGTGACATAGGCAATGTTCAGCGGCTTGCATGGCTCGCGGCTCGCACCGAGGAAGGTGCCCGGCGCCCCGAGCGGTCTGTCCGCATTGCCAGCCAACAGATCGAGCAGCAGCGCGCTGTCACGCACGCTGCGCGATACTGCGTGATCGATGCCGAGTTCACCGGCCGCGGCGGTCGGCGTCGCGCGCGGCACACGTCCGCGAGAAGGCTTGAGGCCAAACAACCCGCAACATGACGCGGGAATGCGGATCGAGCCGCCGCCATCCGATGCATGGGCGAGTGGCACGATACCCGCGGCGACCGCGGCCGCCGCGCCGCCGCTTGAACCGCCAGGCGTGTGGTCGAGATTCCACGGATTACGGCACGCGCCGAACAGTTCGGGCTCCGTATAAGGCATCTGACCAAGTTCCGAGGTACTGGTCTTGGCGAAGATGTTGAGGCCCGCCGCTTTCGCGAGTGCTACAACCGGTGCGTCCTGGGTAGGAATGAAATGACGATAGTGGCGGCTGCCCATCGACATGCGCAGCCCGGCAACCGCTGCACCCAGATCCTTGATCAGATAGGGCACGCCCGCGAGTGCGGCTTGCGCGCTTCCACCGTCCGCATGGATCGCGCCATTCGCTCTGTTCGCATCGTCGAGCGAGGCACGCTGACGCGCGGCGTCATAGTCCTTCAGGACGATTGCGTTGATGGCGGGATTGACGGCCTCGGCGCGGGAGATCGCGATATCCAGCAACTCGCGCGCGCTTGCTTCGCGGCTTCGGACCAGTTCGGCGAGGCCGATGGCGTCATGGGCGAGATAGTCTGATTGCACGACGGAGGGGCCCTCTCTATCGAGTGTTGGATTTGCAGGTTGCCCATGTGAATGATGAACGGTTTTGCCGGACGTCCCGTGGTCCCCGGATCATCGATAAGCATGGAAGAAGACGACGCGCCGATGGCGCATCGTCTTTGAGAGAGTAACCCAGCAAGGGTGCGAGTTACAGGCGCCGATTGAAGTGTGAACTCCAGGCGCGAGTGACAGGCGTCGGTTGAAGTTGCGAGCTACAACCGCGCGCTGCAACTGTGAGTTACACCCGCGCGTTGCAGCCGCAGGTTGCAACCGCCTATCGCAACCACACGTTACAGCCGTTCACCGAGGAAGGTCAGCGTGCGGCCATGCGCGAGCGCCGAGGCGCGCTGGTTATACGACGCACGGTCCGAGCAGTTGAAGCCGTGATCGGCGTTCGGATAGATGTTGAACTCCGCGTCGGTGCGGCCGGCGAAACGTTCCTGAATCTGGCCGACAGCCGACAGCGGAATGTGAGCGTCGAGTTCGCCGTAGTGGAATTGCATCGGCACTTTGATCTTCGCGGCCTCATCGAGCTGGTTCTGAATGCCGCCGCCGTAATAGGCAACCGCGCCGTCGAGCGTGCCTTGCGCGGCAGCCAGATAAGCGAGTCGGCCGCCGAAGCAAAAGCCGATCGCCGCAACCTTGCCGGTCACTTCCGGCAACGCGCGCAACGCCGCGGCGGCAGCGCCGATATCGGCCACCGCCTGGTCGACATTGGTTTTCTGCATCAACTCGATGCCCTTTTCGCGATCCGCGCCGTCATACGTCAATTCGACGCGCGGCTGCACGCGCCAGAACACGTCCGGTGCGAGCGCGACGTAGCCGTCTTGTGCGTACTGATCCGCGACCGAACGGATATGGCTGTTCACGCCGAAGATTTCCTGAATGATGATGACGGCCGGTCCCTTGCCGCCTTTGGGCAGCGCCAGATAGCCGCCGAAGCTGTCGTTGCCGGCGGGAATGTCGATCCAGCGGGAAGTCGTGCTCATGTTGCTCTCCATTTACAAGTGAGTTGATACGCGGGGGTCGGTCTGAATGATTGCCGGAGGGCTGAATGCCTGAAGCGGGCGGTCAGTGTGCCATCAAAAGAAACGCCTTGCAGCGGGGTCACGCGAGGCCTGACGGACCTCGTCGCGTAGCACCGATCTCGTAAGGCGATTGAAACATTCTCGATAATTCATTTCTCCGCGCGCGCCGGGCTCGATACAGTCCAGAGTCCTGGCTCGCCGATGTCGCGGGCGCATTGTCGGAAGGAGAATCAATCATGAGTGAAGGCAGTTTTGTGACGCCGTTCGCGGCGCGCTTCGAGTTGCGGGTGCCGGTCGTGCAGGCGCCGATGGCCGGCGGCGCGACGACGCCGGCGATGGTCGCCGCGGTATCGAACGCCGGCGGTCTCGGCTTTCTCGCAGCCGCCGCGCTAGCGCCCGAGAAGATCGCGAGTGAAGTCGCGGCGATTCGCGCGCTGACGGATCGCCCCTTCGGCGTGAACCTGTTTGTACTCGATCCGGCCGCGCCGGACGAAGCCACCGTGCGCCACGCACTCGAAGCAATCGATCCATTGCGCGCGGACCTCGGTTTGCCGCCGGGACAGCCGCTCGAACGCTACGCGCCGGATTTTCGCGCGCAACTGGAAACGCTGATCGAATTACGCGTGCCGGTGGCGAGCTTCACGTTCGGACTGCTCGCTGTCGAAGACATCGCCCGTCTCCATGCAAACGGCCTCTATGTAATAGGCACCGCGACGCATGTCGCCGAGGGTGTCGCGTGGCGCGATGCGGGCGCCGACGCAATCACCGCGCAAGGCGCGGAGGCCGGCGCGCATCGCGGCACCTTTATCGGCGCATTCGAGGAGGCGCTGGTCGGCACCGTGGCGCTCGTGCCGCAACTCGTCGATGCGACCGGTCTGCCGGTGCTGGCCGCCGGCGGCATCATGGACGGGCGTGGCATCGTCGCCGCGCTCGCGCTCGGCGCGCAAGCCGCCGTGATAGGCACCGCGTTTCTCACCTGTTTCGAGAGTGCGATACCGCAGGCATGGAAAACCCGCGTACGTGCGATGTCCGACACATCGACATCCGTAACACGCGCGATCACCGGCCGTCATGCACGCGGCATACGCAATCCGTTGATGCAGCATTTGAGCGAGTCGCCGCACAAGGTCGCGCCTTATCCGGTGCAAAACGCGTTGACTCAGGAACTGCGGCAAACCGCGAGCCGCGCGAATAACGGCGACTATCTCTCCCTTTGGTCCGGCCAGGGCGCCCCGCTTGGCCGCGGGCGTCGCGAAGGCCTCGGCGCGGCGGAACTGGTCGAAAAGCTCGAGCAGGAATGGCATGCTGTGGCTGCTCGGATCGCCGCGATCAAAACTTGAATCAGCGCGGCTCAGGCGCGCCTCGCAGCGATCCGGGACGCGCCTGTTTTTTTAATCCAAAGCCTATTCGAACCATTAACGGTTTAACACGCTAAAAGCTTTAGGCCAGTGCTGTCAGATGAAACCCCTACCTAGCGGAAACCCGCATGGGATGGCGTTTTCCAGCCTCTCTATCGCGCCGGAATCGGCCGCTGTTGGATAAACGCTATTGGTGTTCATCCCACTTCCTCAAAAAAGTCCCACAATTTAATTTGATGGCCTACACTTGCGCGCAAGTACGGTTTGCCGCCTGCCACAAACAGGTTGGCGAACGTGCTGGCCAAGTGCATGAACGATGCAACCGGCGTGGTCGTCCACGGGACTGAGCGACACGTGTAGGGAAGCGGGGGCACAGGGCGATTACGTTGTTTTTGGGACCGAAACTGGAGACTTACATGAACATCAAGATTCAAAAGCTGTTGCCGATCAGCGCTGCGGCGATGCTGTTCGCAACGTTGGCAACATCGGCTGCGGCCGATACGGTCGTCAAGATCGGTCACGTTGCACCGCTGACTGGCGGCATTGCTCACCTGGGTAAAGACAACGAAAACGGCGCGCGTCTGGCAGTTGAGGAAATCAACGCCAAGGGCCTGACGATCGGCGGCCAGAAAGTCACGCTGCAACTCGACGCACAAGACGATGCAGCTGACCCGCGCACGGCAACTCAAGTCGCGCAAAAGCTGGTCGACGACAAGGTTGTCGCCGTAGTCGGCCACTTGAACTCGGGCACCTCGATTCCGGCTTCGAAGATCTATAGCGATGCTGGCATCGTGCAGATTTCGCCGTCAGCAACGAACCCGGCGTACACGCAACAAGGTTTCAAGACGACGTACCGCGTCGTGGCGACCGATGCGCAACAAGGTCCGGCACTGGCTAACTACGCAGCCAAGACCATGAAGATGAAGAGCGTCGCGATCGTCGACGACTCGACTGCATACGGTCAGGGCCTTGCCAACGAATTCGAAAAGACCGCCAAGTCGCTGGGCCTGAACGTGATGTCGCATGACGCGACGAACGACAAGGCTGTCGACTTCCGCGCGATTCTGACGAAGATCAAGGGCGAAAACCCGGACGCGATCATGTACGGCGGCATGGACGCCACCGGCGGCCCGTTCGCCAAGCAAGCCAAGCAACTCGGCCTGCGCGCGAAGGTGCTGGCTGGCGACGGCGTGTGTACGGATAAGCTGTCGGATCTGGCAGGCGACGCAACCGACAACATCGTCTGCTCGGAAGCCGGTATGGCGCTCGAGAAGATGGCTGGCGGCCCGGCGTTCCTCGCCAAGTATCAGAAGCGTTTCGGTCAGCCGATCCAGATCTACGCTCCGTTCACGTATGACGCTGTGTACATCATCGTCGACGCTATGAAGCGTTCGAACTCGACCGACCCGGCGAAGATCCTGGCAGCCATGCCGGCGACCGACTACAAGGGTGTGATCGGCGAAACCACGTTCGACTCGAAGGGCGACCTTCAGCATGGCGTGATCTCGCTGTACAACTACAAGGGCGGCAAGAAGACGCTGCTCGACGTAGTGAAGATGTAAAAACCGCATGACCGAAGACAGCTTTGTTTGTCTTCGATCAAGCAGTTAAAAGGCACGCGCGCCGCAAGGCTCGCGTGCCTTTTTTTTTGCGCATTTGCGTGCGAGGCTTGCGGGTTTGAGAACTTCGTCTGGAGAACGCCGTGACCACTGAGATCCGTTCGATCGATAACGGTTGGCGCCGCTGGATTGCCGAGAATCTGCTGCTCGACGCACCGCCGCCCGCAGTGCATGGTGCGCTGGTCGGCCATGGTTTCGACCCTGCCGAGGCCGTGCGCGAAATCGAGGCGGCGCTCGCGAGTCCTTACTTTGAGGGTGCAGCGCGCTTGCGCAATCGTTTGCGCAAGCGTGAATGGATATTGTCGGTGTACGGCACGCTCAATCACATGCGTGCGCAAAGCGGCGCGATCGAAAGGCGCGGGCGTCTTTCGCGTGACGAGTTCTTTGAGCAGTACTACTTTCAGAACCGGCCGGTCATCATCACCGGTGCGTTCGATTTCTGGCCGGCGCGCACGCAGTGGCGTTTCGACTACTTTCGCGAGCGTTGCGGCGACTGCGAAGTGGAGGTGCAGTTCGGCCGCGAGTCGGATGCGAATTATGAAATCAATCAACCGAAGCTCAAACGGATGATGCGCTTTGCCGATTATGTCGATCTCGTCGAGCGCAGCGGCCCGACAAACGATTTCTACATGACCGCTAATAACACCTCGCACAACCGCGCGGCACTCGCCGCGCTATGGCCCGATGTGCCGACTATCGGCGAATATCTCGACGCGCGATCGCCCGACACCGGCTTTTTCTGGATGGGGCCTGCCGGAACGAAGACGCCGTTTCACCATGATCTGACCAATAACTTCATGGCGCAGGTCATCGGCCGCAAGCAGATCAAGATGGTGCCATTGTTCGATACGCCTCATATGGCGAACTATCTGCATTGCTTTTCGCAGGTGGACGGCAGTGCGATCGACTACGAACGTTTCCCGTCGATGCGCGATGCGCATTTGATCGAATGCACGCTCGCACCCGGTGAATTGCTGTTTCTGCCGATCGGCTGGTGGCACTACGTGGAAGGACTCGATGCATCGGTGACGATGACGCACACCAATTTTCTTCAGCGCAACGACTTCTCGCGCAATTACGTCACGTATCACGAGCTTTAATAAGCCGATCGATGCGCGGGCGTTTTCAATCCCGTCTCTCGTTGCGGCGATCAAAAAACGGCGAGCCGGTTGACCCGGCTCGCCACCCCCTTCGGCGCTTGTTTGCAGCGCCGTTATTTGCTGTCGTTATTCGTCTTCGTCACTTTTTCGCCGCCAGACCGCCCAGACCGCCGAGCAGGCCGCCGCCTGTCGAGCCGCCTGCGGAGCTCGCCGTACTCGTCAATGCGCCGGTGACGGTGCCCAGCAGGCCGGTGATCGGCGCAAGCGGGCTGCTGGCACCGCTGGTGCCACCCGAACCGGTAGCCGACCCGAGCGCGCCTGTCAGCGACGATACCGCCGACGTCAGCGGTGCAAGCGGGTTGCCCGAGCCGCCACTGCCGGCGATACCGCCGAGACTGCCGGTCACCGTGCTGAGGACGCCGGTGAGTGGTGCAAGCGGGTTGCCCGAGCCGCCACTGCCGGCGATACCACCGAGACTGCCGGTCACCGTGCTGAGGACGCCGGTGAGTGGTGCAAGCGGGTTGCCCGAGCCGCCACTACCGGCGATACCACCGAGACTGCCGGTCACCGTGCTGAGGACGCCAGTGAATGGTGCAAGCGGGTTGCCCGAACTGCTACCGCCCCCGATACCACCCAAGCCGCCGGTCACCGTGCTGAGGACGCCTGTCAGCGGTGCAAGCGGACTGCCCGAGCCGCTGCCGCCCGGATTCAGAATGCCCGTGAGGCCGCCGAGCGGGTTGCCGCTGCTCGAACCACCCGCAGTCAGCAGGCCGCCGGCGGAGGTGACGGTGTCGCCGAGCCTGGTCACGACATTACCGAGGTTCTGGCCGATTGGATTGCCGGTCGCGCTGCCGACCTTGCTGCCCGCGCTGTCGAGGCCATGACCGATGGTCGACAGCAGACCATTTAGCGGTGCACCGAGACCAGTCGTGTCGCCGACGGTTTGGGTCGTTTGGGCGAGCGTGCTTGTGATCGGCGTGATCGCGGTGCTGACAGTTTGCGTGACTTGCTGGATGGGGCCGTTCGTCAGTTGCGAGCTTAGTTGCGTGCCAAGGCCGCTGACTGCATTGCCGACCGTCGCGACTGCGCTGCCGAGCGGCGTGGTCAGCGGACTGAGCGGCGCGGTCGGGCCGCTGCCGAGACTCGTCACCAGTTGGCTGGCGCTGTTGACTGCCTGACCTGCGTCAGAAACCAGGTTGCCGCTGCTCGCCAGCGTCGTGCCGAGTGGATCTTTGGAATTGCCGAGCTGGCCGAGGCCGTTCGCCGCACCTGTACCGATTGCCGTGACGCCTGCACCGAGATTCGAGACGACGTTGCCGAGCGCGGTGGTGGTGGCCGGGTTCGCGCCGGGAATCGGCGTGAGACCGATCTGGCTGCCGACCGCGGAGACCGTTTGGCCGGCTGCGGTGATCACATTGCCGGTGTTCTGGACGACCACACCGATCGGATTAGCGCTGGTCGGCGTGGGCGTCGGTGTCGGCGTGGGTGTTGGAGTAGGCGTCGGCGTGGGTGTCGGACTAGGAGTCGGTGTTGGGGTAGGCGTTGGCGTTGGCGTTGGCGTTGGCGTGCCGCCACCTCCGCCGCTACCGAGACCAGGTCTCGTCAACGTGCTTCCGCACCCGGTCAGTAAGATCATCGACGACACGCACATGGCGATCGCCGACAGTTTGAAATTGCGCTTCATGGTCCGCTCCCCCGTAATTTAGAAATTGCTGGGGAGCTAATTGCAAGGCCTATGCCATGTGTGTTTGCATGGAAAAACGCCGAATAAATAGTTATTAATCAATGGTTTATGGGCATATCCCGATGCGGTGCAAGGATTGATCCCGCCGATGTGGCGAGGAACACACCAGCGTGCAGACCTCGCGTAACGTAACGTAAGGTTGCGGGTTTTTCGTATGGCAGGGCGCCCGCCGATACAGCGGCACTGTGCGTCTGCGTCAGATCTTCAAACGCCTCAGCACCTTCGGACCCGCGATCGCGATCGCTGCCGCGCACACGGCCACCACGGACAAGCCGATCGGCAAACTGGTCACCTGCGTCACCGCGCCGATGATCACCGGCCCAAGCAGCAGCCCGAAGTACGCCAGCCCGGCGACATGCGCGAGCCCTTCGGCTGCGTGAATACCCTTGACGCTCGCCGCTGCCGCGAACAGCACCGGCATCATGTTCGCGAGCCCGAGACCCATGAGCGTGAAGCCGATCAACGCGGTGACGGGATGCGGCAGCAACAGTGCGCCGACCATTCCCGCGCAGGCAAGCGACGCGCTTGCCATCACCAGTTGCGGTGCGCCGAAGCGGGCACGCACGGCGTCGCCGGCAAAACGTGCCGCCGCCATGCCGCCCGAAAACGCCGCGTAGGCCGCGCTCGCGAGGGCAGGTGTGGACAGCACGACGTCGCGCATATAGACGGTGGCCCAGTCGTACATCGCGCCTTCGGCGATCAGCGCGACAAGTGCCATTGCGCCGAGCGCCCACAAGGCAGGCGATCGCCAGCGGTTGGCGCGGGGCGTGGCCGCGTCGGGATGATCGGCATGCGGCACGTGAGGCAGCACGGCAGGACAGGCCGCGATCAGCACCAGCGCGCTGACTGCCGCAGCCAATGCGAGATGCAGCGCCGGCGCCATGCCGCGCGCCAGCAAAGCGCCGCCCACCGCCGCGCCGAACATGCCGCCGACGCTGAACATGCCGTGCAGTGACGACATGATCGGTTTGCCGAGCGCCTTCTCGACAGCGCTGGCTTCCGCGTTCATCGCGACGTCGAGCGTAGCCATGCCCGCGCCGAAGACGGCCAGTACGATCAGCAGCATCCAGTAAGCCGGCACGATCAGGATCAGCGCCGCACACACTGTCATGACCAGACCGCCTGTCAGACAGGCGCGGCGCGTGCCGACCCGCGCAATCCACGAAGCATTCGCCGCCATGGCGCCGATCGAGCCACCCGCCACGGCCAGCAGCGCGAACGACAGCAGCGCAGCATTCAGGTGAAAGCGGTCGCGCACGGTCGGCACATGCACTCCCCACGACGCGTACATCATGCCGGCGATGAAGAACACCGCCATCGTGGCGATGCGGGCCCGCTGCCGTGCGGTGTCGGAGAGATCGCGATGAGCCGCAGGAAGGGTGGCGAATTCGGGGGAACGGTCGGACACGGAGATCTCGTGGGAGAGAGAACGCGGGAGAAAGCGCGTTGAAAGCGGAATTTCCGATTCTAACGAAGCGCGCTGTCTTATGCTTGGCGCGAATGGGTCCAACGCCTACGATTGTTCGGCTGCACGTGAAAGAGGCTGGGCGGCTCGGCGGCCGTGTGCCGCGCAGTCGCCGCGGCGTGGCTGATTCAGCCGCGGGTTTGTGGCCTGTCTTGCCTTAGATGTTTGCATTGCCAATTGCAGCCCGGCATCCGCCGCTCATTCATCGAGGAACGCGCACTTGAATATTCCCGCTCACGCTCCGCTGCATCTGCTTCATAGTGCCGCTATCGGTACGCTCGCAACCCACGCGCGTCAGCCAGAAGGTTTTCCTTATCCTTCGGTGCTGCCGTTTGCACCGGACCCGCAGCATAGCCCGACGATCCTCGTAAGCCGGCTCGCCGAGCACACGCACAATCTGCACGCCGACCCACGCGCCGGCTTTCTGGTAGTCGACGCACCGGATGGCGATGTATTGAGCGGCCAGCGCGCTACCTTGCTCGGCACGTTCGAACCGGTCGACTCGAGTCCCGACGTCGTGCAACGCTATCTGCGCTATCACCCGGACGCGGAACGATACCTGGTGCTCGGCGATTTCACCTTCTGGACGATGAGACTCGAGCGGTTGCGTTACATCGGCGGCTTCGGCGCGATGGGCTGGCTTACCGGCGCCGAACTCGATCCACTGCCGTCACTCGGCGTCGAAGAAGAAAACGCGTTGCTTGGACACTTCGCCGCATCTTCCTCCGGCACCGGAGGACTGGAACTGCTCGGCGTCGATCGATATGGTGCCGACCTGAAGGTGGACGGCGCGCGCACCCGTTTCGCCTTCGATGACGCCCAACTCAATACCGAAACCTTGCGCGCGGCGCTCGAGGATTGCATCCAGCGTCACGCTAATTGAGTTTGGATTGCTGTTTCGGGAAAACACTCATGCCGCAATAACAGTGAGAGCGGGTGTCCTAATATGTTCCGAGGTTTCATCTTGAAGCTTTCATGGGATGAAATGTTGGAGCCGGCTTTCTATCTTAATTTTCATTTTTTGATAGTTAATCTTGCAATTACCGATCCACGACCACGTTTTTCAGCAAAATACGAAATTATTCGTTGAAAGGGGTTCGACGTAACATCGTGCCTGCCTGAAATTTTCTGAAACGAATTGAGATTAATTTTACGAGAGCGCTTTTGTAGTCTTTCTATTTTGTGTTAATCTCGCCATCAAATTCCGAGGCATGAACACCTTCAAAGGGCAAGCTGGCTTAAGACTGGCAGTCATTTATCTAAACCACAAAGGGAACCTATGTCGTCCTACAAGGAACTACTCGCTCAGCGCGAGAAGCTCGAAAAGCAGATCGAAGAAGCAAAGTCGCGCGAATACGCAGAAGTGTTGAATGAGATCAAGCAGAAAATGGCCGATTACGGCATTTCGCTGACTGAACTCGGCGGTGGCCGTGGCGCCAAGGCTGCTAAGGCCGGTCGTCCGCGTGCAGGCGTCGCGCCGAAGTATCGTGACCCGGATAGTGGCAGCACGTGGTCGGGCCGCGGCAAGCCGCCGCGCTGGATTGCAGGTCTGGATCGCGAGAAGTTTCTGATCCAGAAGTAATACCAATAGGGCCAATCAGGGGCGCTGATAGCGCCCGCTGGTGCCAGAAAAAGCCGCGTACCTTCCAGGGCGCGGTTTTTTATTGTCTATGCAAATTGCAGTGACGCTTTGTCGCACGCGCTCCATGAAACTGGAACGCGAATGCTTTGTTTAGATAAGGGGATGATTTAAAAGGATTTTTTGTGACCTGCTCAGCGTATATCAAGATGCAATGGGTAGAATGCAAGCATTGAACTATTCACTTCGTTTTCTCAGCGGTGCCTTCCGCCGCTGCCGTCCAGTTCGCCGAGAAACATCGCGTCGCGGCGCAAAAGTACCTTTGTCAGTATTGCGCTCAATACGGTGCTGATGGCACTCCAAATCTTCATCGGCATGTTTGCCCATTCGCAGGTGTTGATCGCCGGCGGTATCCATTCGTTAGCCGATCTGATTTCCGATTTTGTCGTGCTAATCGCTAATCGGCATAGCGGCGCCAAGCCCGATGCGGATCATAATTGCGGACGTAGCCACTATGAAACAGTTGCTTCATTATTTTAAGGGCGCTGCTGATTGTGGTTGGTGTCGGTATGTTGTGGTGCGCATGGGCTGAGTGTTCGGTTGGGACGGCAGAGCGCTGGTTGACCGACCCTCCTGCGCCGCGAACCCGCAACAGGCGTCCGTTGACCTATCGCGAAGTCTCGACATCATTGCACCGGGGGCGTCACTGCTTCCCGGTGTCGCCGCGTCCCGGCGTCAAGGCAATCCATCCCGGCATTAAAGCCCCCGACTTCAATGCCCGCGGCCTCACAGCCTCACAGCGGCAATTGCGTGTCGAACTTGATTTCGCGCAGCACCACGCTCGTGCGCACTTGTGCGACGGCGGGAATCTTGAAGATGCGTTCGTGCAGAAAGCTGTCGTACGCCTTGATGTCCGGTGCGACGATC
Source organism: Paraburkholderia fungorum (assembly GCF_046027605.1). Taxonomy (GTDB): domain Bacteria; phylum Pseudomonadota; class Gammaproteobacteria; order Burkholderiales; family Burkholderiaceae; genus Paraburkholderia; species Paraburkholderia fungorum_F. Next base: position 29,633 of record NZ_JAQQEF010000036.1, read on the forward strand.
TTGAGGATGTAGTCGGATTCGCCGGTCGTGCTGTAGCACTCGGTGACCTCCGGGCAGGTGGCGATCTCCCGCTCGAACTGTTCGACTCCGCCCTCGGTATGGCGCGTGAGGTGGATATGCGCGAGCGCGCAGACATGCAGCCCCAGCTTTTCGCGATCCAGCAATGCCGTGTAGCGCTGGATTACCCCGGATTGCTCCATATCTTTGATGCGGCGCCAACATGGGGTGCTCGACAGGCCGACCTGGTCGGAAATCTCTTGCACGGACCGGCGTGCGTCCAGCTGCAGCAGGCGCAGGATTTTTTGAGAGAACGTATCGAGTGTCAACTGCGCCTCCGTTGGCGTCGCCTTATCAACGCATGGTAGAGGGCGCGAAAACGAAACGCAATGTAAAACGGCTCCGAGGAGGGAGATTACCTAATTTGCCGGTTCCTCAGTGGTGTTTTGTCCTGAGCCGTCCCCATCTTTACCGGCCGCCAGCGTGGCCGCCTGCACGGCGCGCAGGTCCTTGAGCATGTTGCAGAAAAGCGCGCCCTGTTCGATCGCGTCGTCCAGCGCGACATGCGTATGCGGATGTTCGTCGAACCAGTGCTTCGGGAAGCGTGGCTTGATGTTCTTGCGGTACGGCAGGCCGGTCAGTGCGAAGGCCAGCGTCTTGATATCGAGCGCTGACCACGAAAACGGGCAGCGGCCGACAAACCGCATCATGTACCAGAACATATAGGTGAAGTCGAAACCCGCCGGCATCGCCACGAACACCGGCTTGCCAGGCAATGCCTCGACCCATTCGACATAGGCTGTCAACGCGGCTTGCGGATCCTGCAAGTCCTTGCGGCAGGCTTCCCATGCTTCCGGCTGCGTCTTCCACCACGCTTCCTGCACGGGATGCGGCCTGGCACCGTCGAGCAATTCGAGATTCGCGGAGAAGGTGGCGATCAGCTGCTTGTCTTCCGTGTAGGCGGCGGAGGCGAAACTGAGCATCGAATGCGGACCGGGAATCGGACCGTCTGCTTCGACATCGGTGCTCACATAGATTTCGCTGCTCATGCTTCTACCCCATCGGCGACATACGGATTGGTGCGACGTTCGGCACCGAACGTCGAGGTGGGACCGTGACCGGGAACGAAGGTGACGTCGTCGCCGAGCGGCCAGAGTTTTTCGCGAATCGCGCGTACGAGGTCGGCGTGATTGCCGCGCGGAAAATCCGTGCGTCCAATCGAGCCGGCGAACAGCACGTCGCCCACCAGTGCCAGCCGATGCGCGCGGCTGAAGAACACCACATGACCCGGCGTATGGCCGGGGCAGTGATAGACCTCGAGCGTTTCGTCGCCGAACTTCACGGTCTCGCCGTCTTGCAGCCAGCGGTCCGGTTCAAACGCCTCGGCGGCAGGAAAGCCGAAGCGGGTGCTTTGGTCCGGCAGCTTGTCAAGCCAGAAGCGCTCCTCGGTATGCGGACCTTCGATCGGCACGCCGTAATGCGTGGCGAGCGTCTTTGCGCCGGCACAGTGATCGACGTGGCCATGCGTGAGGAACACTTTTTCGACCGTCACGTTCTGGCGCGCGATTTCGCCCTGGATCACATCCAGGTCGCCGCCCGGATCGACGACGGCCGCGCGTCCAGTGGCCTCGCAAACAAGCAGCGAGCTGTTTTGCTTGAACGGCGTGACGGGGATCAAGGTGACTTTCATGGCTGAGGGCGCCGCTGGAAAAACGTTGATTGTACCGGCGTCTCGTCGACCCTCGTTGAGGGCGCTGAACCCCCGCCCCAGCGAGCTTTCAGCCGCCCATTTTTGCAGCAGGCGTGAAAATTCATCAAGGTTTTCAGTCGCTTGTCATCCCAAAAATTTCTTTTGGGTATAATGCACTCCATGCACAAGGAATTGTGCATGCCACACGGCGGTGCGTCCCCATCAAAAATGGGCACGCGGATCGCCACTCAAGTATGGGCTGTCGCAGTTGTGGGCGGCCATCAGGTATCGATGCATTCGATGCACACGTCTTACCCAGCCAGGCGCCGCGCGCCTGCAACGGACTTAAATGCCGTGACGCTGGGTGGGGCCTACGCCGCTGTTCCTGTGCGCTGAGTTTCGCGCGCAAGAACGTGTTTGCCACGTTCGATGGCGGCATGTGGGGTCTGGTCAGGCTGCCGGGGACAGGTTGCGCCAGACGTGAAAATTAACCGTGCGGTAGCGGCTGGGTGAGCCGCGTCCGGGCTTTGACGTACTGCGCTCGTCTGCGTGGCGCGTTGTCGTCCATTGCCGCCGGAGTCGCAGGCAACACGCTCAACTTTTCGCGTGATGCGGCTCGACAATTTGATTGCACGTCTTATGAAAACTCGGTTATCCCGTGGTCTGGGGACTCTTTTTGCCTTTTTTATGCTGGCCGGTTGCGCCACGCCTCCGGGGGCTGGTAACACCTCCGCGAGCGACGTGCCACTGAGCACGAAAAATGCGCAGGCAGGCTCCTTCGGCCCACAAGCTTTTGGTAGCGCGCCGGCCTCCGACGCAGCCGCCACAAGTACGCCGCTGGCCGACGCCAAGCCGCTCACTGACGAAGGTTCGGGCATTTCGGACTTTCAGCAGACCGGCCGCGCCTCATGGTACGGCCGCGGTTTCCATGGCCGCCGCACCGCCAATGGCGAGCGCTACGACATGCACGCGCTGACAGCGGCGCATCGTACGTTGCCGCTCGGCTCGTATGTGCGCGTGACCAATCCGGCCACGTCGCGCTCGGTTATCGTGCGCATCAACGACCGTGGCCCGTATGCGCGCGGCCGCGTGATCGACCTCTCCATGGCCGCTGCAAGCGCGCTCGACATGCGCCATGCCGGTACTGCACGCGTGACAATCGAAGGATTGTCGCCGCAGGAAGCGCGCGCGGAGCTTAACGAAACGCTTGCATCGAACTCAGGTTCGACCGCAGAGAAGTAATGTAACGGCCACGGGCGCGCTTCAGGTGCGTACGTGACGCCGGGCTGCACGGAGGCAACGTATACCGTGTCCGCTGAACGATGAAGGGCCGTGTCGTGAACTGCACCCCAAAAGCTGGATATCGATCCAGCCCTCGGGGTGTTTTTCATGGCGCGGCCCTTTTCTTTTGCTCATCCGCGGCGGTTGGACGCAGCCTTTACCGCCGACCGCTTCATTCCTCGTCTTTTTTGAGCGCCAAAGCGCGCGTATACAACGCGTTGCGCGAAGCGCCCGTGAGAGTGGCCGCAACTTTTGCCGCGCTGCTCACCGTCAACTCTTCCAGCAGGATGCCCAGCAACGCGTCGTGATCGTGTTCGCCGACAGCCGCCGGCTGGGCGCCTTCCACCACCAGTACGAATTCACCGCGTTGCCGGTTCGGATCGGCGGCGAGCCACGTTGGCCCTTCGGCCAGGGTGCCGCGGTGCAATGCTTCATGTAACTTCGTCAATTCGCGTGCGATCAGCAGTTTGCGCTCGCCGCCGAATGCGTCGGCCAATGCCTGCACCGTTTCGACGATCCGGTGTGGCGCTTCGTAGAACACCATCGCGTGCGGATGGCTCGCGAGCGGCTGCAATGCCGCGGCGCGTGCTTTTGCCTTCGGCGGCAGGAAGCCGAGGAACGAGAACGTCGCGACCCAGTCGCCGGCTGCGCTCAACGCTGTCACGAGCGCGCTGGCACCGGGCAGTGGAATGACCGGAAAACCGGCCTCGCGTACCGCGTCGACGAGTTTCGCGCCGGGGTCCGAGATGCCGGGCGTGCCCGCATCGGAGACGTAGGCCACGCGTTCGCCCGCCTGCAGATGTTCGATCAGACGCAGCGCCGCAGCCCGCTCGTTGTGTTGATGCACTGCGACGAGCGGCTTCGAGATGCCATAGCGCGCGAGCAATTGACCTGTGTTGCGCGTGTCTTCGGCGGCGATCCGGTCCACCAGTCCGAGCACATGCAACGCGCGCAGCGTCACGTCGGCGATGTTGCCGATTGGCGTGGCTACCACATACAGCGCGGCGGCAGGGTACTGCTGCCCTTGCGCGAGTTCGGAGAGAGGAGTCATGAGGCAGAAGACGCAGACAGACAGAACGAGGCCGCCATTGTGCCACGCAGTGCCACGCGAACCGGGTGGGATGCGGTCGCCCGCCCTGCCGCACAACTTTTCAGGAGCAACCGGGTCCAAACTCGTCGGCGCGGCTTTCGAGGCGCGTGCGATGGAGTTTTTGCAGCGGCAGCGTTTGCGCTTCGTCGCGCGCAATGTGCTGTGCCGGGGCGGTGAGATCGATCTGGTGATGCGCGAGCGCGACGGCGCGCTGGTGTTCGTGGAAGTGCGGGCGCGTGCACACAAGTGTTATGGCGGCGCGGCAGCGAGCATCGGCTGGCAGAAGAAGCAGCGCATCGTGCGGGCCGCGCGGCATTATCTGGCAACCCGCAGCAGGCAGTCGCATGATGAGCCTGCGTGCCGTTTCGACGTGATCGCGTTCGAAGCGGGCCGACTGGTGTGGCTGCGTGATGCATTTCGCGCCGACGAAGTCTGAGGCGATGCGCGGAGAACAGGCATGAGTGCGATAAACTTGCGCTCGCGTGCGGGCCTCGTGAACCACGCCGGCATACAGGATGCAGTAAGCAAGCAGCGCATTTCGCGATGTATTTTGCGCGCTCGCACTGCGTTGCCGGCAGGGTTCATCGGAGCGGCACGACCTTGCAATACGTCTTCACAACACGGCCGCGCACTGCGGTTCATTCGCGGTAGAAAATAGAGACTCGATGTCAGTCGAACGCATTCAACAACACTTCCGCGACAGCGCGGCAGTCAAACTCGAAGCCCTCGAAACCCTGTCGATGCCGATCGCCGCCGCGATCGACACGATGTTCGCTGCGCTCGCCAACGGCAGTCGCATTCTGGCGTGTGGCAATGGCGGCTCAGCAGGCGACGCGCAACATTTCGCGGCCGAACTGATCGGCCGCTTCGAGCGTGAGCGCCCGGGTTTGCCGGCGATCGCGCTGACCACCGACACGTCCGTGCTCACCGCCATCGCCAACGACTACTCGTTCGAGCAGATATTTTCAAAGCAGGTGTGGGCCCTCGGTCAGCCGGGCGATGTGCTGCTCGCCATCACCACGTCGGGCAACTCCGCCAATGTGCTGGCCGCGGTCGAAGCCGCGCATGAGCGCGAAATGATCGTGGTCGCGCTGAGCGGCAAGGGCGGCGGCCGCATGCAGGACGTACTGAGCGATACCGATATCCACATTTGCGTGCCGTCCGACCGTACTGCGCGTATTCAGGAAGTGCATTTGCTGACCATCCATTGTCTGTGCGACGGCATCGATGCCATGTTGCTGGGCGAAGACTGAGACTGATTCCGAAGGAGAGCTAGTTGATGAGCGTATTCCGCGTCAAGAAGACACTGGTGAGAACCGTGCTGGTGGTCGGGTTCGCGGCGGGACTGTCCGCGACATTGCAGGGTTGCTTTCTCGCCGTTGCCGGCGCGGCGGGCGGCGGCGCGCTGGTGGCGACCGACCGGCGCACGCTCGGCGCGCAGACCGAGGATCGCGAGTTGCAGGTTAAGGCGTTGTCGCAGATCAGCCAGAACTTGCCCGACAACGCGCACGTCAACGTCGCGGTGTTCAATCGCCGCGTGCTGTTGACCGGCGAAGTGGCGGGTGACGTGTCGAAGCAGCGCGCGGAGAGCATCGTGCGTGGTTTGAACAACGTCAACACGATCGTCAACGAACTGGCGATCATGCCGGCCAGCTCGTTCTCGTCGCGCACGAATGACACTTACCTCGAGACGCGCGTGAAGACCGCGTTGATCGCCGAGAAGAACATTTCGGCGAACAACTTCAAGGTCGTGGCCGAGCGTGGCTCGGTGTATCTGATGGGCCTCGTCACGATGGACGAAGGCAATCGCGGCGCCGACGTCGCGAGCCGTGTGCCGGGTGTGGTGCAAGTCGTGAAGGTGTTCCAGTACATCCAGCCGCAGGAAGCGGCGGCGGCTGCCGCGGCCGCCGCGACCCCACCGGTTGCCGCTTCGCAGCCGGACGCGAGCGCGCCGACCGTCGGTGCGATTCCCGATTCGTCGGTGAGTTCGCGTCCGCTCGAACAGCAGCCGCCGGCGCCGGTGACCAATTCGAACTCGGTGCATCCGGGTAATCCGAAGGCGACGGCGCCATGAAGCGGGGCGTTGCTTTCGTTGCCGCGATGTTGACGGTCGGCGCGTGGGCGGGTGTGTTTGCATCTTCCGCGCGTGCGGCCGATGCGCCGCGCGGTCAGATCGTTGCTAGCTCGAATGCCTGCATGGGATGTCATGCGGTGGACCGCAAACTGGTCGGTCCGTCGTTTCAGCAGATTGCCGCCAGATACAAGGGCGATGCGCAAGCGCCGGCAAAATTGGCGCGCAAGGTGAAGGACGGCGGCTCCGGCGTGTGGGGCATGATTCCGATGCCGGCGCATCAATCGATGAGCGACGCGGACATCCGCACGGTGGTCGATTGGGTGCTGGCTGGTGCGCCGTCCAGGTGATGTTTTGACGTTGGGTTTTGCCGCCGCGTGGCTTGGCAAAACAGAAAATGCTTGTGCTAGAATTGTTCGCACGTTGGGGGGGTAGCTCAGCTGGGAGAGCGTCGCGTTCGCAATGCGAAGGTCGGGAGTTCGATCCTCCTCCTCTCCACCAAGTTTTTCTTTAGAAACAACGCACTACATCTTGCGATGTAGTGCGTTGTTTTGCATTCTGGCGCAGGTTTTTGCACACTTGGTGTGGCAAATTTGTGGCGGCCACATCGTTCTGCACGACGCGAGGACGAGGTGGAAAAAATTTGTTCTGAAAACACCGTGATCGCAACGGTCGAACCGACGAACCTTGCATGCATTCGCAACCCATTGCGGCCAAGTGCATGATTCACCTTGGCCCACCCCGGCCAACATGCAAGCCCTTCTAACCGTCGATCAGCTATCTGAATACCTGCGAAAAAGTGTTGCCAGCATTCGTAGCGATGCAACCCGCAATCCAGCGGCACTCCCTCCAATATGCCGAATTCCAGGAACGAAGCGGCTTTTATGGCGAGTCGAAGATGTCGAGCAGTGGCTGGCGAGTCATGTCATAGTCGACGGCGCATCGCATAAGGCGCAGCCGCCGGTTGAGGCTGCGCGGCGCGGTCGCCCCACCAAGGCAGAGGAACTCGCAAGAAAGAAGCGGCTTTCCGAGGCGAAGCCGACTGATTCGCAGCCCGCAGCGAGGGCCTAAAGTTTGGGCAAACCCCAAGACGAAGTCGATCGCAGCGATCGGCTAACGAGGCCTCGCTGCCATGGTGACTTCTTTCATGCCGATCTGCTTGGATTTGCGCTAAAAGCCGACGCGACAAGCATGGAAGTTCCGATTTTCTCGTTATCTACACGCCCGGACCTCTCAATAGAACGGTGGACCAGTCAAGACGGCAAGCGTCAAGTAACGGTCACGCCGAGTGTACTTGGGCGCGCGACGCAATTTGACAAAGATGTCCTCATCTACGTGACTTCGAAGCTTATCGCGGCAGCGGACCTTAGGCTGCCAGACGCGAAATATCGGACAGTTCGTTTCATGGCATACGATTTTTTCAAGAGTACTGGCCGTGGGACCAGCGGTGCCGAGTACAGGGCGCTCAAGCAGTCGTTGAGGCGGTTGCAGGGCACCGCCATAACAACCAACATCTCAACCGGGGGAGTTCAGATCGACGAGGGATTCGGCCTCATCGATGGTTGGAGGACTATAGCCAGTCAGGAGCGGCCAGGAATGATGACAGCCGTGGAGATCACGTTGTCGGTCTGGCTGTTCAACGCTATCCGCTCGTTTGAGGTGTTCACGCTGCACAAGGACTACTTTCGCCTGAGAAGGCCCGTCGAGCGCCGCCTATACGAACTCGCGCGAAAGCATTGCGGGCGTCAGCCGACCGCACTGATCGGCTTGGATCTGCTTCGGCAGAAAACCGGTAGCAAGGCGACCCTGAAGGAGTTTAGGCGGATGGTTCGTAATGTGATGGTTGCTGACTCGTTGCCGGAATACCGGCTGTTGTTAGGCCAAAACGACACAGTCACGATGTACACGAAGGATCACCGGAAATTAACCCGTGCCGTTCCGACGCATGTGGGGGTTCCGACTATCGTGGTTTCACCCACTAAGTTGGGATGAGTCCTACCAAGAGACGTGTTATCACACACGTTTTTCCGTGGATAGGCACGTGTTTTCGCCCACCGGGGTTTCGTGTTTTCGCCCACCGGTCAGTGTCACTGACTGCCGCTGCGCGGGGTGTTCAGGGCAATGTGCTGGCCTGTAACGCGCGCGCGCGTTTTTTTAACTTTTATAATCTTTAACGCGTCAAGGCTTCACAGGGTGTGAACAATCGAATCGCCGATCCGGCGTCGTCTGATGGAAACTTCCCGGCAGCCGTGTGAATCTCGGAGCGCTGGATGACAGATTTCGCGGCGTGATCCTTCAGGTTTGCAATGGGTGAAACGGTGACCACGGGGCGATTCGCAAGTTCTCCATTCTCTGTTGGTTGGTGCAAAAGGTGCTCGGCCACTTCGCATACTCTTCAATGTCATCTATGTCGATGCCGACTGATTTGCGATACGAAGGCTCATTCTTCAGGCGGCGAATTTCTATCTCAGTGAGTTCGCCGTTGATTGCCGCATACACGCAAAACGAGCTGTAGGTGTTGAAGGCGACAAACTGATCCCATAGTTCCGGTCCGTCCATGCACATGCGAACACACCTATATGCGCCGACACCGTCGGTCTGGGCTAACGCGTTGACCGCTTGATGTAGTCTGTAGAACGCGATCGAATTAGATAAATCAACCAGTCGAAACTCTCGATCGTGGGGATGATCTTTCCACTGAAGTAAGCCGCATTCGAAGTCATATAAAGACTCGTCGAGCTTCAAATCGGGGCCGGCGTATGTCGTCCCGATCACCGTCACACCGTCCTCGCTCTCCGAATTTGGCACGAAAGGGGTATCGTAAGCAACACAGGCGCAGACGTCCCAAAGACGATGAACAGGCCCCCAGAGTGCTTCCCACAATTGGTCCGGTCCTTCGAGGAAATATTGTCGCGCGTCAGGAAACAGCCTTGCCAACTGCCCTAGTGCTCTTTCAGAAAGCGCTTGCTGTCCTCTTGCGATTCGATACCATTTTTTTTGATCCTTTGTTGCTGTGACCTGTTTGATCTTTTGGTTCGGCCTGCGTCCTTGCGAGTCCTCGCATGTCCATGACGCAGTTGCATCATCAAACCACTGTGCGAACTGATTCGGATTTGCCGAGCCTGTCCTTCTCATAAGCTCATGCATCAGAACGACTGTCCTGATACAGTCCCGCCGCTTCTCTTCCGTCGAAGATTTCCGAATATCAATTGGCATGTGAGGAGGCTGCCCCGTAGTTGTTAAAGCCGAACTTGTTTGTCAAAAAGTTTACCCCGTCCGGCAGCAGTCGGTCATCTACACCCGTCAAACGCAAGGAAGCTCACCGCGAACACGCCCCGCAGCCTCTATCTAAGCGCAAAGTTGCCGCCATGACGTCAGAGCGCGGTGCATACCACAGACAGGCGTCAGTCGGTGAGGTCGACGGTCGCTGTGGCCGGACTCCATTCTATCGATGTGACTTCGATAGACGTGGGCTGAATGCATACAGCAATTCTTAGCGCTGGGATGGGCAATTCCTTTTTGGGGCATCCGAGTTGCCCGTCCGAAGCAACCGGATCGCCGGTTCCAACGACTGCATCCGACATCCTTTGCATGACCGTATGGGCGCGATAGCATGCAAGCACGACCACAGCCGTCAGGATCGATCTCTATGCATCCCTTTTCGCACCACAGCACCCTCCGTCTGCGCCACCTGCGGATACCGATGCACTTCTCGATGCCCTAGAGCGCGAAGTCCTGTCGCAAGGCCCCGAAGCGGCGCTGCCTCGAAATCTATCGGACGAATGGTTGGGCATCCTCGTTGGAAGTCTCTTGAACGCCATGTATGACGAGGAGTGGGGGCGGGACGGGGAAATTTGCGCGGGCCCCGCGCTTCTGGTCGCCGCTATCGCTGATGCGCAAACGTCAGCCGATCCAACGCGTCCCCAAGCGCGGCTTCTGGACTGCTTTGCTCGCTATCGAACTGCTCTGATAGAAGAGTTGCTCGGACGCCAAACGGGGGTCTTTCGACGTCCGTATTCGTTGTTCGACATTTTTGTGTGATTCAGCACTTGCACACCGCGTGCACACGCCAGCCGCACGCAGCGCACACCGATTGCACACGGTCATTCGGTATGCACACGTTCTGCCCTCGAAACGCACACGGCGTGCCCTCGTGCCGTCCAACTTCGATGTGGCAATAGCTTGGTCGGCAGACTTTTTCGCAATATCGTCCCCTTTTTGTCCTCGGCATGTACACGTTTTGTACTCGTTCGCCGGCGCAGTGCTCGTTTTGTACTCGTTTTGTACCCGTTGTGTACCCGGAACCCTCACTTAAACCCGAAAAGCAAAGGCTAGTGGAACATAAAGAGTGTGTTACATAGTGCGCAGTTATCTCTCGTGAAAGCAAGAGCAGCGGTGGTTTTGATGTGTTACATTTACACGCTATTCGTGATTTTCGTGACACAGGGGGAACGCATGAAAGAACACCTGACTGCGCGTCTTGATACGGAGCTGAAGGCGCGTCTGAAAGCGGCCGCAGCTGCAAGATCAACATCGATCTCGGCCGTGATGGCGTTAGCGATCGAGCGATACCTAGCCGATGAGTCGATCATTGAAGAGCTACGCGAAATGGAAGAACGTCTGGCCGCCACGATGATTCGTACGCTGAAGGAAACGACTCACGTCGGCGATGATGTCCAGCTGGTGATCGCCCAGGTCGATCAACTTATCCGCTTCATGTTTCAGGCTACCCCTGAGATCTTTGACAAAGAAGCGGCGGCCATCGTTGGCTCACGCCGGTATACGGGATTCCTTGAATCGTTCGCGAAGGAATTTGTGGGCCGGAAGCGCCGGGCAGTGTTTGCTGGACAAGTCGACGATGCGCTGGCAGGCGAGGACGGAAACGACGCATAATGCGCGACCGGCCCGCCGCGGTAGTCGGCAGGCCGGGTCAGTCGGCAGGGCCATTGATGGGGTCTGCATACCATGACAGTCAACGCCGTTTTCTTCGATGCCTTCGGCACCCTCTGCGACATCGGCATCAAACGTCGGCCGTTTGCGCAGCTGGCCCGGTTTCATCCCGATCGTCGACGCGCGCGCGAATTGATCATGACCCGGGCGCTCTCGCTGCGCGATGCTGCGCGCGAACTGCAGGTGCAGGACGTTGATCTGGCCGTGCTAGAGGAGGAGCTTGCCACTGAGCTGGCCAGTATCCGCCTGTACCCGGAGGTGCCCGAGGTGCTTGAAACTTTGCGCGGGCAGGGGTTCAGGATCGGCATAGTATCGAATCTGGCCGCACCGTATGCCGAACCCCTGTTACGCTTGCTGCAGTTCGAGCCGGATGCCCGAGCGTGGTCCTTTGAGGTCGGTCACCTGAAGCCGGATCCTCGCATTTTCGCGTGGGCCTGTGAACGTCTCAATCTTGCTCCGCATGAAGCGTTGATGGTGGGGGACACGTTCGCCGATGACTATGCCGGCGCATTGGCAAGTGGCCTAAACGCACTGCATCTAGATCGACGGGGAGAGGCGCGCCCCAAGCTCGCCGCGACCATCCGGACGCTGGACGAGATTGTTCCCGCACTTCGCGTTCAGTCAGATTCCGTCTCAATGGGCCAGACGGGGTCGGTCGGGTTGTCGTAACGAAGGACCGAACTACGCAGTTTCTCGAGTGGCCTGTCAGCAGGACTCGCGGGAGCGTCGGATTCCGGCCCGAGCGGTTGCACAGCGGGGCACCCTTCGCCGGCAGAGGGCACGGTCGGATCGCCTTGCGCGAACACGTCGTCCTGTTCGATTTTTCTGTGTGTCATCGGGAAGCCGTCACGCTGTCAAGCGCTTGCATTGCCGCATCGAGCTTGCGGCGTTCCGATCTTGAAAAGACGATGCGCACGAGCCACAAGGCCGCCCCCATGGCGGTCGCCAGGTGGATCACCTTGCGCTCGATCATGGGCGCCTCTATCACTTGTCGTCGCATGCGCTCGCCCACCGGTCGTGTGACACCCTGGTATGCAGCCCGAGCTGCTTCGCCGTTGCGACGGGCAGGCGCAGCACGACATCAGCGCCACCTTGCTCCCGCGTGCGGAGTTCAACGCTGACACCCTGCAGTTCCAGATACACCACGCCCGCTTCGAACACTTCTTCATAGAAGTGCCAGGATGGTTCACCAGTCTCGGAATGATGATGTGCGAGAGTCGCTTTGGTGCTCATGGCGTGCCTGTGACGGTCTGGCGTACAGCGCTCAGTGTAGCGGGGCAGGCAGCGATTGTGTGACACCATGATTGATGAAACGATGAATAACTGAGGCCGCGCTCGTTCCGAGGGCGCGGCGTCAAAGCACCTGTCTCAAGGGGCGGTTCTCCCTCCACCAAATAACCGGGCACTGCGCCCGGACGCCTATGATGAATGCCGAATTGACTGCCGAGGCAGAACTGAAGGCCGCTATACGCGAGTTGCGCAAGCTTCGAAAGGAAAGCGAGCCGCTTAACCGTGCGTGGTCTGACGCGCGGGTTGCTAGACAAAGATACGAACGGGAATACACGTTTGTGGTCACGCAACTTCAGGAGCGGGAGGACCGCGTAATGGATGAGCTATATCCCTATCTTGAAAAGATTGAAGCGCTAGAGAAACAGGTAAGGAGACTGGACCGCAAAATACGGAGAGCGCAGTTCGGCTCAATAAACTCTCCGCGTGGACGCCCGCGGAAAGCATGACTGATCTCACTCGCTTGGCGCATGTTCACGGCAGACGGGCTCCGTTTGGAGAGTTGGCTAACAGGAACAGTCACGACACTCCGTTAGCCGGGGTTCGCGCGTAACATTCAACGACGCTCCATAGACCTTTCGGAGGAAAAGCATGGCAGATATTGAAGTGTTCAAGGCGGAAGACCTTGAAGACGACGCTGATCGTTTGGTCGGCGGACAACGGAGCTATTTCATGGAAGCACTGGGGGAGGCCGTTTATGCCGCTGCTGCAGCCCAAGAGCAAGATAGGATCATTTCAGCGTACCTGACGCTTCAACGAGTTTTCGAAGCGAACTCAGACAATCAGGGCGACGAGGGCGACAGGGTTGTCGAGAACGCTACCCGCGAATTTAATGAGACGGTCGGCAAGATCTTGCATATGTAGCCCGCTCTGTCTGCTGAAAGAGATGCTTGGTAAAGCGCGACATGGCCTTAATCCGCGAGCTGGATACTGGTTCCGCGTCGGACATTGGTGCCTTAACGCTGATTTCTGCCCACAGATCTGCGCTTTCTCGAATTCTACGCGTCGGCGATTCGCAATCCGCACATGCGGCGCGCACATCGGCCCGTCGCCATGCGAGAGATCGGAACGGGCCATAGATTGGATATTGCGGACGGCTGAATTACCTGCAAGCACCTCATCTAGCCTATACATGTTGGCCCCCTCCATGCGCTCCCGGTTCGGACGTCGCCATGACCATCGCGGCACCGGACGAATTACGGTATCATGTACGCAATTCTGTACAAATTGGCAGCCTAGAGAATAAACCATGTCCATCTCAGCCAGCGATGTGATCCCACTGTCCCAAGCTAGAGCCAATCTGTCCGAATTGGCCGATCAGGTAAAGGCCGGGGCCGAAAAGATCATCACAAAGAACGGCGAAAGTTACGTTGCCATCATCGATGCGCAGCGGCTGGATTACTATCATCAGCTGGAGCGGGAACGTATCCACTTACTGTTGATGGCAGATGCCGGCAATGGTTTGGCTGATGTGGCTGCCGGCAAGGTCAAAGAGGCCCGTAGTACCCTCTCAGCCCTCAAGCTGCGCCGCGGCACCAAAACATCCGGATGAAGGGCCGATTTGCGCCGTGACAGCCCGCCACACCGTCAAGCTTACTGCCAACTTCGAACGCAATCTCGATGAGATGGAAGCGTTCCTGCGAGATGCCGAAGCCTCGTGGTCCTTCAATGTGCTGCTGGACGAGCTGACCGATACCGTTATCCCCAATTTGGAGCGCTTTTCGGCTATGGGTCGGTCTTTCCTCGAACGCCCTACCCGCTCTGTGGAAACGAGCAACGGCATTGCTCGTCTGACCGAACAATTGAACGCCATTGCCGACGGCAGCGAACTGTGCGAATACGGGATGACGCACTACCTGCTTGTGTATGCGCAGATTAAAGGCGCGGTGTATCTGCTCTCGATCCGCCACCACCGACAGCTTTCGTTCGATCTGGCAAGTCACTGGCCAACCTGAGCATTTAGAACAAGGGGATAGTCATGACGCCGGAAACCAAGGCTCGTCAACAGATCGACCAAAAGCTCGAACAAGCCGGCTGGGTCATTCAAGACATGAAGCAGCTCGACTTGTCGGCGGGTGTCGGCGTAGCCGTGCGCGAATTCCCCACCGATACTGGTCCAGCCGACTACGTGCTGTTCATCAACCGCACCGCCTGCGGAGTGATCGAAGCGAAAGAGGATAATGCCGGTAAAAACCTCACCGTTACAGAGACACAAAGCGAACGCTACGCCACTGCCGACCTCAAATGGCGCAAGGGCAACACCCCGCTGCGCTTCCTTTTTGAAGCCACTGGCCAGATCATCCGGTTCACCGATAACGTAGATCCCGTACCGCGCTCGCGCGAGCTCTTCCACTTCTTCAGGCCCGAGCAGCTCGCCGGATGGCTTGCGCAGTCTGACACCCTGCGCCGCCGCCTTGTCGACAGTATGCCGGTGCTGTCCGAGCACAATTTGCGCGACTGCCAGATCGGCGCTGTCACCGGCCTGGAGAAGTCGCTGGCGCAAAACAAGCCGCGCGCTCTGATCCACATGGCCACGGGAGCAGGCAAGACTTTCACCGCCATTACCGCTGTCTACCGTCTGCTCAAGTTCGGAGGTGCCAAGCGCATCCTCTTCCTCGTTGACACGCGCAACCTCGGCAAGCAGGCGCACCAGGAATTCATGGCCTACACGCCGCCCGACGACGGCCGAAAGTTCACCGAGCTGTACAACGTGCAGCGGCTGGCTTCCGCCAGCATTGACCCACATGCGCAGGTGTGTATCAGCACCATCCAACGCATGTACTCTGTCTTGTCCGGTGTGCCCATCGATGAGTCCGCCGAAGACGTCTCGCTCAACGAAGTTCAGCAAACTGCCAAACAGGAGAAGCTCGTCCGCTACAACGCGGCCATCCCGGTCGAGGAGTTCGACTTCATCATCATCGACGAGTGCCACCGCAGCATCTACAACCTGTGGAAGCAGGTTCTGGACTACTTCGACGCGTCTCTGATTGGCCTCACCGCCACACCCGACAAGCGCACCTTCGGCTTCTTCAATGAAAACATTGTCGCCGAGTATAGCTATGAAAACTCGGTGGCCGACGGTGTCAACGTTGGCTATGATGTGTTCGAGATCGTCACCGAAATCACACAGAAAGGCGCTGAACTCAAGGCTCAAGAGTGGGTGGACCACCGCGATCGCCAGACGCGCAAAAAACGCTGGGGCGAAACGGAAGAAGACAGCTTTTACACCGGCAAGGAGCTGGACCGCTCAGTGGTCAACACCAGCCAGATCCGCCAAGTCATTCAAGCCATGAAAACGGCGGTGGAGACGCAGATCTTCCCTGCGCGCAAGGAAACGCCCAAGACCCTGATCTTTGCCAAGACGGACAGCCACGCCGACGACATCATCAACATCGTCCGTGAGGTCTACGGTCAAGGCAACGCCTTCTGCAAGAAGGTCACCTACCGCGCCGTGGAAGACGCCGACAGCATCCTCAGCAGCTTCCGCAACGACTACAACCCCCGCATTGCCGTCACGGTGGACATGATCGCCACTGGCACCGACGTAAAGCCTCTGGAGGTGTTACTCTTCATGCGCGACGTCCGCAGTAAGGGCTACTATGAGCAGATGAAAGGCCGCGGCGTGCGCAGCCTCGATGCCGACAGCCTCAAGCGGGTGAGCAAGAGCGCCGAAGGCGCGAAGACGCGCTTTGTGCTTATCGATGCCGTGGGCGTTGAAAAATCCTGCAAGACCGAAAGCCGTCCTCTGGAAAAAAAGCCTGGCATCGCGCTCAAGGACCTGCTGCAAGGCGTGGCTATGGGAAGCCACGACGACGACACCGTGCTCTCTCTGGCAAACCGCCTCGTGCGCCTGAACAAGCAGCTCGACGACAAGGCGAAAGCGCGCATCGAAAAGCTCAGCGGCGGCATCCCCGTCGGCGAGTTGGGTAAGACGCTCATCGCCGCGCTGGATCCGGACGCCATCGTGCAAACTGCCCTCGCCATCACTAAGGCCAACGGCATCACTCGCAGCGAGGACACGCTGCTGCCGGAAGAAATCGAAGCCGCCCGCGCCAGCCGCGTGGCCGCCGCCTGCGCGCCATTCGACAAAGCCGAGCTGCGCGATGAAATCGAAAGTGCCCGCCGCGATCGCGAGCAGCTCATCGACCACATCAATCTCGATCAGGTCACCTTCGCGGGCTTCTCCGAACAAGCCGAAGCTCAAGCCAAGGCTGTAATCCAGTCCTTTGCGAACTACATCCGTCAACACAAGGACGAGATCGCGGCTTTAGGCTTTTTCTACCAGCAGCCCTACCAGCGCCGCGCGCTCACCTTCGAGATGATGGAAGAGCTGCACGAGCATCTGAGCCGACCGCCCCTGATGCTCACCACCGAGCGCGTGTGGAGCGCCTATGCCCGTGTGCAAGCGAGTCAGGTGAAAGGCACGACGAGCCGCCGTCAGCTCACCGACCTGGTCAGCCTGCTGCGTTTCGCGCTGGGGCTCGATGGCGATGGCGCGGAACTCAAACCCTTTGCCGACGAGGTGGACCGCCGCTTCCAGACCTGGATCTTCCGCCACAACGCGCAACGTGGCACGTCGTTCACATCGGAGCAGACCGAGTGGTTGCGACTGATGAAGGACCACATCGCGAGCTCCTGCTCTATCGCGCGCGAGGATTTTGATTTCGCCGAACTCGCTGACAAAGGTGGTCTGCAGAAGGCTTGGGGTTTGTTCGGCAAGGAGCTGGATACGCTGATGAATGAGATGAATGAGGAGCTGGTGGCGTGAGAGCGTATATTCCGCAGTCGTTTGCTGTGTTGGGAGAGCTTGCGGACGAACCGGTCGAGCAGTCAGGGCCAACAGGTGATTTTATCTATGTTGATATCGGCAGCATTGACCGAGAGACAAAGAGGATCGTCAATCCGAAGGTATTGCCTCTATCGGAGGCACCGAGTCGCGCTAAGCAAGTTTTGAGAGCTGGCGATGTTTTGGTCTCCATGACACGACCGAACCTGAATGCTGTGGCATTGGTTCCCGAGCATCTGGATGGTGCGATTGGCTCGACCGGATTTCATGTTCTACGATCCCGATGGCTGCGCCCTGAGTTTTTGCTTGGCCTGGTCCGGTCGCAACGTTTTGTCGACGCGATGTCTGCCCTCGTGCAAGGTGCGTTGTATCCCGCTGTACGGCCGAAAGACATTGCTGCATACACCTTTGCGTTCGAGACACCAACACAACAAGCTCACGTTGTCGCCAAACTCGAAGAACTGCTGTCTGATCTCAACGCTGGAGTGGCGGAGCTGAACGCCGCGCAGAAGAAGCTCCAGCAATGCCGCCAGTCGCTGCTCAAGGCCGCCGTCGAAGGCGCGCTGACTGCCCCCTGGCGCGAAGCGCAGTACAAGCTCGCCCCCCCCGCCGAGACAGGCGCTCAGCTGCTGCAACGCATCCTCACCGAGCGTTGCGCCCGCTGGGAAGCCAAGCAACTCGCCAAATTCAAGAAGCAGGGCAAAGCTCCCCCAACAGACTGGCAAAAGAAATACCCCGAGCCGGTTCAACCGGATATCACCAACTTGCCTGGTTTGCCGGAGGGGTGGGCGTGGGCCAGTGTTGATCAATGTTCGTTTGATGAGAACGCGATCACTGACGGCCCATTTGGTTCAAATCTGAAGTCTGAGCATTACCAAGACAGCGGCCCACGTGTTATACGATTGCAAAACATCGGCGATGGGATTTTTGTCGATGCGTATGCACACATCTCAGAAGCGCACTTTGCCAATCTGTCTAAGCACGCCGTCGAGACAGGTGATGTGGTTGTAGCCATGCTTGGCGAAGTGTTACCCCGCGCATGCGGCATTCCAGATGGCGTCGCCCCCGCCATTGTGAAAGCTGACTGCGCCCGCGTTCGGTTGAATCCTCAATTGATACGTCCGGCCATTGTTGTGGCTCAGCTCAACTCGAAACCGGTTCGTGATGCCGTGATGAAGTTTGTAAAGGGCATCGGTCGTCCTCGCATCAATCTGGGTCATGTCCGCGCAGTTCCAATAGCATTGGCACCCAGTGACGAGCAAGTTGCGATTGAGACGACACTTCAGAAAGCTCAGCTTTCGATTGAAGAGCAACTCTCCGCAATCGACCTTTCCCTCAGGCAATCCGTTGCCCAGCGCCAAAACATCCTGCGTGCCGCTTTCTCCGGCCAGCTGGTGCCGCAAGACCCGAATGACGAGCCGGCCAGTGTGCTGCTGGAACGCATCCGGGCCGACAGGGCAGAACGCTCCAAACAGCCCAAGGCCCGCAAGACCAAACAAAAAAAGGAGATCGCCGCCGTGGCGAGTCAACTGATCGACGTGCTCGCAGAAGCGGGCGACTGGGTGTCGGCGCAAGAAGCGTTTCGCCGCTGTGGCGTGGCCGACGGTGCGCTAACCAAGCAGATCGAAGCGCTCTATACCGAGTTGCGCGCGCTGGACAAGGCTGGCCGCTTGGCCGTCGAGGCCGTGACCGATGCGCAAGGCCGAAAGCTCTACGACAAGCTAAAACTGCTGGCGGATTGAGCATGCGTCTGGAGAAGCTCACCATCGGCAGCGCCAAGAACAGCCCGACTCACCAGTTCAAGAACCTGAAGAACGTCACCGTCGACTTCGATCAAGACCATTGGGTCACGGTGATCATCGGCTGGAACGGCACCGGTAAGTCCAATGTGCTGGAGGCGCTGGCCATCATCTTCCGCGACCTGATTACCTACAAAGATATGTCGGCGGAGAAACGAAAGGGGATCCCTCAATTCGCATTCAAGCTTTCGTACCGCATGGGCGCGGGAGAAAACTTGCGCCGCATCCACATCGACGCCGATCCAGATCGTGAAAAGGAAGTGTTTCTCATCTACGTCGCTGATGCCGAGCAAATCGCGCAAAACGACCGGCTCCATAGAGTTCTGAACTTTGGCGACGACGCGCACAAGAAACCGCAGGGCGAGCCGATCAGGCTCACGGCCTTCCTAAATGGCGAGACCGAGTATCTGCCGCGCTATGTGTTCAGCTACTACTCAGGGGAGAGCCCGCGCATGCAAGAGGTATTCGAGCCCTACCTAAAGGACTACTACCAGAACCTTGTGACGTCGATGGTTGACCCAGCGCCAAAGCGACTCTTCTATGCATTGCCGGTTCACAGTCAGTTCGTACTTCTGGCGTTTTTGATTCAAACAGACCAAAAGGTAAAGGAGTTCCTGGAACAAGAGCTGGGCATTGACCCTGATAGTGGAATCGAGTCTGTTCTCTTTGTCCTGCGAGAGCCGCCTTGGAACTCGAAAGATGGGGACCCCAGATTCTGGTACGCGAGAGGTCTGGTTCAGCGATTCCTAGATCGTCTCATGACGGCGTCGCTGGCGCCGATCACGATCAGGAGAAGGTTGAAGACGTCAATCTGGAACAAGAATCAATCGGCGCATGAGTACAAGTATTTGTACGTCAAGGATGTAGAGTCGCTCAGGACATTTGTAGGCAGCCAACCTGCAAACGAATTTTTTCGCGACTTGGAAAGTACCTACGTCTCCGAGCTGATCGAAGAAATCCGCATCCGCGTGCGTTTGAAGAAAAACGATGGCAGCGTGATCTTCCGTGAACTCAGCGAGGGCGAACAGCAACTCCTCACTGTGTTGGGACTGCTGCGCTTTACTGCCGAGGAAGAAAGCTTGTTCTTGTTAGATGAACCTGACACGCACTTAAACCCACGATGGTGTGTGAAGTACTTGAACTACCTCAAATCATTTGTCGGACAGAACAGTGATGCCCAGGACAACAGCCACATCGTTCTGACGACCCACAACCCCTTGGCCATTGCGGAGCTGGTGAAGGAGCAGGTGCAGATCTTGTATCGGCAAGCAGGTACCCATACAGTGCGTGCCGAGAACCCAGCTGTGGACCCTAAGGGCATGGGCTTCGCCGGCATCGTGACCAGCGAGATGTTCGGCTTGGGTTCTAGCTTGGACAAGGCCACGAACGAAGACTTGATCGCCTTGCATCAACTCTCCACGCAGCCGCAGCCTCTCAGCCCGGTTGATCGCGACAGACTGGTCGAAATCCGACAGCGTCTCGAAGGTTTGGACTTCAACTTCGCCTCGCGAGATCGGCTGGAGCAAGAGTATTTACGCGCCAGATTTGATCTGGCTGCGGATGGTGCGATTGGGGGCGCCATCGTCACTCCCGAGAACAAGCAGAAAGCTCTCGACGCTTTGGTGCAAAGCCTGCTCCGCGGATTGCAGGGGGGCCAAAATTGAGATTCATCCAGCTTCCGCTGCCGTCCCAACTGCCAAAACGGTGGCTCACAATTTCTGCCACTAGGATCGCGGGCGTCGGCGCATGTCCTACACATGATCTTCGGTCGACCTATATCAAGAAGCACACCAGTTGGGGACGGCTGAAAAGGTGGCTTTGCCAGGTCAGTCGTTACAAGTGCTGGTACTGTGAAGCAAAAAGTGATCGAGCGCCGTTTGACGTTGATCACTTTCGGCCTAAGTTGGGAATCACGGTCGACGGCGTTGAGCTCGCAGGACTCGATGGATATTATTGGTTGGCTTATGAGTGGTGGAATTTCCGCCTTTCCTGCCAAAGGTGCAATCGACCCGAAAAGGATGAAGCCGACGTCTTGCACGGCAAGGCGAACGAGTTTCCGATTCGAGATGAAGCACATCGATGCACACTGCCGGCAGCACTTCTGACGGCCGAGGAGCCAAGGCTCCTAGACCCGTGCGACCCAGCCGACTGTCAGTTGTTAGCACACGGTATTGATGGAGAGGTCAAACCTCTCGCCTCAACTGGCACTTGGGATAACGAACGCGCGCGGTACACGATTGACCGGCTTGGCTTCAATGACTGGAACACGCCGGAGACAAAAAAGAACTCTTGGCGTCTGCTGGATGATCTGATTCGACTTGCTGGACATCAGCCTGCAGTCGTCGCGCATTTGCAAGAACACTTGTCTACGGACCACGAATACTCAAGCTTTTTCCGATCTGCCATCGGCACACATCGTGACAAGGCTTGGGTGGAGGCACTTCTATGAACACATCAACCCTCATCCAAAAAGTTTGGAACTTCTGCCACACGCTGCGCGACGACGGCGTAGGTTATGGCGACTATCTGGAGCAGCTCACTTACCTGCTGTTTCTGAAGATGGCGCACGAGTATGCGGCGGAGCCCTACAACCGCAACACGCGCATCCCGAAAGGCCACGATTGGGCTAGCCTGCGCAGCAAGACCGGCGAGCCGCTGGAAGCGCACTACCTTGCCACGCTGCACAAGCTGGGACAGGGGACAGGCATGCTGGGCGCCATCTTCTTCAAAGCCCAGAACAAGATTCAAGACCCGGCCAAGCTTTCGCGGCTGGTTCAGATGATCGACGAGCAAAGCTGGGTGGGTATGGACGCCGACACCAAGGGCGATCTCTATGAAGGCCTGCTGCAGAAGAATGCGGAAGACACCAAAAGCGGTGCTGGCCAATACTTCACGCCGCGTCCCATTATCCAAGCAATGGTGGAGTGCCTGCGCCCCGCGCCCGGCAAGACCATTGCCGACCCGGCCTGCGGCACAGGCGGCTTCTTCCTGGGCGCTTACAATTGGCTAACCCGCCCCGGTGCCAAGCTGAACAAGCGGCAAAAGGAGTCCCTACGCGATGCCACCTTCCACGGCAACGAAATCGTGCCCAACACGCGCCGCTTGTGCCTGATGAACCTATTCCTGCATAACATCGGCGAATTGGACGGAGAGCCTTCGATTGATCGTTCAGACGCACTAATCACCGAGCCCAAGGTGAAGGTGGACTATGTGCTTGCCAACCCGCCCTTCGGCAGGAAGAGCAGCATGACAATCACCAATGAGGAAGGCGAGGAAGACCGCGACGCACTCACCTACGAGCGCCAAGACTTCTGGGAAACCACGTCGAACAAGCAGCTCAACTTTCTGCAACACATCGTGAGCATGCTCAAGGTCGACGGCAAGGCGGCCGTGGTGCTGCCCGACAATGTGCTGTTCGAAGGCGGCGCCGGCGAAAAGATCCGCCGAAAGTTGCTGGAGACCTGCAATGTGCACACCATTCTGCGTCTGCCCACCGGCATCTTCTACGCGCAGGGCGTTAAGGCGAACGTGGTGTTCTTCGACAACGCGCCCAAGGATGGCCGCGTGCACACCAAAGGTGTGTGGTTCTACGACATGCGTACCAACAAGCACTTCACGCTGAAGACGCGCACGCTCAAGCTGGATGATCTGCAGGACTTCATCACTTGCTACCACCCCGAGAACCGCCACGATCGGAAAGAGACCGAGCGTTTCAAGTTCTACCGGTATGACGAGTTGATCGCCCGAGACAAGGCGAACCTGGATATATTCTGGCTCCGGGACAACAGCCTGGACAACTTGGATGACCTGCCGCCGCCGGATGTGCTGCAACATGAAATCATTGAGCATTTGGAAGCTGCGTTGGCGTCTTTCCGGGATGTGGCAATTGGACTGCAGCCCAATTGATCCCGGTCGAGCCTGTCCTGATGCGCCCGGGAACTATAAAAAAGCGACAAAGTCCTCTGCGCTCAGAAAAAGGACTTTTTTATGCTCTTTCCTCACCTAGATTAGCGAGAAGTCACCGTACCCTTTGATGGCTTTTATTCAAAGTCAACCTCCCAGGGGGCATGGCCGATCACGGCCAGCGCGTTTATTTGAGCGTCTCAGGATGCGTCCTGTCCGATTTCAGCATGAGCGCACAGATTCGCCGATCTGGCGGCGCATCTCTGCCGAGCCCGAGATGGGTCCACAGGGTATCCGGCGGGTTTTGGAGCTGAATCGGCCGTTGGAATGACGGCTTCGGGTGTTGCAGGAATGTCAACTTTGACCGAAGCCGGGCTCCGAGTTGTCAGGCTCTCCACCGCGTCGAACGCCCCGGGTAGTGCAATTCTTTGCATTGGTCACGGTCAAGTACACCATCCGTCCCACGGTTTTCCGCACACCAGCAGTTCAGGGCTCAGTTTCTCGATCATAGGGGACATTACGCTAAACTACTGATGCGAAACAACTTTCTGTTTCACTTGGGTTATAGATAAATCAGCTTAAATTTCAATGATTTACTGCGTCACACGCCGAACTACAATCCGCACGTTATGTCATCCCAACTTTTTCGCCAGTTCTTCCGCGTGTGGATGGTAGTAGCGCATCAGCATTCGCGGGTCTCTATGGCCCGTAATTTTCGTTAGTTCGTGCATTGGGAATATCGATGCCAAGCGCGATGTCGCTTCGTGCCTAAGGTCATGGAAGCGAAGGTTTGTTAGAAACTTTGGATCCGCCCGTCGTCCGGCCTCTCTACTTTCCTCAAGATAGAGCTTGCGCGCACGCGCAACGGCGCGCTCGAAGGCCCGCGTAACGGCATCGCTACGAATTCTGAACACGCGGCCCAAATCGACTGAATCCTCGCGATTTTGAACCGTGTGCATCGCCTTATCCCGAGCTTCTCTCATCGCTTCAAGAGCAGCGACGGCGCGCGATGACAACGGCACATCGCGCGCTGTTCCATTCTTTGTCGATGGGAGATGCGCAACGCGGCGTTGGACGTCTACATGCTCCCACTGTAGCGATATGATTTCACCCCGGCGCATGGCCGTTTCGACGGCTAAACATATAACAGAAGGGAGCATTGTCGAGCCGCTGGCCGCAACTACCCGTTCGATTTCGCCGGCTCGCATGGCATGGTCCGGACAGTTGATGTCTACTACGTTGGGCCCATTCGGGACAGGAGTGTCCGCGGCAATACGTCTCGTCCGAGCGTTGTCGAGCTGAGGCTTACGCACAAGCTCCACGGGGTTAGAGAGGCTCTCCATGCCCCACTCTTTGCGTGCAATGCTGAACACGTGAGACAGAACAGCCAAGCGACGTAATACAGTCGCCGCCTTATAGTCCTTTAGCCACTGATCTCGTAACCGTGCCACATCTGCGCTGCGGATCGCCGCGAGCGGCCGCGTGGCTATCTCTTCTGACTTGCAGGCCCGCAATACCGATCGCTCCTGCGCAGCGCCTTTCTTGACCGGTACCACTTCAGCCTCGTATCGGATCAAGGCTTCGTAGAGCGTCGTCGCCTCCGCTTCCCCACGACTGACCCATACGCCTCGCGACATTTCCGATTCGATCATGTTAGCCCAAGCTTCAGCCTCGGCTTTGGTTTCGAACGTTTTGCTTTGCGGGGGATAACCGCGCCGGCGTATTTGCGCTTCCCACTGATAGGGGCCGCGTTTGCGGAGAGTTGCCATCGATGTCGCCTCTATTTCGGGGAGTGTGGCAATATTGTGGCAAATAACCGCAGATCGGGCCAGAGATACTGGCTAGTGTAGAGAGGTTTTTACATTCGCAATGCGAAGGTCGGGAGTTCGATCCTCCTCCTCTCCACCAAGAGGATTCTGTTTCAACACAAAAACCGGCTACGCGCCGGTTTTTGTATTTCTGGCATCGGTTTTTTTACGCGTTGACTTAGCGGTCTCTTTCGCTTGCCAAGCTGGGCGTCGGCCGCCCATAGGCGACACGTCATCAGTAAAACGCCGCTCAGAACTTATCCCACCCGTCAGCCGCAGCCGCAGCCGCACCCACACCCGCAGCCACGGTAGCAAGCGCAGCAACCGGTGCCACAGCAGTAGCCCGCACAACCCGCCGAGCAGGAACAGCCACCGCAACATCGCGCCGCGGCACCTCACGCCGGGCAGGCGCGGCCACTACCGCACGCGCAGCATCCTTCACCTGAAAAAACGCCACAGCCTCATTCAATTGTTCGCCCTGGTCCTCCATCGATCGCGAAGCCGCCGCTGCCTCTTCCACCAAAGCCGCATTCTGCTGCGTGACGTTGTCCATTTGGGTAATCGCAAGATTGACCTGCTCGATGCCACGGCTTTGTTCCGTCGATGCCGCCGCGATCTCCGACATGATGTCCGTCACTCGCGCGACCGCCTGAGTCACTTCGGCCATTGTCTTGCCCGCCTCACCGGCAAGCGCGGAGCCGTCGCGAATCTTGTCGACAGAGTTGGCGATCAGATCCTTGATCTCCTTGGCCGCGCTCGAAGAACGTTGAGCCAGGCTTCTGACTTCGCTCGCCACCACCGCGAAACCCCGACCTTGTTCGCCTGCCCGCGCGGCTTCGACGGCCGCGTTCAACGCGAGGATGTTCGTCTGGAATGCAATGCCTTCGATGATGCCCGTGATGTCCGCGATCCTGGTCGAACTATCGCTGATGTCATGCATCGTGTTCACCACCTGATCGACGACCTTGCTCCCCTTTTGCGCCACTGTCGATGCATTGGCGGCCAGCATGCTGCCTTGCTGCGCGTTATCGGCGTTCTGCTTAACCGTGGAAGTGAGTTCCTCCATGCTGGAAGCGGTTTCCTGCAACGACGCCGCCTGCTCCTCCGTGCGCTGGCTCAGGTCCATATTGCCCGCCGCGATCTGACGCGCCGCGCCAGCGATGCTGGTGCTGCTGTCGCGCACCCGTCCGACGATTGCCGTCAGCCGTTCGTTCATCTCACGTAAGGCGCCCAGCAGCTTGCTGGTTTCGTCGTTGCCTTCGACGGTGATCCGCGTGCGCAGATCGCCTTCCGACACGGTGCGCGCAACGTCGATCGCAAGGCGTAGCGGTCCGGTCACCGCGCGCGTGATCACCACGCACGCACTGACGGCGAGCCCTAACGCAATAAGGCAAATCGCGATCAGCAGATTGCGCTGGCTCTCATAATGAGCCGTGTATTCATTGACGATCTGTTCTTGACGCCCATGCGTGTAGTCGGCATACGCGTTGGTCGCCCGAATCAGCGCGGCGAGCAGCGGCCGGCAGTGATCGTCCATCTCGACGATTGCTTCGTCGCGCTTGTTGGCGAGCGCCAGATTGACGATGTTGAGCGCAACCGGCCCATAAGCGGACTCCACCCGATTGATTTCGGCGACGAGACTGCGCGCTTTCTCCGACGTGTCGGTCGCGGTCGCGATCATGTCGTTGAGCTTTTTCAGGTCGGTTTGTACGTCTTCATGCGCGAGCGTCACGTCAGCTTTCTCTACTTCTAGATCCTGCGGTTTGGTCACGAGCACGAGATTGCGCGCCGCGATCGCCCTGCGGTCCACAGCGGTTCGAACTTGGACCGCCATGTCGGCGCGCGCGTTGATGCCGTGTACAAAGTTGGAAAAACCATCGGTCGAATCGCTCAGCGCTTTCAAGGACAGGCAGGAAACCACGACGACAATGAAAGACAACATGCCGAAGCCAGCAATGAGTTTGGTCTTGATGGTGAAATGCTTGAGTGTCACGATTTTTTCTCCAATAACGAAACGTTAAAGCGTTCGCAATGGACTCTCAGGTCCGGGCATGGGAGCGTCTATCTGGCTGCCGTTCATCACAGCAGCCCCCGCGCGGTTTGCCCTTCGTGCCTTCTATCAGACGCAGTGCGGAAAGCGCGTCGAACGTCGGGCAACAAATGGGTATCCCATTACCGGTTATCGGACTGAAGGCTCACGTACTTAAGCAAGCTCGGGTATTTCTCTACCAAGCTTGCGTGCGATGCGCGAAGAACGCCGCTTTTCCTGTGGTTTTGAATAAATTTAGTCACATGGTGAAAGAATTCTTTTTCACTTCATGGCGGATATCGAGCGAATAACCATCGCTGGGCGGCCGGCGACAAAAATAGCTTGAATAAGCGGACGTGCGTGGATATGATTGAGCAATCACTCATTTATTGGCTGTCGTAAAAGCAACCGTCGTATGGCCCGTCCGAAAAGCGAAGACAAACGCAACGCCATCCTTGCAGCTGCCGCAGAGATTATTGCGGAGCAGGGCCTGGGCGCGCCCACCGCGCGCATCGCCAAACTCGCGGGCGTGGCCGAAGGAACGTTATTCACCTACTTCGACAACAAGGACGAGTTGCTAAACGAGCTCTACCTGAATATCAAGGCGGAATTGCGCGAAGTGATGATGACCACTTATCCGAAGCAAGCCAGCGTGCGTGAGCGCGTCCAGCACGTGTGGAACAAGTTTGTCGATTGGGGTGTCGCCCAGCCGCAAAAGCGCCGGGCAATGGCTCAACTGTCCGTGTCGGAGCGGCTGTCTGACTGCACGCGCGCGACGGGCATGGAGTCCTTCGCGGACATCAACGCAATGATTCAGGCAAGCGTGGCGAGCGGCGCGTTGCGTGATCATCCGCCGGCTTTTCTGTCGGCGATCATGGCGGCGCTGGCCGAAACCACCATGGATTTCATCGCTCGCGAACCGGCCGCCGCCGACCGTTACCGCAAGGCCGGCTTTGAAGCGTTCTGGCACGCGATTGCCCAGAACTAAATTTTTTGTCTAATTAATGAGTGATTGCTTGCTCATTTAAATGCAAGGAGCGCATTATGTCGAAAGTCTGGTTGGTTACCGGGAGTGCCCGTGGGCTTGGGCGTGAAATTGTTGAAGTGGCGTTGCGCGCCGGCGAGCGTGTGGTGGCTACGGCGCGCGATCCGCGTCAGTTGACGGAGCTGGTCACGCGCTATGGCGAGCAGGTTCGGGCGGTCGCGCTGGATGTCACGGATCCGGCGGCGGCGCGTCACGCGGTGCAAGCCGCTGTGGACGCATTCGGCCGGCTCGATGTGGTGGTCAACAACGCGGGCTTCGGCCACCTCGCGCCGTTCGAACAAACCACCGAGGACGATTTCCGCGCGCAGATCGACACGAACTTCCATGGCGTCGTCAATGTGACGCGCGCGGCGTTGCCGGTGCTGCGGGGGCAGCGAGCCGGTCACATCATCCAGATTTCGTCCGTGGGTGGCCGTGTTGGGATCGCCGGTTTGAGCGCTTATCAGGCGGCGAAGTGGGCGGTCGGTGGCTTCACCGAGGTGATCAGCCAGGAGCTCGCGCCGTTCGGTGTCCACGTGACTGCGCTCGAACCTGGCGGCATGAAAACAGGGTGGGGCACCGAGGCGAGCCGCGTGACGCCGGAATTGCTGCCGGACTATGTACCGTCGGTGGGCGCGGTAGTGGATATGCTGTCTCAGTACTTGGGCCATGAAACCGGCGATCCCGTGAAGGTGGCACAAGTGGTACTGAAGCTCGCGTATCACGATGCTTTGCCGGCCCATCTCCTGCTCGGCAGTGACGCATTGCACTACGCCGGCGAAGGCGACAAGACGCGCGCTGCAGCCGAGCAAGCGTGGCGAGCGGTCAGCGTCGCGACCGACTTTTCCGCACCGTCGCCGTTGCCGGCGTTTCCGGCCACCTCGGCGAAGGCCTGAACACCAATCGACTCCCGCTAGGCGGGCGCAAGCATGGAGCACGCATCATGAAGGTTCTGATATTTGGCGCGACCGGCATGGTCGGACAAGGTGTATTGCGCGAATGCCTGCGAGCGGCCGACGTCGAGGCGGTGCTGACGGTTGGCCGCACCGGCACCGGCCAGCTCGATCCGCGGCTCGTCGAGCTGATCCAGCCGGATCTGATGGATTACCACGCGGTAGAGTCTTCGCTAAAGGGTTTTGACGCGTGCTTTTTCTGCCTGGGCGTCTCATCCGCGGGCTTGTCCGAGGCCGAGTATGCGCGCCTCACCTATGACCTGACATTGGCGGCCGCGGAGACCCTCGCCCGCCTCAATCCGCACATGGCCTTCGTCTACGTGTCCGGCGCGGGTACCGACAGCACGGAACGAGGCCGCAGTATGTGGGCGCGGGTCAAGGGCAAGACCGAGAACGCGCTGCGACAACTGCCGTTCAAGGCGGTCTACCTGTTTCGTCCCGGTGTGATCGAGCCGCTGAACGGCGCCCGCTCGAAGACCCGTGGGTACCGGCTGTTCTACACGGCGGCCAGACCTTTCCTGTCGACCCTGCGCGCGCTATTCCCCAACCACATTTTGAGCACCGAAGACATCGGTCTGGCCATGCTGACGGTTGCGCGCCATGGCGCCGCCAAAGCGGTGCTCGAGGTCGCCGATATCCGCGCGCTCAGTCGCCTCGCCTCGAAGCCGGTGCTCGATCTGCGCGCCGGCTGAGCGTGTCGGGCGGCGCGTTGAGTGGATATCCGGATAGGCCTGACGTCGGGCCCGTTGCGGCGTCTGGTAGGCTACCGGCTCACGGGACGCGCCTTCCGGCAGCGGCCACCTTCTTCACGCGTGTAGGTCAGCGCATTCCCGAATGCAAAACTCATAGTGACGCGTCGACCGAACATCGTGATTGCCATCAGTATCGTGGTGGCCAGCGTGATCCTTGCGATCGCGGTCTGGGTATTGGCGCAGATGCGCGATGACGCGTTGCGGCGCGCACAGGACTCCGTTTTCAATGTGTCGTTGTTGATCGAGCGCGACGTGTCGCGCAATCTCGAAATCTTCGATCTGTCGCTGTGGTCGGTCATCGACAGTTTGAAACAACCCGGCGTGCTGGACCTGCCGCCGGCGATCCGCCAGATGGTGTTGTTCGACGGCTGGGCCGGTGCAAAAGACCTCGGTTCGGTCGTGGTGATCGACGCCGCCGGTAACGTCGTGTTCGATTCGCAAGCCTCACCGCCACGTCCCGTCAATCTCGCCGATCGCGACTATTTCAAGGTGCAGCGCGACTCGCCGAACGTAGGGCTATATGTCAGCCATCCATTCCTGCCCAGGATCACCGGCAAAGAAGTCAGTATTGCGCTGAGCCGGCGCGTCTCGAAGCCGGACGGCAGCTTCGGCGGCGTGGTGGTCGGCACGATGCGGCTCACTTACTTCAAGCGCCTGTTCGCCGGCATGAATCTGGGCCCGGGCGGTTCGATGGCGCTGATGCTGAGCGACGGCACGATGCTGATGCGGCGTCCTTACGATCCCAGGATCATCGGTCGGAGTCTGATCGGCACCTCGAACTATTCACGCTTCACCGAGCAGCCGAGCGGAGACTTCTTCGGCACCGCGGCGATCGACGGTGTCGAGCGCTGGTATGCGTTCCGCCATATCGAGATGTACCCGCTGATTCTCGATGTCGCGCTGTCGACGCGCGATATCTACACGGAGTGGCGGCATCGCGCGTGGATCATCGGCACGTTGATCGCGGCGCTCGACGTGGCGATCATCGCGCTCGCCCTGCTGTTCTCGCGACGACCACGGCAACCGCAACAGCGCCGCGTGGCCGCGCATTCGCCGCCATAATAATTTTACCCGGATAATATGTTGTATCTTATTTTTGCCCGGGTATAATTAGACAAATTCATCGATCTGGAGTTTGTCATGACCCCCCATCCTGCTACTTGCACTGCTTTCGAGGGGCACTGCCGCGTCGCCTCGGGCTCCGTGTCCGACGTGGCGCTTGCTGTGCGAGCAGTGCTGGCGCGCGGCGAACAGGCCCCTGTACTGATTTTCGACGACATCACCGCCCGTCCAGTCGAACTTGATTTGCGCGGCACGCCTGAGGAGATTCTGGAGCGGCTGGCAAACCAGGCGTCCGCCGAGCAACCCGCGCCCACCGCTGAGGCTGAAGAAGAAGACATCCCACGCGGCCGTGGCAGGCCCAAGCTCGGTGTGGTGGCGAGAGAGGTGACGCTGCTGCCGCGTCATTGGAATTGGCTCAACGCGCAATCGGGCGGCGCTTCGGTTGCGCTGCGCAAACTGGTCGAAGCGGCGCGCTCAGCGAGCGAGGACAAGGACCGCAAACGCGCAGCGCAAGAAGCGGTGTATCGCTTCATGACCGCACTCGCCGGCAATCTGCCTGGTTATGAAGATGCAACACGCGCGCTCTACGCCGGCGATCGAACGCGGTTTGATCACATCGTCGCAGCATGGCCGGAAGATGTGCGCAGTTACACGCTTGGCCTTGCCGAAGCTGCACTCGTCACGCATCCATAAGAGGGCGATGCCGCGAAGTGTACGGACAAAAAAAAAGCCGCTCACGCCGGGGGAGCGTGAGCGGTAAGTCGGAGAGTTACAACAACATTGCATGCGCTTACTCATGGGGTGAAACGCAGCAAACAAAGTTTAAGAGTGCGACGCGCCCCGATATATCAGACAAATCCCAATCACTGCGCTAGCCGGCGAAGCGCATTCATGTAGCGATCCGGCACCCTCCGCCAGGCATTCCTTACATCATCCTGTCCCGGTTATTCCTGTCATTTATCGCTTCAGGTCTCTGCTACCCCGCCGTAAAAGAGCTGGGAGCGCCGCCACGTATCTGAGAAATCGCGAAATCTTCGCCATGGCGCGACGGCGCGATCGTCCCGTCAGGACTTTTGAAGGATGGTGAGATGAAGTGGTTCGACCGCATGACCGTATTCAGGAAGCTGCTATTGGCATTTGCCGTTGTGATCGGATTCTGCGTCGTGATTGGCGGGAGCTCGCTGAAGACGTTGTCGTCGATGCATGACATTACCGACGCCATCAGCGACCAGCACATGAACGGCCTCTACTGGATGGAAGAGGCCAACCGCCACAAGATCGATTCCGATCTTGCCGCCGCGAATCTCGGCTACGCAGCCGACGATGCCGGCCGACAAAAGTTGAAGGACAGCATCGTCGCATCGCTCAAGGAGATGCACGACGCCTACGACCAGTATCGCGCGACGATCGCGACCAGCAAGGGTCAGGAGATGTTCGACGAAGTGCTGCGCAAGTCGACGGTATGGGAAGGCATCGTCCATCAGCAGATCGGGCTCGAACCGATTCCGGCGGGCGTCGATAACAACGAGCTCGTGCGCCGCGCGATTGCGTCGAGCGAGACGCTGCGCGATCGCATCACTGCGCTGATCGACTATCGCCGTCAGCAAGCCACCGACGCCCAGCAGGAGGCGAGCGCTGGCTATCAACACATGCGCATCGTGATGCTGGCGCTGGTGTTGGGCGCGATCGCGGCGGGCGCACTGCTCGCGACGATGATTGCGCGGCGCCTCGCGCGTCAGCTCGGCGGTGAACCGGATTACGCCATGCACATCGCCAACCGGATAGCTGACGGCGACCTGAGCGTGCGCGTCGACACCCGTGCGGGCGACACCGACAGCATGCTGTTCGCGCTGCGCAACATGCGTGAGCGGCTGGCCGGCATCGTGTCGGGCATCAGCGAGTCGAGCGAATCGATCCTGATGGCCTCGGGTGAAATCGCGCAGGGCAACACCGACCTCTCGCAACGCACCGAAGAGCAGGCCGCCGCGTTGCAGGAAACCGCGTCGAGCATGCAGGAATTGACGTCGACGGTGAAGCTGAACGCCGAGAACGCGCAGCAGGCGGGCGGCGTCGCGCATGGCGCGTCGGAAGTAGCGGTGCGCGGCAGCAGCCTGGTCGGCGATGTGGTCGAGACCATGCGCGAGTTGGCGGCCGGCTCGAAGCGTATGACCGACATCATCGCGGTGATCGAAGGGATCGCGTTTCAGACCAACATTCTCGCGCTGAATGCCGCGGTGGAAGCTGCGCGTGCCGGCGAACAGGGGCGCGGCTTTGCGGTGGTGGCGGGGGAAGTGCGTTCGCTCGCGCAGCGCAGCGCGGTGGCGGCCAAGGAGATCAAGGAGCTGATCGAGAGCTCGACGGCGCGCGTGGGCAACGGTGCGGAACTGGCCGAGCGGGCTGGTCAGACGATGACGGAAGTCACGCATGCGGTGAAGCGCGTGACTGACATCATGGGCGAGATTTCGTCGGCCTCGCAGGAGCAGAGTACGGGCATCGAGGAAGTGAACCGCGTGGTCGCGCAGATGGACGACGTGACCCAGCAGAATGCGGCGCTGGTCGAGCAGGCGGCGGCCGCGGCGGCGTCGATGGCGGACCAGGCCAGGCAGTTGCAAGCGGCGGTCACGGTGTTCTCGCTGGACGCGGCGCGGCATGGGTGATCGAGTGGTTGATAGGGGTGGGCGCGGCTCGTCGCGCAGGTCGTCGTGCGGGTGTGACTGCTTGCGCCGGTGACGGATCGAGGGCGCGTTGCTCGGGCTGGCGTTCGTGAAGGCATGAATACCGGGGCCGGGGTGATGGATCGCGGCGCTGCCGTCCATAGCGCCCTTTGCGCGGCTTCAGTCGTGCAATTAGTCGCGCTTGCCAGGCCTGGTGGCTCTCCGTACACTCGCGCGTAATTCACCGGCGGCGCAGTTTCCGGCGCCGTTCACTAAAACGCCGACAGAGGAGAACCCCCGCCATGGCCGATTCCTACTTCCCACGCTGGCGTGCCCAGCCGAACGCTGCCGAGGGCCGGATTGTCGGCACCGACGAGCGGCTTGCGTGGCCGCAGATGTTTGCAATGGGTATTCAGCACGTCGTCGCGATGTTCGGCTCGACCGTGCTTGCACCGTTGCTGATGGGCTTCGATCCGAACCTGTGCATCTTCATGTCGGGGATTGGCACGCTGTTGTTCTTCGTGCTGGTGGGTGGGCGCGTACCGAGCTACCTCGGTTCGAGCTTCGCCTTCATCGGCCTTGTGATCGCGGTGACGGGGTATGGCGGCCACGGCCCGAACATGAACATTCCGGTGGCGTTGGGCGGGATCATCGCGTGCGGGGTGGTGTACGGGATCATCGGGCTGATCGTTTCGGTGGTCGGCACAAAGTGGATTGAAACGCTGATGCCGCCTGTCGTGACGGGCGCGATCGTCTGCGTGATCGGGCTGAATCTGGCGCCGATCGCGGTGCATGGTGTGAGCGGCAGCAACTTCGATTCGTGGATGGCGTTGGTGACCGTGCTGTGCGTCGGCGCGGTGGCGGTGTTTGCGCGCGGCATGCTGCAGCGTTTGCTGATTCTGATCGGTTTGCTGATGGCGTATGTCATCTATGCGATCGTGACGAATGGACTCGGCATGGGTAAGCCGATCGACTTCGCGATTGTGGCGAATGCTGCGTGGTTCGGAATGCCTCGCTTTACGGCGCCGGTTTTCAATGTGCAGGCGATGACGCTGCTCGCCCCGATTGCTGTGATTCTGGTGGCTGAGAATCTTGGGCATATCAAGGCGGTGAGTGCGATGACCGGTCAGAATCTGGATCGATACGTCGGCCGTGCATTTCTCGGTGATGGACTCGCGACGATTGTCTCC
The DNA here is from genome assembly GCF_046027605.1 of Paraburkholderia fungorum. GTDB lineage: Bacteria > Pseudomonadota > Gammaproteobacteria > Burkholderiales > Burkholderiaceae > Paraburkholderia > Paraburkholderia fungorum_F. The sequence goes on from NZ_JAQQEF010000036.1 coordinate 63,959, forward strand.
GGTTTCGCGGGTGGCACCGGCGTGACGACTTACGCCGAGAACATTGGCGTGATGGCCGTGACCAAAATTTATTCGACGCTGGTGTTTGTGATTGCGGCGGTTATTGCGCTTGTGCTGGGTTTTTCGCCGAAGTTTGGGGCGGTGATTCAGACCATTCCGGGTCCGGTGCTGGGTGGGGTGTCGATCGTTGTGTTCGGTTTGATCGCGGTGACGGGCGCGCGGATTTGGGTCGTTAATAAGGTGGATTTCTCCGACAACCGGAATCTGATTGTTGCGGCGGTGACGCTGGTGCTTGGGGCTGGGGATTTCTCGTTGAAGCTGGGCGGGTTTGGGCTTGGTGGGATTGGGACTGCGACCTTCGGTGCGATTATTCTTTATGCTCTCCTGAGGAGGGAGCCGGCGCGGGGGCCGGTGGCTTGAGGTTGGGTTTTTTGCCTGCGGCGTGGGATTTTTTTTGAGCTGGGTGGCTGCGTGGCGCTTGCTTGTCTGGTTGCCTATGGCGTTGGCCTTTGGTTGGTCTTTTGCCTGCGCGGCGATTGTTTGTCTGGTTGCCTGTGGCGTTGGCCTTTCCTTGAATTGATATTGGTGTATTAGCGTCGCCCCTGTGCGGGGCGGGCACCTACTTTTCTTTGCCTGCCGCAAAGAAAAGTAGGCAAAAGAAAGCGGCTCACCCCGCTAGTTCTTAAGCGGGTCCCCCGCACAGTGACGGTAGTGGAGCATCTGGAATCCGTGCCC
>NZ_JAQQEF010000037.1:0-64239 GCF_046027605.1 Paraburkholderia fungorum
TTTATATTATGTTAAATCATGGATCAAAGAAACGGCCCGTTGTCCTGCAACCGTCGCATTGCATAAATCTGTTCCCCATCCACCGCCTATTCCTTCGTCCCGCAATCCTCGAGCGCTTGCAGAAACGTCGAACTCCACCAGTGCACATCGAACTTGCGGATCCGGCTAAGCAGCGCTTCATGCCGGTTGATCCGCTCATCGAGCGACATCGTCAGCGCCCGCTGAATGGCCTGCGCGGTGCCTTGCGTGTCGTAGGGATTGACCAGCAGCGCTTCCTTCAACTGCTCGGCGGCGCCGGCAAAACGCGAGAGCACCAGCATGCCCGGATCGGCTGCGTCCTGTGCGGCGATGAACTCCTTCGCCACCAGATTCATCCCGTCGCGCAAAGGTGTGACAAGCGCCACGCGACTCGCGCGATACAGGCCCGGCAAGCGCTTGCGAGCCACGTTCCGATGAATGTAGCGCACCGGCATCCAGTCCAGTTCACCGAAGTCGCCGTTGATCGCGCCGCACAAACTATCCATCTGACGCCGCAGATCGTCGTAGGCACCCACGTCTTCTCGACTCGGCGAGGCAATCTGGATCAGCGTCGCGCTATCGCGGTTCTCCGGGTAGTAAGTCAGCAGTTCGCGGAAAGCATGAACGCGTTGCGGCAGTCCCTTCGAATAGTCCAACCGGTCGACGCCCAGCAGCAAACGCCGCCGCGAATATTCGTCGCGCATCCGGACAAACATGTCGCGGCCCTCCTTCGAGTCGGCAAGACGAATGAAGTCGTCGACGTCGATGCCGATGGGATACGCGCCGACCCGCAGCGTTCGATTGAACGCCCGAAGGCGATCCGGACTCAACCGCTCCGCCTGTGCCTCCGATTCAACGTAGTGAGAAAAATGCGTCAGGTCGGCTTCGCTCTGGAAGCCCACCAGATCGTATGCGAAGAGCGAACGCATCAGCCACTCGTGCTCGGGAATCGCTGCCATGATCAGCGGCGGCGGCATCGGAATGTGCAGGAAGAAACCAATGCGGTTGGTGCATCCCATGGCGCGCAACTCGGCCGCGAGCGGGATCAGCTGGTAGTCGTGAACCCAGATGAGATCGTCCGGCTTCAATAGCGGTAGCAACTTGCGCGCGAATAGCTGGTTGACCCTGCGATAGCCCGCTGCGAATCGCGTGTCGAAGTTAGCGAGGTCGAGCCGGTAGTGAAATACCGGCCACAAGACATCGTTGGAGTAACCCAGGTAATACGTGTCGTGATCCTCGCGGCTCAGATCGAGTGTCGCAAGTGTGACGTTGCCGGCCGTCTGGACATGAACTTCGCCATGGCCGGCTTGTGCGCCATCCGCCTGTTCGTGGATCTTGCCGCTCCAGCCGAACCACAGCCCACCTGTTTGCTGCAAGCTCTCCCGCAGCGCTACGGCGAGTCCTCCGGCCGCGGGCTTTCGCGGGTCTGCAGTACGATTCGAAACGACGACTAGTCGACTCATGAGTTCCTTGTGTTGTTGCGTCCACAATCACGTTCTGATCGACTCAGTTTACTCTGTCGCTGCGGTTAGGGCACGGCAAGGTTAGCGTGCACTGCCCTCCTGCGTCATGACCAGCGCGAGCGACGCGGACAGAATCGATTTCGCCAGTTTGTCGTCGTCCACGGCGCGCGCCAGCGTAATGGCTCCCACGATGGTCGCGACGATACCCAGGGCAGCCTCTTTGCTCTCGCTGGATGCGGCTTGCGCTATTTGTAGCGCCAGCTTGCGCACGTAGTCGGTAAGCCGCGCCATGACGTCCGGATTCGCATGCCGCGCTTCTCCGGCGAGTGCGCACAGCGCACATCCATTGCCGGGATTCTTCACGTGACGCTCATTGAGGAAAACTTCGGCGATAGCCTGCAGAGGCGTTTCTCCGCGCTTTACCGCACCGTTTGCGAGAGACGCTATGCGTTTCTCGCTCTGACTAACCGCGTGCTCGAGCGCTTCCAGAATCAACGCGTCGCGTGATGAAAAATGTCCGTAGAACGCGCCATGCGTGAGCCCCGCGCTACGCATGCACTCAGCGACGCCGAGTGCCTCGATGCCGTGTTCGCGAATCTGCCGTGACGCGTTCTCAAGAACACGCTGCCTGCTCTCAGCCTTTTGTGCCTGCGAGTAACCCATATTTTGCCTCGCTACCCTTGACAATCTGCATGACGAGCATAATACTGAATTTCTGCATGATGATCAACATATAGAATTCGATGTTGACGATGCTCATGTCCGTTTGAATGCAGCGGCTGAGCTGCGCTGCTTAACAGGGCTTTTTAACAGGGCTTTTTGCGAGATTTTTGCGCCACCAGCAGGCGCGGCTTTGGTTGCGATCTCGGCGTAATACACAGGAGAAGGAAATGCGTTTTACAGGAAAAACAGCGCTCGTCACTGGCGGCAACAGCGGCATCGGCTTTACTGCAGCGAAGCTTTTGATTGCTGAAGGCGCCCGCGTTGCGATCACGGGCCGTGATCGCGCAAAACTGGATCAGGCAGTCTCTGAACTCGGGGAAAACGCGCTTGGCATTCAAGCCGATCTCGACAATGAAACCACTATCGAGTCGATGTTCAAGCAGATCAAGGAAACCTTCGGGTCGCTCGACATCGTGTTCGCCAATGCCGGCATCTCGGGTCCGACGCCGCTCGGCGGCACGACCGCGGCTGCATTCGAGGCGATTCTTCGCACCAATCTCACCGGTGTCTTTCTCACGGTTCAAGCGGCGCTTCCGCTGATGAGCGCCGGCGGCTCGATTGTATTGAACGGCTCCGTGATGCGCGAACTGGGTTCGCCTGGGTCGGCCGCTTATTCCGCTACTAAAGCAGGCGTCACCGGCATGGCCAAGGTGTTTGCATCCGAACTCGTGCAGCGTGGCATTCGCGTCAACACTGTGATTCCAGGCGGCACACGTACGCCGATCTGGACGCGCGGCGCCCGGGCCGGGGCCACGCTCGACGGGACCGAAGAGGCACTTGCGCCGGGCATTCCGATGGCACGTCTTGCTACCCCTGAGGAAGTGGCGAGGGCTGCACTTTTCCTCGCGTCCGACGACGCGTCGGGAATCACCGCGGCGGAAATTGTCGTCGACGGCGGCACGATCGGCGCGCCGTGGGGAGCGCCTGTGTTCCGCAAGGGGTGAAGAGGTTCGATTTGCTGATTGGCGAGGCGCAACACGCGATAAAATCAGCGAACACCTATGAAGCGGTTCATGAATGCGTCGCGAGAACTACAACGACCTGCTGGCCTTTATCGCCGTCGCACGCGAACGCAGTTTTACGCGTGCCGCGGCGCAACTGGGCGTTTCGCAATCCGCTTTGAGCCATACGATTCGTGCTCTCGAATCACGGCTCGGGCTGCGCCTGCTGACCCGGACAACGCGCAGCGTCTCGCCGACCGAGGCGGGCGAGCGTCTGCTCCAGACAGTCGCGCCCCGCTTCGAGGAGATCGAATCGGAACTGGCGTGCCTGACCGAGTTTCGTGACCAACCCGCCGGCACCATCCGCATCACCGCGACCGACTACGCGACGAGGACCGTCCTATGGCCCAGATTGTCGAAAGTCCTGCACAAGTATCCGGACATCAAGCTTGAAATCATGACGGACTACGGTTTGTCCGATATCGTGGCCGACCGCTTCGATATCGGCGTTCGCACCGGCGATCAGGTTGCCAAAGACATGATCGCGGTCCGCATCGCGCCCGATATGCGCATGGCAATCGTCGGCTCGCCTGCGTATCTGGAGAAACGGGCTTTGCCGAAGAAGCCTCAAGACCTGACCGCGCATAACTGCATCAATCTTCGTTTGCCGACGCTTGGCGGCTTTTATCCGTGGGAGCTCAAGAAGGGCAATCGCCAGGTTCAGGTGCGGGTGGAAGGCCAATTCGCCTTCAATGGGACCTATCAGATGCTGGACGCGGCCCTTGCTGGACATGGTCTGGCGTATGTGCCGGCGGATCTGGTGCTAACGCATGTCACCACGGGGCGCCTGATCTGGGTACTGGAGGACTGGTGCCCCACCTTCCCCGGTTTGCACGCCTACTACGCGAGCCGCCGGGAATTTTCACGGGCGATGACCGTGGTTATCGATGCAATCCGCTATCGCCCTGAAGACAGGAAACGGTGAAGCAAGCACCATTCATGATTGCAGTTCATAAGGGTTTGCTGTTTCAGGGGCTTTATCGCTAGATCCTCTGTGCCTATCATCTATCGATACCCGTTAGCAATCGCAGGTACCGCCTGCATGGAGATGATGATGGATTACCGATATCTCGGCCGTAGCGCCCTCAAGGTTTCACCGCTGTGTTTGGGTGCAATGATGTTCGGCGGCGAAACTGACGAGACCACATCCAGAAGAATTCTCGACAAGGCGTTCGATCAGGGCGTGAACTTCCTTGATACCGCTGACGTTTATCACGCTGGACGCTCCGAGGAAATCGTCGGCCGCGCGATTGCGCAGCGGCGTGACAGTTGGGTCGTCGCGACGAAGTTCGGCTATCCGGCCACGTCTACAGCGGGTCCGAACGAACAAGGGCAATCGCGCAAGTGGATTTTCCAGTCGGTCGACGCCAGCCTGAAGCGTTTGGGCACCGACTACATCGACGTCCTCTATTTCCATCGCTCGCTGGTCGATGCGCCGCTCGAGGAAGGTGTGCGTGCCATCGGCGACTTGATCCGCCAGGGCAAGGTTCGTTATTTTGGCCTATCCAACTTCCGCGCCTGGCGCATCGCGGAGATCGTGCGCCTCGCCGATCAGCTTGGGATTGATCGCCCCGCGGCGATCGAGCCGTTGTACAACATGGTGGATCGCACGGCCGAGGTCGAACTGTTGCCGGCGGCCGGGCACTACGGGATCGGCGTCGTGCCTTACAGCCCACTCGCGCGTGGCGTGTTGACGGGTAAATATGCACTCGACGGTGCGCCGCCAGCCGACTCCCGCGCGGGACGCGGCGACAAGCGTATCCAGCAGACCGAGTGGCGTCCGGAATCGCTGGCCATCGCGCGCAAAGTCGCGGCTCACGCCGCCGATCGCGGTACGACTTCGGTTGCCTTCGCCATTGCGTGGGTGCTGAAGAACACACTCGTGAACTCCGCCATTGCGGGTCCGCGCACGGAAGCCCACTGGGACAGCTACGTCGAAGCGCTGAAGCTGCAGCTTGGACCCGACGACGAAAAGTTCGTCGACAGCCTCGTTTCGCCGGGCCACGCGTCGACGCCGGGCTATACGGACCCGAACTATCCGATCGAAGGCCGCCGCGTCATCGTCTGACCTTGCGGCGAAGCTTACTTCTCACACAGCGAGGTGAAATCCCGCCAGGGTGACTGCCCTGGCGGGTCACCTGCCCGTTCAGGCGAGCTCGAAGCGGTCGAGGTTCATCACCTTGACCCAGGCCGCCACGAAGTCATGGACAAATTTTTCCTGCCCGTCCTCGCTTGCATAGACTTCGCCCAGGGCGCGCAACTGAGCATGCGAACCGAAGACCAGATCGACACGGCTACCGGTCCACTTCAACTCGCCGCTCTTGCGCTCACGCCCTTCGAACACCTCGCGAGCCGCCGAAGCCGGCTTCCATTCCGTGCCCATGTCGAGCAGGTTGCGGAAGAAGTCGTTGGTCAGCGTTTCCGGCTTGTGGGTGAAGGCAGCTTGCGGATTTTGCCCGGTCCCTACGTTCAGCACGCGCAAACCGCCGATAAGCGCGGTCATCTCAGGGGCGCTCAGGGTCAGTAATTGCGCCCTGTCGATCAACAAAGCCTCGGGCGGCACGCCGTATTTGCCTTTGACGTAGTTCCGGAAGCCATCGGCGATCGGTTCCAGGGCCCCGACGGATTGCACGTCGGTCTGTTCCTGCGAGGCGTCCATGCGGCCGGGCGTGAAAGGCACGCTCACCTGATGGCCGGCGTTTTTCGCCGCCTGCTCGATGCCGGCGCTGCCGGCCAGCACGATCAGGTCGGCCAGCGACACCTTCTTGCCGCCGGACTGCGCACCATTGAACTCGCCCTGAATGCCTTCGAGAACCTTCAGCACCTTCGCCAGCTGCTCAGGCTGATTGACCGCCCAGTCTTTCTGCGGCGCGAGGCGAACGCGTGCGCCGTTGGCGCCGCCGCGCTTGTCCGAACCGCGGAAGGTGGAGGCCGATGCCCAGGCGGTCGATACCAGCTGCGAGACCGACAGCCCTGATGCCAGAATCTTCTGCTTGAGCGAGGCGATGTCCTGCTCAGCGGCTAGCGGATGGTCAACCGCCGGAATCGGGTCTTGCCAGAGCAGTTCTTCGGCGGGCACTTCCGGGCCCAGATAGCGGGCGCGCGGTCCCATGTCACGATGCGTGAGCTTGAACCACGCACGGGCGAAGGCATCGGCGAGCTGGTCGGGATTCGCCAGAAAGCGCCGCGAAATTTTCTCGTACTCGGGGTCGAGGCGCAGCGCGAGGTCGGTGGTGAGCATCGTGGGCCGCAGCTTTTTCGACGGGTCGTAAGCGTGCGGGATCGTTTCGCCGGCATCCTTGGCGACCCACTGGTTGGCACCGGCTGGGCTCTTGGTCAACTCCCATTCGTACTTGAACAGGTTTTCGAAGAAGCCGTTGCCCCACTTCGTCGGCGTGGCGGTCCAAGTCACTTCCAGACCGCTGGTGATCGTGTCGGCGCCCTTGCCGGTGCCGAAGCTGTTCTTCCAGCCCAGCCCCACGTTCTCGAGATCGGCGGACTCGGGTTCGGGACCGACGTTGTCGGCAGGACCGGCACCGTGCGTCTTGCCGAAGGTGTGGCCACCGGCGATCAGCGCGACGGTTTCTTCGTCGTTCATGGCCATGCGCGCGAAGGTTTCGCGGATGTCGTGTGCCGCGGCATGCGGATCGGGATTGCCGTCGGGACCTTCCGGGTTCACATAGATCAGCCCCATCTGCACGGCGCCCAGCGGATTCTCCAGAATCCGTCCGTGGTCGTCGCGGCTCACCTCTTCACCATGTTTTTCTACGTCGGCAACGATCACGCCGCCGTCTTCGTTATCGCCTGCGGCTCCCTTGCCATAGCGGACGTCGCCGCCCAGCCAGGTCTTTTCATTGCCCCAGTAGACGTCCTGGTCCGGTTCCCACGTGTCTTCACGGCCGCCGGCGAAGCCGAAGGTCTTGAAGCCCATGGTTTCGAGCGCGACGTTGCCAGTGAGGATCAGCAAATCGGCCCAGGAAAGTTTCTGGCCGTACTTCTGCTTGATCGGCCAGAGCAGCCGGCGCGCCTTGTCGAGACTGACGTTGTCCGGCCAGCTGTTGAGCGGCGCGAAACGCTGCTGACCGCGCCCCGCACCACCGCGGCCGTCGCCGATGCGATACGTGCCGGCACTGTGCCAGGCCATGCGGATGAAGAGCGGACCGTAGTGGCCGAAGTCCGCCGGCCACCAATCCTGCGAGTTGGTCATGAGGGCGGCGAGGTCTTTCTTTACCGCTGCGAGATCGAGGCTCTTGAATGCCTCGGCGTAGTTGAAATCGTTGTCCAATGGATTGGACTTGTTGGAATGCTGGCTGAGCAGATCGAGCCGCAGTTGTTTCGGCCACCAGTCACGATTCGTCGTGCCGCCGCCTGCGGCATGGTTAAACGGGCATTTTGCTTCGTCTGACATGCGTCATCTCCTTGAGGACGTACCCACTACCTGTTGTGCTACGGCTCCTGAATTCTTTGTATGGTGCATCGCCGACTTACGCCGGCGGGACTGCCGGGAAATCACATAATGGGCGTTTCTGGTGTACCACTGTTGATCACCCGACGTGCATGGTCGGCGTCCGTGATGGATCGCGTGGCGCGCATTGGACGAGGACGGCTCGCGTCGGCAGGCTGCTGCACTTCAAAATATACGTGAGAGTCGCTGTCAATAGTATGGGATTCTGGCAATGCTATTGATAGACCGTGACTATGACGTGGCAAGCGCTTCTGGCGCAGCGTTCGGCGCGCCACAGACACCACACAGGCACCCCACGGCGGCCTTTCAAACGCGCATCAGGGACATACCCTCGCGGTAGCGTAAGCGGCCACGCATGCGATATGCATCGAGCAGCGAGGTTTTCATTCGTTCTTGCACTGCAGCAACATGCCGCCCATCTGAACACGGCGCGCTCATGCAAGCGTGGAGTCATTCAGGATTTGTGCATGGCGTGTTTGTCAGCCAATAGCCATGCAGCCCACATCCCAACAGAATGGGCTGTGCCTGCCATACAGGAGGGCATGCGTGGTTGCCGCGAGCAACCGTTCCTGCAAAAGGAAAATCGTATGTTGATGCGTGACCCAATCCCTACCGCCCTGACCCGTGGATCCGCCCTTCTTTCCGAAGACTCGCTGACCCCGGAGCCGCTAAAGACCTTCCACCATACGTTCGACATTTATCTCAAGGACTCGAACGCGTTCATGAATACGTATTTCTCGCGCTACTTCGAGTGGCAAGGTGTATGTCGCGAGCGGTGGTTTCATGAATGCATACACAACGACCTGCTGGGATCCGACGGCATGTTCGTAACCAAACGCGCGCACCAGGAATATGTCCACGAAACCTTCCCCTTCCAGCATGTGGATTGCTATCTGAACACAGTGCAGGTCAAGCAGTGCTCGGCCTACCTGCTGTTTCGCTTCTGCGTGGATGGGCGCGAGGTCTCGAAGGGTTATCAACAGATCCTGTACGCCGGACGGGACCGCAAGATCAGGCGGTTCCCGGAAGGGATCGTCGAACGGGTCAAGGAGTATGAGCTGCCGTTGACGGCGCTAAGCGCCTGAGCGTGACGACTGATTTTCGCCGTTCAGTTTCGCCGTTCAGTTTTATCGCTGGGTTTTTCCCGCTGTTTTCTCGTTGAGTTTCACCACTGGGTTTCAATACCAGGTTTACCGCTGGGTTTTACCGCTGAGTTTCAACACTAACTTCCAACCTTGAGTTTCACCCCTGACGCCGGCGCAAGGAACGCGCCGGCTTTTTTTTCAGTGCGCGGTCCGCGGGCGACCCCGGTACCGGCAGGCGCACGGTGAAGGTGGTGTGGGCGCCGCGCGTCGAACTGCATTCGATACTGCCGCCCAGAAGCTCCGCGGCGCGGCGGCAAAATGCCAGCCCCATTCCCGCGCCGCTTCCGTGCCGTTTGGTCGAGAAGAAGGCATCGAAGATATGCGGCAGGACGTCGGGCGTGATGCCCGGCCCTGTGTCGCGAAATCGCAGGACGCAAAACCCCTGCTCCAGCACCGCGCTGATTGCAATTTCGCCCTCGCCGCTCACATGAATGGCGTGCAACGCGTTTTTCAACAGATTGAACAGGACAAAAACCGCCAGCGTGTCCGAGCCCGAAAAGCACAGGGCCGCGTCGATCGGCGCCACGCTCACGCGCGCCCGTTCATCGCCGCGGAACGGATAGCGTTCCAGCGCCGACGTCACGCACTGCTGGATGGACTGAGGACTGAAGCGGGTGCGGTCCAGTCGATCGAGGGTGAACGAAGCGAGCGCCATCTCGACCATTGCGCTCGTGCCCGACACCTCCCGTCTGATCGACGTGGCGAGCTGGCTGATGCGCTCGGACTGCCCGGCATGCACCTCATGATCGTCGTAAAGCCCATGCGTGACGGCCAGCCGGTAACCGTTGAACACGTGGGACCAGACGCTGGCGATTTCGTCGGCGTGCATGGCGATCGTCGCGAGCGGTGTCGCGATCTCGTGCGCGATGGTCGCCGCGATTGCATAGGGGTGAATCAGGTGATAGCGGACGATCGTGATCGCGAGAAGCCCCAGGCTGAGGGCAATGAACAACACGCCCGGCGGATAGATCGCATAGCCGTAGTTGACCGCATAGTCGACCGCTGCAAACGAATACAGGCAAAGGCTCGCAAAGCAGAGCTCGAGGCGCCTGCGCGCTTCGCCGCCAGCCTGTTTGCGGGCGGCGAGCAGAAGCTGTCCGCTGCGGCCGGCGAGCAACACGGTCTGCACGACGTGCAAGGGATGCAGCGTGCCGGCGCTCGGATAGTAGCCAAAAAAATAGTGCCGGTAGCCGGCGATCACTTCGTTGCCGGGCAGCAGCACGGCCAGCACAAGACACACGCCGTAAGACGCGAGCAATATCGGCCGTTCACGGCGTCTCGCCGCCACCTCGGTGACGAAGTGATAGAACGTAGTGGGCAGAAAGAGAATGAAGAGATAACCGACCCGGACCAGCACGCTCGCAAGGTGGGGGTTTTCAGTCTGGAACAGCAAGGTCCACGTGCCCTGCCACGCGAATGTCGTCGCGCACATCAAAAGGAATGGCGCTGACAGACGCGTCACGCCTTGTGTGATCAGTACGTAAAGGCCAAACACCACGAACAGCGCGGACACAAAGGCAGTCGGAATGGCGTACATGTGGCTCGATGTGTCTGGAAGCGGTGGTCTATCCCGGCATTTTCATAGCGGACTGCGCAAAGGGCCCAACGCGTCATCCGCGGGCGTGCTGGTTCCGCTCGCTCCGCCATCGCGCAAACGTCAGCGCGTTCAAGCCCACGTGTTTCGAATCTATTCGGGTCCAGCAATAGAAAGCGTCGTCCCAGTCCGGGATGGTTCGGGGTGTCAGCGCCGTGAACTCCGCGTCCGGACGAAACGCCAGGTGCGGCCAGAAAACGGGCATCGACTCGCGTACGGCCATGCGCCTCAACAGATCCACCGGCCCGCTCTCATCCGCCACGATCTCCGCCTGGGCGATCCAGTCGCTCTCAACCCACGCAAGGAAAACGCTCGGGTTGCCTTCACGGTCGAACATCAGAATCGCATTCTGCTCCGGACGCCAGTAGTACTCGACAATGCCCTCAGCGGCCACCACCTCGTCGAGAACCTTCCTCGTTCTCGGGTCGCAGTAGGTGATGCCGTTTTCGCCCAGGCCAAGCCAGCCCGCCTCTGAGCAATGCCGCTTTCTGGCGTCTTTCAGAAAATGGACGAGTCTGCCGGCTGAATCCGCATCCGTCTTGCGCAGATACAGATCGACGATGCCGGCATTGAAAGCCTTGACCGCGACGGTCTCATCCGCGACGCCGGTCAACAATACCTTCGCGCATCGCAAATTGGAAATGGACGAAAGGAATTCGACACCGCTCAGTCCTGGCATGTCGTAATCGACGACAACCGCGGCCACCTCGGAAAATCGGGAATCGCGCGCCAGGATGTCTCGCTCCGCCGAGCTTTCGACAAAGCGCTCGAGGCCCGTCTCGCTCAGACCGGCCGACGCCGGCGCGAACTCCAGCGAATTCTCGCGGGCATGTTTGCGGATGAAAGCGAGCGCGGTTTGAGGCCGCGTGAAAAACAGATTGGTGGAAATATCCGGAAAGAACCGGCGCAACGCGTCGAGGTAGCTGTCGTTGTCATCAACGAAAACGACGGAGGCCGGATAGAAGACTGGGGGTCGAATAAAGTTGTTCATGTTTTTACGTGGAATGTGCGGCGCGCCTTGTACCGGCTGACACGCCGGTTCTCTCACGCTGGCTCCCGGGCCAATTCCCGCTGCCCCATATAGTACCGGGGTCTTCGCATGAACGTGCAATCTCGCGCTACGCGTGCGTCACGCTATGCAAATGGAATAATTTCCTTTAATCAGGCCGTGCTCTCGCGCCGAGGCTCGCCTAACCGTTCAACTGCTCCTTGAGCCGCGCGCGGTGCGCCGCGACCTTCGCGCGGTTTCCGCAGATCGCCATGCTGCACCACCGGCGTGCGTGACCACGCGTGTGATCCGCGAACATCAAGGTACAGGCGGGGCCTTCGCACGCTTTCACATACGTGAAGTCTTCGTCACATACCAGCCTCGCGAATGCCTCGGCGATGGGCATCAATAGCGACTCCGGCGACTGCCAGCGCCGCTGCGCGCGAACCTCAAAGCGCGTCACGCCGCCCTCAGCGTGCGTCACGATTTCGCCATGCTGCTGGTCTTGTTCGAGCAGTTGATTCAACGGTTCGAGCTCACGCAGATCTTTGGCAACGAGCGGCCGCCCTTTTCTCTTGTGGACAAATTCCCTGAACCACTCGCGCAATTCACGCGCGCGGGCCGCAACGTCGTCAAGTTCGGCAGTGGTCGACCGGTTCCGTATGCCTTCGAGCGCCGCTCGAGGCACGAACCCCGCCTGATCCAGCCACGCCAGCAAACCTTCCCCGTCGCTGATCCAGTCCACCGGTTCATCCACCGGTGTCGCGAGCGAGTTGAGGAAATCGAGACCTGGCGCGTCGGCCAGCATCATCGCGGGGATCTGACGGTAGTCCATTTCTCATGACGAATGTGAAGTGATGGTACCTCAATGTAACCTTTAAAAATGCGCTTGACAAGTTACATGACTCGTTTGTAACCTGTAAATACGCTGTTAAGCGGTTACTCGACACGCAGCGGAACACGCCATGCGTGCATCACGAGCAGCACCTACTTCCTTCAAAGGAGCGAGAAATGTCGATTGGTAATGTCAGCGCGGTGCTTGCGCACGGCGCGTGGGCGGATGGTTCAAGCTGGAGCAAGGTGATCGAACGCCTGAATGCACACGGCATTCACGCAGTTGCGGCGCCGTTGCCGCTCAGTTCTCTGCAGGATGACGTGGCCGCGCTCGATAGAACACTGGAACGCATCGAAGGCCCAGTTGTGCTTGCAGGGCACGCCTACGCCGGCGCCGTGATCGGCGAGACGCGCGCCGCCCACGTCAAGGCGCTGGTCTACGTCGCCGCGCTTGCGCCTGACGAAGGCGAAACCGTCGGCGATGTGTTCTACCGCGGCGAAGCGCATCCGCTGGCGCCCACACTCGCACCGGATCGGCACGGCCTGATCTGGCTGCCGGACGAGGCATTCGCGGCAGCATTCGCGCAGCACGCCAGCGCGCAGGAGCTGACGGTGCTCAGCGCGATTCAACGGCCGATTTCGGTTTCGTGCATTGGCGAGGCGGTAGGACGTCCACTCTGGAAGGACCGGCCGAGCTGGTTCCTGACCGCCGGGCAGGACCGCATGATCAATCCCGACACGCAGCACTTCATGGCACGGCGCATGAAGGCGCACGTGCAGTCACACGAGGTCGATCACACACCGATGGTCACCGCCCCCGACGCCGTCACCAGCGTGATTGTCGAAGCGATCGAGGCGGTCTCGGCTCGTTAGGAATATCTGTAACTGTCATGCCGGCCTACGTTGAGCACCGGCCATTTTCAGCAGTACGCCATTCACCCAATCAGGAGTTAAACCATGTCCTCTATCGCCTATCGTCACGCTGATGTAGACGGCCTCAAGGTGTTCTATCGCGAAGCGGGTCGTGCGAAGGCGCCGAAGCTGCTGCTCCTGCACGGCTTTCCCAGCTCGAGTCACATGTTTCGCGACCTGATCCCGTTGCTTGCCCAACAGTTCCATATCGTCGCGCCCGATCTGCCCGGCTTTGGTCAGTCGGACATGCCGGGTCGCGATACGTTTGCCTACACGTTCGACAACATCGCCAACGTCATCGAACGCTTCACCGAGCAGATCGGTTTCGATCGCTTCGCGATGTACGTATTCGACTACGGCGCGCCGACGGGCTTCCGGCTTGCCCTCAGCCACCCCGAGCGGATTGCCGCGATCATCTCGCAGAATGGCAACGCATACGAAGAAGGTTTGAGCGAAGGCTGGAATCCGATTCGCGCTTATTGGCAGGATCCGTCTCAAGCCAATCGCGACGCACTTCGCGCGATGCTGACGCACGAAACGACGGTGTGGCAGTACACCCATGGCGTTCAGGACGCGGCTTCCGTCTCCCCCGACGGCTACTCGCTCGACGAGTTCTATCTGAGCCGCCCAGGCGCGGACGAAGTCCAGCTCGATCTGTTTCGCGACTACCGGAACAACGTCGCGTTGTATCCCGCATTCCAGCAGTATTTCCGCACCCACCAGCCGCCTTTCCTTGCCGTGTGGGGCAAGAACGATCCGTTTTTCCTGCCGCCCGGCGCTGAGGCATTCAAGCGCGACATCCCGAACGCCGAGGTGCGTTTTCTCGATACGGGGCACTTCGCACTGGAAACGCATGCGGCAGAGATCGCCGCGGCCATTTCCGGATTTCTGATTCGCTGACCCGGAATGCCGGAAGGTTGTTGTTCACTCAATCGATATTCAAGCGGCTCATTTACGAGTCAAGGAGAGAGAAAATGTCCAGCAAGGTAGCCATCGTTACGGGTGCGAGCCAGGATATCGGCCGCTCCACCGCCATCAGGTTGGCGCGCGACTTTGCGTCGATCGTGCTCGTTGCGCGCAATCGCGAGAACCTCGATCAGACCGCCGACGCCGTCAGGAAGGCGGGTGCCCAGGCGCTTGCAATCGACCTCGATCTGTCCGATCCGGCGGCCGCGCAAAGCGTCGTCGACCAGACGCTGGCGGCGTTCGGGCAGATCGACGCGTTGCTCAACATCGCCGGGGCGGTGCCGCAAATCGACGTGTTCGACATGACCGACGATCAATGGGAGCGCGGCTTCGCGCTGAAGCTGCACGGCGCGCGGCGGTTGACGATCGCGGCGTGGCCGTCGCTGAAGAAAGCGTCGGGGTCGGTGGTGCTGATGTCGGGCAACTCGGCGCTGTTTCCCAAGGCACCGTACGCGGCCGTGGGCACCATCAACGCGGCGATCGTGGCCCTGGCGAAAGCCTTCTCGGACCGCGGAATCGCCGACGGCGTACAGGTCAACAGCGTGCTGCCTGGCCCGGTGATGACGGGTCGGCGGCAATCCTATCTGGAACATTGGGCGCCGCTGCACAACATGACGGTCGAAGAAGCGACAGCGCGGTTTCCTCTTGAAGCCGGAATTGCCCGGTACGGCACGCCCGAGGAGATTGCCGAACTGATGGCATTCATCGTATCGCCTGGGGCTCACTGGATGACGGGCTCGACGTTGAGGATGGATGGCGGCGAGGTTAAGTCGATCTGAAATCAAGTCGCTCTGAAGCGCGACGATCGCGAGGCGGTGAGAACGTTACGGGGCGATTGATAGATTGATGGATTGATAGATTGATGGATTGATACGCAGCCGAACATCCTTCAATTGCCACGTCGGCGAAACTTTCGCATCACGCGTCACACCAGGGAGAGCAGGCCAACCAGGATGAGGCTCGATGCCCAGATTGCATCCAGGTTGAACCAGCTCCGTGACACGAACTTCAGCCCCAGGTAGCGGTAGACCAACCAGGCCAGCAGTCCGCCGACCAGCACCATGGCGGTAGCGTGAACGCCGGACACGAGTAGCGCCATGCCCAGATTGGCGCCGATCAGCGTTTGCGCGGCCTGGTGCCCGCGGTCGAGATCATAGGACCGGCACAGTCCGAGGTAGATCGGCACGAGCATCAGTCCGGCACCGTGCGCGATGGCCACCGCGAAAGACCAGAGCGCGAGCCGCGACGGCGGGATCCGCGCGAGCACACGCGGATGGCGCCGGCGGATCAGCAGGAACACGCCGAAGCCAACCACGAGAACGCCGGCGCCGACCTGGATCTGACGCTGCCAGGCGAGCAGCATAGCCAGCACGGCGAACGGCATCATCACCGCGAACATCGCCAGTATGTGGCCCGCCGCGAGGTAGACGAGCGCGGCGAGCAGCGCCCGCGCGCGTCTTTGCATCAGTCCGTTCGACACCGCGAGCGGCCATCCCATCGCCGGATTGATGCCGTGAAAGAGGCCACTGGCGAGGACGGCTAACCAAAGGCTGGTCTGCGACCAGCCGCTCCCGATCAAACGCCCACCGACGGATAACAGAACGAATCGGTCGAGCAGTCGCCGCCTTCGAGCCGGATCTGGTGGGCCCGGTATCCGTCCGGGAAGTCCACCCAATAATCGTCCGCCAGCGTGAGGCCGCCGCCGGGTTCAGCCCGCGCCATGACCTGTGCGGCAGGCACGCCGTCCGGGTAGAACTGGTTGTCCCAGGTCGAATAGAGCGAGTTGGTCCAATAGACACGCTTGCCGTCGCGGCTGATCTCGACCATCTGCGGACCGCCCGCGAAAACTTTTCCGTTCGGATGGGGCGTGCGCCGTGCTATCCCGCCGATGTGGACCGATCCTGTGAGCTTCGGCTTGCGGGGCTCCGTCACGTCGTACTGGCGCATCTCGCCGGTGCCCCAGCAGGCGACGTAGAGGAATTTGTCGTCGATGGAGAGATCGATATCGGTGACGAGCGGGGGCACCGCACCGAATCCCTGCAGCAACGGAGGAAGCTGTTCCGTGGCGGCGGGCTCGGGCGGAATGGTCGCGGTCTTCTCGATATGGAACTCTCCGCCTTCGCGCCACCAGGTCCAGATCGATCCTTCCAGGTTCGTCGTGTCGACCACCACGCCGATAAAGCCGTACTCCCGGCTGGGATCATGCGCGGGCCGCACTTCGAGCGCCATCTGATGGTTCGCGCCGAGGTCGAGTGTCTGCACGTTGCGCCTGCCGCGCAGGTCCCAGAAGTGGATGCGATGCCCGTACCTGTTCGACAGAAGGTCCTCGGGGACGATCCCGTTCTCGAATTGCGGCGGCAATGCCCACTCGCTGGACACCATATAGTCGCGCGGCAGGTTCCACCAGAAATCGTAGTGTTTCTCCTGCAAGCCGCGATCGATCTCCCAGCGGCCGAGCACCTCGAATGTTTCGCAATCCATGATGAAAATACCCGGCGGCCCGTCGGTGCCGTCTTGCCCCGCACCGCCGAGCGTGCTGACGTAGATGCCTTCCGGCCCGCAATGGACCGTATGCGGGCGCGAGTAGCCCGTCTTGCGGAAGATTTCTTCCGGTTCGATGATCTTGTGAATCCGCGCCTGAGTCGGATGCGGATGCGTATCCACGATGTAAATGCGTGAAGAACGCATGCCTGGAATGATCAGATAGCGTCGTTCGAGGAAGGCATGGCCGGTCAGCGGCGATAGCGCGGACGAGCAGGCATTCCAGCCGAAATGATGAAATTCGTCTCCCTTGTACGGCACCGGCACCGTGTGAACCACCTGGCTGTAGGTCGGCGAGCCCGGCTTCACGTCGATGACGGCGAGCGCGTCGGGCTGCGAGAAATCGGGGCTGAGCAGCACCGTGTAGGCGTACTCTTCCGCGGGCGCATCCATTGCGAGTTTCGGTGAGGCGTGGAACGTAGGATCTGGGCGCATACCCATGACGGGACTCTCCTTGTATGGTTCGGGGGCGTAAGGCATTCGCCTGCCGGTTTACCTCGTTATTCAGCTGAGCGGGTGCTGCCCGCAGGGTGGCAAGCCGACGTGCGTCGGTGAGCTGCATGGCCTGACAGCCGCGAACCGCGGCTGAACGCACTCAATATTAGGTGTAGTCCACGGCGGAAGTGAGAGCAACCGAAAGTTTTGTTAGCCGTCCGAATGCCAGGCATTTCGCTGATCAAACGTCATATCTGAAACGATAGCAGACGCCCTGCTTTGATCGCATTGTTTGGTCGAACCTTCGGTGGACATCCGGGCGAAATTTCGCCGTGACCGTCGAGCATGGCCTCAACTCGGCTTCGCACGTGGCCGCCGCATGAGATTAAACGGTGCCCTGGGGATCTGTTGCCCAGTGACCCACACCTTGTGCGGAATGTTGGCCGCCGGCCAACGAGCCTGCGCGAATTCCCTGGCACAACGTCCGCCCGGCCACGGCAAACAGTGCGCCACGCCGGTCGTTAAACGGACTGGTCAGCGACACCGTCACGATGCTGCAGCAGATTGGCTCAGGGCAGTGCGGGTTTTCCGGCACCGGCAAGTCGTACGTCTGCTATTGACCGGCGTCTGCACGATGCCTTTCGCCTTGAGCGGAGGTCATCGCGCCGCAAAGGATCGCCGCGGGAATATTTGAAATCGCGCTATCAGGTGCTACGTTCAGGCAGCGGCAACGTCATCAGCCGTCCCCGCTCAGGCTTCACCGCGTTGTCGCCGCAAAGACGCAGACACATCCAGGCGGTGGCGAGATTGCTGCTCACGACCGCCTTGCCCAGCGCGGCCTCGATTCGCGCGATGACCGCCGCTGCCCGCACCGCCGTGCAGGAGATAAAGAGCGCATCGGATTCTTCGGCCGTCGCGTCACGCGCGAAGGCAACGATATCGTCATGCGAGATCCGCGCCATCTCCCGGTCATCGGACAAACCGATGCAGGTGAAGCGGTCGATGATGAAACCTCGTGCGGTGAAGTACTCGGCCATCGGACGGCTGGTTTCAACGGTATAGGGCGTAAGCACGCTGATGCGGCGCGCGCCGAGCGCTTTGAGCGCAGCGACGGCCGCTGCGGTCGGTGTGACGACCTCTGCCTCGGATTTCGCCGCATGGATCGCCCGTTCGATCTCCACCTCACCGATCATGACGGACGCCGAAGTGCATGAATACATCACCACGTCGAGCGTTTCGTCGGGCAGGATCAGCGCGGCGCCCGCGGTCAGCGACGGCCGCATCGCGAGCAGATTCTCCGCCGTCACCGGGTTCGCGTACGGCACGCGGTTCACGTAGACGCCGATACGCTCATTCGCGACGAGCCTCGCGAAGTCCGGCTCGGTGGTGTGATCGGTTGCGAGGATCACGAGGCCGATACGCTTGTGAAAGGCGCGTTCGTCGAGGCGCGGCACCCGGCCTGCCAGATGAATGAAACTCAGCATCGGTCAATGCCCAAGGTTGGGAAAGCGCCTTTCGAGCAGCCTGACGCCCACCACCGCGATCAGACTGATACATAAAAACAGCATGCCGACGAGCGTCATCGGTTCGAGGTAACGGTAGTCCGTGTTCGCGATGATCTTCGCCTCGTTCATCAACTCGAGGACCGTGATCGCCGAAAGCAATGGCGTTTCCTTGAACATTGAAATCAGATAGTTCGCGAGCGCGGGCAGCATCGGCGGCACGGCTTCGGGCAAGATGATGTGCTGCCACATCTGCGCCGGGCTCAGATTGCACGCCTTGGCGGCTTCCCATTGCCCACGAGGCACGTTCTCTATGCCGGTCCGATAGACCTCAGCCGTATACGTTGCGTAATGAACGCCGAGCGCGAGTACACCTGCGGCGAGCGCCGGCATTCGAATACCGATATCGGGCAGCACATAGAACACGAAATAAAGCTGCACGAGCAACGGTGTGCCACGAATAAAGCTCGCCACCGCCGTGGTGGTACGCGACACCGCGCGGTTCGGCGAAAGCCGCAAGATCGCGAAGACCATGCCGACCACCGCCGCCACCACGGCGCCGAGCAAGGTTGCGAGCACGGTGATCTTCAGACCTTGCAGCAGGATCGGCATGATCTCGCGCGCGAAACTCCAGTCCCATTCCATGCGTTTATCTCCTCATCCCGTCGAGGCCAAATGTCATCCGGCGTTCGAGCTTGCGCACGCCGAACGAAATCGCGCAGGCCATGGCGAAGTACAGCGCGAGAATCGTCGCGAACGGTATCAACGTATTGCCGGTTTGCGAGCGTACGACCTGCGCCTGGAATGTCATGTCGCCGAGCGAGATCAACGACACGACGGCGGTCCCCTTGAGCAACTCGATTGCGTTGTTGCCGAAGGTCGGCAGCATCAACGGCAAGGCCTGCGGCAGGATCACGTGACGCATGCGCTGATACGTGGACAGATTCAACGCGATGCAGGCGCTGCGCTGCTCGTGGCCGATCGCGACGATCGCGCCACGCACGACCTCAGCGCCGTACGCGCCGACGTTCAAGCCGAGTGCGAGTACCCCGGCCTGCAATGGCGTGAGCGTGAATCCGACCATCGGCAACACGAAATACGCCCAGAACAACTGGACGAACACCGACGTGCCGCGGAAAAACTCGATATACGACGTGGCGAGCGCGCGTACCGCGAAGAACCGCGACAACCGTCCGAGTCCCGCGGCGAACGCCATCACGAGCGCAAGCACCGTCCCCATCACAGTGAGTTCGACGGTTGCCTCCGCGCCTTTCAGAATCAGCATCAGATAGCCGGACCAGTCGTTCATCAGCGCACCTCTCAGGCAGTGGAACGGCCGTTCGGCGCGCTACTCCATAGCGTGCCAAACGGGCCGGGCAGAGTTAGCTGGTTGCCGCGCACAGCTTGTCACGGGTCGTCGACATTGCGGCCTTTGCCGAGAAGCCGTACGGCTCGACGATCTTCGCGAACTCGCCGGACTCCTTCATCTTCTTCAGTTCCACGTCGAAAGCATCGCGCAGCGCGGTGTCCTGCTTGCGGAATGCCACCCCGTCACATTGCACGGGCGTGCCCTGCACCGGCGCGATCGATTCGAGGTTGGCGTCTTTCGCTTTCGAGAGCAGATCGCTGATCGATAACAGCGGCAGCGCGAACGCGTCGATGCGGCCGTCCTGCAGCATCTTCAGACCACTCTGGCCGTCCGGCACGATAATGACGCGGTCGGTCGGAATATGCGCGGCGGTCGCGAGTTTCTGTTCGGTCGTGCCGCCTTCAACGCCGATCATTGCCTTGGGATCTTTGGCGATTTCCTCGTAGGTCTTGATGGTTTTGGTGTTGCCCTTCTTGACGGCGAACGCTTCCACCGCGCACAGCACCGGCTCCGAGTAGGCGACCGCGGCGCAGCGCTGCGGCGTCATGAAAAGACCCGCTGCGATCGCATCATGCCGGCCTACCGCAAGTCCGGGAATCATCGCGCCATACTCGGAGATCGACGCGACGATATCGTTGACGCCCAGTTTTTTGAAGACCGCGCGCGCCACATCGGGCGCGGCGCCCGTCACCTTGCCGTCGGCGCCGACCGCGGTAAACGGTGGTTCATTGGCAATTGCGATACGCGCGAAACCCTGCTCCCTGAGTTGCGCGAGTTTGTCCTGTGCGGCGAATGCAATGCCGGTCAAGGTCAGCAGCGACAGCGTCCCCGTGATAAGAATCCCCTTCAATTTCATGATTTTTGGCTCCTGGGCGTGGTGGTGTGCGACGGTAAGGATGGGTAGCGTGTTGCTCAGATCCGGTGACCCGCGGCGATGATCTTGCGCAGGAACGCCTGGGTTCGCTCATGCTCGGGATGACTGAAGATATCTTCAGGCTTGCCTTCCTCGACGATCCTGCCGCGGTCGAAAAACAGCACACGGTCCGCAAAATCGTGCGCGAAACCCATTTCATGTGTGACGAGCAGCATCGTCATATCGGTTTCTTTCGCGAGCCGCTGCATGACGCTCAGAACTTCTTCCACAAGCTCAGGGTCGAGCGCTGAAGTCACTTCATCGAACAGCATGATCTTCGGTGCGAGCGCCAATGCGCGTGCGATCGCCACGCGTTGCTTCTGGCCGCCGGAGAGTTGCGCAGGCCGGCTCTTTGCCTTGTCGGCCATGCCGACCATGTCGAGCAGTTCCAGCGCGCGTTTCTCGGCGGACTCACGGCTCTCGCCCTTGGTCAGCATCGGCGCGAGCGTCACGTTGTCGAGCACGCTCTTGTGCGGAAACAGATTGAAGTGCTGGAAGACCATGCCGATCTTCTCGCGCATCTTCTGCAGGTGGCGCTCGTTCGCGGGCACCGTCTGGCCGCCGTGCGGCATATGAAACAGCTGTTCGCCGTCCACTTCGATGTGGCCGCCGTCGATCGATTCGAGCGTCATCAGAATGCGCAGGATCGTCGTCTTGCCGGAGCCGGACGGGCCGATCAGCGCGAGCTTCTCGCCCGGCATGACATCGAGCGACAGTTCGTCGAGCACGGTCAGCGCGCCGTAGCGCTTCGTGATGCGATCGATGCTGATCAACGGCTTCGTCATCGGCGCCTCCCGGCGTGGCACCGAAGTATCGGCAGACGCTGCCGGGCCGTTCGACGGAAAGGTCGCTGGAGCGATGCCTGAAGCGCTCAGCATATCGGTGACTCGCGCGGTGTTCATATCGTTCGGTTCCCGTTCGTCATACCTGACTTGGTTGAATGCAGTGCGGCCGTGCTGCGAGAACAACTATGCAAACCAGAATACAAAGCCATATTCGGGTTCTGATTGCCCTAGAACAATTCTTTTTTCGGCGGAAATCGGCTCGCGCCATGAGGGCAAGGCTACCCGGGCGGGAAGCCGCTCTGCGAGTCAGGGACAACACCTATGAGCACAGCACGGAACAACTGACGAATGCCGATGAGTTTCACTGTCCAGATTCAGGCCGGCAACGAAGATTGAACTAGCACATTAGAAGGCGCTTTTCGCGGCATTAGACTGCGGCCATAAATGCCTAAAGGTCGCTCATTGCGTGCATGGGCCGCCACTTTCCGCCATGACGTCACGAACAGAGAGGGGAAGATGTCAGATACAACGCAACAGGCAGCGCGAACCACGGCGCCCGTCGTACGTCTGCCGTTTGAACGCGCCGAATACGCCGCCCGTATCGGCAAAACGCGTCGAGCCATGCAGGCAGCCGGGATCGAATTGCTGATCGTCTCCGATCCGACCAACATGGGTTGGCTTACCGGTTACGACGGCTGGTCGTTCTATGTGCATCAGTGCGTGCTGCTCGCGCTGGATGGCGAACCGGTCTGGTTCGGCCGTGGCCAGGACGCGAATGGGGCAAAGCGCACCGTGTTCATGGAGCACGAGCAGATCGTCGGGTATCCGGATCATTACGTGCAATCCGCCGTGCGGCACCCGATGGACTATCTTGCCCGCGAGGTGATCGAAGCGCGCGGCTGGGGCGCGTTGAAGATCGGCGTGGAAATGGATAACTACTATTTCAGCGCCGCGGCCTATCGGTCGCTCGTGGTTCATCTTCCGAATGCGCAATGGCAGGACGCGACCAGCCTTGTGAACTGGCAGCGTGCCGTCAAATCGCCGCGTGAGATCGACTATATGCGCGTGGCTGCGCGCATCGTCGAAAAGATGCACGCGCATATCGTGGAGCGGATCGAACCCGGCATGCGCAAGAATGACCTGGTCGCTGAAATCTACTCGGCAGGCATTACCGGCGTCGAGGGTCACGGCGGCGACTATCCGGCCATCGTGCCGCTGCTGCCGACCGGCGCCGACGCCGCCGCCCCGCATCTGACATGGGACGACACGCCGTTCGCCAAAGACGCCGGCACGTTCTTCGAAATCGCCGGCTGCTTCAAGCGCTATCACTGCCCGCAGTCGCGCACGGTGTATCTCGGCAAACCGCCGAAGCATTTCATCGACGGTGAGCGCGCGGTGCTGGAAGGCATCGAGGCGGGCCTCGCCGCAGCCAAGCCCGGCAATACGTGTGAAGACATCGCCAACGCGTTTTTCGCGATGCTGCACAAATACGGCATCGAGAAGAACAGCCGCTGCGGATATCCGATCGGTGCGAGCTATCCGCCGGATTGGGGCGAACGCACGATGAGCCTGCGGCCTGGGGACAAGACGGTCCTCGAACCGGGCATGACGTTCCACTTCATGCCGGGCCTATGGCTCGACGATTGGGGACTCGAAATCACCGAAAGCATCCTGATTACCGAATCCGGCGTCGAAACCTTCTGCAACACGCCGCGCAAGCTGGTCGTCAAACCGTAAGCCCATCCACCCCTGTGCCGCCGCGACCGCGACGCGCACAGGGACACGTTAAAGGGGAAACATGCTTCCGAAGACAATGAAGGCCGTCATGCTGACCGCCCACGGCGGCCTCGACAAACTCGTCTATCGCGACGACATGCCGGTTCCTGCCTGCCGGGCGGGCGACGTGCTGCTCGACATCACCGCGTGCGGGTTGAACAATACCGACGTCTGGGTCCGCGAAGGCGCGTACGGCACGGAGGACGACCCGCAAGCCGTCTCCACCTGGCGGCGCGGCCGCTCGACGCTGTCGTTCCCGCGCATCCAGGGTGCGGATATCGTCGGCCGCGTGGCCGCCGTGGGCCGCGGCGTCAGCGATGCGCGGATCGGCGAGCGCGTGATCGTCGATGCATCGATCTATAACCGCGACGACGACAGCCTCGCCGATATCGACTACATCGGCCACGGCCGCGATGGCGGTTACGCCGAATACACCGCGGTGCCGGCGGAGAACGCGCATCGTGTCGATTCCAGCTACTCCGATGCTGAACTGGCGACGTTCTGGTGTGCGTATCACACCGGCGAACAGATGATCGAACGGGCCGCGGTAAAAAGTGGGGAAACGGTGCTCATCACAGGCGCCTCTGGCGGCGTCGGCTCCGGCATCGTTCAGCTATGCCGCGCGCGTGGGGCGATTCCGTATGCCGTGGTCAGCAAGGGCAAGGAAGATGCGGTGCTCAAACTCGGCGCAGAAGGCGTGATGCTGCGCGACAGCGAGCATTTCGCCGCGGATGTCGAACGGATGACGGCTGGCCGGCCGGTTGACGTCGTGGCCGATCTGGTCGGCGGCGCGCTGTTCGGCAAGCTGCTGAACGTGCTGCGCCCGGAAGGCCGTTACACCACGGCGGGCGCCATTGCCGGTCCAGTCGTACAACTGGATTTGCGCACGATGTACCTGAAGCAGCTACAGCTGAATGGGTCTTCGCAAGGCACGCGCGGCGCCTTCAAACGCGTGCTCGACTACATCGAGGCCGGCACGGTCAAGCCGGTTCTGGCCGCGACCTATCCTCTATCGAAGTTTCATGAAGCGCAAACGCAATTCATGGCGAAGGGCTTTGTGGGGAACATCGTCGTCATTCCGGACCGGCACTACAGCTGAGCCGACAATCAGGCCTGGATAACAGGCCTGCATACCCGCAGCCGGACCAGCGATCATTCGCTGGCCCGGCTGCTTTCTCCTGATCTCACAATCGATCATTGATCAGGAGCGCCGGTTCCTTGTTCGTTAAGCAGAGGCGGCCGGCGCCAGAACCTGCGAGGCGACTTCATCCACCGCCTCGCGTGTCAGCTTCACGATCTCATCGACGTCGTTGCGCGACGTGACCAACGGCGGGGCGAAGCCGAGAATATCGCCGTGCGGCATGGCGCGCGCGATCAAGCCGCGCTGCAACGCGGCAGCGGACACGCGCGGACCGACCTTCAGCGCGGCATCGAACGGTTGACGGCCCTCCTTGTCGGCCATGAATTCGAGCGCGGCCAGCATGCCCACGCCGCGCACTTCACCGACCAGCGGATGAGAATCGAACGCTGCGTGCAACTGGTCGAGCAGATACGCGCCGGTTTGCGCCGCGTTCTGCGTCAGGTTCTCGCGCTCGAGAATATCGAGGTTCGCGAGCGCCGCCGCGGCGCAGATCGGGTGGCCGGAGTAAGTCCAGCCATGTCCCATCGCGCCGAATTCCTGCGACGCCTGATCGATCACGTCCCACACGCCTTCGCTGACGATCACGCCGGATAGCGGCGCATACGCGCTGGTCAAACCTTTTGCCACCGTGATCAGATCCGGTGTGATGCCGTAGTGTTGCGCGCCCATCTTCGAACCGAGGCGCCCGAACCCGCACACCACTTCGTCGCAGATCATCAGGATGTCATGCTTCTTCAACACGGCCTGGATCGCCGGCCAGTAACCGGCCGGCGGCGGCAGGATACCGCCCGTGCCCATCACCGGTTCGGCGATGAAAGCAGCGATCGTATCGGCGCCTTCATGCGCAATCAGCTTTTCCAGTTCTTCCACGCAGTACGCGACAAATTGTGCCTCGTTCATGCCGGCAGGCGCATGCCGATACCAGTGCGGACACAGCGTATGTTTGACGCGCTCGATCGGCAAATCGAAATACTGATGAAAGCTCGGCAAACCCGTCAGACTACCGGTGACGATCCCCGAACCGTGATAGCCGCGCTGGCGCGAGATGATCTTCTTCTTGTTCGGCCGGCCTTTCACGTTGTTGTAATACCAGACGAGCTTGATCTGCGTTTCGTTCGCGTCCGAACCGGACATGCCGTAGTACACCTTCTTCATACCCTGCGGCGCCCAGTCGATGATGCGCGACGACAGTTCAATGATCGTATCCGTCGAGTGGCCGACGTAGGTGTGGTAGTACGCGAGCTTTTTCGCCTGCTCATAGATCGCTTCGGCAACCTCGGTGCGGCCATAGCCGATGTTCACGCAATACAGACCCGCGAAAGCGTCGATATACGACTTGCCTTGATGGTCTTCGATGCGGATGCCTTTCGCACCGGTCACGATACGGCCGGGCAGTGCGCCGCTCGCATGGTCGTGGGCGTGCGTCGACGGATGCATGAAGTGCGCGCGGTCGGCGTCGAAGAGTTGGTCGAGCTGGGTCATCGGAAGCTCCTTCGTGTGATCGATGATTGACTGGTTTGGCTCAAGCCGTGGCGGCGCTTGCGGTTGCGGTTGCGCTTACGTTCGCCAGGCGGTGAGCCGGAAGGCTGTCGGTTACCGGCAAGCCGAGTTGGCCGAGGCAGAAATAGCGGGTTTCGACAAACGGCTCGAAACCTTCCGCCCCGCCTTCGCGGCCGAGTCCGGATGATTTGATGCCGCCGAATGGAATCGGCGCACCGGTGAATTTCGCGCCGTTCACGGACACCATCGCGAAGTCGAGACGGCGGATCAGTTGAAAGACCGTGTTGAGGTCGTTCGCGCAGACATACGCGACGAGGCCGTACTCGGTGTCGTTCGCGCGTTCGATGACTTCGTCGAGCGTGTCGAACGGCGAGACCGCCGAGATCGGTGCGAAGTTTTCTTCTTCGTAAATGCGCATGCCCGGCGCGGCATCCGCGACCACGGTCGGCTCGAAGAACCAGCCGCCGCGCTCATGGGCACCACCCCCTGCTGTGATGCGCGCGCCCTTCTCTGTCGCGTCGGCGATGCGCTGCGCCGTGGTGTCGAACGCCGCCTGATGCATGAGTGGACCGACGTCCACGTCCGCTTCGAAGGCGGCGCCGACCTTCAGCGCCTTCACGGCTTCGCTATAGCGGGCAACAAACGCTTCGTACAGCGGCCGGGCGACGAAAATGCGATTCGCCGCGCAGCAGTCCTGTCCCGAAGTCTGAAACTTCGCCGCAATTGCCACCCGTACAGCCTGAGCGAGGTTGGCGTCTTCGGTCACGATGAAAGGCGCGTTGCCGCCCAGTTCCAGTGCCGTCTTTTTGATGCCGGCGTGGGCCGCCGTCTGCATGACCAGCGCACCCACGCGGGTCGACCCCGTGAAGCTCACCGAACGCACGCGCTTATCGCGCACCAACGTTTCCATCACCATTTGCGGTTCGCCGAGCACGACATTGAACACACCGGCGGGAAAACCCGCTTCTTCCGCAAGCTGCGCGAGCGCGAGTGCGGAGAACGGTGTTTCATGCGCGGGTTTGACCACCACGGTGCAGCCGGCAGCGAGCGCGGCGGCCGCCTTGCGCGTAATCATCGCGCAGGGGAAATTCCACGGCGTGATCAGCGCGGCCACGCCGACCGGCTCGACCACCGTGCCCAGATGGGCGCCGTCGATATGCGTGGGAATCGTGCGGCCGTTGAGCCGTCGCACTTCGTGCGCAAACCATTCGACAAAACTCGCACCGTAGGCGATTTCGCCGCGTGCTTCGGCGAGCGGCTTGCCCTGCTCGAGCGACAGAATCGCAGCCAGGTCATGCTGATGACGCAGGATCAGCTCATGCCAGCGCAATAGCAGTGCCGAGCGTTTCGCAACCGGCAGCCAGCGCCAGGTAGAGAACGCGCGCTGCGCCGCGTCGACGGCTGCGGTGATTTGCGCTGCGTCGAGCATGGGCACATGACCAAGCACCGCCTGATTCGCCGGATTCTGCACGGCGACACTCGCGGCGCTCGCGCTGTGTACCCAGCGTCCGTCGACGTAGCACAGCGATTTGAATAGAACCGGATGACCCAGCAACATGACGCTCTCCTGTGTGCGATCGTTGTCTGTCACTGTACGTCCGGCGGCGCTCGGGTTTTTTTGGTTGTGGTGTCGCAAAGCCGGTGTTTTTTCTGGAATTCGCCGCGGCGTATGGCGATTTTCCGGCGGAGTTGCCGTGCACTCGCGCCGTGTGTCTCAAGCGCTGTCGCCGACCGCTTGTTCAGCCCAGTCCGGCAGACCTTCCGTATTGCTCTTCACTACCTTCGTGACGACGTAGGTAAAGTATTTTTCTATCCCCAGTTCGTCGGTCAGCAGCGAATCGATAAACCGCTGATAGTGGTCGATGTCGCGCGACATCACGTGCATCACGTAGTCGACGCCGCCGCCCGTCGCGTGACATTGCACGACCTCGGCCGCGGCGGCAATGCGTTCCTCGAAGCGCCGCATGTCGTGCGCGGTGTGGCGCGCCAACGTAACCTCGACCACCACGCGGCTGCCCTTGAACGCGCGCACCCAGTCGATATCGGCGCGATAACCGCGAATCACACCGCCCTCTTCCAGGCGTTTGACGCGCTCCCACGCGGGCGAGATCGACAGATTGATCTCCTCGGCGAGACGCGACTTGGTGATGCGTCCGTCGTTCGCGAGGATGCGCAAAATCGCCAGATCGTAGCGGTCGAGTTTCATCGTGCTCAGGGCATGACCGGTATGCCGCGCTCGACGACATCGGCCACCACGGCCACCGTATCGCCGATCCGCACGAGGCCCGGAAAATGCCGGGCCGCCAGCAGCCCAGCACGGCGCGCGCGATATTCGAGCGGCGCGACACCGGTGCGCGAGGCGTCATGAATCCGCGCGATCACGTCGCCGCTTTCAACCGTCTCGCCGAGGTCCTTGCACAATTCCAGCAGACCGTCGTGTTCGCTCGTCGTGAAGCAGGTGCCGTCTGGCATGTCGAGCAGCGTGGTGGTGCGCGGCGTGTCATTGCGCGTTTGCCGCGCGGCTTCGTCTTGCCGGAGGATGTCCGCATGCTGCAGGAAACCCCGTACGCCACGCTCCGCCACCGCCACGCTTTGTACCGTCGCCGTACCGCCGCCGCCTAGTTCGGTCGAGACGAACACCTTGCCCGCTTCTTCCACCGCGGTGTCGTACAGGCCGACGCTATCTAGTTCGAGCATGCGCATCGAATACGGAGCGCCGAATGCCTGCATCGCCGCTTCACAGCGGGCCTGCTGACCGGCATCCGGCAGCAGGTGAATCGCGGCGAACGGCACGAAGTCGAGCGTGCGGCCGCCGGCGTGCAGATCGAGCACGTAATCGGCGAGCGGCAGCAGATAGCGCTGAAAATAATCGGCGATCTTCTCGGTGATCGTGCCATCCGGCTTGCCCGGGAAGCTGCGATTCAGATTGCCGCGATCGATCGGCGAGGTGCGGCTGCCCGCGCGGAACGCGGGAAAGTTCATGAACGGCACGATGATCACGCGCCCTTTCACGTCTTTGGCTTTCAGGGTTGCAGCGAGCTTCGACAACGCGATCGGGCCTTCGTATTCGTCGCCATGATTGCCGCCCGTGAGGAGCGCCGTCGGTCCCTCGCCGTTGCGGACCACCGTGACCGGAATCATCTCCGCGCCCCACGCGGACATGTCGTGTGAATGTGGCAGCTTCAGAAAGCCATGTTGTTCGCCGTCGGCGTTGAAATCGACCGTCGGCTGAATGGGTGATGCCCGCATATGTACGACTCCCTCACGAACAGCTTGCACCCAGTCTAATGTTCTAAAAAACGATTTCCATTGTCCTAGTTCATTTCATGCACACAGCGCAAAATTCGCCCGAGGTCAGTTGAAATCGTGCACCTGGGGATACTGCTCGAACACATCGCGCATCGTTTCCAGCGCGGCTTTATAAGTCTCTTCGCCCACCTCCGCGCCGACGCAGACGCGCACCGCATTTGGCCGGTCCGCATCGCGGACCAGAAATGGATCCGGCGAAGTCACGGCGATATCACGGTTGCGCAACTCCCTTACCAAACGGTCTGAGCGCCAATGGTCAGGCACGCGCAACCACGCGGACAGCGCCTGGGGATGCGCGCCGAGCACATAGCTGCCGAGCGTTTGCTGCAATTGCGCCTGACGCCGCCCAAGAAGTTCACGCTGTATTTCCACGAGTCGTGCGGCCGTCCCGTCGACGATCCAGCGCGTCGCCACCTCGGCGATCGGCGGCGTCGCCATCCAGCTGCTCACGCGCAGCACGCTTTCCGCGCGTAGCGCAAGCCGCCGCGGGGTGGCGAGATAGCCGATACGCAAACCGGCCATGACCGACTTTGTCAGGCTCGTGCAATAGAACGACAAATCAGGGATCAAACTCGAAATCGGTGTGCCGGCCTTGGCCGGCAAGGGTCCATAAACATCGTCCTCGATCACGTAAACGCCATAGCGTTCGGCGATTTTCGCAATCGCGCGACGCCGCGAGTCGGGCATCAGCGCAACCGTGGGATTGTTCAGGGTGGGCGTACAGACCAGCGCCGTGATGCGCTCGCTATCGCACATCTCTTCGAAGTGTTCGGGATGTATGCCGTACTCGTCGATCTCGAGACCCTTCAGCGTAAAGCCCAGTACATTCGCCGACCCTATCACGCCATGATCCGTGAGGCTTTCGCATAGCACGGTGTCGCCAGGCCCGACTAGCGAAGCCAGCGCCAGAAAGATGCCGTGTGCCGCGCCATTCGTGACCAGCAGCGTATCCGCCGAAGCCGGCATGCCCAACGACGCAAGCCACGCGATCCCTGCCTGCCGGTGATGCTCGAAGCCCGCGATGGGCCGGAACGCGCGAATCCAGGGCTGGTCGTCGAGCGTCGAGAGGGTCGCGCACACCTTGCGCCACATGGCGTCGTGCTCGGGCGTATGGATGATTCGCGCGATCGAAAAATCGACCACCGAGCGCTCGGCTGTGTCGAGCATATAACTCGACATGGTTTCGGTGACGCGCGCCGCCACGAAGCTGCCGCGGCCCACCTCGCAGCGGATCAGCCCTTGCCGCTCCAGTTCCTTATAGGCGTTGGTCACCGTCTGCACACTGATCGCCAGTTCGGCGGCGACGTCACGCTGCGGCGGCAGGCGCGCGCCCGCCTGCAAGGAGGCGTTTTCGATATCGCTCGTGATCGCCTTGACGAGCCGTTTATATTTCGATTCCACACCGTGCACCACGCGCACGGCTTCCCGCCACTGCTCGATCACCGCTGCCCTCCGCTGTTATCGCGTCACGCATTTACGCTTCGCTTCAATAGTGCGGCCAAACAGTGCATGAAGATTATTGTCCTAGAGCATTAGCAAACAAAAATATTATGGCGAGTGACCAACCTGCGCGTCGACCGACGACTTGCCGCCAGCGGTGTCCGCTGCGCCCGCACCCGCCTTCACGCTGCCGTCGGCCTGCGGCACTTCGATTGGCTTGACGACGACGGGGGCGGTACCGTCTTCTTTCAAACCGAGCTTGTCGGCGGTCTTGGGCGTCACGTCGACTATCCGATTCTTGATGTAGGGGCCGCGATCCCTGATTTCGACCACCTCGCTGGCGCCGTTTTGCAGATTCGTGACCCGGGCCTTGGTGCCGATCGGTAGCGTCTTGCTCGCGGCGATATTGGACTGCGGATCCATCGGCGTCCCGTCGGCCATCTTTTTCGTGTAGAAGTTTCGGCCGTAATAAGAGGCCCTGCCCTTGCGTGCCTTGCCCGAACGGTCAAGAGCAGTATGGTGAGGTGCCGTGGGGCTCGCTTGCGCGGCATCGTGAGTTGCCGCCCTGGGGCTCGCTTGCGCTGCATCGCGAGCTGCCGCCTTGGGATTCGCCGGCGCGGTATCGTGAGTTGCTGTCTTGGCCGGCGCGACATCCTCAGTGGTGCTTGCCGGCTTTGGCGCCGGAATTGCCGTGCCCAAACCGCACGACAGGACCAGAAACAGCAGCGCCCTCAAAACCTGCGCCGGTTGCGCTTTCAGGCGCACGCATTCCACTTCGGGAAGACGGCCGGGTCGCCGATTCTCCGTGGTATGAAGAACATTTTCCATGGCCCCTCCTTTTAGTCTGTCAAAAGCAGCGGGCACCTGATTCAGCGAAACCGACCTCTGAATGACGGGTGTATGCACGATGTCGAGACGCAATCTGCATTCCTGTCCATTGACTGCCGGTGCATGCCCCTGGCCACAAGGTCATGGCGGCGTCAGGTTCGCGCCATCTCCGTTGCGTATCCTCGGAACTGGCGGAATCATCAGGAGGGCAAATGGAATCATTCCCGCTTTTCATCGTCGGTTCGCCCAGGTCTGGAACGACCTTTCTCCGCTCGGTCCTGAACGCCCACCCGCTCATTCAACTGACCAATGAGTGTCGGGTCTTCGCGCTGCTCAAAGATACCGTCGATGCCGGCAGCCATCGCCCTGACTTGCTGAGTCCGGCTTGCCGCGACCGCTTTGGCCGTTTCAGCCGGCGCACGTTAGGCGCGTGGGTCGAACGTTTTTATCGTGAAGAGCTTGAGATAAAGGCGCCCATTTGGGGCGACAAGCATCCGTCCTATGCCGACCCGACCGTGCTATCCGGCCGCACAGGTTCGATCGAGCGCCTGCCGCTTTCCGGATCCTGTTTGCGCTTGATCCACGAGTTGCTGCCGCAAGCACGCTTCATTCACATCCATCGTGATCCTCGCCATGTGGCCAATTCGCTGGTGCATAAGCACTGGATCGGGTCGGTCGAAGAAGGGATCCGCGTGTGGGAGCAGTACGTGGGCGAGATCATCGATTTCTTCGAAGAGATCCCGGCAGACCTGGCGCTGACTGTCTCGTATCGCACGGTGATCGAGGACCCGGACGCGACGGCGGCAAGCATCGGGCGATTCCTCAGTCTGGCGGATGCGTCTCCGATCAGCGACTTTCTGATGTCGCAACGCCGTGCCCCGACACCGTTCAGCGATCCTGTTACCGATATCGCCGATCTTTATGTCGTACCGGGTGAATCGACGGGCGACGACACACTGCTCGATCTGGCGGGCACGGCGGCGGCACAGCTGGGCTACGCGGCTGCTTAAAGTTGCCAACGCCGGTTGCCAACGCCGGTTGCAAAAGCCGGTTGCAAAAGCCGGCTTTCAACGCCGCCACGAGCCATGCGGTAACTCGACGTCCCGCTGCGCCGCCGCCAATCCCGAGGCAATGCCCGCACGATCCATTGGAATGCAGTAGACCGGTTTCGCACGCTCGAAACGCCAACTGTCTTTGAGCGCGCCGGCATCGACCGGATCGAAACCGAACTGATCGAGAAGCCCGCTCACGACGCGTTTGGCCTGCTCATCGTCGCCGGCGAACGGCAGCGCCCGGCGCTTCGGCGTACCGGCGACCTTGCCGTCCGTTTCCAGATCCCTCGCCAGAATCGCGTTGAAGGCCTTGACCACCTTCGCGCCCGGCAACGCGGCGGCCAGTATCTGACTGGTGGTCGTCGTGTGACTCTCCAGCGCTTCGATCCGGCCGTCGCGTTCGGGATAGTGATTGCACGTATCGATCACGGTCTTGCCGTCGAGCGCCGCAACCGGCAGCGCATCAATATTGCTGAACGGCACGGCAATCACCACCACGTCGCCGAAGCTGGCCGCCTGTTCCGCCGTGCCGAGCGCACAACCGATAGCCGCGGCCGTGCTGGTCAAGGTCCGCGGATCGCGAGAGTTGCTGATCATGACTTCGTGACCACTATGCTTCGCGAGCGTCGCCATCGCGCGGCCGATAAAGCCGGCGCCGAGAATGCCTATTTTCATGTTTCACACTCCACGTCTATTTAAGGATCGCTCCGTTGAGCGCACGCCCATCGGTGAGAAACACTATGATTCAAAACTGAGCCCGGATAAATGGGCATAATTCGACGACTGTCGAAACTATGGGTGGGGAATGATGGATCGTTTGACCAGCATGGCCGTGTTCGTGAAAACGGCCGACAGCGGCTCGTTCGCCGCGGCCGCACTCGCGTTCGGCATCTCGTCACAGATGGCCGGCAAGCATGTGAGCACGCTGGAAGAGCGCGTCGGCGCGCGTTTGCTAAACCGCACCACGCGTCGCCAAAGCCTCACCGAGATCGGGCAGATTTTCTACGAGCGCTGCAAGGCGTTGCTGGCGGATACCGAAGCGGCCGAATCGGTCGCGCAGGAGCTGTCGGCCGCGCCGCGCGGGCGCCTGCGCATCACCGCGCCGGTGACTTTCGGCGCCTGCTGTCTCGCGCCGATGGTCGCGCGGTATCTGAAGGCCCATCGCGAAGTGCGGGTCGAGTTGGCGCTGACGGACCGTTTCGTCGATCTGATCGACGAAGGATACGAAGCCGCGATCCGTCTCGGCGCGTTGTCGGATTCCTCGCTGATCGCAAGGCCCTTGATGCCGTACCGGCTGATCGCCTGTGCGTCGCCTGGCTACCTCGCCGAACGCGGCGAGCCGCTGACGCCGCAAGCGTTGACGGAGCACGAGTGTCTAGGCTTCGTCTTTACGAGCCTGCCGGTCGCGACCGAATGGCGTTTCGCCGATGCGCAAGGCGAACACGTGGTGCCGGTCTCAGGCCGCTTCCAGGCCAACGACGTGAAGGCGCTGCTGGCCGCTACGCTCACTGACGGCGGCGTGATGCTTGCGCCCGAAGTGGCGGTGAAGGACGAACTCGCCGCTGGCCGGCTGGTGCGCCTCCTGAACGGCTACGAAGCGCCCGCGCGGCCCATGCATCTGGTGTTTCCGGCGAGCCGCGCCACGCCGAAACTGCGCGCGTTTATCGACCAGGTGGTGGCTGAATTCGGGCCGCACGTCGCATGAAAGGAGCCGCCGCCCATAGCCGGCAGGCGCCCTTCGCGACCCGCCAATCTCCACCCATTCACAGCTAGAATTGCCGGCTTTGTCCGCTTCGGGCGCGCGACAAGGCAAAATACGGGTTTTGCGCGCGCAAAAACGCGCCGCAAGACCGGATGAATCAGACCTCGGCGGCATGCGTGCCGCCGACCCTCGCAAAAACGTATGACGACGGCCCGGCAACCCCATCAGGCCCGCCGGGCTCGTCGTGTGCGGCGCAGCCAGGACAGCTCGTCCTTTAACAGAGCCCCTCAGGAGCATTCATGACCGATTCGAACCCCTCTTTCCTCGGCAGGATTTCCCTTGCCGTCAGTACGTTTTTCAGCATTCTCGGCGATGGCGAATTCGCCGCCGGAGTGCTGCGTCTGCGCAACGGTGGCGCCGCTGCCGCGAGCGCAGCGCCTGCGACCGCACCCGCTCCTGCCGCTGCACCGGCACCCGCGCCACAGCCTGCGCCCGTGCTCAAGGAAGCAAGCCCGGACGCCGCGCTGCAACTGCTCGGCCTGCTGCAACGCGACGCCCGTTTCATCGATTTCGTCGAAGAAGACATCAAGGGCTATAGCGACGCCGACATTGGCGCTGCCGCCCGCCTCGTGCACGACGGCTGCCGCGCGACGCTGCGCGAGCATTTCACGATCCGCCCGGTCCGCGACGAAGCCGAAGGCAGCCGCGTGACGCTTGCCGAAGGTTTCGACGCCGGCTCGGTTCGCCTGACCGGCAACGTGGTCGGCAAGGCGCCGTTTAACGGCAGCATCAGCCACCGCGGCTGGCGTGTCGACGAAGTGCGTCTGCCGAAGCTGACCGACAGCCACAACGCCAAGGTAATCGCGCCGGCCGAGGTGGAGCTATGAGCGACGCACGTTATTCCATCGGTATCGATCTGGGCACCACGCACTGCGCGCTGTCCTACGTGGACACCACGGCCAGCGATGGCGAAAAAACCGCCCAGGGCGTGCTGCCGATCGCGCAACTGACCGGCCCCGGCGCGATCGACAATCTCGATCTGCTGCCCTCGTTCCTCTACCTACCGCATCCGGACGAACTCGCCTCGGGCGACCTGTACCTGCCATGGACCGGCCAGCGTGAATTCGCAGTCGGCGAATTCGCCCGCAGCCGCGGCGCGGCCACGCCGATCCGGCTCGTGTCGAGCGCGAAGAGCTGGCTGTGCCATCCGGGCGTCGACCGTCGCGCGGCGATTCTGCCGAACGACGCGCCGCCTGAAGTCGCGCGCGTCTCGCCGCTCGAAAGCTCGGTGCGCTATCTGACCCACCTGCGCGAAGCGTGGGACCACGCGCATCCGGACGCCCCATTCAGCCAGCAGGACATCACGGTGACAATCCCCGCGTCGTTCGATCCGGCCGCGCGCGAGCTGACTGCCGAAGCCGCTGAAGCCGCCGGTTACGGCCGCATGACGCTGCTCGAAGAACCGCAAGCCGCGCTGTATAGCTGGATTCAGAAGAGCGGCGGCCAATGGCGCAAGCAGGTCAAGGTCGGCGACATCATTCTCGTGGTCGACGTGGGCGGCGGCACGACCGACCTCTCGCTGATCGCGGTGATCGAACGTGACGGCAATCTCGAACTGCATCGCGTCGCGGTCGGCGAACACATTCTGCTGGGCGGCGACAACATGGACCTCGCGCTCGCCCACGTAGTGGCGCGCAAGCTTGCCGCCGCCGGCACGCAAGCCGACGCGTGGCAACTACGCGCCCTCACCTACGCCTGCCGCTCGGCGAAGGAAACGCTGCTGAGCGATCCCACGACCGACACCGTGCCGCTCGTCGTGCCGAGCCGTGGTTCGAAGCTGATCGGCGGTTCGATCCGCACCGAGCTGACGCGCGCGGAGTTGACCCAGACGATCCTCGAAGGCTTCTTCCCGCAGGTGGATAGCGCGGCGCGTCCGGTGAGCCGCGCGCGGGCCGGGCTGACGCAACTTGGCCTGCCGTATGCGCAGGACGCGGGCATCACGCGGCATCTGGCTGCTTTCCTCGGGCGTCAGGTCGGCGCGCTGGCCGAACTCGAAGGCCTGCGCGATATCGCCACGGCAGAAGGCGCAACCTTCCTGCATCCCACCGCCGTGCTTTTCAACGGCGGCGTGTTCAAGTCGCCGTTGCTGGTCGAGCGGATCATCGGCACGCTCAATGGCTGGCTCGACGCCGAAGGCGCGCCGCCGGCGCGCCTGCTCGAAGGTGCCGACCTCGATCTTGCCGTGGCGCGCGGCGCGGCCTATTACGGCTATGTGCGGCGCGGCAAAGGCGTACGCATTCGCGGCGGCACCGCACGCGCGTACTACATCGCGATCGAATCGGCGATGCCCGCCGTGCCCGGTCTCGAGCCGCCGGTGCAGGCGCTATGCGTCGCACCGTTCGGCATGGAGGAAGGCACGGACGCCGAGTTGCCGGCGCAGGAGTTTGGACTGGTCGTCGGCGAGCCGGTGCACTTCCGTTTCTTCGGATCGTCGGTGCGTCGCCAGGATCAGGTCGGCACGCTGCTCGACTACTGGGGCCCCGAAGAACTGCAGGAACTCGAGGAAATCCAGGCGACGCTGCCCTCCGCCGGCCGCACCGCCGGTGAAATCGTCCCGGTGAAGCTGCATGCGCGCGTGACGGAAGCCGGCACGCTCGAACTCGAAGCGATGCCCCGTGGCACCGACGAACGCTGGAAGGTCGAGTTCGACGTGCGCGGCGGCGCCAATGCATGACCGCAATGAAGCGCTATAGCGTCGGCATTGATCTCGGCACCAGTAATACGGTGCTGGCTTATGCCGCGGCGGGCGATCCCGCGGCGGGCGGCCACGCGACGGCCGCGCCGGAGATTCACGTCTTCGAGATCGAGCAGCTGGTGAGTCTCGGCGAAGTCGCCGCGCGGCCGCTGCTGCCTTCGGTGCGCTATCACGCGGCGCCGGGCGAGTTGAGCGCCGGCGATCTGCAGTTGCCCTGGAGCACAGCGAAGGGTTCTGCCGATACCGATAGTGCTGAAAGCCCGCCGGTCGTGATCGGCCGGCTCGCACGCAC
Organism: Paraburkholderia fungorum; assembly: GCF_046027605.1. GTDB lineage: Bacteria > Pseudomonadota > Gammaproteobacteria > Burkholderiales > Burkholderiaceae > Paraburkholderia > Paraburkholderia fungorum_F. The sequence continues at coordinate 37,450 of NZ_JAQQEF010000037.1, forward strand.
GCTCGGCGGCCAGGTGCCGGGACGGCTGGTGGCGAGTGCGAAGAGCTGGCTCTCGCATGCCTCAGTGGACCGCACCGCGCCGATCCTGCCGTGGGGCGCCGCCGACGAGGTCCGCAAGGTCTCGCCGGTCGAAGCCAGCGCGAGCTATCTGGCGCACGTGCGAGCGGCCTGGAATCAGCGCTTCCCGGACGCGCCGCTCGAAGCGCAGGACGTCGTGCTGACGGTGCCCGCTTCTTTCGACGAAGGCGCGCGAGCGTTGACGGTGCAAGCGGCGCGTGAAGCCGGCTTGCCCACGTTAAGACTGCTGGAAGAGCCGCAGGCCGCGTTTTACGACTGGCTGTTTCATCATCGCGAGAGCCTGTCGGCTGAACTCGCGGACACCCGGCTCGTGCTGATCTGCGACGTGGGCGGCGGCACCACCGACCTCACGCTGATCGAAGTCGGCATGCGCGACGGCGAGCCGGAGCTCACGCGTATCGGCGTGGGCAACCATCTGATGCTCGGTGGCGACAACATGGATCTCGCACTCGCGCATCGGGTCGAGGCGCGCTTGCCGCAAGCCGGTGGCGAGCGCACGCGCTTGTCGGCGGCGAGTCTGTCGCAACTGGTCGAGCGCTGCCGCGGCGCGAAGGAACAGTTGCTCGGCCCACAAGCGCCGGCGTCCGCTTCGATCACGCTGCTCGGCGCGGGCTCGAAGCTGATCGGCGGCGCACGCACGGCGCAGATCAGCCGCGAGGAAGTCGAACAGATCATCGTCGACGGATTCTTTCCGGCCGTGGCCTCGAACGAACGGCCCGGCAGAGCGCGCGGCGCGATTGTCGAATTCGGTCTGCCCTATGCCACCGATGCGGCGGTCACGCGTCATATCGCGGCATTTCTGAGCCGCTTCGCGGCGCAGTCGCGTAAGGCGCTCGGTTCTGCCGCTGCCGATTCCTCTGCTACCTCTACTACCGGCGAAGCTCAAGACGCGCCTTTGCCGGTGCCTGACACGCTGCTACTGAACGGCGGCGTGTTTCGCGCTCACGCGCTCACGCAGCGCTTGTCCAGCACCTTGGGCACATGGCGCGGCGCAGCGCTCAACGTACTGCACAACGACAATCCCGACGTCGCCGTGGCGCGCGGCGCGGTCGCTTATGCCCTCGCCCGCGCGGGCCAGGCGCCGAAAATCGGCGGCGGCTCGGCGCGCAGTTATTTCCTCGTGCTGGACGAAGCCAGTGACGGCGAGCGCGACGTCGAGCCGGCGCCACGCGGCCTCTGCCTGCTGCCGCGTGGCACTGAAGAAGGCCACGAGATCAGGATCGAAGACCGCACCTTCGCGCTGCGTCTCGGCCATCCTGTGCGCTTTCACCTGGCCTCTTCAAGCGCGGATACGGTCTATCGACCCGGCGAGCTGGCCAACCTCGCGCAAGGCGACTTCGTTCGGCTGCCGCCTATCGCGACCATCGTGCAAGCGCGTGGCGCGAGCACCGCGCGCGGCGAAACCAGGGTACAGATCGCCACGTCGCTCACGGAAGTCGGCACGCTCGAAGTCCACTGCATCGAGCTCGACAATCCGGCGCAGCGCTGGCTGCTCGAATTCCAGCTGCGTCGCGAGGCTGCCCAGGTCGATTTGTCGACGGATCCGCTACAGGCCCGGCACCCCGCGCTCGACGAAGCGCTCGAACAGATCGACCGCAGTTTCGGCTCGCGTGCGCAAAAGGTCGACCCCAAGGAAGTCAAACGCCTGCGCGCGCAACTCGAACAGCTACTGGGGTCGCGCGAGAGCTGGAATAGCGCGCTGCTGCGTGAACTGTTCGGCGCGCTGTGGGAACGCGCCCGCCGCCGGCGGCGCTCGGCGGATCACGAACGGTTGTGGCTGAATCTCGCCGGGTATTGCGTCCGTCCGGGTTTCGGCTACCCGCTCGACGAATGGCGGGTCGAGCAACTGTGGTCGCTCTTCGACGACGGCATACAGTACGTCAACGACGCTCAGGTCTGGTCGGAATGGTGGACGCTGTGGCGCCGCGCGGCGGGTGGCCTTGATGAGACCGCGCAACTGCGCGTGCTCGACGCGATGGCCTATCTGCAAACGGCCGCGCAATCGCGCCACAAACTGCCGTTCGACGTGTCGAAAACCGGCTTCACGGACATGGTCCGGTTGAGCGCATCGCTCGAACGCATTCCGGTCGAACGCAAGATCGAACTAGGCGAATCGGTGCTGACCCGCTTGAAGAAACCGGCTGAGAATCATCAGAGCTGGTGGGCGGTCGGGCGCATCGGTGCGCGGCGGCCGTTCTACGGCAGCGCGCATGGCGTCGTGCCGCCCGACGTCGCGGCGCATTGGCTGAACACCATCCTCGCGCTCGACTGGAAGAAGATCGACCCCGCGGCATTCGCCGCCGTGCAGATCGCTCGCATGACCGGCGACCGCTCGCGCGACCTGCCCGATGATTTGCGCCATACCGTGGTGCGCCGGCTCGAGGCGGCCAATGCGCCGCGCGCGTGGATCACGATGGTCGGCGAGATCGTGGAACTCGATAACGCCGACGAAGGCCGCGTGTTCGGCGAATCGCTGCCCGCGGGGCTGAAGCTGATCACGGCAGCGCAATAACGTGTGTCGCAATGGTGTACAGCCTCTGCTTCACACCATACGAACACACGCCGCACATCGCCTGCTTATCGCGAACCGCCGCTGGCAATCAGGCTTTCACCGGTCATCCAGCGCGAATCGTCTGATGCGAGAAACACGGCAACATCGGCGATATCGTCAGGCTGACCGATGCGGCCGAGCGGTGTCGTGCTGACCGCCCACGTTTCGAAGTCCGAGCCGACGAAGCCGGCAGCATGCGTGCCTTCCGTTTCCACCATGCCGGGATTCACCGAGTTGACGCGAATCTTGCGCGGGCCGAGTTCCTTTGCGAGGACGCCCGTGATGCTGTCCACAGCGCCCTTGGTAGCGGTATAGACCGCGCTGCCCGGCGGCGTGATGCGGCTGACCACCGAACTGACGTTCACGATGCTGCCGCCTTCGCCCAGATGCTTCACCGCCGCTTGCGTGACCAGTAGCAGACCCAGCACGTTCACATTGAAATGCTTATGGAAGTGCGCTTCGGTGATCTCTTCGATCGGCGCCATCTCATACACGCCAGAGTTGTTGACGAGAATGTCGAGGTGGCCATAGGTTTCGACTGCCGTATCGATGATGCCCTGTGCGTCGGCCGCCTTGGACACATCGCCGCCGACGGCGACCGCCTTGCCGCCCGCCGCGGTGATGGCGGCGACCACGTCGTCCGCACCCGTCTTGCTGGACGCATAGTTCACCACCACTGACGCACCCTGTGCCGCCAATGCCTTCGCAATCGCGGCGCCGATGCCTTTCGATGCGCCCGTTACAACCGCAACCTTACCTGTGAGCTTGCTCATGATCGTGTCCTTTGGATGGAGTTCGCGCCAACGTCGCTGTTGCGAAAAATTCGCCAGACTGACGTCGATGAAAATGCAGTGGCGCTGTCACTGGACACAATGTAGGCACGCAGGGCGTAGGGATAAAGCGGCTGAAGGCGAATAGATACGTCGGATGAACCGAACAATCGGAAAACGCGATGTGCGCAACAGCGCGCGAAGATCAGACAAATGCGTGCGGATGTCGCAAACGAGCGGGCAGTATCAGCGTTTGCGCATCAGCGCGATCTGCACCGTCACGCTTGCCAGCACCGCCAACGCACCCATCGTATCCAGAATAGCCGACCACATGATCCCACCCTCCTTGATTCTCCGCGCTATCTCCGCGCACCTCTCTATGAAACGAACGCACGCGCCAACAACTGAATGCCGAGGCCAAGCAGGCAGATAAAGAACCAGCGCCGGAAAGTCTCCGGACTAATGCGCCCGCGCACCCGCTGCCCGATCCACATGCCGATCAGGGCGGGCACCACGGCGAACAGCGATTCGCCGAGATCGTCGACGGCAAACGCGTGCTCCCGCGCCAACCCGATCGCGAGCGCAATGGTGGAAACGGTGAAGGACAAGCCGAGCGCCTGAACCAGGTCCTCCTTCTTTAACGCGAGCCCTTGCAGATAAGGCACCGCGGGCACGACAAATACGCCTGTGCCGCCAGTGATCACGCCGGTGACCGCGCCGACCGCCGGCGAGAGCCAGCGTTCATGACGCGCCGGCACCGAGAAGCGCCACGCCATCAGGCCGGCCGCGGCATAGAGCGTCAGCGCGGCACCCAGGCCGACGACGGCCCATGCGCCGCCCCCGCCGGCAATAAACGACGCGGCGCCCACCGTGCCCGCGACGATGCCCGCCATCATCAGCCACAACCGCTTGACCAGCATCCCCACGCCGGGTCCCGCGAACAGCTGCCAGACGTTGGTCACGAAAGACGGCAACAACAGCATGGCGGCCGCGTGCGCCGGCAGCATCAGCGTGCCGAGCACGCCCATGGCAACCGTCGGCAGGCCCATGCCGGTCACGCCCTTGACGAAGCCGGCCACCACGAACGTGGCGGCAACCACGCTCACGCGCATAGCAAAGGAAGAGATCATCGGGATGGTGTTCGGGATGTCATGCCAGCGATTTTCGATTGCCGCGGCGCCGTCCACAATGCGTAAGATACGTACTGTGCCTTAGGCTATGCCTAAGGCTCGAATTCAGCCCCAATTGCAGCCCCAACTCACCTCCGACTCCATGCGCTTCGATCTGATCGACCTCCGCCTTTTTCTTCACATTCTCGACACGGGCAGCATCACGCATGGCGCGGCGCGCGCGAACATGTCGCTGCCTTCGGCTAGCGCGCGTTTGCGCGGCATGGAGGAAGCCTTGGGCGAGCCATTGCTGGAGCGCGGCCGGCGCGGCGTGGAGTCCACGGCAACAGGCGATACGCTTGCGCATCACGCGCGACTCGTGCTCGGCCAGATCGACCGCATGGAAGGCGAGCTCGGCGAACATCAGGCCGGGCGCAAAGCGTGCATCCGCTTGTGGACCAATACCGCCGCGATCACCGAGTTCTTGCCGTCAGCGGTCGGCCTGTTTTTGCGCGATCACCCCAACGTGCAGATCGATCTAAAGGAACGGCAAAGCTCCGAAACCGTGAAAGCGGTGCTGACCGGCGCGGCGGAGATCGGCATCATCTCGGATGCCGTCGAACATGGTGCGTTGCAGACGCTGCCCTTCGCCGTCGACAAACTGGTGCTGGTCGCGAGCCGTGACGACCCACTGGCCGCGCGCCGCCGCGTGACGCTCGCAGAAGTGGCCGATCGTGAATTCATCGGGCTGAGTACCGGCAGCGCGTTGCACGCCTATCTTGGCGAACGCGCATTGCTATCCGGACAAACGCTCAGCATTCGCGCCCACATGCGCACCTTCGAAAACATCTGCTGCATGGTCGAACAAGGCGCGGGCATCGCGATCGTGCCGGCCACCGCCGCGAAACGCTATCGCGGCACACCGGGCATTCGCACGATCGAATTGACGGACACCTGGGCCACGCGGCAGTTGCTGATCTGCATGCGCGACCTGAACGCGCTGAAACGCCCGGAAAAAGCCCTGGTCCGGCATCTGGCGGGTCTCTAGGAGCGGCGAGCGCGCACGCCTTGGCGCGCTATTATCAGTGGGACTTATTCCACAACCGATTTTTAATCGATTTGCCTGATTGTCGGCTGTTTCTTATCCTTGACGCACAACCGGACGCCGCCCGATGCATGCGGCGTCCGCTCTGCTCCACGCTGTCCTTTTTGCCGGCAAGATCATGGAACGAACCACCTTCAACGTGCGCGTCGACAGCGTACGCGACGAAGCACACGGCGTGCGCTCGTTCAGCGTGTCGCGTCTGGACGGTCAACCGTTCGATCACTACGAACCTGGCGCGCACATCGACGTCACCGCCCCTTCGGGCGTCACGCGCCAGTATTCGCTATGCGGCGACCCGGATCATCGTGACGCGCATCTATTCGCGGTGAAACGCGAAGAGGCGTCGCGCGGCGGGTCGCGCTCGCTGCACGACGAAGTCGGCGTCGGCAGCGAATTGACGATCGGAGCGCCGCGCAATCTGTTTCAGCTCGCCGCCGGCGCGAGCGACCACATTCTGATTGCCGCGGGCATCGGCGTCACGCCGCTCCTGAGCATGGCGTACCGCCTGCTCAAACAGAACGAGCCGTTTGTGTTGCACTATTTCGCCCGCAGCGCCGAGCACGCCGCTTTCTTGCCGCTGCTCTCGCGCGCACCTTTCAGTGATTTCGTGCGGTTTCATTTTGGCGTCGAACCAGAACAACTGGACACGGCGCTGGCTGAGTGCGTCGCCCACGCACGCGCCGGCACGCACATCTATACCTGTGGCCCGGCGCCCTTCATGGACCGTGTCGTGGCGAACGGTGAAACGCGTGTCGCCGCTGACGCGATCCATCTCGAACGTTTCGCGGCGGACCCTTCTTCGGCTGCTACCGGTGAAGCGAATGCGCTCGACGCATTCGACGTGCGGATCGCCAGCAGCGGCGCAACGGTGCACGTGGATAAACACACGACGATCGTCGCGGCGCTGGCGTCGATCGGCATCGAGGTCGACACCTCATGCGGCGAAGGCGTGTGCGGCACCTGCATGGTCGACGTAGTGAGCGGCACGCCCGAGCATCGCGACCATTGCCTGAGTAAAGCGGAACGCGCGGGCGGCAAGGTGATCTGCTGCTGTGTGTCACGCGCGAGCTCGCCGTTGCTGGTGCTCGATCTTTAAGACGGAAGCTTCGATGCAAACCGGTGCTGCATTCGCAGCACCTTCTTCTGGCGCTCAGCGGTCGTCGTCGCGAATCGACGATGCATGCCGGCACAGCGCGCGCACTTCGATATCCATATACGGAAACAGCGGCAACTGGCTCAGCACGTCATGCAGATGCGCGGGGCTTTCCACATCGAACACGCTGATATTCGCGTAGCGCCCGGCGATGCGCCACAGATGCCGCCATACACCCTCCTGCTGCAGCTTTTGCGACATCGCCTTTTCATCGGACTTCAGGCGTGCAGCGCGCTCGGCGTCCATATCGATCGGCAGATTGACAGTCATCTCAACATGAAACAGCATGCTTGCTCTCCTTTTCTGATCGGTCATAAAAGAACCCTGGCTACCCGGCAAACCACGCCGCGCAGCCAGGGTCGATAGATTTCATGCGATACGTCCACGCCTTTCAGGCGTCGGCGCAGCCTCAGGCTTCGGCGCGCACGCGCTCCACTTCAGCGCCCGGCAGGTTGTCGCGCTCCTTGAATAGCGTGAAGTCGAAGTCGATCAACGCGAACTGGCCTTCCACGCCATACGGCTTGCCTTCTGCACCCTCGGCCTGCTTGACGGCCGGCACGAGGCCATCGCGCGTGGCGAACGCAAAGTCGTCCCACAGATACGGATCGCCGTCGATATTGATCTGCGTGGTCAGCTTGCGGCAGCCCGGCGCCGACACGAAGAAGTGGATATGCGCCGGACGATGTCCGTGACGCCCCAACTGATCGAGCAACAACTGCGTCTGCCCTTGCGGCGGCACCGAGTAACCCACCGGCACCACGCTGCGGAAGCTGTACTTGCCTTCGGCATCGGTGCGAATCGAGCGGCGCAGATTGAAGGCCGGCTGCGACTTGTCGAAGTACGAGTAATTGCCGAGGTGGTTCGCGTGCCACACTTCAACCAGTGCATTGGCGAGCGGCTTGCCGTCTTCGCCGAGCACGCGGCCGCGCATCACCAGCGTCTGACCGGGATCGGTGCCGTCATCGAGGCGTGCGTGGCCGTCGGACAGCGGTGCGCCCGCCACATACAACGGACCTTCGATGGTGCGCGGCGTGCCGCCTTCGATACCGGCTTTCGCTTCCGCTTCCTCGAGACGCAGATCGAGAAAATGCTCGAAGCCGAGGCCTGCGGCCAGCAGACCGAGCTCGCCGCTCCTGCCTGCTTCGCCCAGATAATTCAGCGCGGTCCAGAATTCGTCCGGCTGCACGTCGAGGTCTTCGATCGTATAGAACAGATCGCGAATGATGCGGTTGACGACCTGCTTGGTGCGCGGATTGCCTTCACTGGTGGCGCTGTCGTTGATCTTTTGCAGCAGTGCGTCGATGGCTTGCTTGTTCATGGGGTATCTCCTTCGTTTAATGTGCTTGGCGGCTAGCGGATGAACCGTCAGTTCGTGGTGATGCTTGCGCCCTTCCTGGTATCGCGCCGCAAGCGGTCGATCTTGTCCCAGTCGAGCGTGATGCCGAGACCCGGCCCTTCTGGAAGATGCAAGGCAAAATTCTCGTAACGCAGCGGCTCGGTGAGAATCTCTTCAGTCAGCAGCAACGGCCCGAACAGTTCAGTGCCCCACTTCAGTTCGCCGAACGTGCCGAAGAGTTGCGCCGAGGCGATCGTGCCGACCGCGCCTTCGAGCATCGTGCCGCCATACAGGTCGATGTTCGCGGCCGTTGCGATCGCCGCCACCTGGGCCGCGCCGGTCAAGCCGCCTGATTGCGCGATCTTCACGGCGAATACGTCGGCGGCACGCGCGCTGGCGATGGCGAAGGCATCGGCCGGCCCATGCAACGCTTCGTCGGCCATGATCGGCACTTGCGAAAGATCGGTCAGGCGCTTGAGGCCCCCGCGATTCTCCGCGGCGATCGGCTGCTCGATCAATGCAACGCCCGCGTCGGCCAAACGCTTGCCGGCCCAGATCGCTTCGGATTCAGTCCATGCCTGATTCACGTCGACCCGAACTTCGCCGCGTCCTTCCATGGCTTTCTGGATTGCCACGACATGCGCGACGTCGTCGGCCACCGCGCGCGAGCCGATCTTCAGTTTGAATACGCGGTGCCGCTTCGCCTCGAATACGCGTTCAGCTTCGTCGATATCGCGCGTCGTGTCGCCGCTCGCGAGGGTCCACGCAACGTCCACGGCGTCGCGCACGCGACCGCCGAACAGCTCCGACAACGGCACGCCGAGGCGCTGCGCCTGGGCATCGAACAAGGCGGTTTCAAGCGCGGATCTGGCGAAACGGTTGCCCTGAAACAGCGCGCGCAGCTTGGCCATCGCCGCGCCTGGGCGGGTCGCGTCCATGCCTTTGAGCAGCGGCGCGAAGTACGTGTCGATGTTGACCTTGATACTTTCCGGGCTTTCCTCACCGTACGCGAGGCCGCCGATGGTCGTGCCCTCGCCCACGCCAACCACGCCGTCCGCGCAACGGATACGCACCAGCACGAGCGTCTGGCAGTTCATCGTTGCGACCGAGAGCCGGTGGGGACGAATCGTCGGGACGTCGACGAGAATCGTCTCCACGCTCTCGATCTTCACGGGTGTTGCTATCATTCGTTGCTCTCCTGAACTGCTTGACCGAGGGCTCCATAGTAGAAACAACCCGCGAAGCAGTCCAACACCGATTCCGACTACTTCCATACCTTAGGGGTATGCATGGAACTTCGCCAACTCCGCTATTTCATCGCGGTCGCCGAAGAAATGAACATCACGCGGGCCGCCAATCGCCTGCATATGACGCAGCCGCCGCTCAGCCGCCAGATCCAGCAGATCGAAGAGAGCGTCGGCCTGCCGCTGTTCGAACGCGGCGCGCGGCCGCTGCGGCTGACCGAAGCCGGCCGGATTTTTTACGCACAGGCCAGACGCCTGGTCGACGACGCCGACGAGTTGGCCCCGCTCACCCGACGCCTCGCGCAACTGGCTGAGCGCATCGTGATCGGCTTCGTGCCGTCCACGCTCTACCGTGCGCTGCCGGCGGTGATCCGTGCGTTTCGCGAGGCCGCGCCCCATATCGAGCTATCGCTGATCGAAATGTTTACGATCGAGCAGCTCGCGGCCCTCAAAGGCGGCCGTATCGATGTCGGCTTCGGCCGCTTGCGTTTCGACGATGCACAACTGGCGCGCGAGGTACTCGTCGAAGAACGGATGATTGCGGCACTCCCGCAAGGCCACCCGCTCGCAAGGCAAAAGAAACCGTTGACGCTTGCCGCGCTCGCGCAGGAAACGCTGATCGTCTATCCGAGCACGCCGCGGCCGAGCTACGCGGACCAGCAACTCTCGGCGATGCACGACCACGCGCTGGAGCCGAAGGCGATTCATGAAGTGAGGGAATTGCAAACCGCGCTGGGTCTGGTGGCGGCGCAAGTCGGCGTATGTCTCGTGCCGGAAAGCGTCGAGGGTTTGCGCGCCCATGGCGTGGTGTACCGGCCGGTTCCGGCGGCCAATATCGCGTCGCCGATCATCATGAGCCGGCGCTTGCAGGACGAGTCGCCCGCGACGACGTTGCTGTGTTCGTTGGCGCGGGAGTTGTTCAAGCGGGTTTGATGCAGCCCGCAGGAGCCCTCTCAACGCTCGTCGAAGCGCCGCACAATATTGCCCATCAGATTGCGCAACCACACGTTGCCCTCATCCTGGTCGAAATGCTCGTGCCAATGCATCGTGACCGCCGCCATGGGCAACGTGACAGGCAACTCGTAAAGCTGGAAACCGCCGTCCCGATTGAAAATCTGCGCGAGACGCCGCGGCAGCGTCGCGAACAGGTCGGTCACGGCCAGCACGCTCGGCAAGGCCACGAAATGCGGCAATTCCAGCGCGATATGCCGGCCCACACCTTGCGCGCGAAACGCATCGTCGAGCGCGTAGTGGCTATGCTCGACCGACGTGATCTGCACGTGCGACGCGTCCAGAAACGCCTTCATGCTCAACTCTTTCGTGCGCGGCAAACCGCGCCGCTTGCGTGTCATGCAAACGTAAGTCTCCTCGAACAGCGGTTGATGACGCGTGCGTGCGGTCAGCGTCGGCAGATTACCGATTGCAAAATCCAGCCGGCTCGCGCGCAACGCGTCTTCGATTTCTTCGACCGGCAAAGGCTCAATGCGCAATTTCACCCGCGGCGCCTGCTGGTGCAACGCCTCGCAAATCGGCGGCAGATACGCCAGCTCGCCCGCATCGGACAGGGATAACCGGAACGTGCGCGTGCTCACCGCCGGATCGAAGTGCTCCGCATAGCGCAGCGCTTCACGCACCGTATCCAGTGCTCGTGCCACGATGCCCGACAGTTCGAGTGCGATCGGCGTGGGCTGCATGCCGGCGCGTGTGCGAATGAACAGCGGATCGTCGAACAGGGTTCGCAAACGGCCCAGCGAGTAACTGATCGCCGGCTGCGATAGCGCGAGCCGCTGCCCGGCCCGCGTGAGGCTGCGTTCCTCGACGATTGCCTGGAAAACGCGCAGCAGATTGAGGTCGACGTGGTCCAGCGAATTCATCGAGATATCCATGGGATTGATCTTACAGGTTATTTTAGATCAATTTGACGCATATCAGTGAGTCGGCGAGACTTTGCTTCATCGATCACCCCCACTACGAAATCGATGAGCGAATCCTCATATCAGACCGTCGACACCAGCGCGTTGTATCAGCGCGCGCAGTCCGACCGCGTCGCCCCGTCGCTGTACTACGACCCGGCGGTTTTCGAAACCGAACTCGAGCGCATTTTCTACAAGACGTGGATCTGGGTTGCGCACGAAAGCGAATTGCCGAATCCGGGCGACTTCCGCACCACCACGATTGGCCGCCAGCCGGTGATCGTGGTGCGCGACAAGAGCGGCGCCGTGAACGTGCTGCAAAATCGCTGCCGCCATCGCGGCGCGACGGTGTGCGAGCAGCACAAGGGCAATGCGAAAGGCTTCACGTGTCCCTATCACAGCTGGACCTATGGCCTCGACGGCGCATTGCGCGCACTGCCCTACGGCGACGGCTATGAAGGTGTGATCGACAAGACCGAGTTGCCGCTCGCCAGTTTGCGCGTAGGCATCTATCAAGGCCTGATTTTCGCGAGCTTCAATCAGGACATCGAGCCGCTCGAGGATTTTCTCGGCGGCGCCAAGCCGTGGATCGATCTGTTCATGAAGCAAGGCGCGGGCTATCCGATCAAAGCCAACGGTGAACATCGCTTCCGCTTTAACGGCAACTGGAAGATCCAGCTCGAAAACACCACCGATCTGTATCACTTCCCGGTCGTCCACAAGTCGTGGATGAAATCGATCGACGACGAAACCGCTGCCGCGATCACCAGCTTCATGACAAGCGATGAAGCCTTCTGCCGCTCGCTCGGCAATGGCCATAGCCTGGCCGTGCTGGTACCGGAACTCGTCGATCTCGATAAGGACGACGGCGCGCCGATCCCCGAGCGCTTCGAAGAACTTGCCGCTACGCTCGCGAAAAAACACCCGCCTGAAGAAGTGCGCCGCATCGTGCGTTCGCTGATGGGTGTGGGCTTCAACCTGAATCTGTTTCCGAACCTCGCGCTGTCGATGGCATTTTTCCGCGTGCTGCGCCCGATCTCCGCCAACGAGACCGAAATCCGCCACGTCGCCCTCGCGATGGACGGCGGCCCGGAAGAAGCCAACCGCGTGCGTCTGCGCATTCACGAACACTTCCAGGGCCCGTTCGGCTTCGGCAGCCCCGACGACGCCGAAGCATGGGAGCGCGTGCAGCGCGGTTCGCATGCCGGCCCCGATCTGCCGATTCTCGTGAACCGCGGCCTGAATCGCGAGAGCACCGCGCCGAACGGCGAAAAGACCGCCCACGCCACCGACGAAACCGGCATGCGCGAAGCGTATGCGCAATGGCGCACGATGATGGAGCAAGCATGATGGACGACAGGAACACGCTGTTCTCGCAGAAGACCTTTGCCGATGCGATCGAACTGATCTGGCGCGAAGCCGAACTGCTGGATCGCAAGGACTATCGCGAGTGGCTTTCGCTGTGGGACCCGGCGGGCTTCTACGTGGTGCCGATCGATCCCGACACCACGGATTTCGCCGCCTCGCTGAACTACGCGTACGACGATCAGGACATGCGCGAAAAACGCGTGCAGCGTATGACATCCGGCTTTTCGGCCTCGGCGAGCGACGCGGCCCGCACCGTGCGCACGGTCTCACGGTTTACGCTGACCAGCGATTCGAGCGACGAGGTCGAGGTGAACTCGGCGCAAGTCATCGTGGCGTACAAACGCGGCAAGTCGATTCTGTTCGCAGCGGATCTCACGCACCGCGTCAGTTTCGCGAGCGGCGAGCCGCGTATCGTGCAGAAGGTGATTCGCCTCATTGATTCGACCGAGGCGCTCAGCGCCATCGGCTTCTTGCTGTGACCGATCACGATTCGAGCGAAGCAAATCAATGCCTACACTAGAGGTTTATCTTGCAGCCGGCCACGCGGAAGCACGTAAAGCGCAACTGATCGCCGGTCTGACCCAGGCCACGGTCGACGCGATCGGCGCACCGGTTGAATCGGTGCGGATTCTGCTATGTGAACTGCCGCCGCACGACTTCGGTGTCGGCGGCGTGAGTGCAGCGGATCGCCGCGCACCGCTGCTGGTGATCGTCGCGATCCTGATCGCGGGCCGCACGCCTGCGCAAAAGACCGCGCTCGTCGCCGCGCTCAGCGAAACGGGTGCCACCGTGCTCGACACGCCGCTCGACGCCGCGCGCGTGATGATCAAGGACATTCCGAATACCGACTTCGGCATCGGCGGCCAGACCGCGAAGTCTCTCGGGCGCTAGCGTCCCCTCTCTCCCTACAAGCGAATCAGCGAACCCGACGATGCCAAACGACACGCTATCTCCCACGGCTGGATCGCCTGCCGCCCCTGCCGCACCGGCGACCTCGCGCACGCTGCGCCGGATCATCGTCGCCTCCGTGCTCGGCAATGCGCTCGAGTGGTACGACTTCTTTCTGTACGGCACCGCCGCGGCGCTGATCTTCGGCCCGCTGTTCTTCCCGCTGCACGGCGACCCGCTGATGGGCACGCTCGCCGCGTTCGCCGGCTTTGCCATCGGCTTCCTGGCGCGGCCGCTGGGTGGGATCGTATTCGGGCATATCGGCGACCGGCATGGCCGCAAACGCGCGCTCGTCGTCACGTTGATGATGATGGGCGTGGCGACTTTCGGCATTGGCCTGTTGCCGACGTTCTCGCAAATCGGCTTTCTCGCGCCCATCGCGCTGGTCTGTTTGCGGATCGTGCAAGGCATCGCGTCAGGCGGCGAATGGGGTGGTGGCGTGCTGCTCATTAGCGAAAGCGCGCCCGCGAATCGCCGCGGCTACTATGCGTCGTTCAGTCAGTTGGGCGTGGCGGGCGGCTTCGTCCTGTCGGCCGCCGCGTTCTATCTGGTGCAGCGGCTGCCACTCGAGAGTTTCATGTCGTGGGGGTGGCGCGTACCGTTTCTCGCGAGCGTGTTGATCTTCGGCGTCGGTGTCTATATTCGCCGGAGCCTGCCTGAGAGCCGCGACTTCGCCGCTGCCAAACCGAAGCACATGCCGGTGCTGACCGTGCTGCGCAAGCACCCGAAACAGGTGTTGCAGGCCATGGGACTGCGCGTGGCCGAAAACGGCGGCACGTACATCTTTCTGTCATTCGTGCTGGTGTACGGCAAGACGATCGGCGTGCCGGTCTCGGTGATGCTCGGCGGCGTGATGCTCGCGATGCTGCTCGAACTCGTCACGATCGTGCTGTGGGGCCGGCTATCGGACCTGATTGGACGCCGGCCGGTGTATATGATCGGCGCGCTTGGCCTCGTCGTGATCGCGTTTCCGGCGTTCTGGCTGATCGACACGCATGAACCGCTGCTCGTGTTCCTGTCGCTCGCACTCGGCTTGCCCTTCTGCCACGGTGCGATGATCGGCACCCAGCCCTCGCTGATGGGCGAACTCTTTCCCACCGAAGTCCGCTATTCGGGCATGGCGTTAGGCCACGAAATCGCTTCGGTGTTTTCCGGCGGCCTCGCGCCTGTGGCTGCCATCGCGTTGTATTCGCAGGTGCATGCGGCGTGGCCGGTCGCGTTGATGCTGATCGGCTTCGGGCTCATCACCGCGATGACGCTCGTGACCATTCCGAAGAACGTCCACACCACGCATGATTGAGAATGCGCCCGGTACGGCCCATGCGCCGGGTGCTTCCATTGCGCCCGGCGCACGCCTGTTGCGATCAACGAGCGGAAGCGGCCACGATTGGCAGCGTAAAATTGCATTGAAGCCCGCCCTGTGGCGCCGATCTGGCCCAGATCTCGCCACCGTGCCGTGTGACGATGTTTTTGCACAGCGACAAACCGATGCCATTGCCGCCCGCCTTCGACGACGAAAATCCGTCGAACAGCCGGCCCTGCGCTTCGGCGGGCACGCCCGGGCCGTTATCGATGACCTGCACGAGCGCATGCTTGCCCCGCGGGCTCGTGACCAGGCGCAATTCACCGCGCGGTGCAGCGGCATTCGCGCCATCCGTCAGCGCCTCGATCGCATTGAATGCCAGATTCAGCACGACCTGGCCGATCAGCACGCGCTCGCAATACACGGGCAAGGCTTCGGATGCCTGCTCGATGCTGAGCGCAACTCCCGCTTCTCTGGCGCGCAATTCGATGAAGTACGCAACGTCCGCGATCACGTCGCGAAGGTCCGTGTACGTCTCGCTCGGCTCGCGCTTGACGATGTAATCGCGCACGCTCTTGATGATGACCGCTGCGTGCTCGGCCTGCCGATCGGCACTGCGCAAGCCCCACAACGCGTCGTCGATGGAGCCGGGTTGCGCCAGGCGCAGAATCGCGCCTTCGATGAAATTGCGCACCGCGGCGAGCGGCTGGCTCAACTCGTGCGCAATCGCCGTCGCCATTTCGCCCATCGCGTTGTACCGCCCTGCATACTCGAGCAGCCGCGCCTCGCTACGGCGCGTCTCTTCGACAGCGACTTCGTCCGTGATGTCGCGAAAATGCAGCAGACGGCCGTTGAGGTCGTCTTCGATTTCGATTCTTCTGCACGTTATGCGCAACCAGCCGGACGTGCCGTCACGGCGCGTGATGCGATAGCGCTGCGGCGCCGACGGCTGAATACGCGGTGCGCTGGCGAGCTGCTCGAGCAGGCGCTCGCGATCGGACGCGCTGCAATAGTCGAGCAGGTCGCCCATCGGCGCGCCCTCTTCCAGAGCCAGCACACGCCGTCCGGATTCACTGATGAACTCCACTTCGCCCGTGGGCGTCAGTACGGCCACGCCTTCGCCGAGATCCTGCATGAACTCGCGCAGCCGCGACTCGTAGCGCCGCAGCGTCTGCTTGAGCGTGTCTTCGACGCTGATGTCGCGGAACTGCACCATCACCACCGCGCGTTCGCGCAGCGGCACGAAGGTGGCGATCGCCTCGGACAGCATATCGGCCCCGTTACGCGAGCGGTAGCACCACTCGTAGACCTGCGGGCCGCCGGTGATCGCCCGGTCCATTGCGCCGACGCCGATCTCGCGGCGGTACTTCGGCACCGGCCGGGTCATGTCTTTCGCCTTGAGCGGCAGCAATTCCTCGAGCGTGAAACCGAGCGCCTCGCAGGCCGCGCGATTGGCCCACACGATCGCCTTCGTTTCGGCGTCGTGCAGCAGCACGCACAGCGTCAGTGCGTCGAGCAGGCGGTGGAAATCTTCTTCGGCGGGGAAGTTCATCGGGCAAGACAGTACGGAAGTTGGAGCACGTATGTGACGGAACATAACACCAGTGCGCGCGATTCGCGTCTGAAGATTTCTTTAGGCGCCCCCGGCGTGCTACCTAAACACACAGCCCGCGTCCCAATTGAAGCGTTCTTTTTGCATTTCTAGACTGGTCTCACCCTGCACGCGCCGTCGCCTGCTTTATGTCCGCTTAATACCCGCGAACGACTCGTGCTCCGTGTTTCAGCCGATAACGAATCAAGGAGAACCCCCGCCATGTCCGACACCGTCACCGTCACCGCCGCCGATCAAGCCGCCCTCGTCGCAGAGACCAGCCGCGATGCCGCGCGCTTACCGCTCGCCGATGTCATCTGCGAAATCGCCGCGCGCCGCGAAGAATTCGAGCGTCTGTCGCACGTGCCGCGCGATGTGATTGCGAAGCTCAAGCGTGCGGGCGTGTATCGCGCGGCGACACCGAAGCGTTTCGGCGGCGATGCGCTCGCGCCCACCGCGTTCCTCGACATGATCGAACGTATCGCGGTCGCGGACGGGTCGGCGGCATGGGTCGCGAGCTTCGGCTCGGCGAATGTGTATCTCGCGGCGTTGCCTTTGGCTACCCAGGCGCACATCTACGCCGACGGTCCCGATCAGGTGTTTGCAGGCGGCCTCTTCCCGGTACAAGCGGCGCAACCCGCCGACGGCGGCTGGCGCGTGAACGGTACGTGGAAATTCGCGAGCGGTTGCAAGGGCGCGGATTGGCTTGGCGTGGGGATCGGTGCGACCGGCTTAGGTGCGACCGGTTCAGGTGCGGCCGGCTCAGGTGCGGGTGGTTCAGGCGGTGGCAGCCCAAGTGCTCCCGGCAAACCACGCACAGCGGTGTTTCGCCCGCATCAGGTCGAGATCGTCGAAAACTGGGACGTGGTCGGCATGCAAGGCACCGGCAGTCACGATCTGCGCGTCACCGACCAGTTTGTCACTGACGACTGGACCTTCGTGCGCGGTGGCGCGGCGTGCGTGGACGAACCGCTGTATCGCTACCCGACGATCGCCTACGCGGCGCAAGTGCTGGCCGTGGTCAACCTCGGCCTTGCCCGCGCGGCGCTCGACGTCGCCAACCAGATGGCCGGCGGCCGCAAGACGACAACCGGCGCGCCGCAACTCGCCGACCGTGCGTACTACCGGATCGAGCTGGCGAAAGCCGAAGCGCAATTGCGTTCGGCCCGCGCGTTCTTCTACGACGCCACCGACGAGGTCTGGCAATCGATCCTCGCCGGCAACCCCGTTACGGCCGAGCAGACCAGCCTGTTGCGCCTCGCCGCGACACAGATTGCCCGCGAAGGCGCCGAGGTCGTGCAGCGCGCCTACCGGCTCGGCGGCACGATGGCGATCTATCGCACGCATCCGTTGCAGCGCCTGCTACGCGACTCGATGGTGGTCACCCAGCACGCGTTTCTCGGCGAGGGCAATTTCGACGGCGCCGGTGCGGTGTTTGTCGGCGTGCCGCCGATTCCGGGCTACCTGTAAACCCGCAAGCCATTTTATATATTTGACCTTCGAACGATTTCATGGAGAACCCCACAATGTCCGATAACCAGAAGCTGCCGCTGCGCGTTCTGTTCTGCTGCGGCGTGACGCAGAATTTCTTCGACTTGCCGCGCGAGAAGATCGGCGAAGTCTGGCAGGCCTACGGCAAGATGCTGGCCGCGGTCGAAGCGATGGACGGCGTCAACGTGCTCGGCATCATGGACGACGACCGGCTCACCGTCGGCAACGCCGACAACTCGCCGTGGACTTTCTACATCATGGCCGATGTGCGCGACTTCGATACCGCCGTGGCCGTGTGCAATCTGTATCGCACCACGCCGGTCGGCGAATACAACCTGTGGCGCTATGGCAAGATCGAAGCGCGCGTCGGCCGTGCGCTGCAAGTGCCGCCGCAACATGCCAACGCGGACTGAGCATGCCGGAACCTGACGCAATGAACGAGACCACGACTACGCTGGCCAGGTTGACCGAACGGCTCGCCGCGCTCGAAGCCGAATCCGCGGTGCGCCGCACGATGGCGCGCTATATGGCGCTATGCGATGTGCCCTCGGGTACGCTCGAAGGCGAGACGCTCGCGGGCCTGTTCGCCGCCGGCGCGATCTGGGAAGGCATCGGCCCCCAGTACGCCGGCAAGTTCGGCCGCCTCACCGGCCACGCGGAAATTCTCGCGATGCTCATGCGTTACCTGCCGCCGTCCCCGCATTTTTCGGTCAACGTACACTTCCTCACGTCGGAAAGCATCGAGGTGGATGGCGCAACCGCGAAAGGCCGTTGGATCATGCTGCAAGCGTCCGGCTATGTCGACGCGCAAGCGGAGTTGATCTCGGCGCGCCTCGAAGTGGATTTCGCGCCCGCCGATAACGGTCACGACTGGCTCATCACGCACTTTCGCACCGAGCGTCTCTTCGATGCGCCCTGGCATGTCAACACGAGGAAACCCAACCCATGAACGAGTTTATCCAGGCCTTGTCGCTAGGCGGCACAGGTCCGACCATCGCGATCAAGGACAGCATCGATATCGCCGGCTATGCGAGCACCGCCGCGAGCCGCGCGCTGGCGGATGCACCGCCGGCTTCCCAACACGCTGAAGTCGTGGAGCGATTGCTCGAGGCCGGTTGGCACATCGTCGGCAAGGCGAACATGCACGAACTGGCATTCGGCATGACCGGTATCAACGACTACACCGGCACGCCGCAAAATCCCCAGGACGCCGCGCGAATTCCCGGCGGCTCGTCGAGCGGTTCGGCGGCCGCGGTTGGCCTGAAGCTCGCCGACGCCGCGCTCGGCACCGACACGGGCGGGTCGATTCGCGGCCCCGCTGCATGTTGCGGCGTGATCGGTTTGAAGCCGACTTTCGGGCGCGTGTCGAGGCGCGGCGTTGCACCGCGCGAATCGACGCTCGATTGTGTCGGGCCGTTCGCACGCGAGATGCGGATGATCGTGGCCGCCATGCAGGCGATCACGACCGGCTTCGACGCGCAGGCCGCCCACGCGTCACAGGCGGGCGCATCGAATGTCGGCATCGTGCAGGTCGACGCAACATCGGAAATCCTTCAAGCCGTGACGCGCGCGGCGGACCAGGCGGACTGCCGCGCTCGCACGGTGGAACTGGCAGGCCTTAACGCGGCCTTCGAAGCGGGCCTCTCAGTCATCAACGCCGAAACGTCGCGTGCATTCGGTCACCTTGTGGAGACCGGCAAGCTCGGGGCCGATCTCGATGCACGGTTGCGTGCCGCCGCGAAAACGACCGCGGCGCAACTGGAGGCGGCGGAGTCGGTACGCCGGCAATTCACCGCCGCCGTCGACCATGCGCTGGAAAGCGTCGACGTATTGATTCTTCCCACGTTGCCCGCACTGCCGATCACAATCGACGAAGCGCGCGGCGGCACCTCGGTTATCGCTATGTCGTCGTTGATCCGGCCGTTCAATCTGAGTGGCCATCCGGCACTGAGCTTGCCCTTGCCTATCATGGGCTCGCCGCTCAAGGCCGGCTTGCAGATTGTCGGACGCAAAGGTGCGGATGAACAGGTCTGCGCGATTGCGGCGCGCTTCGAAGCGGCGCTCGCGGGCTTGAAGTCGGTAAGCGAAGCGGCCGGAATACGACGGCCGAATGACTTTCTCACGGAGTAGCAGCAATGCAGAAAAGAGTCGTACTGGTCACCGGTGCCGCGCGTGGTCTCGGCGCCGCGATTGCCGCACGCTTTCATGCAGCGGACTACGCGGTCGCGATCGGCGATATTGCGTTCGATGCCGCCCAGGTTCTCGCGCGCGAACTGAGCGCCGATGGCGCGAGCGCCTTCGCGCTGAATCTGGACGTCACCGCGAAGACCTCGTTCGAATCCGCGCGCGATGCGGTCCTGCAACGCTGGGGCCGCATCGATGCATTGATCAACAACGCGGGGGCCTCCAAAGTCGTACCCGTGATGGAGATCACCGCCGAACAATTCGATCAGGTGATCAACGTGAACTTGCGCAGCGTGCTGTTCGGCTGCCAGGTGTTCGGCCAGCATTTCGCCGACGCCGGCGCGGGCCGTATCGTCAACATCGCCTCGCTGGCGGGACAGAATGGGGGATCGGCGACCGGCGCGCATTATGCGGCGGCCAAAGGCGGTGTGATCACGTTGACCAAGGTGTTCGCCCGCGACCTCGGCGCAGCGGGCGTGACCGTCAATGCGATTTCGCCTGGGCCGATGGACCTGCCGATCGTGCACGAGAGCGTCGCACCCGACAAGCTGAAAGCGGTGATCGCCAACATTCCCGCAGGGCGTCTAGGCTCAGCGGATTATGTCGCCGATGTCGCGGTCATGCTCGCCGCGCAGAACGCCTACTTCGCGAACGGTGCGTGCTGGGATGTGAACGGTGGTCTGTTCATGCGTTAAGTACACGGTGCGCTCGTGACGCGTTGCATTCAAGGCATTCGCCAACCTTGATGCTCATGTGGTGGCGGCGTGCCTCGATCTCAGCGAAGCACGTCGTTCGCGGACGCCTCCTGATCCCACACCGCCATCACGTCACGCACCAGCATCGCGATCGAGGCCGCGCCGAGCTTGTCCTTGATGCTCGCGCGATGCACGTCGACGGTCTTCACGCTGATCGACAGGTCGGAGGCGATACGCTTGCTGCCCTTGCCGTCGATCACACCGCGCAGCACTTCTTTCTCGCGTGCCGTTAGCGACGCGAGGCGCTTGCGCAGTTCGCGCTGCTTCTGATTGGCGGTGTGACGAAGCGCGGCGAGTTTCAACGCACGCTGCACGCGGTCGAGCATCTGCTGCGAGTTATACGGCTTCTCGACGAAATCGATCGCGCCGCTCTGCAACGCGCGCACCGACATCGGAATATCGCCGTGACCGCTGACGAAAATAATCGGCAGCGTCGCACCTTGACGATTCAATTCCGCCTGTACGTCGAAGCCGCTCTGCTCCGGCATGCGCACGTCGAGTACGAGACAGGCGGGCACGTCGGGATCGAATGCGCGCAGAAATTCGCTGGCATTCGCGAAGCCCGCCGACTTCACGCCGACCGATTCGAGTAGCCACGCAAGCGAGGTCCGCATGCCGTTGTCGTCGTCGACGATATAAACGACGGGTGCGATGGATGGAGCGGGTTGAAGCGGGTGGGACATGGAGTAAGCCGGAGCGGTTCGGGGAGTGTGCGATTCGAAGCGTCTTGTGGGCTCATGATAACCAGTGGAAAAAGCGCTGCAAAGTGATAGTTACCCTGTGGCACGGATGAGTGGCCCTTCTGCGCTTGCGGTTCGCACACAATTCGCACACATATTGGGGAAAACTTTAGGCGGGTTGGGAAAGACGTGCTCCTGCTCACCGCTCACGTGGATTTTCTTCTGTACGCGGATTGATTACGCTTGAATCCAGATCCCTACCGCGCTCCTCAGGAAACCAGAACATGAAGCCGAACTCGCAATCGACTGCTGTCGCCGACCATGACGTGGCGGAAAAACCGCTATTCCGTCAGGCTATGGCGCATCTATCCGCTGCCGTGAATGTCATCACGACGGACGGCCCGCATGGACGTTGCGGTGTGACTGCAAGCGCCGTGTGCTCTGTTACGGATACGCCGCCTACGCTGCTCGTCTGTCTGAATCGTTCGAGCGCGATGCACGCCATCTTTCAGCGCAACCGGTATGTTTGCATCAATGTGCTGCCCGGTGAGCATGAATTGCTGGCGCGGCATTTTGCGGGGATGACCCAGGTGCCGATGGAGGAACGCTTTGGATGGCCGATCTGGGATGAAGGCAGGCAGCGTGTGCCGGTGTTGCGCGATGCGCTCGCGAGTTTGCAGGGTGAGATTGTCGATTTGAAGGAGGTCGGGTCGCATTCGGTCATGTTTGTTAAGACCACTTGTATTAGCGTGCGCAGCGATGGGGATGGGTTGATCTATTTTGATCGGAATTTTCATCGTGTTAAGCGGGTGGCTGGGGGGTGATGCGCAATGGGGGCGAATGCGTGCAGGTATGAATCTTACTTTTCCCACAACACTGGGCAAGTGACTATCTCCTCCTCACGTAACGGAAGCAGTCTGCGGATCGCGATTTCCGCCCCCCAGCCCATCAATCCGTCGCTATCGGTACACAACACCGCGAGGTGATCTGGAGAAAGTCTGAACAACCAGAAACGCCAATTAGACGGCACATCGTTCAGGGGCGGATGGAACGAAACGTCAATGCTCCGACTGGAATAAAAGCGGAAGCTGATTTTATCAAGCGGGATTGATAGCCCCATACCACGCGCCTTGGTATACGCCTCTTTCAGGGTCCAATAGCTGAAAAAGCGCTCCTCTTGTTCGTCGAGAGCGAGCGAGCGCAACGCCACCCTCTCTTCAGCTGCAAGGAAGGTGGGCACGATACAGAGCGGTGCTGGACGGGAGCGCATGTTTTCCGCGTCGACGCCTATTGGTCCCCCGGCCGCTATGCCCAGGACGATCAGACCGTCCGTATGCGATAAATTGAAACTGAGGCGCTGGTTTGCCGGGTAAGGGTTGGCTATTTCCGGTTTGCCATGGGTGTTGACAGCAAACGACCACGCTGCGGGATCGAGCCTGGCGTAGCGCGACAGCACGGTTCTGAGCAGCGCACGCGTAATTAGATAGCAGCGTCGATGCTCAGGCAAACGAAAGCGCAATTCGCGTTGCCGCTCACCCTCGGACAACATTGCCCGGTATCGGTTGAGCAATGCTTCATCGCAAATCTGGTGATAGAAGCAGGACCACACGTCGGTTTGACCGCAAGCAAGCGTTAGCATGACGTCTGGAGGTAGCCCCACGCGCCAATGCGGGGCCGCGGTTTGGCTATGATGCTCCGCAAATGCAGTGCGACGATACTGCCGACCCGGCGTGCTTCATGCTTCGATAAGGGGCGCGTTTTCACTTACGGTTTCCAGCCAGCAGTCACGAAGATAGTCAGGCTAAAGTTGAAGTGCCCGCGGGCCTGTGCCTCCTTCATATCGACCAGGAAGGCATTTAGTTCGTCCGAAGTGAACAGTGCCGCCACGTTGGCGTTGTGTTGCAGTGTGCTGAACGTGGCCTCGACAAAGCTCCATTCGATCCGGATCGCCTGTGGCATGCACCGTACCCCGCGCAGCCCCGCCTCGCAAAACATTCTAGGCAACTTGCCCCCTACGTCCCGGTGGCAGACAAGCGAGCCGACCCACCCGAGAATCTTTTGTGCGGTCTCCGGATAATAGCTATCAAGAAAACTGGTACTGGAAGCGGGCTCACAAACCACAATACGGCCGCCCGGTTTCAGCACCCGGACCATTTCGCTCAGGCCTTTGACTGGATCGTCTACGTGCAACAGCAACCGGTCTGCGCGCACCCGATCGAAACTTGCATCCAGGAACGGCAGATCGAGCACGTCGCCCTCGACAAACTCTACCGGCAACGCACTTGCGGGAATACGTTTGCGCGCCTCGCCGATCATAACAGCGCTAGAGTCAAGCCCTATGATCTTACCGCCGGGCCCCGTACTCTCTGCAAGCGCCAGAATCGCATTACCGGATCCGCAACCCGTGTCGAGTACATGATGACCCGGGCGTACATCCAGCATTTCCATGGCGCGCCCTCTTATCTCAGGCTCTCCAGGGAGCTGCGCGCGGGCGTCGAGATAGTCGATATATTCCTTTGAGTTCGGCACCGCATCGACGTCGCCGAATTGAGATGCAACCTTTTGGCTTTTCATTGTCGGGCAACGGATGATTGATGGGCGACCTGTTTGTCAGTCCGAACATTTTCGAGAATCCTTGCAGCCACTTGCTCGCCCACGTCTTTGATGTAGAAGTGGCCGCCGGGGAATCTCTCGCTCCGAAATATCGACACTGTCTGGTCCGCCCATTTCTCGAGATGGTCGATTTGTACATTCGGATCACTGATCCCGGTGAATGCCGTGATTGGACATTTCAACCGCGGCTCAGCGACGTATGCGTGGCTTTGCAGCAACTGCAAGTCCGCGCGCAGAATCGGCAAATAGAATTTCAATAGGCCTTTCTCCTTTAACACCTGGGGCGGAATGCCACCGTAACGCAGCTGAAGTTCCCTGAGCAGTTCGTCGTCCGTGAATCGTCCAATTGGCGGCAAGGAATCGGAGCATTGAGGCGCAATCCGCGCGGAGACGTATAGGTGCGAAGGGCCTGGTTGCCTGGAAAGCTCAAGACAGCGCGCCAGCTCGAACGCCACCAACGCGCCTAAACTGTGACCGAAGAAAGCGAACGGTTTGTCCAGCTGCCCGACCATGGCCTGTTCCAGATCACCTATCAAGGCATCCATACACGTGCACATTGTTTCGTCCCGGCGGTTTTCCCTGCCTGGCAACTGGACGGCAACCACCTCGACGTCGTTACCTAGCAAGCTCGTCCATTCCCGAAAGAAGGACGCGGTCCCGCCGGCATGGTGAAAACAGAATAGTCGCAAACGGGAGCGGCCCGAGCCCGCATTCCAACCACGGAACCACGGATTCTTTTCTGCTTCCCTTGTGTTACGCGCGCGTCGCCACGAGTCATTCACTTGTGTTCCTTCTTTTTCGAGCATTCCTGCCACCTTAAAATCAAACTGGACTACTTACCTTGCCAGATCGGCTTGCGTTCGCTGCAGTACCTCCAATCGGCTCCGATCACACCAGAGTTTTTATGAGCGCTGCTGCAAGCTCGCCGACATACGGTTCGGTCATCATCGAAATATGATCCCCTGCCACCTTGACTGCATGAACTTTGCCTCGGGTCAGCCTTGACCATCCCAACGTGCCGTCATTTCCAGACGAACTCGAATTGCCATGAATAACAACGAGATCGACGTCGCAACAGACGGCCTGGTAAGCGAGCAAAATATCGAGGCTGCTGCGATGTGTTTTCAACAACGTCTCGATCAGTTCCAGACCCGCACTCTCCGGCACAATCTTTTCCCGCTGGAACTGACGCAAGACCAACTGAAGTTGCGCTCGTCGATCGAGCTTCTCCAGTGCCTGCCGCTCAAGCATGAGATTCTTGCCTGAAAGGATGCCGACCATGTTTCCAATGTCCACTAGCCAGTCGATATCGTCCCGAACCTTGAATCGAAAGTCGCCTGAACCGGGCGCAGGAAGGTCTATCAACGTCAAACTGCCGACGGTCCGACCCTGCTTGCACAATTGCCTTGCCATTTCAAATACGACGACAGCTCCAAACGAATGTCCCGCAAGATGCACGGGTCCTACGGGATGTAGACGGGACACCGACCCTATCAAGTCAGACGCCATCGCTTCGATCGAGCCGTGATCGAAATCGAGCACATGATGGGTGATGCAACCAAAGAGTCGTATCTTTCCTTCCAGATATTTAGCGAGCGGACGGTAACCCAGCGGATTGCCCGTCGTGCCGGGAACCAGAAAAAGTTTTTTGCCGCCGTAAGACGTCAACGGGAATAACGGTTCGCCAGCAACCTTGTCGAGCGGCGCCAAAATATTTGCATCACGGGTATTCACCAACAGTCTGTCGACGGATTCCGCTAATGCGGCAATGGTGTCCTGCTGCATCAACGTCTGCAGCGGCACGTTCACACCGAGCTCGTCACGGATCATGAAAAGCAACTGGGTTGCCAACAATGAGTGTCCACCCAACTCAAAGAAGTTGTCGTAGATGCCCACACCGGGAGCATTCAGCAGCCGGGTCCACATGGATGCCATCTTTCGCTCGGTCTCTGTGCGAGGATCGACCCTCGCCGCACGTGTACGGCGTCCACACTTTCTATCCATAGCAAGCACCGCGCGATCGACTTTACCGTTCGGCGTACGAGGTATCTCCGGTACTAGATGAATTTCTGCCGGCACCATATAGGAGGGCAATTTTTCCTTCAAACGCTGCCGCAGTTGCATTGTCAGCCTATCCGCGCACATGCCTTGCGTGGCACAACGTTGATCCATTGCCGGATTGAATGCATAGACCAGGAAGATATCGACTGCGGCACGACCATCGGCGGGAGGAACACGGAAGAGATCACGAATAAAAAACTCGAAATGGTACGTAGACAAAAGCCCCGTCACCTCTTGCAGCAACGCGGTGCTATGCACTTCCACTACCATCTGCCTGATTCGCGCCCAATGCGCCTGCCGGATGCCTCGCAACACGTGACCTTCTGCTTTTTCCACATCGATCTTAAGAAGATCGATTCGTTCGATACCGTTTTCGTCGATGACTGCGGAGAGTGTTCTCAGAGGGCAATCGAAATGGGCGGCACTGTAACGAGCCTGCATTAGTGCATCCAGGTCCCTCAGGTCGGGTGCTGCGGCTTCCCGACCTTGTCCGTCATGTTCATTGTGATCGAGCAAATGGAAAAAGATCGACTTGGC
>NZ_JAQQEF010000038.1:0-52638 GCF_046027605.1 Paraburkholderia fungorum
CACCAATCATCTCTGGCAGCCAGACTTCCGATTTCGGCCAGGAAGCGATACTCAAAAGGGCCCGTGAACGTCTGAAGATCGATACGATGCAGACGTCCGCTGCCTCATCGATCTTGCGGAAACGCGAAGCGAAGGCTTGCTACGGTTGAACTGATCCACTATCAGGTTTCCAAGCGGCCAACCTTCTTTGTCGAAGGTCCTCTCGTGCTTTCTCCATTGCCCATTTGCGAACACCCGAAGTCAACGAGTGCGTTGGGCTGCCATAACTACTGAAATATGTTGTGAGCCCTCCATTTATAATTTTCACCTTGCCTACGTCATTTCCCAGCTCAGCAGGCGTGCTTTTTCGGTATGGGTCGTATATATTTATCGATCCGTTTTCTTTGGTCAGCCACTGAGATAGTACGGAATTAATATGAGTGTCCCCGAATCCGTAGCCAATTACATCAAGCTCGGTTATTGATGACATTCTTTTTTTGAATTCATTGAAAAAAGATAGGGGTGCAACTTGATCAAAACTTCCTTTAAATTTATGTGCGCCAGATAAGAGGGAGCGTCTCAAAAACTGTAATTCACCGTCGACATCAAGCACATTGAGTTCCCTAACCGTTCGCGACTGCATCTGGGCGCATACCTCGTGGCTGTGTTTTTCCACTCGCATGATTTCTTGAAGGAAAGAACCAACTCCCTCATTTTTTGCCGTAGCGCATTTTAAGTACAGATTCTTGTCCTCAACAGCAAATATGTCGAGCGAGCCGTGAAGCTTGATAAGATTCACCCCCTTTTCCTCTGGCCCGAGGAAATTCAGGTTACCTGAATCCATCTGCTCCTTGGTCAACGTGTCGAAGCGTCCAATGTTCGAGTAACGTTCGCCGCCACTTTCAAAGAACCCGTCTCGATACCGGACGCCGTGGTAAGCGCATATTTCTTCGAAATTTATATCATGATTCAGACTGAACACATGAACGCACGGATATTGATCGATGAGACCTTTAATTCCGATATAATCTTTGACCTTTTCAGCAAATAGCTTGGTTGTGTGCATCTGATCTTCGAGCAGAAGAATTTGCACACAATCTACGAGTTGTAAGAGCACGCTGTGCGCTATCTCCCAATACGGCCCTCGTGCCAAATATAGTGCCTCAAGCTCCCCCGCCATTTGCTCATAGTGAAGATTTGGGTTGGACAAAATCGCTTCGAAATGCTGGCGAAAGGTCGGATCTTTTCTAAAATCAAAAAGATGGGTGTCAAGTCTCCTTAGGATATTCGCCCTAAGAGTATTGGTAAATTCCCATACAAGTGGCATGCCGCATTCGTAAGATGCGCCAGCTCCTAGGAAGAGTGCCTTCATCGGGTTTTTCCGGAGTTTTTTTCATATTGATCCATTGTACGACGGCGTCCATGTGGTAAGCGTCCGCAGTACAGATTCCGTCCGATGGCCGTTCTAGGTCAGCTAATGTGTTGATTATCCCTTGATCCCGAATGACTCTTCTATCTCCCATTACAGACAGTCAACAAACGCCTGAGCTAAACCACTATCACGAAGTGGTGGTCGACTTGTACGCACTTTTAATTTTATGCAGGAAAACCGCGCTCGCGCGCCTGATGTATGGCTGCAACATGCTCAATGAACTTGGTCACGACTCCGGTGACCTCGTTCTTAGACTTGTCCACGTTCACGGTGGCGCTGGACAATTTGATGTGGTTAACACCTTCCGGAACTTGCGATTGCTGGACTTTCATCTCCCGTTCGGCCTCCTCGGCTACGAATTGGGGAAACTTCGATTGAAGCTCTGCCTGAAGGTGCTGGATTACGTCATAGACGTTTTCAGCAAATTCGAGTGCCTCAGCTTCCCGCACAATCTTGCCTCGGTGGATCACTTTGTTACGAGTCTCGGTAATGCGTGGCTCAAGCTTGAACGGGCAGCTCTGGTCAAGCATGTAGAGGAACTGAAATGCACCAAATTGGCGTTCTGACTGCGCTGCGACATTCTTCCAAGCCACCTCAACCGTTTCTTCCGGTATACCCTTTGCCCGGGACGAGACACGGATGTAGAACTCGTACATACGTTCTAGTGCCGTAGACATAACGGCTACGACTTCGTTTGTATATCCGTCAAGCGCTGCACGAGCGGCTGATTTCACGAGTACTTCGTATCTGCGGGCGTTGTATAGAACGACTCCTCTGTGCCCTTGATCGCAGGTGACATGAATCAAGCCATTGTCATCAAGTTCGCCAGCTATGGGATTGAACTTGGGCTGCTTCCCATCTTTTGATGCTTCTTGAATGCAATCTGGGCATGCGGCGATGGTCTTCATAGCATTTAACGTTTGAATTAAGTCCTAGCATCGATAGGGCTTGAGTGGATGATAGCTCTTTAGACAAACCTAAAAATTTTCCGATCGCTGCCTGTAGTAAGTGCATGAAACTCGGGGGGCGAATGTCGCTTTCTGGCCCGATCACTGCCTCAGTCGAACGGCATATCCCGACCCGCTTCGGGCACTGAACTGGCGATGCGCTCAACGGCTGCTTCCAAAGTGGAGCAGTCGTTCGCGCGGCGAAAACCCAGACGGAGTATTAACGTGCATTAAAAGTTGAATATTTGACGAAGCAATGTGCAAAAATTTTTCAATAATGCAAATTTCTTGTCTTCATTAGCTCGATTTTCAAAGACTCTCCTGTTATCAGAATCCGACGAACGCGATCTGGCTCAGGTTTTCCGAATTTGTCACTAAAAGAGTCACCGGTGCAGGCGCCCGTAAATTCATTCAAGCTTTTTGAAATGGACTCTTGATTGAATTTAGTATATTGCTTATCCAAATACTGAATCACCAATTCAATTTTTGTCTGAAATCCAATCGCATAGTAATTCGCAGCAGTCTTTGAGCGGTCCTCACTGGTCCAATATTCACAGGCATACGCCTCGAGTTTTGATATTGATTGAGATAGCTCTTCTATTCTTTTTGATAAATCTTGAGATTTAATGGTATATCGCGTTCTCCAATAATTTGTAAATATTGCTACTGCAGCCCCGATAAGGGCCGAGGTGATGCTTATCGAGTACTTATCCATTTTTATTTCCCGCATCTCGAATATACTTAAGAATACGGATTGCGTAAATTTCGTTCTGGGAAATGATGTTGAGTCTTGATTCAAGCTCGGAGACAGTAATTCCACGGCGCACAAGCCCACCGAAGGCGGCTTCTAAAAACGAGTCAGCAAGCCCATATGTGCCGTCCAAGTCGATTGTTACAATATCGGCTTTATCGAGCGACTCCGCGATTTGATTTGAAAGCGCTTCTCCAGAATGCGGGCCATCATTTATGAATCGACCGGCCGGGAATGGACTGAAATCTTTCGCGACGGAAATTTCGACATTATCAATCCGCGTCATTTTTCTTGAAATATATTTAAATGATATTTCAATTGACGTCCCCTGAAAAATGGCGGTTTGATCTCTAGAGAATCGATTCTCTTTTTGAGAATAAGCGACGCTTCCGTGGCGACTTTTTATGCGGAGGGACTGGAATATTCCTCGCTTCGTAGTTTCAACAATACTCGCTATCCCTAAGCCGCGGCCCGGCTGGTTGATCACGGACGGTCCGTTCGCGGCTGCTTCGATCAATTTGCTGTCCGCATCGCTATCGGAAAGAAGCTCACGCCGTGTATCCGGAGAGATTTTGTCAAATATTGATTTTGGAATCGTAACCCCGTAGTCAACGATCGAAAATTGGGCAATCGATTCGTCTAAAACAGTGATAGCGATCTGTAATTCGCAATTCAATCCTCGACGGAAATTGATGGGATATGCATGGTGAATTACATTAGAAATAAGCTCAGTCGCAGCAGCGTAAATCTCAGAAAGTAAAGGTTTTTCAATATCAAAACTATCGTTTAGCGTGTCAATCAGACTAATGGCGGCCGATAGGTTGGATTCTTGATACTCCCATTTCTTTATGTCTTCCATTTTCATCCCCGGTAAATATCGTTTGATTTGATTGACAAGTTTTGTTGAATTATAAACGCCATCACCCACCTTGGTTGGGCATTTCAGACGGAGTTCTTGCTATTTCAGGCCGAGCGAGCCGTAAGTACGCGTCGTCTACACGGGGCGTCGCCAATGACCGCTCAGAGCCGAGCGCCTGGAGGGCGTCATAGAGCCCACTGGCCAAAGCCGGCCACCGCCGATAATACGACAATGGCTCTCTGCGTTCGAGTGACAGCTTGCAAAGTGAAACTGCCTCTTGACTATCATGGCAACGCAACGGATGAAGGTCGCCTTCCGGCCGAACCCGGAAGTTCGTCGTCGGTCGACAATCAACCTTCCAGACTTAACCGCGAACTTCCGTCTTCGACCCTTAGGACCCGGCGATTTCGACGTGCCCTAAGCAGAACGAGAACTTGCCGCTGGAAACGCGAGCATTTAAGGGCTGACCTGCCGACTGGAGTCCCGTCTGTTTGGTGGCGCAGAACATGACGTCGGCGAACAGATTCCGTAGCTGTTGCGTTACGGCTTACCCGATCCGGAAATTTGACGACACTCCGCGTAGCGATTCCGAATCACCGCAGAGCCGGGTTCGGCAGCCAGATCAATTTCGAGTACGTCTCCAACTTGCCACCCCTCAGCGACCAATTCGTCCCAGAGTTCGTCGGGAAACTGCAGAATGCCGTCGCCACTCCCGTCACGGGAGTCCTGAATCTCAATGATCCAACGCTTCGAAGAAACCACTTCGCATCTCCAGATAGTTTGTGCGATTGCGGGGAGTCGGCAGGATTCGATGTGAAAGAGCAGTCGCCCCGAAATGAGCTTGATGTCGAAGGGGACGGCTCGGGGTGCAATTACATGCTATACCGACTTAGTCACCCTCCGACGAAGCTTTGGCCTCACTGGCCAAGAACCGCGAGCGCTGGAAAATCGTCGAGGGTCTCCACCCCAGCAGTTGCCATCTTGGAATGCGCTCCAGAAAGTTCAAAGTTAAACGAGCCAAACTCCGGATAGTTCGAACTTAAGTGAACCGCGGGTTCAGAGTTGGCTGAGCAGCACGCCCCGAAAACCTCATCCAAGCGGCATGACCAGTTCAAAGTTAAATGGATCTCGACATTTCCGGTTCCCACCCCTGGCGATTTCGCTTTTTGCCGCTCAACCGCAGTCGGACAGCTCGCCTCGAAACGCCACAAGTAATTGAATCTCATCGAAAAACCGGGAATTGACGAGCCGACGCGGAGCGCGCGGTGTCCAGGGAATTCCCCTACGCGCGGGTCCCCTTTCGCACTCTTTCTCGCCGGGATGTCTTGATTCGACTGCAGGATGGCGTTTTCGCGCGCTATACGGCGCCTTGCGCTGACAGTCCCTGGTGTTACGCTCAGGAAAGTAGCCTTCGCGGCAGTCAGCCGCCGTTCAGCGGCAAAATCAGCAGCCACAGAACATACCGCGAAGCGCGATTGCCGGCGAACGGCGAAACATCGCTGCGGGAGCGACTGCGATGCGAATCAGAACATATACGGCGTTGACGTTATGGGTGTTCAGCAGTGCTGCTTTCGCATGGCAGCCGCTCACCTATCCGATCCGAAGTCAAAGCGCTTATCAGCGCAGCGTCGACACCGCGATGTGTTACGCCGCGGCCAACAAGCAAACCAAGGTCAACATCGCGCACGAATCGCAGCTTCCGCCGCGCAAACCTGCAGCGCTCAAGACTTCGTCGACTGGCACGCCCTCGCGGCCGCCCTTGCCGCCCAGCAGTTTTTCAGCGACCCCGCCGGGCGCCAGCATGCCCACCGCCGCCGCCGCACCTGCTGCAAGCGGGCCCGGCGTGAACACGGCAACGGCCACCACCGCGGCGGCGACGAAAACAGCCAGTTCGACCACGGCGACTGCAACGACGACCGCGAAGACAACGACCGCTCCCACGACAACGACGACGACAACGGCGACGACCGCGGCCGCCACGCCGGCATCGGCGACGATCGCGGAGAACGGCGCCTCGGAGACGGCAGCAGCCAGTGCGGCACAGACGGCCGCGGCATCCGGCGTGAAGCTGCCGCCGCTGCCGGCGCCCGAACCACCAATGACACAGTACTGGGCCGCGTATGGCGCGTGCATGCAAGCGCGGGGTTACGTCGTCACACAGTAATCCCGCTTGCAAGCTTCGTTGCCGTGCCTTGTTTTTCTTGATTGTGGCGCCGGCATTCGACGCCCGTTTGCGAAATGGCAATGCTTAGCGACGTTACTTCCGATCAGCATGATTACCCCCAATGCGAGCACTGCGGTGCGCCGCTAGCCGGTCGCTTTACGCCGTGCCCCGAGTGCAATGCGCGCCCGGTCGGTACGCTCGGCGTGCGCCACGCACCGCCCTCTCCGCTGAACGTGCCGCTCGACGATCCTCAGCCGATGCTGCCCACCCGGCTGATAACACCGCGAATCTGGCGCCCGTCCTCAAGAGACCTGATCAATCCGTACGCCGTCACTGAAGAGCCGCAAGTCGCTGTCTCCGTCCTGCAGCGATTGCGCCAGCCCGTGGCGCTCAGCGTGTCGGTGCTGGTCGTGGCATCCGCCGTGTACCTGGGGTTCCTGCACAACGATGACTCCGTCGACGGCACGCCGATCGCGGTGTCGGGCAAAGTGACAACCCAGAACGTCAAGCCGCCGATGGCCGTCGCCCAGCGGCCGCCACCGGTCGCTGTTACTCAGCGGCCTTCACCACTCGCCGTTACTCAGCGGCCTACCCCGATCGCCGCCGCTCAGCGCCCTCCGCCTGTAGCCGTCGCCCAGCGGCCCGCGCCTGTCGTGGTCGCTCAAAGGCCCGCGCGCTCCCCGCCCATCCCGCCACCGGCCGCGCCGCTGCCGGCTGCGCGGCGCGTGGTGACCGCATCGGCCGAGGCGAAGCACAACCCGGGCGGCCAGCCCAACCCCGTGCCCAATAAACTTAGTGTGGATGCGTCGAAGCAGATCCGATCCGCCCGCGCCAATCTGCAGCAGAACAATCTGTCGGCGACCAAAGCTCGCCTCGCGGCGGCCATCGCGGCGCAACCGGATAGCCCGGACGCACAGGCCATGCGCGCTACCGTGGCCCAGCGTGAACAGCAACGGGACGCACTGCTGAGCGTGGCACGAGGTTGCAGCTATGTCGGACGATGGGCGTGTGTCTGGCTGAAAGCCGGCGATGCGCTGCTGGTCGATTCGAGCAGCAAGGAGGCCCAGAGCCTCGTGTCGCTCGCGATGCGCGAGAGCGAACTGGCGAGCGCGTGGCAACCGGCGCCCGCGGCCGAAACAACCCCCGATGAACGCAGCATCGCCATCAGCCATCATTGAACGAACCTGACCCGCCACCGCGCAAGCGGCAGGCACAGGAGGGCGAGGTGAACTATGGGGCCGGCACCGCCAGACGACTGCTGACCTGATGCGCGATCGCCCGATAACGGGCCGCCGTATCCCTCAACGTCAGGCCAACCAGCGAGCGTTGCGCCCGCGCCTGCCCTAACGCCGCGACAACGGCATCTGCATAGCACCGCACCTCGTCCGTATCGACCAGCTGCACGCCGGGAAATCCGCTCGCGAATGCAAACGACGGAATCTTGCTCGCCACGATCGGAATCCCCGACGCCAGCGCTTCGAGAAACGCCACGCTATGCGCCTCGGAGCGCGAGGGCATGACGAACACGTTCGACTCCGACAGCACGCTCGCCACATCCGTACGTGGACCGGCGACCACGACACGGTCCGCGAGTCCCAACTCCCGCACGAGGTCGATGACGGCGCGCTGGTAATCCGGATCTTCGACCACGCCGTATAGCATGAGGCGTGCGTCTGTCACCCGCTCGATCACCTCGCGGAAAGCCCGCACCGTCAAAAGCTGATTCTTCACCGCCGCATAGCGCCCGATCTGCACGACCTGGGGCGCCCGGCCGCTACGCCCGGTGCCGTCGGTGAACGCGAAGCGCCCGAGATCGACGCCGTTAGGCACCACGGTCATCGAAGGATGCGGCCCGATGGCCTGCACGTAGTCGGTCACGCCCTGCTGCGATACGCCGATCACCGCCCGGGCACGTCCCGACAGGACGTGCTCGACGCGCCGGAACAGCGGCCGCTCGAAGTCGTTGGTCGCCGAATGCATGACGTACACGACCGGCACGCGCAGCGGCAACGCGCGCGCATAAAACGAAGGAATCGTGGCATGCGCGAAAATCACGTCCGGGCCGAAACGCCGCACCGCGTGAAACAGATTCCACAGTTTGCCGGCGAGGCGGCGGCGCCGCTCCGGAAACCAGCACGCCACGCCGTGCCGCTGCAGATCGTCCTGCAAAGGCAGGAATTCGACATGCGCGGGCAACAGCGAGGCCACGCACACAGCCATGCCCTCGGCACTTTGATCGATCGCGAGATCCTTCGCCAGCACTTCGGCGCCCGACAGGCGCGGCGCCAGAATCAGATGTAGCACTCGCATCACGGCGTCCTTGCAGTCAGCGTCCTGAACAGCATCCACGCCGCGGCGCAGCCGAGGCCAAGGGTCATGGACCAGGCAATGCCCGTCACGCCCCACCAATGAACCGCCGCAGGCGCGCTGATCAGCAGCACGACGACCTGAATCAGCGAGGCATGCACGGTCGCCTTCGCGTCGCCTACCGCGCGCAGATAAGCAACCAGCACGGCGATCAACGCGCCGATCGCCATATTGATCACCAGAATTCTGAAGAGCGGCACCGCGGGCAACCAGGCGGCGCCGAGAATCAGTGAGAAGAGCGGCTCCGCGATCAGCCTCAGCACTTCGACGAACGCCGCCAGCCCAATCGCGATCACGAGAAGATAAATCTTGATGAGCCGCGAGGCCGCCTGCGGATTGCGGCGATGACGCGCCGCGAAGGTGGGAAAGAGATATTGCGACATGGCGATCGCGGCATCGGCGAGCAGCATCTGCGCGAGCCGCGAGGACATCTGATAGCTACCCAACTGCGCCGGGCCGAGCAGCTTGCCGACCACCACCTTGTCGAACTGGTTGAGCAGCAGGTTGATCACGCTGCTTGCCCAGATCCAGCGGCTGAAGCCCACGTAGTGACCGATGCCCGACCACACGGCGCGGATCGGCGGACGCGGCTTCATGGTCGCCCAGGTCAGGACGCTTTTCAGGCTTTCACCGGCGACGAGGCCGATCAGCACCGAGGCCGCACCGGCGCCCAGGTAGGCGCAGCCGAGCCCGATCGAACAATCGACAAAGGCCGCCCCCACCTCGACGCCGGCAATATGCTGGAAGCGCCGCTCGCGCTGCACGAGGTAGTAAGTGGGCGATGCCAGCCCGCGCAACAACGGCAGAAGGGCCGCAAGCTGGATCAGCACCAGTGAACCGTCCAGATGAAACTGGCTGCTCAACAATGGCGCGAGCGCGACCAGCAGCAATGAGATGAGCACGCCGCGCGCGGTCAACGTCGTCCACACTGCGCCGAGCTGCGAACGCGTCGGCGGATGTTCGCCTTGAATGACCGCTTGCGCGAGACCGGTGTCCGAGAGCGCCTCGGCAATCGCCACCGCGAGCAGCGCCACGCTCACGCTGCCGATCGCCGCCGGCCCAAGCATCCGGCCAATCGCCAGGAACTTGACCGCTACGAGTCCACGCACGGCGAACTGCTGCAACAGCACCCACGTCGCCGCACTTGCGCCGAAGCTGGACGCTATGGAAAGCGGCGGAAGCCTGATCGCCCGCAAGCTGTATCTCCGTCGGATCGGAACGCCGTTGAATCGGCTGCCCGCAACGATTCACGCATCGCTGCGAAACGCCGCCGGCGCATAATTAGTTGGGTTGCACCAGCAAGCTGGCGAGGTTTTTCATCGAACGCTATATACGACCTTACCGCGAGAGAATCGGCGGCAACCGCCATCAGCTAGGCCTGTTCAGCCGAACCGGTTACGCGCTGGTACGTTTACACACAGAACGAGTCAAATAGACCAATCCACTCGCGCCCGCGATGCTAACGTTGTTCAGCCAGCGCCTCTCGACAGCCGGCGTCAACGCTGCTTCTTTACGACGCAATCGACCACGGAAGACCACTGAATCGATGGAACAAGACTACGTCCTGATTGTGGAGCCCAACCTCACCGGTCATCGCTGGCGTTATGTTGAGTGGACCATGCAGGCCTGCACGGAGGCCGGCTATCCGTGCATCCTCGCGACCGAATCCGGCAACGAAGATCACCGGCTCGCCAGACAGATCGTAGCGGCCAATCGCGCCGACTTGCAGATTGCATTCGTCGATCCCCAGGAGCGGCCTCGCGGCCTGCTGCGTCAGTCCAACCAGTACTCGCGCTTTCATCGCTATTTCAAGCGCGTGCATCGCGTGGTCAGCCATGCGCAGCCGATCAGGCTGGTGGTCGTGCCCTATGTCGACTATTTCTTGTATGGGCTGCCGTTTCTCGGCTCGCCGTTCCGTAAGACACCGTGGATCGGCATCACGATGCGCTCGACCTTCCATCACCATAAGGTCGGCATCAAGTCACCCGACCGTCCGATCGTCAATGCGATCAAGGCGCAGCTGTTCAAACGCGCGATCCGGAGTCCAGGCCTGCGCACGCTGCTGACGATCGATCCAACGCTGCCGGAATGGGCAGCGCGCAATGCCTCGAAGACCAGCGCGGCCGTCGCCTATGTGGCCGACCCGTTTCCGGACGAGCGGGCGGAAAACCCCGTTCTGGCTCGCGAGCGGCTCGGACTGGACCCCGATCAGCGCTATCTGCTGGTGTACGGCGCGATCAGCGAACGCAAAGGGATTTATGAGCTGGTCCATGCGTTGACGCGGCTGGAACACGCGCCCACGTTGATCGTCGCGGGCGAGCAGGACGCGGGCACGCGCCATTTCATGCGCAACCATGTGCGCAGCCTCAAGCCCGCGCCGCTGATACTCGACTCGTTCATTGCGAACGACGTCGAACGCGATCTGTTCTCCGCCTGCGACGCGGTCTGGCTAGGCTACAAGGGCCACTACGGAATGAGCGGTGTGCTCGTGCAGGCGTACCGCTTCGGCAAGCCCGTGATCGCAACGGAAGACGGCTTGATCGGCTGGTTCAGCCGGCGCTGCGAACTGGGGCCGATTCTGAGCGACCTCAGTTCCGCTTCGATCGGCCGTGCGATCACTGAAACCATGACCTCGTGGCCACACGCGCCGCAAACCATTCCTTCCGCACGCGAGGATCTGCTGTCACGGCACACGCTCGGGCAATTCAAGCAGACCTTGCTTCAACAGATGGCGTGATGATCCGGCCACACGCCGGCCGCCAGGCCAGCAGCCGATCGCGCGGCGTGATCAGGACAACTGGCCACCGGCGACAGGCACTTCCTCGCGCACCGAACTGTTGCGCTTTGCCGGGAACAGCGCGTTGCGCATCAGCAGGAACGGATACTCGATCGCGCGCGTGGTGACATAGCCGATCGCAATCGCGAAAGCGAACTGCGCGGTGAGCGCCACGATCCAGATCACGCTCGGCGCAAGACCCATGGCGGTCGCCTTGCGGATCAGCATGTCGCCAGGCGCGAGCGCAAGCGAATGCCACAGGTAGATGCCATACGAATAGAGGCCGACCCAGGCAATCCCGCGATACACCCACGTCGTCTTGAGCGATCCGGAATACTCCAGCACGAACACGATCAGCGCGGCGAAACCGATCGCCTGAATCGTGTAGCCAATGCTTTCGTCGAGCGCGATGTTTTTCGTCGCAAACGCGAGCCACGCGCACAGCATCACGATGCTGGCGATCAGCAGCCACTTGCGCCTCGCAATCTGATGATAGACGCCCGGTTTCATCCAGTAGATCGCGGACAGGATCACACCGACCAGCAAACTGTCGATGCGATATTGCGTGTATGCGAACGCCCCTTCCAGGTTGCCGCCCGCCACCGCGAAGCAGCGCGCGGTTAGCACCACCACACAGATCCCGGTGAGGACGCTGACAATCGTCCACGCGCTAAGACGCCAGCGCGCGAACAGCAACAGCAGCGCCGGCAACACGAGATAAAAGTGTTCTTCGACCGCGAGACTCCAGGTCTGGGTAATCGAGGTGCCCAGATAATTCTGCAGGTGGGTCAGGTTCTGGAACAGAAACGTATTCCACGGATGGCGCCCGGCCAGCACATGGAAAGCGATCAGCACGTAATACGCGGGCCAGATGCGGAAAATCCGCCGGATGATAAAACGCTTGGCGTCGACATGACCTTTTTCCGCGTACTGTCGAAGCAGCAGGCCGCCAACCAGAAAGCCGCTCAGCGTGAAGAACAGATTGACGCCTTCGCGCCCGAAACTCTTCAGGGGATATTCGATGATCTGGATCAGCCAGTTGCCGGTATGAACGGCATGAAAGTGAAAGCCCATCACCATGATAATGGCGATGCCGCGCACGAAATCCAGCTCGATCGCCCGGCCGGCTGTTACGGGTCCCGTCCCGCCGAAAAACTTCATGTTGTTCTCCCCTATTACCATTCCCGGGCGCGTGTCCCTTTTTGCATCTTCGGTGGCGGCACGCGTGCGTGCGCGCCAACATCAAGGCATTGGCCGACAACATCAGCAAGTGTGCGCGCGTCTTGCAGAGGGCGCCCTTGCCACTGTCGCCAGAACCCAGGCAATCGGCGACGAAACCGGCCATGCACAAGGGCTGAACGGCAATATTCCCGCACAATGACCCGATGCGAGACCGTCCGCTATAGACCGACGGCGGATCGACAGCGCGGGGAGGAATCAGCAATGCGCCATCAGTATGCGACGCTCTGGATATGGATTTTTCTGTTACCGCTTGCCCTGGACTATAAGGCGCCCGACGCCAACGTAGGTCACTTCGTCCAGTTCATCTTCGTGATCCCGGTGATCGCCGCCGGACTCGCACTTGTGCTGATCGCGCCACGCTTTCACAATGGCTCGCGGCTGCGCTCGGTCATCACCTTCAGCGTGCTGCTGTGCGTGCTCGGCAGCGTTGTCGCCCAACTGGTTCAGGATAACGACACCGGCAACTATCTGCGCGTTCTCCTGCCGTTCCTGCTGTTTCTGCTCGGCTACCTCGTAGCCTGCCGTCCGTGGAGCGAATACAGAATCTCGCAGTTCGAGAAAGCCCTGTTCGTCGCCAACGTGATCGGTCTCGTGTTCACCTTTGTCTATGGCTTGGCCACGAGCGGCAGCCTCGAGGATGCGCGCTTTCGCATCATCTCCGTGACGTTGCTGGGGCTGCAAGCCGTGCTGCTGCACGAATTCGTCGTCGCCAGGCGCTTTTCGTTTTTCACCGTCGCGGTGTTCGCCTTAAGCGTGATCGTTGAGTTGCTCAGCGTGACGCGTAGTTTGCTGGTCGGCACGGTCTTGCTGTTCCTGCTTGCGATGGCGCTGAGCGCGCCGTCGATCCAGCTCATCTGGCGCACGGCCGCGCGCGGCGTGATGACCGCTGCGGTGCTGGCCGGCGTGGTCGGCATCGTGGCCGTGAGTTTTCCGGCCGTCACCGAGCACTGGACGCAGCGCATTTTCGCGTCCGAGGAAACCGTCACCGGCAAGGATCCCACCACCATCACCCGTCTCGCCGAGATGCGCGATCAGTACGACCAGGTGACGGCGTCGCCGGAAACGCTGCTGTTCGGCGAAGGCTATGGGCACTATTACCGCTATTCCCCCGTCTACCTGCCGGATCTGGCCGGCCAGATCAGCGAGAAAGACTTTTACGCGATCAACGAATGGCCGGCGGGTCACAATTTCTGGGTCTATCAGTTCTTCGCTGGCGGACTGTTGTTCGG
Organism: Paraburkholderia fungorum; assembly: GCF_046027605.1. Lineage (GTDB taxonomy): Bacteria > Pseudomonadota > Gammaproteobacteria > Burkholderiales > Burkholderiaceae > Paraburkholderia > Paraburkholderia fungorum_F. The sequence goes on from NZ_JAQQEF010000038.1 coordinate 13,747, forward strand.
CATCGCCATGCCTTTAGCGACCCTGGCGGCGCTGGCCATCTGCTTTTTCTCGTACCGCTACTGGCGCGTGGTGGTACCCGACGCGCCCATGCTTCCGGTGCTAGGCCGCGCCATCATGTTGTTTGCCGCGCTGCCGGCCACCTCGATCGGCGGCAATCCGCTCGGACCACGTTTCTCCGGCCTGATATTCGGCGTCGCCCTCGGCTTGATGATCGCCACACATGCACGCTTGCGGCGTGCGTTGCCGACGCCCGCGAAGCGCGTACCGAAGCCGCCGCCGCACGGACGCCCGCCCGCCATGCCTGAACTGCCGGGCAGAATCCAGCCCGGCATGGGCCGTGCCGATCTCGTCAGAACACTGGGCATGTCGCAAGCGGCAAGCAGCGCGCCCGGCTCCCGCCAGTTCGGCGCCCTCGTACCGCACACCACGCGGACGCGAAGCGCCAATCGACCGAATATCGTCCGATGAAAATTCTCCATCTGCTTGCCAGTGTCGATCCACGCGCGGGCGGCCCGGTTGAAGGCGTGCGCCGCAGCGGCGTGGCGATGCAGGACGCCGGCCACGAAATCGAAGTGGCCACCTGCGATGCGCCCGGCGATGCCTACCTCGCGGCCTTTCCGTTTCCGGTCCACGCGTTCGGGCCTGTCAAGAGCCGCTACAGCTACAGTGCGCAACTCGCGCCGTGGCTCGTCGCCAACGCAAAACGGTTCGACGCGGTGATCGTGCACGGCTTGTGGCAATACCACGGCTACGCGGCATGGAAAGCACTACGCCAAAGCGGCGTGCCCTATTACGTGTACGTGCATGGCATGCTCGACCCGTGGTTCAAACAGGCTTACCCGCTCAAGCATCTGAAGAAGTGGCTGTATTGGCCGTGGGCCGAATACCGCGTGCTGCGCGACGCACGCGCCGTCATCTTCACGACGGAGGAAGAGCGCACGCGCGCGCGTCAATCGTTCTGGTTGTACCGCGCGCATGAACGGATCGTACCGTTCGGCACGACCGTGCCGCCGCTCGAGGCCGAACCCTTGCGCGAAGCGTTCCTGCAGGCCGTGCCTGGATTGCGCGGCAAGCGCATCGTGCTGTTTCTCGGCCGCGTCCACGCGAAGAAAGGTTGCGATCTGTTGATTGATGCATTCGCACGCGTCGCCGGCCGCGATCAATCGCTGCATCTCATGATCGCGGGTCCCGACGAGACCGGCTGGGTAGCCAGTCTGCGCGACCAGGCGCAGGCGGCCGGCATCGCGCATCGCATCAGTTTGCCCGGCATGCTGCAGGGCGATCTCAAGTGGGGCGCATTTCATGCCAGCGACGTGTTCGTTCTGCCCTCGCATCAGGAGAACTTCGGCGTCGCAGTTGCCGAAGCGCTCGGCTGCGGACTGCCGGCGCTAATCTCGGACAAGGTCAACGTGTGGCGCGAGATCGAAGCCGACGGCGCTGGCATGGTTGCCGCCGACACGGTCGACGGAACGGAAAAGAATCTCGTGCGCTGGCTCGAGCTCGACGACACCGCACGCGCCACGATGCGCGCCCAGGCGACCCGTACTTTCGAAGCGCGTTTTCGCGTCGAAACCATGGTCAGCGCGTTGACCGCTCTGCTGGAAACCAGGGGCGGCACCGGCGATCCGCGTGACAACACGCTCAGCACGCTGCGCGAGCTCGCGCAACCGGGCAAGCAAGCGAGCACGCAACCCAGCAGGTGACAACGCGCCCGCCTGGCGCGCATCGTCACCTGCTGTTCTTCACTGCTCTTTCATCAACGTCGTCAAGGTCGAGGCTGCGATCGGCAGGGTTTCGACTTGGGGCTGCTGTGTCTGAACCGACATCACGGAACTATTGGCGGCCTCGTTGCGTGTGTTGCCGACGATATCCGGAACATCGAGCTGCCGCACCAGATGGCCCGCAAGGCGCAACGAAAGCGCGGCGATCGTGATAGTCGGAAAGTTGGCGCCGACGGTGGGAAACACCGAGCTGCCCGCCACGTAGAAGTTGCTCATCCCATGCACCTTGCAGTCGCGATCCACCACGCCTTCGCGAGGTGAATCGTGCATCCGCGTGGTGCCCATGTGATGCCACGTGCCCTCCAGCTTCGCGGGCCAATGCCGGCCTTCGAGCGGCACATCGAGTTCGACGTCCGCGATGCCGGCCATCTGCAACTCCTGCGCGAGCAACGCGAAGGTTTTGTCGAACGTGCGCTTCACCTGTTCGCCCAGACGCCACTCCAGCTTCACGCGCGGCATGCCGAACCGGTCGCGCTTATCCGTCGACAACGTGACGCGGCTATCGGGATCGGGCACGGCTTCGACGATCGCCTGCAACGTCACGTCGGTGATCAGCACGGGCCACTGCAGGAGCCGCGTCAAACCATAACCTACGGTGTGCAGCGGATGCGCGATCATCGTCGCGAGATCGGTCTTCAGGCTGCGGCCCGGCTGATCCTTCTGCAGCAGCGCTTCCTTGCAATGGATCAGCGCCTCGGACCCCGCGGTTCCTTCACCGTACCAGCGCGAATAGAGCCATACACGCGAGTTCAGCAACTTCTCGCGTTCCATCAACTCCTGCTTCGGCGCGAACTGCGAGGATATCTTCGTGCCGTGCGCCGACACTGCGGCATTCTGATAGTGATACTTGATGTCATACAGCTTGTTGCGGGCATTGCCCGGACGAAAACGCACTTTTCCGCACATCATCCGCGGATGATCCATGAAGTAGCGGCCCACCAGATCGTTGGCATTGCCAAGGCCCGTCTTCTGCACGTTGTTCGACGCAAGCAGGAGGCGCGCATTCTCGATGCCGCCCGTGGCCAGCACGAAAATCCGTGCGACCACCGTCATCTTGCGACCACTGATGGTCGCCACCTGGAGTCGTGAAACCGAGGTTCCTTGAGCGTCGGCGTCGATATTCTGCACATTCGCGTACAGAAACACGCGCACCCGTGACGAGCGCGACAGCTCGTCGCGATACGCCTTGCCGAAGCGCACAGGCGGGCTGAACTGCGCGACGGTATCGCGCATATCGCCGGTTGCGAGCGGAATGCGGCGCACGTCGTTGCGGCCGATTTCGCGCTCCCAGTACGCGGGGTCGAAAGTCTGCGGGCCGAGCTTCAACAGTTCGTGCGTGCGCGCGTAGTACGGCGCCAGTTCCTCGAGGCCGAACGGCCAGCCGCTGTGCGCGATCCAGTCGCGCTTCTCGAAGTCCCACGGGTCGAGCGGGCGGCACCAGCCACCCCAGCAGTTGCTGCTGCCGCCGAAGTAGCGGCTGCGCGAACCGTCCGCGAAAGTATAGGGAAGCCCGACGTTCTCGCCACGATAGAGGTCGCGGGTTTCGTCGTCCGGCCCGAACCCGCCGCTTTCGAGCATGCAGGTGTCGACTCCCGCCCTCGACATCTCCAGCGCAAGCGTAATCCCGGCGACCCCTCCGCCGATGATGCAGACCGTCGTTTCAATGACCGTATTGTGTTCAACAGTGCGAGTATCGATGAACATCCCTACTCCCCATCTTCTTCATGCAGTCTGAGTGCGTCCGGCTACTCATCCAACCGGGGCTGGCAAGCAAACCTCGCACACGCCGTCACCAAACACATCATCGGCGTCGATCGAGTCGCATCGACCGATCATCCCAAAGCGGGCGCCGACATTCCGGCTTGACAACGACTGGCCTCCTCAGCGTAAAAACGCTGCGGTTCTCTCTCTGTGGTTCAGGTCACGGAAGCAAAACGCTTCCGGATGAAACGGCATGGATTGCCGCCATACACGCCCTCTGCATCGAGCGATCGATGCACGACGGACAAAGGCGTCACCACGGCCGACCGGCCGATCGTCACACCCATCTGCACCACACATTTCGACGTGATCCAGACACCGTCCTCGATGACGATCGGCGCGACGCGCAGATCCATCGTCGTGCTCATCTCGTGAGAGCCGGCGCTCAGGAACGTACCCTGGGAAATGCACACATTCGAGCCGATGTGGATCAGTGCCTGGTTGTAGAGCCAGACATCGACGCCGAACCAGCAGTGATCGCCCACTTCCAGATTCCATGGCGCCTTCACCCGCAAGGGATGCACGAAGCGGCAACCCGTGCCGATCTTCGCGCCGAACAGGCGTAACAGCGCAACCCGGACCGACGAAAGCGGCAGCAGCTTGTTGTTGATGACGCAGGCTTCAACGACAAACCAGATGAGTTCGATCAGGGCACCGCGCCTGGCGCGATAGTTTCCCTTTCCAGCCAGACTGAGATCGATGACGCGGCCATTCTCGCGGACGCCTTCGACTTCCGGCATACGCCCGATCTGCGGATCGTCTGCGACGTTACCCATCAGCTTTCTCCTGACGACGAACGGCATTCCACATACCCATTCGTCCTGCTTACATTATGTTTCGGCTCCTTACTCAAACTGGCTTCATGGCCGTCCAGGAAAGCGTTTTGGCGGCTCGGCGCGTACTGGTTGGCGCACGATAGCTCTATTGCGACTGCATCTTCCTGGGGCCTACGATGATCACCATGCTTCGGCATACAAGAACCTCGCTGCTGCTCGCGATCGCCACCTGTGCTGCGTGTGCCGCACCGGCACTCGCGCAGAACGCAGCCCCCGCGCCTGCGGCCCCGGCGCTCGCCGCCACCGCTGCGACCAGCTACGGCACGCCCGCTCCGGCAGCACGCGCCAAACCGGGCGATGCGCGTCGCAACAGCGAAGCGCAACTGCTCGGCGCTCCGCGCGACTATGGCTCGCCGGACGCGCAGAAAGGCAATACCGCCGACGCCCAGCAGGCCGCGCTGCTCGACGAACAACGCATGACGGTGTTGGGCGGCGCGCAGCCCGCTGTGCGCAACAAGGCGCCGGGCGCCGCCAACGGCAAGGTGCGCGTGGCCGGCCAGCCAGGCCGTCCGAATGCAGCCGACGGCTTGATGCCTGACGGCGCGGCGAAAAATACCTACGCCGATCCGTACGCCACCGGCAAACACGCCGTCTACAAGTCGCCGTGGTGATATCGCATTCATGAGATGGCCGCGTACCGGATCAATCCGGCGCGGCTTCCTCCGTTGTAGCCGGCTTGCGTTGCCGCCGCGTCGCGGCGGTTGAAGATCTCGCGGCCCCGAAATACGGCTTCTCCACTTTCGCGCGCTTGCCACGCGAGTTCCGGACCAATATCGCGAGCCGCTCTTCGAAAGTGCCAATCGTCGATTCGGGCGACAGGGCACGCTCCGCATAATTGCGCGCGGCCTTGCCGAGCGCCACGCGACGTTCGCGATCGCCCGCCAGCACGGTGAGCGCCGCCGCCAAAGCCTTCACGTTGTCCGGCGGCACGACCACGCCGCGCGGCGCCACCGCGTCGTAGAGCCCCGTGCCGCGTCGCGCCATCGCAACCACGGCGCGTCCGCTTGCGAACATGCCGGTGAGCTTCGATGGCATCACCAGATCCGCCGCATCGCCGCGTTGCGGCAGAACGTGAATGTCGGCGAGGTTGAGCAGTTCGTTCAGACGGTCCGCCGGTTGCAGCGGCATGAAAACGCAATTCGCCAATCCCGCGCAGCGCTCTAGCAAACTCACTTTCGCCGCGCCGCTGCCGCAGAAAACGAAAGTGATGTCGGCACGCGTGGCAAGCGCTGCCGCCGCATCGGCAACCGTTTCGATGCCCTGTTTCGCGCCCATGTTGCCCGAGTACAGCACTACCTTCTGGTCAGGCGGAATCCCAAGCAGGCGCCGGTATTCGCTCGCGCGCGCAAGCGGAAAGATGGTCGACACATCGACCCAATTGGGCAGACACACGACCCGCGAGGACTCGACTCCCTTGACGACCGCGCGCGCACTCATCTGCGGCGTAATCGACGACACGGTATCGAAGCGCCGCAGCAGCGTGCTTTCGATCCAGCGTGCCACGCGAGCCGCCCGCGAGCTTTTCAGAAGACCCAGATCGAAAGCCGCGTCGACTTCGAAATCCTGAATGTGCAGCCAGGCACTCGCGCGCGCCATCCGCGAGAGCAGCAACATGGCAGGCGCGCACATCAGCGTGGGCGCAATCAGCATTGCCGCATCGGGGCGCCACAGCACCTGCCGCGCGAGCAGCGGCAACGAAGTCGTCGCGAAACTCGCCAGATGCAGCATCCGCTTCAGGCCGTTGGGACGCGCGGGCACCCACAGCGGCGCGCGCCAGATCGCGACGCCGTCGCGCGTCTCGCGTTGATAGCGCCACGACACATAGTTCGCCGCCACGCGCCACTCCGGATAATAGGGCGGCGCGCACACCACCCGAACCTCGTGGCCGCGGTTGGCCAGAAGCACCGCCATTTCCGCCGTGTACTTGCCCACTCCCGTCAGTTCAGGCGCGTAGTTGAGGCCGTAGATCAGAATCTTCATTGTGGCTGCCAGAACGAGTTAGAGCTTCGCTTGCGCGACGAAGGCCGTGAGGCGCGTCAGTCGCTCAGCATCAGCGCGCAGCCACGAGCGATATTGGCGGCGGCGGAAGGCGGATCGAAACGGCGAATCACATCCATGCAGCGGCGCGCCGTGCCGCCGGCGTCGGCGAACGCTTCCATCGCCTTGAGCATCGTGCGTTGCAAGCCGGCGACATCGCCCGCCGTGAAGGCATAGCCGCTCACGCCGTCGATCACCAGCTCCGGCACACAGCCGCAACTCTCGCTAACCACCGCGGGGCAGCCATGCGCGAGCGCCTCGTTGACGACGAGTCCCCACGGCTCGCTATAGCTCGGCAGCACCATGCAGGTCGCGCCGTAATATTCCTGGGTGAGCGGTTCATCCTGCAAACTGCCGGCAAAGGTCACTGCCTCGCCCAGTTCAAGTTCGGCCACTTTCGCGTGCAGCGCGTCCGCCATCGGCCCGGTGCCGACAATGCGCAACTGCGCCGCTGGAATACGCCGACGCAAACCGGCGAACGCCTCGATCAGCGTGCCAATGCCCTTCTCTTCCGAAAGACGGCCCACATAGAGAAACACCGGCGGATTGCCGGCGCGCGCCGCCACCCGCTCAACCAGCGCGCGCTCCGGCGAAAACGAGCCGGGCATTGCGGCGGCCTGACACGGCACGAAAATCTTGTCGCGCTTGGCGCCAAGTGAAAGCAGATACTCGCGGCTGCGCTCGCCGAAACCGAAATAGCCGTCGCAGAGCGAGAAGAACACGCGCTTCGGAATCGAGGTCAGCAGCTTCTTGGGCCGGTCGCGCGCAGTGGAATCGCAGAACACCGCGCGCCGCTTGCCGGTCACGATGCACGCCGCCAGCATCGCCCAGTATTCCGGACGGTGGTAACCCGGCAGAACGATCAGATCCGATTTGGTCCGCAGAACTTCCCAGGTGAGCCGCGCGATCATCTTCATCGTCGGCACATCTTCGTAGCAGCCGTCGAACAGCTTCTGCATCGGATAGCGATGGTACGAATAGTCGACATCCGAAAAGCCGACACGATCGTGCTCGGTATCCGCAATCTGCACCATCGAGTAGCGAATCGCGCCGGACGACGAAATGTTATGCAAAGCGGAGAACACGACACCCTTGTGGCGCGACCATACGACGTTGTGGAAGATCGTGACTGACGCTGTCATTTTTATGCCACTCCTCGAAAAATCGTCCCTGTGTGCGTTGCACGCTACCCGCGCGTCACGCGCCACGCGCTCCCCCAGTTCCGGAAACGCGCTCAACGGCCCTTCAGTGCGCGCCTATACGTGCAAGGCGGCGACGGAGGTCGAGCCGGCGTGTAGTTCAACGAATTCCCGATACGTTGACGCGAGGCCTTCCTCGAGGCCAATGGTCGCGTGCCAGCCCATTTGCGCGAGCCGCGATACGTCGAGCAGCTTGCGCGGCGTGCCGTCAGGTTTGGATGCGTCGAAGACGAGTTCGCCCTCGAAGCCCACCACCTTGCAGATGCACTCGGCCAGTTCGCGAATCGACAGGTCTTCACCCACGCCGACGTTGAACAGGCCTTCTGTGACGTTATGCTCGAGCACGAAGAGGGTCGCCGCGGCGAGATCGTCGACGTGCAGAAACTCGCGGCACGGCGTGCCCGATCCCCACACCGTCAAGGTCGCGCTGCCGTTCACCTTCGCTTCGTGTGCCTTGCGCAGCAGCGCCGGTAAAACATGGCTGCTGTTCAGATCGTAGTTATCGTTGGGGCCATACAGATTGGTCGGCATCAGCGAGACATACTGCGTGTTGTATTCGCGGTTGTAGGCCTCGCACAGCTTGAGGCCGGCGATCTTCGCGATCGCGTAGGCGTCGTTGGTCGGCTCGAGCGGCGAGGTCAACAGATACTCCTCGCGAATCGGCTGCGGACACTGCTTCGGATAAATGCACGACGAACCGAAGAACACCAGCCGCTCGACCTGGGCACGAAACGCGGCGTGAATCACGTTGGTTTCGATCACCAGGTTTTCATAGATGAACTCACCCGGCTGCGACGCGTTGGCTAGGATGCCGCCCACCCGCGCGGCCGCGAGCAGCACCACCTCGATCTTTTCCCGCTCGAAAAAGCCATTCACGGCCGCCTGATCCATGAGGTCGAGCTCCGCCCGCGGTCGCGTGACGACGTTGTAATAGCCCTCGGCAGCGAGCCGCCGGACCAACGCGGAGCCGACCATGCCGCGGTGGCCCGCGACGAAGATGCGTGCTTGTTTGTTCATTGCCGTTACTCGTGATGTTCCAGCGCCGTGAAACCGGCCAGCGTGACGAGCGCGTCACGTCTTGCAATCTGATAGTCCGCGCGCACCATTTCCTTGACCAGTGAGGCGAACGACGTAGTCGGCTGCCAGCCAAGCTTGGCATGCGCTTTCGACGGATCGCCCAGCAGCGTCTCGACTTCGGCCGGACGGAAGTAGCGTGGATCGACACGCACGATCACGTCGCCGGGCGACATCCTGATCTCGCGCCCTTCCACCTTGTCGACAACGCCGATTTCATCCACGCCGGTGCCTTCGAAACGCACGGTGACACCCAGTTCGGCCGCGGCATGCCGGACGAAGTCACGCACGCTGTACTGCACGCCGGTGGCGATGACGTAGTCCTCCGGCTGTTCCTGTTGCAACATGCGCCACTGCATTTCCACGTAGTCGCGCGCATGACCCCAGTCGCGCAACGCCGACAGATTGCCGAGATACAGGATCTTCTGCATGCCCACCGCGATGCGCGCCACGGCGCGCGTGATCTTGCGCGTCACGAAAGTCTCGCCACGCACCGGCGATTCGTGATTGAACAGAATCCCGTTGCAGGCATAAAGCCCGTAAGCCTCGCGGTAATTGACCGTGGTCCAGTACGCGAACAGCTTGGCCACCGCGTACGGGCTGCGTGGATAGAACGGGGTAGTCTCCGATTGCGGAATCTGTTGCACGAGGCCATACAGTTCCGAGGTCGAGGCCTGATAGAAACGCGTCTTGTGCTGAAGCCCGAGAATCCGGATCGCTTCGAGAATCCGCAGCGCGCCAAGGCCGTCGGCATTGGCCGTGTATTCCGGTTCCTCGAACGAAACCGCCACGTGGCTCTGCGCCGCGAGGTTGTAGATCTCGTCTGGCTCGACCCGCTGAATCACGCGCAGGATGCTGGTCGAGTCGGTCAGGTCGGCGTGATGCAGGAAGAGTCGCTGATCCGGGTCGTGCGGATCGCGATAGAGATGATCGATCCGGTCTGTATTGAACAGGGATGACCTGCGTTTGATGCCATGTACGTCGTAATCCTTGGCGAGCAGCAGCTCGGCGAGATACGACCCGTCCTGTCCAGTGATGCCGGTGATCAGCGCGACCTTGCGTTTCATGGAGCTATCCCTCTCGTTAAGCTTTACGATGCCAGTGCCACAGCACGATTCGAGCGATCGGCCCCGTCGCGGAGCCGCCGCTGCGTCAACCCTTAACCTGCGATGCTGTCGTAGCCGTAATAACCGCCCTGATAGCCGGAACCGAGGAAGGCCCCTTCCTGAGGCACGTCGGTCAGCAGCACGCCTCTGAGCGATACGCCGCCGTTGAGCAGCCGCTTGGCCGTCTCGGCAATCTCGTTCAGCGGATGGCGGCCGTGGCGCACCACCAGCAGCGTCGTGCCGGCGTGCTTGCCGATCAGCGTCGAGTCGGTCACGGCAAGTACCGGCGGCGTGTCGACGATCACGAGGTCATAGTGCGACTTCAATTCCTCGAGCATCGTTTCGAAGCGCTTGCTCATCAGCAATTCGGACGGATGCGAAGGCAGCGTGCCCTTGGCGAGCACATCAAGGCCGGGCAGCACGTCGCGCTGGATCATCGACGTCAGATCGCCGCCGCTCAGCACGTCGGAAAGACCCGGTTGATGGCCGACGCCGAAATGCGAATGGACGTCGCCGCGCCGCATGTCGCCGTCGATAATCAGCACCCGCTTGTTCGCCGAGGCCACCAGCGCCGCCAGATTCACCGACAGGAAGGACTTGCCGGTATCGGGCCGCGAACCCGTGATCATCACGACGTTGTTCTCGGCGTGATCGAGCGACAACTGCAACGAGGTCCGCAGATTGCGCACGCCTTCCACGGCGATGTCTTCCGGCGCCTGCTGCGCAAGCACATGCAGCCCACGGCGGCGCAACATGACGTTTTCCTGCAAACGCAACTGGGTCTGGCTGCGCGGCACGATCGCGAACACCGGCACGCCGAGCACCGCTTCGAGTTCATCCGGACGTTCCACGCCGCCGTAGATCGCGCGCTTGAAGAAGGTCAGCATGATGCCGATCAGCAAGCCACCGCCAAGCGCGATCAGGATCGCCAGCACACGCTTCGGACGCACCGGCTCGTCAGGCGTTTCGGCGAAGTCCACCACGCGCACGTTGCCGACCTGGCCGGCTTTCGCCACCCGGAGTTGCTGCGCACTGTTCAGCAGATTGGTATAGAGCTCCGTGTCGACATGCACGTCGCGCAGCAAACGCAATGCGGTCTGCTCGGTATCCGGCATCACCGCCACGCTGCGGTTCATGGTGGCCGCCGCGCCCTGCAACGCCGCGATCTGTGCATCCAGCGCGGCTACCGCCGGGTGATTCGCGGTGAAGCGCTGCGACATCTCCGCGCGTTGCTGCTGCAGATCGAGCAGCTTCGTCTTGTTGTCGACGACCTGCTGCAGCAGCAGGCGGCTTTCTTCGCCAAGATCGACCGTGCCGTGCGCGTTGCGGAACTTGTTATAGCGTTGCTCGGCTTCGTCGAGTTCCTTGCGCAAGCCCGGCAATTGCTGGTCGAGGAAGGCCAGCATGTGCTCCGCCTCGGTCGAGCGGCTCTCCACATCCTGCCGCACGAATTCGCGCGCCATGCTGTTGACGATCGCCGCAGTCAGTGCCGGGTCGCCGCCTTCGAGACTCGTGCGTATCACGCCCGACTGCAGCGTGGTCTCCGCGACTACCAGCGCCTTTTGCAAGCGGTCCACGGTGCCCAGCGTCGAGGCGCGTTGCAGTTCGAAACGCGAGCCGGGCGCGCCGACCAGTTTATCGACGTGCAACGCAATCGGACCGTCGGCGGTATCGGTTTCCACGGTCTCGCCGACATGGCCGGAGAGAATCGCGATCCCGTTCTTGTCGCGCAGCACGTACGAACCGCCATCGCCCGCAATCAGCGTAAAGGTCGTGTCGTAAAAGTCCTTCGACGTATCGAAGCGCGACACGGCAATGCTCTCGTCACCCCAGGCGTAGTCGGACAGGTTGATGAACGACGGCAACTTGAAGCCCCATTGTCCGTTCACCAGGCCCGCGATCATGCCGCCGATGAACGGCAAGGTGCGCGGCCCGGCCGTAATGTCGAGGTGCAGGTTCTTGACCGTTTCCTCGGTGACGAGACGCGACTTCAGCAACTCGATCTCCGCCGCCGTCGAGGGCTTGGTGTCGAACATGCCGGTGAGCGGCGGCAAGGAATCCTTGCCGTTCGCATTGGCATTGGCCGTCTTGTCCTCGACGTGGAACAGGACATCCGCGCGATACGTCGGCGGCGCGAGGAACGCGTACGCGCAGCCCAGCGCGAGTGCGATCAGCGTCACCATCACGATCGTGCGCCAGCCCCTCACGATCGTGCGCAGATAGTCCGACAGATGCAGCTCGTCCGGTCCGGACACGTCGGTGTAGCGGTTTTCGAAGTTGATTGCCATTTTGTTCACCCAACAAAGCCCGGCGGTTCAAGGTCTGGATTCGAATCTTTACTTCGCGAGCACGACACCGGTGACCGCGGCATTGATAGCCGGCAGCAACAGGTTCAGCACACGGTTGAAGCGGACCAAGCCCCCTTGACCGACATACACGACGTCCTTCGGTTGGAGCTCGAACTGATTGGCGAGGATCATGGACACCGGCGAAGTCGCATCGAGGTGGTAGACCTGCGGCGAGTCGCTGGTCGAATTACGGATCACGAACAGCTGTTTGGCCGCCGCCGTGTTCGAATCGAAGCTTCCGCTGTCGGAAATGGCCTGCGAAAGTGTCAGCGAACCGTTACGCATCGGCAGGATGGTCGCCGGTTTGTTGACCTCGCCCATCACATACACGCCGCTGTCTTCACGCGATGCCACCCGCACCATGTCGCCGGCCTGAAGGTAAATCTCCGACGGATTGCGGCCGCGCTTGACCATGTCGTCCACGTTGAGCGGATACGTCACGCCGTTGCGGATCAACTCCACGCGGCTACGATCCGCATTGGCGCTGAAGCCGCCGCCCTGGCTGATCGCACTCGTCAGCGTCAGCGGAATATCGGTGACCGACTGGGCTCCCGGCGTACGTACTTCGCCGTCGATGAAGACCTGCGCGTTCCGGAATGAAGCCACCCGCACGGTCACTTCCGGCTTCTGATACACATTACTCAGACGCTTGTGCAGTTCCTTCTGGATCGTCGCGACGTCTTTGCCGGCCACATGCACCGTGCCCGCGTAGGGGAACTGAACATCACCGTTTTCGTCGATCAGAAAACCGGGAGCGGCATCCGACGTCTTCGCGTTCTGCGCGGGCTGGCCGAGCGCCGCCGCGAGTTCCGGGTGATCCCACACGACAATCTGCAGCACGTCGCCCGGGCCGACCTTGTATGCCGTCGGTTTGCCGAACAGCGCCATGGTCTGCGTCGGCAGCGGCGAGGACGTCTGCGCCTGGTTCATCTTGCGCAGCAGTGCGAGGTTGATATCGGTAATCGGTATCTGCTGTTGCTGTGATGCTTCGGTGCTGTAGTCCCCGCCCGTGTCCTGAATAGCGGCCGGCGTGATCATCCGTTGACCCGGTACTTCCCCGCATCCGGAAAGCAGTGCTGTAGCTGTGAAAATCACGAGACTTCCCGTGCGTATACCAAGCGAGCTCATGGTGTTTCCTCCTTGCGCCAGCGAACTGTCCTCGGGGGAGGCAGCGCCCAGCGTGCTTGTTAACTACTTAGTAAGCGTTTCGATGCACCAGTCCGGCGACAATCGTCGCGCCGATAATCCGCATATCGAGCGCGAACGACCAATGCCCCAGGTAGTACAGGTCATGTTCGACGCGACGCTCCATCTTCTCGATGCGGTCGGTTTCGCCACGAAAGCCGTTGATCTGCGCCCAACCCGTAATGCCCGGCTTGATCCGGTAGCGATTGATGTAGCCGGCAACCACTTTCTGATAGAGGTCGTCGTGCTCGAGTGCATGGGGACGCGGTCCGACGACCGACATGTCGCCACGCAACACGTTGAAGAATTGCGGCAGCTCGTCGAGGCTGGTGCGGCGTAAAAATGCGCCGACTCGCGTGACGCGCGGATCATTGCGCGTCGCCTGTCTGAGCGTGCCCTTTTGCTCGGCATGCATACGCATGGAGCGGAATTTGTAGATCGTGAACACGCGGCCATCCGCGCCTTTACGCTTCTGTTTGAAGAAAACCGGGCCGCGCGACGAGAGCTTCACCGCAATCGCGATCGCGAACATGATCGGCGCGAGGCAGATCAGCGCCGTGGCGGCGAACAGGCGATCGAAGATTTCCTTCTTCAGCATCGAACTGGCCGACAGCGGCGAGGCGACGAGGTTGATCGCCGGCACCCCGAGCAGATCGATCACGCCGCTGCCTTCGAAGAGCGCGAGGCTGCGCACGTCAGGCATGAAGCGGATATTCACCAGGTCGTCGCGGAACTCGCTCACCAGCGCGCAAATCAGCGGCTCCTCGGTGAGCGAGACCATCAGCCAGAGTTCGTGCACGTCGTTGGTGCGGATATAGTCGGCGAGCGCGTCCACGGTGTCGTATACCGGTACGCGCGGACTGGTGACGGGCGACAGTTCCGGACGCGTGTTGTAGACGGCGGTGGCGCGAAAGCCGGTGGTGGGCGCCGAATCGATCCGGCGGATGATCGCGTCGCATTGCGAACCGCTGCCGACGATCGCGACCTGGTGCAGATTCAGGCCGGCACTGCGCGCACGCGCCAGCACCGCATGCGTCACCAGCCGGTAAGCGATCAGGAGGCCGCCCGTCACCGCGGTCCAGTACGAGAACCACAGCCGCGACACGAAGTCGATGCGGTGCAGCGAATACATCAGCACAAGCGCACTGCCCTGCACGATCAGCCACGCGAGCGCCACCTGTCCGGCGAGCGAGAGCTTGGAACGGCCGCGCCAGGATTCATACACCCCGAACGCTGGAAAGATGGCCAGCGCGAAGGCAGCGGAAAACATCACGAGCGCCCAATAGAACCCCGATTGAGCGAGGTAATCGAAGCGGATCTGCGACGCCACCGCCGCCCCCGCGAGCACCAACGCGACATCGAAAACTCGCGCGAGTAAATCCTGAAACTTGCGCATTTTGCTTACCTCGTTCTTGCCGTTCGTTCTTTTCCGCACATCATTGCGGGAGCGCTGTTAGGAGCAGCGGCCGTAGTTGTCGTTGAACCTCACAATGTCGTCTTCACCGAGATAGGTGCCTGACTGGATTTCAATGATTTCGAGCGGCACCTTGCCGGGGTTTTCGAGCCGGTGACGGGTGCCGAGCGGGATGTAGGTCGATTCGTTTTCACTGAGCAGGAACTGCTCGTCGCCGCGCGTGACGAGCGCTGTGCCGCGCACGACAACCCAGTGTTCGGCGCGGTGGTGGTGCAGTTGCAGCGATAGCTGCGCGCCCGGCGTCACGACGATGCGCTTGACCTGGAAGCGTTCGCCGTGGTCGATGGAATCGTAGAAACCCCAGGGGCGCCGCACCTTGCGATGCGCATCCGCTTCGGGGGCGTGCTGCGCCTTGATCCGCGACACCAGGCCCTTGACGTCCTGCACGTGCGAACGGTCGACCACCAGCACCGCATCCGCCGTTTCGACGACCACCACATTGGTCGTGCCGACGCAGGCGACCAGCCGCCCTTCGGAATGCGCATAGCTCGACACCGCGCCTTCGAACGTCACGCGGCCGCGCCCGGCGTTGCCGTTGGCGTCCTTCTCCATCGCGGCCCAGACGGCGTCCCATGAACCGAGGTCCGACCAGCCCGCATCGAGCCGCACGACGACGCCTGCGGGATTCGCGCCGGACATCGCTTGCGGGTCCGCGCCGCGAGCCGCGGCGGTCTGGTCCGGAGCACCCACGTCGTCTGGCTCGCTCAGTTCGGCGCCGTCCGTGAGACGCTCCATCACGGCGTAGTCGATCGAGTCGGCAGGCGTTGCCAGGAAGGCGTCCAGCAGCGGACGAAAGTACGCGCCTTCGCTGCGGCCGTTCACGAACGCTCGCTCGCAAGCGGCGTGCATCTCCGGTTGCAAGCGTTTCAGCAATTCGAGCCACACGCGTGCCCGCACGACAAAGATGCCGGCATTCCACCAATACGTGCCTGCCGCGACGTACTGCGTGGCGATCTCCTCGGCCGGCTTCTCGATGAAGCTGTCGATCGCATGGCCGCCGTCGGGCAGTTGCGCGCCGATGCGGATATAGCCGAAGCCCGTATCGGCACGCGTGGGCGGCACGCCGAGCGTGGCGATCGAGCCCCGGTCCGCGTACCTGGCAGCACGTTCCAGCGCGCCTTGTAATGCGGGCACATCCGCGATCGAATGATCAGACGGCATCACAACGAGAATCGCGTCGCCGCCCTCGGCGCACGCGAGCGACGCCGCGAGCGTCAAAGCCGGGGCCGTATCGCGCCGCGCAGGCTCGACGATCAGCCGCGCGTCCATGCCGTTTTCACGAAGCTGCTCGGCAATCACAAAGCGGTGTTCTTCGCCGCACACGATGATCGGCGACGCGTCCACGTTCCAACCAGCGGGAAATCCGTCCATCCGCCGCGCGGTTGCCTGCAGCAACGAGTCAGAGCCGACGACGTCGATCAGTTGCTTCGGAAAGTTCTCACGCGACACCGGCCACAGACGCGTACCCGAGCCACCGGCAAGAATGACCGGGACGATGCGCGCGCAATGCGTACCGGCAGACCCGGCACTTGCGCCGTCCGGGTTCACCGACGCAGCGCCCACCACTCCCTGAGTCAACATATTCGGATTCCTGATAAATTTCTGAAGTCAACGAAGGTCTTAACGAAGCCATGCACGAAATATTCCGTGGTAGCGCGGAAAACCGCGTCGCCGCGCGTACGTACGCTAACCGCCGACCATGCGGCGGCTTTGAATCCGGAACTCAGTGGGGGAAATTCTCATGCGCTTACGGAAGACCTTGGCGAGGCGGTCACCGTTACCCATGCCGGTGCGCCGGGCAATCTTGTCCACCGGCAATTCCGACTCGGTCAGCAGGCTGCAGGTCACCGCGAGGCGCTCATGCAACAGGAAACTCGAGGGCGTAATACCCATTTCCATCTTGAAGCGGCGCAGGAAGTTGCGCTCGCTCATCGCGGCGAACTGCGCCGCGTCGGCGATCGAAATCGACTGCTGGCAATTTTCTTGCAGCCAGCGCGCCGCGGCGCGTACTTTGTCGCCCGGGCTCAACCCGCCGTCTTCACCCAGCAGCGGTGCGAGGTTCGAGCACGAATCGGCGAGCAGACGCTCGGCGACCGTGCGGGCGGTCGCGCCGCCGAGATCGCGCTTGATCATCGCAAGCGCGCTGCGCATCGATTCGAGCCGGTCGCCCGCATCGCCGTTCGGTTCGGTCTGGCGCGGCGGCATTGACTGCTGCTGGTGGAAATCCGCGCTTTCCTTGCTGTCCGGCACATAGGCCGCATCGAGCAGCGCGCGTCCTTCCGCAATCGGCCGGATCATGCCGGTGTTGCGGCGCACGCGCCGCAACCAGGCGATCAGACGCTCGTCGCCGGCCGCGGCACAGGCGCCTTTGCCACCGGCCACATACAACGCGTCGAAGCCGCCGTAATGCCGCGCGTCGAGTCCGTCAGTCCAGACCCGCAGTGCCGAAGACGAGGTCACCATGCCGCCGTCGGCCGACAGGAAGGAAACGTCATACAACCAGCCGCCCGAGCCGGACGATGCCAGTTCGTTCGCGGCCTGAAACACCTCGGCAACCACGCCCGCGCCCTGCAGCGAGCAGTCGTTGAACATCAGTATCGCGATGCGACGCATACCCTTGTTCGGCGCGTGCACCCAGCGCAACATTGCAGATTCGAGACTCGCGCAGGTCATAGTCATCCTCTCAACAGAAAACGAATCTACTTTTCAACCTTGAACGCCGCACAGAGGCATGCTCTGTGCAGTGCATCATAGCCATCCCCGATCAAGCATTTAGCCGCCATGACCGAAAGTGCAGACATGTTGGCGTTTCGATATGGTGGCCAGCCAGTGATTTTCGGAACAATCCCGGCACTACTAATTTTTCAATGAATTTAATGCCAATTCTGCATATGAATGAATTTACGTTTCGCGAATTCTAATGCTAATTAATGCATTTTTTTCGTGCGTTGCCACACATACAGTCACTGCTCGCAATGCTTGAGTGGCACCTTGATCCGCCTACTGATTCCGCAGATTTGAAGTGACTTCTCTCCCACCCACCGCCAGAATGAGGGCAGCCGTCCTAGCTACGGCGGCTCATGCTCTTACAAGATTCCAGGGGGACTTTCTTCCGACGATATATTCAGTCGGCAGAGATGTGTAAAACAGTCTCCAATATAAGCACTTTCGCTGGCGACAAAATTATTTAATTCGTTGTTATTGGATCCACTTAATATAAACAGGACGATTAATGTTTCAAACGTGAAACACCGAAATAAGCCAACTTTAGTCCGCTAGGCAATAGGCGGGCCAATGGCGGATTGTGTCGGATCACAACCGGTACGATTCCGCCAACACATTGCGGAAATGGCCTATGCGGTTTCCGCAACACATTGCGATGTGAGGTAGCCTGAGGCGGCTGTGGCCTGGTCAACTAGCCATTGCGCGTCGTCTTGTTACCGGAACGTCAACGTCGAACGACACGGGGAACATATGTCGAATGTACGCGAACAACGCGCGCTGCGACCACTCGTCGGCGCCTTTGCCACTCACGGGTTTGCACTGCGTGCCACTGCCTCGACAGCGGCGTTTATCCTGCTTGGCTCGATCGCCGCCCCGTACAGCGCGGCAGCGGCTTCGGCCAGTCCCGGCGGCGCGAGCAATCCCGAGCTGACGGTTGATGGCAGAAAGTGGACACCCTGCGCGGCGGAGTACGGCACCTGCCGGTTCAGCGGTACACGTGACGTGCTGTACGGCACGATCGAGCAACATGTCATCAAGACGTTTTTGAACAGCGCGGATTGCAATAACGGTGTGTTCGGCGATCCGGCGCCCGGCGTGGAGAAGCGCTGCGCGGTTGCGCTCACCCCTGTCGATGCGGGCGCGGCGGCGAAGGTGGCGGCAGCTTCGGCGAACCAGGACAGCGCGCCGGAATCGGTGGCCAACGTGCCTTCTGCATTGAAGGCGCCGCCCGGCGCGGGCCTGCGCTGCGCGGCACCTTCCTCACAGGTGCGCGCAGCCGCGAACGGCGATCTGCTGGAAGCGGACACGCCGAGCGACGGCACGCGCCTCTTCGCGGCGGACCAACCGTTCGCGCTCGTTTTCACGACACGTCCGACGCAAAACGACACGCTCAACTGGCAGATCCGCGACAGCTGGAACGCCGTGCGCGCCAGCGGCCGCTTCCCCGTTGCCGCGGGCGCCACGCTGTCGACGCTCAGTTGCGCGTCGACCGTTGCGGGCTACTTCGCCGTCTCCGCTTCGCTGGAGCGCGCGCATGGCCAGCTCGAATCGCGTGGGACACGTCCTGCGGGAATCGCTACCTTCGGCGTACTCCCCGACACCTCGGCTGCTTTGCCGGCCGTACGCTTTCCGTATGAAGACTTGCATCGGTTCGGTGGCCAGGGCACCGCTTATCTCGCGCCCGGGCAGCATTGCTGCGACGGCGACGGCTATCGGCCGGTCTATACGGCGCTCGGCCTTTCCTGGGCGAACGACAACCGCAACTGGTATATGGAAGAGCCCAAAAAAGCGGGCACGTTCGATCCCGCCAGCAAACAGTTGGTCCCCTATTTCCGGCGCGGCGACATCATGCGCTTGATCCAGCTCGACGGCATTCCGCAGTGGGCGAGCCCGACCGGCAAGGAGACGCACAGCTATGCGCCGACCTCGCTCACGCAAATGAAGGACTACATGGCAAAAGTCGGCGCCGAGTCCAACCGCACACGGATGACCTACTTCCCCAAACAGCGCGACAACTACTATCAGGTGACATGGGAACCGGATGCCGATGGCGGGCTGCCGTGGCGCGATACCGACGCAAATTTCATCGCCATGTATAAAGCCGTCTGGGAGGGCATTCATCAGACGGACCCGCATGCAGTGGTAATGGGTGTGACGTACGCGTCGGTTCAGGCCAACGTGACGTGGATGCGCCGTCTCGGTCCGCAGGGGATCGGCCGTTATATGGACGGCATGACCATTCACGGCTATTACGACATCGGCACGACACCGTCGCATCCTCCCGAACGAGTCGCCGACTCAGGCAATCAAGGCACGGTGCCAGGCGCGCTGCCCGCCGCGATGCGGGCGCTGCGCCACGAGCTGCGGCAGTATCTGAAGCCCGGCGCGCCGCTGTTCGTTACAGAAACTGGCATCAGCTACGACATCGGCCAGGCGTACGGCAAAAACTATCCGGGCGCGAACGTCCTGTATGCGCAAGCGGCAGTCGTGGCACGCACGCATCTCATCCTGCTCGGCGAAGGTGCGGACATGACCTACGTCTTCTACCTGGCGGACATGCCGGAGGCCGCGGCCGGTTACGGGGTGTTCTTTGAACTCGATCATCCGCAGGGCGCCTTCGGCGCCGCTCGCATCAGCCCCAAACCGGCCGCGCTCGCGGTGGCGGCCATGACGCGAATCATCGACGGGACGGGTACGCTCGGACCACTCAAAGGTCTGCCAAAAGGCGTATACGCCTATGCATTCCGCAGGCTTGGCGGCGGCAAGATCGTGACGGCGCTGTGGACGCATGACAACGACGCGTGGAACGCCAAAACCGGTTTCAGCGCGAGCCAGAGCGTGGACTATCGCCTGCGCGTGGATGCGCCGGGCACGTCGGGCGAAGTGGTGGTGTTCGACATGATGGGCAACGCGTCGACGCTGCCGTATCGTGACGGTTTCGCAAGCCTCAAGCTGTCGCCGACACCGATCTATGTGGTCTCCGCCAACGCCGGAGTGTTCAAGGACGCAGTGACGACGCCGGAGGGTTACGTTGCTCGCTAGCTGTGCCGTGCCGTGCATCATGCGCATCGGCAAACAGCAGCCGATCTTCAGACATCACGCACTGTCGAGACGCGACGATACTTCGGCGTGATGTGACAGGGCAGGCCCTTCCTTACACCCGTAGAATCCAGACGGAGACTATTTCGCACGCATATCAACGCGCTGGAGCCGAGAGATGAACGGCCTCGCATGGACGATGCTGGTGTTAGCCGCGATGATCGGGGCGTTTCTCTTCGCCACGATCGGCGCGATTCTGGTGGCATTGCTGCTGGCGAATGTGTCAGGCCGTCTCACCCGGGACGACGAACATCACGGCGACTACTAGCGCCTTCAGGTTCCCCTCACGATCACCCCGCGCTCAACCCGCGCACGCCCCGCAGGAGATGACATGCTGACCGAGATCGATTTCCTGGACGTGGTGCGTCTGACGCCGCTGGTCGCGATCGATCTGATCGTCAGCGACGCCGAAGGCCGCGTGTTGATCGGCCGCCGTCGCAATCGCCCTGCCCGCGGCACATGGTTCGTACCCGGCGGGCGCATTCATAAAGACGAAACGCTCGACGCGGCGTTCACGCGCGTTGCCGACGCCGAATTGGGTATCGCAAGGCTGACGCGTTCGACCGCACGCTTCGAGGGCGTATTCGAACACCACTACAACGACAACTTCGCCGCCGAACCCGATGTGTCGACGCACTACATCGTGCTCGCCTATTCGCTGCAGTTCACGAGCACCGTCTCGGTTGGCCGGCTCGATCAGCACAGCGAATATCTCTGGCTTGCGCCTTCCGAATTGCTCGCGCGCGCCGATGTCCACGAGAACACCAAGGCTTACTTTCGCTAGCATCAGCGCGAGCGCCGGCGCCGCCATTGGGGCCAACGCTCGCGGTGTGTGCATGACCGATAGCCGGCCCGCAAAGTGACGCCTACTGTGAGTTCGCCAACGTGGCGGACCACGCCGATAAAGTATGATCGAGCTCACCGTCAGGGCTCGAATCAACATGCGATCATCGGCATCCAGGCTCGTTCGCGATTCATTTATTGCTTGTGCAGCGCTACTTTTCTTCGCTTTCCTTCCCGGTTCTGCCCGCGCGGCGACATGCAGCGCCGGTACGCTAGTCACGGTCGTCGCTCATCTCGATGACGATCTGCTGTTCGTGGACCCCGCCATCACCGAGCGGCTCGACGCCGGCTGGTGCATTACTACCGTGCATCTGATCGGCGGCGCCAACGGTGCGAATTTCGCTTATGTGCTGACACGCGAGCGCGCTTCGCGGCTCGCTTATGCGCGCATGGCGGGGGTGCCCGACGAATGGATCGAAACCAACATTCAGATCGCCGGCAAGCTCGTGCATCAGATGGTGCTGAAAGCGAAGCCGCAGGTGCGCCTGCTCGAACTGCGCTTGCCCGGCGGCGCCGTGCGCGGCGGCCGCGTACCGCTCGGCCTCCTGTGGGAACAGCGCGCCATAGTCACTACCTACCCGATGAACGCCGACGGTTCCGTGCGCGTGCAATACGATCGCGACTCGCTGTCGGCCACACTGAAAGCGATACTCGCCGAGGCCTCGCAGATCTACACACTCAATCCGGACACGGTGCCGTTTCTCGAGCATCCCGATCACATCTACGCCGCGCGCATCACGCGCCATGTCGCGCAAACGCTGAGCAAAAGCGTGCCGATCGAATATCACATCACCTATCCGACCGGCGACTGGCCCGGCAACGTTCCAGCGGCTGAGGTTCAGCGCAAACGTGACATCGTCGCCAGCTATTTTTCTGTCGACGGAAGCGAGTTCTCGCACGTATTCGGTGAATTTCAATGGGACGGCAATTGGGTCGCGCGCCGCTATGCCTTCACCGATCGCAGCGATCGCCGCGTGGCGGATTTCCAGTCGCGTCCCATTCAACTATTCAACGCGGCGTCGAGCCGCTGTCTGACCTCGGCGGGCAGCGGCCAGGCACCGACACTCGCCGCGTGTACCGGCTCATCCACGCAGCAATGGCGCTGGGAGCCGCTAACCGTCTATCCCGGCAATACGCGCAACGCCGCGCTTGTCAGCGTCGCGACTTCGCAATGCATCGCCGAACGCGATGGCTATCTGATGGCCGAGACCTGCGATCAATGGGACATCGCGCAAAGCTGGACACCGTGGGACTTCGGCCTCGTCTATACGCCGCTGCGCCACTGTCTCGGCGAAAACGACGGCAAGCTGACCATGCGCGGCTGCTCCTCGCTCACTACGCGCTATCGTTGGGCGACCACGCAACGCACCCAGGCCACCGATCTGCGGCTCGCTGGCGCGATGGTGGGTGACATCGCCGGCACGGGCGAGCAAGCCGCGGTCTATGTGCAGCGGCAACACGATGGACCTGGATTCAACGTCTATGCGGCGTCGCTCGTGAAAGCGTCACCGCCCGCCCTTTGGTATGCGAGCACGGTGCCCTTCGATCCGCGCGCCACGGCGCCGAGTTGCGCTGCGGATGCGTTGTGCTTCGACAGTGCGCGCTTTCTGCTCGGCGACTTCGATGGAGACGGCAAGGCGGATTTGATGGTGGTCACCGCTCGGCAAGGCGGCACGGCGTTCTGGTTACTTCGCAGTACAGGCGATCGCTTCGAAGCCCCTCGTCTCTGGCTTCAAACCAGCACTACGTTCAGGCCTGATCTGACGCAGCAATATGTGGCAGCGGATTTCAACGGAACGGGACGTAGCGGCGTGCTGATCGCGCAGAAGCGGATCGATAGCGGGCTCGACTTGTGGCTCGCGTCTTCCACGGGCTCGGCCGGCTCGACACCGGCACTCGTGACCCAGGCAAAAAACCTGGCGCAAAACGCAAATCTTCTGCCGGTCCAGGTTCCAGGGTCACGCGCGTCACTGGTCGCGGTGGATGGCGCGAACGGCCGGCTCGCGCTCACCCCAATCGCCAATGACGGCACGCGCATGAGCATCGGCGAACGCAGACTATTACCGGCCAGTTTCCTACCGGATTTCGTCAAGATGACAGTCGGGTCTGTGCAAGGCAAAGCGAGCACTACGCTGATTCTTTTGACACCGCATCTCGACGGCACGAACGAGGACGGCGTCGTCGACATCGACACCCTCGACACGGCGGACGCGAAGAGTGAGCCGATTCAGGCCGCGAAACTGCACGGCATGTCGTGGTCAGATGTTTTTCCGGCTTTCGCGCGTGACAAGCGCAATGCGGCGCTCGTGCTCTATCGAAGAGTCGACGCGACGCTCGGTGATTTCTATTTCACCGGCGGCGCACCGGCACTGACGCGCTATCCGGTTGGCGACGGTTTCGCGCTGGGCGCGGCGGAAGATCTCGGCCAACTGCCGGGGTTGTTCTCGGAGACGGTACGGATCGATCGATTGGCTCAGTAGGCTGGTGCGGCGGGTGGCTCAGTAGCGAGCCGATCGATGCGACGTGGCTCAGGCGGAAACCCGCAGTGGCTGGACGAACTGGCGCGCGATCGTCATGTAGCGCTCTGCCGTGTCATGCAACGTGTATCCGGCGAGTTGCCGGTTCGCCCGCGGCATGTCGAGCGCGCCGACCAAGGCACGGCCATAGGCGTCAGGATCGGTCGTATCGACGAGATTGACACCGGCAAAGCCACTGGCAAAACCGAACGACGGAATCCGGCTCGCCACGACCGGGATACCCGACGCGAGCGCCTCCAGGAAGCCGATGCTCTGCGCCTCGAAGCGCGAGGGCATGGCAAAGAC
This sequence comes from Paraburkholderia fungorum, assembly GCF_046027605.1. Taxonomy (GTDB): domain Bacteria; phylum Pseudomonadota; class Gammaproteobacteria; order Burkholderiales; family Burkholderiaceae; genus Paraburkholderia; species Paraburkholderia fungorum_F. The sequence goes on from NZ_JAQQEF010000038.1 coordinate 38,037, forward strand.
ACGCGAGGAACGCAGGATCGCCGCGACGTCCAGGCGCGGCCCGCATACCGTCACGCGACTCTCCAAACCGAGTTGCTGAACAAGCGACACCACGGCCGCGTGATAGTCGAGATCTTCGACGACACCGCACAGCAGCAGACGTGCTTCGGGCTCGCTCTGCAGGACACGCTCGAACGCGCGGATCGTGTGCAACTGGCTCTTGCCTTCTATATAGCGGCCTAGCTGAACGATCTGCTTCGCGGGCACTTCGATATCCGGTGCAGACGCGCTGTTGTCCTCCGCGAACAGCGACGCGTCCACGCCATTCGGAATCACGACCATCGCCGGATGCTTGCCGATCTCTCGCAGGTAGTCGTCGATATTCTGCTGCGACACGCCGATGATCGCTCGCGCCCGCCGTGACAGCAACCGCTCGGCCTGCTTGAGCGCGCTGTTCTCGAAATCGTTGACGCCGGAGTGCATCACCCAGACGATCGGCGTGTGCACCGGTAGAAGACGCACATAGAGTGCAGCGAGCGTGGCGTGAGCCACGATGAAATCAGGGCGGAACTGGCGCACCACGCGATACAGATGCAGCAGTTTGCCCACCCTGCCGTAGCGTGTGCTCGGGAACAGGCAGGTGACGCCGGCAGCCTGAAGCTCCGCGCGAATGCCAGCGAAATCGTCCTGTTGGGGAAGCAACGAGGTAATGCAAACCTCATGACCGGCGCGCTGATGATGAATCGCCACACCCTTTACAAGCACCTCTGCCCCGGATAGCCGCGGTGCGTGAACCAACTGAAGAATTCTCACGATTTATCTCTCTGGATAACCGCATTTTTTGCGCAGCGGATGGCATGCCAACCAGCAGGTACTGGCCACAAGACCATTGGCACCCATCTCCGTTTATCTGGCGCACCCCCTTTCGCGGGGCGCGGCTTCGTCTTTCATAAAACAGCGACAGTTCCGCTGCGAAGTCCCTATCGCGAGGAAACCTTACACCCAAGGCCCAGCACTTTTTCGCCAACCCCTAGTTTCTATCGGCGGCGAAATGAGCGCTAGCGCCCATTTCCCTGCGGTTTACACCGATTTGTATTAGTTAGGCATCCGTTTCAAATCTTTTCGACCCCTATTCCAAATGGCGGATAAAGACTGGTCTCACCATACGTATTCTTTCGTTAGAACAATGCAATTAGTACTGCCTTATTGTTCATACGTAACGACTCGTTACTTCTTTTAAATATTCAATTGCCGTATGGTGACGGTCGATTCTTCCCGTTAGTGCCTTTCTTGCTTACAGAACAGTAAAAATTTCGTCAGCGGGTGCCAGAAGTTCGAGTACTGCGATGTGATTTGCACTGTCATCAAGACCTTGGTCGTTTTCGTCGTACCTTCCCCGGTCGTCCGATTCCGCCAGATCCGCTATCTCGCATGGCACGGATTCGTATGACCAGAATTTCTCTGCAGAGGAATGCGTTTGGGGCTGGCAACCCGGGAAGCCATCACTTTCGCGCAATGGTCCGTTACGCGCGCACGAGGGCTGGTACCGACGCATCGGCTTCGGCTGGCCTGCAATTGAACCCGGATGTTCACTCCGTCTCCGGACGCGCTTTGCGCGAAGAGGCGAACGAATGTTCCGCTAACGCATTGGTTAAAGATTGATGAAATCGCAACTACTCCTACTCTCGACACTTTCCCTGGCACTTGCAGCTTGCGGTGGTGGTGGTGGCGGCAGCGGTAATAGCACCAGCAGCAACGGGGCAACCCAGGCCAACGGAAGCGCTGGCGCGTCGCCGAGCTCGGCTGCGGCCGGAAATAGCAGCACGGGCGGCACCGCCACGGTGAACGGCGCGGGCAGCACCGCCGCGGCACTGAGCTGTGCAGCGCCGGCCGTCTCCGCGGGTTCCGGCAGCGCCACCCTTTCCGCCGACACGCCGAGCGCGGACGGCACACGCATCTTCGCCGCCGGCAGCACGTTCCAACTCGCTTTCACCACAAACGTGCCGAGCGCCGACACGCTGAAATGGGCCGTCACGGACACGCTCGGCAGGGTCGCGGCGAGCGGCAGCACCGCCGTCCCGAGCGGCTCGAAGACCATCACGTTGAATTGCACTTCGACGCTCGCCGGCTATTTCGCCGCGACGGGCACGCTCGCGCAGAACGGTGGCCAGTTGCCGCAAGCCGGCACGCGCCCGGTGGGCATTGCGACCTTCGGCGTGACACCGAACCTGTCCGGCGTCATTCCCGCCGTCAACTACGCGCGTCAGGAACAGCACCGCTTCGGCATGCAGGGCGCGAACGACAACGGTCCGCTGCTCGCCGCACTGGGTATTTCGTCGACGATCGACGACCGCCAGTTGTCGACGATGGAACCGAACGCAGCGAACACATTCAATCCTTCCGCTAACAATCTCGATCCGTTCTACAAGAGCGGCAACGTGATGCGCCTGATCCGTCTCGACGGCATTCCCGCGTGGGCGAGCAGCACGGGCGCGTTCCAGGACGACACGAGCGTGCCGACCAGTCTGTCGTATTACCAGAGCTACATGAGCCGCGTCGGCACGGAATCGAACGCGATTCGCGCGGCGTACTTTCCGACCCAGTCGGCGAACTACTATCAGGTGACGTGGGAACCGAATGAGTTCTGGACCGACACGGACGCCAACTTCGTGGCGCTGTATCAGTCCGTCTATCAAGGCATTCACTCGACTGATCCGCACGCCGTGGTGATGGGCCCGACCGATGCGTTCCCGAGCCTGACCACGACGCGTCTGAAGCGCCTCGCGCCGCTCGGCTTCGGCCAATACATCGACGCCGTGGCGACGCACGGTTACTACGACGCGGGTACTTCGCCGTCGCATCCGCCGGAGCGCTATGATGCCGACCCGTCGACCGCCGAAGGATCGCTGCGCGGCCAGATGCGTGATCTGCGCGCGGAAATGGCCGCCGATTATCGTCCGGGCATGCATCTGTTCTCGACGGAAGCGGGCATCAGCTATGACCTTGGCAGCTCGTACGGTCCGAACTATCCGAGTGCGAACGTGCTGTACGCACAAGCGGCGGTCGCGGCGCGCATGCACATCATCACGCTCGGCGAAGGTGCGGATCAGACCTATGTGTTTTATGGTGCGGACTATCCGGGTGAGGTTGGCTACGGGACCTTCTTTGATCTGACCGACGCGCAGGGGGCTTTTGGCGCGACGAACATTAGTCCGAAGCCGGTTGCCATGGCGATTAGTGCAATGACGCATACGCTTGATGGCACCACCACGCTTGGGGCGGTGAATGGGACGCCGACCGGTATTTACGCGTACGCGTTCCAGCAGGTGGGCAATGGCGCGGTCATCACCGCCTTGTGGGCGCACAACAACAGCGTGTGGGATGCGAGTGTTGGGTTTAGCTCGACGTATAGCGTGCCGTATAGCCTTGCGGTGGATGCACCGGGCACCAGCGGGACTGTGAAGGTGGTCGATATGATGGGGAATGCGACTAGTGCGAATTATAGTAATGGGTCGCTTACGCTTAATCTGACTGAGTCGCCGGTTTATGTGGTGTCGAATAATGCTTCTGTTGCTAAGGGGAATTCGACCGTGCCGGTGGGGTATGTTGGGATGTGAGTTGCTTTTCCTTCGCGCTGGCTGCTTGGTCTTTCCTCGGTCTCGTTCTTTGGCCTTTCCTTGAATTGTTAGTGGTCTATTAGCGTCGCCCCTGTGCGGGGCGGCACTTACTTTCTTTGCCGCCGCAAAGAAAGATAAGCAAAGAAAGCGGCTCAACCCGCCAGCTCATAAGCGGGTCCCCCGCACAGTCACGGGAGTGGCACATCTGGAATCCGTGCCCTCGCACATTCGACGTTTTTGACAACGCGCTCATCAGCTCCCACTCCGCACTGCGTGCGTCGCGGATGGGTCTGCCTGGGAAACCGGGGCTTCGTTTCAATGCCGTGGGGGCCATCGGCTTCGCCTCGGCGATGCGCCAATGAGCGTAGGGGAGAAACGTCGCAAACATCCGATGCGCGCGTTCCGATCCTTTTACATTGAGACTGCAAGTTGTGTTGTCTTGTGCCTCACCACAGTCCGACTGTTGGCACCGTTAAGGCAACAAGAAGGCGCGAAATCATCCTCGCGCCTTTTTTATTGCTGTGGTGTACTGATCGCTAGTTTTCTTTAGTGGGCAACGACAGGTGTCCATGCACCCGCTTTTGCCTGCGACGCAACCTGCGTGTGCATCGGCCTGCACTGCTCGGCTTCCGCAGACTCCGTATTGGGCCGGTCATCCGACTCCGCCCGCACCGCCTCCGATAAAAGACTCGCAGCTCGCTTCGCGGTGATACAGCTATGAGGCACGTCCTTCGCATCTAGCGCGATCACCTGGTACAGCTCGCGGTCGCATTCAATCTCCCGCTCGTACGCCTCGCCAGTTTCTACAAGCAGTTCCAGCAGCGCCTGCTGGCTTTGCCGTTCGTCTCTTGTCATGGAAGGCATCCGACGTATTGAGGTCGCAAGCGTAACCAGTCTCTCAAGTTGATCCAACTGCCGGTTGCATAAATCGAAAGCTGAAAGCGCGAGTTTCTCGTACTGAAGCGCATCAACAGGCGCGCGTGAGGCCGCCCGGGGTTTCTTGGTGGATTTGCTCATGGTGCGATTTCCAGTTAGTTCCTGAATCGCCCGACACTCGCCAAAAGATGGGGTGAGCGGGCACGTAGCGAGGTTGACAGACTGGGTAACGAAACGAAACCAGCGGACCTTGCGGCCCCCTCACCACGGCCCGCCCATAGAAACGGCGTGCGTAGAAGGGCACTACCCACTTTCGCAGGTAGTGCGTTTCGTTACTGCAGGCTGTCAAACCCGCGCCGTTTTGTCTAACGGCAGGAACAATCTAAACCACCTATTTTTTGAGACGATCAACCAAACAGGCTAAACGCGCGAATTATAACTAATCTTTACATTTGGCCGGGGCGTCCCGTTGTACTGGTTGGCATGCAGCCCATGATGTCCTTGACCATGCATGCGATTTCACCGAAAGGCGCGCTGCTTCAGCGCGGGCACTGCGCCCTTCGCGACGATGAAGGGGAATTGCCGACCCGCTTGTGGCCGTGCGAGCCGAAACACATTTCATAGAACCTTTTTTGCTCGACGACCGTAGCTGGACGCAGCTGCTAATTCCCTGCCGTAGCAGCGTGCGCCACGCGCCCGATCCGCTGGCCGACATCCTTCCGCCGCGTTTTCCCCCCATGTTTCATTGACGCCGTGTATTGGCGCGTATCACCTCTTCACCTCGTCGCCTCTTTGCCTCGTCGCCTCTTTGCCTCGTCGCCTCTTTGCCTCTTTGCCTCTTTGCCTCTTTGCCTCTTTGCCTCTTTGCCTCTTTGCCTCTTTGCCTCTTTGCCTCTTTGCCTCTTTGCCTCTTCGCCTCTTCGCCTCTGTCGATTTTCTTTCTTGCCGCTATCGCTATGGCGCATCGTCGAGGCGAAGCCGATGGCCCCAACCCACCCAAACGAAGCCCCGATTTCCCATGCATACCCATCCGTGACGCACGCAGTGCGGAGCGGGAGCTGATGAGCGCTTTGTCACAGGCGTTGAATGTGCGAGGGCACGGATTCCAGATGCACCACTACCGCGACTGTGCGGGGGACCCGCTTAAGAATTAACGGTTTGAGCCGCTTTCTCTTGCTTACTTCTCTTTGCGGCGGCAAAGAGAAGTAAGTGCCCGCCCCGCACAGGGGCGACGCTAATAGACCGATAAGAAAACAAGGAAAGGCCAACGCCATAAAAGCACAGACCAACAAGCGCCGCGTAGGCAAAAGCCCGACCAAAGCCTAACGCCGCAGGCAAACCGACAACAAGCGCCGCGCAGGCAACCAAGATCAAACAAACCCCAACCCTGCAGGCGTACAGCCAACAACTCCCTGACAGCAAAAAAAACCAGAAACTCCCCCATAAAAGCCAAAATCCAGCGCACACTACCCTACTGCTCCCTCTCGGAGCGACAAAAGCCTACTGGGGAGTCCATCATGGCAAAAGGTCAAATGCGCAGTAACCGCGAAGTAAAGAAACCGAAACAGGCGAAGAAGCCTCAACCGGCTACCACGCCGTCGGGCGCGCCGCCGATCCGCGTGGCGCCGACCGTATCGGCAACCCAGAAGAAACACTAAAGACGCACTAAACGAGCAAGCCCGCCCCACCAGGCGGGCACCGACACCTACCTCGAGATATCCTCCAACGCGACATCCCGTGTCTTCGGCCCAAGTATCCCGATGGCCAGCATGACGACCACCATCGCTCCCGAAGTAAACACAAACACCCCGTCCACGCCGAACCGGCTCAAACACCCCGCAATCACAAACGCGGAAAACATCGCCGAAATCCTGCTCCACGAATAAACAAATCCCACGGCCCTCGCCCGGATACTGGTCGGAAACAGCTCCGCCTGATATGCGTGATAGCTATAAGAAATAATATTGCCCGCCAGCACAAGGCAAACACCCAGACTCACCAGCAACACCGTCTCCCGCGCCTGACTGAACAATAGCCCGCACACTACGTTCACCGCCGCCATGCAGATAATCACCGTCTTACGCTCGAAGCGGTCGGCAATCAGCATTCCCAATAACGGCCCAAGCGGCGCCGCAATCGCAATCACGCTCGCATACATCAAACTCGTCGTCACCGTAATGCCCTGCTTGATCAACAAAGTCGGAATCCAGTTTGCGAAGCCGTAATAACCCATCGTCTGGAACACATGGAAAATGATCAGCATCAGCGTGCGTTTGCGATAAGGCGGCACTAGCAGATCGCGAAACGCCGCACGCGCGCGCACCGGTTCGGGTAACGCCGGTTCCGGCAAAGACCGCCCATATTCGCGTTCGACGCGCGCTTCAAGCCGCTTCATCACCGCATCGGCTTCCTCGATGCGGCCTTTCTGTGCGAGCCAGCGTGGACTCTCCGGCAAACGCAGACGAATCCACCACACCACGATCGCGCCCATCACGCCAGTCAGCACGACCAGACGCCAGCCGTCGAGACCGAAATAACGGTGCGGCACCAGCAAGTACGAGAGAAACGCGACGATCGGCACCGCGCAGAAACCGACCGCCTGCGAGAACGCCGACGCGCGGCCGCGCACATGCTTCGGCACGAGCTCGGAGATGTACGTGCCGATCGTCACGATCTCCACGCCGATCCCGATCCCCGCGATGAAGCGCCATAGATTGAGCCCGAGCGCCGTGTCCTGGAACGCCATGATGATGTTGGCCGCGGTGTACCACAGCAGCGACCATGTGAAAATCGCGCGTCGGCCGAAGCGGTCGGCGAGAAAGCCGCATGCCGCCGTGCCGATGAACAGGCCCGCGAATAACGCCGCGATGAAGCTCGCCACGCCGCTGGTGCCGAACAGGCCATGGGTCGTCGCGGTGAGAATGCCGCTGCGCACGAGGCCCGGCGCGATGTAGCCGGAGAACATCAGGTCGTACAGCTCGAAGAAGAGGCCCAGGCTCAACAGCATCACCAGTTGCCAGATCGAGCGCGTCGCGGGCAAGCGGTCGAGCCGCGCGGAAATGCGCGCGCCGTCCAGCGCGATCTCTTCTGCGTGGCCGCTTGCCGATGCGCCCGCCCCTGAGGGCAAATCACCCAGCGCGCCGGCATCGCCGACCGCTGTCGCACACACCGCCTGATTCGACGATTTCATCATCTGTCTCCTTTGTCGATCGGAGTTAGCGCTTCAGCGCTTACTCCGATCCCATTCAAAGCTGTCGATCGGAGTTAGCGTGTCGGCTTCGGGCGCCGTCCCAGCAATCGCCACGCTTACGCAGCCTCTTGGGGCGACTCCGCCACGCCGCCGCCCAACGCCGCGATCTGCGCTTCGTCGTAGCCCAAACCACGCAGCACGTCGGCGGTGTGTTCACCGATCTTCGCGATCGGCTGGCGCGGCTGCAAACGCGCGCCGTCCATCGAAATCGGCAGCAAGGGCATCGCGGTTTCGCTGCCATCATCGAGGGTCAAACGCGCAAGGCCGCCGCTCTCGTTCAGATGCGGATCGTCGAACAGATCTTCGGGTTTCGTGATCGACGCGAACGGAATGTGGTCGCGTTCGAACAGTGGCACAAGTGCAGCACCTTCGAAGCGACTCAAGGTTTCGCCGAGCGTCTTCAGCAACCACTCGCGTGCCAGCACGCGGTCGTTGTTGGTCGCGAGGCGCGGATCGGCCAGCAGATCCGCGCGACCGAGAATCGCACATAGCGCACGCCACTGTCCGTCGCCGGTCGCGGCGATGAACATCTGCTCGTCGTTGGCAAGCCGGAACACGTCGTAGACGGCCCATGCGCTGATGCGCTCGGGCATCGGCGCGGCGGCCACGCCGGTCGCGGCGAACTGCTGCATGTGTTGCGCGGAAAGCAGCACGCAGTTTTCGAACAGCGCGCTTTGTACTTCCTTGCCGCGTCCGCTCGTATGTCGTTCGTGCAATGCGGCAAGCACGCCGATCGCGCCGAACATGCCACCCATGATGTCGTTGACCGAACTGCCGGCACGCAACGGACGGCCTACCGGTCCGGTCATGTAGGCGAGGCCGGCCATCATCTGCACGACTTCGTCCAGAGCGAGGCGGTGTTCGTACGGACCGTTCAGAAAGCCTTTGTGCGAGACGTAGATCAGCTTGGGATTGCGTTCGCGCAGCGAAGCGTAGTCGAGTCCCAGGCTCGCCATGCGGCCCGGCTTGAAGTTCTCGACGAATACATCCGCGGTATCGACCAGCTTGTGCAGCGCGGCCAGTCCCGCTTCGCTATCGAGATCGAGTGCGACGCTCTTCTTGTTGCGATTGAAGGTGCGAAAAAAACCCGCACCGGTGCCGAGTAAGCGGCGCGTACCGTCGCCGCGCGGCGGCTCGACCTTGATGACTTCGGCGCCGAGGTCGCCAAGAATCATCCCGCAGGTCGGCCCCATCACCATATGCGACAACTCGACCACGCGAATGCCGGCAAGTGGCAACGCGCCCGGTTGCTCCGAAGAAGCAACTGCAGAAGGAACGGAAGAGGCGGACGTAGAAGAAACTGGAGTCATTGCAGCACCTGTGATCCGGAAGGTTCAAAACGTTGAGCAGCGGCAATAAACTGCTTCGGCAAACCGGCACGCGCCAGATAACCGTACAGCGGTTCGCCGGGCAGCGCATCGGCAAGCACGTCGCGCGACGCGATGAGTCTGGTGAGGTCGATGCCGGTGTCGTAACCCATGCTGTCGAGCATGAACACGAGGTCTTCAGTGTTCACGTTGCCAGTCGCACCCGGCGCATGCGGACAGCCGCCGAGTCCGGCAAGCGACGCGTCGAATTCGCGGATTCCGTGCTGCAGCGCGATCAGCGTGTTCGCGAGACCGAGGCCGCGCGTGTCGTGGAAATGCAGCGAACGCAGCTTGCTTCCCGCAACGTCTCGCACCCGTTCGATGATTTCGCCGACCTGGCGCGGCGTCGCTTCACCGGTCGTATCGCCGAGCGCGATGACGTCGGCGCCCGCCTGCAACGCGGCGCGCGCGATCCGGACGATATCGGCGTAAGGCACCGCGCCTTGCAGCGTGCAGCCGAACACCGTCGACAATCCGGCGATCAATTCCACGCGCCGCGCGTTCGCGCTAGCCGCGCTATCGATCAGTTCGCGCATCGCGGCAAACGACTCGATCATCTCGACAGGCGTCTTGCGAACATTGGCGAGGCTATGCGCCGCGCTCACCGAAATCGGCGCGACGATCCGATGCACGCCGGACTCGAGCGCACGTTGCGCGCCCTTCAGGTTCGGCACCAACGCCGTCACGATCAGATCGTCATAGGTGAGTGCGTGGGCGATCACTTCGTCGGCGTCGGCCATTTGCGGCAGCAACTTCGCCGGCACGAACGACGCGACTTCCATATGCCGCACGCCGGCGGCATAGGCGGCGTCGATCCAGCGCCGCTTGAACTCGGTGGGCATCGTGCGAGCGATGCTTTGCAGGCCGTCGCGCATGCCGACTTCGGTCACGACGACGCGCTCCTGGGTGTCACTCATGGTCTTGAATCCCGATCTTGAATCTTGCGTGGAGTGCAGGGAATGAAGCAGTTGAGCGACAGCGTGCCCGCTCGCGACCACGCGGCAAAGTCTGCGTTGACGACGCACTCCATCGCCGCTCGCGATGGCGGCAAAGGCACGCGGGACGGGCGTGGGGCGCCGCAAAGGGGAAACCCTTAAGGGCTTTTCACAGGCAGACCGAAGGACGTTGTGGGAGCGCTCAGAAATAGTCGGGAGACCGTGGGACAAGCTGAAAGGTCGCCGAGCAGTCTTTCAGACGGCGTTTGAATTGCGCATCAAAGGCAAACCGCGAGGAGAGCTCAAACCGATCTCAACAGATGATCGAGCAGATGGGACGCCGTCAGCGTCAGCGCGTTGCGGTCGCGCATGCAGATCACGAAGCGCCGCTCCGCCCACGCTTCGCACAATGGCACGGCGACGATGCCGTATTCATCGGCGGCATGTCTGGGCAGCGCCTCGCTCGGCAGGATCGCGACGGCAAGGCCCGCCTGGATAAAACGATAGGCGGCGTCGAAGGTCGACACGTAGGTTCGATAGTTGAGCTCGCTGCCTTTTTCCACCGCTATGCGCTGCATCAGCGCGTTCACCGACGCGTTCGATGCCAGCCCGAGATGGTCGAATGCCAGCGTCTGCTCGAAGCCGACTGCCGCCTCTCCTGCCAGCGGATGATCGCGTGGCACGATCAGCGCAAGATGATCGGAGCGATACGGCAACACGTCGAGACTGCCCATCGGCACCACATCTCGGCAAATGCCGAGATCGGCCACCCCTTCTTCCAGACCGCGCACGATCTCGGCGCTGACGCGCTCTTCGACATCGACACGGACTTGCGGGTTGGCTTTCAAAAACACCGAGAGAGCCTCGGGCAGAAACTCGACCATCGACGACACATTCGCCAGCACCCGCACGTGACCGCGCGCGCCCGCCGCGTATTCGCTGAGCTCCGCCTGCAACCGTTCGTGGCCGCGCATGATGAACCGCGCGTGCCTGAGGAGCGCCTCGCCGGCAGCGGTCGCGCGCACGCCGCGCTGGCTGCGCGAGAGCAGCGCGACATCGACTAGTGCTTCAAGATCGGCGAGCCGTTTGCTGACCGCGGACGGCGCGATGAACTCACGTTCAGCCGCGCGCGCAATCGTGCCTTCCTCGCAAACGGCGATGAACAAGCGCAACGTCACCTGATCGATTTGCCACATGAACGAGCGGGTACCCGATGTTTGAAGTGGGAAAATTATGCCCGAGGAAAGCGCAGGCCGAGTTCATCTCAGGGTATCCACGGTCTGCGCACGCGTGTGCGCCGTTGATTGCACGCCAGGTTGTGAAGGCAAATCGTGTGCGGAATGATGTAGTTTGATGCGGCGCGGGGTCGCCCCGTCTGAATCCCGCCGCCTTGCTCCGGATTTTCTATCTGGCTATGCTTGGGGTCGCGCCGGCATGTCGCCTCGCCTGCCCGCACGCGAGAACCGCAGCGCACGCAACCCATCACCAAACAGAACAACCGATAAAGGCTTGCCCATGTCCACCGCCAGTCTCTTCATCACCTCCGCGGGCGTCGGCCTCGCGATTGCCGCACCGGTCGGCCCAATGGGCATGCTATGCATTCGCCGCACGCTGACGGGTGGTCCGCGCGCAGGGCTCGCAATCGGCTTCGGCATTGCAACCGGCGATGCGGTTTATGGTTTGATCGCGGCACTCGGCCTTGTCGGCATTTCGCAGTTCATGCTGGCCTACGACCGACCCTTGCATCTGCTTGCCGGTCTGTTTCTGCTTTATCTCGGCGTGCGGGCCTTGCTGCAAAAAACGCCAGTCGTAGATGCAGCCAATGGCAACGGCAATGGCAATGGCAATGCCAATGGCAATGCCAACGGTGACAGCAAGCTCGCCCAGGCAGGCCGCGCCGGCGCGCTGCGCGCCTATGCGAGTTCGCTGCTGCTCACATTGACCAACCCGCAAACCGTCATCATGTTCGCCGCACTGTTCACGACGCTCGCCCCGCGCGGCGCATTTTCATCGAGCATCGCATTGACCACGGTCGGCGGCGTATTTTGCGGGTCGATCGCGTGGTGGTGTTTCCTCGTGACCGTCGTGTCGCTCGCGCGTCATGCGATCGGCAGCAAGCTGCGCGTGGCGATCGACCGGATCGTCGGATTCACGCTGGCAGCGTTCGGCATCGTCGAGATTCGCCGTGCGCTTTGAATGAGGTTGAACGGCGCCGCGCTGGTGGCGCTCAGCGTCGCGCCTTCGACTCACGAGCGGCCGCGCAACGCCACGAACACCACGCCGGCAATCGCCATCAAACCACCGCATAGCGTCGCGAGACCCGGGCGCTCGCCGGTCAGCAGCGCGGACAACGCCGTCGCCACCGCTGGCGTCAGATACAGGAAATTGGCCGCGCGCGCCGCGCCGAAGTAACCGAGCGCGAACGTCCAAGTCGCATAGCCGAGCGCCGCGGGAAACACGCCGAGCACCAGCACCGCCTGCAATGTGCCGTGCGGCGCACTGCCAAGCGAACTCAGCGCGCCCGGCAGCCACGGCGCCAGCAATACCGCCCCCGCGAGCAACGTGTACGCGGTACAGGTCAGCGCTCCATAGACCGGAATCAGACGCCGCTGCAGCACGAAGTAGCTCGCCGAACACAGCGCCGCGCCAAGAATCAGCGTACTGCCCGCACCGAGCGTCAGCCCGCCGGGTTGACCTCGCGCGATCACGGCAATGCCGGCGAGACTGATTAACGAACCGAGCCATCCCCAACGATTGAATCGCTCCCCGAGAAATACGGCCGCCAGCAGCGCCGTGAAAATCGGCAGCGTATTGACGATAAAACTCGCCGCGCCTGGCGCCACCGTTTTCTCGCCGGTATTGAGCAGCGCGTTGTAAAGCGCGACGCCGAGAAAACCGCACAGTACGAATCGCACACCGTCGCGCCATGTCGGCAAGCGCGGCCGCCGGAAGACGAGCCATGCGATCACCAGCAGCGCCGCGGTGGCAAAACGCGCCGCCGCCAATTGCAACGGCGACAAACCCTGCAAGCCGATGCGAATGAATGGAAAGGCGGACGCCCAGGAGACGATGGTGAAGGCGACCGCGCCAGCGGCCAGGAGCGGTTGCCGCGCGGCACGCGGCGATGGGGATGGGGATGAAGTGAGTGTGTTCATGCGCAAATGGTGCCGCGCCGGGAGCTGCTAAGCTAGCGCACAAATGAACATCGTGATGTGAATATGGCTCACACCTCCCCATCAACGCCGCCCGCCTCGTCGGCGCGGCCGCCGCTGGCGAGCCTCGAAACCGTCTGCGCCGTCGCCCGCGAAGGCTCGTTTCTCGCCGCCGCCGAAGTCGCCGGATTGACGCACGGCGCAATCAGCCGGCGGGTCGCCGCGGTCGAAAACTGGCTCGGCATGACCTTGTTCGAACGCCATGCGCGCGGCGTTCGGCTGACGCCGGACGGGCAACGCTTCGTCGGACGGATCGAGCAGGCGTTCGGCATCATCGACAGCGCGGCGGATCAGTGGCGCTCGCCGCGCAGCCCGCAACTGGTCAAGCTGAGCATGGTGCCCGCGTTCGCCAAGCTGTGGTTCTTCGAGCGCCAGGCGGCCTTCGAAAGCGAAGCCCCGGCGCTGCGCATCCAGCTCGATATCGACCATCGCAACGTGGACCTCGCCGGCGGCGAAGCGGATCTGGCGATTCGCTACGGGCGCGGCAGCTGGCGTCAGCTGGAGGTCAAGCCGTTCCTGCCGGAGACGCTCTATCCGGTCGCGCATCCCGCGCTCGCCGCGCAACTGGCGAAGCAGCGGGATCACCGTGGCGATGCCGCACTGCTCAATGTGCCGCTGTTGCACGACTCGGATGTGACCGGCTGGCGCGCATGGTTCGACGCGCTCGCGATTCCGTTGAAGCCGCGTGCGCAAGATCGCCGCTTCGAAGACTACACACTGGTGCTGGCCGCCGCCGAAGCCGGACTCGGCTTGGCGCTGGCGCGCGTGCCGTTCGCCGACGCGTACCTGCGCAAGAGCGGTCTCGTGCGGGTGAGCCGCCACGAAGTCGCGTCGCCGCTGAAATACTACTTCGTGCATGCGAAGGGCGAGAGCCGGCCCGAAGTGCTGGCGCTGATCGAGCGGATGCAGGCGGCGCAGCACGGCCCGTCGTAACGCTTGCACGCGTGCGCGGCAGTTTTGCGACAATAGCGGCTTTCGCCGCGCCGCCTGGGCCTTCGCCGACATATGCCGACATATGCCGACATTCGCCGCCTCTCGAAGGCGTGCGCGCGCCGGCCTCGCCACCTAAACCTGTCCAACCCACCCGATCATCCGCGGTCTGCTCTCAATGGCTCTTCCCCACATCGAACTGCTGTATTCCTTCTCCGGCCTGTTCGTCGGCTTTCTGGTCGGACTGACAGGCGTCGGCGGCGGCTCGCTGATGACGCCGATCCTGGTCCTGCTGTTCAACGTGCATCCGGCCACCGCGGTCGGCACCGATCTGCTGTACGCGGCCGCCACCAAGGCGACCGGCACGCTGGTGCACGGTCTGAAAGGCTCCGTCGACTGGCAGATCACCCTGCGTCTCGGGGGGGGCGCGGGGGGG
>NZ_JAQQEF010000039.1:0-52245 GCF_046027605.1 Paraburkholderia fungorum
GCTAATAGACCGATAACAATTCAAGAAAAGGCCAACACCACAGGCAGACAGACGAACAAGCGCCGCACGGGCAAAACAAAAAGCAAACCCCAACGCCACAGGCAACAAAAAACCCCCCACCGAACAGGCCCCAACCCTAACACCCCTATAATGTCGGCATTCCGACACAAGAGGTGCTTCATGATCATCAAACCGCGCGTGCGTGGCTTCATCTGTGTATCGACCCATCCGACTGGCTGCGAAGCCAACGTCAAGGAACAGATCGAATACGTCAAGGCACGCGGCCCCATCGCCAACGGCCCGAAGAAGGTCCTCGTGATCGGCGCATCCACGGGCTACGGCCTCGCCGCGCGCATCAGCGCGGCCTTCGGCGCCGACGCCGCCACCCTCGGCGTGTTCTTCGAACGCTCCGGCAGCGAAACCAAAGCAGGCACCGCAGGCTGGTACAACACCGCCGCCTTCGAAAAATTCGCCACGGAAAAAGGCCTCTACGCGACCAGCATCAACGGCGACGCCTTCTCCGATGAAGTCAAGCAACGCACCATCGAGGTCATCAAGCGCGATCTCGGTCAGGTCGATCTCGTCGTCTACAGTCTCGCCGCACCCAAGCGCACGCATCCGAAAACCGGCGAAGTCTTCAGCTCGACGCTGAAGCCGGTCGGTAAGGCCGTCAACCTGCGCGGCATCGACACCGACAAGGAAGTCATCAAGGAAACCGTCCTCGAACCCGCCACGCAAGCCGAAATCGACAACACCGTCGCGGTGATGGGCGGTGAAGACTGGCAAATGTGGATCGACGCCCTGCTCGAAGCCGGCGTGCTCGCCGGCGGCGCGAAGACGACCGCGTTCACCTATCTCGGCGAAGAAATCACGCGCGACATCTACTGGAACGGTTCGATCGGCGCGGCCAAGAAAGATCTCGACCAGAAGGTAATCGGGATCCGCGAGAAACTCGCGGCCAAGGGCGGCGATGCGCGCGTCTCGGTACTCAAGGCGGTCGTCACGCAAGCGAGCTCCGCGATCCCGATGATGCCGCTGTACCTGTCGCTGCTCTTCAAGGTCATGAAGGAAAAAGGCACGCACGAAGGCTGTATCGAACAGGTCTACGGGCTCTACAAAGACAGCCTGTACGGCGCCACGCCGCACCTCGACGAAGAAGGCCGTCTGCGCGCCGACTACAAGGAACTCGATCCCGAAGTTCAAGGCCGCGTCCAGGAACTCTGGACTCAGGTGACCAACGACAATATCTACGAACTCACCGACTTCAGCGGCTACAAGACCGACTTTCTGCGCCTCTTCGGATTCGAGATCGCCGGCGTGGACTATGAAGCCGACGTCAATCCGGACGTGCAGATTCCTAAGCTCGTGCAACTTTGAGGTTTGCACGCGGGGCCCTTGCGACCCCGCACGCCGGTCTGATTCCGGCCATGTTGTGTTAGCGGGCCACGCGGGCCCGCCTCGCTCAGTCATGGTTGCGTTAGCGGGCCCGCAGGCTCGCGACCGCTACAAGGAGCCGCCGCTCTATTTCTCCCGCCTCGACTGCGCCACGTAGCCATCCACGGCGCGCATCACCCGCACTTCCAGCGCCGCGGCGTCGCGTTCCTCGCGCTCGCCCGCATCGTCGACCATGCCGTGCACGATCGCCAGCAAATCGTGTGCGACCAGATTCGCATCTTCCAGATCGGGCGCTTCGGGCTTGTCGGTCAACGCCGCCAGAAGCGCCGCATGAATCGTCTCGGCAACCCGCCGATCACGCTCGCCGAGCGGCAATCTACGTTCCTCGGAATCGATGATGCGCGCCAGCGCCGGCCTGCGCATCTGATGCGCTACCGCCGCGCGCACCATCGCGAGCACGCTGCCACGCGAATGCTCCACCAAGGTTGCCGATTCGATGTCCGCCATCAGTTGCGCGGTTTCGCGTTCGATCAATGCGACCGTCAACGCGTCGCGATTCGGAAAGTATTGATAGAACGAACCGATACTGACGCCGGCACGCTCCGCGACCGCATTGGTCGTGTAGGCGGCAAGGCCATGCGTCTCCAGAATGCGAGCCGCCGCTTCGAGCACGGCCTCGACGGTTTGTGCCGAACGCCGCTGAATCGGCGCTTTACGGGGTTTCAGGCGTTGCGTTGCAGTCGATCTGGACATGGCCGAAATGCGAGTTTTAAATGTGAGTGATCGCTCGTATTCTAAACCTGTTTTCGCGCAACCTCAGCGACCGCTCAGCCATCAACTGGAATCGAACGACATGACTTCATCTGTGAAAAAAACCGTATTGACCGTATTCATGCTTGTCAAAACAACGCCCGAATGGCTCGGCTTTTCCGCCGGTGAACGTTTTCGCCTGCTGCGCGAACATGTCGAGCCGATCATCGAGATGCATGCCGATGAAGTCAGCCTGCGTTTCTACGACGTCGAGTTCTATTCGGCGCGCGTGACGGACATCTGGGTGTGGGACGCGACGAGCCATCACGCGTACGAATTGCTGGTTGAAGCATTGCGTGAAACGCCGTTCTGGGACCGCTTCTTCGAAATCGTCGAGATTCTGCCTGGCGTGGAAAACGCTTTTGCGAGGAACGACAAGCGGGACGCGCTTGCGGCGTCGTGACCGGCACGGTGTCGTGAATGGACGAGCCGGCGCGGTTCAGTTGAATCGGCGCCGGCCTGTGCGTTAGGCCACACTTCGATCCATGCAACCGGTGTAGCGTCGGCCCACGGACGGTGGGCCGATTTACATTCGAAATGCCGTCCGAAATACCGTCCAAAACGGCGTCAGAAAACCAGTCGTTGCCAACAACGCGGAGACACTCGATGAAACCCCTGCTTGTTCTTGCCGTCATGATGCTGCCGGCTCTCGCTGCGATTGCGCAGACCACCGGCTCAACGGCATTCCCCGACGATGCCGCGGCGGCATCGGCCTCCGACATTCAGCAACGGCTCGCCGGCAAGACCTTCAACATCAAGCTGGCCGACGGAAGCCTCTGGCACGTCCAATACAGCACCGACGGCGCATACGACTTCAGCACCAACAAAGGCTTCACGGACAAGGGCGAATGGAAAGCCGAAGACGGCAAGGTGTGCAGTAAAGGCCGCAAGATCGGCAGCTCCTGCAATGAAATTCGCACCAAGGGCGACGCGATCTTTCTGAAGCGCGATAACGGCGAGGTGGTCGAGTTCGTCGAGCAGCATTGAACCGCATCGAAGCACCGGGCTGCCGACGGCGGTCACGAGACAGCGTCGGCGAGAAGTCGCCCCGGTGCTTCAGGATCAGCAGGGAAACGCCTCCTGAAG
Source organism: Paraburkholderia fungorum (assembly GCF_046027605.1). Taxonomy (GTDB): domain Bacteria; phylum Pseudomonadota; class Gammaproteobacteria; order Burkholderiales; family Burkholderiaceae; genus Paraburkholderia; species Paraburkholderia fungorum_F. Next base: position 3,292 of record NZ_JAQQEF010000039.1, read on the forward strand.
CGTGCGCAGAATAGCGAGGCCGACTGGAAAGTCGTCCGAGATGCCCGGATGGTTGGTGAAAAACTGATCGAGCAGCGGATAGACATTCTGATTGCCGATCGCGAGGTTTTCCGGCGGGCAGAACAGCGGCGGACGCTTCTTCGACACCAGATCTCCGTTCGCCCACCCTAGCGCGTTGATCGTGCCAGTAATGTAGGCCGCATAGACCGAGTTGGTGTCGCCATGAGCCCAGATCTTGTATTGCGAGGCCGTCATTTCGGCGCTCGCATCAAGCGTGAAACAGGCCGTAAGCAAGGCCAGTACAAATTTCGATACCCGCATCTTTGAACCTTCAATCCGCGTCGCAAAAGCGGCCATTGTAGGTGAGTCGGATCATCGTGCGCAAACGCTCAGCGCTCGGATTTTTATCAATTATTTTGTAAGCGTAAAGAATCACTTTTGAAAGCACTGACGAGCGAAGGAAGCCCGCCACGCCAGAGACACAGCCATGAATTTATAGCATGACAAATGCAGCACGAACGCGCTGTTCACGGCGTGCCGTTGCGGCAGTACGCCAGATAGCCCGGGCGCGCGGCAAGACGCTCCATGTAGGCCGTCACCGCTGGAAAATCGGCGTGTTGCAAAGGCGTCTCGAGCCAACGGTTGATCGACAGCGCGATCGGAATGTCCGCGAGCGAAAACGCGGGTCCAGCGATGAAGGCGCCGGTTGTTTCCAGTTGCCTGTCGACAATCGCAATATGCCTTGCCCAGTTCGCACACGACAGGTCGATCTGCTGACGGTCCTGATGCGCCGGCGAGCGCCGCACCAACGCAAGAAACGCGTAACTCCATGCCCGGTTCATCTCGCTCGCCTGCCAGTCGATCCATTGATCGCACTTCGCGCGCTCGCAAGGATCGCCCGGATAGAGAAACTCGCCGTCGTAGCGGCCCGCCAGATAACGGATGATCGAATTGGATTCCCACAGCACGAACCCACCGTCCCGGATCACCGGAACCATCGCATTGGGATTCAACGCGACGAACTCGGGAGCGTCGGTCGCCTTGAATCCGGAACCCCAATCTTCCCGTTCAAATGGCAGGTTCAGTTCGGCACAGGCCCACAGTACTTTGCGGACGTTGATGGATGAGGCTTTGCCTAGTATCTGGAGCATGGGGTCGTGGCCGCTCGTTCAGTCGCTGTGGAAAATTTCACCGGGTATCCGGCTGCGAATCGTAGGGTATCGACGGTTCGCTCAAGCGGACAGATACAGTTTTAGTCGTTCGAATCGGGCCAGCTCGCCGGACTGGAGATAGCGCTCAGCGATGGCGCCTCACACCGATTCAAACCCCGTCAGCACATTCACCGCGTTGACACCGATCGCCGCGACCGCATAGCCGCCCTCCATCACGAACAACGTCGGTTTTCCCAAGCGACCGATCGCCTCGCCGATGCGCGGATAGTCGTCGCTGCGCAGCTTGAACTGCGAAATCGGGTCTTCTTCGAAAGTATCGACACCGAGCGACACCACCAGCGCATCCGGCGCGTAGTCGGCGACGCGCGCGCAAGCCGCTTCGAGCGCCACCGTATAGTCCGCCCATGCCGTGCCCGGTTTCAGCGGGAAGTTCGCGTTGTAACCGAGGCCGGCACCGGTGCCGGTTTCGTCGGCGTGGCCGAGAAAGAACGGATATTCGGTGCGCGGGTCGCCATGCAGCGACGCGAACAGGACGTCCGGACGATGATAGAAAATGCTCTGCGTGCCGTTGCCGTGGTGATAGTCGACATCGAGAATCGCCACGCGTTTCGCGCCCGCATCGAGCAATGACTGCGCCGCCACCGCCGCGTTGTTGATGTAGCAGTAGCCGCCCATATAGTCGGCCGCCGCGTGGTGCCCAGGCGGCCGGCACAACGCGAATGCGCCGCGCGCGCCGTCGCTCACATGGCGTGCGCCGGTCAGCGCGACATTCACCGCATCGCGCACGGCCGTCCAGGTGCCCGACGTGATCGGCACACCCGCATCCATCGCGTAGTAGCCCAGCTTGCCGTCGATATCTTCCGGCACGCGGTCCTGGCGCATGCCGCGTACCGGCCACACGAGCGGCAGCGCGTCGTGCTTGCGGCCGAGCGCGCTCCATTCGTCCCAGGCGCTGCCAAGAAACGCGATGAAGCCCTTGTCGTGAATCCGGTGCACCGGGTCGAGCCCGAATGAGGCGGGCGCAATCACTTCGCCGAGCCGCGTTTCGCGCACCCGTTCCAGGATGAAATCGGCGCGGCTCGGCATCTCGAAGCAAGGCTTCATTTCGCCGTCGATCAATTCAGCATGGCCGTGGTGCAGCCGGTGCCGATCGCTATACACAGTCAACATGGATTGTCTCCTCGGAATGCTTGCTGCTCGAAGCCGCTGCGATGCTCAGGTTCGCCCGTGGGTGCGGAGCACGCCATCGCTTGTCGCGAGGATGCCATAGCCCGGCATACATTGGATCAAATTTCCCAAAAAGCCGATTCCAGTTCACGCCGACACCACCGCGCAACGGCACCGAAGCCAGGCGACTCCGAGCCACCGTCAAACTTTCAGCGTCGCCTGTTCGAGAATCATGTCGTAGAGCGCCTGCGCCGCCGGCGACAACTGCGCGGTCTTTCTGGTCACGAGCACGAGCGTGCGCGAGACCACCGGATGCGTGAGGTCGACGGTACGGACCGTCGGATACGCCCCTTTCTGAATAGCGAGCGCCGGCACCACGGCCGCGCCCACCCCCTGCGCAACGAGGCCGACAGCCGTCGAACTGCGTTGCACTTCATAAAACGAGCGCAGCGCCAGCGCGTTCTTTTCCAGAGCGATGTCGAGCAGCGCCCGATTGCCGCTGACTTCTCCGGCAAAGATCAACGGATACGATTGCAACTGCTGCCAGGCAATGCGCCGCCGCTTCGCCAGCGGATGATCTTCATGGCAGATCAACACGTAACGGTCTTCCGTCAACGGCACGCTGGCAAGATCCGGATGATGCTCTCCGGCGATATTGATGCCGAACTCCACCTCACGGTGCAGCACCGCCTCCTCCACCGCGGACGACGCGTGATCGAGAATCCTGATGCGGTTATGCGGATAACGGGCGGCGTAGGCCTGCAGAATGCGCGGCAAATATTGCACGCCCACGGTCGGCACACAGGCAATCGACACATCGCCGCGACGCGCCACGCCCGTCTCGCGAATCTCCACCAGCGCATCGGCAAGCTCGCCCAACAGACGGCGTGCCTGCGGCAAAAAACTGCGTCCTATTGCGGTCAACGCCATGGAACGGGTGGTCCGTTCGATCAACGTGACACCGAGAAACGTTTCGAGCTTACGCAGACGCTGCGTAATGGCCGTTTGCGTGACGTGCAATGAATCGGCGGCGCCTTGAAAGCTGCCGCGATCCGCAATCGCGACGAACGCCTGTACCCCTAGCGTGTCGATTTTCATTAGAAAAATGAAGGAATCGGAATGATAAATTCATTTTACTCTACCCTGCGGACCGCACAGAATGAGCGGATTGGTTCGGTTCGACACCGCCCACGATATGCGGGTGTCAGCGCAACGGCAACGGCCCCAAGGTAAAAACAAAGGAGCGTGACATGACTTCATCGACGAATTGGAATGCAAAACAGTACGTACTGTTCGAAAGCGAGCGCACGCGCCCCGTCAGGGATCTGCTGGCGGCGGTACCGGCAACCGACGTGCGTACGGCGGTGGACATCGGCTGCGGTCCCGGCAATTCCACCGAAGCGCTGGCGGCTCGCCTGCCCGGGGCAACAGTCAGCGGTCTGGACAGTTCCGCCGACATGATCGAGGCCGCCCGCAAGCGCCTGCCGCAATTCCAGTTCGAAGTGAGCGACATTACGAATTGGGACGCCACCGGGTCCTACGACCTGATCCTCGCCAATGCCGTGTTGCAGTGGGTACCGGATCATGAGCAACTGTTTCCGGCGCTCGTGAGCAAACTTGCGCCGGGCGGAAACCTCGCCGTGCAAATGCCGGACAATCTCGACGAACCCGCCCACCGTCTGCTGCGCGAAATCGCGGCGGACGGCCCGTGGGCGAACCAGCTGAAGGGCGTGGAACGCACCATGCGCCACGGCGCCGACTGGTACTACGCGCGGCTGGTGCCGCTGTGCGCGCGGGTCGACGTGTGGCGCACCACCTACTATCACCCGCTCGCGGGCGGCGCGGACGCGGTGGTCGAATGGTTCAAGGGCAGCGCGCTGAGACCGTTCCTGGACGCGCTCGACGACAGTCAGAAGGCGCCCTTCCTGCAACGCTACCGGGATGCGGTCGCGCGAGCTTATCCGGCTCTCGACGACGGCACCGTGCTGCTGCCGTTCCCGCGGCTGTTTATCGTCGCGACGCGCTAGCGGAACCGCGCTGCCGCAGGTTACGGCGTGGTGTAGCGTGGCGTTTGTGGTACGGAGCGCATAGGGTGTGTCAGCAATTGCCGCTCGCGAATTCTGCGTGATATTGTGTAACGGAAGCGGGGGACGGCCTGCCGTCCTCATCGGAACGCAAATTACAGCAGCGAGCGTCGCCATGAGTGATGTACGCCATCATCTGAGTCCACGGGACCGTTTGGAGCTGTTGTGCTGGCTCACATGCGGCTGCCTTGGCGCTTATTACCTGAACGAGGACTGGCCTGACGCGGCGTTTCACGTGCAGGCCGCCCATAAATGGCTCGACCGCCGCTCGCGGGAGGCAGACTGGTTGAGTATCGCCAGGTTGTCGGCAACCGCGCTGGAGATCGCGCGGCGGCACGCGAAGTTTGTCGATGCCGATTGGGCGCGCGACGCCGTCGAGGAGATTCTCGATACGGACGAGCTCGATCCTCAGGCGCGGCTGGTCAAGCAGGTGCTGGCGGATTGCCAGAGCGCACTGGCCGACAAGCGGCTCGCGGATTAGCCCCTTTTCCGCCTCGCCCGCTGGGAGGGCTCGCCGGGCGGCGCTGGCGGCGGAGATCTCTGCATCGATCTGTGCGTCAATCTGATTGCCAACGCCGCGCAGGCGGATCAAAAATTGTGCCGCACGCCGACGATCACAGCGAGTTGCTTATCCGTATCCGAATTGACGATATTGGGAATCTGCGCCAGATTTTCAGTTTGCCCCGTCGACGGATTGATCCCCAGCCCCGCGCCTGAAGATTTCTGCCCGATCGCCACCGCATAGACCGCCGTCCGCTTCGACAAGCTGTACACCGCCCCAAGGTTGACCTGATGCACGCGTGTCGACGCGCTGCCAGCCGGTTTGGCGTCGTTGAAGATATACGCCAGACCGAGCTGTAAATCGGGCGCGAGCATATAGGTCGTATTCAACTCGGCAATGTCGAACGAGATATCCGACCCGCCAGGCGTCGCCGCGCTCGCGAAATACTGACTCTGCGATAAACGCGTATGCGTATAGGTGAGCGCCACGCTCGCCTTGCCGAACGCATAGGAGCCCCCTGCGCCGAAAATCCTCACCTTGCTTGCCTGCTGCAGCAGACAATACGATGCACCGGCGTTCGCGCAGCTGAAATCGCCGATATATCCGGTCGTCCCGCCTAAGGCCGCCTGCAACGGTTGATTCAACTCCAGATACCCCGCGCTCAACGACAACGGCCCCTGTGCGTAATTCGCCGCCAGCGCCCAGCCCTTGTTCTGCGAGAAATTCCCCGCCACACCGCCCAGGCTGAACAACCCGCCAACCGTCAAGCCACCGAAGCTCGGGCTGATGTACTTGATCGAGTTGTTGAAGTTGAACGCTTCGTTGAGATTGTCGACGTCGCCGAAATGCGAGCCGTATAGCGTCGCCCAGTTATTGCTCGACGCATACGCACCCATGTAGTCGGAGAACGGATCGTATTGACGGCCGAATGTCAGCGCGCCGTACGTGCCGTTGTTCAAACCGACCCATGCATTGCGGTTGAACAGCGTATTCGACTGCAACATCGCGCCGTTGCCGATCAGAAAGCTGTTCTCCAACGTGAAGTTGACCGTGGTGCCGCCGCCGATGTCCTCCGTGCCCATCAAGCCCCAACGCGACGGCACCAGATTGCCGCCCGCCAACTGGTAATTCGCATGACCGTTGGTGCTACCGTCGGCCAGCGTCGTCTGCTGGTTGGTCGTGTAGACGACGCCGGCGTCGACCGTGCCGTAGAGCGTCACCGAAGATTGCGCATGCGCGCCCATCGCGAGGCCGCACGCGGCCAGCGCAAGCGCCGAGCGCTTGACGAATTTGTCTGCCATATTTTTGTCGAGAGTTGAGTGGTAAAAACAGCGAGAACAAACGGGAAAAGCAGGACGAGCGACGCCACCCCGCTGCCGCTCGGATATGAACGGCAGCAGTCGATCGTTAGAACGTGACGGGAGGCGCGCGCTGGATGCGTTGCGCGTCGTTCGATTACTGCCCGAAGCGCGCGTAGATATCCGGCCGCTTTTTGCGCAGGATGAGACCGATCGCGACGCCGCACAGCGCAACCGCGAATACGATCCAGGGGAAAGACTTGACGATTGGGCTATCGGAGCCGCTGAGCGCGTCGAGATTGCGCACCAGAATCACGCCGATATAGAGCAGGCCGAGGCCACCCACCAGCGGCGCGATAAACGAATGCCATACGCGCGTGTCCTTGCGCGTCTTGCGGAAAAACGCGATCACCGAAAAACTCGTCACCGCTTGCAGCATCACGATCCCGATTGTGCCGAGCGCCGAACTCCAGCTGAATACGATATTGAACACGTCGCTGCCGGCCGCGATGAAGCAACCGAGCAGCACGCACACTGAGAGTGTTTGCAGATAGCTCGCCACATACGGCGAACGGTATTTCGCGTGCACCCGGTTGAGCGCTTGCGGCAGGATGCCCTCGAGGCTCAACGCATGGATATAGCGCACCAGCGTGTTATGGAACGACAGCAGACTCGCGAAGATACTGCTGAGCAACAGGAAGCTCATCACGGTCGTCACCGCACCGCCCAGGTACTTGCCGGACTGAATGAACCAGAAGTCGCCCGGCTGCTTTGTCGCGACTGCGACCACATCGTTCAGTCCATACGCGCACACAATCGTCCACGTAACGAAAGCGAAGAACACGAGAATCAGCATCACCGACACATACGTCGCGCGTGGCACCGTCACCTTCGGGTCCCGGCATTCCTTGCCGTAAATCGCCGTCGCCTCGAAACCGATAAACGACGCGAAGGCGAACATCACCGCAATGCCGAGGTGGCCGCTAAACACATGCTGCGGCGTGAACGGCGCGAGCGTGAGGCCATTCGGGCCGCCGCCATGGACGACGATCGCAACCGCAAGCAACAACAGAATGCCCAGTTCAAGACACATCAGCACGCCGAGCAGGCGGCTATTCAGATCGATGCCGCGGATGCCGGTGAATTGCACCACCGCCACGCAGATCAGTGAATAGCCGTACCAGGGCATCGCGGTATGCAGTAGTGGAGAAAGAATCACCGTGCAGAAAAACCCGAACAACCCGTAAAGCGCGATCTGGATGAAGGTGTACGACATCAGCGCGACGAGTGCGCCGGCCATGCCCAACGGCCGTCCAAGTCCGGCGGCGATGTAGGCGTAAAACGCGCCGGCGCGCACCACGTGCCGGCTCATCGACGCAAAGCCCACGCTGAAGATCAGCAGCACGACGCCGGCAATCACGAACGCGCCCGGAATGCCCGCGCCGTTACCCAGGCTGATCGCGGGCGGCACCGCACCGAGCATGCCGGTCAGCGGCGCGGCCGCGGAAATCACGAGAAACACGATCTGCCACAAGCCCAGCGTATTGCCCTTCAATTCCACCGGGGACTCCGCGTCGACCAGACGGGTCGGAGAGTAGGGTTCATTCATCGCTGCCTCTAGTTTTGTTGGCTAGTCTGGAACTCGCCTGAACCCTGGCAATGCGGGGCGAGGCGCTCGGTTGACCGACGTTCGATGCTTCGGTGTGAGCGCATGGTAGGTAGCTAAAAAATAAAGCGACTTCGCGAACCGCGCCAAATTTTCGATAATTCGCGCCAATGCTCGTAAGAGCGCCAACACGGCGGTTCGCTCCGGATAATTAGGAAAGGGAAGTTTTTTGTATGACGATTTAGTTGCATCAATACTTTCAGAATGAAAGCGTTGGCGCACGCTTTTATTGTTTTTTCCAGTTGCGCGTGGCGCGCCACAACACGGTCGCATCGGCATAACCCACGGCGCGAGCGATCGCCGCATTGGTGAGCCCGTTACGTTCAAGCAGCCCTTCCACACTACGCTGCCGCTCTTCACGCACGATCTGCCGGACGGAAGTCCCTGCCTCGGCCAGGTGCCGTTGCAACGAACGATGCGAGAGACCGAGATCTTTTGCGATATCGGCGACGATCAGCTTTTCGTGCGCGAGCCGCCGCGTCACCAGATCGCGCACCTGTTCGACGATGCTGTGAGGCACGGCGTCGCGTGCAATCAGGTCGGTGGCATGGCGCTCCATCATGCGCGCCATTTGTGTGTCGGCGCTCTTGAGCGGTGCGTCGAGATCCAGCGGACGCAGAATCACGCCATTGAAAGGCTGCTGAAAGCGCACCGGAACGCGGAAAATGCGGGCGTACGGTTTGAGATCGGGCGGCGCTGCGTGTTCGAAATGCACTTCAACCGGATTCCATGCCGCGCCGCGCACGAGCCGGATCATATGGCACATCGTCGCCAGGCTGTATTCCGCGTCCTGCCGGCGTGGCCAGATTTGCGGGCTGGCGATCTGATAGGTCCAGATGGGCCATTCGCCATCGCGCAGTAACTCGCAAGTCGTGGTGTTCTGCCACGACGCGAGCGCGAGCGAGAACTTGCGCACGGCCGCGTTCAAGGTCGGCGACGATAGAAACACGAGACCCGCTGGTCCGAGTTCCGTCAACTGCAATTCGCTACCCAGACGCAAGCCTAGCGACGGTTCCTCGAGGACTTCGGCCGCGCGCTCGAATGCCGCCACATAGCGGGTAAGCGGCAGGATTTCATAGGGATTCGACAGGAGCTTGCGGCTCATGCCGAACGCTTCGAGCAGCGCGTCGCAATGGGCGCCGGATGCATCGAGTGCGCGCACAACCGGTCCCATCACCGCGCCGCGGATCATCGGGAATCTGCCGTTGAGCGTGACTTTTTTCATGCTGAGCGTCTCCTCTCAAGTCTTCGCTGAAGTACTGCAATGCCATACCTCGTGGCGCACTTTATCGTTCATTTGGCGCGATAAGCAAGCGCGAAAATATTATTGGGTTCCTACGATTTGCCATCGACTCAGCGTACGCCGCGCTTCATTCAGCCTCGCGGGCACGCAGTCCGGTCCAGCACACTCCTTACGGGAACCTTATGAACACGAATGCCACGAAAGCCGCTCACGCCCCCGTTCATCCACTCGATCCGCTGAGTCCGGACGAAATGCAGCTTGCCTGCGATCTCGTGAAGGCCGCCGAAAAACTCGACGCGCAGGTGCGCTTTCCGATGGTCGAATTGCGCGAGCCGCCGAAAGCCGAGGTGATTGCATTCAAGACCGGCGACTATTTTTCGCGTGTGGCATTCGTTCTCGCGATTGACCGCACGCGTGGCGCGACCATTGAATTCAACGTGGACCTGAGAGAGAAAAGAGTCGCGTCCCGCAAGGTACTACCGTTCGATCAGGCGCCGTACGGCCAGCCGCCGATCATGATCGAAGACTTCATGAACGCCGAGCAGATCGTCAAGAACGACCGCGCATGGCGCGTGGCGGTGATGAAGCGCGGCCTGACCGAAGCAGATCTGGAGCGCGTCCAGGTCGATCCGTTTTCCGCCGGCTGCTTCGACCGCGAGAACGAGAACGGCCGGCGCCTTGTGCGATGCGTGAGTTACTACCGCGAGAGCGTGACGGATAACGGCTACGCGCATCCGATCGAGGGTGTGGTGGCGGTGGTCGATCTGCTTGAACAGAAAGTGATCGAACTGGTGGACGACGGCCGCATCATTCCGATTCCGCGTGCGAAGCACAACTACGACACGCCGAGCCTTGGCGGGCCGCGCAGCACGCTCAAGCCGCTCTCGATCAGCCAACCCGAGGGGCCGAGCTTCGAGATTGACGGCTGGCATGTGAGCTGGCAGAACTGGACCTTCCGCGTCGGCTTCACGCCGCGCGAGGGTCTGGTGCTGCATCAACTGTCATGGGACGACGGCAAGAACGCTCGACCCATCATCTACCGTGCGAGCGTGACGGAGATGTGTGTGCCCTACTCCGATCCCAGCACGAATCACTACTGGAAGAGTGCCTTCGATGCCGGCGAATACGGCCTTGGCAAACTGGCGAATCAACTCGAACTCGGTTGCGACTGCCTCGGCACGATCCGTTATTTCGACATTCCGTCCGCCGACGATTTCGGCAACGCGTTCGTGATGAAGAACGCCGTATGCATGCACGAGGAGGATTACGGCACGCTGTGGAAGCACTATGAGTTTCGCACCGGCGTCTTCGAAATGCGCCGTTCACGACGCCTCGTCATCTCGTTCTTCGCGACCGTCGGCAACTATGACTACGGCTTCTACTGGTACCTGTACCAGGACGGCACGATCCAGCTCGAATGCAAGCTGACCGGCATCGTGCAAACCTCGGCGGTGGCCGATGGCGACACGTATCCGTGGGGCGGCATGATCACCGGCAATCTTGGCGGCCCGACGCACCAGCATTTCTTCAATGCGCGCATGCACATGATGGTGGACGGCGAACGCAACACTGTGAGCGAACATGAATTCGTGCCGCGCCCGATGGGCGAAACGAATCCGTACGGGAATGTCTTCGACACCACGAAGCGCGTGTTCAGGACCGAGGGCGAAGCAGCACGCGTGGCGAACGGCGGCACGGGACGTTACTGGAAGGTGACCAACCCGAACGTGCGGAACGCGGTCGGTGCGAATCCTGGCTACAAGCTGATCGTGAACGATTCGCCGCTGATGCTGGCCGACGAGCGCTCCAAGGTCCGCCAACGCGGCGGCTTTGCCACGCGTCACGTGTGGGTCACCCCGTTCGATCCGGCCGAGCGTTACGCGAGTGGCGACTATCCGAACCAGCACGCGGGCGGTGACGGCTTGCCGCGCTACATCGAGGCGAACCGCAACATCGAGAACGAGGATCTTGTCTTGTGGCACAGCTTTGGCCACACGCACGTGTGCAAGCCCGAGGACTTCCCTGTGATGCCTGTGGAATACGCCGGCTTCATGCTCAAGCCGAACAACTTCTTCTCTGCCAACCCGACGATGGACTTACCGTCCGAGCGAGATCAGAACAGTGTCGAAGACGGCAAGTCCACGAATCATGGCTGCTGCAAGCACTGATCCGACGCCGCGCGACGCGCGAGCCGCGGCTATAAGTTCGGCCGACACGGCATACGGGAGTTTTGCGAATGCGCGCCGCGCGGCATCGGTCCTCTTTGTCAGCGTGAGCGGGACCGTTCGCGGGCTAATTGCGCGCGTGGACAGCACGGCACGTGGGCTAATTGCGAGCGCGTGCGGCACGGCAAGCGGGCAGGTTGCGAGCGTTGGGCACACGACCCGTGGGTTGGTTGCTAGCGTTGGGCACACGACCCGTGGGTTGGTTGCTAGCGTTGGCGGCAGGACCCGCGTGCCAATTGCGAGCGTGTGCGGCACGGCCTGTGTGCTGCTCGTAAACGGCGCTGTGGCGTTGGTGACGCAAGCTGGCCTTGGGCAACGCGCCAGCACGCTGTGGATGAGTGCGTTGGCGTTGGCAACGATGACGATCGTGCCGCTGTTGATGTCGCGCCTACCCGGGCGACGGAGCACGTTTGCGACGGCGATGACACTGATTGGCACGATGAGTGCGATGAGCGTCGTGCCGGCGTATGTGAGCGGGTTGGAGCATCCCGTCACGATAGCCGCGTTGGCCATAACGATAGGTGGCGGATTGCTGGTATGCGGCGGGTGGCGCCTCATTGGCGCGGAGGTGGGATTGCCAGTTGGGTACTCCGGCCGGCGTACCGTTTCGAAGCTGAACGGAGGCGAATCGACCAGGGCGATCCACGCGACCGGCGCGACTGCGCTGCTCGCATTATTTGCTGGCCTATCGAGTGGCGGTCTTGCGCGTTTCCAGCTATTCGCACTGTGCGGGGTGGGTGGCACACAACCGCTGTGGCAGATTGCGCTTTCGCTGAGTGCCGTTTGCGCACTGGCATTGATTGCTGATCGATCTGGCAATAGCAACCGAATGCTGATTGTGCTGTACGTATCACGAGCGATGTTAATCGGCGCGCTTGCAGCCGCGGAGAGTCAGACACTAGCCCTCCTCGCGGCAAAGATATTCTTGATTCTTGACTGCGTGACGATACCGGCGCTAATGAAACTGCGGAGCGACGCGCGCAGCGCAATGTATGCCGGTTGCCCCGGCGCGGCACACCACATCGGGATGGTGGTGGGGGCAACGTTATCGACGACGCCCTACTTTTTCGGTGACGGATTCATCGTGCTGTATGCGCTAGGCGCAATAGCGAACCTGATCTGCGCCACCGCACTGGCAACCAATTGGCTCAATAAAGTCTTTCACCGAGCTCCCGCCGCCCGGCGGACCTTTCCGACGAGCACGAAGAGCGAGGCGGGAGGAATGACTGCTTTGTCACCGGGGTTGAATGCGCGAGAACACCGATTCCAGATGCACCACTACCGCAACTGTGCGGGGGACCCGCTTATGAGCTGGCGGGGTGAGCGGCTTTCTTTGCTTATCTTTCTTTGCCGCGGCAAAGAAAGTAAGTGCCGCCCCGCACAGGGGCAACGCTAATAGACCGATAAGAATTCAAGTAAAGGCCAACGCAGCAAGACCACACCCAAAACAAACCGACCACCTCCAAACCCACCCCAAAAGGAGACACTCAAAAAATGAACACTGAGCAAAGCGCAGCGCCGTTCCCAACCTACATGTTCATCAACGGCGAAAGAACCTCAAGCGCCGCGGGCAAAAAAACCTTCCCCATCTACAACCCCGCCACAGGAGAACAACTAGCCGAACTTCCAGACGCATCAGAAACCGACATCGACCACGCGGTCAAGACTTCAAAAGCGGCTTTCGAATCAGCCACATGGCGCAGAATGCCGCCGACAAACAGAGAGCGCCTGCTACTAAAACTAGCCGACCTGATAGAACAACACACAGAAGAACTAGCCACCTTAGAAACGCTAAATCAAGGAAAACTACTAGCATTCTCAAAGATGCTGGAAGTATCAGGCAGCGTCCAATGGTTACGTTATATGGCCGGCTGGGCCACCAAAATCGAGGGCACGACTTTCGACCTGTCGATTCCCTTCCCGCCCGGCACCCGTTATAACGCATCAACAAAACGCGTCCCGGCGGGCGTAGTCGCGGCAATCGTCCCGTGGAACTTCCCGCTCCTGATGGCGGTCTGGAAAATCGCCCCGGCACTGGCATGCGGCTGCACTGTCGTACTGAAGCCTGCGGAAGAAACGCCTTTGACGGCAATCCGTCTCGCCGAACTGGCGCATGAAGCAGGCTTCCCGCCAGGCGTATTAAACGTCGTCACAGGCCGCGGCGAAAGCGCCGGCGCCGCGCTGGTCAAGCACCCGCTGGTGAACAAAGTCACCTTCACCGGCTCGACCGAAGTAGGCCGCATCATCGGCCGCCAATGCGCTAGCGATCTGAAGCGCGCATCGCTGGAACTGGGCGGCAAGAGCCCGGTAATCGTGCTCGACGACTGCGACCCGAAAAAAGCGATCGAAGGCGCCGCGGGCGCGATCTTCTTCAACCACGGCCAGGTCTGCACCGCAGGTTCACGCCTGTACGTTGCACGCTCGATTTACGACGAAGTCGTCCAGGGCATCGCCACCATCGCCGATGATATCGCGCTGGGCTCGGGCTTCGACGCCGCGACGCAGATGGGTCCGATGGTGTCCTCGCGGCATCGTGACAAGGTCATGGGCATGATTGCGCAAGGCCAGCAGGAAGGCGGAGAGATTCTGTCCCGTGCGGCGCGCGTGGAAGGCGACGGCTTTTTCGTCCGGCCGACGGTGATTGCCAACCCCGCATGCAAACCGCTTTCAGTCGTCAAGGAAGAAGTCTTCGGGCCGGTGCTGGTCGCGATGCCCTATGACGATATCGACGAGGTGCTGGCGCAGGCCAATGCGTCCGAATATGGGCTAGGTGCAAGCGTCTGGACCAATCAACTCGACAAGGCGCTGCGACTCGTCGACGGGATCGAGGCCGGGACGGTGTGGGTGAACACGCACAACATGGTCGACCCGGCGATGCCGTTCGGTGGCTTCAAGGCGTCCGGAATCGGACGTGAGCATGGCAAAGCCATTATCGATTCCTACACCGAAAGCAAGTCAGTCTGTATCGCTTATTGACGACTCAACTGCCGATGCGCCGCTCGTGCATATGTGCTTTTGAAGCCGGCACAACAGCATGAGCGGCAGGTGAGCAAATCAGTAAAATGTCGGAGAATCGCGCAGCCGCGCGCCACTTCCCCGGTCGAACATCTTGAAACGCAAAATGCCCGCGCTGAACGCGCTGAAAGCCTTCGAAGTCGCTGGCCGCACGGGCAGCTTCACCCGCGCCGCGGAACTGCTGAACGTGACGCAAAGCGCGGTTAGCCGGCAGGTCCGGCAACTCGAGGCGCAACTTGGCGAGACGCTGCTGCAGCGTCACCATCACCACCTTGAGCTCTCGGCAGCGGGCCGCGTCCTGCTGCAGGCCCTGCAACAATCGTTCGACCGCATCGAACTGACCGTGCGCAGCCTGCAGGAAAAAACCCACCGCAATCGCTTGCGCATCAATGCGCCGCCCACCTTCACGAGCCGCTGGCTGATGCCGCGCCTCGGGCGTCTGCGTGACGCTCATCCGCACCTTGAACTGAGCCTGTCCACACGCGTCGACGACAACCTCGCCGAATCCGGCGTGCTCGACTGCGCCATCCGTTTCGGCAATGGCGAGTGGGAAGGTTCTGACAACCGCCTGCTAATGAACGAGCGGCATATCGCTGTCTGCGCGCCCGCGTTGCTCGCGCGCCAGGCCGGCCGCGCGGATATCGATCTGAACCAGTTCACGCTGCTGCACGTGCTCGCGAGCGCCGATCAGCGCTATCTCACCTGGCAGCATTGGTTGAAGGCGGCCGGCATCGAAAATGTCGAGACACGCGGCGGCTACGAATTCGATTTGCTCGATCACGCGATCCGCGCCGCCATCGACGGGCTTGGTGTGACGATCGCCGATCGTCACATGATCGGACGTGAGTTAGCCGAGGGTCAGTTGGTGCAAGTGCTGAATGTGCATGTAGACGGCCATCAGTCGTACTGGCTAGTCACGCGTGCGGAACAGGACGAGCTACCGCACGTCGCGCTGTTTCGCGACTGGCTGCAACAGGAAATCTGGCTGACCGGGCGTGCGGACGATTCGTCAGCGTCCGCGTCGTTGGACTAAGCGGGCTGATTCGAGCCATGCGCGTGCCGCTCCTCAGCGGCGTGACGCACGCTGTTTTGCGCGGAGCAAATAAAAGCCGCGCCGACAGCATTGCATCGGCGCGGCTTTCCAACCCAATGGAAACGAACCACTCACTGTCAGGCCACGGCAGCCAGTTCCGCCGCTTCGGGTTGAAAGTCGGCCTCGGCAACGGCGTCCTCGAGAATCATCTCGGCGCCCTTCTCCGCCACCATCATCGTCGGCGCATTGATATTGCCGGAAGTGATGTTCGGGAAGATCGACGCATCGACCACGCGCAAGCCGGCCATGCCATGCACCCGCAAACGCGCATCCACCACCGAGATGCGCGGGTCGTCGCCCATCGCGCATGAACCACACAGGTGGTAGATCGAACCCGATTGCTCGCGAAAATACTGCAGGAAGCCTTCACGCGTATTCACCTGCGGCCCCGGCGAAATTTCTTCGACCGTAATCTCTTTCAATGCGGGCGATGCCATCACCTTGCGCACCAGTTCGCAACCCTGGATGACTTCCTCGATGTCCTTCCCGGTGGTCAACGCGTTGATGCGGATTTTCGCGGCGTCTTCCGCGCGATTCGATGCGATCTCGATCGATCCGCGGCTAGTAGGCCGGCATGGATTGAATGCGAGCAGAAAGCCCGAATAAGGTTCGGGTTCGAGATTCGCCTTGTTGCTCTTCGGAATCCGGTATGACAGCGGATTGAAGTACAACTGCAGATTCGGCTGCACTTCCCGATCGTTACCTCGGAAGAACCCGCCCGACTGATTCACGCTCATTGCAAGCGGCCCCTTGCGCGTCAGCAGATACTGCAGGCCAAGCTTGAGCTTGCCGAGCAAGGGTCGCATCTCGTCGTTCAGCGTCTTGACGTTCGCGCGATAGTAGAAACTCACGCACAGATGATCCTGCAGATTCTGGCCCACAGCGGGCAGTTCCTTGACCATCGCGATGCGATGCTTCGCCAGCAACGCGCTATCGCCCACGCCTGAGAGTTGCAGCAGCTTCGGCGAATCGACGGCGCCCGCCGACAGGATCACCTCCCGGTTCGCCATGAAGCGCCGCGCCGCGCCGTTCTGCGTCACGCTTACGCCAATTGCGCGCTGGTTGCCGTCGAATAGCACGCGGTTTGCCAGCACGTCGCGCTCCACCGTGAGATTCGTGCGCGGCAGCACTGGGTGCAGGTATTCGAAGCTGCTCGACGAACGTTGTCCGTTGCGCGTATTCACATCGTAGATGCCGGCGCCTTCGAATTGCTCGCCGTTGAAGTCGTCGCTACGCTTGTAACCGGCCTGGTCGCAGCCTTTCAGGAACACGTGGCAGATCGGATGTACCGCGTCCTTCATCGGCGAGATACGGATCGGGCCGTCGGCGCCGTGATATTCGGTGTTGCCGAGCGGATGCGACTCGAGCTTGCGGAAATACGGCAGCACGTCGCGAAACCCCCAGCCCTTGTTGCCCGCTGAAGCCCAGTCGTCGAAATCATGCGGCTGGCCGCGCACGTAGATCATCGCGTTGATCGAACCGGAGCCGCCCTGCACCTTGCCGCGCGGGCAATAAATCGGCCGGTTGCCGAGCTCCTTTTCGGGCTCGCTGTAGTACATCCAGTTGTAGGTTTCGTTGTAGTACGTCTTGGTGAAGCCAACTGGAATCTTGAACCAGAAGGAACTGTCCTTGCCGCCCGCTTCGAGCAGCAGCACGGAATATTGGCCCGACGCCGAAAGGCGATTGGCGAGAATGCAGCCCGCCGAACCCGCGCCGACGATGATGTAATCGTAGTTCATGCTCTATGTCGCCCGACGGCGCCCAATCCATTGAATGCGAAAAACAGCGTGAAACCCGCGGCTTGAAATGAATCCCGCCACTTGAAACCCTCAGGCAAAACCCGGCAGATTCAGGCGCGGTTCAACCCTTGGCCGGCGCGAGGTCTTTCACGTCGGCCGGTTGTGCCGCCATTTGCAGATGCAGTCGCTCGCCGGTGTACGGCGTGTGCTGCCGAACCACGTCCATGTTCAACTCCACGCCCAGGCCCGGCTCCTGCGAAGGAATGATGTAGCCGTCTTCCCATTGAATCGGCTTCTTCAACACCGCCGCATGAAAACCGTCCCACGTGCCGATACTTTCCTGAATCAGGAAGTTCGGCGTGCAAGCCGCGAGCTGAATGCTCGCTGCCGCGCCGATCGGCCCGTTGTACAGGTGCGGCGCGATCTGCGCGTAATACACCTCGGCGATCGCCGCGACTTTCTTCGCTTCGAGCAGACCGCCCACGCGCGCCACGTTCAGTTGCAGGATCGACGCCGCGCCCGCTTCGAGCAGTTTGAAGAATTCATACTTGGTGGTCAGGCGCTCGCCCGCGGCAATCGGAATACTCGTGTGCTGCGCGACTTGCGCCATCGCGCCTTCCTGCCCCGGCGGCACCGGTTCTTCGAACCACAACGGATCGTATTTCTCGAGGCGTTTGGCAAGCCGGATTGCCGACGACGGCACCATCTGCCCATGCGTGCCGAACAGCAGATCGGCCTTGCTGCCAACCGCTTCGCGCACGCGACGGCAGAAAGTCTCACAACGGTCGAGCACCTCCATCGACAGTTGATGGCCCGAATAGGCCGTGTATGGCCCGGCCGGATCGAACTTCACCGCGGTGAAGCCGCGCTTCACGTTTTCAGCGGCGCATTCGGCGGCGAGATCGGGATCGTCGTAGTCGTATTCACCTCGGCTGTTCTTCGGATACAGGTACGTGTACGAGCGCAAACGCGGGTTCACCATGCCGCCGAGCAGCTCGTACACCGGCTTGTTTGCCGCCTTGCCGATGATGTCCCAGCAGGCCATTTCCAGCCCGCTGACCACGCCCATCATCGTCAGATCGGGACGTTGCGTGAAGCCGCTCGAATACGCCTCGCGCCAGAGCCTTTCGATATGATGCGGATCCTTATCGAGCAGGTAGCGGCCGAATACATCGTCGATGATGTGAGTCATCGCCTTCGGATGAAACGTCGCCGAATAGATTTCGCCCACGCCTTCAATACCGCAATCGGTCTTGAGCTTGACGAAGATCCAGTACATGCCGCCTACGTGTGGCGGCGGTACGGCGACGATATGCGTTTCCAGTGAGACGACTTTCATTTACGCGACCCCTTCGCTTTTAAGCATGTTTCGCAGCGCCAACCCGGCAAAGCCGCCGAGCGTCGCCATTCCGGCCACATAGCCGAAGTAAAGCTGGTAACCAAAGACGCCCGGGAAGTTCTGCGTCAGATAGCCGTTGATCAACGGCAGGAACACGTCGGGCGAATAGCCGAGTACCGAGATCAGGCCAATGGCGAGGCCCATCGTTTCGACCGGGATATTGCAGCGATCGAGCAGCGACCAGTACAGACCGCGAATCGCGTAAGTCAGAATGCCGATGAAGAGCACGAGGAACACCAGCAGTACGTGGCTCGAGATCCGCGGCGCCGCCATCAGGCCCAGCAGCGACAGTGCGGCGAGGAAAAGCGCGATCACCAGCACCGAGACTTTCGAATAACGGTCGCCGAGAAAGCCGCCGCCAATGCCGCCGATCGGCCGCATCCACAGCTTGAGCGTGGTGATCGTGCCGGCCATCACCACCGTCAAACCGATCTCGCCTTCGTGCAGATACGCGGAAAAACTGTAAGTGGCCCAGAACACCTGATAGCCGCAGAACACGATGGCCGCGACCAGCCACAACTCGGGAATCGAGGCGAGTGTTTTCAGATCGACCAGCACGTTGCTGCGTTTCTTCGCGGCGCGATTGGCGGCGGCATCTTCAACGCCTTGCGGGTCCTTGACGAGCGCGAGCACCACGCCGAGCGCGATGCAAAGCAACGCGTACAGGTAGACGACCAGCTTGAAACCCGCCGCGACCGGCTCACCCTTAGTCTGCGTGAACCACGCGAACAGTGTGATCGCGATGGTCGCGAGCATCGCTTCGATCAGGCCGCGTCCGCCGTCGAGCAAGCCGAAGAAGCGACCCTGCTCGTGCGTGCCGGCGATCATCGTCACGCGCTTGATGACGGCAGCCCAGAAGGTCAAACCGGTCGACACCCCCCAGCCGCCGAAGATCAGCATCAACACATGGAACGACGGCGCGGTCGAATACCACAGGCCGAGCACGCCGGTTGCGATCAGCGAAAAACAGATCAACAGGCGCGGTGCGATCCTGTCGGCGAGCCAGCCGCTCGGCAGGTAACTCAACAGGAAGATCGTGCCGAGCGACGAATACAGATAGCCGAGCTGGCTATCGGTGATATGGAACACTTCGAGCATCGTCGGCTGATAGACCTGCCGCAGATACAGAATCGGGTAGATCGCACCGGCTGCCAGCACCAGCAGCATAAGCTGGATATAGCGTTGCGCGTGGTTGCTTTGCAACGCGGTTTCCGCGGCGCTCGTGGCGAGCGAAGCGGTGGATTGAACGGGTTGAGATGACACGTGAGCGCTCCTGAGAGACACCGCGCCAAGCCGGGTCTCCAATCTGTTTTGTTATGGATTTGCAGCGTGCTGGCTGCGGGTTTTTGCGAGTTTCAAACGAGACGCGCGCCGTCGCGATCGATCACGTGGCACGGCGCGCGCCGCTTCGGCTTCAGTACTTCATGACCACGAGACGGGTCTGCGTGAATTCGAGCATGCCGTGCTTGCCGTCGTCGCCGCCGAGGCCCGAGCGCTTCCAGCCCGCGTGGAAACCTTGATACGGATCGGCCGGCGTGCGGTTCACATACAACTCGCCTGCCTCGATGCTGTTCGCGATCTTCATCGCGCTGCGGTAGTTCTCTGTGTAGAGCACCGACGACAAACCGAACTGATGGTCATTGGCCATCTCCAGCGCTTCGTCGAGCGTGCGGTATTTGACGACCGGCATGATCGGACCAAAGGTTTCTTCCTGGATGATTTCCATGTCCTGACGGCAGTTCGACAACAAGGTAGCCGGATAGAAGAAGCCCTTGCCTTGCGGCAGCCTGCCGCCGGTTTCAAGCGTGGCGCCCGCGGCAATCGCACGCTCGACCATGCCGTGAATCGACTGGCGCGACGCTTCGTTGACGAGCGGGCCCATTAGCGACGGCTGTCCGCTGCGATCGCCGCTTTCCACCGCGCTCATGTGCTTCTTCAGCAGCGCGACGAAACGGTCATGCACGCTTTCCTGCACGTAGACGCGCTCGATCGCCGTGCAAAGCTGCCCGCAGTGCGTGGTTTTCGATGCGACCAGATCGCGCGCGGCCTTCTCCAGATCGGCATCCGCCTCGATGATGGCGGGCGTTTTGCCGCCCAGTTCGAGCGACGGCTTGGCGATGTTCGCCTTGCAGTAGTCGAGCACCTTGCGGCCCGCGCCGACGCTGCCGGTCAGCGTGATCATGCCGACCTTGGGATGCGTGCAGAGCGCTTCGGCGGTTGCATGATTCATCGCGAGAATGTTCACGACGCCAGCGGGCAGTCCGGCTTTCTCAACGGCGCGCGCGATTTCAAATGCGGACGTCGGCGTGTTGTTGCTCGGGCGCACCACCACGGTGTTGCCGGCGATCAGCGCGGGCGCCACCTTGCGCATGAAGGTGTAGACCGGGTAGTTGAACGGGATCAGGCACGCGACCACGCCGATCGGCTCGCGATGCAGCACGAGATTTTCGTCGGGCGTGTCGCTCGGGATCACTTCGCCTTCGATACGGCGCGCCCATTCGGCGTGATAGCGGGTGATCTGGCCGGCGTAAATCGCTTCATGGGTGGCGTCGGCGACGCTTTTGCCCGACTCCAGTGCGAGCGCCGCGCCGATGGCGGGCGCGCATTCGGTGAGCGCGTCAGCGAGCTTGTGCAGATACACCGCGCGCTCGGCCGAAGGCAGCTTGCGCCAGCCCTGCTGGGCGACTGCCGCGGCGTCGACCGTGGCGATTGCCTCGGCCTCGGTGGCGCCCGTGACGTGGGCGATCACGGCTTCGGTAGCCGGGTTGGTGACGGCGATGAGCTCGTCGCCTGCCACATCGATAAAACGGCCGTTAGCAAAATTCCGATCGAGTCGCATGTCATCTCCTGAACAGCGGGTGCAGTGGCACATGGCCTTTAGCGATCGCCTTCATGCCAAAGGTGCATGACCGGAATTTTTCTCCGCTGCACGGTCCCCCACAAGCGAATAATTCGCGGGACAAACATTCGAAAAAATCACGTTTATCCAGGGATGTGCCTTATACGCGATTCCCATCTCGAATAGCAGAATCCGGGCTTTGCCAAAAGCAGCGGCCTTCCGGGCCGGTTCGCCCCTCTCGAACCATTCGGACCGCTCACTACCAACATCTGGAGCTCACAATGAAAAAGAATGTCATCGCCGCCGCCGCGTTCACCGCGCTCGCCTCGCTGCCGGGTCCGTCCGCCTTCGCGCAAAGCAGCGTGACGCTGTACGGCGTGCTCGATGAAGGCATCGACTACACCAACAACGCCGGGCGCGGCGCGGTCTGGGAAATGGCGAGCGGCTATGCGCAAGGCAGCCGCTGGGGCATGACGGGTTCGGAAGATCTGGGCGGCGGCATGAAGGCGGTATTCCAGTTGGAAAACGGCTTCGACGTGAGCTCCGGGCGGCTCGGCCAGGGCGGCCGTATGTTCGGGCGCCAGGCTTATGCAGGCTTGAGCGACAGCCGGTTCGGCACCGTCACGCTTGGGCGCCAGTACGACTCGGTGGTCGACTATCTCGCGCAGACCACCGCCAACGGCAACTGGGCGGGTTACCTGTTTGCGCACCCGTACGACAACGACAACACCGACAACTCATTCCGTCTCGGCAACAGCGTGAAGTACGCAAGCCCGGAGATCGCGGGCTTCCAGTTCGGCGGCGTGTACAGCTTCAGCAACGACACGAATTTCGCCAACGACCGCGCCTATAGCTTCGGCGGCCAGTATGCGAACGGCGGCTTGCTGATCGCGGCCGCGTACCTGCAGGCGAACAATCCGGGCGCCGGGTCCACCGGAGCGATCACCGCGAACGACGCGAGCTTCATCGCCGGGCGCATGCGGGTGTTCGGCGGCGGCATCAACTACACGTTCGGTTCGGCGACCGCCGGCTTTGCCTACACCAACTCGAACTATCAGGATCCGACCGGCAATGGCTATATCGGCATTCCGCTGGCGGCGGCCGGCGTCAGATTGAACACGCTGAAGTACCAGAACTTCGAAGTGAACGGCAAATATCAGTTCACGCCGGCCTTCTTTGTGGGCGCGCAGTATGTGTACACCATGGAGAACTACGACGCGTCGACGGGCAGCGTGAAGCCGAAGATTCACTCGGTCGGTTTGATGGCGGATTACAACCTGTCGAAGCGCACGGACGTTTATGTGCAGGGCGAATATCAGAAGGTCGCGGGAGATTCGACGAATTCGATTCTCGATAACGCGTTCATCCCGGGCGTGCAGGCGCCGTCGTCGACGGGGAATCAGGTCGCCGTGCGGGTCGCGCTGCGGCATAAGTTCTGAAGCCAGGTTTGCACTTGAAGGGTTCGCGGACTGCAGCCGTGTCGGCAGTGGGTGCAGCCCGCGTGTTCAATTGTTTTTGATGTTCACGTTACGTATACATCGCGATTTCCTGGACGCTGGACAGCCACCGCAACGTCACTCCCCCTCCACCGCCGCCTTCAACCTCAGCAACGCCTGATCCCACTGCCGCGAAATCGTCTCGAGCGCGCGCCGCGCTTCTTCCAGGTGTGCCGGTTCGAACGCCCATAAGCGTTCACGGCCCAGCTTGACGTCACGCACCAGGCCCGCATTGGCGAGCACCTGCAAATGCTGGGTGACCGACTGCCGCGTCATCTCAGTGCCGGCGGTCAACTGTGCAATCGACATCGCACTGCCCGCGCACAACACGGCGATCAAACGCAGGCGCGTTTCGTCACCCAGCGCCGCAAAAATCGACGCGGAATTCCGCAGCATGGCTTCCTTCACGCGCACACGACCTGCAGGCCGCCCGGCGGTGGACCCCTTAGCCCTTTGCGACATGCTTTTCGATGTTGCCCAATTGCTCTTGCCAACCACCGCTATTCATGCGGAAGGCTTCATCGCGGCGCGCGGCGGGAATCCGGTCAAAACCCGATTCGACCACTCGCAGCAACGTGTTCGAATCGACCTCGCTCAACTCGAATACGACCAGCGTGGTGGGCTCCGATGAGTAGTCAACCGATGTATCCACCGCTGCCGGATGCCAGCGAAATGACAGATGATGTTCGGGCTCGATACGCTCGACCAGCACGTCCATCACAAGATACTCATAACCCGGATAGGTGATGTTGCCCTGGATGGATTGGCCGGCGACAAACTGTTTGCCGCTGAAATCCACGCGAAACCACGTGCCGAATTCCTCTGCGTTGGACAATGCGCGCCACACCCGCGAGCGCGGCGCCTTCAGCAGAATCTGTTTTTCGATGCGATCGGTTGACGAGTTCATATGCAGCCTCCTGACTGCATATTAGGCTCGCATGGAGCAACATGCAAGGAACTACCTGCATGTCTTGCCGCCAGCTCAGAAACCATTCACGGATCGCCGCCACACCGCAAACCGCCGCGACGCATTACTTCTCTTCCGGCTCTCGCTTCTTGAGCAGGCGCGCGCTGGACAGAATCGCCAGCGCGATCGCCACGCTGAGAATCGCGGTGGCTTCGCGCCCAAGACCGGCTGCCACACCCACGCCCGCGCTGAGCCAAAGGCTTGCGGCCGTGGTCAGGCCGCGCACTTCGCGTTCGGCACTGAGCTTGATGATGGCGCCCGCGCCGAGAAAGCCGACACCCGACACCAGGCCTTGCAGCACCCGGCTCATGTTGTCCTGCGAGAAACCGGCCTGCAGCGGCACTACCACGAAGAGCGCAGCGCCGACCGCGACCATCATGTGCGTGCGCATGCCTGCGTCACGCCGCGACATCTCGCGCTCGAATCCGAGGATGCCGCCGAGGATCAGCGCGAGGCCGAGGCGCATCAGCACCTGAGTGACCTCGGAGAGGCTGCCGAGATCGGAGAATTCTGCTTTGGCGGTTGCCCAGACGATGTGCCACCCGTTGTCCATTACATTTACCTGACATTCGGAAAAGTGCCAAGCATAGCGCGTGAACCCACCGGTCAGGCAGATGGAAGCGCAACGGAACGGAAACAAATGCAACAAGCGGCACGGCTAACGCAACAACCTTACCTCGCCGAAGTTTTCGTCACGAACCCGCGCATCACAGCCTCACTCCGTTGCGTGCGCATGCATCACGCCGGTATGCATCGACCACGCCATCCACGGACGGCGCAACGCGACGATCGCGAGGAACGCGCAAGCCGCCAACGCGCCGAAGGTCGCGAAGCCCATCTGATAGCTGCCCGTGCTTTCCTTCGCGATACCCATCACGACCGGCAGATAGAATCCGCCGATGCCGCCCGCGGCGCCGACGATCCCGGACATCAAGCCGGTGCGGCCCGCCCACCGATGCGGCACCAACTGGAAGGTCGCGCCATTGCCCAGACCAAAGGCCACGTACAGGCATAGCAGCAGCGCAATCCCGCCCACCATCGACGGCATCGCGGCAGCGAACACGAAATCGCACAGCGAAATGATCGCGAGGAGGACGGTCAGCGCGCGCACGCCGGACAGCTTGTCGGCAATCAGCCCGCCTAGCGGCCGCACCATCGCGCCGGTCGCGGCCAGCAGCGCCATGAAAAGACCCGCGTCGATCTTCGAGAGCTGATAGAGGTTGGTCAGCAGCAGCGAAACATACGACGACATGCCGACAAAACCACCGAACGTGATGCTGTACACCAGCATGATCGCCCACGTGTCGCGCTCCGCCAGCACCGAGCGATATCGCTTGGGCAGCACGGCGATCGCCAGCAGCGCGCCGATTACCGGCAACAGCAGCACACCGGTCTTGCCCGAACCGAACAGACCCGCCTCGACCAGCAGCACGAGCACGATCAAACCGACGAGCGTCACCACAAAGCTGCCGAACGCGCGCAGCGCGCTGCCCGACTTGATACCGGCATCGTTCGCCCAGAAGTAAAGCGTGAGCGCGGCAATCGCGAGCAACGGCAATGCGCCGGCGGTCGCCATTTGCCAGCCATAGTGCGTTGCCAGTTGCGGAAACAGGAAACCGTCGAGCACCGCGCCGATGTTGCCGGCAGCGGCAAGACCGAGCACCAGGCCCTGCACTTTGGGCGGATAGTTGCTGCCGGCCATCGGCAGCGCCACCGCGAAGCTCGCGCCACCCACGCCGAGAAATACGCCGAGCACCAACAGCAAGGTGTACGACGGCACGAACGGCAACAGCGGCAGCACGATCGTCGGCACCGCCGAGAGCAATACGCCCATCAACGCGATGCGCTTGCCATGCGCCGATTGATACAGGTTGCCGAGCGTCACGCGCAGGATCGCCGCCGACAGCACCGGCACGGCGACCAGCAAACCTTGCTGCGCGGGTGTCATCGCCACGCTCTTGCTGATGAATGGCGCGAGCGGCCCGTACAACACCCACACGGTGAAGCCCGTGTCGAAATAGAGGAAGCACGCCACTAGCGAGCGCCAGTCTCCACGCTTCAGGGAGCTCATCACGTTTTTCATTAGACATCCTCATATATGCTGGTTGCTCGCTTACCGGGTGCGTGGCGCTGACGCATTGCGCTGGAACTACGCACCTGAATGATCACGAGGTTGAATACCGGTCTGAACATGCAACCTCCATGCCATCCGGGTCCGACTTTTGAAGCTTTGCTGCGTACTTTTTTAAACCTTGGAAACGGTGCCTGGACCGGCCGCTCTAAAAATCAATAAACGTCGCGTACATAGCGCTTTTCTTGCGCGAGACGACTCACATAATCAGCGGCTTTTTCTTCGTTCATGCCACCGTGCCGGGCAACCACTTGCCTGAGCGTCGCGTCGACGTCTCTTGCCATCCGGCTCGCGTCGCCGCAGACGTAGAAATGCGCACCTTCTTCGAGCCACGCCCACAGTTGCGCACCGTGCTCGCGCATGCGGTCCTGCACGTAGACCTTGTCCGTTTGATCGCGCGAGAAAGCGACATCGAGCCGGGTCAGCACGCCGCTGTCGCGCAACGCTTCGAGTTCGTCGCGATAGTAGAAATCCGTGGCCGCATGCTGTTCGCCGAAGAACAGCCAGTTGCGCCCCTTGTCGCCTCTCGCACGCCGCTCGTGCAGAAAGCCGCGAAACGGTGCAACGCCGGTGCCGGGACCGACCATGATGATCGGCGTGTCGGAACCATGAGGAGGCCGGAAGTGCGCGGATTTCTGCACGAATACCGGCACATTCGCGTCGCCGGCACGGTCGGCGAGAAATGTCGACGACACGCCCTTGCGATGGCGGCGGCCGTTGCTGTAGCGAACCGCGCAAACCGTCAGATGAACTTCGCCGGGATGCGCCTTCGGGCTCGATGCAATCGAATACAAGCGCGGTTGCAGGCGCTTGAGCATGCCGGTCAATTCGGTAGCCGTCAGCTTCACCGGAAATTCGTGCAGCACGTCGGCGAGCTGCTGGCCCCACAACCATTGCTTGAGGTCGGCTTTGCGTTCCGCCGAAAGTAGATCGCGCAGTGCGCCGTTGCGGGTACGCGCGGCAATGAACGCGAGCGCGTCAGGGCTGGGACGAGCGATCTCGTAGTGCGTGCCGAGCGCCTCGGCGAGGCGCATGTCGCCGGCGCCGGGCACGTTTACCGCGGCGTCGGCGCTCACGCCGCTCAGGCTGATCAATTCGTCGACCAGTTCGGGACAATTGGAGGGCCATACGCCCAGTGCATCGCCGGCTTCGTATTCGAGGCCTGAGTCGGCCGTGCTCAACGAGAAGTAGCGCGTATCCTTCGCGGCGCCCTGCTTGTTCAACCGCAGGTTCGTGACGAGCCGCGAGGCGGCCGGACGCGTTTTGGTGGGCACCGCGCCTGGCACCACGGCGTTGATCATGCCGCCCGCGGGTACCGCGTGCAGCGCCGCATCTTCTTCGTTGATGCGCGCGATGATGCGGTCGAGCCACGCGTCCGCGCTTGCCTCATACTCGCTGTCACAGTCGACGCGCTCCATCAGACGCAACGCACCCTGAGCCGCGAGACGTTCGTCGAGCCGGCGGCCGTGACCGCAGAACTGATCGTAGTTGCGGTCGCCCAACGCGAGCACCGCATAGCGCAGGCCGTCGAGGCGAGGCGCCGCGTCGCCGGCCAGTTGGGACCAGAAATTTTGCGCGTTATCAGGCGGATCGCCGTCGCCGAACGTGCTCGACATCAGCAGCACGTATTGCGCTTTGGCGAGCGCCAAGGCCTGATAGTCCGCCATGCATGAGGTGCGGATTTCAAAGCCCGACTCCATCAGACGTGTGGCATAGCGTTCAGTGAGCGATTCGGTATTGCCGGTTTGCGAGGCCCATAACAAGGTCACTTTGGGCCGCGCGCGCACGATGCGCACGCCGGCCGCCTGCGCCGCGGCGGACTGCGGCGGCGCCGCTATCGAACCTGCTGGCGCGGCCGCACGTGTCCCACTGCGGCTATACAGTCCGGCCAACAGACCATCCACGTACAAACTGCGCGCCGGATCAAACGGCGCGCCGGCCGGCAGGGCCGGCACGCTGTCGATGCCCAGTGCTTCAGAAGAACGCAGGCCGCTCACGAACCCGGCGAGGTACACGCGCTCGGCGTCCGTGAATGACGGTGCGGGTGTCTGCGCGAGCTGCAACAGACTCGTCAGTGCATCGATGCGGGGCATTTCCAGTTCCTCGGACTTCGTCGATATCGCGCGCGCCGGCGTGGCGGCAGTTACCCCAGCGCACGCATCGCCGAACGATGCGTCGCCGGCATTCGCAACCGGCGCGAGGGCTTCGAGCGCGACCCGGCTCAGCGCGACCGCGCAGAACTTGAGTTCCGGTTGCTGCGAGACCGGGTCGATCGCATCGCTCGTCACGGCGTTGATGCACAGGTCGTCGCCGAACACGTCGTTCCAGTGCATCGGCGCGAAACAGTTGCCGGCTTGCACGCGCTCCGTAACGACCGCCGGCAAGACGGCACGTCCGCGGCGCGAACGGATCTCGACGGGGTCTTTTGCCTTGATGCCGAGCGTGGCGGCGTCTTCGGGATGAATCTCGACGAACGGGCCAGGGTTGAGCTTGTTGAGCATCGCCACCTTGCCGGTCTTGGTCATGGTGTGCCATTGATGCTGCAAGCGGCCCGTGTTCAGCACGATCGGAAATTCCCGGTCGGGCAATTCGGCCGGGGCCGCAAAGGCACGCGCGAAGAACATCGCTTTGCCGCTTGCCGTCGGAAACACGAGCCGCGGACGGCTGCCGTCCAGCCGTTCCTTCAGCGTCTGGCTGACGCCGTCGTTGAGGTAGCGAACCGGATTGCGATCCGCGCAGTCAGCGGCGGCAAGCGGCCATTGCAGCGGCGTGTCCTTCAGCCGGCGATGGCTCGCGCCGCGCAGGTCGTAGCCTGTTTTCGGATTCGATGCACGGGTGATCTCCGCGAAAACTTCCGCGGCGCTCGCATAAGTGAACGCAGCGGCGAACCCCATTTCGCACGCGACGCGCGCGATGATCTGCCAGTCCGGCAACGCAGCGCCCGGCGGCTCGATGCCCTTTTGCATCAGCGTCAGGTTGCGCTCGGAGTTGATCATCACGCCTTCGGCTTCGGCCCACAACGCACCGGGCAATAGCACGTCGGCGTAACGGTTGGTCTCGGTGTCGAGGAAGGCGTCCTGCGAAATCACGAGTTCCGCGGCGCGCAAACCGGCGATCGCGTTCTGACGGTTCGCGACGCTCGCCACCGGATTGGTGCAGATGATCCAGCACGCCTTGATCTCACCCGCGGCCATGCGGGCAAACATATCGATCGTGCCGTTACCCACCTCGGGCTTGAGCGTGCCGCTCGGAATACCCCACAGGTCTTCGATAAACGCGCGGTCTTCTTCGACCAGCACCGAACGCTGTCCCGGCAAACCGGGCCCCATGTAGCCCATTTCACGGCCGCCCATCGCGTTGGGCTGGCCGGTCAACGAGAATGGCCCGCTGCCGCGGCGGCAGATCTTGCCCGTCGCCAGATGCAGATTGCAGATCGCGTTGGTGTGCCACGTGCCGTGCGTGCTTTGGTTCAGGCCCATGGTCCAGCAGCTGAGCCACTCCGGCGCGGCGCCGATCATTCGCGCGGCCTCACGGATGTCCGCGACGGCGAGGCCCGTGATTTCCGACACGTTCTCCGGCGTGTAGTCCGCGAGAAAAGCGGGCATCGCGTCCCAGCCCTCAGTCGCCTCGGCGATAAAAGACGCCTCCGTATGGCCGTTTTCGTGCAACAGATGCAGCAAACCGTTCAGCAGCGCCAGATCGGTGCCGGGCTTGATCTGCATGAAGAGATCGGCCTTCTCGGCGGTCGTGTTGCGGCGCGGATCCACCACGATCAGTTTCGCCCCGGCCTTCACGCGATCCATCATCCGCAGAAACAGGATCGGGTGACAGTCCGCCATATTCGCGCCAATCACGAAGAACAGGTCGGCATGATCGATATCTTCGTACGATCCTGGCGGGCCGTCCGCGCCGAGCGAGAGCTTGTAGCCACTCCCCGCGCTCGCCATGCACAGACGCGAATTCGATTCGATGTTGTTGGTGCCGACAAAACCCTTGGCGAGCTTGTTGACGAGGTACTGCGCCTCGATCGACATCTGGCCCGACACGTAGAACGACAACGCGTCCGGTCCGTGTTCGTCGAGCAGGCCGCGCAACCGCGTCGCCATGGCGCTGATCGCTTGCGCCATCGGCAGTGGCACGGGATCCTGATCACGGGCGTGACGCACGAACGCGCTTTCGAGACGCCCCGACTTGCGCAATGCGACATGCGCCGACTGCCCCTTCGTGCAGAGCCGTCCGAAATTCGCCGGATGCTCCTTGTCGCCGGAAATCTTCGCGACCTGGCCGTCCTCGACGTGCAGCACCATGCCGCAACCAACGCCGCAGTAGGGGCACACAGTCTTTACGTTATGGGAGGACATGGCTGATGGCATCGTGGGAAGAAGTTGCAAGCAATCGGTCGATCAAACCGCGACCCACACCTGGCCGTTTTCCACTCGTGCGGCGAACGCGCTGACGGAATACGCCGGTGTTTCGAGGCACTCGCCCGTGCGTAAATCGAAGTGATGCTTGTAGATCGGCGAAGCGACCACGAGGCGCTCGCCGAGACTGCCGATCAATCCGCGCGAGAGGACCGCCGCGTGCGAGCCCGGATCGTAGTTTTCGATCGCGTACACGGCGCCGTCCGCGCTGCCGTCGTTCACATGAAAGACGGCCACCTGTTCACCGTTGACGAGCGCGCACACGCCCGTGTTGGGGACGATCTCGTCGAGCGGGCAAATCGGCGTCCAGGCAAGCGGAAGACGGTCAAGGTTCATGGCGCAAGTCCTCGATGAATGAGGTTGAAAAAAAATCAAACGGTTTCGACCACCACGGGAATCGCAGCGAGTTTCGATTGCCGCTCCGTGAGCGTCGCGGGCCGGATCTGGCCGCGTTCCTCGACGAATCTGACGTTGCTGTCCGGCTCACCGCTGTTGACGAAGTGACGAAAGCGCTTGCGCGTCTCAGGATCGGTGACGGCCTTTTTCCATTCGCATTCGTAGGTCTCGACCACGTGCTGCATTTCCACCTCGAGCTCGGCGGCCACGCCGAGGCGATCGTTGACGACCACGTCGATCAGATAGTCGAGTCCGCCTTCGAGGTTCTCGCGCCACACGCTGGTGCGTTGCAAGCGGTCCGCGGTGCGCACGTAGAACATCAGGAAACGGTCGATGTAGCGCACCAGCGTGGCCTTATCGAGGTCCGAGGCGAGCAGTTCGGCGTGCCGCGGCTTCATGCCGCCGTTGCCGCATACGTAGAGATTCCAGCCCTTCTCCGTCGCGATGATGCCGACGTCCTTGCCCTGCGCTTCCGCGCATTCGCGCGTGCAGCCGGAGACGCCGAACTTGATCTTGTGCGGTGTGCGCAGGCCCTTGTAGCGGTTCTCGATTTCGCCCGCGAGGCCCACCGAATCGCCGACGCCATAGCGGCACCACGTCGAGCCGACACACGACTTCACCGTGCGCAGGGACTTGCCGTACGCATGGCCGGATTCGAAACCCGCGGCGATCAGTTCTTCCCAGATGAGCGGCAATTGTTCCACGCGCGCGCCGAACAGATCGACCCGCTGCCCGCCGGTGATCTTCGTATAGAGGCCGTATTTCTTCGCAACCTGGCCGACTGCGATCAGACCGTCGGGCGTCACTTCTCCCCCTGCCATGCGCGGCACGACCGAATAGGTGCCGTCGCGCTGGATGTTGGCGAGGTAGTAGTCGTTGGTGTCCTGCAGCGAGGCGTGCTCTTTCTTCAGCACGAATTCATTCCAGCACGACGCGAGGATGCTCGCCACGAGCGGTTTGCAGATATCGCAGCCAAGACCGTGTCCGTGCTTCGTCAGCAATGCGCCGAAGCTGCGCACGCCCTCCACGCGCACGAGGTGATACAGCTCCTGGCGCGAATACGGGAAGTGTTCGCAGACATGGTTGTTGACGGCCATGCCCTGCTTCTTCATCTCGGCCTTCATGATCTGGGTGACGAGCGGGACGCAGCCGCCGCACGAAGTGCCCGCGCCGGTCGCGCATTTCAACGCGCCGATGTCGGTCGAGCCCGCGCGGACGGCGCCGCACAGGTCGCCCTTCGAGACGTTGTTGCATGAGCAGATTTGCGCGCCGGCAGGCAATGCGTCGACCCCGAGCGCGGGCTTTGCCTGACCGTCGGACGACGGCAGGATCAGGAACTCAGGCGAAGCCGGTAACTCGATACGGTTGAGCATCATCTGCTGCAGCGTGCCGTATTCGCTCGCGTCGCCGACCATCACGCTGCCGAGCAGATACTTGCCGCACTCGGACACCACCAGCTTCTTGTAGACCTGCTTGCGCTCGTCGCTAAACTGATAGGCGCGGCTGCCCGGCGTATAGCCATGCGCGTCGCCGATGCTCGCCACGTCCACGCCCATCAGCTTCAACTTCGTGCTCATATCGGCGCCTGTGAATTCCGCCGAATTACCAAGCAGTTGCTTCGCCACGGCGCGTGCCATGTCATAACCCGGCGCGACAAGGCCGAACAATTGACCGTTCCATAGCGCGCATTCGCCGATTGCATAGATGTGCGGATCGCTGGTGCGGCATGCGTTGTCGATCACGATGCCGCCGCGTGCGCCGAGCGTCAGGCCGCTTGCGCGCGCGAGGTCGTCGCGCGGACGAATCCCCGCGGAAAACACGATCATGTCAGTGTCGAGGAAGCTGCCGTCGGCGAATTGCATGCGGTGCGTACCGTTCTCACCGTCGACGATCGCTGTTGTGTTCTTTTGCGTATGCACCGTCACGCCGAGTTCTTCGATCTTGCTGCGCAGCACGCGAGCGCCGCCGTCATCGACTTGCACAGCCATCAGGCGCGGCGCGAATTCGACCACATGCGTTTGCAGGCCCATGTCGCGCAACGCCTTCGCGCATTCGAGACCGAGCAAACCGCCGCCGACCACCGTGCCGGTCTTCGA
Organism: Paraburkholderia fungorum; assembly: GCF_046027605.1. GTDB lineage: Bacteria > Pseudomonadota > Gammaproteobacteria > Burkholderiales > Burkholderiaceae > Paraburkholderia > Paraburkholderia fungorum_F. Next base: position 36,241 of record NZ_JAQQEF010000039.1, read on the forward strand.
GCGAGTGCCGCATTCCTGCATCGCTTCGAGGTCGTCGATGGTGCGGTAGACGAAACAGTCGGCCCGCTCGCGCCCTTGCACGGGCGGCACGAACGGATACGAGCCGGTCGCGAACACGAGCTTGTCGTAGGGCAGCTCGTCGTGCGTCTGGCCCGTCGACACCGTCACGGTGCGCGCCTCGCGATCGATCGAGACGGCCTTCGCGTTCAGCATCAGCCGCACGTTCTGGCGCTCGAAGAAGCCCGGTTCGACCAGCGACAGATCGTCCGCGGTCTTGCCCGAAAAGAATTCGGACAGATGCACGCGGTCGTAGGCGGGCCGCGATTCTTCGCACAGCACCGTGATGTCGAGGCCGTGCGCGGCGTCTTGTGCGAGGCACTCGACCAGTTTGTGGCCGACCATCCCGTGACCGATAACGATGATTCTCATGAGCGCGGCTTCCTCGATGTGCTGGGCTGGAATCGCTGCGGCTTGAGTTGCAACTCAACTGCGGGCTAGCTGCGGCTTTGCCGCTGCCAGGCTGCTGCGCGAAAGCGATTCCGGAAATAAAAACGGCGTCCCGCGAACCCAGTCGATGACTGAATCCGGGGGACGCCGTTGTCCTGATCTGTGCTGCAGCGGGCGCTTTGTTGTTGCGCTCGCAACGGATCCACGTTGATCCGCTGGCAGGGCTTAATGCAAAGCCCGTGCCAATCAGGCGAAATGCCCGTTACAACGCCGTGGCGCGGGGCTTCGCGACGAATCGCAGGGATGATGGAACAGCATCGCGCGAGGCACGTTTTGATGCGGCCAGGCACAGGGATGGTGCGACACAGCACTGCGTCCGTGCGAGCAGCGAGCACCTGGGGGGCGCGCACCCGGTGCACTAGCAGTGCTGGCTGAAGCGTTAGTCGCAGCCGGCGCGAACGCGCGAGCCGCGCGAATTCAAATGCCGACCGGCAGTCTCGCCACGAACACCGTGCCAGCCTCGGCGGATGATCTGACTTCCAGCGTGCCGCCGTGCGCGGAGACAATCTGCTTGCAGATATACAGGCCGAGCCCCAACCCGCCGCCCGGCTTGCTGGTAGGCGGCCGCCAATAGGGCTCGAACACGCGGTTCAACGTGTCCGGCGCAATCGCATTGCCGCCGTTCGAGACGGCCAGCACGAACTCACTGCCCTCCACGCGCGCTTGCACGACCACCGGAAACGCCGCCGAGCCATGCGTCACCGCGTTGCCAAGCAGATTCGACAGCAACTGCTGGACTCGCGTGCGGTCGCAGCGCACCCGCGTGCCGATCGCGATATCGTCGACCAGCAGGCGCTCCGGATTGGCCTCGCGCGATTCGGCGACCACCACCCGCAATGCCATGGCCAGATCGTCGACGTCGTCGATCGATACGCCGATGCCCGAGCCGAGCCGCCCGCGCGCGAAATCCATCACGTCGTCGATCAGGCGCGCCATGCGGAAGGTGGTGGTTTTCAGGCGCTGACCGATCTTCACGAGATCCGGCTCGTTCTTGCGCAGCGCCAGCAGTTCGGCGGTTGCGCTGACCGCGGAGAGCGGATTGCGCAGATCGTGGCCGAGCACCGCGATGAACTGTTCGCGCAGGCTGGAAATTTCCCGTTCGCGCGATAACGCCTCTTCGGCCGCCTGTTGCCTGCCCTCGGTCGCGATCTGGATCGCGATCAGCTCGGCGAACACTTCGAACATGCTCAGCGTGCGGGCGTCAGAAATCTCGTTCGGGTTCGAATCGATCGCGCAGAGATTGCCGAAATAGCTGCCGTCGGGCAAAACGATCGGTACGGAAATATAACTGCCCAGATTGTAGATTCGCGCTGTGTGATGACCTTTATAGACAGGATCGTTGCCGAAATTGTCGATCACGATCGACGCGCGCGCGGCGCGCGACTCGAAGCACAACGTCGTGTGCAGATCGAGCTGGCCGCCGGGGGCCAAACCGAAGTTCACTTCGTCCTGCACCGCGCAGGCCGTCCAGCTTTGCTCCGTGACCCGGGCGATGGCGGCAAAGCCCATCCCCGTGTTCTTGCAGATCAGGCGCAGGATCGACGGCACCGCATCGATGCGGCGGACCGTCTCGATGTCCCGTGTGATTTGTGCTGCCTCATCGTCTCCAAGCGGTAATTTATTCATAAAAAGGGGTACCAGATGCCCTGCCGGAAACGGCCAAAAAACAAAATATTGAGCCTCGATTCTATCGGGACTTCGAATTGCTCAATACAAGGAACGCCACCTGGAGAAACCGGATGTCCACTGACGATGCCGCGCGCCTGCTGATCGCCGACGACGATCCGAATCTGCTGGCCGCCTACGTACTCTTTTTCAGCGCGCATGGTTTCGACGTACGCACCGCGCGCAACGGCCTCGACGCGCTCGCGCAGTATTGCGCGTGGCACCCGCACGCCGCGCTGCTCGACGTCGAAATGCCGCGTCTCGATGGACGCGCGGTCGCGCGGCGCATCCGCTACGTGGCCGATACGCCGGCGCCGATGCTGGTCGCCGTGACCGGCCTTGCGTGCGACGAGGACAAGAAGGAGTCGTTACGCTCCGGATTCAACCATCATTTCGTCAAGCCCGTGCCGATGCCGGTAATCCTTGCGGCATTGACGGGGCGTACCTGGCATTGACGCCGCAAGCGACGTACCGGGGCGCCTCTTCCGGAACTCGGGGCGCCGGGCACGATGCCGCCCTCTTGCGCGCCGATTCTGTCGCCCGGTCCAGCGCCAGGCGGCCTCCCCGTCTAGTCGCCGAAACCCAGTTCCGCTTCCACCGCTTGCCCGACTCGTAGCCGCGCCCCGGCTCCGCGCGCGACGATTGCATTGTTGCCGAAGGTCACCGCACCGCCGCGCTGCGGACTCGCCCGGTAGACGCTCATGGTGTCGGTGGGCTCGTTCGGCCACGCGGGATCGGGCGCGCCCTTCGCCTGGTCGATGGTCGGCATCGGACAGCGCGAGCACAGCTTGACCAGTTGCAACTGGACGGCCGCCTCCTCCGCGCCGTCGACACTCAAGCTCTCGACATAGTCCTCTTCGTACGCATCGAGTCCCGTCAGCACGACGTTGGGGCGGAACCGGTCGATCGGAATGGACGGCGCGCCCTTGCTGTTCAGCCGCCCATTCAGATCGTCAAGCGATGCCTGGCCGATCACTAGCAGCGGAAAGCCATCGGCGAAATGCGTGGTGGCGCCGCCGACGCTGCCGGTGTAGTCCGGATCGACAATCCGCTCGCGCTCGGGGTCGAAGCGCAGCAGCCGCGCCGGCACGCCGAGAAAGTCCGAAAACCACGTGGCGCTTGCCTCGCCGGTGTCGAGTCCGTAGGCCGCGTCGCGCCAGACCGCGGTCTGCACCTTAGGCGCGGCGCCGAGTTCGGCCGCATCAAGCGGTGTGCGCAATTCGCTCATGCCCGGCGCGCGAATCACGAGCTCCTGTTCACCGAGTTCGACCTTGACGAGCGCCATGCGGGGATACGCGCGCTGCGTGAGCATCGCGCCGCTCGGGTCGGTGACCATCCAGCATCGATCGTATTCGAGGCCGGTGGCGAGCAGACGCGCTTCACTGAGCGCAATGCCGGCGCAGGATTTGATCGGATAGACAAAAAGCTCGCTGATGGTAGGCATGATGTGAAGCGTGGGGAACACGCGTTTTCTTGTGTGGGTGCTCGATTGTAAAGCGCCTTGCGACGCGTCATATTGACCGCGCCATAGTGAAACTGCAACGCCTATTCCCAGCCTTCGAGCCGCAACGTCGCGCGCACGAGCCGCTGCTCTTCCTGTTCGATTTCGCGCAGGTTCGCGCATACGCTGTCGATGTGGCCGGCCGCCGCCTTACGCGCCTGTTCGGGCAGCTTGCCCGTGACCGCGTTATAGAGTCGCGCGTGCTGACGATCGATCACCCGTTTTTGCGGCTCGCGGTGATAGAGATTGTTCACTGAAGCAAACACCGAACTCAACAGCAGATCGGTCAGCGTGCTCAAGGTATGCACCAGTACCGGGTTATGCGAAGCCTCGCAAATCGCAAGGTGAAACGCATGATCGAGGCGCGCGTGAGTGGACGCGCTCGTCTCCTTGCCATGCGCCGCCAGCATTTCCTCGTAGCGGCGCGTGATCAGCACGAAGTCGGCGGGCGTGCCGCGCAGCGCCGCAAGCCGGGCGGATTCCGCTTCGAGCAACGCGCGCACTTCAAACAGATCGTAGAGCGTGCGCGGCTGCGAGCCGAGCAGATGCATCATCGGCGTGAGCGTGGGTTGCGCGGTGAGGCTGGCGACGAACGAGCCCCTGCCGTGCGAGGTTTCGATGATGCCGCGCGCCCGCAACAGCTTGAGCCCTTCGCGCAACGCCGTGCGCGATACGCCGAGCTTGTCGGTGAGGCGCCGCTCGGAGGGCAACGCCTGGCCCGTTTTCAACACGCCGTCCACGATCAATCGTTCGATACGCTCGGCGACCACGTCGGCCACCTGCCGCGCGCTTTCCACATCCACTGTCTGGATTGGCGCTGTCTTCATCGCCGCTGTTTTCATCATCTTTAACTGGTATGACCACTTTTGGATGCTATCACGTGTGAGCCGCGATATTCCATGTAACCCCTGCATTTGCCTGAACTCACTGTGACGGCTCACCCACCGCTTCGTCAAAAACTGGTACGACCACTTTGCCGCGCCATCGACAGCGGCAGCCATAGCCGCAACAATCCCCTTTGAGACATGCTCGCGCGCCTGTGCCCACGGGTCCGACCGTCAGGTTGGCGCGGCACCAGGAGGCCCCATGAGCTATCACTACGACGAACGCATCGACGGCGCGCTCGCGACGCACGACAAATCCAGGGTCGTCACGCAACTGCAAGCGCTGATCCCCGATCTGCAACTCCTCCATGACCAGGAAGATTTGCGGCCGTACGAATGCGACGGCCTCGCCGCCTATCGCGCGACGCCCATGCTGGTGGCGCTGCCCGACAAGGTCGAACAGGTCGAGGCACTGCTGAAATTCGCCAACGCCCAAAAAATTCCCGTGGTCGCGCGCGGCGCCGGTACCGGTTTGTCGGGCGGCGCCCTGCCATTGGACAAAGGCATTCTGCTGGTCATGGCGCGCTTTAACCGGATTCTCGAAGTCGATCCCGAGGCCGGCATCGCGCGCGTGCAACCCGGCGTGCGCAATCTCGCGATCTCGCAGGCCGCCGCGCCCCATGGCATGTACTACGCGCCGGACCCGTCGTCGCAGATCGCCTGTTCGATCGGCGGCAACGTCGCGGAAAACGCGGGCGGCGTGCACTGCCTGAAGTACGGACTGACAGTCAACAACATCCTGAAGCTCGAAATCCTCACCATCGACGGCGAACGCATTACGCTCGGCTCCGATGCACTGGACGCACCCGGTTTCGATTTCCTCGCGCTTTTCACGGGCTCGGAGGGCATGCTCGGCATCGTCACCGAAGTCACCGTGAAGCTACTCACCAAGCCGCAAAGCGCGAAAGTGCTGCTCGCCAGTTTCGACGACATCGAGAAAGCGGGGGCCGCGGTCGCCCAGATCATCGGCGCGGGCGTGATCCCCGGCGGCCTCGAAATGATGGACAACCTCGCAATCCGGGCCGCCGAAGACTTCATCCATGCGGGCTATCCAGTCGATGCCGAAGCGATCCTCCTGTGCGAAGTGGACGGCGTGGAAAGCGACGTGCAGGAAGACGTGGCGTGTGTCGAAGCGTTGTTGCGCGCGGCGGGCGCCACCGATATCCGCCTCGCCAAAGACGAAGCCGAACGCCAGCGCTTCTGGGCCGGCCGCAAGAACGCGTTCCCCGCGGTGGGCCGCATCTCGCCGGATTACTACTGCATGGACGGCACGATCCCGCGCCGCGAATTGCCGCGCGTGCTCAAGGGCATCGAGGACCTCTCGAGCGAATACGGCCTGAAGGTGGCCAACGTCTTCCATGCGGGCGACGGCAACATGCATCCGCTGATCCTGTTCGATGCGAATGCGCCCGGCGAAACGGAACGCGCCGAAGCGCTCGGCGCGAAGATTCTCGAACTGTGTGTGGCGGTGGGCGGCAGCATCACCGGCGAACACGGCGTGGGCCGCGAAAAGATCAACCAGATGTGCGCGCAATTCAATAGCGACGAACTGAGCTTCTTCCACGCACTGAAGGCTGCCTTCGATCCGGCCGGCCTCCTGAACCCCGGCAAGAACGTCCCCACACTGCACCGCTGCGCCGAATTCGGCTCGATGCATATCCACCACGGCGCACTGCCCTTTCCTGAACTGGAGCGTTTCTGATGCGGATCGAAGCGGTATCGATGGACGATAGCGAACGACTCGTCGCCGAAGTCTCGCAAGCATGGGCAAGCAGTACGCCGCTGACGATTCGCGGCGGCAATAGCAAGGCTTTTCTGGGCCGCGCGTTGCAAGGCACGCCGATCGACACGCGCTCGCACCGCGGCGTGGTCAGCTATGACCCGACTGAACTCGTGATCACCGCGCGCGCCGGCACGCCGGTCAGCGAACTGAATGCCGCGCTCGACGCCGCCGGTCAGATGCTGCCTTGCGAGCCGCCGACCTTCGACGGTACGGCCACCGTCGGCGGGATGGTGGCGGCCGGCCTCGCGGGTCCGCGCCGGCCGTGGGCGGGTTCGGTACGGGATTTCGTGCTCGGCTGCCGCGTCATTACGGGCAACGCCAAACATCTGCGCTTTGGCGGCGAAGTGATGAAGAACGTCGCGGGCTATGACGTCTCGCGACTGCTGGCCGGCAGCTTCGGCTGCCTCGGCCTGATCACCGAAGTGTCGCTGAAGGTATTGCCGAAGCCGCGCGCGCTCGGCAGCCTCACGCTCGATCTCGATGCGCACGAAGCGCTGCGCGAACTGTCCGCGTGGCGCCGCGCCGCGTTGCCGATCAGCGGCGCGGCTCACGTCGACGGCCGGCTGCATGTGCGGCTCGAAGGCGGCGTGGGGTCGGTGGCTGCGGCGGTAGATCGCATCGGCGGGACCGAACTCGATCCACGGTTCTGGGACGCGCTGCGTGAGCACCGTCTGGCGTTTTTCGACGACGCGCGCCCGTTGTGGCGCCTCTCGCTGCCGAATGCTGCGCCGCTGGGCAGCTTGCCCGGCGACACGCTGCTGGACTGGGCGGGGGCGCAACGCTGGCTCAAAAGCGATGCGCCGGCGGCGACGGTCCGCCAGATCGCGCACGCCGCGGGCGGCCATGCGACCTGCTTCACGCCACAGGTGGACGTCGAGCCGTTCACACCGCTGCCGAAGGCGCTGCTGCGCTTTCATCAACAGTTGAAGCAGCAACTCGATCCGCGCGGCCTCTTCAACCCCGGCCGTCTGTATGCCGGGCTGTGAATCTCGGCCTGTGACCCTCGACCTGTGAAGCCCCGAAGGCGAACGACACCATGCAAACCAATCTCAGCGACGCCGCCAAAACCCTGTCACGCGCCGACGAAGCCGAACAGATCCTGCGCTCGTGCGTGCATTGCGGCTTCTGCAACGCGACCTGTCCGACCTATCAGTTGCTCGGCAATGAACTCGACGGCCCGCGCGGCCGCATCTATCTGATCAAGCAGATGCTGGAGGGCGAGCCGGTCACGCAGAAAACCCAGTTGCACCTCGACCGCTGCCTGAGTTGCCGCAACTGTGAAACCACCTGCCCGTCGGGTGTCACCTATCACGCGCTGCTGGATATCGGCCGCGCCGAACTGGAGCGGCGGATTCAACGGCCCGCCTCGGAACGCCTGCTGCGCGAGGGTTTGCGCCGGGTGATCCCGAATCCGGCGGTATTCGACGCGCTGCTCAAAACCGGCCGGGCCATGCGGCCGTTTCTTCCGGCCGCGCTTGGACGTAAAATCCCCAAACGAAGCGCCCGGCTTAACGCTCCACTTGATACCCGGACACAACCGAGGCCGGCGCCGCGGCATCCGCGCAAAATGCTGATGCTGGAAGGCTGCGTGCAACCCGCGCTGTCCCCGAATACCAATGCGGCCGCCGCGCGCGTGCTGGACCGGCTGGGCATCAGCATCGTGAGTGCCGAGCGGGCCGGCTGCTGCGGGGCGACCGATTATCATCTGAATGCGCAAGAGGCAGGCCTCGCGCGGGCACGGCGCAATATCGACGCGTGGTGGCCCGCCATCGAGGCGGGCGCCGAGGCCATCGTGCAAACCGCGAGCGGCTGCGGCGCATTCGTCAAGGAGTACGGGCATCTGCTGCGCGATGATCCTCGCTATGCGTCAAAAGCGCAGCGGGTGAGCGTTCTGGCGCGAGACCTCGTCGAGGTATTGGCTAACGAGCCGCTCGATCTGTTGCAAGCGGCTCAGTTGCCGGGGAGTTCGCCAGTGAATTCGCCGACGCAAACGCCACAGCAAATGCCCCAGCAGTTGTCACAGCAGGCCTGGCAGAAAATCGCGTTTCACTGCCCATGCACGTTGCAGCATGCGCAAAAACTGGGTGGCGCGGTCGAGTCGATTCTGCAACGGCTCGGCTTCGATCTCACCGCCGTGCCCGATGCCCATCTGTGCTGCGGATCGGCGGGCACGTATTCGATCACCCAGCCGGAGCTTGCGGAAAGATTACGGAGCAACAAGCTCGATGCGTTGGAAAGCGGCAAGCCGGAGCTGATCGTCACGGCCAACATTGGTTGCCAGACGCATCTGGACGGCGCCGGCCGTACGCCGGTACGCCATTGGATAGAACTTGTAGAAGCGTCCTTACCCTAAACGAAACAGGAAATTCATTATGCTGAGCAAACCCGTGTTGACCGTTGCCGAAACGACCCGAATCCTCGAGGCTGCCCGCGCGGAAGCCGAGAAGAACCAGTGGGCCGTCGCCATCGTGGTGGTCGACGACGGCGGCCACCCACTCGGCATGCTGCGTCTGGACGGCAGCGCGCCGGCCAGCTCTTACATTGCGACGGAAAAAGCCCGCACCTCGGCGATCGGCCGCCGCGAAACCAAGGTCTATGAAGACATGATCAACAACGGCCGCACGGCATTCCTGAGCGCGCCGTTGCAGGGCACGCTGGAAGGCGGCGTGCCGGTGATCGTCGACGGCCAGGTGGTCGGCGCGGTCGGCGTGTCGGGCGTCAAGTCGGACCAGGACGCGCAAATCGCCAAGGCAGGTATTCAGGCCATCGCGGCTTAATTCAGGCCATCGCCGCTTAAGTTTGCATTTCGTGCGTATTTTCGTTTACGCGTTTTCGTTCGGATTGCGTTCGAAGCGGCGGCAATAAAATCGCAGCACAATAACGAACACAACGCGGACCGATGCCCCCTCATCGGTCCCATTCAGATGGAGCAGTTGATGACTCAGATGAACACGCGCGGCGGACTGCAAGTCGCCGCCAACCTCGACCAGTTCGTCGAAACCGAAGCCCTGCCCGGCACCGGACTCGACAGCGCCGCATTCTGGTCAGGTTTCGACGCCCTCGTGCACGAGCTGGCGCCCAAAAATCGTGCGCTGCTGGCCGAGCGCGACCGCCTGCAAACCGAACTCGATACGTGGCATCGCGCCAATCCGGGGCCGGTGCGCGACCTGCGCGCGTACCGCGCCTTCCTCGAAGGCATCGGCTACATCGTGCCGGCGCCGGCAAGCGTCAAGGCCACGACCGATCACGTGGACACCGAAATCGCCGAACAGGCCGGCCCGCAACTCGTCGTGCCGCTGTCGAATCAGCGCTATGCGCTCAACGCCGCCAACGCGCGTTGGGGCAGCCTGTACGACGCGTTGTACGGCACCGATGCGATCCCCGAGACCAACGGCGCCGAAAAGCAGAAGGCCTTCAATCCGGTGCGCGGCGCCGCGGTGATTGCTTATGCCCGCAAGTTTCTCGATCAGGCCGCCCCGCTCGCGAACGGCTCGCACGTCGACGCCACGCTGTATAGCGTCGAAGACGGCAAGCTCGTCGTCACGCTGAAGAGCGGCAAGACCGGATTGAAGACGCCGGCGCAATTCATCGGCTATCAGGGCGATGTGGATGCACCGTCGGCGGTGCTGCTGAAACACAACGGCCTGCATTTCGAAATCCAGATCGACGCGAACGACTCGATCGGCAAGACCGATTCGGCGCACGTGAAGGACGTGCTGGTCGAAGCAGCGGTGAGCACGATCATCGACTGCGAAGACTCGGTTGCCGCCGTCGATGCCGCCGACAAGGTCCAGCTCTATCGCAACTGGCTCGGCCTGATGAGCGGCGATCTGACCGAAGAAGTCACGAAAAACGGCAAGACTTTCACCCGCCGTCTGAATGCCGATCGCGTGTACACCGCGGCAAACGGCACCGCGCCGGTCGTGCTGCATGGCCGCTCGCTGCTGTTTATCCGCAACGTCGGTCATTTGATGACGAATCCGGCGGTGCTGACCAAAGATGGCCAGGAGATTCCGGAAGGCATTCTCGACGCCGTCATCACCTCGCTGTGCGCGCTGCACGACCGCAAGCACAAACTGAATTCACGCACCGGCTCGATCTACATCGTAAAGCCGAAAATGCACGGCCCGGCCGAAGTCGCATTCGCGAGCGAACTGTTCGCGCGCGTCGAAGATCTGCTTGAATTGCCGCGCAACACGATCAAGATGGGCATCATGGACGAGGAGCGCCGCACCTCCGTCAACCTGCTCGCGTGTATCGGTAAAGCGTCGGAGCGTGTCGCGTTCATCAACACAGGTTTCCTCGACCGCACCGGCGACGAAATGCATACGGCGATGGAAGCCGGCCCGATGATGCGCAAGGGCGACATGAAGTCGAGCGCATGGATCGCCGCGTACGAGCGCAGCAACGTGCTGGTCGGTTTGAGCGCGGGCTTGCGTGGCCGCTCGCAGATCGGCAAGGGCATGTGGGCGATGCCCGACCTGATGCACGCGATGCTCGAACAGAAGATCGCGCATCCGAAGGCCGGCGCGAACACCGCGTGGGTGCCCTCGCCGACCGCCGCGACGCTGCATGCGCTGCACTATCACCAGGTCGACGTGCAGGCGGTTCAGCAGGAACTCGAACGCACGGATTATTCGAAGGTGCGTGACGAACTGCTTGACGGTTTGCTGACGATTCCGGTTGTGGAATCGGCGAAGTGGAGCGCGGACGAGATTCGCAGCGAAGTCGACAACAACGCGCAAGGCATTCTCGGTTACGTGGTGCGCTGGATCGACCAGGGCGTGGGTTGCTCGAAGGTGCCGGACATCCACAACGTCGGCTTGATGGAAGACCGTGCCACGCTGCGTATTTCCAGCCAGCACATCGCCAACTGGCTGTATCACGGGGTGGTGACGCAAGAGCTGGTCGAAGAGACCTTCAAGCGTATGGCTAAGGTGGTCGACGAGCAGAACGCGGGCGATCCGCACTATAAGCCGATGGCGCCGGGCTTCGATACGATCGCGTTCAAGGCCGCGCAGGCGCTGGTGTTCGAAGGACGCCAGCAGCCGAGCGGTTATACGGAACCGCTGCTTCATAAGTTCCGGCTGGAAGTGAAGAAGGAGCAGTAAGGGCTGGTGGCTGCGGCTTGGGTTTGAGGCTCGAGCACGGCTAAGAAAAAGGGCGCCGCATTATACGCGGCGCCTTTTTTATTTGTATGTGCACTCCAGTAATCGGCGACTGCACCGCAGCGGTCTGTCATGGAATTGAAGAGTGCGATTGTGAATCCATATGCGCGTCGCCGCTGGGGAGGGTCCGCCCGGCACTTGAACTTACCAACAAGATTTTACGAATCAGCGGCGCACCGTCATTACGATAGCCTCTGCTCAACCTGCGGAGGTAAGACGGTATGACCACACAGAGACATACGGGGGTGCAGAAATGGCAGAGCATCACCATGCCCGGCTGACCGCCGCACGCGCATATGCATCTGAGCATTTTCCATGCTCGCACCATGGTCATCCGTGCGACCGACTGGTCCGGAAGCGAATATTCCTTGGCGTCGCGATGGGCAGCTACTACTGGTGGCGATCGGACACGTATCTGGTCGAGCGCCTGCGCGGTTTTCTGGAACGACGCGTTCTGGCGTTTCGCTGGAAAACTGCTTTTGAGAACGCGGCAGAGGTTGTCAACTGCCTATACGATGCTGTGCGCGATGGCCATATCATCGCTCTTCCGGGCGACATGAGCGCGCTTCGCCGGAGCAGCTCCGGTGCGAGTGCGCCCGAATCACCGCGCCCCCGGTCGGCGACTGTTACTCCGTCCAGCCTGTATCGGCGGACCTCGCCCGGCGCGCAGTCATGGTCGGCGTTTGACAGCACAGCTAAACATGGACCGGATTCCGCTCGGGGCGGCACAGCCGTTCCGGTACGCACCGGAGGCTGTGAGCGCAGTCGCTGAAGAACTGGCGGCGAGCACGAACCACCCGCGGTTCGCGGCCAAAATGCTCGGCTACGACCACGAAACGTTTGGAACGATGCTGCACAAATTTAAGGACGCCAATGGCCTTGGACCGGCGGATAACAGCATCTTTCACGATAATGGAAATGTGGAATTCAACGGCCGGATATTTGAGGACAGTATTCACGACTATGCACCATGAGCCATCTTCACCACCGAGCGCAGACGCCGGAGCCTATGCATCCTTCCTGATATCCGGAGACACGCTGTTGCCAGAATTCTGGACGGACTATTTTCAGGTACTCCCCGATACAACGATCGTCAAAGGGTGCCCGTTCATCCTGCCATCGGGCAAAGCCAGCAAGGCCTTGGGAAAAACCGGTCTATGGGGCGTGAGCAGTGAGATTGCAATATAAAGTAACTTGCTAGCCCCGCATTTTCGATATCTTGTGAACCGACTTGGCTTGCCTCGTGAAGGCCTCAGGGAGATCGTCCAGCAAGCCGGAGCGACAGTGTGCTTCTCCTGCTTCTGGTTTGCTCCCTCGGGTCACCGCGTCCACGATGTACCTGACGACATCCGACAGATGATGGACTCTCCAGGAGGCACCATCGAGATTGACGAATACCTGTAACCGACCGTGGAATAGAGTCAACAGGCCTCGCCATCTCCCTTATACAGCCTCGTGAAAATGCGCTAAGGGCTCTTCTCGCGAAGAGCCCTGAAATCAGCGATCGAGTCTGAACCATAAGCGGGGAATGCGAGTCCGGTAGCGACTCATTCGAAGCGCCCAAGACCCGCGGATTTAGCTTCTTAAGCCGCCTCAGCCGTGTACTGCGCCGGCACACTAGCCTGCATATTCGCCTGCATATACGTTTGCAGATACGCCTCGAAATCCGCCTTCACTTCCGGATGACGCAGCGCGAATTCCACCGTCGCCTTCAGATACCCAAGCTTGCTGCCGCAATCGAAGCGCGTGCCGAAGTAGCGATACGCGAGCACCTGCTCTTCAGTCAACAGTGACTGCACCGCATCGGTCAATTGCAATTCACCGCCCGCACCCGGCTTCAACGCGCGGATATGCTTGAAGATGGTCGGCATCAGCACGTAGCGCCCCACCACGCCGAGGTTCGACGGCGCCTTATCCGGCGCCGGCTTTTCGACGATGCCCGACAGCTTGATCACATTGTCTTCCCACTCGCGGCCATCCACCACGCCGTACGAACGGCTGTCTTCGCGCGCAATGGTTTCAACGCCGATCACCGAGCTGTGATAGTGGTTGAAGGTATCGACGAGCTGGCTCATCACCGGCTTCGAGCTGTGCAGCAAGTCGTCAGCCAGAATCACGGCGAACGGGCTCTCGCCCACCAGTTTCTCCGCGCACAGCACCGCGTGACCCAGACCGAGCGCTTCGGCCTGGCGCACATAAAAGCAGTCCACATTGGCCGGTTTGATGCTGCGCACGAGGTCGAGCAGCTTCTGCTTGTTGCGCGCTTCGAGTTCCGCTTCGATCTCGTAGGATTTGTCGAAATGATCTTCGATGGCGCGCTTGCTGCGGCCCGTCACGAAGATCATCTCGGTGATGCCGGCAGCAATCGCTTCTTCAACGGCGTATTGAATCAGCGGCTTGTCGACGATCGGCAGCATTTCCTTGGGGCTTGCTTTGGTAGCCGGCAGGAATCGTGTCCCGAGGCCCGCTACGGGAAACACGGCTTTGGTGACTTTCAGCATGGTAGGCATTCCCACATCGGTTAGAAATTAGTGTGTCGCGGGCCTCGCGGCCAATCGATGTCGCCGAAAAGATTAACAAAAAAATTAATCCGTTTCACGCGTGATTTTTTGTCGATTTTGGCAAAATAATTCGATTCGCTTTCAATATCCCATATCGTGAACGATATTAGGAAACAATTACGTATCGCGAATGAATTATTTTCGGCAATTCCGAAAATTTTACATATCCGGCAAAGCGGAGCGCGGATAAGCGCCTGAACACGTCCCGCGGCGAATCGCGGCCGCGCTCAGGCGCTATGCGACGCCGCTTATTCATTCTCGTCGACTTGCGGCAGCTTGGCCGGGTTGATGCGAAAACGGCGGATCGGCTCATTGCGCAGCGCCTCGCGGTAGGCGGAGGCAGCGACCAGGAACAGCAGCACGGCAATGCCGACGAGTAGATGCAGGTTCATGACTTCACCTCAGATCAAGAGAATCCGTGCTTTAAATTAGCACGACAAAACCGGCAAATAATTCGCTGTAGCAAGTGCTTATACGCAATTACAATTCGTCACAAAATTGCCATTTAATTCGCTTCGCGAGGTAATTTTTTATCGATTTTTTGCCGCCGTGCTGCACTAGCATGTCATGCACCGCGGGCGCGTACAGTGCGCCCGGAACAAGCCTTTTCCTCCGTCATATCAAGGACCGCGCATGAGCGACTCAGCACTGGATGCCGCCGGCTCATCCCTGCCCCTCTCCCCGTCACGACCGGCCGCCGCGCCGCGCGCGCAGAGCGAAGCGCGCGCCGACAGCGTCGGCAAGGAACATGTCATTGACGCCATGCGGGGCTTCGCCGCGCTGCTGGTCGCGTATTTCCATTGCCGTCAGGTGGAATGGGTCGGCATGCAAAGCTTTCACCAGAGCGTCGGCCATTCTTTCAGTCTGAGTACGATTGCCGCCTATCTGACGTTTCCGATTGCGTGGGGCTCGGCCGGTGTGCCGATTTTCTTCGTGATCAGCGGCTATTGCATTCATCGCGGCGGCGCGCTGCGGCTTGCAAAAAATCCGGACTACCGGCTCGACACCGGCAATTTCTGGGTGCGCCGTTTCGCGCGCATTTATCCGGTATTGCTCGCGGCGCTCGTGCTGACATTGGCACTCGACTGGGTCAGCTTGCAGTTGCCGCCGGTCAATCACAAGATCCGTGAGATCGGCCTGCAGGCATTCCTGGTCAATCTGTTTTCGCTGCAAGGCGTGGCGGGTCATACGTATGGGTCGAACGGCGCGCTCTGGACGCTATCGCTCGAAGTGCAGTTTTATGCGATTTATCCGCTATTGTTTGCGCTGCGCCGGCGTCTAGGCATGACTTCCGTGCTCGCGATCGTCGCCGTGATCAATGTCGTCTCCGCTTATGTGCTGGAGCGCCACGATATCCAGTTCTTCACGTCCTATTGGTTTTCGTGGACGCTTGGCGCCTGGATCGCGGATGCGAAGGCCCGTACCGCGCCGGACGCGCGCCCCTCGCCGGTCTGGGTCTACGTGCTCGCCGCGGCGTTCATCGCGCTCGGCTGCGCGGCGTTCCATTTCGGGCAGTACGGTGCGTTCCAGTTCTGGGCGGTCGGGTTCGCGTTCTACCTGTACAAGGCGCTGGAGCGCCGCAATGCGGATACCCCGGGTGTGCGCCTGCTGTCACGTTTCGGCGACTTCAGCTTTTCGCTGTATCTGATCCATCTGCCGATCTTCGTGCTGCTGTCGTCGATCCTGTTCCGCTCGTCGCTGCAGATGTCGATCTGGCCGTCGTTTGGTTACATGCTGGTGGCCGTGCCGGTCGCCTATGTGTTCTACCGGCTGGTTGAACTGCCGGCGATGAAGTGGTCGGCGAGTTTTAAATCGCGGTAAGAAGCAGGTCCCGTAGCGCCTCTATCCGTGGATGACGCTCGCCCGGCGCTGGATCGAGACCGCCGGCCTTGAGGCCGGACAGCGCGTGCGTATTACCGTCGAGCACCAGAAACGT